>NZ_JAKZLD010000001.1:0-52027 GCF_022808835.1 Geothrix mesophila
TTCGTCGCGGCTTTTCCCCAGGGGTCACACCCGTTCCCATCCCGAACACGGCCGTTAAGACCTGGAGGGCCGATGATACTGCTCCCCACAGGAGTGGAAAAGTAGGTCGCTGCGACGTTAAATCCCCAAACGGGCCACCCTTCGAGGTGGTCCGTTTTCGTGTACGGATCTCCGCATCCGCAGGCCATTTATCTGTCGCGGCGGATACACTGAAGGTTCCGCGTGGAGGATCTGATGAGCAAAGGTGTTTACACCTTCGGGGGAAACCGTAACGAAGGCGGCGCGGCCATGCGCAACCTTCTCGGAGGCAAGGGCTGCAACCTGGCAGAGATGGCGGGTCTGGGCATTCCCGTGCCCCCGGGATTCACGCTCACCACGGAGCAGTGCAACGCCTACTACACCCATGGCCGCAAGCTCGCCGAGGATCTCAAGGCCGAGGTGGTCGAAGCCCTGAAGTGGCTCGAAGGTGTGCGGGGCTGCGGCTTCGGATCCAACGAGAACCCGCTCCTGCTCTCCGTCCGCTCCGGCGCCCGCGTCTCCATGCCCGGCATGATGGACACGGTGCTCAACCTGGGGCTCAACGATCAGACCGTGCTGGCCCTGGAGAAGGCCAGCGGCAATTCCCGCTTCGCCTGGGATTCCTACCGCCGCTTCATCACGATGTACAGCAACGTGGTGCTGGGTGTGGAGCATGCGCTGTTCGAGGCGGAGCTGGAGCGCGCGAAAGAGCGGCTCCACAAGCACCAGGACACCGAACTCGGCGCGGAGGACTGGAAGGCCCTCGTCGCCGCCTTCAAGGAGATCGTGCGGGAAGAGACCGGCCAGGCCTTCCCGCAGGAGCCCATGGAGCAGCTCTGGGGCGCCATCCGCGCCGTCTTCGAGAGTTGGAACACGGCCCGCGCCATCACCTACCGCCGCCTCCATCGCATTCCCGATGACTGGGGCACGGGCGTCAACGTGCAGAGCATGGTCTTCGGCAACATGGGCGACGACTGCGGCACGGGCGTGGCCTTCACGCGCGACCCCGCCACGGGCGAGAAGCTGTTCTACGGCGAGTACCTCATCAACGCCCAGGGCGAGGACGTGGTGGCCGGCATCCGCACGCCCCAGCCCATCACCCGGGCGCAGGCCGATGGTACCGGCCTGAAGAGCCTGGAGGAGGCCATGCCCGCGGCTTTCGCGGAGCTGGACGCCACCTGCAAGCGCCTCGAGACCCACTTCAAGGACATGCAGGACATCGAGTTCACCATCGAGCGCGGGAAGCTCTACCTGCTGCAGACGCGCAACGGCAAGCGCACCGCCATGGCCGGCATCCGCATCGCCATCGACCTGGTGGACGAGGGGCTCATCGATACGCACACCGCCCTGAAGCGCATCGATGCCGACAGCCTGTCCCAGCTGCTGGCGCCCGTCTTCGATCCCAAGGAGAAGGATCGCCTGCGCAAGGAGGGCCACCTGCTCACCAAGGGCCTGAACGCCGGTCCCGGCGCGGCCACGGGGCGCATCGCCCTCACGGCCGAGCAGGCCGAGAAGATGGCCCAGGAGGGCCCCGTGGTGCTCGTGCGCGTGGAGACCAGCCCCGAGGATATCGCCGGCATGGTGGCCTCCCAGGGCATCCTCACGGCCCGTGGCGGCATGACCAGCCACGCGGCCGTGGTGGCCCGAGGCATGGGCAAGCCCTGCGTTTGCGGCGCCTCGGCCGTGCAGATCGACGTGGCCAAGGGCCTGGTGAAGGTGGGCGACCATCAGCTGAAGGCCGGCCACGATTGGATTTCCATGGACGGCTCCACGGGCGAGGTGTTCGCCGGCAAGCTGAGCGCCCATCCCTCCGAGGTGAACCAGGTGCTGGTGGACGGCCGCCTGAAGGCCGGGGACAGCGAACTCTACCAGCGCTTCGCCAAGATCATGGCCTGGAGCCACGAGGCCAAGCGCATGAAGGTCCGCACCAACGCCGACACGCCCCACGACGCTGCCGTGGCACGGGCCTTCGGCGCCCAGGGCATCGGCCTCTGCCGCACCGAGCACATGTTCTTCGAAGGCGACCGCATCATCGCCGTGCGCGAGATGATCCTCGCCACGGACACCGAGGGCCGCAAGAAGGCCCTGGCCAAGCTCCTGCCCATCCAGCGCGAGGATTTCGAGGGCATCTTCAAGGCCATGGACGGCCTGCCCGTGAACATCCGCCTGCTGGATCCTCCCTTGCACGAGTTCCTTCCCCAGGACGAGGCGGGCCAGCGGGAAATGGCGGAAGTGCTGGGCGTGGACCTCGGCACCGTGGAGCGCCGCGTGACGCAGCTCCACGAGTTCAACCCCATGATGGGCCACCGCGGCTGCCGCCTGGGCATCACCTTCCCCGAGATCATCCGCATGCAGGTCCGGGCCATCGCCGAGGCCGCGCTGAACGTGGCCGCCGAGGGCGTGAAAGCCATCCCCGAGATCATGGTGCCGCTCATCGGGACCGTGCGGGAGCTGAGCTATACCAAGACCGAGATGCTGGATGAGATCGCCCAGGTGAATCAGGAGCGCGGCACCCAGTTCGCCTGCCCCATCGGCACCATGATCGAGATTCCCCGGGCCGCCATCACCTCCGACAAGATCGCCCAGGAGGCCGAGTTCTTCAGCTTCGGCACCAACGACCTCACCCAGATGGGTTTCGGCTTCAGCCGCGACGACGCGGGCACCTTCCTGCCCGAGTACGTGGGCAAGAAGCTGTTGGAGGACGATCCCTTCCAGAGCCTGGACCAGGAGGGCATCGGCGAACTGGTGCGCATCTCGTGCGAGAAGGGCCGCTCGGCGCGCCCCGGCATCAAGCTGGGCGTCTGCGGCGAGCACGGGGGTGATCCCCGCAGCGTGAATTTCTTCCACCGCGTGGGTCTCGACTACGTGAGTTGCAGCCCCTATCGCGTGCCCATCGCCACCCTGGCGGCGGCCCAGGCGGCGCTGGACTGATCGATCTAGACGAAAGCCACCGACTGAGTGGCGGACGTCACGATGTAGCACCGTTCATTGTTCGAGCGCGGGTCGGCCGGGAGCAGGAAGAAGCCCGGCCGGCTCGGCTGGTACCCCTGCGTGGTACCCACCAGCACCTCGCCGTCCTTGAAGGTGACCTTGACCTTACGGCCCGGGGCCGGGGCGTTGGGCGGGAACTCGTTGGTCTTCTGGTGTTCCGGATCGCCCTGGAGGCTCCGGACGAAGTACAGGGCCTTGAGGTCCGGCACTTTCACCTCCAGTGGCTTGGCGCCGATGCTACCGTTCGCGGAGATGTGGAAGAGATCCTTCGCCGGAAGGAAGTCGTTGGTCTGGCCCTTGAGGGTCGTCCCGTTCAGGAATCGCGCCACCACTTGGTTCATGGGAATCTCCAGGCCACCCGGGCCGGCAGGCGGTAGATTCGCCTGCATATGCGGTTTGTTGACTTTAAATTACAAACCCACGGCTTTCGACGCAAGCCCTTGCCGCGGGAAAGCGCGAAACGTCCGGGCAGGTCCCCCGGGGGGTGGGAAACCGTGCCGGAGGCCCGAGGCCGGGCGCGATAGAATCGCCCTTTTGAGCGGACCATGGCCAAGACCTCGACCAAGGCGACATCAGATCAGCCCGAGATCATCTATTCGATGATGCGGGTCAGCAAGATCTACAACAACAAGCCTGTCATCAAGGACATATCTCTCAGCTACTTCTATGGCGCCAAGATCGGCGTCCTCGGGCTCAATGGCTCCGGCAAGAGCACGGTCCTGCGGATCATGGCCGGCGTGGACCACGACTTCAACGGCGAGGCGGTGCTCAGCAAGGGCTACACCACGGGCATCCTGGACCAGGAGCCCCAGCTGGACCCCGATAAGACCGTCCGGGAGATCGTCGAGGAGGGCGCCGCCGAGAAGGTGAAGTGGCTGAAGGACTACAACGCCATCAGTGACCAGTTCGCCGATCCCGACGCGGACATGGACGTGCTGCTGGCCATGCAGGCCGAGCTCCAGGAGAAGATCGACGCCCACGACTGCTGGGACCTGGATTCCCGCCTCGAGCAGGCCATGGACGCCCTGCGCTGCCCGGACCCGGACACCAAGATAGGTGTGTTGTCCGGTGGCGAGCGGCGCCGCGTGGCCCTCTGCCGGCTGCTGCTCCAGGAGCCGGACATCCTGCTCCTGGACGAGCCCACCAACCATCTGGACGCCGAGACCGTGGCCTGGCTGGAGAAGCACCTCCAGGACTACAAGGGCACGGTCATCGCCGTCACCCATGACCGCTACTTCCTGGACCATGTCGCCGAGTGGATCCTCGAGCTGGACCGCGGCGAGGGCATCCCCTGGAAGGGCAACTACTCCAGCTGGCTGGAGCAGAAGCAGGGCCGTCTGGCGCGCGAGGAAAAGTCCGACCAGAAGCGCCAGAAGACGCTGGAGCGCGAGCTGGAGTGGATCCGCATGTCGCCCAAGGGGCAGCACACCAAGAGCAAGGCCCGCATCGCCAACTACGAGCGGCTGGCCGGCGAGGAGGGCCGCCAGAAGGAGCAGGAGCTGGAGATCTACATCCCCAGCGGCCCGCGCCTGGGCGACCTGGTGGCCGAGCTGGAGGGCGTCTCCAAGGCCTACGGCGACCGCATGCTGTTCGAGAACCTGAGCTTCGCCATCCCCCGCGGTGGCATCCTGGGCGTCATCGGCCCCAACGGCGCCGGCAAGTCCACGCTGCTGCGACTGCTCACGGGCCAGGAGCAGCCGGACACGGGCACCATCCGGCTCGGCGAGACGGTGAAGATGGCCTACGTGGACCAGCTCCGCGCGGGTCTCAACCCCGACAAGAGCGTCTACGAGGCGGTATCGGGCGGCTACGAGCAGATCGAGCTGGGCGGCAAGCTCATCAACGCCCGGGCCTGGCTGAGCCGCTTCGGGTTCTCCGGCGACGCCCAGCAGAAGAAGGTCTCCGAGCTGAGCGGCGGCCAGCAGAACCGACTGAACCTGGCGCTGACCCTCAAGAGCGAATCGAACCTGCTCTTCTTCGACGAGCCCACCAACGACCTGGATGTGAACACCATGCGGGCGCTGGAGGAGGCCATCGAGTCCTTCGCCGGCAGCGCCGTGGTGGTGAGCCACGACCGCTGGTTCCTGGACCGCCTGGCCACGCACATCCTGGCCTTCGAAGGCGATTCCCAGGTGCAGTTCTTCGACGGGAACTACACGGAGTACGAGCAGTACCGCAAGGATGTGCTGGGCCTGAAGCCCTTCGACCCGCACCGCATCAAGTACCGGAAGCTCACGCGATGAAGGCGGATGCCTCTGCGGCCCCTGCCTTCGCCACTGCCGCGACGGGCCTGCTCCTGGGCGCACCCCCCCTCTGGCTCGGCCTCGATCAAAGTGCCATCGCCCTCTGGACCTTCGGCGCCGCCGCGCTCCTGCTGGGCCTGCCCTCCCTGGTGGTGGGGCAGCGCGTCCGGGAGGGCTTCGGCAACCGGGGTCTGGAGCGCGAGCGCCTGACCCTCCGCGCCGCCAGCCACCTGGTGCGCCTCTTGGCCCTGGGCGCCATCCTGACCGCCGCGGCGGCCCTCATGGGCGACCGCAGGCCCCAGGCGGGTTCCGCCCCGCTCATCCTGGCGGGCGCGGCCCTGGCCGTCCTGGCGCCCCTCTGGTGGGTCAAGCGCGCCCAGGCGGGCCTCCACCCCAGCCTGGCCTCGGATGCCGCCCGCACCCGCGCCTTGTTGGAACTGGCCGGCCTGCTCCTGGCGGGAGTGCTGCTGGATCGCTGGTTCCCCTGGGCGGATGCGGCTGCTGCAGTGGTCATGGGGCTGCGCCTGTTCATCGAAGGGCAGGGCCTGGCCCGAGGCACGGCCCTGACCGCCGCGGCCTCCTGCGGCGGCTGCGGAAGCTGCGGCTGCGGCTAGGCCGATGCGCGTCCTCGAGCTGTTCTCGGGCCTGGGAGGCTGGCGTCTGGCTCTCGGGACCAAGGGCAGCGTGGTGGCGGCCTATGATGTGAGCGAGGCGGCCAATGCCACCTACGCCCTGAACCATGGCGAGACGCCGAAGGCCCGCGAGCTGGCCACGATCCCGCTGGCGGAGCTGGCCGCTGCTGGCGCCGATACCTGGCTCATGAGCCCGCCCTGCCAGCCCTTCTGTCGCATGGGGAACCAGCATGGCCTGGAGGACCGCCGCTGCCGGGCCTTCCGTCATCTTATGGACCTGTTCGACCAGGCGCCGCCGGAGCGCCTGGTGCTGGAGAACGTGGGTGGCTTCCTGGGCTCGGACGCCCACGCCCTGCTGATGGCGCGGCTGCGGGCCCACGGGATGCACCATCTGGACCTGGAGGCCTGCCCCAGCCGCTTCGGCCGGCCCAACCAGCGACCCCGCGTGTTCGTCGTGGCCGCGCGAAAGCCTCTGGCGACGCGGCCGTTGCCGGACCTGCCTCCGCATCCCCTGGGAGACTTCCTGGATGCGGAGGAGGATGAGGGGCTGTATCTGCGGCCCGAGATCCTGGCCCGCCACCGCCACGGGATGGACTTCGTGACGCCGGCGGAGCGCCGCAGCACCTGCTTCATCGGTGGCTACGGCCAGCGCTTCGTGGGCAGCGGTTCCTTCCTGAGAACAGAGCGTGGCGTGCGACGCTTCTCACCCGCCGAGGTGGCGCGGCTGCTGGGCCTGCCCGAGGGATTCCGCTTCCCGGAGGGCGTACCCCTGGAGGCCCGCTACAAGCTGCTGGGCAACGGCCTCTCTATCCCCGTCGCCGCCTGGGCCCTGGATCATCTGTAGAATCGGCCCATGCGCCTCCTGCTGTCTGCCTTCGCACCCGAGCTGGGCCCCCTCGCGGAGGATCCGCCGCCCGGCTGGGAAACCGCCACGGTGGGCATCGGCGCGGTGACGGCGGCGGCAGCCACGGCACGGCTGCTGGCGGAGCGGCGGCCAGAGGCGGTGCTTTTCCTCGGCACCTGCGGGCGCTACGACGAACGGCTGGCCCTGTTCGAGTGTCTGTGGGCCTCCGTGGCCATCGCCACCTCGCTGGAGGAAGTGCGCGGCGGCGCCTACCGGCCCGGTCTCGAACGCATCCGCTGGGCGTCCACGCTTGCCGGGCCCCTGCCGCCGCACGCCGTGGCCGTGCCGCCCGCCATCACGAAGACCCTGGAAGGCGCGGCCCTGCTGGCCTCCGTGGCTCCGGCCGAGCATCTGGAGCTCACGGGCGTTTTCGCGGCCTGCCACGCCGCCGGCGTGCCCTGCGGCGGGGCGCTGGTGGTGGTGAACGACGTGGGACCCGGGGCGCCGACGCAGTGGAAGGCCAATCACCTCGAAGGCAGCCAGCGGCTGGTGGATAGGCTCAGGGCTTCTGGCTTCTTCGAAGAGGCGTGAGCGCGACGGCGCCATCCCCGGTCTCGATACGCCATCCTGATGGAACGGCGGACAGGCGCACGCCGGAACGGGGCCCCGTGATCCAGGCGGCCACGCCTGCCAGATGCAGCGTCGCGAGGGTCTCAGGGTGCGGGTGCTCGAACCGGTTCCGCCGGCCCGCCGGGATCACGGCCACCTCGGGCTGCAGGGCCGAGATCCAGGCCGGATCCGAGGCATTGCGGCTGCCATGGTGGCCCACCTTCAGCAGGCGGTGGGGGAAGGCGCCGGGATCGCCCAGGTCCAGCAGGTCACGCTCCTGGATGGCCAGGGCGTCACCCATGAGCCAGAGTTCGCGGTCGCGCCAGGCCACGCGAAGGACGGTGGAGGTCATGTTCGCGTCCGGCAGGGCGTAGGCCCGCTGGGGCCAGCGTACGCTGAAGGCGGCCTCGCCGCGGGCCCAGGCGTCGCCCCGCAGCAGGCCTGCGGGATCGGCGCCGGTGGGGCGGAAGGCTTCCCATGGGTCCTCCTCCTCCGACGTGACCGGCACGGAGGTCGAGGCCAGCGGCCAGATCCGCGCCAGGGTGGCCCAACCGCCCGCGTGGTCGCCGTGCGCGTGGGTGAGCACCAGGTGCACGGGTTCCCGCACGCCGCGCCGGCTCAGCACCCGCGCGAGCCTGCGGCCCGTCCACGGCCCGGGTCCCGTGTCGATGAGGGTGGCGTCGCCGTCGGGCACCCGCAGCAGCAGGGCGTCGCCCTGGCCCACGTCCACGGCCTCCAGCGTCAGGGTTTCCGGGGCCCGCCCGGTACCGCGGAAGGCCAGCAGCCCCAGAGAGGCCGCGACGAGACCCACGGTCAGCGCCCGGGTGCGCCGCAGCGTCCCCTGCAGGTGCGCCAGGGCCAGCCAGCCCAGGGTGAGCAGGAGCCAGGGCCACAGCCGGCCCGTGGCCAGGGGTGCGATGCCCGTGAGGGCAGGCACCAGGCGGTCGCCCATCCAGGTGAGGATCACCGCGGCGCCCTGGGTGAGGCCGGGCAGGGGAACCAGGATCAGCAGGAGGCAGAGGGGCGTGAGGAAGGCCACCAGGGGCAGCACCAATAGGTTGGCCAGGATGCCCCACCAGGGCGCGCCGCCATGCAGCAGGGCCAGCAGCGGCATCGTGGACAGCCAGGGCGCAGCCAGCCGGGCGAAGGGCAGGGCGAGGCGGCCCAGCAGCGGCGACAGCAGGCCAGCCAGGGGCTCCGCGCCCCACAGCAGGCCCAGCAGGGCCCACCAGGCCAGCAGGAAGCCCGGCTCCACGCCCGCCGCCGGGTGGCCCAGCAGCCAGAGCAGCAGGGCCAGGTGCAGGCCCGCCACCGGCGGCAGCTTCCACCCGCTGGAGCGCCCAATGGCCCAGGCCACGCCCATGAAGAGCCCCCGCCACACCGGTGCCGAGAAGCCCACCAGGCCCGAGTAGAGCAGGCCCGCCGCGATGGCTCCGGCGGCGGCTCCCCGCAGGCGCAGGCGGCGCAGGAGGGCTTCCACCGCCGCCATCACGAGGGTCACCTGGAGGCCGGACACCACCAGGATGTGGATGGTGCCGCTCTCGGCGAAGACGCTGAAGTGGGCCTCGTCCGCCGGCGGGATGCCCAGGGCCAGGGCGCCCCACAGGTCCTTCGCGGTGGCGCCCAGGGGCAGGGCCTCGAAGCGTCGCCGGGCGAAGGTCTGGAGGCGCAGCAGGAGGGAGGGCGCCGGCGGTCCGGTGGCCTCCATCAGCTGCGCCGAAGCCAAGTGGATGCGCCTGGGGGCCTCGTCGCTGCGGGCCCGCCAGAGGGGGCGCTCCGCCAGGAAGACAGGAGCGGCCTGCACGGGCCGCAACTCGGCGCGCAGGCGGACCGGCGTGCCCGGGAGGGGCGGCGCCTGCTCGCCCCCGGCGGGGATGGTGAGGGGCAGGGAGAGGCCCCTCAACGGCTCGGGCGCGGATACCTCCAGGCGGCTCCGCAGCCGCTCGCCCTGGAGGGTCCAGGGAGCGTCGATGCGGCCCTCCAGGGCCTGGAAGCCGGTGGACAAAGCCGCCTCCCACCGGGCCTTGCGGGCAAGCCCCAGGCAGGTGATGCCTGCCAGCCCCAGGGCAAGCGGGACCACGGCCCACCGCTGAAATCGGAGCAGCGGCAGGGTCAGGAGCCAAGCCAGGGCGCCAAGGACCAGCCACCGGGCGGCGAACTGGCCATCCCACCGCTCCGGAAGCAGCCAGGGCACGGCACAGGCGGCCGCGAGAGCCCAGGCCAGGGGCCAGAGCGAAGCCCCGGACAGGCGCTGCCACAGGCTGGATCTGGAGAGCATGGGGGCAGTCTACCTGGGCTGTCCAAACCTTGACAGGGGGCCCCGGGCCAGGGACTCTGACAGGCATGAATCCAGCCCGGGCCCTGCTGGTGGACGACGATCCTACCATCCTCGATGTGGTGGGCACGCTGCTGTCCCGGCACGGGCATGAGGTCGTCGGCACCGGATCCGGCCGGCGGGGGGCCCAGTTCCTGAGGAACGAGCGGTTCGACCTGGCCGTGGTGGACCTCATGCTGCCGGACCTGAACGGCCTCGACCTGGCCCGGGAGGCCGTGGCCAAGCCCGATACGGTGGTGGTGGTGCTGTCCGGTTCGACCTCGGTGGAGACCGCCCTCCAGGCCATGCGCATGGGGATCTACGACTACGTGCCCAAGCCCTTCCGCGCGGAGGAGCTGGAGCACACGCTGCTGCGGGCCATCGAGAAGGCGCAGCTGAACCAGGAGAACAAGCGGCTGCGGGAGCAGATCGAAGGCCAGGCCGAGGGCCCGTCCATGGTGGGCTGCTCCGACGCCTGGCAGAAACTCCAGAGCCTGCTGCGGCGTGTGGCGCCGTCGCCGTCCACGGTGCTGATCACCGGGCCCTCGGGCACCGGCAAGGAGCTGGCGGCCCGGGCGATCCACCAGTGGAGCCCGCGCTCCCAGGGACCGTTCGTGCCCATCCACTGCGGCGCGATTCCGGAGACGCTGCTGGAAGACGAGCTCTTCGGCCACGTGCGGGGGGCGTACACGGACGCCCGCAGCGATCGGGCGGGGCGCTTCCAGCAGGCGGAGGGCGGCACCCTCTTCCTGGACGAGATCGGCACCATGCCTCCGAGCCTGCAGGTGAAGCTGCTGCGCGTGATCCAGGAACGCGAGTTCACGCCGCTGGGATCCGCGCGCACGCTGAAGGCCGATTTCCGCCTGGTGGCCGCCACCAACGAGGATCTGGCCAGCCTCGTGGAGCAGAAGCGGTTCCGGGAGGACCTGTTCTACCGGCTGAACGTGATCCCCGTGCAGATCCATCCCCTGCGCGAGCACCCCCAGGACATCCCCGTGCTCGTGGCCCACTTTCTCCGCAAGTTCGCGCGGGAGCTGAACCTCCCACTCAAGCAGGTGGAACCCGCGGCCCTGCAGGCCATGGAGGCCTACCCCTGGCCGGGCAACGTGCGCGAGCTGGAGAACGCCGTGGAGCGGGCCATGGCCCTGGGCTCCGATCCAGAGCGGCTGCTCCACCAGGATCTTCCCGCGTCCGTGGCGGGGATCCTGCCTTCCCCGGCCTTTCCGCACCTGCCCCAGAACCAGGGTCTGGGCCGCTTCCTGGAAGACCTGGAGCGGCACCTGATCGAGGAGGCCCTCCAGGCCACCGGCTGGAACAAGAGCGAATCGGCCCGGCGCCTCGGCATGCGCCGCACCACCCTGCTGCACCGCCTCCGGGCCCTGGGCATCCCCCTGGATCGCCAGGACGGGATGGCGGAGCCGACTGTCCCCGTGGAGGCCTCTGATGCCTGAACTGAAAGGCGCCCTGCTGGCCCTGCTCTGGGCGTGTCTGCCGCTGGGGGCCTGGTCGCCCAAGGTCCACGAGGCCCAGACCGCCAAGGCCGTCCGCCTGCTGCCCAGGGGCATGGCCGCCCTGCTGCGGGCCCATCCCCAGGAACTTCTGGAAGGCGCCCGGGGCGTGGCCAACGACCAGCCGCCCACCGTGGAGCAGGTGGAGGCCCAGTTCCGCACGGTCCTCCGCCTCAGCGACGAGAACCGCCGCCCCGAGGACATCGTCCGCGACCTGGGCGTGCTGGCCCACATGGTCCAGCTGCTGACGGATCCCTCCGTGACCGAAGGGCTGAGCCCGCTCCGGGAGAGCTTCGAGACCTACGCCGACCAGAACCTGGCGCACCTGCTGGTGACCCAGGAGCCCTATTGGGCCGCCACGGGCAGCCTGGACCCGGGACCGTCCCTGCGCCGCCTCCTGGCCACCAAGCTCGAACGGAACCGCCGCCTCCGGGACCACTTCGACGAGAATACGGGCCGCCGCATCGGTCCCTGGGACGATCTGTCGGTGCCCTTCGCCCAGCTTCAGCTGGCTTTTTCCAATGGAGTGCACGCCACGGCGAACCTTTGGATCCTGGCCTGGCGGGCGGCCGGCGACCAGTGGGAGATCCCCGCTCAACCCTGAAGGCCAGACCTGAAGTCCGACGTGCATCGGGACGATGGATGGGGTAGATCCCGCCCCGCGAGGGCTAGGCGAATCGCGACTTTCGGGCTATCGTTCCAACCATCCCCTCTGGAGCAGTCATGGGCACTTACACCCGCCTCGGGTCCTATCTCCTGGCCTCTGAACTGGCCAACGATCCCTTCGGTTCGATCCATCGGGCGGTGGTCATTGCCGGGAGCAATTTCGATCGCCACATGCTGGTGCGGACCTTCTCGGAAGAGATGTTCCAGGCCGGCATGAACGCGCATCTGGCCGAGGCCGGACGCGTGGTGTCCCTCCTGGGCGGCGCCCGCATCTACGGCATGGGCTATCGGCTGGAGACGGCCAAGACCCCCCATGTGGCCTGGGACTACGTGCCCGGCCGGAGCCTCGCCCAGCTCATCGAGAAGGCTCGGCAGGAGCAGATCCCCTTCGGTGTGGATCACGCCCTGACCGTCATCCAGGGCGTGGCCCAGGGCATCGTCCAGATGCAGGCCAAGGGCGTCAGCCATGGCGTGCTGAGCCCCTACAGCGTGTGGGTGAGCTTCGAGGGCGCCACGCAGCTCGTGGACGCGCCCTTCGCCGCCATCGCCAAGGGCATGCTGGCCAAGGCGCCCATGGCCAAGCGCAAGCTGGCCCCCTACCTCCAGGGGCCCGAGAACAACGCCCTCCAGACGGACCTTTTCGCGCTGGGCGCCGTGCTCTACGAGCTGCTCACCTTCGAGAAGCTGCCCGTGGGCGGTGACCTCCAGGCCACCCTGGACCAGGCCACCCTCAAGGCCGCCCAGGAAGAAGCGCCGCTGCCCGCGGAGATCCGCGCCTTCCTCGGCCGCCTGCTGCTGGGCCGCCAGCCGTTCGCCACCGTGGAGGACTTCAGCACCGAGCTCGAGCGCGTGCTCTACGACGGTGAGTACAGCCCCACCACGTTCAACATGGCTTTCTTCATGCACACGCTCTTCCGGGAGGAGAACGACCGGGATGCGGCCGCCATGAAGGCCGAGCAGGGCGACAACTTCCTCGGCTATACCGCCGCCGGCGAGAGCCTGCGCAGCGGCGCCACCCGCGCCGAGCACATCGACGGCCACGCGGACGAGCAGGTCAGCCAGAAGAACCGCACGGTCCTCATCGGCGGCGGCCTCGCCGCGGTGGTGATCCTGGGCCTGGGCTACATGTTCTTCGGGCGCCCCAAGGTGGATCCGGCCGTCCAGGCGCAGCTGGCGGAGTTCCAGCGGATCAAGGCGGAGATCGAGCAGCAGAAGGCCGATCTCGACGCCAAGGCCCGAGCCGAGGCCGAGAAGACCGCCCAGCTCCAGAAGCAGCTCGGCGAGACCAAGTCCTCCGAGGAGAAGGCCAAGCTGCAGAAGCAGTTGGAAGAATCCCAGCAGCGCAAGCAGGAGGTCGAGCGGCAGCAGAAGGCCGCCGAGCAGCGGATGGCCGAGCAGAGGGCCGCCGAGCAGCGGCTGGCCGAGCAGAAGAAGGCCGCCGAGACCAAGGTCGCCGCGGCCCCGCCAGTGCCCGAGGCGCCCAAGCCGCAGCCCATGCAGGAAGCCCCGCGCCCGGTGGCCGTGCCCACACCCACCGGTGTGCCCACGCCCCAGACCACCGCGTCCAGGCAGGTGGCGGCCGTCAATGACCAGCCCGCCCGCGTGGTGAACCAGGTGGTGCCGATCTTCCCCCTGCGAGCCGTCCAGATGCGGTGGGAGACCAACCTGGATCACATCGTGCGCCTGAAGGTGTTCGTGGGCGAGCAGGGCCAGCCGCTGAAGGTGTCCGTGATCGAAGGGGTCTCAGGGGCCTTCGGCTTCGACGAGGCGGCCATCGATGCGGCCAACAAGTCCTCCTTCGCCCCCGCCATCCGCGACGGCAAGCCCGTGCGCGGCTGGACGCCCGAGATCGTCTACAAGTTCCCCAAGCGGAGATAGTCGACGTTCCATCCCGTGAAACGGGCCCTCCGGGGCCCGTTTTTCATGCCACCGACTGCGCCGCCGCGTTGGCCAGGCGGTCCACCCGCTCGTTCTCTGGGTGGCCGGCATGGCCCTTCACCCAGCGGGCCTCCACGTGGTGCCGCGCCAGCTGCGCGTCCAGGGCCTGCCAGAGGTCCGCATTGAGCACGGGCTTGCCATCGGCCTTCTTCCAGCCGCGCCGCTTCCAGTCCTTCAGCCAGGTGGTGATGCCCTTCACCACGTACTGGCTGTCGCTCTGGAGCAGCACCTGGCAGGGCTTCGTGAGCGCCTCCAGGCCGCGGATGGCCGCCGTCAGCTCCATGCGGTTGTTGGTGGTCTCCGCCTCGGGACCCGAGGCCTCCTTCTCCTGGACGCCGGACGCCAGGTGCACCCGCAGCAGGAACCCCCAGCCACCCGGACCGGGGTTCCCGAGACACGCGCCGTCGCAGTAGAGCTCGATCTTCATCCCACCAGGGTAGGGGAAGTGGCGGCCACCTGTGCCACGGCCTTGCGGAGCAGCTCCACGCCCAGGTCCAGATCCTCCGGCCGGAGGTTCATGGCAGGGCGGAAGCGCAGGCCCTTGAAGCCCGTGGAGAGGATCATCATGCCCAGCTCGTGGCCCTTGGCCACCACGGCGTTGCGCAGCTCCGGCGTGGCGATGTCCAGGGCGCAGAAGAGGCCCCGGCCGCGGGGGTTCGAGGTGAGCTCGGGGAAGTCGCGGTGGATCTCCTGCAGGCCCTTCAGCAGGCGCTCGCCCTGCGTCACGCCGTGCTCCAGCAGGTTCTCCTCGCGGATGACGTCGATGATGCGCGTGCCGCGCACCATGTCCACGAGGTTGCCGCCCCAGGTGCTGTTGATGCGGCTGGGCACCTTGAAGACGCTGTCCACCTCGTCGAGGCGCGGGCCCGCGGCGATGCCGCATGTCTGAGCCTTCTTGCCGAAGGCGATGATGTCGGGCTGAACGTCGAACCACTGGTGGGCCCACCACTTGCCGGTGGCGCCGAAGCCGGTTTGCACTTCGTCGAAGATCAGCAGGAAATCGTGACGATCCGCCAGGGCTCGGAGCTTCTTCAGGAATTCGCCCCGGAAGTGGTTGTCGCCGCCCTCGCCCTGGATGGGCTCGACGATGAGGCAGGCGATGTCATCCGGATTCTGGGCCACGGCGGCCTCGATGGCGGCGATGGACTCCGCCTCCGCGGCCTCGACCTTGGCGAGGTCCACGGGGAACTCCAGCTTGGGGTTCGGCACCCGGGGCCAGGGGAACTTGGGGAAATACTGATGCTTGCGGGGATCGGCGGTGTTCGTGAGGCTCAGGGTGTAGCCGCTGCGGCCGTGGAAGGCCTCGCGGAAGTGGATGACCTGGGAGCCCTTCTCGCCCTTGCCCGCCGCCAGATTCTTGCGCACCTTCCAGTCGAAGGCCGCCTTCAGGGCGTTCTCCACCGCCAGAGCCCCGCCGTCGATCCAGAAGAGGTGGGGCAGGTAGTCCGGGGCGGCATGGGTGCCGAAGGCCTCCACCCATTCCGCGAAGGCCGTGGTGTAGATGTCCGAGTTGGCGGGCTTGTTGACGGCGATCTCGCCCAGGTACTGGACGAATTCCGGCTCCCGCAGTCGGGGGTGGTTGTGGCCCAGGGGCGTCGTGGCGAAGAAAGTGTAGAAATCCAGGTACTTGCGGCCGTCCCGGGCATCCACGATCCAGGAGTCGTGGGATTTCTCCAGGTCCATCACCAGGTGGAAGCCGTCCACCAGCATGTGGCGGCCCAGGGTGTCGAAGACAGCGTTCGGATCAACGTGCAAGCTGGTCATGGCGTCCCTCATCAAAGCGACTTCACTGTATGGTTGGGTCTGGAGCGGAGCGAGGCACCCATGATTCCCTGGATATCGGTTCAGGAAGCCCCATTGGACGCAATGGCTTTACGAACTGTCATGGAGGACCCCCATGCCGGGGCCCTGGTCCTGTTCGAGGGCCGGGCCCGGGATCACCACGAGGGCAGGCCCGTGCTGGAGCTGGCCTACGAGGCATACGGGCCCATGGCCGAGAAGGAACTGGGCCTCCTGCGCGAGCGGGTCATCGAGCGCTACGGCCTCACCCGCTGCGCCATCCACCACCGCATCGGCGTCGTGCCCCTCACCGAGGCCGCCGTCATCGTGGCCACCAGCAGCGCCCATCGCGCCGAGAGCTTCCAGGCCGCCGCCTGGATCATGGACGAGATCAAGCAGCGCGTGCCCATCTGGAAGCGCGAGCGCTACAAGGACGGATCCGAGAGCTGGGTGGAGTGCACGCACCGGTTCCAGATGTAAGGATTGGAACCGCGAAAGACACGAAAATGCGCGAAAAGGGGCTGAGCCACCCCTCTGAAGCGACGGCTTTCACGCGCCCGGAGGGCGATTCGTGCTTTTCGCGGTTCAGGTTTTCCTGGTCGGTTGATTTTCGCTAAAAATTCGCCATACTTGGATCCCCCAGGAGGTCCCGGTGCTGGCGATGTGGGTTCCCGAGCTGCCGTTCCAGCTGGCCTGCGGGCGGGACGGGGGCCTGCGGGACCGGCCCTTGGCCTTCCTGAGCCCGGAGAGCCCCCGCTCGCCCATTCTCTGGTTCGTGAACCGCCTGGGCCGGGCCGAGGGGCTGGGGCCGGGCCTGCCCCTGGACCAGGCCCTGCGGCGGGCGCCGGGCCTGCGGGTGCTGGATCCCTCGCCCCAGGTCTGGTGGGAGGCCCAGGCGGATCTGGGGACCTTCCTCCAGCACTGGACGCCCCAGGGCCAGCTGGGCCGCCTGGGGGAGGCCCTGGTGGAGCTCCAGGGCACCCAGCGACTCTTCGGGCCCCCGGCGGACACCGCCGAGCGCATGCGCCGGGAGCTGGCCGAGCGCCGCGGCTGGGCCAGCCATGGGGGCCTGTCCCTCAGCGCCACCGCCGCCCAGCTGGCCGCCCGGGCCGAGCATGAGCTGGAGCGGGTGGGGGAGGGGGCCGAGGCCGCCTTCCTGGCCCCCCAGCCCCTGCGCCGCCTGCCGGACCTGCCCCCGCGCCTCCACGACCGCTTCCACCGCCTGGGCCTGCGGGTCTTCGGGGACCTCCAGCCCGTGCCCCTGCCCGTGCTGGCCGAACTCACGAACCCCAAGGCCGCGCCGGACCTGTGGGCCCGGGTCCGCGGCGAGGACCGGCTGAAGCTGCCCCTGCTCACCGAGCGCCCCGGCCACGCCCGCCACGGCTGGCGCCTCCAGCCCCCCCGCCTGCCGGAGGAGGTGGGCCTGGCCGTCCGCTGCCTGGACTGGCTCTGGTCCGACCCCCGCCATCCCCGCACGCTGACCCTGCGCTGGTGGGACGTGGACGGCGAGCCCCACACCTGGCGGGCCTCTGCCGAAGACCTCACGGCGCCGCCCCTGATCCTGGCCCGCCGCCTCCAGCAGGCCTTCCTGGCGGGCGCCACCCGCCGCCTCCTGGTGCGCGAGGTGGAGCTGCGCCTGGCCTGGGGCCTGGGCCGCGAGCGGGCCCTCTTCGAGGACCCCCGGAACGCCAGGCTCGAGCGCCTCGAGCCCGCCCTCGCCCGCCTCCGCCGCCGCTTCCCCGACCGCGCCGTGCTGCCGGGGTGGATGGGGCAGGTTTGTCTTGAAATAGGCTAATAACAGCCTAATATTTGTGGAGACCCCATGACCCCCACCGTCCATCGGGAAGGACCCTTCCGGTTCTTCTTCTACAGCCATGAACCTCGTGAGCCGCCCCATGTCCATGGCGAATCCTGACACGCCCCGCGCCACGCACCTCTGGTTCGAGCGGGGGCGGCTGGTCGTGCAGCTTCAGGACGGCCGGGAACTGGCCTGCCCGTTGACCTTCTTCCCCCGGTTGGCGGCAGCTACCGCCGAGGATCTGGCGGACTGGCGTCTCATCGGCCGTGGCACGGGCATCCACTGGCCCCGCCTGGACGAGGATCTGTCCGTCGAAGGGCTCCTGGAGGGCCGGCGTGCGCCAGAAGCGGACGCCCGGGCCAAGGCCCTGGCCCCGCGCCTGCGGGCCGCCCGCCGCCAGGCCGGCCTCACCCAGGCCCAGCTCGCGGAGCGCATGGGCCGCTCCCAGGCCCTCGTGAGCCTCGCCGAACGGGGCGCCCTGCGCATCGGAACCCCCTACCTCCACGCCGTCCTCGACGCCTGCGGTCTGCCCCGCGACTGGCAGCCCTGATTCCCTCTCCATCAAAAAGATCTCCACGAGATGTCCGTTCGTCTCGCGTATCGGCTCCGCCGATACCGAGAGGGACACGAAGAAAGGCACCAAGGGCACCAAGAGCGATTCGGGCTCTTGTTCTTGGCTTCGTGTCCTTCGTGGAGATCCTTTCCCCTCTGGATATGCCCCCCATGTTCGCCCTCGGCATCTCCGATTTCTCCATTGGTGAAGGCGTCTACCCGGCGAAGCAGCTGCTCTCGCTGGCGCGGCGCCTGGGCTACCGCGACCTGGTCTGCTGGGACCGGGGGGTGGCGGGCTACCCGAAGCTGCGGGCGGAGCTGGACTGGATCCACGAGGCGCGGCGCCTGGAGGGCCTGCCGCCGGATCCGCGCTGGACGGGCTTCCGCCTGCACCTGGGCAGCCGCTTCACCTGGCGAGGCCATGGCTATGGCGCGCTGCCCTTCACGGACGCGGGCTACGCGGCCCTGAACCGCCTGCTCTCGATCCAGGCCCACGACGCGGCGCCGGGGCCCGATATCCCGGGCCTGGGCACCCCCGATCCGCCCCGGGACTGCGTGCTGCTGGCCGACGACCTGGCGGGCCTGGATGCCTTGCTGCGGGAAGGTCTCTACGGCGCCCTCCTGGCCCATCCCCGGCGCGCCCAGGAGGCGCGGAAGGCCCTGGCGGCGGGCCTGGAGGTGGTGGCGCCCCAGGTGCTGCGCTTCCGCACCGCCGAGGGACTGGAGATGCACCGCCTGAAGCGGGCCATCGAGACGCAGGCCACGCTCATCCGCACAGAGGCCCTGTGGGATCCCGCGGAGGCGGCCGTCCCCCGGGCCGACTGGGAGGCCCGCTTCCCCTTCGGCGAGCCTGCCGTGGAACGGGCCACCGCGGCCGTCCTGGAGCGCATCTCGGGCTGGAACGTCCACTGGGGCACGTGGGTGCTGGCCGATCCCCTGGGCTGCAAGGGCTCGGACTTGGACGCCCTCCTGCGCGAGAAGGTGCGGGCGGGGGTTGCCGCGCGGTTCGAGCACCCGGGCGGCGAGGTGCTGGCCCGCATGGAGCGGGAGCTGGACCTCATCGCCTTCAAGGGCTTCGCCCGCTACTTCCTGCTGGTGGAGGACATCGTGCGGGCCGCCCAGGGCGCGAAGCCCCGCATCTGCGGCCGGGGCAGCGGGGCCGCGTCGCTGGTGAGCTACGCCCTGGGTCTCAGCAACGTGGATCCCGTGGCCACGAACCTGATGTTCGAGCGCTTTCTCACGCCGGAGCGGAAGGACCCGCCGGACATGGACATCGACTTCGCTTGGGACGAGCGGGGGGACGTCATCCAGAAGGTCTTCGAGCGCTACGGCCGCGACCGCGTGGCCATGGTGGCCAACCACGCCTTCTTCAAGGCCAAGGGCGCCCTGCGGGCCGTGGCCCAGGCCCACGGACGGCCCGACAGCGAGCTGAAGCAGCTGGCCCGCTACGTCCGCGGCTGGGAAGGGGGCCTTCCCCGCGCCGCCGAGAACCCCGCCTGGGACACGATCCTGCGCCAGGCCGCGGCGCTGAAGGGCCACTTCCACCAGTTCTCCGTGCACCCCGGCGGCACCGTCGTCACCCCCGGCCCCTTCTGGGAGCACGCCGCCTTCCAGCCCGCGCCGGCCAAGGAGGGGGTTTCCACCACCACCTGGGACAAGGACGGCGTGGAGGGCTATGGCCTGGTGAAGATCGACCTGCTGGGAAACCGCAGCCTGGCCGTCATCCGCGATGCCTACGCGGTGCTGGGCGATGCCGTGGCCGCCGACCCCGGCACGCATGCACGCGAGGATCCCGCCACCCAGTCCCTCCTGGCCCGGGGCGACAGCATCGGCGTCTTCTACGTCGAGAGCCCCGCCACACGCCAGCTCCAGCAGCGGGTGCGGAAGGGCGACTTCGAGACGCTGGTGATCCACTCCAGCCTCATCCGCCCCGCGGCCTACCGCTGGGTGGACCGCTACGTGAAGCGCAGCCGCGGCGAGGAGGCCTGGGAGCCCAGCGATCCCGTGTTCAACGACCTGCTGTCCGAGAGCTTCGGCGTGCTGGTCTACCAGGAGGACGTCATCAAGGTCTGCGTGGCGCTGGCGGGCTGGAGCCACTACGAGGCCGACCAGCTCCGCAAGCTGCTGGGCAAGCCCGACTGCGAGGAGAAGCTGCCCTTCTTCGAGGCCCGGTTCCGGCGCGGATGCGCAGAACGGGGCGCGCGGCCCGCCACCGTGGACGAGGCCTGGGACATGATCCGCACCTTCCAGGGCTACTCCTTCTGCAAGCCGCACTCCGCCAGCTACGCCCAGGTGAGCTTCGAGAGCGCCTGGATCAAGGCCCACCATCCCGCCGAGTTCTTCGCCTCCGTCGTCACCAACCAGGGCGGCTACTACCCGGCCATCGCCTACCTGGGCGACGCCCGCCGCCACCGCCTGGTGGTGCGCGGGCCCGACGCCAACGCCTCCGCCTGGGCCTTCACCGCCGAGGGCGGCCAAGCCCTGCGCGTGGGCCTCATGCAGGTGCAGGGCGCCCTGGCGAAGGAGGTGGAGAAATTGCTGGAGAACCGGGAGCAGCAGGGCCCCTTCGCGGACCTGGACGACCTGCTGGGCCGGGTGAAGCCCTCCGTCACCACCGCCGAGGCCCTCTGCGCCGCCGGCGCCTTCGACCGCTGGGCGCCGGACGGCGACCGCACACGCCTCATGTGGGCACGCCTGGGCGGCGTGCCCCCCGGCGTGCGCCCGCGCCCCACGGACGCCTTCGACCGCGCGGACCTGGAGATGGCCACGATGGACCTCACCCTGGAGATCCACCCCGCCGCCCTCGCCCGCGTGCGGAAGGGCGGCGGGCCCGACCGCGTGGCGGATGTGGGGAGGGGGGGAAGCCCGGGTACGGCTTGGCCGGACCCGGGCGCGGGGGCCCGGGGGTGTTCGCGCAGCGCAGCGGAGCGTGGAACCCCCGGACGATATCTTCGCTTCTGGGCCCTGGTGGTGGCGGACAAGGAAGTGGCCACCGAGAAGGGCGAGCGCATGCAGTTCGTCACCTTCGAGGACGAGACCGGCCTCTGCGAAGCCGTCGCCTTCCCCCCCGTCCTCCGCCGCCGCCAGCGCCCCTTCCGCGTGGGCGAGGTCGTCTCCATCAGCGGGAGGACGACGCTGCAGGACGGACTGGCGGTGTTCGAAGTGGGGTGAGATCTCGCGCGCAGTGGAGGCTGGTCCGGCGGGGGTTCAAGCCAATCCAGGCCGCTCGCCAGGTTTCAGCTCGATCGCAGATTTCACGATGCCTCGACGATGGCGAAGGCCCGCACAGGGAAGGTTCCCATCCCTTCCACGCGAGGGGGCGCGGCGTGGAAGCGGAACCCTTGGACGGGCACCTGATCCAGCCCCGTCAGGTGCTCCACAATGGGGATCCCCGCCGCCAGCAGGGCGGAGTGGACCGGCCGGGCGCCGTCGCGGGTGTCGTCGATGTTCAGCGAATCGATGCCGACGAGTGCGGCCTTCTGCGCCACGAGCCATTCGGCCGCATCCGAGGTGAGGTAGGGATGCCCCTCCCCGTACTGCTCGGTGCCCCAATGGCGGTCCCATCCGGTGTGGACCAGCACGGCCTTGCCCGCGACGTCGTAGGGGAGGAACGCGGCGCGGTCGATGGCCCGCTGGGCGCTTCCGGCAAGGCGGAGGACGAGGCCCTCGAGATCCGCCAGCGAGGCCAGGGGGATGCCGGCGAGGTCGGCACCGCCTTCGTACCGGTGGAAGGGCGTGTCCAGGTAGGTGCCGGTGTTGGCGACCATGCTGATGCGGCCGATGTGGAATTCGCAGCCTGGCGCGTAGAGGGCGCGGGAGGATTCCCGGCTGAGGTGCCCGGTGATCTCCGGGCCTGGGAGGCCGGGATAGGTCACCATCCCGTGCCGGATGGTGTGGCTCAACTCGATCAAGTGCCGCGGGCCCGGCCGGACTGGGCCCGCCTCCGTTCCGTGCTCAGTTCCGCGCGACCCCTTGTGGGGTTCCCGAAGCAACTGCCGGTTCGTGAAGCGGACCGACTCGACCATCAGGAGGCCGAGGCTCCGGATGAACATCCCCGCCAGTTCCTGGTCGGTGATGTCCGCGCCGGGGATGTCCAGGCGGAAGCCCTGGGCCTGGAGGCCGCCTCCGTTGAGGAAGGTCACCTCCGCATCGAACTGAACCCGCCATTCATCCGTCATGGCCATGTCCTCCAGGGTTCAATTTAGGCGAAGTTTTTCTAAAAATATTTCGATATTTTTTAAAGATAAAGTTAAGAATATCTCATGGATCTCGACCCTCGCCGTCTCTTGATCTTGCGGGCCGTCGGGCTCCGGGGCGGCGTCTCCGACGCGGCTCAGCTGCTCCACCTGACGCCCTCGGCCGTGTCCCAGCAGATCGCCCTGCTTGAGCGCGAGGTCGGGGTCGACCTGCTGGACCGTTCGCAGCGCCCCGCGGGGTTGACAGCCGCCGGCCGACTCCTGGCGGCGCGGGCGGAACGGATCCAGGCGGAATTGACCGAGGGCCGACGCGAGTTGACGGCGCTGAGCGGGCGGCTGAGCGGTCCGGTCGTGATCGCCTCGTTTTCGACCGTCCTCCGACACCTCGTCGTGCCGGCGATCCAGACGCTCGCCAGGACCCACCCCGACCTCCAGCCCCGCGTGATCGAACTGGAGGGCCCGCCCGCCCTCAAGGAGCTGCGCAGCGGTGGCGTGGACCTGGTGATCGTGGAACACGACGGAGGGGTGGAGGAACCCTCGTACCAAGGCCTGGCCGCAAGGCCCTTGGCGGAGGACGGCTACCGGGTCGTCGTGCCCTCGGCGTGGCCGCCCGCCTCTCATTCGATGAAGGACCTGGCGGCTCGTCCCTGGATCACGGGGCCGCCGGAAACCCCCATCGCCCAGGCCCTGGAGCGGCTCGCGGTGAAGCATGCGTTCACCCCCGAGCGGGCGCACGTCTGCGTGGAGTACCCGACGGTCCTCTCCCTCGTGGCGGCCGGCTTGGGCGCGGCGATCGTCCCCGCGCTCGCCCTCGGTGGCGAGTTCGCCGATCGGGTCCATGTCACGGCGATCCCCCAGGTGGGGTTCCGCCGGCTGAGCGCCCTGTACCGGGCCTCCGCCAACGGTCCGGAACCCCTGGTGCCAGCCTTGATCGCCGCCCTGGATGAAGCCGTCCAGGCGCAAGGCCTCATCCCCGCCGGTGGGACGGCCCGGGGACGCTGATCCCCCGATCCGACATCCTCCCCCATCGAAGACATCCCACAGGGACCCCCCAAGCGGCGGCGAAGGCTTCCCGGGCGGATTGGACCCACTCCGCGAGCCTCCTGCCACCAGGTTGTCAGGAGGGGGGGCGCACACTCCTCGTTCACCCTGAGGAGGCTGTCATGTTCAACCGCCTGGAAGACTTCAGAACCACATGGCAGGAGGAGGTCGAGGACACCCTGAAGGTCCTGAGGGCCATCCCCGATCAGGCGCTGGACCAGGCCGTGGCCCCGGGCCACCGGGACCTGCGCCGCCTCGGCTGGCACCTCGTGGGCAGCATCGGCTCCCTCACCAGCCAGATGGGGCTCCGCGTGGACGGCCCGGCCCAGGATGAACGGGGCTTCCCCGTGGCGCCGCCGCCCGCCCGCGCGCCCGCGATCGCGGATGCCTATGCCCGCTCGGCCGAATCGCTGCTGGAGGCCCTCGCCGACTGGGACGACGCGGAACTTGAGAAGGTGGATCTGATCTTCGGACACTTGCACTGGAAGCGGAGCCAGACCCTCCTCGCCCTGCTGGTCCACCAGGTCCACCACCGGGGCCAGATGACGGTGCTCATGCGCCAGGCCGGCATCCTCGTCCCCGAGTTCTACGGCCCCACACGGGAAGGCTGGGCGGCCATGGGCATGCCCGCACCCGCTGTCTGACAGGCTCCACGTCCCCCGGTTCCCCACCTGGCAGGACGGCCCCTCGCGCCGCTCCTGCCCCACCTCGACAAGGAGTCGCCCATGAACCCCGCATCCCTCGCCCCGGCCGACATCGTGATCCTGGGACCCGCCGACCGCGCCTCGCTGGCCACGAAAGAGACCATCCGCAGGTTCCACCAGGCCTTCGACGACCACGACCCCCAGGCCATGGAGGCGCTCGTGGCGGACGACTGCGTCATCGAGAACACCCAGCCCGCTCCGGAGGGTTCCCGGCAGGTCGGGAAGGCCGCGTGCCTGGCGGTCTGGCAGGGCCTGGCGAGCGCCGCCGGCACCTGGTTCGAGCGGGAGGAGGTGCTGGTCGCGGGCGAGCGCGTCGTCATCCGGTGGCGGTACCGGTGGGGCGGCGAGGTTGCCCAATCCATCCGCGGCCTCAACCTGATGCGGGTCCGGGAGGGCCGCATCGTCGAGGCCATGGGGTACGTCAAGGCGTGACCGGAGCCACCTTGCCGCTACCCCTGTTGCTCCCGACCCGCGAAACACCTTCGTGGGATGACCGGGATTCTCGCCGCCGCTGCTTGATGGGGAGTCATCCATGCTCGACGTGATCAAGACCAGCTACGCCTACGATTCCTGGGCCACCGCCCGGGTGCTCGACGCCCTCGAAGGGCTCAGCGACGAGGAATACAACGCCCCCGAGTGCAGCGGGAACGGGTCGATCCGGGACACCCTGGCTCATCTGCTCTCCTGCCAGTGGGGGTGGCTCTCATGGCTCGACGGTTCCAGGAGCCTGGAGGAGGCGTACGGCCTGACCCTTCCCGGGGAGGCCATCCCCACGGTGGCCCAGGCCCGGGCCCAGTGGGCCGCCATCGACCGGCAGACCCACGCCTTCGTCGACGCGCTGACCGACGCGGACCTGGCGGCATCCTGCACCTGGACGGGTCTGGATGGCTTTTCCGATGCCGCCCCGCTCTGGAAACTGCTGCTCCACGTGGCGAACCACGGCACCCACACCCGTGCCCAGATCGTCGCTGGCATCCGCCGGGTGGGGGCGGATCCTGGGGACATCGACCTTCTCTGCTGGGAGCTGAACCACATGGGGCGCCGGTACCATGCCACGGCCTAGACGCGACCAACCCACCCGACTGGAAGACTTGCCGAACATCGGCAAGTCCATCGCCGCCGACCTCCGCGGGATCGGCATCCTCGAGCCCGGCCAGCTTGCCGAGCGCGAGCCGCTGGCCGTGTTCCAGGAGCTGGCGGGAGCCATGGGCCCCCGCCACGACCCCTGCGTGCTATACACGCTGCTCGCGGCCCAGCACTTCCTCCAGTGCGGCGAATCCCTCCCGTGGTGGGCCTTCGCCATCGAAGGCAGGCGCCTGCTGGAAGGCAGCCGGCTTCGCCGGTCATGAGGCCCTGGACGGAGCCCAGCCTGCGAGGTGTTGAGAGGACAGAAGGCCGTGCAGGCGGGACTCGAATTGACCTAGAGGTCCGGCCGAGTCGTGGGTTCTTGTTCTTTTCTTGGCCTGCGGAACATGTCAATGCCCATGAGAAGGTACGCCATTGCAGTGGTCCACTGCCAAACACCACGCCAGCCAGATGTCCTGTCGACGATGGCGACCACGATTCCAATTGAGCCGACGCCAATTAGAAATAGCCCACCGCAGAGACTGAAGTTGGATTTAGATGCGGCGTTCAAAGTGGTCTCCGTGGGCTGAGCCTGACGAGTGGATTAACCGCGGTTACCGATAGAGGCACGGTGAGTGGGGGCGGTGTCTCGAAGAGGCCGTGTCCGGGTTGAATGATTGGTTAGGCCGAGCCTAATCCGGATTACAATGTATTTAAACTGAATATTTTGTTATATCGATTATTTCAATGGGATTTCTTCAAGCATTTTTGTTTTTTTGACCCACTTCCATAAAACAGTGTCATATTTGGCCCCCTTTTGGAACACCAGTGCACGCAGATTTCCGTCTGCCCCGATCCACAATGAACCAATGCGCTGATAGGCCCCATATTCCCCGATGGGCTCGGCTGTTAGGGATGCAAAGTCCAAACGCCATAGGGCGCTCGACGAGGGATTACCTCCAGTCATTGGACCTGGACCGAACGTGAAATAACAGCCTGAATCATCATCATAACAAACAAGTGGCTTTACCTCATTATAAACGGGAAGCCCATGAATCGGATGGCCTTTCTCATCGGAAAGATCATCATGAATAGAGGCGATGCTTCCGTTCATGGCTCTACCGAGTTTGGCCTTTACCCGAGATCCATCGGCTTTTTCGACTGAGGTGTATTCAGCTGGTTGTTCCCGATATTCTGTTTTATCAATTCTAATAAATTTATGATTCATGATTGGTAGAATGTACCCTACATGGCCCTCCCAGCTTGGGGACTGAGCCTTTTCGGTTGTTCCTGATTTGGTATGTAGTATCACCGGAGGTAGTAACTTTGTATCTTGGTCATAATTAGAGACAGGGCCGCTTCGTCCCCAAAGAATTAAGTCGTCGTCAATCGGATAGCTCTCGAAAAATTTTTCAATTTTTTTCTGGGTGTTCACGGTTTTATCGACGTTCTTGGAATAATTTGTAATGTAATCAATGTTTGAAGGGCAACTGGCCATTTTCAGGTGGACCCAGCTACCAAATTCCGGGAGCCGGACATCCATCCCTTGATTTCCAGATGGAGGATTGGAGTAATCAACAACGGGAGATCCGCCGATCAAATAAATTTTTTGATCGGCCGTGACAGCAATATTCCCACCCAAATGAGATTGAGGCTCTCCAGATAAGGATTGCCACGATCGCTTAGCCGGGTCGTAAAGTTCTATTAGATCAGATGCCCTCTCCGAGGACAAAATTTTGCCAGAATCATCTCTTTCATTATAAGGAATGAAACCGCCCCAAAGAATGACATATCCATTTTGTAGGAGATTCAATTTGGAACAATAGTGCTGTTCTGTGGTTTTGGTGAATTGACATAATTTTCCATTATTTTCGTCAAAAATATATGAACCACCATCCGAATTAATAATCATGAACTGGCCGTCAAGAAGTGGTGTACTTGTGATTCCGTCTGCGTTCGTCCAGAATGAGATATCGGCACGACTCATTTCATTTGACGAAGTGAAAGTATCAGTACTCGAATATTCTCTGGGCGCTTCGCCTGACAAATCAACATCCGATTTTACCGAGTGGTAGGGATGTGTGCGCATTGCAGGTGGAAGGTTAAATCCATAGCGAGAGTGCCAAAAAATAACAATTGGGACAAGCGAAAACATCAAAATCACACCCACCCAAGTAAACAGGCTCTGTAGTATCGGATAGGATTTTTTCATGGCTGTGCCTAACGAATGAAGCTAAGCGGCCCCGCCTGCACCTAGGCGATGAGCGGAGCCGAGATAGCGAGGTGAAGAGAAGGAGCGGAGGGCAATGCAGGCGGGGTTCGGGTTGAGCGCAGGGTCAGGCTGCGTGCAAGATTCGGACTAGTTAAATCCAGGAATGGCTTGCTCGGGGTGAAGCTCCATCCAACGATCCATCAGTTCTTTTCTCCTTAGCCGTGACTGCTCTTGTGATATCCCTGGTGAATTAAGGATAGGATCTTCTGCTAAGAGGACCCGGAATGCAGGAGGCATATCCTCTGTATTTTTCGGTAGGCGACCAAGTTTACTTGCAAGTTCCTGATATTCGTGTTCGATTTGCGGTGTCCTTTGATTTGGGTAATGACGTAATATGCTGATGTATTTCAAGCGCTGTTCTGGAGATAATTCGAATTCTCTTAACACCATCTGGATCGTATAAATATCACCAGCGTCTGCTCCCAGTAAGGCTCGTTTTTTGAAATTCTGTTTCTCGAAGTATTCTCTTGGAGTTGTCCCTGCCATTGGTGCAAATGGATTAATCCAAATCATGGGATAAAAATTTTCGACCATCATCTGAAGTCCAAGTAATGATACTATGGAAGGAATAAAGAGTAAAAAATTCAGAGAAAATGTCAATTGAGGGCGCCAACGCCGCAATGCAAATATTAAAATAATGGGGAACCCTGCCGCGAAAATGATCGGAAAAAAAGGAAGCATTGAAAAAACAGTAAAGCATCCAATTAGATATAAAATTAGTCTAAGCCGAACAATCCATTCTTCTCGTCGTAGGATGAGGAGGAAAATTAAAAAACCTCCAACTGTGCCGAAAATTAGAGTTATAAGCGCATTTGAAACGAGAATGCTAACATATCCATTATAAAAAAATAAAATAAGAGGTCTGAATAAAATAAAAGCAACTGCAATAAATTTATTTACTAGGGTTATATTATTAGAAAAAACAATATAAAAACCTGCTTGACCAATAGTTAGAATTAAAAGGCCTATAGGTATACCTACTATAGCTAAAAGAGCAAGGGGGATTCCCCAACCAACTAAGAGGCCTTTTAACCAGACCCGAACCCAAGGGTTACTAGAACGGCATTGTCTGTACCAGCAGTCGAATACGTTGTTCGAAGGTGAGGCTGTTTTCTTTTGATTGGACACAGAGACCTAACTTTGTATTCGGCGAATTGAATGGCAAAAGCCAAGGAACGCCTTTATGGGTTGAAAGTCGAGGCTGAGCTATTTCGCGATCATGTTCCCACTCGATTGGTTTGATCCTCATCACAACTAGCCGAACGGTGTGAAATGGCCGCTGAACGGTAGCGGCTGCCTGGGAAAGCTATTTCGCCAACGAATTTCAGTGAAGACGGTGATAAAGGAGGGAAAGCGCACCGCACGGGCCCGCCTTCGGCGGCGTCGAGCGGGCTGGAAGTCGTCCGGGGGTGCCCATGATACGTGCGGTCAGACCTCATTCGTGAAATCACTGAAATCACTGAAATCACTGTAATCACCGGAATCAGTGGCCGAATTGCCTTTGGCTTTTCATCGCCGTCCATCCCCGTTCATCACCGGCCAAAGGCTGTTGCTTTTCAAGCCGTGTCCTTCCCTGGCTCAAGCCATCCTTCCCATCCCGGTCACCCCCGGAATCCCACCGCTCGCCCCTGGCCGCTTCCGGTTCCGGGGGCTTCGGTCCAGGATGCTTCGCGGAGGTGTCCCATGCGTCGGTTCGCTGTTGCCTTGCTCTCGGTTGCGCCCGTGCTCGTCGCCCAGGCGCCGCCCCTCACGCTGCCCGAGGCCAGTCCCCGGGCCACGGTCAGCCAGACGGTGGGGCTGACGGATATTGATGTGAGCTACCACCGGCCGGCGGTGAATGGCCGCAAGATCTGGGGCGGGCTGGTGCCCTACGGCCAGGTCTGGCGGGCCGGGGCCAACGAGAACACCGTGGTGACCTTCTCCAGCCCCGTCCGCGTGGGCGGGACGCCGCTGCCGGCGGGGCGCTACGGCCTCCACATGCTGCCCACGGCCACGGCCTGGACCGTGATCTTCAGCAGCCAGTCCCACGGCTGGGGCAGCTACAGCTACGACGCCAAGGAGGATGTGGCCCGGGTGCCGGTGACGCCCGCGCCGGCGGAGCCGACCGAGCGCCTCGCCTACACCTTCGACGATCCCAGCGACCAGGGGGTCACCTTGTCGCTGCGCTGGGAGAAGCTTCGGGTGCCCATTCCGGTGACGGTGGATTCCAAGGCGGTGGTGGTGCAGAGCCTGCGGGAGCAGCTGCGTGGCCTCCACCAGTTCTACCCGGAGGCCTGGAGCGGCGCCGCGGGCTGGTGCGTCCGCAACGACGTGAACCTGGAGGAGGCCATGACCTGGGTGGACCGCTCCCTCGCCATGCGGGAATCCTTCTCGGCTCTGCGCACCAAGGCCGCGCTGCTTGACAAGAAGGGCGACGCCACGGGCGCCGAGGCCCTGCGGGCGAAGGCCCTGGCGAAGGCCACCGAGGTGGAGGTCAACCAGCTGGGCTACACGCTGCTGGGCCAGAAGAAGGTGGACGAGGCCCTCACCCTCTTCCAGCGGAACGTGAAGGACCACCCCGACTCCTGGAACGCCTACGACAGCCTCGCCGAGGCCTACGCCCTCAAGGGCGACAAGGCTCAGGCCGCCGCGAACTACCGCAAGGCCCTCGACAAGGTGAAGCAGGAGGACCAGCGCACCCGCATCCAGAGGGAGCTCGACAAGCTCAAGTAGCTCCGGCAGCCGTTCGCGTCACCGGCGAAGGATTCCTGGAAAGGATCTTCAGCCTGACGGGGAGCCTCAGCCTGGAAATCTGAAACCGCAGATGGGCGCAGAAAAGGCGTCCATCTGCGGCGGTTTGCGGAGGAGCTGAGGAAAGCAGAGGGAATGAACATGCACCCGGCGGGCGCTTCTGTGCCTTCCGTGTTCCTGCTTTATCACCGTCCATCACCGTTCATCACCGGCTGAATGCTTTTGGCTTTGCCTTTCTCCGCCCCTCGGCGGTGAGTGGCCGCGCGGCGCCAAGGCCTCGGCGCTCACCTGCGACATGATCTACACCCAGCCGGTGGTGCAGGATCTTCCGCGCCTCACCGTGCCCACGCCGCTGGTCATCGGCCAGGCGGACCGCACGACCCTGGGCTGCGGGGCGCTCAAGCCCGAGGTGCTGGCCACCCTGGGCCGCTACCCCGAGCTGGGCCGCCGCGCCCAGGCCGCGATTCCCGGCGCGAAGCTGGTGCCCATCGACGGTGTGGGGCACATCCCCCACTTGGAGGCGCCGGTGCGCTTCCAGACGGCGCTGCTGGACTTCCTGAAATAGGCCGCTCGGACGGGGCTCAGTCGGGCTTGCAGTCCTCGCAGGGCTTCATGCCGGCCTTCTTGGCCTCGGCCACGGACCTGAAGTCCACGCGGGTGTGGGCCTTGTCGATCTCCTTCACCCACTTGCAGTTGGCCTTGTGGTACAGCTTCGTCTCCTTGCAGCCCACGATGACCTCGGCCTTGGTTTCGGCCTTCGGCTTGTCGTAGGTCCGGGCGGCCAGTTGGCTCACCATCAGGGCGGCTACGGCCAGGAACTGGAGCGCTCGCATCAGGCACCTCCTTCGGGAAGGTGAATTCCGAGACTCAATTTCGGTCAGACTGCGCCCGGCGCCAGATCTTTCGGACGTGGGGTTGATGGCTTGGATCGGCATTTGCTGCCGCAAGCAAAAAGGAAAAAAACAGCATAATTCGGATTGTTGAGACGAAAAATTCCCCTTATCGTGAATCCCCATGAGCCACCCTATGGAAAAGCGGTCCTGCCCCCGGGCGATCCTGAACCAGATCGTGGAATTCGAATGCGTGGACACGATGCTCGGCCCGCCGGCGGAGATCCGGGCCACGGGCATCGGCCGCGACATCAGCGATGCGGGCGTGAGCCTGCTCACCAACCGCCTCCTGCGACGGGGCGTGGTGCTGACCGTCCATGTGCCCGCCGGGGAGGAGACCGCCGCGCGGTCGGTCCGCTCCGAAGTGACCTGGGTCCAGGGCACGCGGCACGGCATCCGGGTCGGTCTGAAGTTCATCGCCTGACGGGCACCTGCTAGGATCCCTGCATCCTTCAGGCGGGGTCCCATGCTCAACAGGCACAGGACGGGCGCATCCGTGGCGGCGACCCTGCTGGCGCTGGCGGCCTGCACACGCGCGCCGCGCCGGTACGTGGAGCGGCCCCCCGCCAGTCCTGCGGTGGCACCCGCGGCGACCCGGGCCATCCCCCGTCTGGGCTACACCTTGCAGGCCGGGGCCTTCGCGAAGGCGGAGAACGCGGCGCGCTTCGCCCAGGCGCTGCAGGTTCAGGGGCTGGAGGCGGCCTATTACGGCTCGGAGGACGGCCTCTACCGGGTGCGCTTCGGGGACTTCGCCACCAAGGAGAAGGCCCGGGCCCGCGGCGAGGCGCTGAAGGCCGCCGGGGTGATCGAGGCGTTCTGGGTGGTGGCGCCGGACGGATCGGCCCCGGGGGCCTCCGGCCGCCCCCGGGTCCATCCCGAGGACGAGCGGGGCCTGCGGGCCAGCCTGGTGGATGCCGCCCGGGGCTACCTGGGCGTGCCCTACCTGTTCGGAGGCACCACGGAGAAGGGCTTCGACTGCAGCGGCCTCACCGGGGCCGTGTACCGGCTGAACGGATTGAAGCTGCCGCGTTCCTCCCAGGCCCAGTTCGAGGCGGGCCGCCCCGTGGATCTGGACGCAGCCCGGGCGGGGGACCTGCTCTTCTTTGCGACGAACGGGAACGCCCAGGTGAGCCATGTGGCGCTGTACCTGGGGGATGGGACCTTCATCCACGCCCCGCGGCCGGGGCAGGGCATCCGTCAGGACCGGCTCTCGGACCGCTACTACCAGCGCGCCTTCGTGGGGGCCCGGAGCTACCTCTAAGACTCTCCCGCAAATTAATTCGTCGATTTTTTGAAAATTGGATGCGGAATGGCCTTAGACTGGAAATCGCCCGCCGGTCGTGCGGGTATCAAAAAGCGTTGCTGCCTCGCCTGGAAGGAGCCATGCATCTACATCCAGGACGAAGAAAGCAGGTAGTTACATGGCTCAGGGAACCGTGAAGTGGTTCAACGCCGAAAAGGGTTTCGGATTCATCACCCCCGATGACGGTGGTGCGGATCTGTTCGTTCACCACTCCGCCATCGAGACCACGGGTTTCCGCACCCTGGACGAGAATCAGCGCGTGAGCTTCAACGTGGGTCAGGGCCAGAAGGGCCCCCAGGCCACCAACGTCACCAAGATCTAACCGTACCGTTCACACGGGATCGGCCTCCTTCGGGGGGCCGATTCTTTTTCCGGGGGCGCGCCGCGGCCGGTCCTGTTCAGCTTATTTCCTTGGCCCGAAAGGCCTCCGACCGTATTCTGGTCCCTTGCGCAAGGAGGAGCCCATGGCTCACGAAGGTCACGAGCACGGACCGGACTGCAACCACGATCACGACGATTCCTTTGAGATCGAAGTCGTTGAACTTGAAGACGAGAATGGCGAGAAGGAAGAGTTCGCGATTCTGGAAGAGCTCGAGTTCGAGGGCCGCGACTTCGCGATTCTGGCCCCCCTGGCCGAGTTGCAGGCCCAGGAGGACGGCACCGCTGATCCCGAAGAGGGCCTGAGCCTGGAGATCTTCGAGGTGAAGGACGACATGTTCACCCCCCTCGAGGACGAGGAGCTGGCCGAGCGTCTCATGAAGCACCTCGACGAGCAGGAAGCCAAGCTCAAGGCCGAGGAAGAGAAGGACTGAGCGCGACACCCGGCATTCGTGCGAAGGCCCCCGGTTGGGGGCCTTCTTGCGTACCTGGTCAGATGCTGGATTCCTTACCGGCTATCCCGCACACGGTCTCCGTACCCGAAGCGACCACCCGAGGTTCATCCCGGCGGCTGCCGTGAGGATGGCTGCCGCTCCAACGAATTGAGCCGGGTGCAGGCGGTGGCCGAAGGCCAGGAAATCCACCAGGATCGCGACAAGGGGATAGATGAAGGACAGGGACCCCGTCAAATGCGTCGGCAGCTTCTGGATCGCGCCATAGAGCAGGATGTAGGTCAGGCCCGTGTGGACGATCCCTACCGCCGCGAGCACACCCCATGTGCCCATGCGAACGGGAGGGTGGGAGAGGTTCGCGAAAGGGGCGAGCATCGCGATTCCGACGCAGACCTGGATGAACGCGATCAGATGGGGTGGCGTACCCGCGAGTTTCTTGGTGAGGATGGCAGCCACGGCATAGAAGAAGCCCGCACCCAGGGCCATAAGGACCCCGACAAGGTAATGGAAGCCGTTGTGGCCGGCGTCAGGCTTCGCCTGCACGATCAGGAGCACTCCGGCGAAGGCAAGGGTGAGCCAGGCGAGCTTGGTCACGGTCAGCCGCTCCGAGAAAAAGAGTGCGCCGAGGCCGACCAGCATGAAGGGTTGCGTGTTGTAGACCGCTGTGGAAATCGAAATGGACGTGAAGGAGAAGGAGGCGAAGAGCAGCAGCCAGTTGAGGACGATGGCCACGCCTCCGAGGGCTGCGAGGCCCACGATGCGGCGGGTCGATACGCTGCGAAACAGGCTCATGCGGAGGCAGACGATCCCCAGCGTCACGGCGCCGAATACGCAGCGCCAGAAGACCACATCCAGGATGGGCTGGCCGGAAATCACCACGAACCATCCGATCGTTCCGGCGATCGTCATGGCGGCACTCATTTCGATCGTCCCGCGCACCTTGCTGTCCATCCGCACCTCCCGGGAGCAACCCGCCACAAAGTATCTTTTGTTGAGAGGTGGCGATCTATGGCTTTAGGAAGGTATATGATTGAATTGTATTAATAATATTAGGTCATCAAGTCAATATTCCGAGGAATCTAAAATGACGGATGAAGTGGATCAGCGCCTGCTCACGGCCCTGGCAAAGGACGCACGGATGTCTCTGAAGGACCTGGCCAGCCAGGTTGGTCTTTCCTCCCCCAGTGTTTCCGAGCGGCTGCGCCGCCTCGAGGAACGGGGCGTCATCCGCGCCTTCACCATCGAGATCGACCCCCAGCTTCTCGGCTACCAGCTGCAGGCCATCGTCCGCATCCGGCCCCTGCCTGGCAAGCTGCAGATCGTCCAGAAGCACCTAGAGGGGGTTCCCGAAATCTGCGAGTGCGACAAGGTGACGGGGGACAATTGCTTCATCGCCCGGCTCTGTGTGCGATCGATCGAACAGCTCGATCGGATTCTCGATCGCATCGCCGACAAGGCCGAAACGAACACGGCGATCGTGAAATCTCACCCCGTCCGGCGGCGCCTGCCACCGTTGGGAACGTGACGCTCTCGGCTCGTACGCAGGGTATCCCGTGACAGCAGACCCTGTCGTACCCTGGAGGGATGCTGTCTGATCGCGTCTTCTTCGATGGCCGAGTGCTTTTCCTCACGGCGGATCCGGAACGGATCCGCCGCCAGCTCGCCGGCGAGGACCTGGAGCCCACGGATGTCGGTCCCCTGCGGGACCAGATCAGCACCGACGAGATCACACCGGCCTTCATCTGCTACCACTACGACGAGAAGCTCGGCGACTTCCCCTACCTGGGCCTGAAGTGCGGGGATCGCTTCCCGGTGAAGGAAGGCGCCGTGAAGGCCGGTGGCTTTGCGGTGAGCGTGGCCGGGAAGCGGCGCGGCAAGGGCAGCAGCCGCGAGGCCAGCCCCTACGCCGAGTGGTGCGCGGGCATCCGTCTGGTGATCGCCGAGAGCTTCGAGCGCATCTACCGCCAGAACTGCCAGAACCTGGGCCTGCTCACCAGCACGGACTTCGGCCTGATCCCGCGGATCCGTCAGGGCGAATCGATTCATCTCGCGGAGTTCACGGCGGGCCTGGATCCCGTCACGGCGGAGATCGTGCGCCGCGGCGGTCTCTTCGCCTACAACGCCGCGCGCCTGGCGGGCGAGGTGGCACCGCCCCTGCCGTCGCGCGCCCCGCGTCCCATGACCTACGCCGAGAAGCTGCTGGCCCGCCACGCCGTGGTGGACGCGGCGGCGGGGCGGGTGGGCCTGCCCACCGTGGAACCGGGCGACGGCCTCTTCGTGCAGGCCGACTGGCGCTTCAGCCATGAATATGTGACGCCCATGGCCGCCAGCTTCCTGGAGAAGGCGCTGGGGCCGGAGGTGGCGCTGCGCGACCCGGCCTCCATCCTGGCCTTCCGCGACCACCTCACCTTCCTGCACCACAGCATGAAGGCCGAGCACCGGGCCATGGGCCTGCTGGCGGTGGCCGAGGGCCTGAAACCCGCCCAGGAGGCCTTCTGCGCGAAGCACGGCATCCGGCTCCACGGCGAGCTTCCCGACGGATCGGGCAGCGAGGGCATCTGCCACGCCCTCATGGCCGAGTGCTATGTTCTTCCCGGCCAGGTGGTCGTGGGCACGGACTCGCACACGCCCCACGCGGGGGCGCTGGGCTGCCTGGCCTTCGGCGTCGGCACCACGGACATCGCCAACGCCTGGGTGACGGGCGACGTGCGCGTCACCGTGCCGCCCACGCTGCGCGTGCGCCTGAATGGGCGCCTGCGCCCTGGCGTCTCCGCCAAGGACCTGGTGCTGCACCTCCTGGCCCAGCCCCTCATCCGCGAAGGCGGCGCCATCGGTCACGTCGTCGAGTACCAGGGCGAGGCCCTGCGCGACCTGGACACGGACGAGCGGGCCACCCTCACCAACATGGCGGCGGAGATCGGCGGCTTCACGGGCCTCATCGCGCCGGACGCCGAGACCATGCGCTTCGTGAAGGAACGGAGGGGCGCGGAGATCACGCTGGAGCCCTGGATGCGCGGCGACGAGGGCGCCGAGTACGCCCACACCCTGGACGTGGACTGCGCGGCCCTGGGCCCCATGCTGGCCCGCCCAGGCGACCCCGGGAACGGCGTGGCCCTGGCGGACCTGGACGGAACCGTGCCCATCCACATCGCCTACCTGGGCAGCTGCACCGGCGGCAAGCGCGAGGACCTGCGCCGGGCCTACGAGGTGGTGAGGGCCGCGGCGGCGGAAGGCCGGCGCGTGCCCGAGGGCGTGCGGTTCTTCGTGCAGTGCGGCAGCGAGGACGTGCGCCGCCACGCCACCGAGCAGGGCTGGATCGCCGCCTTCGAGGCCGTGGGGGCCGTGGTGCTGGGCAGCTCCTGCGGCGCCTGCATCAACGCGGGGCCGGGCGTCTCCACGCGCCCCGACGAAGTGACCATCAGCGCCATCAACCGCAACTTCCCCGGTCGCAGCGGGCCCGGTCAGGTGTGGCTGGCCAGCCCCGCCACCGTCGCCGCCAGCGCCTTGGCGGGGCGCATCGCGGGAGCGGAGGCGTGATCGATCCGATCCTGGCCGCCCGTTACCGCGCCCTCGTGCTGGCGAACCTCGCCCGGCCGGGATCGCCCGTCTGGGATCCCCGCGCCCGCGTGGCGGTGGTGGACGCGGCCCGCCAGCGCCTGGGTCTGCTGGAGGACGGACGCCTGGTCTTCGAGGGGGTGGTCTCCACGGCGAAGAACGGCCTGGGCTGCGAGGAGAACTCCTACCGCACGCCCACGGGCTGGCACCGCATCCTGGCGCGCATCGGCGCGGGGGCCGAACCCGGTGCGGTGTTCCGGGCCCAGCAGCCCACCGGCGAGGTGTGGCGAGGTGAGCCGCGCGACGAGGACCTCATCCTCACCCGCGTGCTCACCCTCGACGGCCTGGAGGAGGGCTGGAACCGGGGACCGGGGCGAGATTCGCGGCTGCGCTGGATCTACCTCCACGGCACCAACCAGGAGCAGGAGCTGGGCACGCCCGTGTCCCACGGTTGCGTGCGCCTCTCCAACGCGGACGTGGTGGCGCTCTTCGATCGCATGGCCGAGGGGGACCTGCTGCTCATCGCCGAGGATCTGCCCGATGACGACTTCGGTCTGGGACGCCTCCACTTCGCGGGCGTGGCCGGCAGCGGCATGAGCGCCCTGGCCCAGTTCGCCTGCCTGAAGGGCGGCCGGGCCAGCGGCAGCGACCGCAGCTTCGACCGGGGCCAGCGATCCGATGCGCGTCGGCATCTGGAGGACCTGGGCGTGGTGATCCATCCCCAGGATGGTTCGGGTCTGACCGGCGACTGCACGGCGCTGGTGGTGTCCACGGCCGTGGAGGACGAGGTGCCGGACGTGGCCACGGCCCGGCGCCTGGGCGTGCCCGTGCTGCACCGCTCGGAGCTGCTGGCGCACGTGGTAGCGAAGTACCGGACGGTGGCGGTGACGGGCACCAGCGGCAAGTCCACCACCACGGCCATGGTCTTCGAGATCCTGCGGGGCGCGGGGCGCGACCCCTCCGTCATCACCGGCGGCGAGCTGGTGGCCCTCCAGCGGGAAGGCCGCTGGGGCAACGCCTGGGCCGGCGCGTCCGACCTGCTGGTGATCGAGGCCGACGAGAGCGACGGCTCCGTGGTGCGCTACCACGCGGCCGTGGGCGTGATCCTCAACCTCCAGAAAGACCACAAGGACATGGCCGTGGTGGCGGAGATGTTCCGCGCCTTCCGGGCCCAGGTGCGCGAGGCCGCCGTGGTGGGCGAGGCGGAGAACCTGCGGGAATTCGCGGGGGGCGCGACCGTGTTCGGGTTTGGGGGAGGGGCCCGCTTGCGGGCCGAAGGGCTGGTGGTTCGCGCGGATAGTTCCGCTTTCCGCGTAGGGGGAAAGGACTTCGTGCTGCCCATGCCGGGGCTGCACAACGTCGAGAATGCGCTGGCGGCCATCGCGGCGTGTTCGGCGCTGGGCGTGCCGCTGGAGGAGATGATCGCGCCGCTGGCGGCGTTCCAGGGCGTGGCGCGGCGCTTCCAGGTGCTTGGCACCAGGCGCGGCGTGACGGTGGTGGACGACTTCGGCCACAACCCCGCCAAGGTGGCGGCCTCGATCCGCGCGGCCCATCTGCGGACAGCCGCTGGCGGCCGGGTGCTGGCGGTGTTCCAGCCCCACGGCTTCGGCCCGCTGAAGTTCCTGCGCTCGGAGTTCGTGGAGGCCTTCGTGGCCGAACTGGCGTCCCGGGACCGCCTCTGGTTCCTGGACGTGTTCTACGCCGGCGGCACAGCCGCGCGGGACATCACCAGCGCCGAGGTGGTGGCTGAGATCGCCGCGAAGGGCGTCGCCGCCGAAGCCGCGCCCTCGCGGGAATGGCTCGTGGATCGCTTGGCCGCCGAAGCAAAGGCGGGCGACCTCATCCTCGTGATGGGGGCGCGGGATCCCTCGCTCACGGACCTGGCCAAGGCCATCCTCGCCGCCCTCTGAACCGGGCGCTCCGGGTACCCTGGGGCATGGAACCGACCACCCTCCGCGCTGTCATGGCCGCACTCCGCAAGCCGGAGACGGGCTGCCCCTGGGACCTGAAGCAGACCCACGTGTCGCTGGCCCGCTACCTGCGCGAGGAGGCGGCGGAGGTGCTGGACGCCCTGGCGGCGCACCGACCCGGGGATCCCGTCACGGAGGCGCACCTCTGCGAGGAGCTGGGCGACCTCTGGTTGCAGATCGCCTTCCATGCCCAGCTGGCCGCGGACCGGGGCGCCTGGGACCTCCACGACGTGGAGCGCACCATCGTGGAGAAGCTGGTGCGCCGTCATCCGCACGTGTTCGCGGCGGTCGAGGTGGATGGCGCGGAGGACGTGCTCACCAACTGGGCGGCCATCAAGCGCGAGGAAAAGGGGCTCCACGGCGGGGAGCCGCGGCTGCTGGAAGGCATTCCCGCCTCGCTGTCGCCCATGGAGGAGGCCTTGGAGATCGGCCGCCGCTGCGCGAAGGTGGGCTTCGAGTGGCCCGACCTGGAGGGCGTGCTGGACAAGGTGAAGGAGGAAGTGGCGGAGCTCCAGGCCGAGTCCGAGCCGGACCGCGTGGAGGAGGAGTTCGGCGATGTGCTGTTCAGCCTCATGCAGTGGGCCCGCAAGAAGGGCGTGGATCCTGACCGGGCCCTGCGGCGCCAGATGACGCGCTTCAAGGGTCGCTTCGCCTCCGTGGAGGACGATGCCCGGGCCGCGGGCGGATGGGACCAGCGCACCCTCGACGAGATGGAAGCCGCCTGGCAGGCTGCGAAGCGGAGGCAGAAGCCGTGATGGTCCTCGCGCTGCTCGCCTCACGCGGCGGATCCCCGCCCCCTCCCGTCGTCCTGCTGCTGATCCCAGTGGTCTTCCTGGCGGGCTCCTGGCTCACCAACCGGCTCATGGGAATTCCCGCGCTCTATGCGGCCTTCCCCGCCGATCCCACGGACCCCATCGAGAAGAACCTCGGCTGGCAGCAGGTGGAGTTCGGTGCCCTGCGCGGCCACTCGCCGATGTCCCTGAAAGTGGGCCGCCGCTGCTTGCACCTGAAGCAACCCTTCCCCTTCCAGCCCGCCTGGTGGCAGGGGCCGGCCAGCATCCCCTGGAACCAGATCCGGATCGAGAAGGAGGCCAGCGAATCGTCCTGGGCCTTCATGAGCGCCGCCGAGTTCCGCCTGGGCGCGGAGGGGCGGATGATCCGCCTGCGCGGCAAGGCCGCCCGCACCCTCCAGGCGCTGGTGGTCGAGAAACAGGGTGCCGGAGGCCAGGCCTTCGCCACAGGCCTGCCGCCAGGACAGGGGGCGATCCGGCCCAGGTGAACCCCAGGTGAACAACGGGCTGGCGGCTATTTTCCGGTCAGCTTGGCATCCTCGATGATCACCGCGTAGGTGTAGCCGGCGCCGAAGTCCTTGTCGGTCTGGACCACGCCGCGGATGGTCACCGTATCGCCCACGGCCACCTCGGCCTGGCTGGTGGCGGTGACGTCGTTCGTGCCTTTCTTCGGGTCGCCGCTGCCATCCTGGAGGTGCAGCCAGTTCTTGCCCATGATGCCTTTGGTGAATTTCACGACCTTGGCGCGCAGCGTGACGCCCTTCCCCTTCAGGTTCTGTTTCTGGGCCCAGATCTCGGCCACGGTGCGGGCCTCCGCGCCAGCGGCCTTGGCCACCTTCCCGACCTTCACGGGCTTGGCGGGGCGCCCGGCCTGGCCATGGGGATTGGCGCCAGCCGCCGGAGCCGCGCCCGGGGTGGCCAGGGTGCCGAAGTAGACCTCCGCGAAGGTCCGCTTCAGGGTCTTGGATTCGAAGTTCGTCATCAGCACGGCGTTGGCGACCGTGACGTCGGAGCCCTTGTCGGCCTTGGCCTCGGGGACGGCGGTCCACACCTCGCCCTTGGCCGTCTTCAGGCGGAGGTAGCAGTAGGGCGAGGCGTCGAGGCGCTCAAGCACCTTGCCCGTCAGGTCCTCGCCCTTGGGGATCTGGGCTCCCGTGGGGTGGGGTGCGGGCGACGAGGCCTGGGGCGGGGTGGCCGCCGCGGCGTCTGGGCTGAAACCTGCCATCACGGAAGCGGCGAGAAGAAGGGAGAGGGCGCTGGACATGGGGGGTTCCTTTGGTGGATGACGTGTAAGGACCAGTCGGGCTTGGACGGAGTGATCCCGATGGGTCGTGGCGTCCGGGTGATCAGGCGGCCGGATGGGGGTGCATCTTCGGCATCTTCGCCCCCAGGTGGCTGAAGTGCTTGCCATAGGCGGCCATCATCTCCTTGCATGCGCTCAGGAGGTAGCGGCGCTTGAAGCCGTCGGGAAGGGCCCGGATCTGGGGAATCTTCTGGGCGTAGAAGGTCATGTAGCAACGCCCAAGGGCGATGGCGACTTCTTCGAGCGTCATGTCGTAGGGCTCGATGATCGGCGTGGACAGGTTGTACTTGGAATAGTCGCGGACGCGCACCCGGTCCTGCATCTGGTCGTAGAGGGGCGTGAAGGGCATGGGCGTCAGGACGGGGAACACCGCGATGTCGGGGTTCATCCGGATGGCGACCTCGATGGTGCGGTCGATGGAGGCCTGGGTCTCCGTGGGGTGCCCGATCATGAAGGAGGCTTCGGTGACGATGTCGTGCTCACGGGCCAGGCGGATGGCCTGGGCGATGGCGTTCACATCGTTGCCCTTGTTGAGGGAAGCCAGCAGCTCGTCCGTGCCGGCCTCGGCCCCGATGTAGAGATGCACCACGCCCGCCTCCCGGTACTTGGGCAGCAGGTCGGCGTCGCGCACCACATCTTCCGCGCGGGTCTCCATCAGCAGCCGGATACCGAGCCGGGCGTCGATGATGAGGTCGAGGAGCCGCTCCCAGCGTCCGCGGTCATGGGTGGGGTACGGGTCGATCATCGTGATGGATTCGACGGCGTAGCGGTCCACGAGCAGGCGGATCTCCTCGATGACGTCCTCCGGCGTGCGGGCACGCCAGTCGCCCCGCCAGAAGGCCCGGTGGCTGCAGAACGAGCAGCCCATCATGCAGCCGCGGGAGGTGAGGATGGAGGCCATGCGGCCCGGGGGATCGATCCGGTAGCGGTAGGCGTCCCAGTCCAGCAGGTGCCAGGCGGGCTTGACTGCGTCAAGGTCCGTGATGTGCGGGCGGGTCTCGGTGACGATGACCTCGTCGTCGCGCAGGAAGGCGAGGCCGCGGACGCCATCCAGCACGCCACCCGGAAGGGCCGCCAGCAGCTCGGGGAAGGTGGCTTCCGCCTCGCCGCGCAGGACGATGTCCACGGCCCGGGAGGGATCCCGCAGAAGCTCGGAATATTTGAAGGTGGGGAAGGGGCCGCCGATGAGCGTGGTGATGGCGGGGTCCACCGTCTTGGCCAGGCCCAGGGCCTTCATGGCGGCGGGCACCACCGCCGTGCTGATGGCGCCGGTGACGGGCAGGTAGTCGTAGGCCACGACGACATCCGGGCGGTACTGTTCCACCTCCGCGCGGATGGTTTCGAAGCTGGCGCCATCCCGGTTCATGGCGTCGTAGATGCGGGCCTCGTGCCCCGCCCCTTCGACGGCTCCGGCCAGGTAGGCGATCTGGAGCGGCGGCCAGGTGCCGATGACCTCCACCCCCCAGCTGGAGTAGGGCGGCACCACGAAAAGGACCTTGCTCACGACGTCACCCTCATTGCCTTTCGCAACATCATTCTGGGGTCAAAGGTGGCGGAAATAGTCACAATCCCCGGTCACTGGAAGTAGGCGGCGTGAAGCGAGGGCACCAGGAAGGGAAAGATGAAGGCCGTGAGGATGGAGACCCCGAAACAGCCGATGGTGAGCCAGGCCGTGGACCGCGAGCCCAGGCGATAGAACAGCCGCAGGTGCAGCAAGGTGCCGAAGCAGAGCCAGGTCACGAGCGACCAGGTCTCGATGGGATCCCAGCCCCAGTAGCGGCCCCAGGACTGATGGGCCCAGATGGCGCCCGCGATGATGGTGGTGGACCAGAACACGAAGCCGAAGCCCACGAAGCGGATCATGGAGGCATCCAGGACCTCCGCCGATGGGAACCGAGCGAGGAAGGGGCTGGTGGTGCCCTTGAGCTTGCGGAGCGCGAGCACCGCGGCCGCGAAGGCCAGGAGAAACGCCCCCACGGCCAGCTTGGTGAAGAAGATGTGGAAGACGAGCCAGATGGACCGCAGCGTGGGGGGCAGCTCCTTGGCCTCAGGACTTGCCAACAGACCCAGGCCCATCATCAGGATCGCCCCGGGGAGCGCCACCAGGGCGAGCCCTGCCCAGCTGGGCCGTCGCCACAGCACCACGAGCAGCATCACCACAGCGATCCACGCGTTGGAGGACAGCACCTCGGCCTTGGCCATGTAGGGCCCGTGACCCACGGCGATCCAGCGGGCGAGGATGGCCCCGGTGTGGGGCGCCAAGCCCAAGATCGCGAGGAGGACTGCCCAGCGCCCCCGGGTGGGGTGGTTCCACAGCAGGGCGTGGGCGAAGATCACCGTCGCCAGGATGTAGAGGGCCACGGAGGTCCAGTGCAGGGTGGCTTCGAAGACGAATGGGCTCATGGAACGCTCCGGGTTTCAGGGCTTGCCGGGGGGTGGTGTGACGATGCTGTGGGCGTCCTTGGCATCCATGGTCCAGGGCACCTCCTTGCGGCCCACTTGCGGCGGTGCGGCGAAGGCGATCTCCTCGACCATCCAGGCGCCTTTCAGCTTCCGGAAGTGGTAGGTCATCTCGTAACGGTCCACGGATGCCTCGCCCACCTGCTCTCCTGTGCCGACCTTCAGGTCCCGGTAGCGCCACTGCTCCCGCGTGCGCACACGCAGATCCTCCCGGGTCTGCTCGACGCCGGTTACCTCCAGGGAGTCCAGGTGCGCGTCCAGGGCGATGCCCATGTCGGCATGCACGCCGATGAGACCGGTGAGGCGCCTGCCGTCCGGCGCGTTTGGCCCCACCACGGCATCGATGAGGAGGATGTCGTTCTTCCGGTAGGCCTCGCTCACCACCTCGTTGTAGCGGGTCACCAGGGTCCGGGCCTGCTGGTCTGACACGCGACCGCAGCCCAGGGCGAGGGCCGCCAGGATCAGGGAATAGAGCCAGGGGCGCAGGGTCATGCCTCTCCTCCTTGCTCGCGAACGAGCCGCGCGAAGCGTTCCTGGAACAGCGGCGCGAAGCGGTGGGGCTTCAGCGCCACGACCACCCGCTCCCGGCCGTCCTCCGGCGTCACGCTGACCAGCTGGTCCACCCGCGTCACCCCGTAGGTGAGGATGGCTCCCGCCAAGGCGACCATGAAACCGGCGTAGGCGAGCCCAATGGCGGGATCGCGGCTGCCATGGAGCCGGGCCCAGTAGGGGATCCCATGCAGGCGGAACCCACCTCCACCGGGCAGGGCCAGGGCCTCGCCGGGCCGGAGGTTGGCCTCCGCCACGCGGGATTCACCCTGGAGGATCCGCACCTCGGCATGATCGGGCCGGCTTCCGTCCGCTGGCATCGGCACCCGGATGCGGGCGCGGAGGGACCCGGGCCCCGGCGTGTAAGCTCCAAAGGCCTGCGGCTCCTTCCGCTCCAGGAGGACGGCCGTTCGGGACTCGGGGTTGGAGGGCCAGTCCCAGGCCACCAGGGCGGCTGGGCCGAAGAGGCTGTCGGCATAGAGGCGCCCGCGGCTGACCCGGAGGTCCTGGTTGATGCCCAGGTCCTGGGTGGGTCCGCCTTCCGCGTCACCCTCGGCCACCTTCAGGCGGAGTCCCATCAGGTCCCCGCCCTGGTAGCGCGTCGGCTCCACCGACACCAGCTTCAGGGGGGCGTCGAGCTGGAAGGGGGCGGCGAGGGGACCCGGCTGCTGCAGGCCCCAGGCCTCCACGGTGGGGGGCAGGGTCTCGCCTTCGAAGAGGTCCACCACGGCCTGCACGCTGAACAGGGCCCCCAGGACCCCGGCGAGGATCACGGCCAAGAGGCCCGTGTGGAACAGGGGGGAGCCGGCAAGCCCCAGCCTTCCGCGGCTGCGGATGGACCGGGTGGCGGGGCCGTTCCCGGGGCGGGTGAACTCGACCCGGAACGGTGCGTTCCGGAAGTGCGCGTCGGTGAGGACCTGGCTCCAGGTCGCCCGGAGCCGTCGCGTCTGCTCGACGACCACGATGACCAGCGAAGCCGTGGCGAAGGCCAGGGCCGCGAGGAACCACCCGCTGGTGAAGACGTGATCCAGGGACAGGACGTCTACCAGTGCCGATGTGGCGGCGCCATAGGAGCGCAGGTTCAGGACTTGGGCTGCCGGGGACCGGCCGGCCTGGGGCAGGCTGGCCCCGAGGGCGCAGGCGGCGGTGATGACGAGGATCTCCGCGACGATGACGGCCGGCCGGCGCAGGAACCGCTTCACCGGGAGGAAGGGGTTCCATCCCGGTTGGGAGCGGAGAACCTCGTCGCGCGGGCTCACCAGGATTCCACGCCTGTGCCCGAGAGGGCGCTGTGGTGGACCGTCGTGTCGCAGTTGCCGGTCGCGTAGGATCCCACGGCGGCCTTCTTGAACTGGAGGATCAGGGTGTTGGTGCGGTCCCCCTGGTAGGCGTAGCGGGCGGGCATGTTGGTGTTGCAGGCCATGAGGCGGGACATCTTGCTGCCGTGGGGGATCACCACGTGGCAGGCATAGCACTGGTGGCCTTCATGCGTGCTGTTCTTGGTGTGGACGTCGTTGGTGAGTGCCGTGGTGAGCTGGTGGCAGTTGTTGCACCAGGACTGATTCGCGACCGTGCTGCCCAGGGTCGCGGTGAGGGTGACGTTCGGCCAGTTCGCGGCCGGGGCGCCGCCGGCGAATTCCCGCAGCATGAACTGGTTCGCCGATCCGTGTGGACCCTGGGCCGCCGTGCCGTTGGTGTTGTGGCAGTCGGAGCACATCATGGTCTGCGTCCCCACGGCGGTCCACGGGGCCTTCATGAAGGACGCGCTGAGCGCCTTGGGAGCGACGTTTCCGGTGTAGTTGTTGAGGCCGGTCACCACCGGGTGGCCCGAGGCATTGCTGGGGCTGAATTCCTGGGCAAGGTCGGTCTGCTCCCGGGTGATGACATAGGCCGCCGCCGCGGCGTCGGTGGGGCCCGCATAGGGGGTGGCCAAGGTGATGGAGGTGGCGGTGGCGGCGGCGATCTTGTAGGCCGGCGACGTGAGGTTCTTCTGGATGTACATGCCCACCACGGTGCGGCCGGGCGTGGTCTCGGAATTGCCCGCGGTGGTGGTGACGATCCAGGTGGTGCCGGTGCCGGCCACAGTGGTGCTTCCGTTGGTGAACTTGGCAGTCCCGGTGTTGTAGAAGGTGGTGACGCCGCCGGGGCGGTTGGCGCCATAGCTGTCGTAGCTCGTATGGCACTTGAAGCAGAGCTGGTACTCGTACGTGGCGCCGCTGGCGGCCACCGTGGGAGACCCGCTGGCGATCTTGGTGAAGGCGGCTGCGGTGGGGGTCGGCCACAGCCCCAGGCCGGTGTAGTTGAACTGGATGCCATCCACGCCGCGGAGGGCGTACATGTTGTTCAGCACGCCGCCGGCGTCGGCGCGGAGGCGGTTCCGGTTGGCGTCGGCGGCGGTGCTATAGGCGTGCACCCCTGGCGTGGCCATGTGGGGGTTGTGGCAGTCGGCGCAGCCCACGAGGTGGCCGCTGGTCCGCTCCACGGGGTGGTGGTTGGTCTTGAGGATCTCGGTGCGGACGTCCTTGGCGGGGGCGCCGTCGTGGCAGGTGAGGCAGAGGTTGTCCTGACGGGCTCCCAGGGCGAAGGCGTAGCGTCCGCCGGGGTTGTTGGCGTCGGGCCAGCCGTGGGGGGTGTGGCAGTTCTTGCAGGCACCCCGCAGCGTGGTGTCCGTGATGGCGGGGTAGGTGCTGCCACCGTACCCGTCACCCGGCCAGAGGATGCCGCTGGTGGGGTTGGTGTGCACATTGGCGGTGGTGGTGTCGGCCAGGGTGTGGCAGTCCGTGCAGAGGGCCAGGGAGTTGCTCACCCGGAGCAGCATGCCGGCGGGGGTAGTTGTCGTGGAGGCCTTGTGGACGTCGTGGCAGGTCAGGCACTCCACATTCCCGGCGGCGGAGAGGACCGTGCCCAGGGTCGGGGTCCTGGTGTTGGGGGCGGTGGCCAGGTTCACGTGGACCGGGTGCGAGGTGCCGCCCTTGCCGACGTTGCGGGCGGCATGGCAGTCTCCGCAGAGGGCGCCGCCGTCGTTGGCCACCCGCTGGAAATGGCGGTTGTTGGTGGTGCCGGCGGTGTAGGTCTGGGAAGCGTTCGGGTCGAAGGGAGCCAGGGCCTGCAGGTGCTGGTCGTGGCAGGTGGAGCACATAAGCTTCCCGCCTTCCAGGTAGGTGGACATGCCCGAGGTGGGCTGGACCAGGTCGGGCCGGAGGTACAGGTAGAACAGGTCGTTGAGGACGAAGGTGCCCGTGCTGGAGAAGGCCAGGGAGACGCCCGAGCTGCCCAGGGCCTGGGGCGTGGTGCTGGTGGTGATCGTCGTGGCGCTGCCGAAGGTGCTGGTGCCGTTGGTGGTCTGGGACCAGGCGACCTTGGCCGTGCCGGTGGCGCCTCCGGTGGTGACCTGGATCTTGATGGTGGCCGCGTAGGCGCCGGTGTAGTCGCCCGAGGAGGTGATCGTGGCGGTGGAGGTGTTGGGAGAGCCCTTGATGAGGCGGCCCTGGGCGCCGGAGTCCCAGCGGTGGGAGGTGCCGCCGGCGGTGGCGCCTACCAGGCTGGCGTCCGCGGGCACGGCCTGGTCCGTGGCGGCGAAGGCCTGGTTGGTGGCCTTGCCGCCGCTCACATGGCAGCTCAGGCAGAGGTTCACATTTCCGCTCACGGTCGTGAGGGTGGCCCCGCTGGCCCCACCCATGACCTTGTGACAGGTGGAGCAGTAGTTCAGCGATCCGTACGAATTCGCCGTGGCGATGTTGTGCGGGGGATCCGTGGCGTACAGGGCCGATGGCAGCCATCCGCAGCTGGCCAGCGCGAACCAGAGGCGCAATCTCGAGGTGGCGCATCGGCTCATGGGGTGAATCTCCGGCTGGGGGAGCAGAGAGTGACCCGGCGAGGCCGGGGTTCCTTCAGGAGGATAGGGGAGGAATTGGATTTCAGGACATATATGTGATCTATGACAGGAGAGCAGATCTCGGGACTTGCGACAGAAAGGTGGAAGCGACCGCATCGGAGGGGGATGAAATCGACGGATGATGGAAATCACAAGCCGGAGGAGGCGGCGGCAGGGCCCGCAGCGGATGCTTCCGGGGTCACCAGGTCTCGGAGGACGTTACGGCGACATTGTGGTAGCAGGAGGTCTGGCAGCTTCCGTCCTGGGAGTAGCCGGTGGCGGAAGTCGGCTTCTTGAACCCAGTGATCTTCATGTTGCTGACGGTGTTGTTGTATGCGTATCGGGCTGGCATGGTGGTGCCGGTCCCGCTGTAGCCGATGAGCCGGGACATCTTGCCCCCGTGGGGGATCACGATGTGGCAGTTCCAGCACTGGTAGCCGCTGTGGTTGCCGGTGTTGTGCGCCGTGTTGTTGCTCAGGGTCAGGGTGTGGCAGTTGGTGCACCAGCTGGTGCTGGCGCTGCTGAGGGTGATGTTGGGCCAGTTGGCGGGGTTGGTGCCGCGCAGCATGAACTGGGCGGCGGAGCCGTGGGGGCCCTGGGCGGCGGGGGTGGCGGCGTCCGTGTTGTGGCAGTCCGAGCACATCATGGTCTGGGTGCCCAGGTTCGTGGCCCAGGGGGCCTTCATGGTGGCGGCGGCGAGGGCCTTGGGGGCAGTGCTGCCCGTGTAGTTGTTCAGGCCCGTGACCACGGGGTGTCCCGAGCGGTTGGCCGGGTTGAACTCCTGGGCCAGGTCCGTCTCCTGGAGGAGGATCGGGCCGGCCAGCAGGAACCGGTAAACGCCCGTGGTCCCGGTGAAATTGCCGCTCAACGTGAGGTGCGTGGCATCCGCCACCGCGGTGATCGTGTAGGTGCCCGTCACGCCGCTGGCTTGGATGGTGTTGCCCACCAGGGCCGAGGTCCAGCTGGTACCGTAGCCCACCACCGCCGTGCTGCCGTTGGTGAAGCTGGCGCCGGGGTGGATGTAGAAGTCCTGGGGGGTGGTGGAGGTGGTGGCGGTGGTGATGGTCAGGGTGGTGGCGTTGGGGACGGCCGTGATGCGGTAGGACGTGGTGTTGCCGGCGGTCATGGCGAAGAACTGGTTCACCAGGGAGGTGTCCCAGGTCGTGCCGTAGCCGGTGACGGTGGTGGTGCCCGTGATGGCAGCGGAGTCACGCAGCTCGTAGGCCTTGGCGGAAGCGGTGGTGCCGTAGGTTCCTGAGAGGGTCACCGCGGTGTTGCTCGTGACCGTGCTGACGTAGCGGAGCGTGCCGGTGTATCCGACGTGGCGGATGTACATGTAGCGGATGGAGGGGGCGTTCCAGGAGGTTCCACTGCCTGTCACGCTCGTGCTGCCGCTGGTGAAGCTGGCCGTGCCCGTACCCGCCACCCAAGGCTGGGTGGTGCCGGAAACCAGAGTGAGGGGGCTGGTGCCGCCGGAGGTGATGCCGTTGGGCGCCGGGTTGGTGCCCCAGCTGTAGCTGGTGTGGCACTTGAAGCAGACCTGGTACTCGAACTCGGCCCCGGAGGCGGCGACGGTGGGCGAGCCCCCGGCGATCTTGGTGAAGTTGGCCGAGGTGGGGACGCCCCACATGGCGAGACCCGAGTAGTTGAAGGCCACGCCATCCACGCCGCGGAGGGCGTACATGTTGTTCAGCACGCCCCCCCCGCTGGCGCGGAGGCGGTTGCGGTCGAGGGTGGCGGTGGTGGTGTAGGTGTGGACGCCCGCCGTGGCCATGTGGGGGTTGTGGCAGTCGGCGCAGCCGACGGTGCGGCCGCTGTTGCGCTCCACCGGGTGGTGGATGGTCTTGGTGATCTGGGTGCGCACATCCTTGGTGGAGGGCCCATCGGCGTCATGGCAGGTGAGGCAGAGGTTGTCCTGCTCGGCGCCCAGGGCGTTGGCGTACTTGCCGCCGGGGTTGTTGGCGTCGGGCCAGCCGTGGGGAGTGTGGCAGTTCTTGCAGGCGCCGCGGAGGGTCGTGTCGGTAATGGCGGCGTAGGTGCTGCCGCCGTACTGGTCCCCGGGCCAGAGGATGCCGCTGGTGGGGTTGGTGTGGGTGTTGGCCGTGGTGGTGTCCGCCAGGGTGTGGCAGTCGGCGCACAGGGCGGTGGTGTTGCTCACGCGGAGCAGCATGCCGGCGGGGGTTGTCGTGGTGGAGGCCTTGTGGACGTCGTGGCAGGTCAGGCAGTGGACGTTGCCGCTGACGGTGAGGGGCACGGTGGTGGGGGTTTTGGTGTTGGCCGCGCCCGCCACGGGGAGGTTCACGGGGTGCGAGGTGCCGCCCTTGCCCACGTTGCGGGGGGCATGGCAGTCACCGCAGAGGGCGCCGCCGTCATTGGCCACCCGCTGGAAGTGGCGGTTGTTGGTGGTGCCGGCGGTGTAGGTCTGGGAGGCGGCTGGATCGAAGGGGGTGAGGGCCTGCAGGTGCTGGTCGTGGCAGGTGGAGCACATGGATCTCCCTGACTCGAGGTGGGAGGCCATGGCCGAGGCGGGCTGGACCAGGTCCGGCCGCACGTAGAGGTAGAAGAGGTCCCCGGCGACGAAGGTCCCGGTGCTGGAGAAGGCCACGGAGACACCGGAGCTGCCCAGGGCCTGGGCGGTGGTGCTGGTGGTGATCGTGGTGGCGCCGCCGAAGGTGGCGGTGCCGTTGGTGGTCTGGGACCAGGCGACCGTGGCGCTGCCCGTGGCGCCGGCGGCGACGACCTGGATCTTGATGGTGGCGGCGTAGGCGCCGGTGTAGTCACCGGAGGGGGTGATGGTGCCGGTGGAGGTGTTGGGTGAGCCCTTGATGAGGCGGCCCTGGGCGCCGGAGTCCCAGCGGTGGGAGGTGCCGCCAGCGGTGGAGCCGACGAGGCTGGCACCCGCGGGCACGGCCTGGTCCGTGGCGGCGAAGGCCTGGTTGGTGGCCCGTCCGCCGCTCACGTGGCAGCTCAGGCACAGGTTCGTGTTGCCGCTCACCGTGGTCAGGGTGCCGCCCGGGGCGCCGTGGAGCTTGTGGCAGGTGGAGCAGTAGTTCAGCGCCCCGTATGAGTTCGCCGTCGAGATGTTGTGCGGGGGATCCGTGGCCAGCAGGGCGGCACCCGCCGCGAGGAGGAGGCCGGTGGCGAGGGCGGGGAGGATTGCGTGGAGCCTGCTCACTGGACACTCCCGGTCGGATTGACCACGGTCACGTCGGCGATGCTTTCAAAGGTCCGCCCGTCGCCCAGGCGCCCCGACAGCACCAGGAAGGTGCTGCCGTCGGGCAGGGTGGCCAGCAGGCGGTCCTGGTCGAACCAGGCGCGGTACTCCACCCGACCGTCGCGGTCGAAGTCGCCGAGGAAGGCACCGGGAACGCGGGTGGCGGGCACACCGTTGGCGGTGAGGGATCCCGGCTGGATGGTGGAGGGGTCCACGCCCGGGATCTTGACGAGGACGGAGACCAGCGGCGGGCGCATGGCGCCGCCGGGAAGCCCATCACCCCGCTCCCGCCAGTTCCTGAGGTTCCGGGCGGCGGCCCTGCGCGCGTGGGCCCGGTCATCGGGATTCTCGCGCACCAGCTGGGTGGGGTTCACGAAGAGGCTGGCGGAGAGGATGTGGGGATCGGTGTAGGCATCCAGGCCGTAGACCTCCACCCGGGTGTTGCCCGGGGCGGCCACGAAGAGCCTGTGGTTCCGGTCCACCACCAGGCTGGCGGGCCCGCTGAGTTGGCCGGGATCTGAACCGAATGAGCCGAGATTGCCGAGGATCGCGCCGGTGGCGGCGTTCACCACCACCACCACGCCGCGGTAGGAATCCGCCAGGAACAGGCGTCCCTGGGCATCCGCGAGCATGCCCTGGATGCGGCCGAAGGTGGTGTTGGAGCCGATCATGCCGATGGGGCCGCCGAACTTGCGGAGGTAGGCGCCGTTCGCGTCGAAGACTTGGATCCGCTCGTTCCCCTGGTCGGAGACGAAGATCTCGCCCGTGGGCGCCACGGCCAGGCCCGTGGGGAAATTGAGCTGACCGGCCTGGATGCCGGGAGTGCCGAACTGGCGCACCAGCTGGTTGTCGGGGCCGTAGACCTTCACCTGGTTCGCCAGGCTGTCCACCACGTAGACCAGGCCGTCAGGCGTGATCTGGATGTGGTTGGGCATCAGGAACTCGCCATCACCCTGGCCGAGATATCCCGCGGGCACCCAGCCCGGGGTGAAGATGGCGACGCGTCCCTTGCCGGCCTCGCACACGAAGATTCGGCCCGAAGCGTCCACGGCCACGCCCAGGGGCCGATCGAGGCCGCGCCGGATGGTGAGGAACTTGCCGGCTTCATCCCGGATGGTGATGGTGCCCAGACGGGGATCCGCCACGTAGAGGCGTCCTGCCGAGTCGGTGGCCAGGCGCACAGGCTCGCGGAAGCCCTTGTCATAGGATCGCAACGGCGTGGCCGTGGGGAGCACAGCCTGGGCCACCAGGCCCGAGGCCGCCGACGCCAGCAGGGTGGCGGGCAATGCCCAGGAACGGAGGGAGATGAACCAGCCGTTCATGATGACGACCTCCAGGGGATCGGGGTTGCGGGGGGGGGGGGGGGGGCCCCATGTGTGGGCCGGGTG
>NZ_JAKZLD010000001.1:52037-584191 GCF_022808835.1 Geothrix mesophila
CCCCCCCCCCCCCCCCCCCCCCCCCCCCCCCCCCCCCCCCCCCCCCCCCCCCGCCCCCGCCCCCCCCCCCCCCCCCCCCCCCCAGATCTGTGGACCTGGATCCCTTGAGCGTAGAGAGATTTTGCTTTTCACGATGACGATGTGATCTATGCCGTGTAACGCGCCTGGGTTGTGGTTGCCAACAAGCAGGGTGGTGGTTGGTTTTGGCCAGGAAAAAACACCTAGATGACAAAAATCACAAAAATAGATGACCCATAGTTCGCTTATGGGCCCTATGGTTCGGGGGTCGGCTGACAGGTTCCTGTGACGTTGTCCGATGCAAGACATCCGCGAGGCAAAAAAGCCATGTTCAAGCGTTCCACCCTGCTGTCCGTTGCCCTCGCGTGCGTCGCGAGCGCGACGGCGCCTCTGTCCGCGCAGAAGCCCGCCGCGCCTCCCGTGGCGCAGGACGAGGTCCTGGCCTGGCCGCCACCGCCGTCTCCCACCCGCATCAAGTGGGTAGCCGAGTACCGCAACGCTTTCGATGTGGGCGCCAAGAAGAAACGCAGCTTCATCGACCGGTTGGCCGGCAAGTCCGAGGACGTGATCTGGCTCCAGCGGCCCCTCTCGGTGGCGGTGGATGACAAGGGCGTGATCTTCGTGGGCGACTTCACGGCCGGCGTGGTGGCCATGGATCCCGCCGCCAAGAAGATCTGGGCTTTTTCAACACTCAGCGGCACCACCCTGGCCACGCCCACGGGCCTGGCCGTGGACTCCAAGCTGGTCTACGCCGCGAGCGCCAACACGAACCAGGTGGTGGTCTTCGACAAGGAGGGCCGCCAGCTCAGCGCCCTCACGAAGAACGACGGCATCAACCGGCCCGTGGGCCTGGCCGTGGACGAGGCACGGGACCTCCTCCTCGTGGTGAACGGGGGTGAGCACACGGTGCGCCTCTACAACCGGAGTCTCAAACTCCTCAAGACCATCGGTGGCCGGGGCAGCGAGGAGGGCCAGTTCAACTTCCCGTCCTACGCCTGCATCGTGCCCGGGGTGGGCTTCGCGGTGGTGGACACCGGCAATTTCCGCATCCAGATCTTCGACTTCAACGGCCGCTTCATCCGGGCCTTCGGCAAGGCCGGCGACATGCCGGGCCAGGTGTCCCGGCCCAAGGGCATCGCTGTGGATCCCGACGGGCACCTCTACGTGGCGGACGGCGCCTTCTGCAATTTCCAGATCTTCGACCAGGAGGGCCGGATCCTCCTGCCCGTGGGCACGGGCGGTACCCGCAAGGGCCAGTTCCAGGTGCCCACCGGCATCGCCATCGACGCCAGCGGCGGCATCTACGTGGCCGATCAGATCAACGGACGCATCCAGAAATTCCAGTATTTGCGGGAGGAGAAGGGGGCATCGGCCCCCCAACCCGCCCCGCAATAACAGCAACACGCTGTTCTCTCCCCCCCACCCCCCCCCCAACCACCCATGAGGTGAAACCATGAAGTCCCTTCTCGTCGCCCTCCTGGCCGTCGGCTCGCTGAGCCTGAACGCGACCATCGTCGGCTCCAAGCACGACCTCAGCAGCACGGGCCCTGGCGGCAAGACCAACACCACCCAGGTCTGCGTGTTCTGCCACACCCCCCACGGAGCCGCCAGCGGCGCCGCCCAGATCGTGCCCCTGTGGAACAAGACCACCACGGTCACCACCGGCTTCTCGATGTACACCAGCGGGACGCTGAACGGCACCACGGACGCCACCCCCACCGGCGCTTCCATGGCCTGCTTCACCTGCCATGACGGCACCCAGGCCGTGGGCAACATGATCAACCTGCCCAACGACATCGCCTCCGTCACCTACACGGCCGGCGGCCAGCTGCTCGGCACCGGCCTCGTGTCCGGCACCGCCCTGCTCGGCAAGGACCTCACCAACGACCACCCGATCTCCATCACCTACCAGCAGAACCTGGACTCGACCCTGAAGGATCCCACGACCTTCGCGGCCGGCACCGTTCGCCTGTTCCCCACCAACGCGAACGGCTCCAAGGTGCAGTGCGCCTCCTGCCACGACGTGCACAACTACGGCACCGCCGGCACCACCGCGCCCTTCCTGCGCGTGAGCATGGTCGGTTCCGCTCTCTGCACCTCCTGCCACCTCAAGTAGCAGGAACGTCGGTCTAGACCCGCGGGGGGTGGGCCTCCACCCGCCCTCCGCTTTTCTTCTGGCCTCCCTCCCGAAGGTCTGTTGTGAAGCTCTGTCTTCTCACCCTGGTGCTCGTGGGCGCGTCCGTCGCGGCCCGGGCCGAGGACTGCCCGCTGATCCTCAACCAGCGGTTCCAGCTCCACTACAACCAGTGGCAGTCGAATCAGGCGCCAACCATGGCGACCACGCAGGCCGTCTACGAAGTGGACGCGGGCGTTCCGGTCTTCACCTACCGCCTGGGGGCCCTGGCCCTCAACGGCGCGTTGGAATACAACCGGCTGGCCTACGGCGACGCCACGGATTCCGATGCCGGAATCAGCCGCTACGGGGCGCGCCTCAGCCTCTTCCCCTACCGCCCCTTTCGTCTTTATCTGGATTACCAGCACTCCCAGTCGCCGGACCTCTTCGATTCCGGCCGCGTGAAGGGCGATACCTGGGGCGCCGGCGTCACCTACCACAGCCGCATCCTCCAGGATGTCCGCCTCTCCTACCGGCACGGGGACTCGAAGCTGGGAGACGAGCGCGAGGATTGGTCTCAGTGGAAGCTGGAGGCGAATCAGCGCGTGGGCGGCACCCAGGTGACCTTCCAGTCCCTCCGTCAGGACTACGAAACCCGCATCCCGGGCCAGGGTTGGCGCTACTTCCAGGCGAACCTGGACACCGAAACCCATTCGGCCGCCGACTGGACGCTGCGGACCCGGTCCCAGTTCCAGGATTCCATCAGCAGCAGCTGGTTCGATCTCGGCGCCACCTTCTACGGTCCCATCAGCGGCGCCTGGCATTCCCTCACCAACGCCTCCGCCGGAGCCAGCACCGCCGGGGACACCCGCACGGGTCACACCTTCGCTTCCGAATCCCTGGTCTATGCCGCCGGACGCTGGAACGCCTACGGTACCGGCGCCATGAGCCGCACCCTCACGGATGCCGCGGGTCAGGACACCCGGATGGACTCCGGAACCCTCGGCGGCACCTACACACTGACCCAGGACTGGCGGATCCACGGCGACGTGGGCGTCTCGGCCTTCGAGCAGGGCCTGCCGAATCTCACCCTCCGGCGCACCACCACGACCATGAACCTCGGCATCGCCCGCGGCGGCGATGTGCCCGAGCTCATCCGGCACACCCTCTTCTTCCTCAGCGACTGGACCTTCACCCGCCGGACCCGGGACGAGTATCCCCCCGACTACGTGCCCTCGGAGCTGGCCCAGGAGCTGTTCCAGCGGCGCATGCGGCAGTCGGGCAACTTCGGCTTCACGGCGGACCTCTGGCGCATCTCCGACAATGCCAGCCAGGGCCGGGTGGACTGGGCCCGGGTGACGGGCCAGGTCCAGACCCGTGGGCGCCTCACGCTCTATATGGCAGGGGACTACAAGGATGATCGCGGCCTCTCCCAGCCCGGCGTCGACGCGCGGAACACCGACCTGATGATGAACGGCTCCTACCAGCTGGGCATCACGTCGATCACCGCCTCCGCCGGCTACTCCAGCAACAGCCAGCGCCTCACCCCGGGGGCGGCGACCTCCATGACGACCTGGACCGGCGCCCAGGACGAATCGAGCCGCCACTATTCGCTGGGAGTCACCACCCGCCTGGGAAAGGTCCCCGTGGGCGCCCTGGCCCAGCGCTTCGATGCGGTCCTCACCCCGGCGGCCACGACCCTCTACACCTGGGCGGACTTCAGCTTCCGGCAGGTCTCGCTCCGGGTGCGCTACGAGACCACCCGCATGGACAATGGACTCCGCAGCAGCCGCGTCACGGTGGACCTGCTGCGCTGGTTCGACACCATCTGCTCGAGGTCCTGGCGATGAGGCGATTCCTCCTGGGTGCCGCGATTGTGGGGCTGGCGCTGGTTCCGGTGCGGAGCCAGGCCATCCGGCCGCCCCAGCCCGTCCAGGCCCGGGGCGGCCCCTCCCTCGCCCACGCGGCCTGCGCCGCCTGCCACCAGGGCCACCGGGCCGTGACGCCCGCCCGGTCCAAGGCCGGCCGCGGAAACCCCGACCGGGCCTGCCTGGCCTGCCACGAGGGGACGAACCTCGCCACCACCGCGGACCGGGCCCCCAAGCTCACCCCCGCGAGCGGCCAGGGCTCCGGCCACCTCAGGGACCGCCTCGGCGCCCGCCGGTCCACCGACTACAAGCGGATCGTCCGGAATGGCGGCAAGGTGCTGACGCTCACCCAGGACTGCACGGGCTGCCACGACCCCCATGGCAAGGAACGGGGCCGCCTGCGCCTCACGGCCTTCGACACCCGCGGCCAGCTCCTGGACCGCCGGCCCCAGTCCGTGGCCGAGGTGTGCTTCGGCTGCCACGCGGGTTCCGAGGCGGCGCCCCTGCTGTCCGGGCCCGCCGACCTGGGCGCCCTCTTCGCCAAGGGCGCCGCCTCCAGCCATGCCATCGGAGCCACGGCCGCGGGCCGCCCCGACCTTCCCAGCTTGCGGACCTCCACCTTCCGGGACCCCCTCGACTGCGGATCCTGCCACGACAATCCGGACCCCACGGGCGCCAAGGGGCCCCACGTCTCCTCCCAGGCCTCCCTCCTGAAGGCCGCCTTCGGCCGGGAGAAGGACCTGGCCCGGCTGGGAGAGCGCGCCGGCGACCTCTGCTTCCTCTGCCACGACCGGCAGTCCATCCTCGCCAACCAATCCTTCCCCTTCCATGCCCAGCACCTGAGCGGCTTCACCGGCAGCGGCTCCGTGGCGGCCCAGCGGCGGGCCCCGGCCCTCTCCGAGGCGGCGGCGGTGCTGGGTCTGCGCTCGCCCCGGGACTTCCGGCCCGGGCGCAGCGGGGCCTTCCAGCCCGGCTACGGCGAGCCCACCACCTGCGCCACCTGCCATGCTTCCCACGGTTCCCTGCGCCAGGCCTCCCTCATCGAGTTCGACCGGTCCGTGGTGGGCGCCTCCTCCGTGGGCGCGCCCTCCTTCCAGCGGTCCGGCCTCGGCCACGGCACCTGCACCCTCAGCTGCCACGGCTACGACCACGTGCAGACGCGCTATTGATCGCGGGCCATCCAGGCGTTCTTCCAGGAGCTTTCCATGCATGACGCCCCCTCGCTACGGAACGGCTTCACCCGGATCCAGATGGCGATCCTGGCGGGCGCACTCGGGCTGGGTCCTACCGTGACGGCGGCGCCCACCCGGCGCCCGGCCCGCACGGTCGATGCCGAGTCGGAGCGCCTGAAAGTCATCCGGGCGGCGGCGCCGGGCTTATCTGACGAGGCGGCGAGAGTCAGGCTCGCCCGGCTGGAGAAGGCCTGGGCGCTGGCCACGGCCAAGGGGCTCCTGAAGACGCCCGAGTGGCAGGAGCGGCGTCAGGAGGGGCGTCAGGCTGTGCTGGGGAAGGCCTACCTCGACACCCGGCCAAGCCACGGCGCCATGACCGAGGCGCAGATCAAGGCCGCCTTCCTGGCCCAGGGCGAGGAACGCCGGGTCTCGCACCTGCTGTGCAAGACCCGGGAGGAGGCCGCGGCCGCCCTGAAGCGCCTCCAGGCCGGCGAGGCCTTCGAGAAGGTGGCGGCGGAGGTGTCCGTGGATCCCAGCGCGGCCCAGAACCGCGGCGACCTGGGCTGGATCCGCCAGAAGCAGATGGTGACCGCCTTCGGTGATCCCGTGTTCGCCGCACCCGTGGGGGCGCTGGTGGGCCCCCTCCAGAGTGAGTTCGGCTGGCATGTCGCCAAGGCCTGGGAAGCCCGGCGCGAGACGGAGGCGGACTTCGCCGTGCGCCGGGACGCCCTGCTGAAGGAGGCGGCGGCCACCCAGATGAAGATGAGGCGGGAGGCGGCCCTGGAGGCGCTCCGCCCACGGTATCCCCTGGTTCCCGATCTGGCCGTGCTTGGCGCGGACCGTACCACGGAGACTCTGCCAGGCGATGAGAAGAAAGTCGCGGGCCGGGTGGCTGGGACGGCCATCAGCCTGCGGACCCTCAAGCGCCACCTGGTGGATGTCCTCAAGACCATGGGTTCGAGCCACTCCCTGGGCGCGGCCACCAAGGCCCGGTTCATGGAAGGCGTGGCGGACGACATCCGTCTGTCCGAAGCGGCCCGCAAGCAGGGGCTGGATCGCCGCCCCGAGATCCAGGCCACTCTCTGGCTGGAAGAGCGGGAACGCGCCTACGCCCGGTATGCGGAGGCCTTCCTCGCCGAGGTGCAGGTGTCCGAGGTCGAGCTGGCGAAGCACCACGAGACCTTCCCCGATCGGTTCCGGCAGGTGGGCGGTCTGCGCCTGCAGGTGCTGGTGGCCGATTCCAAGGACGAGGTGGATGCGGCCCTGAATGGGGTGCGGACCGGCCTGCCCTGGCGGGAGGCCGTGGCGCAGTACGCCAACGCCGAGGCCACGGGCAACCCCGAACCCGGTTGGGTGGAGGTAGCCTCACTCAAAACGCTGGTGCCCCCCACGCTCATGCAGGCTCTCCTGGCAGGCCCCCTGGGCCAGCCGGTGGGCCCCATGCTGGGTCCGGACGGCTACATGATCTTCAACGCCCTGGAGCGCCGCCCCGGTCCCGTGATGTCCCTGGAGGAGTGCCGGGAGGCCGTGCGGGCGGACTACCTCAAGGCGCATGGCCAAGATCTGGTGGAGCGCAGTCTGGGCGACTGAAAGCCGCTGGGAAGACGCCGAAGCCCCCGGGTGACCGGGGGCTTCGGCGTGGGGGCGGACAGCTCCCCTGGGAATGCGGTCCTACGCGTGGCAGGCACCGCAGCCGGAGACGGCCAGCAGCTTCGGACTCTTGGAAAAGTGGGGCTGGTGGCAGGAGAGGCAGGTCAAAGGCTTGCCCGTGGCCTTGATGGTGCGGTCCGAGGTCGGATGGTTGGCCACCGGGTGGCTGGCCTTCTTGTCCTTGTGGCAGCTCAGGCAGAGGCTCTGCACGTTTCCGCGGGGGAAGCCCTTGGCGTCGCCGCCATGGGCCGTGTGGCAGGTGGCGCACTGGCCGTCCATCACGGGCTTGTGTCGGGAGGCTGCCTTGGTGGCCTCGTCCCGCAGTCCGTCGTGGCACTGGAGGCAGAGGTCCCGCGGATTGCCCGCCAGCAGCGAGGGCCGGCTGGAGGCGTGGGGCGTGTGGCAGGCGGTGCACTCGCCGTTGGCCACGGGAGGATGGGGGAAGGCCTTCTTGGCGGCGGCGGCGACGCCGTCGTGGCAGTTGAAGCAGAGTCCGGGCATGGCCTCGCTGGTCGCGAAGGGCTTGGTCGAGGCGGCGTCCGCATGGCAGGTGCTGCAGCCACCTTCCGCCACCGGCGGGTGGGCCGTGGCCTTGAGCATGCCGCCGTTGTTCGAGCCGTGGGGATCGTGGCAGGTGGCGCAGTCCTTGGCGGACACGGGGTAGCCCTTGTGGGCCTTCCTCAGGTCCCCGGCGTCGTGGCAGCTGACGCAGAGCTCCTCCACGGGCTGGAGGAGGCCCTTGGCCAGCTTGCCCGTGTGGGCCGCGTGGCAGCTGAGGCATTCGCCGGACGCCGCGGGCGGGTGGGCGTGCTTCGACTTCACCGCCGTGGCGATGGCCGTGTGGCAGCCGAGGCAGAGGTCGAGGGGCTTCTGGCGGAGCAGGCGCTGGGCCTCGGTCTGGTGGGGCGCGTGACAGTCGCGGCAGCTGCCCTCCAGGTAGGGCTTGTGTCCCCAGCCGCCCTTGGGCGCCTCGGCCTTCTCGTGGCAGGTGAGGCAGATCTGGCTGCCGGGCTTCTCCAGCAGGGCCTCGCTCTTCGAGGCGTGGGGCCGGTGGCAGGACAGGCACTCGCCGCCCTTGAAGGGCTGGTGCTGGGTGGCGCCGGCCTTGGGCTCCAGGTCCGGGTGGCAGCCCTGGCAGAGCTGGGGCACGGGCTGGTCCAGGCGGGGCGTGCCCGCCGGGAGCTTGGCGCCGGGGGCCAGTGAGGTGTGGCAGTTGGCGCAGTTCTCCAGGAAGGGCGGATGGGCGCCCTTGAGGATCAGGCCCTTCTTGGTTGAGGTGTGCGGCTCGTGGCAGCCCAGGCAGTCCACCTTCGCGAGGGAGCCCGTGAGGTGCTTCCGGCCCAGGGCCTCGTCCGCGAGGTCATGGCAGGTCGCGCAGGTCTCCTGGATCTTCGGGGAGGCCAGCAGGGCCGGTCCGCTGCCAGAGTGGGGGCTGTGGCAGCTGCTGCACTGGCCATCGTTCACGGGGGAGTGCACGACCTGGAACTTGTCCTTGCGGGTGTGGCAGGCGTAGCAGCCCTCGGGCTGGTCGCGCTTGAGGAACTTGGCCTGGTCGCCGCCGTGAGGATCGTGGCAGGCGAGGCAGCCGCGCTTGCCAGTGGCGGGCTGGTGCTTGGCGTCGCCCTTCATGAGGTCGCCGTGGCAGGTGGTGCAGAGTTTCTCCGTGTCGTCCTTCAGGAGCTTCACGAGGGCGCCGCCGTGGGGCGTGTGGCAGGCGCTGCACTGGCCGTTCTTCACGGGGGCATGGAGCACCTTGCGCTTCACGATCTTCTCGTGGCAGGCGCCGCAGGCGGCCAGCTCGCCGCCCTTGATGAGCTTGGCGGAATCTGAGGCGTGGGGCGTGTGGCAGGCGAGGCACTGGCCCTTCTTCGCCGGAGCATGGGCCACCTCGCCCTTCGCCACGCCCGTGTGGCACGTGGCGCAGAGCGTCTCTCCGGGCTGCTTCAGGACGGGAGCCGTGGCGCTGGCGTGGGCCTCATGGCAGGTGAGGCAGTCGCCCTGGGCGGCCGGCGCGTGCTGGCTCTTGCCCTTGACGAGGTCCGCGTGGCAGGTGAGGCAGAGCTGCTTCGCGGGCGCGGTGAGGAGGGCCTTCTCCTTCGAGTCGTGGGGGCGGTGGCAGTCCATGCAGGCGCCGTCCCGGAAGGGCGGATGCAGGGACTTCCCCTTGGCGAGGTCCGTGTGGCAGCCGGCGCACAGCTCCTGGGGCGGGGCCGTGAGGAGGCCCTTGGCGTCCCCGGCATGGGGCCGGTGGCAGGTGAGGCAGTCGCCGTCCTTCGCCGGCTGGTGCTGCACGCCGGGGCCGGGCAGGGGGCCGTGGCAGTCGAGGCACAGCTCCGGCACGGCCTTCGCCAGCTTCACGGCGCCGCCGGCGGCGGGCGCGTGGCAGTCGGCGCAGGAGCCCGGCGCGAAGGGGGCGTGCACGCGGTCGCGGAGCAGGCCCTTGGCCGCGCCGCCGTGGGGGTTGTGGCAGGTGGCGCAGGCCGCCGCCTTCAGGGGGAAGCCGCCATGCGTCTTCGAGAGGCCGGCCACGTCGTGGCAGGTGTCGCACTGGCCCGGGACACCCGCCTTCAGGAGGCTGCGCGTGGCGGAGGGATGGGGCTGGTGGCAGGCGAGGCAGTCGTCCGTCGCGGGATGGGGATGGGCCGAGGTGGTGCGGGCCTTGATGTCCGCGTGGCAGGAGAGGCACAGCTCCTGCGCGTCCTTCCGGAGCAGGCGCTTCCGTCCCGTGTCGTGGGTGCCGTGGCAGGCCCCGCACTCGCCCTTGGACTCGAACCGGTGCGCCGGGCGCTCGTCCGCGGCGGGCTTGAAGCCCTTGTGGCAGATGGTGCAAAGAGCCCGGCCACCGCCCTCGTGGAGGATGTTGACGTTCGCGGCGCCGTGGGGCCTGTGGCACCACTGGCACTTCCCGTCGAGCAAGGGCTTGTGGGCCGTGGCGGGAGAGGCGGCCTGACGAACCTTGGGATGGCAGTCCTGGCAGGTTCGGGGCGTGTCCGCGGCCCGGCAGGGCACGAGGCCCGCCAGCAGGGCAAACAGAAGGAAAGCGAGGGTCCGGCGTGGGGGGGTCATGGCGTCGGCGGTCTCAGAAAGGTGCCCAGTGGGGGGGATGGGCATACCTCATCTTAGTGTCATCTTTGCTTTGACCAAGACCTCACGCAGGTTCTCGGCGAAGGTCTTGCCCACGAAAAGTCGCCTGGATTTGGTTAATTCCGGTATGCCGAATGGTGGGGGGATGGATGATGAGCCTTGGACTGTCATGGGAGGGTCACGGGATTGTCCGAGCCTCACTCCATGCCATCTGGTTTCCGAAGACAACATTTTTGGAGGTGCTTCTGGGTCGACGGTCGGTGAGCCGTCTGATCTTCCCCGTCCGGTGATCCACGTTCCGCGGCAGGTGATGCCGGTCACGATTCGCCCGACCCGGCGGCGGCCCGTCCTTGCACACCCTCGGGGGTGCGATCGAGAACCCGGGCATCACTTCTTGTGGCAGCTCCGGCAGAGGAAAGAGCCCTCCATGGTCGCTCGCAGGAACGGTGCCGTGGTTCCGGGTGTGCCGTAGTTGTGGACGTCATGGCAGGAGGAACATTGCACCTTCGCGCCCGTGACGTTCTCCGGATAGAGGCGCACGGCGACGAGGGAAGCCGCCGGCTGGAGACCGGTGTCCAGGTTGTCCTGGTAGGTGATGGAGATGGGGTGATCGTTGCTCAGGTCGGTCCCGACCAGGGCTCTGCCGCTGCTGATGCGACCGGTGCTTGGGCTGACGCCGCCCCTGGCGCTGACGTAGGTGTCGTTGCCGCCGCCGAGCGGAGCGACCACCAAGGAACCCACGGCCACCGAGCCGTCGTGGCAGGATAGGCAGGCCAGGCTGGGCCCCGTGGGTTGCGAGTCCACAGTGCCCTTGAGGTCCGCGCCAGCATGGTTCGTGTTGTTGTACATCGTGAACGCCGCGACGGTGGTGGTGTGGTTCCAGTCTGGGATGAGCTTTGAGCTGCTTCCGCCACCGGAGTTGTGGACTGTGTGGCAGAACACGCAGGACCTGGTCGCCAGGGTCACGGAGTTCAATCCCGTGATGCTCAGGTCGTGGGCTGTTCCGTCCACGCCCGTGACGGGGGGAAGCGCCAGGAGAAGGGTCGGTGCGAGGACGAGGGCAAAGGCACGTAGGCAGATGCGCATGGCGGTCTCCTTCAGCCCTGCTATCGGCTCCTATGGGAATTTAAATAACTTGAAAGTTCACTGAAACAAAAAAATACAAGAATGTCTGCTTTAAGCGCAACGGAGCGCACACGGCGAAAGTCCCCCGAGATGGAGTCCGGCGAGTCCTTCGAACCCGCATCCAACATGGGCGAGCTTTTCGTGTCTGTGAGTGGCTTCTCGGCCGCCTGCGCAGGCTTCTTTAATCAGCCGAGGCGCACGAGGCGGCCGATGGGTGGTGCGCTGAGTCACACCGCGTCGGCGATGGCCTTGCCCATGTCGGAGGTGCTGGCCTTGCCGCCCATGTCGGGGGTGCGGGGGCCGGTGGCGAGGACCTTCTCGATGGCGGCCACGACAGAGGCGGCAGCTTCGGGGCAGCCCAGGTGATCCAACATCATGGCCCCGGCCCAGATCTGGCCCACGGGGTTGGCGATGCCCTTGCCGTAGATGTCCGGCGCCGAGCCGTGGACGGGCTCGAACATGGAGGGGAACTCCCGCTCGGGATTGAGGTTCGCGCTGGGAGCGATGGCGATGGTGCCCGTGCAGCCGGGGCCCAGGTCCGAGAGGATGTCACCGAAGAGGTTGGAGCCCACCACCACGTCGAACCAGTGCGGGTTGCGCACGAAGTGGGCGCAGAGGATGTCGATGTGGAACTGGTCCACCTTCACCTCGGGGTACTTCGAGGACATGGCCTTCACCCGCTCGTCCCAGTAGGGCATGGTGATGGCGATGCCATTGGACTTGGTGGCCGAGGTGAGGTGCTTCTTCGAGCGCTTCTGGGCCAGGTCGAAGGCGTATTTCAGGATGCGGTCCACGCCCTGGCGGGTGAAAACCGTCTGCTGCGTGGCCATCTCCTGGTCCGTGCCTTCGTAGAGGCGCCCGCCGATGCTGGAGTATTCGCCCTCGTTGTTCTCGCGGACCACGATGAAGTCGATGTCGCCCACCTGGCGTCCGGCGAGGGGGCAGGGCACGCCGGGCATGAGTTTCACCGGGCGCACGTTGGCGTACTGCTTGAACCCGCGCCGGATGGGAATGAGCAGGCCCCAGAGCGAGACATGGTCCGGCACGCCGGGGAAGCCCACGGCGCCGAGGAAGATGGCGTCGTGGTGGCGGATCCGGTCGAGGCCGTCCTCGGGCATCATGCGGCCGGTCTCCAGGAAGTACTCGCAGCTCCAGGGGAACTGATCCCATTGGAAACGGAGGCCATGTTTCGCCGCGGCGGCCTCCAGCACCCGGATGCCTTCGGGCACCACTTCCTTGCCGATGCCGTCGCCAGGAATGGCCGCGATCCTCAAGTCGCGCATGGGGCGCTCCTGTGAAAAAGCTGCAAATGTATCTAATCGACGACGGTATGAGGCCGAAAGGCTGCACAGATACCTCTTCACACTATGCGACTCAGGGGTAGACTACGCACCGAAATTCGACCCCCTTTCCATACATGGAGGCTCCTCATGAGCCACGAACCCGTTTCAGGAACGGCCCCGGGCGGAGGCCTGTCTGGTTGGCAGGGCGCCAGGCCCGTTCCGGCGTTGGCCACCCTGGCCCTCGGCCTGATCTTGTACTTCGGGCTGCCTCAGATGGTATCGGTGCCGGACGCCAAGCTCTTCACCGGCCAGCCCGCGGCTCCCAAGCCGGCTGCGGCTGCGCCCGCGAAACCCGCGGCCAAGCCCGCCGCGCCGGCGGTGGCGCCGGTCACGGCTCCGGTTTCGGCCAAGGCCCTGACCAAGGCCCAGCAGGAAGCCAAGGCGAAGGCGGAGGCGGAAGCCAAGGCCAAGGTCGAGGCTGAGGCCAAAGCCAAGGCGGAAGCCGAGGCGAAGGTGAAGGCCGAGGTTGAGGCCAAAGCCAGGATGGATGCCGAGGCCAAGCGGAAGGCGGACTGGGTGCGCGGGCTGCACCTCTTCGCCATCTTCGTGAGCACCATCGTGGGGATCATCGTCAAGGCGCTGCCCATGGGCGCGGTGGCCATGGTCGGCATCGCGATCACGGCCCTGTCGGGCACCCTCGGCATCGCGGATTCCATCAGCGGGTTCTCCGATGTGACGATCTGGCTCATCGTCCTGGCCTTCTTCATCTCGCGGGGCTTCATCAAGACGGGGCTGGGCGCCCGCATCGCCTACAACTTCATGGCGCTGCTCGGCAAGCGCACGCTGGGCCTCAGCTACGGGCTGGCGGCCACGGACCTGGTGCTGGCCCCGGCCATCCCCAGCAACACGGCCCGCGGCGGCGGCATCGTCATGCCGGTCATGGCCTCGCTGGCCCGCGCCTATGGAAGCAACCCCGGGGATGGGAGCGCCCGCAGGATGGGCTCGTTCCTGACGCTGGCGGCCTACCAGGTGAACTGCATCACCAGCGCCATGTTCCTCACGGCCATGGCGGCCAACCCCCTGGCGCAGAAGCTGGCGGGCGATCTCAAGGTGAACATCACCTGGGTGGGCTGGGCCCTGGCGGCCGTGGTCCCGGGCGTCGTCGCGCTACTGCTGATCCCGTTCATCATCTACCGCCTGCATCGGCCCGAGATCACCGAGACGCCGGAGGCCGTGGAGATGGCCAAGGGCCACCTGCGGGACCTCGGTCCCGTCAAGCGCCAGGAGTGGATGATGCTGGGCGTCTTCGTGCTGCTGCTGATCCTCTGGATCTTCGCCAAGCAGCTGGGCGACCTCAACGCGACCACCTCGGCGCTCACGGGGCTGGCGGTGCTGCTGATCTCCGGCGTCCTCACCTGGGACGACATCAAGGCCGAGACCGGCGCCTGGGACACCCTGGTGTGGTTCGCCGCTTTGGTGATGATGGCCAGCTTCCTCAACAAGCTGGGCATGGTGCCATGGTTCAGCAAGACCATGGGCGGCATGGTGGCCGGCAAGGGCTGGATCGCCGCCTTCCTCGTGCTGGCGCTGGTCTATTTCTACAGCCACTACTTCTTTGCCAGCAACACGGCCCACGTGGCCTCGATGTACGCCGCGTTCCTCGGCGTCTCCATCGTGGCCGGCGCGCCGCCCGTGCTGGCGGCCCTGGTGCTCGCCTTCTTCAGCAATCTCTTCGCGGGGATGACCCACTACGGGACAGGCCCGGCGCCGGTGCTTTTCGGCACCGGCTATGTGGAGCTCGGAACCTGGTGGCGGACGGGGCTCATCGTGAGCGTCGTGAACATCATCATCTGGGTGGGCCTCGGTGGCCTGTGGTGGAAGGTGCTGGGTCTTTGGTAGCTGTTCCACATGCGAAAAAGCCCCGCCACGGCGGGGCTTTTTCGCATGGGAACGGTGTTCAGGCGAAGAGCTTCGACAGCCCGAAGGCGACGCAGGTGGAGACGCTGACGCCGATGAGGCCAGGGATCATGAAGCTGTGGTTGAGGAGGTACTTGCCGATCCGCGTGGTGCCGGTTCGGTCCATGTTGATGGCGGCGAGGTCGCTGGGGTAGAAGGCGAAGAAGAAGTAGGCGTAGCTGGCGGGGATGAGACCCAGCAGCAGGGGCGTGGGCAGGCCCAGGGCGTAGCCGAAGGGCAGCATGATGGTGAGCGTGGCGGCCTGGCTCTTCACGAAGGCGGACACGGCGAACATGGCGATGGCGAAGGTCCAGGGGGCCATCTGCACCATGGCCTTGATGTGGGCCACCAGGTAGCCCTCGTTGGCCTTGATGAAGGTCTCGCTCATCCAGGCGATGCCGAAGATGGAGACGACGGCGATCATGCCCGCGATGAAGACGCTGGAGCGGGCGATCTCGGGGGCCTTCACTTCCGTGGCGAACAGGATGAAGGCGCCGAAGGCCAGCATGATGACCTGCACGACCGTGGTCATGGGGATGGGCTTGCCGTTCGCCATGGGCAGCAGGCCGGGCTTGAGGGCGATGAGCACGATGGTGAGCACGCCGGCGAAGAAGAGGCCCACGGAGAGCTTGGCCTTGAAGGGGATTACCTTGTCCAGGGTGGTGACGTCGCCTTCCAGGCCCTTGGCGAACTCGGGATCCTTCATGCGCTCGAGGAACTCGGGATCCTGGTCCAGCTCCTTGCCGCGGTTGAAGCTCCAGGCCGCCGCGGCCAGCACGCCGATGATGCCGGCGGGCAGGGTGATGCGCACGATGTCGAAGAGGCCCACGGGGTGGCCGTTCTTGGCGGCCATGGCCAGGAAGGTGGTGACCGCGGCGGCCACGGGGCTGGCGGTGATGCCCATCTGGGAGGCCACGCTGGAGATGGCCATGGGGCGCTCGGGCCGGATTCGGGTCTTGAGCGCCACGTCGGAGATGACCGGCAGCAGCGCGTAGACCGCGTGCCCGGTGCCCACGCAGACCGTGAGGAAGAAGGTCGAGAGCGGCGCCAGGATGGTCACGTACTTGGGGTGGGCGCGGAGGAGGCGCTCGGTGAGCTGCACCAGGTAGTCCAGGCCGCCCGCCACCTGGAGGGTGGCCGAGGCCGTCACCACCGCCAGGATGATGAGCATCACGTCCACGGGCGGGGTGCCGGGGGCCACGCGGAACAGCAGCACCAGCACGGCCACGCCCAGGCCGCCGATGAGGCCCAGGGCGACGCCGCCCTTGCGGATGCCAATCAGGATGGCGCCCAGGACCAGGATGAATTGGATCCAGAACATCAACGCGGGGGACAACATGAATTCTCCTTGAGATCGAGGAGGTTGGGTTTCTCAACCCCTCGCCCGGCGAGCGTAGCAGACCGATCGGTAATGAATGGTCGCTGTCATCACTTTCTTTAGTTGGTAAACCTTCCCCAGAGGTGGCAGGAGGACGCCGGGCCCGTCCCGCGCCGGCTCCGGGGCAGGCTACGATGACCTGTGAGCGCCTCCCGGTGATGCCCCTCCCCTTCCATCTGGTGACCTTGACCCACGCCACCTGGGACCGGGCCCTCGCCTGCGCCCGCAGCCTGGGTCCGGAGGCGCTGCCTGAGCTGAGGCTGGACCTCTTTCCCGGGGCTGAACCCGGGGACCTGGTCCGGGCACTCGGGGGTCGCTGCCTCGCGACCTGCCGGCGGCAGTCCGAGGGTGGCCGCTGGCCGGATGAGGACGAGGCAGGGCGGATGGCCCGCCTGCTGGAGGCTGTGGCGGCCGGACCAGCCTGGGTGGACCTGGAGTGGGACCTGCCGGTTCCCGCGGAGCTCCAGGCCGCGCGGCCTGGAATGGGCCTGCTGCGCTCGGTGCATGTGGCGCCCGGCGTCTTCGACCTGGACCAGCGGCTGGCGGCCCTCCCCGAAGGCGATGCCTTCAAGTGGGTGGGCTGGGCCGGGAGCCTCGGGGATTGCGGCCGGCTCAGACCTGCTCTCGCCGGGGCCCGGGAGCGTGGGATCGTCTTGTCGGCCTTCCTCATGGGGCCCAAGGGCCTCGCCACCCGGGCCCTGCAGGCCGCCTGGGGCGGCGCCTTCACCTATGCCGCTCCGGACAACGGGCCCGCGGCGGCCCCGGGGCAGCTTCCGCTCGCCACGCTCCGCGCCTGGCGCTGCGCGGACCTGCCCCGGACCTGCGGCGTCTGTGGCGTCATCGGAGATCCGGTGCTGCACTCCCGGGGCCCCGCCTTCCACAACCCCCGGTTCCAGGCAGCGAGCCGGGATCTGCTGTATGTCCCGCTCCTGTGCGGGGAGGCCGCCGAGGCCACGGAGGCCCTGGAGGCCCTCGGCATCCTCGGCCTCAGCATCACCGCCCCCCTCAAGCTGTCCCTGCCCCGGGCCCTCGGCCTGGAAGGCCCGCTGAACACGCTGTGGCGCCGGGGACCGGACGGCCCCTGGAGCGGCGCCAACACGGACGCCGAGGCGCTTGGACAAGCGCTGTCGCATCTCGCCCCCGGGCCCGTGCTGCTGCTCGGCGGGGGCGGGGTGGGGCGCACGAGCCGCCAGGTGCTGGAAGTCGCGGGCCGGCCCGTGCTGCAGGCCTCCCGCAAGGCGCCGGCCAGCCCCGCGGCGGTGGCCGCCTTCGCGCCCGTGGGCGTGGTGCAGGCCACGAGCCTGGGCATGAAGGCCGATGATCCCGCGCCGTTCCCCGATCTCCTGGAGGCCGCGCTGCCGTCGGCCTGCTGGGCGGTGGAGTGGATCTACAAGGAGGACACGGCCTTCGGAACCTGGGCCCGCCACGCCGGCCTCACGCTGGTGCCCGGCGCCTCCCTCTTCGAGGCCCAGGCCGAGGCCCAGAGCCGCCGCTTCATCGCCGACTGCGGCCGAGCTGGCTGATAGCTGACAGCTGATAGCCGACAGCTGATAGCTTCTACCCATGGACCTTCTGCTGGTCGAGGACAAGGACAGCTTCCGGCGCCTGCTCATCCAGGCCCTGGAGGGTTCGGCCTGGTCGGTGCGGGCGGTGGCGGATCCGCAGGAGGCCCTGCGGGCCCTGGAGGCGGCGCCGTCCCATGTCCTGGTGACGGATCTGCGGCTGCCGGGCATGAGCGGGCTGGAGCTGATCCGGCGGGCCCGGCAGCTGCATCCCGCCCTTCGGGTGGTGCTGATGTCCGCCTTCGGAGAACCCCGGGACATCGTGGAGGCCATGCGCCTGGGGGCGGAGGACTTCCTGCCCAAGCCCTTCGACCTGGATGCCTTCCTGGCCCTCCTGGACCGCCTCCGGGCCCTGGTGGGCGCGCCACCGCCGGACCCCACGGAGCCCTGGGTCGCCCACAGCGCGGCCATGCAGGCCTTGGACCAGGCCCTGCGGCGGACCGCAGGCACGGCGCTGCCGGTGCTCTTCGTGGGAGAACACGGGGCGGGGAAGGGCCGCTGCGCCCGCCGCCTGCACGCCCTCCGCCATCCCGGAGCCCCCTACCTGAGCCTGTCCGCCGCAACCCTCGGGCCGGAGGGCCCGGACCCCAGCCTTCTCGAGCTGGTCCAGGGCGGAAGCCTCTATCTGGCGGGACTGGAGCATCTGGCACCGGAGGCCGTGGCGCCCCTGGTCCGGGTCATCGATGCCGCCGGCACCGGGTTCCGCTGGATGGCCGGGCTGGACGAGGGCGCGGGGCTCTCGCCGGAGCTGGCCCAGCGCCTGGGCTCCCTCGAGCTCCGGGTGCCCCCGCTGCGGGAGCGCCGCGAGGACCTCCTGGCCCTGGCCCGGGCGCTGCTCGAGCGGACCGCCCGCCTGGAAGGCCGGACGGCGCCCTGGCTCGAGCGGTCGGCGGAGCGCCAGCTGCTCGGCCATGCTTGGCCTGGGAATGTGCGGGAGCTGGAGGCGCTGCTGGCCCGGGCCCTGAGCCTCTCGGACGGACCTGCCATCCGGGCCTTTCCGGACCTGGAACTGGGCTGCTCGAATATCCTCAGCCTGCCCTGGCCCGAGCCGGGGCCCCTCGAGGCCATGCTGCGGACCGCTTCGCGCGCCGCGGAGGGCCAGCTTCTGCGGCGCGCCCTGGCCGAGGCCCATGGGGACCTGCCGCGGGCGGCGGAGGGACTGGGGCTCACCCTGCGCAGCCTGGCTCAGCGCTTGCGGGACCATGGCATCCCTCTGGAAGATAGAGACAGCCCCGTGCCCCGGAAGGCCCCATGATCCAGGATCCAGCCCAGGCCCCTCCCGTCGTCGCCCCTCCCGCGCGATCGCCGGAGGCCGTCCGTCCCGCGGTGAGGGCCGGCCTGGCCGCGCTCCAGGCCGTGGTGGTGGGGAAGGACGCCCAGGTCCGACGGGCCTTCGCGGCCCTGCTGGCGGGCGGCCACGTGCTGCTGGAGGATCTGCCGGGAGTGGGGAAGACCACGCTGGCCAAGGGCCTTTCGCGCATCCTGGGCGGCAGCTTCCAGCGGGTGCAGGGTACTAACGATCTGCTGCCCTCGGACCTGCTGGGCGTGCACCTGTGGGATGCCAAGGACCAGACCTTCCGGTTCCAGCCCGGCCCGATCTTCTGCCAGGTGCTGCTGCTGGACGAGCTGAACCGCATCGGCCCCAAGACCCAGAGCGCCATGCTCGAGGCCATGGTGGAAGGGCAGGTGACCCTGGACCGCAGCACCCACCGCCTGCCGGACCCCTTCTTCGTCATCGCCACGCAGAACCCCATGGATCACGCCGGCACCTTCCCCCTGCCGGAGAGCCAGCTGGACCGCTTCTCCTGCTCCCTGCACCTGGGCTACCCCGACCGCGAGGCCGAGCGCCGGATCCTCAAGGGCGAGGCGGGCTCGGATCGCCTGGATGCCCTGCGCCCGGCCCTGGACCTGGAGGGCTGGCGGCAGGCCCGGACCGCCGTGCGGACCGTGCGGGTATCCGACGCGGTGATGGACTACGCGGAGCGCATGGTGGAGCGCATCCGGACGGGGGGCGGTTTCTGCTCGACCCGCGCGGTCAAGCACTGGCTCGGCCTGGCTCAGGCCGAAGCGTGGCTGGAGGGGCGCGATTTCATCACGCCGGACGACCTGCAGGCCACCCTGGCGGACACCATGGCCCATCGGGGGAGCCTGGACGACCGGCGCCTCAACCGCGCCGAGCGCCGGGAGCAGCTGGCCCGCCTGCTGAAGGACCTGCCTGTGGGATGGGCGGGATGAGAGAGGACGAGACCGTAGGCCAGATCCTGCGGGACGCGCGCGTGGCCAAGGGACTGTCCCGCGAGATCCTGGCGGTGGAGCTGAAGCTGCCCCTCCGCCACATCGAGGCCATCGAATCCGACGACTGGGCCTCCCTGCCGCCGGGGCGTCCCCGGCCTCTGGCCCGCCAGCTGGCCAAGCGCCTGGGGGTGGATCTGGAGTTCCACACGAGCGCCTTCCAGATCGTGCCCGGAGCCCAGGAACTGCCGACGCCGGACCCCCGGCAGGAGCGGCTGGAGCGCGTCGTCATGGGCCTCCTCACCGTCGCCTCGGTCCTGGTGGCGGCCTGGCTGGTGGTGCCCGGTCCCAGCCTCGGCCGGAAGCTGGCTCCCAGCTATCTGACCACCCTGCCCAAGGCCACCCTGCCGCCTCCGCCGCCCCCGTCCACCTCCCCCTATCCCGTGCTGGGCGAGCTCCTGCCGGAGGCCCCCCTCAACGATCAGGGGATCCTGATCAGCCTGCGCGCCATGGACACCTGCGAGGTGCGCCTGGAACCCGCCCCGGAGACCGGCGGGCAGGTTCAGGTCCACACGCTGCGGGTCTCCGAACCCTGGCGGCTGCGCGCGAAGGGTCCCTTCACCCTCAGCCTCGACAACGCGGGCGTGGTGAATGTGGAGGTGGCCGGGGTGCGGATCGCCCACGGCCAGAATGTGGGCGAGGCCTGGTCCGGCCGGTTCGATGCCGAAGGGCATTGGCTCCGCCCGCCCGCCGCGCCTGCCCCCCCGCCGGCGGAACCCCAGCCGCCCGATGACCAGGAAGATGGAACCGAGCCATGAGCATGAATCCCATCGTCGAACGCTTCCTGCAGGGCACCCTGCCCGAGCCCATGGCCATGACCCTGGTGGGCGGAAGCCTGCCTGTGCCCACGAAGGACCTGCTCCAGGCCCTGGCTCATGCCGCGCTGCAGGAGACCCCCTACACGGCCAAGGCCCTCGAATGCCTCGCCTCCATGCCGGAATCCATGCTCTCGGGCGTCCTGCTGGGGCCTGTCGAGCCGCCTGGGCCCCTGCAGCTGGTGCTCTGCCACCGGAAAGAGCCGACCCTGCTGGAAGAGGCCCTGCTGAACCCCTCCCTGACCGCGGCGGTCGTGGAGGCTTCGGTGCCCAGCCTGCCGGGCTCGGTGCTGGAGATCGTGCTGAACAACCAGGTGCTGTGGATGGAGCGGCCGAGGATCCTCGATCTGCTGGAGGAGCACCCCGAGGGCGAATACGTCATCAAGCGCCGCGTGAACGAGTACCGCTTCGATGTGCTGCGCCTGGTCCCGGAGGAGGTCAAGAAGGAGCGCCTGGAGATCCTCGACGAGGTGGAAGCCGGGCACCTGGACAAGGCCTGGGCGGAGCTGCCCCTGCCCAAGGAGACCTCCAAGGAAGAGGCTGAGGCGGAGATCGAATCCGAGGAGATGGCCGCCGAGCGGCGCCTGCTGGCGCAGAAGCCCCTGGTGGACGACCAGGGCCAGGAGATCGTCCTCACCCTCTCCCAGCGGGTGGCGAGACTCCGGACCAACCAGAAGATCATGCTCGCCATCAAGGGCGGCAAGGAGGAGCGCACCATCCTCATCCGCGAGGCCAACCGCCTCATCCAGGTGAACGTCATGCGGAACGGTCGCATCACGGAGGGAGAGGTGGCCTACATCGCCCAGATGCGCACCGTGAACGACGAGGTGCTCCGGATCATCGCGGGCAACCGCGAGTGGATGAAGAAATACACCATCACCAAGGCCCTGGTCCTGAACCCGCGTACACCGCTCCCCCTGGCCATGACCCACTTCAAGCGCCTGCTCGAGAGCGACATGAAGCTGCTCATGAAGGACCGCAACGTGGCCGAGCTCCTCCGTCGCGAAGCCAAGCGGTTCCTGGAGATGAAGTCGCAGGGGAAGGGCTAGGGCTGCTTGTCTGCCTGAGTCTTCCACTGCCGCAGGGCGGCCAGGGCCAGGGTCACGTGCTGGTCGGGCTTGAGGTCCGTGAAGGCGTGGAGGATCCGGCCATCCGGGGCGATGACGTAGGAGGTGCGGTTGGCGAGCTGCGGCTTGGCGGCCAGGACCGCGTCGTAGGCCTTCATGATGGCCTGGTCGGAATCGGACAGCACCGCGAACTTGCCCCGGCACTCGCTCACGGAGAACTTGTTGAGCTTGTCGATGTCGTCATGGGATACGCCGACGACGGTGGCGCCAAGCTGGTGGAATGTGCTCACCGCTTCGGCGAACAGGTGGGCCTCGGTGGTGCAGCCGGGGGTGAAGGCCGCCGGATAGAAATAGAGGACCACGGGCCCCTTCTGGAGGGCCGCGGCCAGCGAGAACGAGGACACCTGGCCCCCGAGCGAGGCCTGGGCCTGGAAATCGGGGGCCTTGTCTCCGACCTTCAGGGCCGCGAAGGCCGGGAGGGCTGAGACCAGCGAGACCAGGGCCAGGGTGGACAGCTTCCTACCGGCCATCGAAACCTCCCATGTTGAAACCTGCGGTCCTTTGGATTCCCTGATCCACATGTTGTGACAGGAAATCAATTCCCGCCTTTCTCCATCTCCAAACCAGAAGGCCCGCCATGCGGCGGGCCTTCTGGTTTGGAGCGGGCGATCGGGATTGAACCGACGACATTCAGCTTGGGAAGCTGACGTTCTACCACTGAACTACGCCCGCGGCAGGGGTTCATGCTAGCGCAAGGCGGGGCCGGAGGCCAGCCCTGCTCAGCCCAGGTAGGCCGCGATGACGCGCTCGTTCCGCCCCAGCTCCTCGGGCGTGCCTTCGACGGCGATGCGGCCACGCTCCATGACGTAGGCGTAGTCGGCCACCTCGAGGGCGCTCTTCGCGAACTGCTCGACCAGGAGTAGCGTGATGCCCTCCTCCTTCAGGCGGCGGATGGTGCGGAAGACCTCCTGCACGATGACCGGGGCGAGGCCCATGGAGGGCTCGTCCAGCAGCATTACCTTGGGCCGGGCCATGAGGGCGCGGCCGATGGCGAGCATCTGCTGCTCGCCGCCCGAGAGGGTGCCGGCGGCCTGGCGGGCCCGGTCCTTCAGCCGGGGGAAGAGCCCATAGACACGGTCCAGATCCGCCTGGGCGCCCGACTTGAACCCCAGGAACTTGGGCAGCCGGCCGTAGGCGCCCAGCAGCAGGTTGTCCTCCACCGAGAGAGGGCCGAAGACCTTGCGGCCTTCCGGGGAATGGGCGAGGCCCAGCCGCGCGATGCGGGAGGCGTCGAGCCCTTGCACATCCTTGCCGTCCAGCACGACGCGTCCGCGGGAGGGACGGACCATCCCGGAGACGGCGCGCATGGTCGTGGTCTTGCCCGCGCCGTTGGCGCCGATGAGCGCCACCACGGCGCCGGGTTTCACGGTGAGGGTGGTGCCCACGAGCACCTCGCTGGCGCCGTAGCCTGCATGAAGGTCATCCACGATGAGCATGCCGGTCTCCTTCACGCGGGCAGGGGTTCGGCGCCGCTGGAAGGCGCGGAATCGCTGGCCTGGCCCAGGTAGGCCTCGATAACTTTGGGATGGCGCTTGACGTCCTCCGGGGCGCCTTCGGCGATGACCTTGCCGCCGTCCAGCACCGTCACCTGATCGCAAAGCTCGCTCACGACATCCATGTGGTGCTCGATGAGGATGATGGTGACGCCCCGGGCGTGGACCCGCTTGATGATCTCGATCTGCTGGAGGACGTCCGGATGGGAGAGTCCCGCCGCGGGCTCGTCGAGGATCAGCAGGTCGGGCTTGCGGGCCAGGGCCCGGGCGATCTCCAGGAACCGCTGGGCGCCGTAGGTGAGATCCTTCGCCCGGGTGCGCGCCTGGTCCTTGAGGCCGATGAGGTCCAGCAGGGCGAGGGCGTCGGCCTGCGCGCGCCGCTCCTGTGCGCGGGCGAAGCCCAGCAGCACCAGGGGGAGGGGCATCTTGTAGACGTTCTTCAGCGCAACCATCACGTTCTCGATGGCCGTGAGCTCGCTGAAGAGCTGGAGGTTCTGGAAGGTGCGGGCCACGCCGGCCCGGGCCACCCCCGTGAGGCTCCCCTGGGGCAGCGGGACGCCGCGGAGGGTCACGCCGCCGGAGGAGGGTGTGTAGAGGCCGGAGATCACGTTCACCACGGTGCTCTTGCCCGAGCCGTTCGGCCCGATGAGGCCGTGGATCGTGCCGGCGCGCACCTGCATGGACAGCCCGTCCACGGCCTTCACGCCGCCGAAGTGCCGCTTGAGGTCCTCCAGGACGAGCAGGGAGCCGTCGCCCTGGGCGCGCTGCGGGAGGACCGCCTCCAGGTCCGAAGGTTCCGGCAGGGGCGAGGGGGGCACGCGGAACAGCTTGGCGAGGAAGATGGCCAGGAAGCCCATCAGGCCCTCGGGCAGGCCGACCACCACGGAGAAGAGCATCAGGGCGAAGATGCCCTTGCGCCAATCTTCCGTGTTCTCCACGAAGAAGCCGCCGATGGCCAGGATGCCCATGGCGACCACGGGCGCGAGCGCCTGGAAGGGGCGGGTGGTCCTCTTGATCAGGCCCCGCAGGCCCGCCGCCAGGGCAAGGGCGAACCCGGCCCCGCTGAAGATGTGGAACAGCAGGGCGTTGGAGAGCAGGTTCGGCAGCAGGACCACCACGGTGGCTCCCACGAAGGCGCCCCAGAGGCTCTTGCGCCCGCCCAGCACCACGCCCAGCAGGAGGATGATCATCAGCTCGTAGACGAAGCTCTGAGGCTGGAGGTACTGGAAGTTGAAGGCGTACAGCCCGCCCGCGAGCCCGCCGAGACCTGACCCCAGCGAGAACGCGGCGACCTTGTGGTAGTAGGTGCCCACGCCCATGGCGTCCGTGGCGATGGGGCTGTCGCGCAGCGCCTCGAAGGCCCGGCCCCACTGCGAGGCCAGCAGGTTCCGCATCACCATCCAGACCATGGCCAGCAGGACCAGGCACAGCCAGAAGAAGATGGGGGGCGTGAGCGTGACTCCAAAGAGGGCCGGGCGCGTGAGGCTCAGGCCCTGCGCGCCCCCGGTGAGGCTCTCCAGTTCGTTGAGGGCCGTGGTGCTGAGGGCCGCGAAGCTGAGGGTGGCCAGGGCGAACTGGGGTCCTTCGAGGCGCAGGGCGGGCAGCGCGAGGAGGCCGCCCAGGGCCAGGCCCACGGCCGTGGCCGCGGCGAGGGCCGGCACCAGGCCGAGGCCCAGCTTGGTGACGACCAGGCCGGCGGTGTAGGCGCCCAGGCCCAGGAAGGCCACATGGGCGAGGTTCACCTGGCCCAGGTAGCCGACGGTGACGTCGAGCCCGATGAGCAGGATGCCGTAGATGGCCAATAGCGTCAGCAGGCCCAGGGCGTAGGGGTTGACGACCATCAATGGGATGGTGGCGAGGAAGGCGAAGACGAGGAGCTCCGCACCGCGGAGGAAGAGGACGCGCTTCATCTCATACCTTCCGGATGACGGCCTTGCCGAAGACGCCGGTGGGGCGGACGGCCAGGGCGAGGATCAGCAGGGTGAGGCCTGGCGCCTCGCGCCAGCCGCTGCCCAGGTAGAAGCTGGCCAGGCTCTCCAGTGCTCCCAGGGCCATGCCGATGAGCACCACGCCGAAGCCCGAGTCCAGGCCCGCCACCACGGCCACGGAGAAGGCCTTGAGGATGAGGGCGGAGGCCATGGTGGGGCCGACGGTGGTGATGGGGGAGACGAGGATGCCGGCCAGGGCGGCGACCACGCCGGACAGGGCGTAGGACAGCATCACCGTCCGGGTGGCGGAGATGCCCATGAGCTCGGCAGCGTCCCTGTCCGCGGACACGGCCTCGAAGGCCTTGCCCAGGAGGGTGCGGCGCTTGAACAGCTCGATGAGGCCCATGATGGCGAAGACGCCCACGGCCACGGAGAGCTCCAGCCGGGTGACATCCACGCCGAACACATGGATGGGATCAGCGGAGATGGGCGTGGGGAAGGGGCGGTCGTCGCGTCCCCAGATGTTCTCGGCCGCGGAGAAGAAGAAGAGGCCCAGGATGATCGAGAGCAGGATCCAGCCCTCGCTCTTCTGCTCCAGGGCCAGCCGGACGCCGGCCCGTTCCACGACCAGGCCCAGCAGGGCGCCGAAGAGCAGGCCCCCGGGCACCATCAGCCAGTAGGGCAGACCCAGGTTGGTGAGGGTGAGGCTGAAGAAGGCGGACACCATCACCAGCTCGCCCTGGCCGAAGTTGATGCTCTTGCTGGTGGCGTAGGTGAGCTGGAAGCCGTAGGCGATGAGGGCGTAGACGAGGCCCATGAGGGCGCCGCTGACGGCCATCTGTCCAATGATCGAAGGATTCATGTCGGTGGCCCTCGGGGCGGGGCGGAAAAGGCGGGGGGCCGAAGCCCCCCGGGATGTGCGGTGATGGCTGGTCTACTTGGTCTTGCCCTTGGCCTTGGGGGCCTGCTTGGCGGGGGCCTTGGCCGGGGTGCCGGCGGCCTCCTTGATGAGGCGGGCCTTGTCCGAGGCATTGCCGAAGACCACGCGGCCGTCCTGCACCATGCCCATCACGACCTGCTCGCGGCGGAAGGCCTCATGGGTGGTCACGTCCGCGGGATTCCACTTGGTGTAGGGGTGGTTCCAGGTGGCGATGACACCCTTCACGGGCTCTTTCAGGTCCTCCAGGGCCTCCTTGATCTTGTGGGTGTCCGTGGTGCCAGCCTGCTTCACCGCGGCGGCGAAGATGAGTACGGCGTCGTAGCCCTGGGCGGCGGCCACGGCGGAGGGGATGCGGTCCACCTTGTAGGCCTTGTGGTAGCCGTCGATGAAGGCCTTCGCCTTGGGCGTGATGGGCTCTTCGATGAAAGTCTGGGGCATCAGGGTGCCGTTGCCGTTCTTGCCGGCGTTGTCGATGTAGTTGGACATGGAGAGCGTCCACCCGCCGATGAGCGGCGCCTTCATGCCGATCTTGGCCATGCCGTTGGACACGGCGGCCAGCTCGGGGCCGATGGCCCAGATGAGGACGGCCTGGGCCCCGGCGGCCTTGGCGCGGAGCAGCTGGGCGGTCATGTCCTTGTCGCCGATGTTGAACTTCTCCTGGGCCACCACCTGGAGCTTGTTCCCCTGGAGCTTGATCTGGTTCAGCATGTCGTCGCGGCCGGACACGCCGTAGTTGGTGGAGTCGAAGATCACGGCCACCTTGGTGAAGTGGCGGTTGATGGCCTCTTCGACCACCATGGCGGCCTGGATGCCGTCATGGGCGGCGAAGCGGAAGATCGAGTTGTCCTTCACGCCGGCCTTGCTCCACTGGGTCATGGAGGCGGAACCCGCGGCGGGGCAGATGATCTTGGTGACGCCCTTCTCCTGGAGGTGCTTGTCGCCGGCCATGCAGACGCCGGTGTTCACGGTGCCGATGACGCCGGAGAGGTCGCCCATGGCGGCCAGCTCCTGGGCGATGAGGGCGCCACGCTCGTTCTTGGCCTCGTCATCGCGCTCGATGATCTCGATCTTCATCTTCCTGCCGCCAACCTGGATGCCGCCGGCGGCGTTGATCTCCGCGATGGCCAGCTTGGCGCCGTCCCGCGTGGAGGCACCCATGGGGGCAGAGCCGCCGGTGAAGGGGCCCGTGATGGCGAGCTTGACGGTGTCCCCGGCGTGGAGGCCGAAGGCCGCCAAGAGAAGGGATCCATAGAGGGTCTGCCTGAGCATGGGAGTCTCCTTGGAAGCAGGTTGTGGGGAATTGGGACGGATTATGGCAGGTTGCGCCAGGGGGTGGGGTCTCGGAGGCCTGCGGTTGCGCCTTGGTTTCCACAGGGCCCGGGGGGCCGGTCGCGCGGGGCTGCACACGGAGCTGGGAGGGGTGATCTGCCACCCATGTTCGTACGGGCCCGAGGGGGCGAGGGGAGGAAAGGTGGCCCACCGGCTGCTGGGACTTCCCGTCCGGCCGGAATCCGGCCGGGAGCGGTCGGAATGGCCTGCCGACCGTGGTCCGCGCCCGGCTCGAGGCAGGCGGGAACCCGGTATCGTAGGGGACACCCACAGGAAAGGAGGGACCATGAAGCTGCTGTTCTCCCTCATCCAGGTGGCGTCTTTTTTCTTGTTCGTGGCCTACGCCTATTGCAACTCCCCCATGTTCCGGATGCGCCGCCTGGAGGCCGCCTCGCGCCGGGACCAGGCCGTCATGTACCTCTTCTTCTCGGTGATCTCCATTGGGGGGACCTACCTCGGCCTTCCGGTGCATGGGGCCCTGGCCAACACCCGTGCCATCGGGCCCGTCCTGGCCGGGCTCGTGGGGGGACCGTACCTGGGGCTGGCGGTGGGGCTCACCGGGGGGCTGCACCGGTACTTCTATGGGGGGTTCACGGCCCTTGCCTGCGGCCTGTCCACCACGGTCGAGGGCGCCCTGGGCGGCGTCGTCCACCTCTACCTGGCGCGGCGGTACGGGGCGGAACGTCCCCTCAGTCCCCTCACGGCCCTGGTCACGATGATGGTGGCGGAGGCCCTGCAGATGATCATCATCCTGCTGGTGGCCCGGCCCTTCCCGGATGCCCTCCAGCTCGTGCAGGCCATCGCCTTCCCCATGATCGCGGCCAATTCCCTGGGGGCCGCGATCTTCATGAGCATTCTGCGGGACCGTCGGGACCTCTACGACCAGGTGGGAGCCGCCTCGACGGCCCGGGCCCTCCGTATCGCCGGACGGACCCTGGGCCCGCTGGCCAAGGGCTTCACGCCCGAGGTGGCCCCGGAGCTCGCGAAGATCATCCTGGAGGAGACCGGGGTCGGAGCCGTGGCCATCACGGACACCCAGACCGTGCTGGCCTTCGTCGGGATTGGGTCGGACCACCACAAGCCGGGCATGACCCTCGCGCCCGAGTGCCACCGCGCCATCCTCCATCGGGATGTCCAGTTCATGGACGGCGCGCACGAGGCCTATCACTGCGGGTATTCGGACCAGTGCCCGCTGGGCTCGGTGCTGGTGATCCCGCTGCAGGTGGATGGCGAGGTGATCGGGACCATCAAGCTCTTCGAGCCCGCCAGCAAGCGCTTCCTGAGCATCAACCGCACCCTGGGCGAAGGGCTCGCGCAGCTCCTGGCCACGCAGCTGCTCCGGGCGCGCTACGAGGAGCAGAAGAACCTGCTGGTGCTGGCGGAGCTGAAGCTCGCCCACGCCCAGATCAATCCCCACTTCCTGTTCAACTCGCTCACCACCATCCAGGCCATCATGCGCCGCGACGCGAACCGGGCCCGGGAGTTGCTGAACCACCTCTCGACCTTCTTCCGGATGAACCTCAAGCGCAGTCCCGAGTTCTCCACCCTGGAAGAGGAACTCACCCACGTGAACGCCTACCTGGAGATCGAGAAGGCCCGCTTCCAGGAGCGGTTGACCGTGGAGATCGACGTGGATCCCACCCTGCTCCAGGTGAAGCTGCCCACCTTCACCCTCCAGCCCCTCCTGGAGAACGCCATCAAGCACGGCATCGCCGACAAGCTGGAGCCCGGCGCGGCGCGCATCCACGCCTTCTGGGAGGACGGCGCCGCCCGGATCGACGTGGAGGATGACGCGGGCACCTATTTCGAGCGCAAGGAGCGCGGGAAGGACGGGCTCGGGCTCGGGATCGTGGAGAAGCGCATCCGGAACCTCCTGAAGGGGGGATCCGGCCTGACCGTGACCTGCGATCCCCATGTGCGGACCTGCGTGTCGATCCGCATTCCCGCGGAGGAGGCCCGGGCATCATGATGCGGACCCTGATCGTCGACGACGAGATGCACGTGCGGGAGGAGCTGGAGACGCTGCTGTCCGAGACCGGGGAGTACCTGGTGCTGGGCACCTGCTCCAACGCGATCCAGGCCCTGCGCGCGGTGAAGGCCATGCGGCCCGAGGTGATGTTCCTGGACATCCACATGCCCAAGATCGATGGCTTCCAGTTCCTGGGGATGCTCGATCCGGACGTGATGCCCCTGGTCGTGTTCGTGACAGCCTACGACGAGTACGCCCTCAAGGCCTTCGAGGAGAGCGCCCTGGACTACCTGCTCAAGCCCGTCCAGGCGGACCGCCTCGCCCGCACCACCGAGAAGCTGAAGCGGTTCCTCCGGGAGGGGAGCAAGCCTGCCTACGACAGCCCTTCCATCGAGCGGATCCCGTGCATCTCGGGCCACGGCATCAAGCTCGTGGACGTGGCGGAGATAGAGTTCGTGCGGTCCAGCGAAAGCGGCGTCCACCTGGTGACCGAGAAGGGCGAGTTCCTCACGGAACTCACCCTGACGGTCCTGGAGGCCAAGGTGCCGTCCCTGGCCCGGTGCCACAAGCAGGTGCTGGTGAACCTCCGCCAGATCGACGAGATCCTCCGCCAGGACGCGTCGTCCCTCATCCGGACCCGGTCAGGGAAGCTCGTGCCCGTCAGCCGCCGGTTCCTGCCCCAGCTCAAGGAGCGGCTGCTGATCCGCTGAGGCCGATCGGGCGGCCAGACCGGCCAGGCCAGCCAGCACCCAGGCCAGCAGGGGCTCTCCGCCGGCCACGTGCTGCTCCGCCACGTACAGGGGAAGCTCCAGTGCGGAGAGGTGCTCCGGACCCAGCTTGACCGCGTCCTTCTCCGTGCAGACGAGCCAGGACGCGCCCGCTTCCCGCGCCTTGGCCTGGAGCCAGGCCAGGCCACCGGGCGAGGGGCCCTGGTGGTCCGGGTAGCTGTGGGTTCCGGCCCACGCCTGGCCGGCCACCAGCAGGTCGGCGTAGAAGGCTTCCGGGTGGCCGAGGCCGCACCAGGCGAAGGCTGGCCCCATCCCGGGAAGGGGCAGGGGGTTGTGGTCGCCCGTGCCCCACCGGCGCAGCGCCCCCAGGGTGAAATCCACCCAGAAGAGGGGTCCGCCGCTGCCGTGGCGGGCCCACCAGGCCTCGACCATCGCGCGATTCTTCACCCGGGCGGCTCTCGTGATCACCAGCGCATGGGCCCGGCGGGCGCTGTCCACAGGTTCCCGCAGGTCTCCCAGGGGCAGCATCCGTCCGTTTCCCCATAGCCTCACGCCATCGAGCACCAGCAGGTCCAGGTCCCGGTGGAGGGCCCGGTGCTGGAAACCGTCGTCCAGCAGCAGGCAGCTCAAGTTCGGGCGCTGGGCCAGGGCCCGGAGGGCGGCCGCATGTCGCTTCCGCCCCACCACCATCCGCTCGGGACCCAGGCGGCGGGCCATGAGCAGGGGCTCGTCGCCGGTCTGGCGAGGGTCGGAATCCGCCTCCACGCTCATGGGATCGATATCCCGCCGCCCGCCGTAACCCCGGGACAGCACGGCATTGCGCCAGCCCGCCGCCTCCAGGCCCTCGGCCAGGAACAGGGTGAGGGGCGTCTTCCCGGTCCCCCCGGCGCTGAGGTTGCCGATGGACACCACCGGGACGGTGACGCGGGAGATCCGCTCGGGATGGGCGTCGAAGCTGCGGTTCCGGGCGCGCACCACCATCCCGTAGAGAGGGGACAAGGGAGCGGCCATGTAGCGCAGAATGGACATGGATCAGAGTGTCCAACAAAAGCCCCACGGGGTCGACCAGGGTAGCGGAGGTGGTGATGAGCGAGGGGATCCTGCTGGAGCTGGTGGCGCGGGGCACGCTGCTGCCTGAATCGGCGCGGGTGGAGCGCCTCCGGACGGCCGTTCCGCAGATCCTGGCGGCCCTTGAGGGCGAGACGGACGAGGTGGCTCTCCAGGCGACACTGGCCTGCCTCTTATGGGAGACGATGCCCCAGACCAACTGGTGCGGGTTCTACCGTCGTGTGGCCGACCGGATGCTGGCGGTCGGTCCCTACCAGGGCGGCATGGGTTGCCTCCGCATCTCGTTCGAGCGGGGCGTGTGCGGGGCCTGCGCCCGGACCGGCGCCACTCAGCTCGTGCCCGACGTCTACGCGTTCCCGGGCCACATCGCCTGCGATGACGCGACCCGGTCCGAGCTCGTGATACCCATCACGGTCGGGGGCCGTCTCCGGGCGGTTCTGGACCTGGATTCACCCCACATCGGAGGTTTTTCGGCGGCCGAAGCCCGGATCCTCGAAGATCTGATGGCCCGGGTCTTCTCGGAGGCGGTTCACCCATCGCCTGGGCTGGGTTAACCTAAGACACTCCCCGGGATCTGCATGGCTGAACCCAGCTTCATCGATCAAAGCAAGCTGCGCTTCCGCGAAGGCGAGGTCATCTTCCGCAAGGGAGAGATGGCCCAGCAGATGTACATCATCCTCGCGGGCCGGGTCCGGCTGTACGTCTCAGAGGAGCCGAAGGGCGAATGGACGGAAGAGCTGTCCAAGGGGGACTTCTTCGGGGAGGGAAGCCTGCTGGAGGCCCTGCCGCGCCAGCACACGGCCCTCGCCCTTGAGGATTCCGATCTCATCGCCATCAACCGCGGCACCTTCATGCGCATGATCCGTCAGAACCCCGAAGTGTCCGTGAAGATGATGCAGCGCCTCGCGCAGCGGCATCGCGAGCTGGGCGAGCGGGTGGAGGAACTGGATGCCAGCCGCCCGGCCAAGGCCGCGGGCACGCCCGTGGCGAACCTGGTGTCCGTGCTCAGTGGCAAGCCCCATCCCATCCTGGCCCACGGTTCGCTCATCGGCCGTTTCGACCCCACCACGGGCGTGCATCCCGACATCGACCTGACCGAGGAGGACCACAACCTCAGCGTGTCGCGGCGCCATGCCCGCATCCTCTGCGAACACGGCCGCTACTTCCTGCTGGAGGAGCCGGGCGTGGCGAACGGCACCTTCGTCCGGGGCGAGCGCATCCAGCCCGGCGAGCCCCGGGAGCTCAAGCACGGGGACCGCGTGGGCTTCGGCATGGTGGTGCTCTTCTTCGAAAAGAGCTAACTTTCCACCGGACGGAGCGCGGGAGGTGGCCATGGGTACGGACCTGCACGTCGAATTGTGGCGGGATGAGCACGGCGTCATCCGGGAGCTAGTGCAGTTCGGCCTGGACGAGATCGGTGGCGCCTGCGTCATCCGGGAGCGGAACAGCCTGGACGCCCTCGACGGCGACGTGAATGAGGGCGACATGGTCGTCGCCCGGTTCGGGGATCCCGAGGACGCCCGGGACTTCCTCCGTGATGAAGGTTTCGAACCCGTATAGCTTTTCCTATTTCCGGAATGCCGCCCAACTCAGCCGAGCGGCATTCCGAAGCCGTGAACGACGAACTGCCGGAGGAAACCACCCATGAATTCCCTGTTCAACCCGGTCGACCGGGATGCCCTGGCCCGGCGGTTCGCGGAACTGGAGCCGGGGGCCCAGCGTCAGTGGGGGAAGATGGATCCCGCCCAGATGATGAAGCACTGCGCCCTCGCCCTGGGCGATCCCTTGGGCGACCGCCAAGTGAAGCAACTCTTCCTCGGGAAGCTGATCACACCCTTCATCCGGGGCCAGGTTTTCGGGGAGAAACCCTTCCGCCGCAACTCCCCCACCGACCCCATCTATGTGGTGTCCAGCCCCCAGGATTTCGAAACCGAGCGAACCCGGCTGGCCACCCTCATCGACCGCGTCGTCCAGCGCGGCGCCGCCAAGACGGAAGGCCGGATCCACCCCTTTTTCGGGCGGCTCAGCGGCGACCAGTGGGGCCGCCTCATCTACAAGCACTTCGACCATCACCTGAGGCAGTTCGGCGTTTAGCTCTTTTCCCTGCCTGAAAAATCGCCCGGCGTTCGCCGGGCGATTTTTCAGATGGGGGAAGGCAGAGCAAGGGCCGGGCTCGGCCCGGCCTTTGCGAGGGGGTGCGAGGGTGTGCGCGCAGCGCGGGACCCCCGCAGAGAATCAGTTGGAACCGATCCCCATGGCCTTCGCGGCCTTGGTGAGCTCAGGGACCACCTCGAACAGATCCCCCACGGAGGCTCCACCTCTGCGATCCAGCGAAGCTGGGGAGCAGGAGGGCGGCGTGGGGCGCCGCCCGATAGGTGGAGGGTAACCCCGTTCGTGAAGGCAAGCCAGAGGCGCAGCCTGAACGAGAGCGCCCGGCGAATGCCGGGCGCGGACGGGGCAAGGGATCGGGCCTAGTTGGAACCGATGCCCATGGCCTTCGCGGCCTTGGTCAGTTCGGGAACCACCTCGAACAGATCCCCCACGATCCCGTAGTTCGCCAGCTTGAAGATGGGCGCCTCGGGGTCCTTGTTGATGGCGACGATGAACTTCGAGCCGCTCATGCCGGCGATGTGCTGGATGGCGCCGCTGATGCCGCAGGCGATGTAGAGGGTGGGGCTCACGACCTTGCCGGTCTGACCCACCTGCATGCTGTGGGGCAGGCCCCAGCCCGCGTCCACGGCCGCGCGGGAGGCGCCGACCACGCCACCGAGGGCGTCCGCCAGCTCTTCCAGGATCTTGAAGTTGGCGCCGTCCTTCATGCCGCGGCCACCGCTCACGATCACGTTGGCCTCACTGAGGTCCACCTTGCCGCCGGCCTTGGCGAGGATCTCCTTCACCACGGACTTGAAGTCTCCGGCAGGGGCCGCCAGGGTTTCCACGGCGCCGGCGCCGGCCTTTTCGGCGGCGGGGAACACGTTGGGACGGGTGGTGGCCGTCTGCACCGCACTGGAGAAGGTGGTGGTGGCGAAGGCCTTGCCGGCGTAGACCGGGCGCACGGCCTGGAGCTTGCCATCCGCCATGGAGAGGCCAGTGACATCGGAGGCATAGCCGGCGCCCAGACGCGCGGCGGCGCGGGGCAGCACGTCCTTGCCCACCGCGGTGGCGGCGGCCAGCAGCACGGTGGCGCCCTTGGCCTTCACGGCGTCCGCCAGCACCTGGGCGAAGGCATCGCTGGAATAGGAGGCCAGGGTGGCGCCCTCGGCGGTGAGGATCACGTCCGCGCCGAACTTGGCGGCTTCCGCGGCACCGGCACAGGAGGCGCCGGCGAACAGGGCGCCGATCTTCTTGCCGGACGCGTCGGCCAGACGGCGGCCTTCGCTGAGGGCCTCGGCGCTGGGCTTGCGGATCTGGCCGTCCTTCAGTTCACAGAACACGAGAATCATGGATATCGTCCTTTCGAATATCGGATCAGTCAGCGGAGGAGGACCGGCTAGAAGACCTTGGCTTCATCCTTGAGGGCCTGGAGCAGGGCCTGGGCCTGCTGGGCGGCGTCGCCCTGCAGCAGGCGGCCGGCGGGGCGCTCGGGGGGCAGGGCCAGGGCGCTCACCTGCGCGCCGGCGGTGACGGCGGCGGCATCCAGCTCCTCGATAGTCTTCTTCTTGGCCGCCATGATGCCCTTGAGGCTGGCATAGCGGGGCTCATTGAGGCCCTTCTGGGCGGTGACCACGACGGGCAGGGCGCCCTCGACGATTTCAGAACCGCCTTCGATCTCGCGCTCGGCCTTGAAGGTGCCGTCGCCGAGCTCGAGCTTCACGATGACGTTGGCCTGGGCGATGCCGAGCAGCTCCGCCAGCATGGGGCCCATGGCGGCGTTGTCGCCACCGAGGCCCTTGTTGCCGCAGAGGATCAGGTCGAAGCCCTTGTCCTTGGCGTAGGCGGCGATCATCTGGGCCACGGCGAAGGCGTCGCCCTGGCCGTCACCCTTCAGCAGCACGGCGCTGTCGGCGCCGAGCGCCAGGGCGTTCTTCAGCACATCCTTGGCGGTGTCGCCTCCCACAGAAAGCGCCACCACCTCGGCGCCCTTGCCCTCCTTCAGCCGGATGGCCTCCTCGAGGGCGTACTCGTCGTAGGGGCTGGTGATCCACTTGACGTCCGCAGGATCGAGGGATTTGCCATCCGCGGCGACTTTGATCTTGGTCTCAGTATCGGGGACCTGTTTGAGGGCGACGAGGATCTTCATGGGCGCTCCCTGATGCGTCATGGATAGGCCGGTGGGAACCGGCGGAAAAATGGATTCTAGCGCGGCGTGACCTTCCACTTTACCGGCCTTTGAGGATCTTTGTGCCTGGAATCACGTGTCTGTCTCCAGGTAAGTTGCGCTTGCCTTTGGGTAGGAAGCGACCGCCTTCCGGTATGGTGGTCGGATCATGAGCGATCGCACGCCGAGCTTCGATGGAGCCCTCGTCCTCACCGGCGGAGGGACGGGTGGGCATTTCTTCCCAGCCATGGCCTTGGCGGAAGGCGCGCGCCGCCGATGGCCGCAGCGGCCCATCGCCTTCGTGGGAGCCCGCCGGGGCATCGAGGCCCGGGAGTTGCCGGCCAGTCCCTGGCCGCACCTGCTGCTCGATGTGGAGGGTTTCCTGGGCCGGTCGCCCCTGCGGGCCGCGAGATCCGCCTGGAAGCTCTGGCGCGCTACAGCCCGCCTGAAGGCCCTGTGGCGCTCCGCCCGGCCCTGGGCGGTGATCGGCACCGGCGGCTACGGCGCGGCTCCGGCGCTGCTGGCCGCGCGGGCGCTAGGCATCCCCTACTTCCTGCATGAGAGCAACGCCGCGCCGGGCGCCCTGGTGAAGCTCCTCGCTCCAAAGGCCCGGCGAGTCTGGTGCGGTCTCGAAGGCGTGCGCTCCCTGCTTCCCGGGGCGGACTGCCTGGTGGTGGGCACGCCGGTGAGGGAGGCCTTCCTGCGGGACTTCCGGGCGGCATCCGCGCTGGAGCCGCCCTTCCGGCTGCTGGTCCTGGGGGGGAGCGGCGGCGCGCGGGCCCTCAACGAAGCGATGCTGGAGATCGCGCCTCCGCTGCTGGAGGCGGCCCCGGAGTGGGAGCTGCTCCATCAGGCCGGCCCCGCGGAGTTCGAGCGGCTGAAGGACCGGCCGCGCCACCCCCGCCATGCGCTGGTCCCCTTCATCAGCCGCATGGATGAGGCCATGGAGGCGGCCAGCCTGGTCCTGAGCCGATCCGGGGCCAGCACCTGCGCGGAGCTGAAGGCCGCGGGGCGGGGGGCGATCCTGGTGCCCCTGCCGACCAGTGCCAATGATCACCAGCGCATGAACGCCCTGGCCCTGGCTTCGGAGGGCCGAGCCGCCGTGGTCGAGCAGAGCCCGGAGTTCCCGGCGCGACTCCACGCGTCCCTCGCGCTCCACATGACCGCGGTGGACGCGCGGAAGAATCTGACCGCCCCACCTGAGCCCAACCAGGCCGTGAGGCTCAGCCTGGATGACCTGGGGGCCTACTTCGCGCGGGGCTCCGCGGCCCAGGCCACCAGCACGGAGATGAAGTAGAGACCGAGCAGGACCACGCTGAAGAAGACGGTGGTCACCACCACGTCGCCCGGCGTGAAGAACGCGCTGAAGATGAGGATCGCGATGGTGGCGTGACGCCAATACTTCAGCATGAGACGCGCGGTCACGATGCGGAACTTCGCCAGGAAGAAGAACAGGACCGGCAACTCGAACATCACGCCGGTGATGAGCGTGGTGGAGATGAACAGGTCCAGGTAGTCAGAGGCGTGCAGGTTGGCGCGCAGCCCCGCCTGGGCAGCCTCCTGGAAGAGGATGTCCCCCAGGAACTTGAACGCCTGGTAGTAGGCGAACGCGGCGCCGGCCAGGAAGCAGGCCGAGGTGACGAAGACGAAGGGGATGACGAGGCGGCGTTCCCTGGGCAGCAGGCCGGGCCGGATGAAGGCCCAGAGCTGGTAGAAGAGGAAGGGGGCGCAGAACACCGCCGCGGCCCACAGCGAGAGCCGCATCATGCTGAAGAAGGGCTCGGTGAGATCCGTGAAGGCGAAGGGGTCCAGGCTTCCGACGGGCTTGCCTGTCTGGCGCGCCATGGCTTCGAGGAAGGGCTTCTGCGCCCAGGCCCAGAGCTTGAAGCGGTAGGCATAGGTGATGGCGAAGCCCACGGCCACGATGCCGAGGGATCGGACGATCCGCACCCGCAGTTCCTGCAGGTGCTCCCAGAAGCTCATCTTGTCGGGCGGCGTGGCCGGAAGCGCCATGGTCCTCAACGGGGAGAGAAGGGGGGGCGCCGCGGGGGGGGGGGGGGGGGGGGGGGGGGGGGGGGACGAATTGTTGGTGTTGGAGGGAGGGGGGGCGCGCGGCGGGGGGTCGGGCGCCTTCACGGAATCCGTCAGTTCGCGGCTGGCCTTCTTGAATTCCTGGATGCCCTTGCCGAGGCTCTTGCCCAGTTCCGGCAGGCGGGAGGGACCGAAGAAGATCAGCAGCGCGATGCCGATCAGCAGGATTTCCATCATTCCGAGATTGCCCATGTTGGTGCTCCTTGGCGAGGTGGGAATGCCCTTCAGGGTCTGAGATCCGCCAGCGTCAGGCCGGCCGGAAGGTCGAGTTCCATTCTAAGCAGGGCCTGCCCGTGGGTCTTGCCCTGGGCATCGGTTTTCACGCTTTCGCTGCCGCCCCCGCCCAGGGAGTCGTGCAGGATGAAGTTGAGAGCCTTGAGGTTAGGAACCTCGAAGCGTTCAACACTACCTTTGCATATGGTTGAAAAGTGATGCTTGACACACTCGGGCGTAAGCTCCTGTTGCAACAGGTGATAGCCGGCTTCCGTATAGGCGATGACGCCCACGTTGGAACCGTCCCCCTTGTCGCCGCTGCGGGCGTGGGCGATGTCCTCCAGGCGGATGCGGGTCATTTGACCTCCACGGAACGGCGTCCCAGGGAATGGTACGTCCAGCCCTTGGCCTCCATGGCCTCCGGCCGGAAGAGGTTGCGGCCATCGAACATGCAACGTGACTTGAGGGCCTTGGCCACGGCCTCGAGGTCGGCCGACTTGTAATCCGCCCACTCGGTGGCGATGAGCAGGGCGTCCGCGCCGTCGCAGGCCGCCAGCGGAGTCTCGGCGTAGCGGACCTTGTCGCCGACCTTCGCCTTCACGGCCTCCATGGCGGCGAAGTCGTGCACCACCACGTCCGCGCCCAGGTTCACCAGGCCGTCGATGAGCTCCAGGGCCATGCTCTCCCGGATGTCATCGGTGTTGGCCTTGAAGGCCAGGCCCCACAGAGCGAAACGCTTGCCCTTCAGGGGAGCGGGCACGCCCGGCTTCACGCCGAAGTGGGTCTTCACCTTCCGGAGGAGCACCTGCTTCTGGTGCCGGTTGGCCTCCACCGTGGTGGCCAGGGTCATCATGGGATGGCCGTGCTCGCGGCCCACCTTCAGGAGCGCCTGCAGGTCCTTGGGGAAGCACGAACCGCCGAAGCCGGGACCGGGGTTGAGGAAGGCGGGGCCGATGCGATGGTCGGCACCGATGGCGGTCTTCACATGGTCGATGTCCGCGCCCACGCACTCGGCGAGGTTGGCGATCTCGTTGATGAAGCTGATGCGCAGGGCCAGCATGGCGTTGGCCGCGTACTTGGTGAGCTCCGCGCTGGGGGGATCCATGCGGAACCACTTGCCGCCGCTGCGGTCCAGGAAGGACTGGTAGAGCCCCTTCATCACCTTCTCTGCGTGGTCCGTGCGGCAACCTACCACCACGCGGTCCGGTTCCAGGAAGTCGCCGATGGCTGAGCCTTCGCGGAGGAACTCGGGATTGCTTACGACTTCGAAGGCGCGATCCGTGTGGGAGGCGATTTCAGCGTGGACCCGCGCCGCCGTGCCCACTGGCACCGTGCTCTTGTCCACGACGATGAGGGGGGCGGCATCCCCGGCGCGCAGAGTCATGGCCCCGCCGATCTGGCCCGCCACGGCCAGCACGTACTTCATGTCCGCGCTGCCGTCCTCGCTCTGGGGGGTGCCCACGCAGATGAAGGCCGCAGCTGCCTCCGCGATGCCTTCCTTGAGGTCCGTGGTGAACCGCAGGGCGCCCGACGCGAGATGCTTCCGGAGCAGATCGTCCAGGCCCGGCTCGAAAATGGGGGATTCGCCCCGGCTGAGGGCGGCGACCTTGGCGGCATCCACATCCACGCCGAGGACGCGGTGCCCCGCCTCAGCGAAACAGGCGGCAGCCACCAATCCCACGTACCCCGATCCGATGACCAGCACCTGCATGGCGTCCCCGCGCAAAGCATCCAGTGTAGCCGCATCCCCGCTTGCTATCATTTCCCGGACGGAGGCAGCAGCATGGCGATCCTGGCGGCACCCACGGGCAATGAGGTCAACCTGCTGGAGGTGATGCTCCATGCGGGTCCCGTCTCCAAGTCCGTGCTGGCGATCCTCTTCACCTTCTCGCTCCTGAGCTGGGTGGTGATCATCCGGAAGGCGCTGCTCTACCGCCGTAGCCGCGAGGTGTCCGAGCGCTTCCGCGGCGCCTTCAAGCGGGCCACGGACTGGCGCGACCTGAAACAGCAGGTGGAGCGGTTCGCCATGAGCCCGCTGGTGGGCCTCTTCGTGGCCGGCTACGGCGAGGTCACCTACCAGCTCCGCCAGGTGGGCCCGGACGGGCGACCCCAGCTCCGCAGCATGGAGGCCGTGGAGCGCAGCCTCCAGCGGGCCAGCGTGGTGGAGATGGGACGGCTCGAGCGGTCCCTGGGCGGCCTGGCCACGGTGGCCGCGGTGAGCCCCTTCATCGGCCTCTTCGGCACCGTGTGGGGCATCATCGACGCCTTCCGCGGCATCGGCGCCACGGGCAACGCCAACCTGGCCACCGTGGCCCCCGGCATCTCCGAGGCCCTGGTGGCCACTGCCATCGGCCTGGTGGCGGCCATTCCCGCGCTCATGGCCTACAACTTCTTCCAGGGCCAGCTGAAACAGTTCCAGACCGAGCTCGACGACTTCTCCCTGGAGTTCATCAGCCTCTCGGAACGGAACTTCACCTGAGAAGCCCACGCCTGCCGCTCTCCCTCGACTGGGAGGACTGGTTCCAGCTCTGCTGCCCGCCCTACGACCAGCCCGAGGCCCTGGACCGCTTCGAGTGCCGCCTGCCGCAGGCCACGGAGCTGTCGCTGGCCCTCTGCGCGGACTTGGGGGCCCAGGCCACCTGGTTCTGCCTGGGTGACCAGGCCCGCCGGCACCCCGCGCTGCTGCGGCGCATCGTGGCGGAAGGCCACGGGGTCGGCCTGCATGGGCTTACGCACCGCCGGGCCTTCGAGATGAATCGGGGGCAGTGGCGCGCCTCGGTGCGCGACGGCAAGGCGCTGCTGGAGGATCTCACCGGGCAGCCCGTGGTGGGCTATCGGGCCCCGGAGTGGAGCCTTCGCGGCCCTGCCGAGGGCTGGTGGCGGGACCTGCCGGAACTGGGATTCCGCTACGACTCCAGTCGCGCGCCCCTTGCCGTCATCGGCGATCCCCATTGGCCCCGGCGGCCCCACCTGCTGGTGGAAGGCCTATGGGAATTGCCGCCGCCCGTCCTCTGGTCCGGTCCACCGCGCTCGCCCCTCTGGGGCTGGGGCCCCCGGGTGCTGCCCTTCAGCCTCGTCCGCCGGGAGCTTGAGGCCTTGGCCCTCGATGACGCCGGCACCCCGCTGACCGTGCACCCGTGGGAGCTGGACGAGGGGCAGCCGGAGCTGCCGGGAGCTCCCTTCGGCCACCGCTTCGCCCACAGCGCGGGCCTGAAGGGGCACGGGACGCACCTTCGCGATCTGCTCGCGGGGTTCCGCCTGACGACCCTCGAGGCCTGGGTGGCGGAGCGATGACCCTTGCGCCGCTCATCTTCCTCGCCCCTTCTGAGGACAAGGCTTCCGGCGGGGTCCGCGGGAAGCTGCCGGAGACGTCCGCCCAGCGCTGGGTGCGAGAGCGGTTGCTGGCCCTCGCCCGGACCGGATCGCCGGAAGCCCTCAAGAAAGCTTTCGACGTGAAGGACCTGGCCTTGGACAGGGCCCGGACCGAGGCGCTGGCGCTGGCGCGGCCTGTGCCCCTGCTGCCCGCCCTGTCCCGGTACACCGGCGTGGCCTTCCAGGCGCTAGACGCGGCCTCGCTGCCACCGGAGGCCTGGCGGCAGGTGTTCATCCTGTCCAACCTCCGGGGCCTGGTGCGCGGCGATGAGCCCGTGCCGCCCTACAAGCTCAAGCTGGCGGCCATCCCGGGATTGAAGGCCCACTGGCGGAAGTCGCTTCTGGCGCAGCTGGAGGCGCTGCCGGAAGGCTCCGTGTGGGAGCTGCTCCCAGGCGATTCCGCCGACCTGCTCAAGGACTGGACCCGCCCCCGCCATACGGTGGAGATTCTCGATGCCCGGGGAAAGGCCGTCAGCCATTTCTCGAAGAAGTACCGCGGCCTGGTGGCCCGCTGGATCCTGGCGCACCAGCAGGGCGATCCCCGGAAGGTGCTGAGGGGGCGAATTCCCGGGTGCCAGTGGGCTGGCGTGGATGAGAACGACCGGGGCGGGCTGGCCCTCCGGCTGCTGGTGGAACCATGAGCGACGATTGCAATCGCACCCCCTTCTGGCAGCGCCAGCCCCGGCTTCCCCTGGAGATCCAGCGTTTCTTCCAGGCCCGCATGGAGGCGGCCCTGGGCGATCCGGAGGCCCGCCAGGTCCTGGTCTGGCCCACGATCCTCGGCGCGCCGGGCCTGCGGAAGGCTCATCCCGACGGGCTCCCCGAGGCTGAGTTGCTGACTCACGCCGCCCGCATGCTGAGCGCCCTGGGCCATCACGATCCAGTGGCCGCCTGGAAGGCTCACCGGGCGGCCTGGCCGGACACGGCGGAAGCCGGTCCCACCGGCTGGCGTCCGGCTGCGGCCTGGGGCGCCTGGGGTCCGCTGGTGAGTCTTCGCTGCGGCTGGCAGCTGGCCGCCCTCACGCCATTGCCCCTGGGCGCCCGGTACCCGCTGGCCTGCGGCGTGTCCCTCTTCAACCACGGCCTCTACCACGAGTGCCACGACGCCCTGGAACCGCTGTGGGACGCGGCGGAGGGCGACCTGAAGGGGCAGCTCCAGGGGCTCATCCTGCTGACGGGCGGATACCACCACCTCCAGCAGCACAACCTGCCGGGCATGGTGGCCCTGTGGGAGGAGGCCGTCGGCCGCCTGGAGGCCTGCGGCGGGCGCGTTCCCACGCCCTGGGGCGAGGTGCGGGCCGAGGTTGCGCTGGACCTGACGGTGCGGCGGCTGGACCATGGAAGGCGCACGAAGGATGGCGGGGACCTGTCGGCCTTGTGGGCCCTGGATCGCCCTACCTGGGAGCTGGCATGAAGGATGGGGTCGATCTGCTGGTGCTGGGCGCGGGGATCGCGGGCTGCTCCGCGGCCCTGCGCGCGGCGGATCAGGGCATCTCCGTGGTGCTGGTGGCCAAGGACGAGCTGGGCGGCAGCAACACCGCCTGGGCCCAGGGCGGCATCATCGGCCAGCCGCCGCCAGAGGAAGGCGACTCCGCGGACCTGCTGGCCGCGGACATCGAGGCCGCAGGCGCGGGCCTCTGCCGGTCCGCGGCCGTGCGCCAGCTGGCCGAGGAGGGCCCGAAACTCTGCCGGAGCTTCCTCTGGGAGCGGCTGGGCGTGCCCTTCGACCTCGGGACCGGCGGGACCCCCGATCCCACGGCCGAGGCGGCCCACAGCGCTCGGCGCATCTACCACGCCAAGGACGCCACCGGGCTGGCCATCCAGACGGCGCTCAGCGAGGCCGTCCGGAAGCACCCGAACATCCGCCTGCGGGAGGGGCTCTGCCTGGTGGACCTCATCACCAGCCCCCACCACAGCCTCAGTCCGGTGCGGGTCTATGAGCCCATCCGCGTCCACGGCGCCTACCTCTTCGACCCCACCACGGGCGAGGTGGAAGGCCTCCTGGCCCGCCGCACGATCCTGGCCACCGGCGGCCTGGGCTACCTCTACCTGCACACCACGAACCCCCCCGGCGCCACGGGAGACGGCCTGGCGGCCGCCTACCGGGCCAGCGCGCGCATCGTGAACTGCGAGTATCTCCAGTTCCATCCCACCACCCTGTACGTTCCCGGGAAGCCGCGGACGCTGCTGACCGAGGCCTTGCGGGGCGAGGGGGCGCAGCTGCTCAACCGCAAGGGCGAGCGGTTCATGTCCAAGTACGCCCCGGATCAGATGGAGCTGGCGCCCCGCGACGTGGTGAGCCGGGCGATCTTCCAGGAGATGGCGGTCAGCGGGGAATCCTGCGCCTACCTCGATCTGGCCCCGGTGGCGGCGAGGCTGGACCTGGACGAACACTTCCCCACGATCATGGCGGCCTGCCGCGCCGAAGACATCGATCCCCATCGCCACCCCATCCCCGTGGTGCCCGCCGCCCACTATTTCTGCGGCGGCGTGCTGGTGGATCTGGAGGGCCGCACCAGCCTGCCGGGCCTCTTCGCCGCCGGAGAGGTGGCCTGCACGGGGCTCCATGGCGCCAACCGCCTGGCCTCCACCAGCCTGCTGGAGGGCCTGGTGTGGGGCTTCCACAGCGCCGACGCCGCCACGCGGGAGCTGCGGGAGACCGTGGATCCGGATCCCGGCGAGCTGGCCGCCTGGCGCATGCCGGAGGAACCGGAGGAGACCGACCCCCTCCTCATCGACCAGGACTGGCGCCTCATCCGCAGCACCCTCTGGAACTACGCGGGCATCGTCCGCAGCAGCGCCCGCCTGGAACGGGCAAGGTCGGACCTGCACTACCTGGCCCACCGCATCGAGCGCTTCTACCACCAAACCCCCCTCAGCCGGGAGCTGCTGGAGCTGCGCAGTGGCATCCTCTGCGCCCGCCTGATCCTCAACGCAGCCCTCCAGAACCCCGAAAGCCGCGGCTGCCATTACCGCATCGATTGATTGCCGGTCGCGGGACAATGGGGCATGGTGCTGTCCGTCTTCGATCTCTTCCGCATCGGCATCGGGCCGAGCTCCTCGCACACCGTGGGGCCCATGCGGGCGGCCCGCAGCTTCGCCCTCGGGCTGGAGGCCTCGGGTCTGCTCGAGGCCACAGAGGAGGTGCGGGTGGAGCTGTTCGGCAGCCTGGGCGCCACGGGCAGGGGCCATGGCAGCGACAAGGCGGTGATCCTCGGCCTGCTGGGAGAGACCCCGGAAGAGGTTGATGTGGAGGCCGTGGAGGGCCTGGTAGCGAAGGTCCGCGAGTCCAGACGGCTGGCCCTTCTCGGGAGGCGAGAAGTCCCGTTCCGCGAGGCGGACCATCTGCACCTGCTCCACAAGAGCCTGCCCTTTCATCCGAACGGCATGCGCTTCACGGCCCTGGACGCGACCGGCGGGGTGCTCCGCGCCCAGGTCTACTACTCCGTGGGCGGCGGGTTCGTGGTGGAGGAAGGCATTCCGGTGCAGGTGGCCGCCGGCCCGGAGCCGATTTTCCCCTTCCACACGGCCAAGGACCTGCTGGGCCACTGCCGGGCGCAGGGCCTGCCCATCAGCCAGATCATGCTGGCGAACGAGCGGACCTGGCGCTCCGAGACGGCGATCTGGTCGGACCTCCAGGAGCTCTGGTCGGTGATGCAGGCCTGCGTGCGGCGCGGCTGCGCCACTGAGGGATTGCTGCCCGGTGGCCTGAAGGTGCCTCGCCGCGCACCCGCGCTGTACCGGCGCCTGACCGAATCTCCGGAGGCGGGCCTCAAGGATCCCCTCACGGCCCTGGATTTCGTGAGCCTCTACGCCCTGGCGGTGAACGAGGAGAACGCGGCCGGGGGCCGCGTGGTGACGGCTCCGACCAACGGCGCCGCGGGCATCATCCCCGCCGTCCTGCACTACTACCGGCGCTTCGTGCCGGGAGCCACGGACGAAGGGGTGGCGCGGTTCCTCCTGACGGCCGGGGCCATCGGCGCCCTCTACAAGGAGAATGCCTCCATCAGCGGCGCCGAGGTGGGCTGCCAGGGCGAGGTGGGCGTGGCCTGCTCCATGGCCGCCGGAGCCCTGGCCGAGGTGATGGGCGGTACGCCGGACCAGGTGGAGAACGCCGCGGAGATCGGCATGGAGCACAACCTGGGCCTCACCTGCGATCCCATCGGCGGCCTCGTGCAGGTGCCCTGCATCGAGCGCAACGCCATGGCCAGCGTGAAGGCCATCAACGCCGCCCGCATGTCCCTGCACGGCGACGGCCACCACTTCGTGAGCCTGGACAAGGTCATCAAGACCATGCGCGACACCGGGGCCGACATGAAGAGCAAGTACAAGGAGACGGCCCGGGGCGGCCTTGCCGTGAACGTGCTCGAAATGCCGCTAGACTTCACGGTGAACCTGCCGGAGTGCTGATGCGACCGTCCGCCGCCCTGCTGTTGCTGGTCCCCGCCCTTCTCTCGGCCCAGGCCGGAGGTCTGGACGGCGGGCGGCTCGATCCCGCCTGGTTCGGCCCTGGAGCCGCGTTCCAGCCGTCGAAAGCCCTGGGCTTCCAGTGGCTGAAGCCCGGCCTGGACCTGCGGGGCAGGGCGGTCCAGCTGGGATCCTGGGAGGCGCCCGCGTGGGTCCTGGGCAAGCGGGATCTCAAGGACCAGACCTTCCTGACCCGGGTCGAAGGGGCTCTTCTCGCAGCCCTGGAGCGGGGCCTCCGCCGGGGCCTGAAGGGAAGCGTGCCCGTCTCGGCCACCACCGGCGACGTCCACCTGGTGGGGCGGATCGTGGACGCCATCGGCCAGGCTGATGACTACATGGCCGCGGGCCGGGTCGCCCTGTCCTTCGACCTCAAGCTCGTGGACGGGAAGACGGGCGAGCTGCTGGGCGCGTTCCACGACACGCTCGAAAGCGGAGCCCCCGATTACATCCCGGGCCGCTTCGAGCGCTGGAGCGAGGATCTGGGACGGTTGCTCGCCGTCCCCGCGGCACCGAAGGAAGCGGCCAAACCCGTTCAGGCGCCCGCTCCCACACCCGCCCCTCCCGCCCTGCCGGCGCCCGCCGTCGCCAAGCCTGTACCCGCCGGGGCCGCCGCCTTCGACCTGCAGGGCGCCCTCAGCCGCATCGAGGGCCTCCGGCGCGACGGCCTCCTCAGCGACGAGGAATATCAGGCCCTGCGCAAGAAGGCGGAGGAGAAGGCCGGATCGCCTAGATAGGCCAGGCCCCCGCGCCTTCGCGCAGGAGGACGGGCTCCTCGCCGCTCAGATCCAGGATGGTGCTGGGGATGCCCAGGGGCTGGCCGCAGTCCACCACCATGTCCAGGGCGTGGCCCAGCTCTTCCTCGATCTCCCAGGCCGTGTTCAGGATGGGTTGGTCCGGCAGGGCGACGCTGGTGGTGATGATGGGCTCGCCGAGCATCGCCACCAGCGCGTGGCAGAAGGGCTGGTCCGGGATGCGGAGGCCCACCACCTGCTTGTTCTGGAGGTAGCGCGGCACTTCGCGGCTGGCGGGCAGGAGCACGGTGTAGGGCCCGGGCAGCAGCTGCTTGAGGATGCGGAAGGTGGGCGTGTCCAGGTGGCGGGCGTAGCGGCAGAGCATCTCCATGTCCGAGCACATGATCGACATGGGCTTCTTGGGGTCGCGGCCCTTGAGCTGGTGGATGCGGTCCACGGCCTTCTTGTGGGACACCAGGCAGCCCAGCCCGAACAGCGTGTCCGTGGGGTAGGCGATGACGCCGTCCTTCCGCAGCAGCTCCGCGAGGCGCTCGAGATGACGCACCTGGGGCGTCTCGGGGTGCAGGGTGAGGATCATGGCGTGTCCAGCTCCCGCCAGCGGGCCCGACCGGCGGAGGGATGGTCCTGGGGTCGCTGGAAGAAGCGCTCCACCAGCGCCGGATCCAGGGCCACCGCCACGCCGGTCCGCCGTCCATGGAGGGCCAGCAGCGCCACCACCGTGAGGCTGTCCGTGATCTCTCCGGCCAGCACGCGGCGGAGGCAGTCCTGGAAGGGCTCGCGGTGGAGCATCAGCTCCTCGTCGTCCTCGGGATGGTGACCCTCGGCGGAACTGAGGTCCGTGGCCAGGAAGAGGAAGGCCTCCTCTTCCGTGGAGGAGTTGCTGGTGTGGAAGAAGGCCAGGGGCTCCCACACCTGGGCCGCGAGGCCGGCCTCCTCCGCCAGCTCCCGCCGCATGGCCTCGAAGGGGCTCTCGGAGACGTCGCCGCCGCCCTCGGGGATCTCCCAGGAATAGGCTTCCAGCGGATATCGCCACTGGCCCACGAGCACCACACGATCCTGGTCGTCCAGCGCCAGAACCCCACAGGCGGTGCGATGGAACCCGCAGACGGCGTAGCGCCCCTCGGCGCCCCGGCGGTGGCGGAAGCGGTCCTCGCGGATGCGGATCCAGGGCGAGTCGTAGATGAACCGCCGGCCCGTGACCGTGTACGGGTCCGGATGCTCGGGCCGGGGCAGGGGCTTCAGGTCCATCTTCTGAACATAGCAAAACGCCCGCTTGCGCGGGCGTTTTGGGAGAAGAAGCCTTCCCTACCGACGGAGGCCGAGGCGCTCGATCAGCGTGGCGTAGCGCTCCTTGCTCTTCTTCTTGAGGTAGTCGAGCAGGCGGCGGCGCTGACCGACCATGATCATGAGGCCGCGGCGGCTGTGGTAGTCCTTGGTGTGGGTCTTGAAGTGCTCGGTCAGGTCGTTGATCCGCTTGGTCAGGATCGCGACCTGCACCTCGGGCGAACCGGTGTCCGACTCGTGCTGCTTGTAGTCGTCGATGATGATCTTCTTCTGTTCCACGTTCAGGGCCATGTCGGCTCCTTTTCGGGGGATCGCCCGTCACCCGTTCCTCAGTCCCGTACCGAGGATGGGTCGAACCTGGAGAGGCCAGGTGCCCGTTTGTTTTCAACGACCATTTTCTTGCCGGCGACGCCGGCGAGAAAATGGTGCGGATAGAGGGACTCGAACCCCCACGTCTTGTGAACACTAGTACCTGAAACTAGCGCGTCTACCAATTCCGCCATATCCGCTTGAAAGAGCGTCCCGGGCCCCGCAGGTTCCGGTCATGCCGAACACCAAGCCTAGCGTGGTCCACGCTTCGAGGCAACAGTGATTCTCGGCAGAGCCCCTACCACTCGCGATAGGGGATGCCGTTCATGCCGGTCCCCGGCGCGAGGCTGTAGACGTCGTAGACGTGACCACCGCCCCAGCTGGAGCTGTTGGCGTCGTCGTTGGTGTTCCGGAGGCCCCATTCCGCCTTCCCCGTGAAGGGATCCACAGGGACGCGGCGGAGGAAGCGCACTTTGCGGCTGAGGGAACCGGCCGCGGGAACGCCTTCCACCAGGACCTCCAGGCTCTCGGGATAGCCGTTGGCCTCCGCCGGCGGGGCCTTGATCTTCTGCTGGTCCGCCTGCTTCTTGTACTCGTCGATGGCCAGCCGCATCTCGCGCAGGTCCCGGCGCAGCTCCAGCTCCTTCTCGCGCTTGAGGCCGTTGCGGGCCAACGGCACGGTCACAGAGGCGAGGATCAGCAGCACGGTGGCCGTGACCACCAGCTCCAGCAGGGTGAATCCCCCCTGGCGGCTCACTGCACCGTCACAAGCGCGTTGGACCAGCGCCCGGAGATGGGGCTGGTGCCCGCCAGGAACTGCCCGCTCTGGATGAGCACTGGCGCGTTGCCGGGGGTGAGGCCCGTCAGCTCGAGGGTGGCCAGCTGTCCGCTGTCCACCTCGGGGCTGTTGCGCTTGAAGACGAGCTTCAGCGTGCCGTCCTTCCCCGGGACCTGTTCCAGGCTGCCGCCTTCCGTGGTGATGAAATCACCAGGGGACACCGAGCCGAGCTTCAGGCCCGCGGGCAGGCGGAGCTCCACCTGGCCCGAGCTGAGGCCCTTGCCGCCGCTGACCGTGAGACCGATCTGGACACGCTCCCCGACCTTGATCTCGGAGGCCACCGGCGTCATGAAGATCACCAGATCAGAGGCGGCGGGAGCGGCCTGATCGACGGGAGGCGTATCGGGCTTCTTCTCCTGGATCGCGGTGGAAGGCGCGGGGGGGACCGGCACCGGCGCAGCGGGAGCGGCGGAGGAACCGGGCTGCGTGAGGGCGGGCTGAGCGGGCACAGGGGCCGTGGCTCCTGCGGGAATGGGTTTGGTGGGCTTGGCGGGTTTGGGGGCGAACATCCCCGTCTGGGACGCGGCGTCATCGGGGTTGAACGCGGCGAGATCCTGCTCCGTGAGCACCGGCTTCCGCACCAGCACGGCGCGGATGGTGAGGATCACGTCGGTCTTCGCCTTGCTGTTGCGGGTGTTCCCGGTCAGGCGGCCGATGAGGGGGATGTCGGCCAGGCCCCAGATGCCCTGGAGGCTCTTCTGCTCCTCGTCCTTCAGCAGGCCGCCGAAGATGGCGGTTTCGCCATCGCGCAGTCGGGCGGAGGTGATGATCTCCCGCTTCCCGAGGTCCGGTCGGCCCGGCGTGGAGCCGGATTTCAGCGTGGTGACGAGGCTGTTGATCTTGAGGGTGATCTCACCGTTGTGGTGGACGCGGGGCTCCACCTTGATCTTCACGCCCACGTCCTCGTAGGAGAAGGAGGTCTGGCCCACGCCGCCCAGGAGCGACGAGGTGGAGGTGGTGCTGGTGGTGCCCGTGGTGGGCAGGGACAGCTGGCTCTGCGTGGTGGAGATCTTCTCGCCGATGTTCACCTCGCCGGTCTCGCCCGAGAGCACCCGGACGTTCGGGCTCGCCACCAGGCGGGCGTCACCGTTGCCCTTCAGGAAGTCCAGGGCCAGGTTCGGGAAGAGCACGCGGATGTCGGCGGTGTGGATCTTGGTGAATCCGGAGTTGGTGTTCATGCCCGAGGTGTTGTTCACCGTGGTGGCGCCCAGGCGGAAGGTTCCGGAGGTGTCGGAGGCGTTGATCACCGGGAGCAGGCCCACCTGCTCCAGGCTGTTCTCCGTGACTTCCATCAGCTCCATGTAGACCATGACCTCGGCCTTGGCCTTGTCCAGGCTGCGGATCACCTGGTCCACGACGGCCAGCTCCAGGGGCTTGGCCTTCACGATGATGGCGTTGATGCGCTTGTCGGTGAACACCCGGAGCTGGGGGTTGAGCGTGGTGAGGGTCGAGCGCAGCTCCGTGGGATCAGCGTTGGACAGGTAGTAGGTCTTGAGGAGCTGGTTCTCGTACAGGTCGCGGTTCTGCGGGGTGGCCTTGAAGACCATGATGGTGTTCTTGTCGATCACCTTGTAGAACAGGTCGTTCTGCAGCATCAGGGTGTCCAGGATGCGCTGGAAGGGCAGGCCCCGCAGGTCGATGGAGATGTTCTGATCCTGGAACGACGAGTGGGTGATGATGTTCACGCCCGAAGCGCGGCTGAGGGTGGCGAAGATCTCGCGCAGGCTGGTCCGGCGGCTGAAGTTGAGATCAAGGCCTTCCAGGGACCGCGGATTCAGCTGGACGGCGTTCACGGTGTCGGCCTTGGCCTTCAAGAGCTCGAGGTCATCGGCGGCATCGGCCTCGGCCTTGTCCTGGGCGGCCTTCTGCTCCAGCCGGATCAGCCAGTCCTGGGCGATCTGGTTGTCGGGATCCAGCACCAGCGCCTTCTTGACTTCCGTCAGCACGGTATCGGTCAGGCCCCGCTGTTCCGCCTGGCGGGCGAGGGCGATATGCCCTTCCGCCGCACGCTGGGAGGCCCGCTTGATGCCGATGCGAGCCTTGGTGTTCGAGGGATCTCGGCGCAGGACCTCGCGGTAGGAGGCCACGGCATCGTCGTAGCGGCCTTCGTCATAGGCCTGGTTGGCCTTGTGGAGGCTGCAGCCGAGGGCCAGGAGCAGCATCGCGGCGGCGGCGATGATCTTGCGGGCGGGTGCGAAGGAGGAGAGCGGCATCGGTGGCATCCTTCGGATCAGAATTGATTGACGGGTGCGCCGCCGGAGGCATCGCGAGCCTCCAGGACCATCCGCAGGTCTGGATACTTGGTGTTCTGGAACTCAGCCCGGGTCTCGAGGATGGACACGAGCTTCCAGCGGTCCCCGACGAGGGTTCCCTGGACCAGGGTCACGGGTTCCTCGCCCTTCATGAAGGCGCCCACCAGGCCGGCGGGGTTGCCCTTGAAGAAGCCGAGGTAGCGGAGGTTCTGAGGCCTGCCGGCGAACTCCGCGGCCTTCTCCTGGGCCAGCCGCTGGCGCTCCAGTTCCTCGGGCGTGGGGGGCGGCGGAGGTGGGGGCGGCTTGACGGGCTTGGGCGGTGGCGGAGGGGCCTCGAAAAGGAAGAGGTCCCGCTGCACCTTGGCCCCGGGAGGAAGTTCCCCCGCCCGGTCGAGGGCGGCCAGGTCCGGGAGCTTCCTCAGCCCCGCCAGTTGGCGTGGGTCCAGGTTCGGCCCCGTTCCCGCGGGCGTCGCGCGCCGGGTCCGGGGGGCCTCGGGGGCCAGGATGGTGTAGAGGGCGAAGGCAAGGACCAGGGCGAAGGCCACGAGGGCGGCCTGGGTGCGGCGGTTGGCCCGGAGCTCCTGGACCATGGCCTGGAAGTCGAAGGCGCGGGCCGGGGTGGTCATGCCTCCTCCTCGCGATCCGGGGCGCCGGCCTTGCGGAACGCGCGCAGCACGATGTCGATGCGGGCGCCTTCGGGGCTTTCCTCCAGGCGGCCGTCCCTCACGGCGAAGGGAAGCCCGGACCCCTCGAGGTCGAGCATGAAGGCTTTGTGGTTGGCGTAGATGCCGACGGCGACGAATTCCACGTCCACGGCTTCCAGATCCGATCCGCGGGTTCCCTCCCGGCTGGGCAGGCCGTACTTCACCATCTGGAGTCGCAGGTCATGCTTCTTGGCCAGCTCGTGCAAAGTCTTGCTGAGGTTCCACTGGAGCTCGCCGGCGGAGCCGCGCGGCAGGCGGGCCTCCAGGTTCTCGAGGGTCTCCTGTCCCCGGCGGATCCGGTCGGCCAGTTGCTGGAGTTCCTGGAGCTGCTGCACCTGCTGGTTCCGGTTGCGCTCGGCCTCCTGCTTGGCCTTGACCTTCTGGGACCGCTGCTGGGAAGCGTCCGGGAGCAGGAAGATCGCCACGCCGAGGCCCAGGGCCAGTCCCAGGATGCCCAGCCCCAGGCGAAGTCGGCTTGCGCGGAGGGGGCTGTTCATCGGGGGGGCCTCCTCGACAGGCGCGAGCCTCTGGGCGGACGCGCTTCCTCGTCGTCGTTCGGCACCGGTATGGGGCGAGTCTGGGCCCCGGCCTTGTCACGCGGCGCCAGGGGAGTGGCGGGTGCGATCGGCGGGGGCGTGAGGCGCGCGGCCCCCGGAGCCGCAGGCGCGGGCGCCGGGCGTGGCGCGGCGGCTGCCGGCTTGGGCGGGGCTGCCGGCTTGGGCGGGGTCGCCGGGGCGGTGGAGGCGGGGCCGGTCTTCACGGGGCGCAGCTCGAAGGGCGGGGGCACGGCCGCGGCGGGCACGCTCAGCTCGAAGTCCCAGCCGCCGCCCTGGCGCTCGGATTCGCGCTCCAGGATCACCTCGGAGAAGACGGGAGCCGTCCTGAGCGCATCCACGAACGCGGCCTCCGCCACGCGGCTCTGGGCCTCGGCCTTGAGCTTCATCACCACCTGCTGGCCGTTGCCCCGGGTCCGCTGGAGGCTCTTCAGCCGCATGCCCGGGGCCATGCACTGCTCCAGTTCCGCGGTGACGCGGGACCAGGGCAGGCTCCGCTCCTGGAGGATGCGCTCGGCCAGCTTCCACCGGGCCTGCTCGCGGGTGGCATCCATGCTCTGGAGGGCGGCCTGGATCTGGGCTTCGGAACGCGCGGCCCGCCGGGTCTCCTCCGTCAGGCTCACGGCGTCGCGGCCCGCGCGGCTGGCCTGGTGGTAGACCCGCCAGGTGAGCCCCAGAGAGCCGAGGAGGAACGCGCCGCCGAGGCCGAGGGCGGCCCAGCCGAGGGCGCGATGGTGCTGCCGCCACAGGGTTGGCCGGGGCGCCAGATTGAGGTGGAGGACGGGAACGGCCATCAGGACGTCTCCACCAAGGCGAACCGGTCATCCAGGATGCGCGTGGGGAGGCCCGTGTCAGGCCACGCCGGAGCGCCCCAGACCGCCAGGCTCTGCGGGGTCCGGGATTCCCGCTGGAGGAAGGCGGCGCTGGGCGTGATGCGCTCTTCGTTCCAGGCCTGGGGATCCAGGGGTTCCGTCCACTGGCGGAGCAGGCAGAGGGTGCGTCCCCAGGCCACCAGGGTGCCGGCGTAACGGCCCTGGCCGGCAGGGCTCAGGGAGAGGAGCATGCCCGGGAGTTCCAGCGACGGGGCCAGCAGGTTGTAGAGGTGCAGCCAGCGCGGCACGAGCCCGTGCAGGTTCCGGTCGAGGCGGAGGCCCAGCTGGAGGAGGGTCTCGCGGAATTCCTCACGGATCCCCGAGGCCAGCCAGATGCCGGGCTCGATCTCCAGGGCCTGGACGAAGTGGGGCTCTTCCAGGGCGAGGGTCTGGTTGAACCGCCACCGGAAGAAGGCCTCCTGGGCCTCGGCGCCCTTGGGCAGCTCGGCCAGGTCCCTCATCAGGACCGATGGGGTCCAGAGGTCGTCCAGCACCCAGCGCGTGGGGCCCTGGGGCAGGGAGGACAGGGCCTGGGCCAGCTGATCCTCCGTGGGGGGGCCTGAAAGGGTGCGCCGGTGGAGGCCAGCGTGGATGCGATGGGCTTCCAGCCACACCAGGGTCGTCGCAGGGGCCTGGAGGAAGGGCAACCTCATGGCCTTGCCCCCGCGTTTCCGGCCCTGCGTTTCGGGCACGGCGCTCCCGACCGGGCGTCCGTGGCCGGGTCGCACAGGAGAAAACGGAGGGGATGCACAGACGGCTCCTGACAGGACAGGGGAAGGAATCGAGTCTAACGGGCCTGCTCCGGATTCCCAAGGGACGGACAGCACGTCTGATATGGAATGATGGAGGCAGATGTTCCCCACCCCTTCTCCTGGAGCGCTGATCGCGTGCGCCTGATCTCCCTTGAACTCCATGGCTTCAAGTCCTTCGCAGACGCCCAGAAGCTCAGTTTCCCAGGAGGCATGACCGCGGTCGTGGGGCCCAACGGCTGCGGCAAATCGAACATCTCCGACAGCCTGGCCTGGGTGCTGGGTGAACAGCGGGCCTCCATGCTGCGTGGCGCGGAGATGGCCGACGTGATCTTCGCGGGCACGGCCCAGCGCCGGCCCACGGGCCTGGCTGAGGTGAAGCTGGCCCTGGAGATGCCGGACCCCGCCTTGCCGGGCTCCACGCGGGAGGTGACGATCTCGCGCCGCCTCTACCGGGACACCGGCAGCGAGTACCGCATCAACGGCCGGGAGGCACGGCTCAAGGACGTGCAGGACCTGCTGCTGGACACGGGCATGGGCACCCGGGCCTACAGCTTCATCCAGCAGGGGCAGATCGACCTGATCCTCAGCAGCAAGCCCAAGGACCGGCGCCTGCTGCTGGAGGAGGCCGCCGGCATCACCCGCTACAAGCTGCGCCGGGCCGACGCGGAAAAGCGGCTGGACGAGACTCGCGGCAACCTCCAGCGGCTGGATGACATCCTCTACGAGCTGACCAAGCAGATGGATTCGCTCCGCCGCCAGGCGGCCCGCGCCCGGAAGGCTAAGGAACTGGACGCGGAGATCAAGGCCACGCAGCGGGTGCTGCTGGCGGGGAAGGCGGTGGAACTGGAGGAGGCCAAGCAGCGGATCCTGGACCACCTGGACGAGGTCGAGCGGCGGGTGGCCGAGCTCACGGCGCAGGTCTCCGAGAAGGCCTCCGAAGTGGAGGCCCTGCGCCTGTCCGTGGATGAGCGGCAGCAGGCCCAGGCCAAGCGGGCGAGCGCCATTCTCGGTTTGGACCAGCGTCTTCAGCTGGCCGACCAGGAGCGCAGCTTCCAGGAGGACCGGAGGACCGAGGCGCGGGACCAGCGGGCCCGCCTGGAAGAGCACATCCAGATGCTGGTGGCGCGGCTGGCCGAATCCGGCGATTCCTTCACCGCGCTGGAAGCCCAGCTGAAGGAGGCCGGCGAGCGCCTCGCGCTTCAGGAGGCAGAGCTGGCCAAGGCCGAGGAAGCCGTGGCCCTCGCCCAGGGGGCCCTCCGCCACGCGGAGGCGGAGCTCCATGCCCATCGCGAGCGGAAGGCCGACTCCCAGAAGGAGGCCCTGGCCCGCCAGAAGGAGCGGCTGGGGCTCCAGACGCAGATCGCCCAGCTGGAGGGCCGCCTGGACACCCTCAACCACGAGGAATCCGTCCGCGCCCCGCGCCTGGAAAGCCTCGAGGCCGAGTCGGGCCAGGTGGAGCGGGCGCTGGAGGGGCTGCTGTCCCAGCTCGAGCAGGCCGAGGAAGCTTCGCTGGATCAGCGCCGTCGGGCCGAGCAGCTGGAGGAAGCCCAGCGCATCCTGGCCCAGGATCACCATCGGGCCGAGGCGGAGCTGGACGCCGCCGAACGGCGCCTGCGGCAGATCTCCGACCTGCTGGCCAAGAGCTTCGGCGAGGCGGAATTGCAGAAGGGGCTCGCCTGGCTGCGGGAACAGGGTGTCCGCCCCCAGACGCTGGTGGATCTGCTCACGGTGGACGAGGCCCTGCGGCCGGATCTGGAGCGGCTGCTGGGCAACTGGCTCCAGGTCCTGGCCGTCGAGGCGTCCCTGGCGGGCCGTGCCGCCGAGGCTCCGGGCCATCTGCTGCTGGCCCTGGAGGACAAGGGGGACCTGCCGCCCGTCCCGGAGGGTTGCGAAGCCCTGCGGGACCACCTCAGGTGGACGGGGTCGAACCGTCCGCTCGGCGCCCTGCTGGGCCGGGCCTTCCGATGCGCCGACGCGGCCCTGCCCGCACTGGCAGCAGCCCATCCGGACCTGGCCTTCGTCTCGCCCGCCTTCGTGCGCCTGCCCTTCGGCCCCGTGCAGCTTGGCGTGTCCGCCCCCGCCGCCTCTCCCCTGAAGCTGCGGGCGGAGCAGGAGGAGGCCAAGGCCACCCGCGAGGCCCTGCTGGATCGCATCGAGGACCTGGAGACCCGGCGGGGCAGGGGCGGCGACGACAGCCGCGCCGCCCGGGCGCGGTCCGTCGAGATCGACGAGGACCTGCGGGCCCTCCGGCGGCGGGCGGACACCCTGAAGGCGCAGCGGACCTCGCTGCTGAACCAGCTGTCGGAGATCCGGGCGGCCAGCGAGCGGGCGGACGCCCTGTGGGAGCAGATCGAGGCCGAGATCAAAGGTCTTCAGGGCCAGCTCCGGGACCTGGAATCCCACCCGGAGGAGGCCAACGACACCGCCCTGGAAGAGGCCATCCGCCAGGCCGAGGATCTGGTCCGCGAGGCGCGACATCGACTGGATGAGCGCCGGGACCAGCGCGGCGAGGTCGCGCGCGCCCGTGACGCGGCCTGGGCGGAGCGGGACGGCCACGAGCGGCACCTTCAGCTGGCCCAGCGGGGCCGCTTCGACCTGGAAGCCGAACGGCAGCGCCTGGAGGTGGAGGCCTCCGAGCAGGGCAGCCGCATGGAGACTTGCGCCCAGCGCCTCGCCGAGCTGGAAGCGGAATCCCAGGGCCTGCTGAAGGACCGGGAGGAGGTGCAGGCCCAAGCCCAGGAGGCGCAGCCCCACCTCGAGCTGGACCAGGAGACCCTCCGGGTGCAGGAGCGGGCGGCCCGCGAGCTTCAGGAGGCCCTGGAGAATGCCCGGGCCCAGCACCAGGAAGTACTCATCCATGGCGCGCAGGTCCAGGGCAGCCAGGAGGCGCTGGCCAAGGAGGTCGAGCTGGCCCTGGGGCTGGAGATCCCCGCCTTCCTGGCCGGCATCACCGAGGCCGAGCGGGAGGCCTGGGCCGAGGGCGGGCTGGTGCACCAGACCCGGCTCAACGAGCTCCAGGGGCGGCGCATGGATCTGGGCGGCGTGAACCCCCTGGCCATCCAGGAACTGGAGGAGGCGGAGACCCGCCTGGCCTTCATGAACGAACAACGAGCCGACGTCACCGCGGCCATCGGCAACCTGGAGTCCACCATCCAGGAGATCAACGCCACCAGCGAGGAGCGGTTCCGGGAAGCCTTCGACTTCGTGAACACGCGATTCCAGGAGGTGTTCCGGGAGGCCTTCGGTGGCGGCCAGGCCCAGCTGAGCCTGGAGGATCCCAAGAACCTGCTGGAGTGCGGCATCGAGATCACCGCCCAGCCCCCGGGCAAGAGCGCCAAGGCCCTCACACTTCTGAGCGGCGGCGAGAAGGCGCTGACGGCCATCTCGCTCCTCTTCGCCATCTTCCACTTCAAGCCCAGTCCCTTCTGCGTGCTGGACGAGGTGGACGCCCCGCTGGATGAGGCGAACGTGGGCCGCTTCGCCGCCATGGTCCAGAAGATGAAGGTCGACACCCAGTTCATCGTCATCACCCACCAGAAGCCCACCATGGTGGCCGCGGACACGCTCTACGGCGTCACCATGGAAGAGGCGGGCTGCTCGCGGCTGGTGAGCGTCCAGCTCCGGGAGGCCGAGGCCCTGGTCTGAGCATCCGGTGTGACGGAATGGGTGGTGAACCCCCTTTTCGCCCTCCGGTCCATGCCCTGCAAGGGCGATCGGCCTGTCAATGCGAAAGAAAGCGTAAATTGTGGAAAACCCCGGATCGGAATTGTCCGGCAGATCCGTCAGACGTATTTAATTTAAAAATTGATTTGATTCAATTTGAATAGACGCAAATCGACATTAAAACACCCTCGAAGTCCATCCAGGAACAGGATTTAGCCCTCCCGGGAAGGATCAATCCACAGGCTTTTCCACAGACGTGCCCCGTCGGTTTGTAACTATCTGGTAATGCTGGGGTGACTTCGGTGTGTCAGCTTTCCAGCTCGGCCGCGAGGAACTCGGGCCGCAGCCATTCGCGGAGGGTCTCCTCCCCCACGCCCAGCTTGGTGAGATGCTCGGTGGCCATCTTCATGCTCTGGCCCGCGTCCCGGCAGATGAGCAGCCGCTGCTTCCAGGCTTCGAGGGCGCGATGCCGCAGCTCGGGCTCACCCTGGTCCATGCGCTTCTCCAGCACGAAGCCGAGATTGTTGGCCGCTTTGCGATGGCTGGGCTCCAGGGCCAGGGCCTTCTCATAGGCCTCCGTGGCCTCCGTCAGGCGTCCCGCGACTTCCAGGGCCACGCCCCGGGCGTTCCACACATCCGAGTCATCGGGGGCGAGGGCCATGGCCTGGTCCACCATGCCCATCTGGTCCTCGGGGCGGTTGGCGAAACGGTAGACCTCGGACAGGCCGAGGTAGGCGCTGTACTCGCCGGGATCCGTCTCCAGGGCCTTCAGGAACGCCTGCTCGGCGGCGGGCCCCTGCCGGGTCTCGATGAGGGCATAGCCCAGCTGGACCTGGAGATCCGCAGCATCGGGCTCCCGCATCATGGCCTCGCGGTAGCAGCGGAGCGCGTCCTCCCAGCGGGATTCCTCGCGGGCCATGTCGCCCAGCGCGGCCCAGGGGTTCGCGGCCTCCGGATCGGTCTCCGTGGCGAGGCTGAAGTAGGAAACGGCGCCTTCGCGGTCCCCCATGTCGCGCTTCAGCTCGCCCAGCAGGGCCTGGGCCTCCGCCAGCACCGGCGCGGGGGGCGCGAGGAGCATCAGCGTGTGGAGCTGGCCCTGGGCGAGCTCCAGATGCCCCTGCTCGCTGAAGATCTCCGCGAGGATGAAGTAGCTGGCCGGATCGCACACGTGCAGGCTGCGGGCCCGCTGGATGCAGCGCAGGCCTTCCGCGAGCTCGCCGCGCTTGAGTAGCATCTCGCCGAGGGCGTGCCAGCCCCAGTAGTAGGACCCGTCCGTCTGGAGCGCGGCCACCAGCTGCGCCTCGGCGCCGCTCCAGTCGGAGAGCTGGTCCATGGCGATGGCGAGCAGACGCAGGGTGCGGGGATCCGTGGGCCGCAGGCTGAGGGACTTCAGCAGCCAGGCCTTGGCCTCCGCGGCCTGGCCGCGATGCAGGTGCACGAGGCCCGTGAGCTCGAGGGCCTTGGGATCCTGGCCGTCGAGGGCGAGGGCCTGGTGGAGGGCGAGTTCCGCCCCGTCGATGTCCTGGAGGAGAAGGCGCAGGTAGCCCAGGTTGCGCAGGTGCCCGCCGCACTCGGGGTGCTCATCCCGGAGGGATTCGAGCTGGGCCAGCAGCTCCTGGCCCTCTTCCTCCTCGGCGGTGTCGCTGAAGCAGAGCAGGCGTTCGAACCAGGCCTCCGCGTGGGAGCGGTCCTCGACCAGCAGCTGGTCCAGGATCTCCTGGGCCTCTGTGTGCCGGGCGCGGCCGTTGAGGGCGCGAGCCAGCTTGAGGCGGTCAGCAAACGACGTTCCGGCCGCGGTCTTGATGGCCGTCAGGTCCGGGTCGAGCAGCTTGATCCAGGGGCGTGCCATGGGATGCCTCGTGAGGGAGTCCAGGGTATCACCGCGATGGAGCCAGCGCCGCCGCGAGTCCGTCGCAAAGGAGCTGCGCCATGGCGCCGCGGGTCTCGACCGTGGCCGAGCCCAGGTGGGGCAGCAGCACGGCACGGGGCGCCTTCAACCAACGCGGATTGAGGCGCGGTTCACCTTCGTAGACGTCCAGGCCCACGCCGCCGAGGCGGCCCGATTCCAGCAGGTCGATGGCGGCGTTCTCATCCATGATGCCGCCGCGCGCGGTGTTGATGATCACCGCGCCCTGGGGCAGCTTCTCCAGCGCGACGCGGTCCAGCATGCCGCGGGTCTGGTCTGTCAGCGGGCAATGGAGGGACAGCACGAGACTCTTCGGGAGCAGGTCCACCAGGGGCAGGCGCGGGGCCTTGCCGACGCCGAAATCCACCTCGCCGCCGCGGCCCTCGCGGTCCCAGAACAAGGGTGTCATGCCCAGGGCCTGGGCGCGGCGGGCGAAGGCCTGGCCGATGGGGCCGCTGCCAAGGATGCCGCAGCCCTTGCCCGAGAGACCCAGGCCCAGCAGCTGGTCGGGCGCCCAGCCCTTCCACGCGCCGGACCGCACGAGCGCCTCGCCTTCCACCACGCGGCGGGTCACGGCCATCAGCAGGGCGAGGGCGATGTCGGCGGTGGCGTCCGTCAGCACGCCGGGCGTGTTCACCACGGCGATGCCGCGGGCCTGGCAGGCCTTCACAGGCAGGTGGTTCACGCCCACGGAGTAGGTGCCGATGGCCTTCAGCTTCGGCGCCGCGTCGAGATCCGCCTCGGTGACGGGCTCGGAGAGCATCACCACCAGGGCCTCGGCCTCGGGCAGGGCGGCGTTCCATTCCGGCGAGCGGAAGGCGGCCAGCCGGAGATCGGGGAAGCGGGCGCCGAGCTCGGCCAGGGCGGGACCGACGAGGGGAGAGGTGGAGAGGATTCGCGTGCTCATCGCTGCAGGGCCTTCAAAGCGAGACGGATGGCCTCCGCCAGGGGCGGCTTCGAGGTGCGGAGGTCTGCCACCACGGGCAGCACCACGTCCTCCTTGAAGCCAAGATTCGTCAGGGCGGAGCGCAGGCTCTCCTCCCAGGGGTCGCCCGCGGGCCCGCCCGCCAGGCCGTCCAGGCCCGACAGGCCGCCCAGCTTCTCCGACAACTCGAAGCACATCTTCTCGGCGGTCTTCTTCCCCACGCCGGGGATGCGCGTGAGGGCCTTCACGTCCCGGCCCCGGATGGCGCGCACCAGGTCCTCGGGGCTGAGGGCGCCCAGGGCCGCCAGGGCCATCTTTGGCCCCACGCCGTCCACCTTCACCAGCAGCCGGTAGAGCTCCCGCTCCTGGGCGGAGGAGAAGCCCAGCAGGGCGATCTCGTTCTCGCGCACCAGCAGCTCCGTGTGCAGCACCACCTGGGTGCCCGCCTCCGGCAGCAGGCCATAGGTCGAGAGGCTGATGGCCGCGGCGTAGCCCACGCCCCCGCACTCGACGAGGGCCAGGTTCGGCAGCTTCTGGATGAGTTCCCCGCGCAGGCGTCCGATCATGCTTCGAGGATACCGGAAGGAAAACCCCCGGGCCTGCGGCGTTTCCTGCCGCTACATCCAGTAGCGGAAGAGCGAGTCCATCAGCCGCGCGACCACGTCGCCGTTGCGCCGGTTGCGTTCCTCGCGGCCGGGGAGCTCCGGATAGGCCGGCACGGGATCGTGCAGGGTCCGCCCGACTTCCGGCCCCAGCAGCTCGCGCCAGCGGTCCAGCCAGGCATCGGGAAGCTTTTCCGGAATGGGGAGGTCCATCAGCGTGAGGTAGAGGATCGTCCAGACGCGGGCCACGACCTGGGCTTCGTAGCCGCCGCCCAGGGTGAAGAGCGCCCGGCCCTGGGTGCGCTCGGCGGCCAGGTCGAGAATCCGGCGGTAGAGGGCCTGGAAGGCCTGGGTGGTCATGGCCAGGTCCCCGAGGGGATCGGCGAAGTGCGCGTCCGCGCCGGCCTGCACCACCAGGACGTGGGGCGAGAACCACTCCAGGGCCCGGGGCACCACGGCGTCGAAGGCCTCCAGGTAGCTCTCGGATTCCGTGAAGGGCTCCAGGGGGATGTTGACGCTGAGTCCCCGCGCGGTGCCGGCGCCCAGCTCCTGGATGTGGCCGGTACCGGGATAGAGGTAGTGCCCCGTCTCGTGCAGGCTGATGGTCAGCACCTGGTCGCTGTCGTAGAAGAGGCTCTGGACACCGTCGCCGTGGTGGAGGTCGATGTCGAGGTAGGCCACACGCCAGCCGTGGCGCACCATGGCCCGGATGGCCACGGCCAGGTCGTTGTACATGCAGAACCCCGCCGCCCGGTTCTTCTGTGCGTGATGCAGCCCTCCGCCCAGCTGGAGCACGCGGGTCTCGGCTCCCTCCATCAGGAGCCGCGCCCCATGGAGGGTTCCGCCCACCAGCCAGCGGGCCGCGAGGTCCATGCCCGGGAAGATGGGGTTGTCCGGCGTCCCCAGTCCGAACTGCTCCGCCTCGGGCCTGGACTCGCCGCGATCCAGGGCCTCGACCATGGCCACGTAGGCCTCGTCGTGGACCGTGAGGATCTCGTCCCGGGTGGCCGCGGGCGCCGCGATGGGCGAGGTGGCGTGGCCCAGGGTGTGGATCAGGTCCAGGAGCATGGCGAGCCGCGCCGGCGTGAAGGGATGCTCCGGCCCGAAGTCGTACCCGGCGTACTCCGGGCGGTAGATCAGTGCTGCCATGGCTTCTGGATGGGCCACAGGACCTCGAACTCCGCCCGCCGGAGCTCGTCCGCGAGGGGGCGGATCTGGTTGGAATCCACCCGGAGCACCGTGCGGACAGCCTCGGGCGAGGGGTAGGTGAGGATGGAGTGGATGTTGACGTGGCGCTCCGCGAGGAAGGCCGTGAGGCGGGCCAGCTCGCCAGGACGGTCCGCGAGGGCCACCTCGAGCCGGGAGGAGGGCTTGGTCACTCCGGTGAGGATCATCAGGGCGTCCAGCAGGTCCATGCCCGTGAGGATCCCCACCAGCTCGCCGCCGTCCACCACGGGCAGGCAGCCGATCTTGTGCTCCCGCATGATCCGCGCGGCGTCCTCCACGGGATCCAGGGGATCCGCCGTCAGCGGCGGGCTGCTCATGACGGCGGAGACGGGATCCCCGGCGGGGTGGGGATTCTGGCAGAGGCTGCTGGTGGCCAGGCGGAGGTCGCGGTCCGTGAGGACGCCCACCAGGCGCCCCCGGTCCACCACCGGGAGGTGGCGGAAGCCGCGGTCCTGGAGCAGCTGGTAGGCCTCCCCGATGGTGGCCTCCGCGGAGACCACCGTCACCGGCCGGCGCATCATCTCCTTCACGAGCATGGCGGTTCTCCTCGGGATTCAGGCTCGGGGTTCAGGACTTGCGGAAGCCGACCTGGGTGAAGGTCAGGCGCAGGTCCGGCTGGAGGGGCAGGGGGCTGAGGGCGCCGGTCTCGCCGTGGACGGCGACCTGGGCCTCCAGGGTGTGGAGCCAGGGCAGCTCCTCCACGAGCTGGGTCAGGCGGCCCAGGGTCTCGCCCAGGCCGTTGCCGGGCGGCAGGTGCATCCGCTCGAGGACGTCGGCGATGTCTAGATCCGTGAGCGGGGTGATGCGCAGGATGGAGCCCACGCCCTGGCGGTGGAAGCGCCAGATGGGCCCGAAGTCGGGATCCGTGGAGAGGTTGAGCCCCACCCTGGGGCCACGCCGTTCCGCGGGTTCCGGGAGGTTCGTGACGGGGACGCCAAAGAGCCCCATGAGCTCCCGGGCCTGGGTCACGGAGAGGATCGCGTGGGCGGAATCGGGCAGCTTCTCCACCAGCTGCTCCACGCGCCGCCGGGCCTCGCCGGCGTTGATGTCCGCGTAGCCCTGGAACCGGCCCGGGGGCTGCCGCCGGAAGTGGGCGTACTGGACCACCTTGGACAGGGCCAGGGCCGCCGACTCCGGGAAGCGGTAGGAGGGGAAGGTGCGGTGCATGGCGCCCCCCTCGCCCAGCGCGGCTGATCCCACGGGGATGGCCCCGCTCACGCCCATGAGGGAGAGCAGGGTCGGCTTGGCGATGCCCGTGGTCTGCTCGGCCCGCACGGCGGCCCGCCGGATGGCCCGGGCCACCAGGGCCGGGTCGCAGTCCCCCAGGCAGGCGAAGGAGGCGATGAGGGCATCCACCTCGGGATGCTCCAGGGCCTCCCGGCAGGCCCGCTCGTAGTGCTCCGCCGTGGCCATGGCATGGAGGTCCACTACGCCGGGGCCGGCGATCCGCATGCCGTGGGATTCGCAGGCGTCCGCGCAGATGGTGGCTACGCCGCCGGAGTTGCTGACGATGGCCACCCGGTCGCCCCGGGGCAGGGGCTGGTGCGACAGCAGCAGCGCGATGTCGAACAGGTCCTCCAGGGTGTCCGCCCGGATCACGCCGGCCTGGTGGAAGAGGGCCTCCACCTCGGCGTCATTCTGCGGGCTCGCCGCGATGTGGGCCTGGGCGACGCGCCGCCCGGCGTGGCTCCGGGCGCTCTTCACGCAGAGCACCGGCTTGCGGTGGGAGATCCGGCGAGCCAGCCGGGCGAAGCGGCGCGGATTCCCGAAGGTCTCCAGGTAGAGCAGGGCCAGGTCCGTGTCCGGGTCCTCCTCCCAGTACTGGAGCAGGTCGTTGCCCGAGACATCAGCGCGGTTTCCGGCGGAGACGAAGGAGGAGAACCCCAGCCCGCGTTCCGCGGCGTACTGCAGGATCACCACGCCCAGGGCCGCGGAGTGGCTGAAGAAGCCGACCCGCCCGCGGGGGGGCATCACGGTGGCCAGGCTGGCATTGAGCTGGACCGCCGCATGGGTGTTCAGCAGCCCCAGGCAGTTGGGGCCCACCAGGCGCGCCCCCCGGCTGCGGGCGAGGCGCACCAGCCGCTCTTGGCGGCGGGCCCCCTCCGGACCGGTTTCGGCGAACCCGGCCGTGAGCACCAAGAGCCCCCGCGCGCCCTTGTCCAGGGCCCGCCGGGCGAGGGCGGACACCTTGGCCGCCGGTACCGCCAGGACCACCAGATCCGGGGGTTCCGGCAGGGAGGCCAGGGAGGGATAGGCCTGGACGCCTTCGATGGCCTTGGCCCTGGGATTGACCGGATAGACCGCGCCCTGGAAGCCGCCCCGGAGGATGTTGCGGAAGATGGTGCTCCCCACGGAGCCGGGATCCCGGGAGGCGCCCACCACGGCCACGCTGCCCGGTCGCAGGAGCGGCACCAGGGAGTTGGCGGTGGCCACCCGCTCGCGGATCTCGGCCCGCTCGCGCTGGGCCTCGGGGGCGCTCAGGGGGAAGCGCACATGGATGATGCCGCCCTCCATGGCCCGGGTGGTCTCGAACCCGGAATCACGGAAGACGTTGACCATCTTCTGGTTCTCATGGAGCACCTCGGCTTCGAAGCCGACGTAGCCCGCGCCCGCCGCCAGGCCCGCGAGCCGCTCGAGGATCAGCGTGCCGATGCCCCGGCCCTGGTGGGCGTCCGCGATCATGAACGCGACCTCGGCGACGGCCCCGCCATCGCCCACGTAGTTCCCCAGGCCCAGCACCTGCTGCTCCGCCCCCTCGCCCTCGATGGCCAGGAGGCAGGCCCGCTGGCGGCGGTTCTCGTCGCAGAGATCCTCCACGAACTTGCGGGAGACGCTCGACACGCCGCCCATGAAGCGCATGGCCATGCTCTCTCGCGAGAGCCCGCTGATGAAGGCCTCCACGCGGTCCGCGTCTTCCGGGGAGGCGATCCGCAGGAGGACGCCCTGGCCGTCTTTCAGGAGGACGAATTCCCGGTAGCCTGCGCCGTCAGGGATGATGCTGAACACAGGGTGCCTCGCGGATCGGGGTGCAATGCGACCACCCTATCATGCGCTCCCGGGGCCGGGCCCTACTTGAGATCCTTTCTCCCCCTGCATGTCGTTTTTCATCCTGGACGGCCGGTCATGGCCATCCTAGATTGCTCTATACCCCCCAAGCGAATCAGGAGGACCAGATGAATGGTCGCGAAGCGTTTCTCCAGGCCAGGGACTTCCTCGTCCAGTACCGGGACGACTACGACGATGCCCGCCGCGACTTCCGCTGGCCCGTCCTCGACACCTTCAACTGGGCCCTGGACTACTTCGACACCTATGCTGCGGGCAACGACCGGCCCGCGCTGTGGATCGTCGAGGAGAGCGGGGCGGAGACGAAGGTCAGCTTCCAGGAGCTCTCTCGGCGCAGCAACCAGGTGGCCAACACCTTGCGGGCCATGGGGGTGAGGCGCGGCGACGGCCTGCTGATCATGCTGGACAACGTCCTGCCCCTCTGGGAGGTGATGCTGGCCTGCATCAAGCTCGGCGCGGTGCTGGTTCCCTCCACCCTGCTGCTCTCCCAGGCGGACCTCCAGGACCGCATCGAGCGCGGCGGTATCCGGCACCTGGTGGTGGACTCCGCCCAGACGGCCAAGTTCGACGGCCTGGACGCGAGCCTCACCCGCATCTGCGTGGGCGCTCCGGTGTCCGGCTGGCACGACGTGTCCGAGCTCTACGCGGGCTCGACCGCCTTCGCGGCCGACGCGCCCACCCGCGCCACGGACCCCATGCTGCTCTACTTCACCTCCGGCACCACGGCCAAGCCCAAGCTGGTGGTCCACACCCACCAGTCCTATCCCGTGGGGCACCTGTCCACCATGTACTGGGTCGGCCTGCAGGAGGGCGACGTCCACTACAACATCAGCTCGCCGGGCTGGGCCAAGCACGCCTGGAGCAGCTTCTTCGCGCCCTGGAACGCCGGGGCCTGCATCTTCGTCTACCGCGCGGCCCGCTTCAGCGCGTCCGCCACCCTCAAGACCATCGTCGACAAGGGCGTGACCACCCTCTGCGCTCCCCCGACCGTGTGGCGCCTCTTCATCCAAGAGGACCTGGCGGCCTACAAGGTGAAGCTCCGGGCCCTGGTGGGCGCCGGCGAGCCCCTGAATCCCGAAGTCATCAGCCAGGTGGAGAAGGCCTGGGGCCTCACCATCCGCGACGGCTACGGCCAGACGGAGACCACCGCCATCGTGGGCAACTCGCCCGGGCAGGCGGTGAAGTCCGGCTCCATGGGCCGCCCCCTGCCGGGCTTCCATGTGGCGTTGCTGGATTCCGAGGGGAACGAGGCGGAGGAGGGCGAGATCGCCCTGAAGCTGAACCCCCGGCCCACGAGCCTCATGGCCGGCTACAAGGACGATCCAGAGAAGATGCGGAAGGCCGAGGCCGAAGGCTGGTACCGCACCGGGGACGTGGCCACCCGCGATGCGGACGGCTACCTCTGCTTCGTGGGCCGCGCCGACGATGTCTTCAAGAGCTCCGACTACCGCATCAGCCCCTTCGAGCTGGAGTCCTTCCTCATCGAGCACGAGGCTGTGGCCGAGGCGGCGGTGGTGCCCAGCCCGGATCCCCTCAAGCTCACCGTCCCCAAGGCCTACATCATCCTGCGGGCGGGCTTCGAGCCCAACCGCGACACAGCCCTGGCCCTGTTCCGGTTCATCCGGGAGCGCATCTCGCCCTACAAGCGCATCCGCATCCTCGAGTTCGGTGACCTCCCCAAGACCATCTCCGGCAAGATCCGGCGTGTGGAGCTGCGGAAACGGGCCGCGGATCCCACGCCGTCCGCCCTGGAGTTCCGGGAGGAGCAGTTCCCCGAACTGAAGTAGCCATCGCCCTGGGAGGCCCGCTCCAACTTACCTGAGGACAGGTATTGGAAGGGCGGGCTCCCCATCGAAGAATGAAGGGACATCCCCGTCCCTTGCCGCCCGTTCCACCCCGCCCCATGTTTCCTGGAGGACACCATGAAGTACCTGGACGACGCCCGTGACATCAAGTTCAACCTCCTCGAGTGGCTGGATCTGGATGCGGTCCTGAAGGCCGAGCCCTACCAGGAGGTCGACCGCGACCAGCTGGCCATGGTGCTGGACGAGGCCCTCAAGGTGGCCAAGGGCAGCGTGGCCGCCTGCAACGAGATCGGCGACCGGGTCGGCGCCCAGTGGGAGAACGGAAAGGTGCGGCTTCCGGATGGGTTCGCCGAGGCCTTCCAGGACCTCGCCTCCGGCGGCTGGATCAGCGCCACCATGAACCCCGAATTCGGCGGCATGGGCCTGCCGGAAGTCGTGGGCACCGGCATCAGCGAGTACCTCATGGGCGCGAACACGGCCCTGGGCCTCAAGGTGCTCCTCACCCGCGGCGCCGCCCACCTCATCGAGACCTTCGGGAGCGACGAGCTGAAGGCGGTCTACTGCGAAAAGATGTACACCGGGGAATGGACCGGCACCATGTGCCTCACCGAGGCCGGCGCCGGCAGCGACCTGGGCGCGCTCACCACCAAGGCCGTGAAGCAGGCGGACGGGTCGTACCTCATCACCGGCGAGAAGATCTTCATCACCAGCGGCGACCACGAGCTGGTGCCGAACATCGTCCACGCCGTGCTGGCCCGCACACCGGACGCCCCCGCGGGTCCCAAGGGCATCAGCCTCTTCGTGGTGCCCAAAGTCCGTGTCAATGCCGACGGCAGCCTCGGCGCCCCCAACGATGTGGCCTGCGCCGGCATCGAGCACAAGCTGGGCATCCACGGGTCGCCCACGTGCAGCCTGGTGTTCGGCACCAACGGCGGCACCCAGGGCTTCCTGCTGGGACAGGAAGGGCAGGGCCTCGCCCACATGTTCGTGATGATGAACGCCGCCCGGTACGAGGTGGGCGTCCAGGGCCTGGGCAACGCCTCCGCCGCCCACCAGGCGGCCCTGGCCTATGCGAAGGAGCGCCTGCAGGGCCGCGCTCCCGGGGCTGCCAAGGGCGCTGGGCAGTCGCTCATCGTCGACCACCCGGACGTGCGCCGGATGCTCCTCATGCAGTCCGCCTACGTCCAGGCCATGCGCGCCCTCGTGACCTACACGGCCTGGTGCATGGACATGGCCCACGTCTCCGCCGGGGAGGAGAAGGACCGTTGGCAGGGCCTGGTGGAGCTGTTCACGCCCGTCTGCAAGGCCTGGTGCTCCGACTGGGGCTTCCGGGTGACGGAATGGGCCCTCCAGACCTTCGGCGGCTACGGCTACACCATGGAGTACCCCGCGGAGCAGTACCTCCGCGACTGCAAGATCGCCTCAATCTACGAAGGCACCAACGGCATCCAGGCCCTCGACCTGGTGGGCCGGAAGTTCCGCATGCAGGAGGGCCGTCCCGTGAAGGCCCTGATGGGCCAGGTGGGGGCCGCGGTCCAGTCCCTGGCCGCGGATCCTGTCCTCGGTCCCTCCGCCCGTCAGCTGGGCGAGGCCGCGAAGGCGCTGGGAACGGTGCTCCAGGAGATTCCCGCCCACGCGAACGCCGCCCTGCTGACGGGCCTGAACGCCGTGCCCCTCCTGGACATGGTCGGCCATGTTGTGGCGGGCCACCTGCTGCTCCAGCAGGCCGCCCTGGCCAAGGGCAAACTCGCCGCGCTCCTGCAGGAGCGAGGCGTGGACGCCGCCGATGCCAAGTCCGTGCAGGGCCTCCTGGCCGGCAGCTCCGAGGCCGCCTTCTACCAGAACAAGGTGCAGGCGGCGATCCACTTCGCCCACCGGGGCCTGCCCCTCGTGGCCGCCCAGGCCGTGGCCCTGCGCGCCGGCGAGACCGCCCCCATGGAGGCGGTGTTCTAGGTTCCCGCCCGTCCTCGACCGTCCATGAGAAAGCCCCCTGGCGACAGGGGGCTTTTCCTTGGTGGACCTGATCAGGATCGAACTGACGACCTCTGCATTGCGAACGCAGCGCTCTCCCAGCTGAGCTACAGGCCCTGGATCCTCCAGTCTAGCGGGCTCTCGCCTCGCGTCAATGCAATGGATGGGGGGCCAGGAGATCCTCCAGGAAGAAGGCGGCGAGCTCTGCTCGGCCCTCCAGCCCAGCCTTGCGGTAGATGGCCTGGGCCTGCTGGCGGACCGTGGGCTCCCGGGTGTCGCGAAGGGCGGCGATGTCCCGGGTGCTCAATCCCTTGAGCAGGAGCAGGGCCACCTCCCGCTCCGCGTCGGTCAGGTGCCACCGGTCGAACTGCTGGTCGATGGCCTCCGAGAGCCCTCGGAGCAGATCGGCGGCCTCCGCGCGCCAGTGGTTGGCCTCGGCCTGCACCTTGGCCAGGTCGCGACGCAGCCGATGGACATCCTGGCTACGCGCCTGGAGTGCGCGGAACATCCAGAGCGACATGGTGAGCGCCAGGACCGCCGCCAATCCTTCGACGATGAGATGACCCCAGCCCGCGGAGCGGAGCAGGCGGTCGGTGGCCAGATCCAAGATGAGCAGGGCACTTACCGCCAGCAGCGCCAAGGCGAAGGCGCGGGTCGGGTGCCATCGGCCTTCTGTCGGATCCGCCAGTCCTATGCCTTGCCCCATGAGGCCCTCCTGCATCGGCCATGCGTTGGATGGCCCGTCTTTTCGCTGTGGCTGATGCTGCTCAGGCGGGAGGCTACCATGACCGGGAATGGTCCGACTTCAACGGAATCCAAGGATGATCCAGCATCCCACGTGACGATCCGGGTCTGGGACCTGCCCACTCGCCTGCTGCATTGGGCCTTGGCAGGCCTCTTTGCGGCCGCGATGGTCCTGGCCGCGCTGACGTCGGAGCACAACCCCGCATTCCGGTGGCACATGCTCGCAGGCCTGGTGATGGTCGCGGTTGTGGCTCTGAGGGTGGTGTGGGGGCTCTTCGGATCGAAATATGCCAGGTTCGGTTCCTTTTTGTGTGGCCCGGGGGCGCTGTTGCGTTACCTGGGAGACAGCCTGAAGGGGAGGGATGCCCGCCAAGCCGGCCACAACCCAGGGGCTGCCTATGGGGCCATCGCCATGCTGGTTCTGCCGCTGGCGATTGTTGCGACAGGTCTGATGATGCAAGGGAGGAAGGAGATCTTTGAGGATCTGCACGAGGCCATGGCTTACAGCATGTTGGCGGTCGTGGCGGCCCATCTCCTGGGCTTGGGACTCCATGCTTTCCGCCACCGGGACCGGACGATCGGGAGCATGGTGACTGGCCTGAAACGGGGCATGGGAAAGGAGAGAATCTCCTCGTTCCACCCCATTCCGGCACTGGTTGTGCTCCTGCTCTTGAGCGGATGGGGCGCTGCCCTGGCGGCCTCCTTCGATGCCCGAACCGGATCCCTGGTCCTACCCGGAACGCAGGTGAAACTGCAGCTCGGGGAGGGAGCTGAGCGGGGTGATGTCCACCCGTCGGAGGATGATGACGACTGAAGCCCACTCTAGATAGCGCAGGAGGCCGCCTTTCGGCGGCCTCCTGCATTGTCGGCTTGACCTGGGTTGCCTACATCAAGGCCTGCATGATCTTGTCGAGCTCGGCGGGGCTGGGCTTGAGCAGGTCCTCGCCGAGGGTGGCCAGGGGCTCGTCCACCAGGTTCAGCACCTCGGGAAGGGGGGGCTGGGTGGGGTTGATGTAGAGCAGGCCGGTGAGGAACTCGCCCTTGGCCATGGACTCGTGGATGGCCTTCATGGCGCCGAAGCGGTCCGTCGGGTCGTAGCCCTCGTGGATGGCCTTGATGGATACCTTGGAGCCGTCCGGGAAGGTGACGATCTCGGTCTCGCCGGCGGGGATGTCCACCTCCTCCACCTCGGAGTACTGGATGAAGCCCAGGTCATGGAGGGGGAAGTCGTGATCCTTCACGTGCTTGTAGGAGCGGGTCGAGGCGTCGTGGTTGTTGAAGGTGACGCAGGGGCTGATGACGTCGAGGACCACGGTGCCCTGGTAGGCGAACGCCGCCTTCAGGAGGGCGTTCAGCTGCTTGGGGTTGCCCGAGAAGCTGCGGGCCACGAAGCCGCAGCCCAGCTCGATGGCCAGGGTGCAGGGATCGATAGAGGGGAAGTCGTTCACCGCGCCGGTCTTGAGGTGGGAGCCCTTGTCGGCGGTGGCGGAGAACTGGCCCTTGGTGAGGCCGTAGACGCCGTTGTCCTCGATGATGTAGATCATCGGGATGTTGCGCCGCACGGCGTGGACGAACTGGCCCATGCCGATGGACATGGAATCGCCGTCACCGGAGACGCCGATGTTGATGAGCTTCCGGTTGGCGAGGGAGGCACCGGTGGCGACGGAGGGCATGCGGCCGTGGACGCTGTTGAAGCCCCAGCCCTGGTTGATGAAGTAGGCGGGCGTCTTGGACGAGCAGCCGATGCCGGAGTACTTCGTGACCCGGTGGCCCTCGATGCTGGATTCGAAGGCGGCGTTGATGATCTGGGCGGTGATGGAATCGTGGCCGCAGCCGGCGCACAGGGTGGACTTGGAGCCCACGTAGTCCTGCTTGGTGAAGCCGAGCTTGTTGGTGGGAGCGGCGGGCGTGGGGGTGGCAGAAGTCGTGGTGGTCATGGTCGGCTCCTCAGTTACTTCTGCTCGAAGGCGGTGATCTGATCCACGATGCTCTTGGCGTCGATGGCGTGGCCGTCGTAGTGCAGGACGCTCTTGAACTTGGTGGCGTGCTCCGGATAGGTCTCGCGGAAGAGGTTCGCCATCTGGCCGTCGCGGTTCTGCTCGACCACGTAGACCACCTTCTTCTCCTTCACGAAGGCGTCCACCTCCGCGGTGAAGGGCAGGGCGCGCAGGCGCAGGTAGTCGGTCTTGAGCCCTCCCTCGGCGAGGATGTCCTGGGCCTCGATGACGGCGGGGTCGCTGGAACCGAAGGCCAGCACGCCCTTGTCCGAGCCCTGGTTGCGGAACACGGGGCCCGGCACGTGGGACTTGGCGGTCTCGTACTTCCGCTTCAGGCGGTCCACCACCTCAAGGTAGTCCTCAGGCTTCTCGGAGTACTGGGCGTAGGCGTTGTGGCCGGAACCGCGGGTGGTGTAGGCGCCCTTGCCGCCGGGCGTGCCGGGGAGGCTGCGGAAGGGGATGCCGTCCCCGTCCACGTCCTTGTAGCGGCCCCAGTCCTTCACTTCCGCCAGCTGCTGCTGGTTGAGCACCTTGCCGCGATCGTAGGGCTTGGCTGGATAGGCGAAGGGCTTGGAGGCCCAGTTCTGCATGCCCAGGTCGAGGTCGGTGACGACGAAGATCGGCGTCTGGAAGCGCTCGGCCAGATCGAAGGCGTCGTAGGCGAACTGGAAGCACTCCTCCATGGTCCCGGGGTAGAGGTTCACGTGCAGCGTATCGCCGTGGCTGCACTTGGCGCAGAGCTCCACGTCGGACTGCTGGGTGCGGGTGGGGAGGCCCGTGCTGGGGCCCGTGCGGGCGACATTGAAGAACACGCCGGGGGCCTCCACGTAGTAGCCCAGACCGATGAACTCGCTCATCAGCGAGACGCCGGGCCCCGCGGTGGAGGTCATGGAGCGCGCACCGGCCCAGCCGGCTGACAGCACCACGCCCGCGGAGGCCAGCTCGTCCTCCATCTGCACGATGGCAACGGTGGATTTCCCGGTCTTGGGATCCTTGCGGTACTCCTCGGCGTACTCGATGAACGTCTCGACCAGGCTTGAGGCTGGGGTGATGGGATACCAGCCCACCACGGTCACGCCGGCGAAGAGGGCGCCCAGGGCGCAGGCCTCGTTGCCGTCGATGATGATGAGGCCCTGGGTCTTGTTGTCGCGCACGACCTTGATGTGATCCTGGTCTTCCAGGTTCTCCATGGCCCAGTCGTAGCCGGCCACGCAGGCGTTCTGGTTGAGCTCGATGGCCTTGGTCTTGCCCTTCAGCTGCTTGGCGATGGCCTTCTTGACCTCCTCCATGTCGATGCCGAGCAGGCGGGCGGCCACGCCCACGTAAATCATGTTCTTCACGAGCTTGTGCAGCTTGGGCTCGGGGCAGGAGGCCGTCACCAGCTTCTGGAAGGGCACGGGCGTGTAGGCCAGATCGCTGCGCAGCTTGTCGAGCTGCAGGGGCTCGTCGTAGATCACGAGGGCGCCCGGGTCGGCCTTGGCGATGTCCTCCTTGGCCGTCTCGGGGTTCATGAGGATCAGCATCTCGTTGCTGGCCTTGCGGGCCACGTAGCCCTTGGCGCTGGCGCGGATGGTGAACCAGGTGGGCAGCCCCGCGATGTTCGAGGGGAAGAGGTTCTTGCCGCTGACGAGCACGCCCATCTGGAAGATGGCGCGCAGGAGGACCGTGTTGGCCGTCTGGGAACCCGATCCGTTGACCGTGGCCACCTGGATGGAAAAATCATTGATCCGGGTTTTCGCTCCACCGACGGGCGAGGGGGCGGCAAGGGCGGCAGTCATAGGACTCCTTTCTCAGCGGGGCAATGGCGACGAAGAGGGCGTAAATACTAGGTTCACCAAAGCATCCTCGAGTATGGCAGAGGCCACCGAGGGCATCCAGGCAAGGTGTCGGAACGGCCTCTGGGAGGGATCTGAAATAAAGCGAAAAAAAAGGGATTGACGACCCGGGGATCGACTCTTACTTTGAAGAGCATGAAAGCCAGCGATCTCACCAAACGCCAGCAGGCCGTCCTGATGTTCATCCGCACCTTCGTGCAGGAGGAAGGGCGAAGCCCGACCCTGGCGGAAATCGCGAAGGGGGTGGGGTCGAGCGCCGTCTCCACCATCCACAAACATGTCCAGCACCTGATGGACAAGGGGTTCCTCGTTCGCAGCCACGGCAAGGGGAACAACCTGGTGGTGGCCGCGGGTCCGGTGATGGACGAGGTGTCCCCGCGGACGGAGCGCGCCGAGCCCCCGAGCCCCGTGCGGATCTTCCCGTTCTGTGGGGATGTGGCGGCCGGTTCCCCCATCCTGCCCGAGAGCCGGGCCCTCCCCATCGAAGTGCCGAACAGCATCCACCGGCAGAAGGAGGAGCTCTTCGTGCTGCGGGTGCGGGGCGATTCCATGGTGGACGACGCCATCCTCGACGGGGATCTGGTGGTGCTGCAGCGCAAGGGCGAGTACCGCAATGGCGACCGCGTGGTGGCGCTCATCGATCAGGAAGAGGTCACCCTCAAGGAATTCCGCAGGGACAACCGGGGCGTGTGGCTCATCCCCCACAACCCCGAACTCCAGCCCCGCTGCTACGCCCCCGAGAACATCGACATCCAGGGTGTGCTCGTCGGCGTTATGCGCAGTTGCTGAGGGCCGGGCTGACGCCAAAAGAACTGATGAAAGCGGAGGAGAGCTGAGGCGCTGAGGAAAGCGGAGAAAAGAATTCGTGTTGTTCTCCGCTTTCCTCCGCTTCTCCGCAGACCTCCGCTTATCAACGCCTTTTCCTTGAACAGCGGAATGTCGGGTCAGGACAGCCGATCGCGGATGGCCCGGCCCATCGCGGAGGTGCCGAGGGTGCCGCCGAGATCCCGTGTCTTCGCGCCGTCCGCCAGAGCGCCTGACACGGCGGTTTCCACCGCTTCGGCCTCGGCTTCCCAGCCCAGGTGCCGGAAGAGCAGGGCGGTGCTGAGGATCATGCCCACGGGGTTGGCCAGGTTTCTTCCCGCGATGTCCGGTGCGGAGCCATGCACGGGTTCCGCCAGGACCGCGCAGCGGAAGGGCTGGTGCGGTGCCCAGCTCAGGGAGGGAGCCGTGCCCATGCCGCCGGCGAAGGCCGCGGTGAGGTCGCTGATGAGGTCCCCCAGGTAGTTGTCGGCGGCGATGACGCCGAAGGAGCGGGGATCCTGCACCAGGGCGCAGAGCAGGGCATCCGCGTGCATGGCGCGGGCGGACACCTCGGGATGTCGCGCCTGGACCTCCTGGAACAGCCGCACCCAGAGGCCGTGGCCGTGCTTGAGCACATTGGCCTTGTGGGCCAGGGTGAGAACGCAGCCCCGTTGCGCGGCCCTGACGAAGGCCGCCTCCAGCAGGCGGCGAACCGCAGGCTCTGTGTGGACGGCCAAATCCACGGCCCGCTCAGGTTCTGTGGATCCCTGGAGACAGTAGGCTCCCTCCGTGTTCTCCCTGAAGACCTCGAGGTGGAGCCCTTCGGGTCCGGTACCGGGAAGGGGCCGGCAGGGGCGGAAGTTGACGGTGAGTTCCAGCCCCTGCCGGAGGCGCAGGAGGATCGCCTCGGCATGACGCCCGTCCGGCACCCGCGGATCGCCCACGGCCCCGAACAGGATGGCGTCGAATCCATCGCGGAGATCCGCGTAGGCGGCCTCGGGCAGGGTCTCGCCCGTGGCGAGGAAGTGCTCCGCCCCGTAGGGCATGGGGACGGCCTCCAGATGGCGTCCCCGTACCCTGGCCCAGTCCAGCAAAGGCCTGGCCTCGGCCATGACCTCTGGACCGGCCCCGTCGCCGGGGATGAGGGCAATGCGTGTCGCGACATCCAAGGTGTCTGCTCCGTTTTCTGTTTCTGTGCCAAGCCGATGGTGCCACACTCCCACCCCTCGGGAGGCGGCCATGGGTCGTGGATGGAGGATGGCGATGGGAATCCTGGCGATCTTCGGCGCGGCCAGCGCAGGGGTGGTCAAGGAGGGCATGAAGGCCCCGGCCTTCGAGGCCCGGGACCAGCACGAAGCCCTCGTCCGCCTGGCGGATTTCCAGGGCAAGTCGGCCGTGGTGCTCTATTTCTATCCCAAGGACGACACGCCCGGCTGCACCGCCGAGGCGTGCAGCCTGAGAGACGGGTTCGCGGCCATCCAGGCCGCGGGGGCGGTCATCCTCGGGGTGAGCGCGGACACGACGCAGAGCCACAGGGCTTTTGCCGAGAAGTTCCACCTGCCCTTCAGCATCCTGGCGGATCCAGACCGGCGGATCATCGAAACCTACGGGGTGAAGATGCCCCTCCTTGGCATGGCCAAGCGGATCACGGTCCTCATTGACCGCCAGGGCATCGTCCGGAAGGTCATCACGGATGTCCGTGCGAAGGATCACGATCAGCAGGTGCTGGCCCTCCTCAAGAACCTGTCCTGAAGGCGGAAAAGCCGCATTTGCGTTGAGCCCGGCGGGTTTTCCGGGCTAAACTTATTTCTCCCAAGAGGTTCAGGAATGGTCTTCTTCAACCACGCCACCCGGCAGATGACGGCGAAGATCGTCTACTACGGGCCCGGCCTGTGCGGGAAGACGACCAACCTCAACACCATCTACAGTAAGACGAGTCAGAGGGCTCGCGGCGAGATGGTCAGCCTCAACACCGAGACCGACCGCACCCTCTTCTTCGACCTGCTGCCCATGGATGTGGGTGTGGTGGCAGGCTTCAGGACCAAGCTCCAGCTCTACACCGTGCCCGGCCAGGTGTTCTACAACAGCACCCGCAAGCTCGTGCTCAAAGGCGTGGACGGCATCGTCTTCGTGGTGGACAGCCAAGTGCCCATGCTGGACGCCTGCCGCGAGAGCTGGATGAACCTGGAGGAGAACATCCGGGAGCTGGGGCTCAACCTCCAGGACATCCCCGTGGTCTTCCAGTGGAACAAGCGGGACCTCAAGAACGTGGTCTCCGTGGATGAGCTGGAGGCGGTCTTCAACCCCCGGGGCGTGCCCAGCTTCCAGTCCGTGGCGTCGGACGGCACGGGCGTCTTCGAGACCCTGCGCGGCATCACCAAGCTGGCCCTGTCCCACATCAAGACCCATGTGCTCGAGGAGCCCCAGGCGGCTCCCGCCCCCATGGCTCCGAGGGTGACTCCGGAATCATCCGAGATCGAGGCCCTCACCCTGTCGGACCTGCCCTCCGTCACGGATCTCCTCGACATGGATGGGCCCGTCCAGCCGTCCGGGATCGGCCCGCTGCCGGATCTGGACGACGATACCGGCATCTTCATCGAGGCGCCCCATCTGCCGGAACCTCCTGCGGGAGACGACGGTCTGGCCTTCCTCATGGAGGAGGGCGAGCCCGGGTTCGATGCCGAAGCCTTCTCGGCCTTCCAGGGGGAAGCCCCGGTCGCAGAGGCCGCGAAGCCGGATCCGGAGCCCGTGACGCCTTGGGAACCCGCGCCCGCCGTCCTCCCGCCCGTGCCCAAGCCTGCCGTGAAGGCCGATCCGCTGGCGGCCCTGGCCTCCCTGAAGGTCGAGGCCCGGCGGCCGGCCCCGCCCTCCAGGAACCCAGATCCCAAGGACGCCATTTCCTCGCTGCTCGAGGAACTGACCCAGGTGGGTCGCCAAGGCGCCCCGTCGGTGCTGCGGATCGAGGTTCCCTCAGACCTGGAAGGCCAGGAGATCGAGGTGGTCGTCCAGCTGCGCCACCAGGGGGCGGTGCTGGCCGAAGGGCAGATCCAGCGGCCGGCCCCGGCCAAGGGCAGCACGGCCAAGCTCAGCGTCGAGCTGAAGCGGAGCTGACCATGGCCTTCCGCCCGCATGCCTTCTGCCTTGCGACCCTGCTCGCGGAACCCCTGGCTGCGGCCCTGCCCGGGTGGTGGACCGCCTTCCCGAAGGTGCCGGTCCTGACCAGCCGCTTCCGTCAGGAGAGCGACAGCGCCGTGTTCGGGAAGATGGCTCGGGAGGGGAACCTGCTGCTGGCCCGGGGCGGGAAGCTCAAGGTGACCTACGACTCGGGCCTGGCCGTGACCTCCGATGGCCGCCACCTGGTGCAGTACGACCCGGACACGCGGACGGCCCAGCGGGTGGAGCTGGCCCGGGCCGTGCGCGACTTCCCCCTGCTGGGGATCCTGCTGGATCCCGCCCGGATCGGGGCCCTCTACCGGGCCGAATCCGGCGGCGGCGAGGCCGTCAAGCTGGTGCCCCGGGCGCCGGACATCCCCGCCCTGACCGCCACGGGACGGAAGGGTCTGCTGCACACCCTCGAGTGGACCGATCCCACGGGAGCCCGCCAGCGGCTGGAACTGCTGGACGCGAAGGTTCCGCCGCCGCCCGCGGCCTCGGCCTTCAAGGCCCAAGTGCCGGCTGGCACCCGCTGGGCTACTCCGAACGGCTGAAGGCGTCGAACACTTCGGCCTGCGGGAACCGCTCTCTTAGCCAACCGTCGAGTTCCGGCACCGTGTCGAAGATGCGCTCGGCCCCGGCCGCCGTCAGCTCCTGGTGGCTGCCGTAACCCCAGCCCACCCCTATGGCCTCGAGGCCGTGATCCCTGGCCGCGACCATGTCCACGCCCCGGTCGCCGATGAACACACCGCCGGGCCAGAGGGCGCCCTGGCGTACCAGGCCCGCCACCACGTCGGTCTTGGGCTGCCACCGTCCTTTGAGTGTGCTGCCGAAGATGTCATCGAAGATGAGGTTCAGGTCGAACTGGTAGGCGATGCGGCGGGCGAAGAGGGTCGGCTTGGCGGACACGATGTAGATGCGGTGCCCCTGGCGCTTCAGCCGGTGCAGGAGATGGAAGACGCCCGGATACAGCTCGTGCTCGAAGACGCCGTCCTCCCGGTACCGCTCCCAGTAGAAGTCCAGGGCCTCCTCCAGCCGCTCCGGATTCTCCAGGCCCTGGAGGGTGGCCAGGGATTCTCGCATGCCGAAGCCGATCCAGCCGCGGACGGTGGGCTCGTCCGGAAGGGCCAGGCCGAAAGCGTCGCAGGTCTTCCGCAGGCAGTTGCGGACGCCCAGCAGGGGATCCACCAGGGTTCCGTCCAGGTCGAAGCAGACGAGGCCGGGCGCCTCCTCCGGAGCGGTCATCGGCGTCCTACTTCTTCTTCTTGTCGAAGGCCTCGATGGCGGCCCGCACGAAGGCGTGGGCCTCGTCCTTGCCGCCCCAGCCGTCGCTGGAGACGCTCTTGCGCTCAAGATCCTTGTACGTGAGGAAGAAGTGCTCCACCTCGAGCAGGAAATGCGGGGGCAGGTCGCTGCGGGAGGTCACGTGGGCATAGGTGGGGTCGTCCGTGGCCACGGCCAGAACCTTCGAATCCAGGCCCTTGTCATCCCTCATGCGCAGCAGGCCGATGGGTCGGGCGCGCATCACCACGCCGGGATAGGTCGCGCCGTTGATGAGCACGAGGATGTCCGCCGGGTCGCCGTCTTCCGCCAGGGTGCCGGGGATGAACCCGTACTCGGCCGGATAGTGGAAGGGCGAGAACAGCACCCGGTCCACGTGGACCAGGCCCGTGTGGTGGTCGATCTCGTACTTGATCCGGGAGCCCGTGGGGATCTCGATGATGGCGTTGACGATCTCGGGCGCCTGCTTGCCGGGATCAAGGTGGACCAGGGACATGGAAGCTCCGCGTGGACCTCGATTTTCACATATCCTGTGATGGGCGTCACGCGGTCAGGTGGTCCGCTCCAGGAACCTGAGAAAGGCTTCGCGTTCCTCGCCCCGGGGCTCAGCCTCGATCACCCGGCGAAGCGTGGCCTGCGCCTCGGGAAGGTCCAGTCGCGCCAGGGCGCGGGCGGCGGCCAAGCGTACCGGCGGGGGTTCGGAGCCGGCGAACAGCCCCTTCCGCCGCAGCAGGTCGGCGAGGGCGGGCAGGCTCCGCGGGGACGCGATGAGGCCCAGGGTGTCGATGGCCTGGACCCGGAGGCGCTCCTGGACGCGCCGGTCCTGGGCCAGCCCGGCCACTTGGGCGACACTTCCCTCGGCGCGGAGCTGGCCCAGCGCGAACAGGATTTCCTGGAGTGTCTCGAAATCCGTCTCGCCCAGCTGGGCCAGGAGATGCGACTCCGAGGCCGGTCCTCCGAGCCGCCAGAGGGCCCGCACCGCCGTGCGGCGCACGCGGGGCTCGGTGTGGCGCAGAAGGGGGGCGATGGCGGGCAGGCAACCTGCATCCCCCAGGTCCGACAGCAGCGTGAGGGCGTTCCGCACCAGGTACCAGGCCGGCGAGGTTAGGGCCTCCTGCAAGGGGGGAAGCGCCAGCGGGCCCAGGCTGCGCAAGGCCTCCACCAGGCGGCCTCTCCGGGTTCGATCGCCTTCGTCCTCGAGTCGGGCCACCAGGTGGCGGGCCATGGGGGCCCCGAGGAATTCCAGGTAGGGCTGGACCTCGGCGACCATCTGGTGCCGGTCCACGCCCAGGATGTGCGTCGCGGCGGCATCCAGCAGCTCGGGTCTCGCCAGGGCCGCCCGCAGCCTCCCCGCGGCCTCCATGCGCCATGGCTGCGGCTCTTCCAGGAAGGCGCACAGCTCCTCGAGCTCCCGCAGTTCGGAAACCACGCGGCCCAACTCGCCCCGCAGGACCGTGGCCGCCAGGAGGGCGTCCAGCGCCTCCGTGGCCCACCGATGCACCGGGGGCTCTGGTTCCCAGGCGAAATGGGCGCGGAGGGCCTCGGTCAGGGCGCCTTCGCCGCCAGGTGGCAGCCCCGGTTCCTGGGCCCACTTGGCCACCCCGGCCAGGGTCTGGGCGGCCTTGAGCCGGATCTCCACCCGGTCCTCGCGGAGCGTGTCCAGCAGGAGGTCCTGCACCCGGAGGAAGGCGTCGAACTGGCGGAGATCCAGCAGTTCGCGAAGGAAGGCCAGGCGCTGGACGAGGCTCAGCTCGAACAGGTGGCCCTCCTCGAGGACCTTCACCAGTTTGGCCTCCAGGCTGAGGGCCTCCCAGTCCGCCTGGCGGAGCAGGAGCTCGGCCTGGCTTGCGTCGTGGCCGGCACTTCGCAGGTGGGCGGCCAGGATGCGCACGAGGGATTCCCGGTCAGGCAGCGGGCGCAGGATGCGCTCGAGGGGGCCCCGGAGCTGGGGCCAGGTGGCTCCCAGGGCCAGGGCGGAGGTGACGGACACCGAGAGGATCTCGCCCGCCAGGGCATTGATGCCCAGGGCCAGCCCCGCGGGATGGGCTGGCAGCGAGGCCAACCCGCCCAGGATGCTCAGCTGCACGTCCGGCTCCAGGCCCATGAGGATCTGGCGGAGGGTGCCGAGATGGGCCGGCGAGGGCATGGTGTCGTCCAGCCCCAACTCATGGCCGAGGGGACCGAGGCCGCCCAGATCCGTGGCCTGGAAGCCCTGCAGGAATCCGAGTCCCCGCCGCCCGCCGGGCCCGGGAGGTCCCGGGAGACCCGGAAGCACCGCCAGCAGGGCCTCCCGGATCGCCTTCACCAGAGGATCCTCGGCGGGTTGCGGGGGCGTGAAGGGCGCTGGCTGGACCACGGCATCCTCCTGCCCTTCATGCACCGCCTGGTAGCGGATCTGGGAGACCTTGATGTGCCGCACGTCCGCCGCCTGCAGCAGGAACTCGAGGCCCCCCTGCTCCTCGAGCTTCTGGGGCTTGAGCGCGAGGGCCTGGAGGAAGGCGAGGCACTCCGCCTCGGTGACCCCCCGCTCGAAGACAAGGCCGCCCACGCCCCGTTCGGACACCAGCCGCACCAGCACGGCGACATGGGGATTGCGGCCATCCTGGACCGCGCCATCGACGAAGGCCTTGGCGCCGGTGACCACGAACTGGAGGTGCCCGGTCTCCCCCAGCCAGCGCTCCAGCTCGGTATGGGCGGCGCCCACGGCATCCTTGGCCCGCGGGTGGGTCGCGGTGTACATCTGAAGGGCCTTGAAGGCCAGGGCCAGGGTCTGGGCGAGGGGGAGGAAATCGCTCATGGGGGCGTCGCCTCCATGGGATCCGACCACTCCCGGCGCAGCTGCGCGTAGTGGGCCTCCAGGAAGGCCAGGCGCCGGCGGCCCTCCTCCCGGGCGGGCTCGGTGTTGAAGCTGGCGGTGATGCCCCGGGCCAGGTCCAGCCAGGCCTCGCCGCGCCTCAGGATCTCCGCCGTGGTGATGGGCTGGAAGGCGCCGCTGATGCAGCCGAAGTGGATGAGGCTGGCCGCCCCGATCTTGCTGAGCTTGTCGCAGTCCCACAGGCAGGCGGTCTCGATGGGCTCCAGCCGCTTCGTGAGCTTGAGGCCGACATGGTGCTCGATGGCGTGGCGCACGGCGGGGATCTTCCCCGGCGGGAAATCCGTGGTCGAGAGAATCTCCTCCACCTGGGCCGAGGCGTCCTGGGCGTGGGTGTCTTTGGCGTGCGGATCCTTCAGCCGCTTGGCCACGTCATGCAGCCAGGCCGCGCACTCCACCACCTCCAGGTCCGCGCCCACCAGGGGCGCCAGCCACCGGGCCAGGAGCACCGCCGCGTAGGTGTGCTCGAAGCGGTAGTTGAAGATGGGCTGATACTCGCCGTTCACCTGGTGGCCGATGCCCCAGAACCGGATGGCGTCGGCATCGGAGAAACGCCGGAGCGCCAGTTCGCAGGCAGGCCGCCAGGGGGTGGTCATGGGCAGACTTCCTGGTGGGCGCGGAGGGCGCCGAGGGTGGCGTCGATCTCCTGGAACATCACCCGGTCGGTCCAGGGGGCGCAGGCCTCCGCCAGGCGGGCGACCAGGGGCTGGAGGCCCGTGGCCGGGGCGAGCCCGAGGATGCGCAGCCCCTCGAGGGCCATGCGGGCCTCGATGGCCAGCACCTGCTCCAGGGCGTCCACGGCACGGAGCAGCTTGCGGGCGGCGATGGGCCCCATGCTGACGTGGTCCTCCTTCCCGGCGCTGGTGGGGATGGTGTCCACGCAGGCGGGATGGGCCAGTCCCTTCATCTCGCTCACCAGGGCGGCCGAGGTGACATGGGCCATCATGAAGCCGGATTCGAGGCCGCCGTTCTGGGTGAGGAAGGCGGGAAGGTCCGAATAGGCCGGGTTCACGAGGCGCTCCTGCCGACGCTCGGAGATGCTGGCGAGGTCCGCGGCCGCGATGGCGAGGACGTCGCAGGCGAAGGCGGGATACTGGCCGTGGAAGTTGCCACCGGAACGGGACTCCTGGGTGTCTGTGAAGATCATCGGATTGTCCGTGGCACTGTTGAGTTCTCGCTCGAGAATGGCCCCGGCGAACTGGAGGGCGTCCCTTGTCACGCCGTGGACCTGGGGGATGCAGCGCAGGCTGTAGGCGTCCTGCACGCGGTGGCAGTCCTTGTGGCTCTCCGAAATCTCGCTGGAGGCGCCCAGGATGCCGCGCATGCGCTCGGCCACGGCGATCTGGCCGGGGTGGGGCCGCGCGGTGTGGATGCGGGGGTCGAAGGCGGCGCGGGTGCCCCGCAGGGCCTCCAGGCTCAGGGCGGCGATCTCGTCGGCCAGGTCCGCCAGGCGCGCGAACTTCTCCGCGGCCAGGTTGCCCAGTGACGTGATGAGCTGGGTGCCGTTGATGAGGGCGAGCCCCTCCTTGGCCTGGAGGGTCACGGGCTTCAGGCCCGCCTTCGCCAGGGCCTCGCCGCCCGGAACGTGCCGGTCGGCCGACCAGGCGAGCCCCTCGCCCACGAGGAGCAGCGCCATGTGGGCCAGAGGGGCCAGGTCGCCGCTGGCGCCCACGCTGCCCTGGCTGGGCACCACGGGCACGACGCCGCGGTTGAGGCACTCCGCCAGCAGGCGGATGGGCTCGGGGCGGATGCCGCTGTGGGCCTTCAGCAGGCAGTTGATGCGGGCGGCCATCAGGGCCCGGGTCTGGTCGACGGGCAGGGGCTCGCCCACGCCTGCGGCGTGGCTGCGCACCAGGTTGAGCTGGAGCTGCTGGAGCTGGTCGGGGGGGATGACCACGGTGGCGAACTGGCCGAAGCCGGTGTTGATGCCGTAGACCGTGCGGCCCTCGGCCACGATGCGGTCCACCACGGCCCGGTTCTCGGCCACGAGAGCCAGGGCGCCTTCGTCGAGGGAGACGCCCTCGCCGGCGGCGATGCGCGCCAGCAGGGGGGCGGTGAGGGAGCGTCCATCGAGGCGGATCATGCGGGCACCTTGCGGGAGAGGGTGAGTGCGAGGAGGAGGGCGAGGCCCATGGTGAGGCCGGCCACCGTGTACGAGGCCTGGCCGCCCCAGCGGGCGAAGGCGAAGGTCCCGACGGCCGGGCCGATGATGCGGCCCAGGCCCGTCATGGCGTTCAGCACGCCGAAGAGGCTGCCCTGGTCCTCTGGCGGAGTCAGACGGCTGGCGAGGGCCGAGCCGGCGGTGTTGCTCATGCCGCTGCCCCAGGAGAGGGGGATGAACAACAGCACGAAAGGCCACATCCAGGCGGCCTTCGGCATGAGGGGCAGGGTGATGCCCAGGAGGAGCAGCCCGGCGATGAGGGCCAGCCGCTCGGGGATGCGCTTGGATACCATCCGGACGAGGCCGCCCTGGTAGATCACCATGAGGATGCCGATGCCCGCGAAGAGGAAGCCCACCTCCCGCTGGTGGAAGTCGAAGCGGGCATGGACGAGCAGGGCGAAAGTCCCCTCCATCATGGAGAAGCCCGCCATGGCGAGCAGGGACACGATCAGCAGCTGGGGCATACCCGGGCGCTTGAAGGCCTTCACCAGGGCATGGCCCCGGGTCTCGCGGGACCGCGCCCGGGCCTCCTGATCCAGCGTCTCCGGCACCCACAGGGCCACCAGGAGCGACGCGATCAGGGACAGCCCCGCCGCCACGAAGAAGGGCAGGTGCCAGCCGCGGGTCGCCAGCAGGTGGTGCCCGAAGGCGCTGCCGCTGAGGATGCCGGCCAGGGCCGGGCCCAGCACGAAGCCCAGGCCGAACGCCGCGCCGATCATCCCCATGGCCTTGGAGCGCTCCTCCGGCGCCGAGCTGTCCGCCATGGCCGCCTGGGCCACGGAGATGTTGCCGCCGGTGATGCCATCCAGGATGCGCGCCGCCAGCATCCACTCGAAGCGGCTTGTGAGGGCGAGCATCAGGTAGCCGATGGCCGAGCCCACCAGGCTCATCCACAGCACGGGCTTGCGGCCCACCTTGTCGGAGGTGCGGCCCAGGATGGGCGAGGCGATGAACTGCATGAGGCTGAAGCTGAGGAAGCCCACGCCCGCCCAGAAGGCTCCCGGCGTGGTGCCCGTGCCGCCGAGGCCGAGGAAGCGGTTGACACCTTCCATCCAGGCGCTCGGGTGGTCCGCGATCTCCTTGGCATAGAGAGGCAGGATCGGGATGACGATGCCGAAGCCCAGCAGGTCGGTGAACACGGTGAGGAAGATGGCCAGCCTGGCGCGCTTGGAAGACGGCATGAGGATCTCCAGCCGACCAGTTTAGCTTGGGATGCGTCTCAGCTTCCCAGGGCTCTCTGGATGGCGGCCTTCAGGTCCTTGAGCTGGTAGGGCTTCTGGAGGAAACCCGTCGGTCCGCCTTCGGGGAAAGTCTGGAGGGAGTCCTGCTCCGAATACCCGCTGCTGAGGACCACGGGGATGGTCGGATCCAGGTTCCGCATGGTCCGGAAGGCCTCCCGGCCATCCAGGCGCGGCATGGTGAGGTCCATGATCACCAGATGGAGGTTCTTTCCGTGTTCACGGAATCGCTCCAGGGCCTCGAGGCCATCCTGGGCGACCAGCACCTGGAATCCAAGCGAATCGAGGGCCGTCCCCGTGGTCCGAAGGATCTGCTCCTCGTCGTCCACGAGGAGCACGAGTCCGCGGAAGGGTGCCGGCTCGGGATGCGAGGCCGGCCTGGATCCGGAGACGGGGACCTCGTCCGCGGCGGGGAAACAGAGTCTGAACCGGCTGCCCCGGCCGACTTGGCTGGTGATGTTCAGGCCGGCGCCGTGGCCGCGGAGGATCCCGAGCATGGCTGAGAGCCCAAGCCCCCGGCCCGCCGCCTTGGTGCTGAAGAAGGGATCGAAGATGCGGTCCATCACCTCGGGCGTCATGCCGCAGCCCGTGTCTTCGACTTCGAGAATCACGTGGCGCCCCGGCCTGGGAGCCTCGAGCCTGAACTCGTTCCGGAGGGCCGAGACATCGAGATCCCGGGCCGAGGTGGTGATGTGGATGGTGCCTTCCCGGTCACCGATGGCGTCGGAGGCGTTGGTGACCAGGTTCATGATCACCTGCTGGAACTGTGCCGCGTCGGCTTGGATGGCCGGGAGGTCGGCGGCCAGCTCCAGGTGGAGGCGGACCTTCTTGGAGATGGATACCTCGAGCAGGTGGGTGAGGTCCCGGACGACGGCATTGAGGTCGTGCGGCCGGACCTCGAAGTGGCCCCGCCCGGAGTACGCCAGCATCTGCTTTGTGAGTTCGGTGGCGCGCAGGATGGCCGCCTCCATGTTGGCGAGGTAGGGCCGGACCGGGGCGTTTTCGGGGAGCTTGAGCTGGGCGAGGTTCAGGTTGCCCAGCACCACGGTAAGCAGGTTGTTGAAGTCATGTGCGATGCCCCCCGCCAGCACGCCCAGGCTCTCCAGCTTCTGGCTCTGGCGCAGCGCCTCCTCGGCGCGCCGGCGATCCGTGATGTCGAGGAGGTAGCCCAGGTGGTAGCCGGGGTCCGACCCCGGTCCCGCCACCGAGGTGCTGAAGTCGTAGAACCACCGGTACTCCCCAGCGGCCGTCCGCAGCCGGTACTGCTGCTCGTAGTGGGTCTGGCCCCGGGCCCTGAAGGCCGCCGCGGCCTGGTGGATGGCCTCCAGTTCATCGGGATGCACCAGGCTGTTGTAGGAGACCCGGCCGCTGACGAGGTCCTCCGGGGAGTAGCCCAGGATGGCCTGGACGTTGGGGGACACGTAGTCCACTGGCCATCCCTCGGCGGTGCGCCAGCGCACCACCATCACGGGCCCGCCCACGAAGAGCCCGCGCTCCGCCTGGAGCGCCTGCTCGACGGCCTTGCGATCCGAGATGTCCCGGGTGATGGAGAGCAGGCAGGGCGTGCCATCCACCTCCATGATCTTCCCGGACATGAGGCCCGTGAGGAGGCTTCCGTCCTTGCGGCGGAAGGGGGCCTCGAGGCCCGTGAACTCCCCGTGGTCGCGGATGAGGCGGACGGCCCGCTCCCGGTCCTCGGGCTGAGCCCAGATCTTCAGGTCCAGGGTGGTCCGGCCCAGGGTTTCCTCGCGCGTCCATCCCGTGAGGCGCGTGAAGCCGTCGCTGATATCCAGGTAGGTGCCGTCGTCCAGGCTGGTCAGGTTGATGGCGTCCGGGCTGGCCTGGAAGACCTTGGTGAATTTCTCGCCGCTGAGGCGGAGGGCGTCCTCGGCGGACCTCCGCTCGATGGCCATGGCCACCTGGCCGGACACATAGACCAGCAGATCCCGCTCCTCCGGGGTGTACCGGCGGTCGCCTTCGTAGATCTGGATGGCCAGGACGCCGAACACGCCTTCGCTGCCCACCAGCGGCACCCCCAGCCAGTCCAGGAAATTCGTCCCGAATGGCTCCACCGCTCCGGAGGCCTCCAGCCCCAGGAGGATTTCCGTGTCCAGGAGCAGAGGCTTCTCCGTGCGGAGCACGTACTCCGTGAGCCCCCGCCGGAGCTGCCTCGGCTCAGGTTTGGGGTCCCGGGCATCCGCGAAGTAGGGGAACGAGACGGTGTCGGAGGGCTTGTCCCACAGAGCGAAGTAGAGGTTCTCGGCCGGCATGAGGTCCCGCACGATGGTGTGGACCCGCGTGTAGATCTCCTGGAGGTCGGTGGCGCGGAGCGCCGCCTCCGCGATGCGGTAGGTGGCCTTCAGGTAGCGGCGGACCAAGGCCAAGGCCTCGGCAGGATCCTGGGGTTCCCCTGGCGGATGCATGGGTCTGTTATCGGGTCATCTGCCACCCGGCTGTAGAACTGGACGGGTTCAGGCCCATCGGAACCGCCGCACCGCCAGGGCGAAGGCGGCGAGGCCCCATGCGGCCACGATGGCCAGCCCGGCCCCGTGTCCAGCCAGGGAGCCCCCATCGTTGAACACGGCCCGCAGGGCCCGCAGGAAGGGGGCCAGGGGCGCCATGGCCACGGCGTGCTGAAGCCAGGCCGGGGCGGAATCCAGCGTGAAGTACACGCCGCTGAGCAGCATCAGGGGGAAGAACACCAGGTTGGAGATGGCGGCGTAGCCCTCGGAGGTATCCGCGAAGCCGCTGAGGGCGAAGCCGAAGGCCATGAAGCAGCCGGTGCCCAGGGTCATGATGAGGAACAGGTCGACGAAGGACCCCTGGTTCTCGATGCCGAAGACCAGGCGGCCCACCAGCAGCAGGATGGCGGCCTGGATCACCGTTACCGTCAGACGGTGCAGCACCTGGCCCAGGAGGAAGATCCACTTGGGCAGCGGCGTGACGGCCAGGCGGCGGAACTTGCCCTTCTCGCGGTAGGACACGTTCACCATGCCCACGCTGAAGAGCCCCATGCTCACCAGGTTCAGCCCCAGCAGGCCCGGCAGCAGGAAGGCCGCGTAGTTGGCGGAGTGCTTGTGGCCAGGGCTCTCCACCGAGACGGGGATCCGCTGGGGCTCGGGCGATCCGTTCAACCGCGCCTGGGCCATGAGCCAGGCCTGGTTCACCAGCCCCGCCGTGGCGCCGGCCTGGGCCATGAGGTAGCTGTTCAGGCGCAGGCGGTAGCCCGCGCCATCGGTCTCCAACTGGGCGGCGGTCTCGCCCCTCGTCCAGCGGGCTTCGGCCTCGGCCTTCGGGAGGGCCTGCACCTTGAGTTGGACGTCGGCCAGGGCCAGGTCCAGGGCGGTGTCCTGCGGGCCCGGAGCCGGGGCCTGCACGCGGACCACGGAGAGCTTCGGCCCGCCGCCGTCCCGGAAGATGGTGCCGAAGCCCAGCAGCAGCACCACCGGGAAGGCGAAGGTCCAGAACATGGCCACGCGGTCCCGGCGGTAGAGCCGCCATTCCATTGCAAACTGGCGCCAGAGCATCATCACTACTCCCTCAGGCTGCGGCCGGTGCGGTGCAGGAAGACGTCCTCCAGCGTGGCCCGCCGGATGTGGACCTGCTGGAAGGGGACGGCGGCGGCTTCGGCGGCCTCCAACAGCCGCGGCAGCAGGGCCTTGGGATCCGGTGTGGGGATCTCCCAGAGGTCCGCGCGCCGCTCCACGGCCTGGTCCAGCCGCGCCGCGAAGGCCGCGGGCTCGGGTGCGTCGCCCTCGAAGGTCAGCTCCACCACGCTGGGAATGGCCAGGTCCGAGATGAGCGAAGCCGGCGTGCCCGTGGCGATGACCTTGCCGTGATCCATGATGGCCAGCCGGTCACAGAGCGCTTCCGCCTCGTCCATGTAGTGGGTGGTGAGGATGACGGTGCGACCCTCGGCCTTCATGCGCCGCACCACGTCCCAGAGGCTGCGCCGGGCCTGGGGATCGAGGCCCGTGGTGGGCTCGTCCAGGAAGACCAGCTCCGGATCGTTCACCAGGGCCAGGGCCAGCGCCAGCCGCTGCTGCTGGCCGCCGCTGAGGGTGATGTGGTAGGCGTCGGCCTTCTCCTGGAGCTGCACCAGGTCCAGCAGCTCCGAGGTGCTCCGACGCTTGGGGTAGTAGCTGCCGTAGAGGTCCAGGGCCTCCCGGGGCGTGATCTTGTTGAAGAGGCTGGTGCTCTGGAGCTGCACCCCGATGCGGGCGCGGATCTCCTGTCCGCGTTCGGCCCAGGTCAGGCCCAGGATCTCGATGTCGCCGGCGTCCGCGGTGGTGAGGCCCTCGATGATCTCCAGCGTGGTGGTCTTTCCGGCGCCGTTGGGTCCCAGCAGGCCGAAAACCTCGCCCCTGGGAACCTCCAGATCCACGCCATCGACCGCGAGCGTCTTGGGGTACTGCTTCCTGAGCCCCCTCACGTGCAAGGCAAGTTCGGCCATGGCCACCTCGATCCTTCAGATTTCCACGATGCCCTGCGCGTGACCACCCCTGATCGGCGAAGGGGGGGAACCCACCGGCCGGTTGAGGGTTGGGGCCGGTGAGCCCGATGGTACCGGCTTCCGCCTCCATCTTCCTGTGTGGACACCATGTGGATGCGGTGCCACCCTGACGGACCCGTCCATCCCCATGGAGGCAGGATCATGGAACCATCGAGCTCCCCGGCCCTGCCGCCGCCGGCCGCCCTCCCGGCGCCAGGCTTCGATCCGGCCGCGAGGGCCTTCCGGCTGGCTGCGGGTTTCCTCGCACTCGGCTATGTCGCCGTGCAGGGTTTCCAGGACTACGTGTTCGCCGTCTTCCAGGCACCGGCGAACGCGGCCGAGGAGTTGCTGCAGGGCGCCGCGGGGCTGCACCTCGCCCGCTCCGCCCTCATGCTGGTCTGGATGTTCGCGCTGATCTTCATCGCCTGGGTGATCTGCGCCCGGGGGATGCGCCGGCGTCCGATCCTGGCCTGGGCGGCCTTCTTTGGGTTCTTCATGTTCGGCCTGTTCGAGGTGGCCCTGCGCTCGGTCGAACTCTTCTGGACGCAGATCCAGCTCCCGGCGGAGTACCTCAAGGCGACGGAACCGGCGGTCCGCGCGGGAATCCTCGACAAGGTGGCCACCTTCCAGTCAGTCCAGCATGCCCTCTACTTCCCCCTGATGCTCGCGCCCTGCCTGGGCAGCCTGGGGGTGTACTTCCTGTTCCCCGGGAGCCCGCGGATCCACTGGGCCCTGAAGGCCGTCATGGCGATCGCCGTCGCGCGGATGACGGTCCGGCTGCTGACCTACGCCGACATCCAGCTCATGAGCATGGCCTTCTACGAGAAGATCTACTTCCCGCTGGTCGTGATCGAGCATCTGCCCAAGGCCTATTGGCTCTTCCGGGTGGAGGATGCAGATGCGTGATCCCGTCCGTGGCGCTCAGGACAAGTGGGCCAGGGGGATGATCCCGAACCACAGGAGGTAGGTCAGGGCCAGGGCCATGATCCCGTCGATGCGCTCGCAGGGCGCGCCGCGGCGAAGGTAGCGGAGGATGGCGCGGACCAGCAGCAGGGCGTGGGGGACGGCCAGGAAGATGGCGAGCCCGCTGATCCCGCCGAAGATTCCGCGCCACTGCCAGGCCACCCCGCAGATGGCGGCCGCCATCGCGAATCCCAGGGCGGCCCAGGCTGCCCCTCGCCGGCCCAGGAGCACCGCCAGCGTGCGCTTGGCCACGGCTCCATCCGCCTCATGGTCCGGCAGGGCGGAGAGCGTGATGGCGGAAAGGGTGGCCAGGAACAGGGGCAGGCCCATGAGCCAGGGGAATGGGTCCCGCCAGATGCCGGACTGGAGCAGGCCCCCGACGAAAATGGCCGCGAAGCTGTGGGTGAGGCCCACGTCCAGCTCTCCCAGGCCCCGGTAGACGAGCTTCAGGGGAGGCACGGTGTAGCCCGCGGCGAGCACCGCCAGGGCGGTCATGGCCGCCAGGCCCGGCCCGGCCGGAGCCAGGGCGGCGCCCAGGGATGTCAGCCCCACGCCCAGCGCCACGGCCAGCCCGGCCATGACTCGCTGGACGCTCCGCGAGTCGAGGTCGCCGTCCGCCAGCACGCGGCTGCCGCCGTTGAAGGGGCCCGCATGGCGGTTGAGGCGGTCCGTGCCCTGGTCGAACCACTCGTTGCTGACCACGGTGAGCGCCTCCATCAGGAAGAGGCACAGGTAGCCGAGCCAGTAGACGGGACGCGAGAAGGCGCCGTGCCTCGCCGCCGCCAGGGCGCCGATGGTGTAGGCCACCCAGGCCATGGGGTAGAACTGCAGGCGGAGCAGGCGCAGCCAGGCTCCGGCGCGCCGGAGGAGGGCGCGGCGGCGGAGGCGGCCGGGCAGCCGGGCCGCTTCGGCCCGGGCCTGGTCCAGCCACCGGGCCCGCACCTCGGCGGTGGCGGGCTTCACGGGGGCGAAGGTGGAAATGAAGGTGGGTGCCACGCCGCAGAAGCCCAGGGTGGCGCGCCGCATGGCCTGGTGGCCGGGCTGGCGGTAGATGAGCCGGTAGGCCCAGGACGGCGTGTCCAGGGTCACCAGCAGGTGGGCCGAGCGCCCCTTCAGCAGCTTCGCCCAGGTGGCGGGGTTCTCGTCCTGGGCCTCGAAGGCGAAGCCCGGCGTGAGCACACGGTCGAGGAAGCCCTTGAGCAGGGCGGGCAGGGTGCCCCACCAGGCCGGGTAGACGAAGACCAGGTGGTCCGCCCAGCGGATCAGCGCCTGGGCCCGGACCAGGTCCGGCTCCAGGGCCTGGTCCCGGGGCGAGGGCAGCCGCACGTTGGGATCGAAGGCGAGACTCGCGAGGTCCAGGCGCAGCACCTCGAAGCCCGCCGCCCGGGCGCCCGCCTCGTAGGCCCCGGCCAGGGCCCCACAGAAGCTGTCCACGCGAGGATGGCCCAGGATCACGAGGATCCGGCGGGTCCGCTGTTCCGAGGATGCCGGCACGAGCCCTCCCTAGGGGACCGGGTCATCCTACTCCTGGAGTCCCTGGAGCGGGTCAGATGCGCCAGAGGCCCCAGTCGGGCCGGAGGTCGGAGATCCGCGCTGCGGCCTCGTCCCGGGTCTCGACGCTGTCGTACCGGGCGGCCCAACAGCTGCCCGAGCCGCAGAGCAGGGGCGCGCCGCCAGTGTCGTGCAGGGCGTCGCGCACTTCCGCCAGGGGCGGGCACACCCACAGGGCCGCGCCCGTGAGGTCATTGCGCCAGGGCGGTGCGGCGCTTTCGGGTTGCGAGGCCAGGGCCTCGGGGAAGGGGTAGCCCACGTCCTGAATGGCCCGGTACACGCTGGGCGTGCTCACGTGCAGGCCGGGATGGACCAGCAGGATGGGTTCCAGCGGCACCGGCCGCAGGGGGAACACCCGCTCGCCCCGGCCCAGGCCCAGCACGGTGCCACCCAGGAGGAACAGGGGCACGTCGCTGCCCAGGCGGGCGGCGAGGCCCAGCAGCACCGTGTCGGTGAGGCCCAGGTCGAACATCCGGTTCCCCAGCCGCAGGGCCGCTGCCGCATCGCTGCTGCCACCGCCGAGACCCGCGCCGTGGGGGATGCGCTTCTCCAGGCGCAGGGCCGCGGGCAGGGGGCGCTTCGCGGCCTCCTCCAGCAGGCGCCAGGCCTTGATCACCAGGTTCGACTCGTCCGCCGTCAGGCCCTGGCCCGTGGGGCCGGCGATCTCGAGCGTCAGCGCCGGGGCCGGCTCGCCCGACAGCGTGTCCGTCAGCGCCGCCACACCCTCCAGCACGGTGGTGACCAGTTCCAGCTCGTGGAAGCCGTCGGCGCGCCGGCCCAGCACGGCGAGGAACCGGTTCAGCTTGGCGGGGGCCTGGATCGTGAATCCCATGGCTCCACGGTAGCGCACCGTCCCGGTAGCCTGAGGGGATGGTTCTGTTCTTCCGCACCCTCTGGAAGCTGCTCACGCTCTGGCGCCGCCCGGGACTGGATCCCCTGGCGGTCTCCGTGCTGCATTTCCGTGTCTGGCCCAATGACCTGGACATGAACGTCCACATGAACAACGGGCGCTTCCTCAGCATCATGGACCTGGGGCGGTTCGACCTCACCTTCCGGACGAAGCTCGGCCGGGCCATGCTGCGGAACCGCTGGAAGCCTCTCGTGGGCGGTATCACCATGCGCTACCGCCGCAGCCTCGAGCTGTTCGAGCCTTTCACCCTCCACACGCGCCTGCTGGGCTGGGACGACAAGTGGGTCTTCCTGGAGCAGCGCTTCCTGAAGCGGGACGGCGACCTCGCGGCCGAAGGCGTGGTGAAGGCCCTCTTCCGGGGGAAGGCGGGCAACGTCCCCATGGCCGAGGTGCTGCGCCTGATGGACTACGAAGGGCCCCAGCTCGAAGTTCCTGAGGCCATCAGGCGGTGGGCGAAGGGGTAACGCGAAAAACGCAGCCGCGTTTTTCGTAGGCGCACAGGCACAGCCCATGCGCCTGATGCGCCTGATAGCTGAGAGCTGATAGCTACAGCCCGTCCTCCAGCTCGAATTCAGGATCGGGGATCGAGAGGATCTCCGGCCCGTCTTTGGTGATGGCGATGTCGTGCTCGAACTGGGCAGAGAGCTGGCCGTCGCGGGTGCGCACGGTCCAGCCGTCGGGCTCCACCAGGCACCGGTGGCTCCCGATGTTGAGGATGGGCTCGATGGTGATGGTCATGCCCGGCTCCATGCGGAAGCCGGTACCCGGGCGCTGGTCCGCGAAGACCACCTGGGGATCCTCGTGCAGGTCGCGGCCCAGGCCATGGCCGATGTACTCGCGCACCACGGAGTAGCCGCGCTCCTCGGCGAAGGTCTGCACGGCCGTGGCCATGTCGCCCAGGCGCTCGCCGGGGCGGCAGTGCTCGATGCCCACGAACATGGCCAGCTGGGCCGTCTGGATGAGGCGCCGCGCCTCCTCGCTGATCTTCCCCACGCCCACGGTCAGGCAGGTGTCGCCGTGATAGCCGTCCAGCTTGGCGCCGCAGTCGATGGCGATGATGTCGCCCTCCTGGAGCACGTACTTGGAGGGGATGCCGTGCACCACCTTGTCGTTCACCGACGTGCAGAGGGTGGCGGGGAAGCCGTGGTAGCCCTTGAAGCTCGGGCTGGCGCCCTGCTGGCGGATGTAGGCCTCGGCCACGCGGTCGATCTCCAGGAGGCTCACGCCGGGTTTCGCGGCTCGGGCGGCCAGACGGAGCGCGTTGGCGGCCACCCGGCCCGCCTCGCGGAGCTTCTCGATCTCCTTGCGGCTCTTGTAGCGGATCTGTTCTCGGATCAGGACCATCTTGCCCTCGGTCACCAGTCTAGCGGGGTGGCGGTAGAATGTCGGCATGGCGCGACCTCCGAAGATCCTGGTGACGACAACCCTGCTGGCTTGCGCCCTGATGGCGGGCCTGCTGGCCTGCCGCGGCGTTCCGGCGAGGCCCGCCTCGGTCTCCCAGGAGGCCATGTGGTGCCCGGAATCGAAGGAAGGGATCTTCCTCAAGGTGGGCGGCCACCAGGGCACCCTCTGGCAGCTGGAGATCTGGGACCGCCAGGGCCGCGCCCTGGCCTCGGGCTCCTTCCGGCTGCGCGGCTTCGCCAAGGCCAAGATCGTACCCGAGGAAGTGGTGTCCTGGCAGAACGGCGTCCTGCAGCTGAAGGACGGCACCGTGCTGGTGCAGGAAGCCCCGGCCGCGCCCTGATGCCTCAGAGTTCATAGCAAAACCCGACGAGGCCGCGATGAAGCCAGGCAGGATGCACCGCAAGGAGGGGCCCGCAGGACAACGTGGTTCGTTGTTCAAGGGACCTGACACCGCGGGGCGCCTGCCTGGCTTCATCCCTCCGGGCAAGGGGCGGCGGGCATCGCGATACAGCGTCAGGCTCGTCGCGCGTAGTACTTGCTACGCGTCTCCTCACCTTCCTCGCCTCGCTCGCCCGGCGCCCCTTGCGCGGCCCCGTGGGGTTTTGTTATGAACTCTTACACCCGCGAGGAGAAGGACTGGCTGGAGCGCGAATGGGCCTTCCGGGCCTGGGGCCGCGCCGGCCTGCTCAGCACCGACGACTACCGGCAGGTGCTGGCCTGGGAAGCCGAAGGCGTGCCCATGGACCTGGTGGTGTCCGCCCTCAACGCGTTCTTCGATCGCCGCGGGAAGCGTGAGAAGCCCCGCACCTTCGTGGCCCTCAAGCACCTCGACCACGACGTGGCCAAGGCCGTGAAGCTGCGGGAGGCCGTGGTCCGCGCAGGCCCGGAGCTGGACGCGGGCAAGGGCTGGGATCAGGTCAAGAAGCCTCTGAGGGAGGACCCCGCCGCGAAGGCGGCCTTCGAGGCTTGGCAGCGCCTGCGGGCCGCCGCACCCTCGCCGGAATCCGCCGGCTACCTTTCACACCACGACCAGGAGCGGGAGGCCCGCGCCGCCCTGCTGGCCCTGGCCGAGGCGGCCCTCGGGCCGGCCGCCGAAGGCCTGAAGGCCGAACTGCGCCAGCGCCTGGAGGCTTCCGACATGAAGGAAGGCAGCCTGGTGTGGAAGCGGGCCTGGAACCACCACTGGGCCCGTCTCGTGGGCACCGCCTGGAACCTGCCGCTGGAGGGCGCATGACGGTCGATCCCCGCTGGCAGAAGGAGCTGGAGGCTCCCACGGAGCGGTTCTTCGGGGCCTTCGCGGTCCAGCTCGCCCAGCCGGACGGCGTGCGCGACGGCGTGCGCGAGGCAGTGAAGATCCTCGTCCCCCGCATCGACTGGGAGGCCTACCTGCCGCACGTGCCGCACGGCATCCTCGGCCTGCGGGCAGTGCTGCGCCTGCAGCCGCTGCTGAGCGAGGCGGGCTTCCAGCGGGCCCTGGCCACGCAGCTGCACATGGCCGCCCACGAGGGGCGCCGGTCGCCCCAGATCCTGGCGCAGGTGTCGGCGGCCAAGGGCAGCGGCCACTGGCCGAACCTGGAGGCCTTCATCCAGTCCCGTCGGCCCGGCCTGGCCTACGCCGAGGCCCAGGGCTTCGACGCTCCCGCCGAGGCCGACTTCCAGCGCCTTCGAGGACTCACCGAGCTGGACATGGCCACGGTCGGGCACAAGGCGGTGGTGTGCGACCATCTCGCCGACCTGCACGAGCGGCTGGAACGGCCCAAGGCCACCGGGCGGAGGCTCTTTGGCCTGGCGGCCTGGGTAGCGGCCTCGCCGGAGGACACCTTCTGGGCCCGCCGCGCCGCCAAGCGGCTGGGGGACGCGGCGGTGTCCGTGCCCTGGATGCCGGCCACGCTCGACGAGGCGGCCTGGGAACCCCAGGTGCGCGAGATCTGCGACCTGGGCCTCGTGGCGCTCCTGGATCCGTTCACGGCCCGGCTGAAGGCGGGCCAGGGAAGCGGGGACACGCTGGCGGCCCTGGTGCTGGCGGCCTCCGAGAAGCAGCTGGACGCCCGGCGCGACCTGGAGGGCAAGACCGCATGGACGTACGTCTACCTGGCCGCCGTGGCGCGCGCCCGCCCCGCGGACCCGCGCATCTGGTGCCAGGCCGCGGCCCTGGTGAACCTCTTCCCCACGGACGAGCCCGAGGAGCGGGTGCGGGCCGTCCGGATCGGGAGTCCGGACGCCGGGGCCCTCACGGAGGCGATCCTGGACGTGGAGCCGGCCCTGGCCATGGCCCACGCCGGCGGGCTGGCGCAGACCGGTCGCGCGGAGGCGGCGCTGGCGGCCCTGGCCGAAGCGGCAGCCCAGGACGATCCCACCTTCAACCACGCCCACCAGGTGCTGGCCGTGGCCGCCGCCGCCGACCTGCTGCCCGATCTGCCGCCTCCCGCGCAGGAAGCGATGCTGGTGGCCCTCGCCAAGAGCCTGGCCAACAGCCAGGGCAGCGGCGACCTGGGGCGGCTGGCCGACCGGGCGCTGGGATAGCCATGCCGAAGACCTTCGCCTTCCTCCGCGCCATCAATGTCGGAGGCCATACCGTGACCATGGCCGACCTGAAGGCGCGGTTCCAGGAGCTGGGCCTGCGGGGCGTGGAGACATTCATCGCCAGCGGGAACGTGGTCTTCGAGGCGGGCCGGGTCGGCGAGGCGTCCCTGGCGGCGCGCCTCGAGACGCACCTGGAGGCCAAGCTGGGGTTTCCCGTGGCCGTGTTCCTGCGCTCCGGCGCGGAACTGACAACCCTGGTGGCCGGCTGCCCCTACGATGCCGCGGAGCAGGCGGAGGCCCGGGCCATGAACGTGATCTTCCTCGCGGCGCCGCTCACGGGGACCCAGGCGGCCCGCGTCCGGGGCCTGGAGACGGCGGAGGACGACTTCCGCTTCCACGGCCGTGAGGTATGGTGGCGCTGCCGCACGAAGCAGAGCCAGTCCGCCTTCTCCAACGCGGTCTTCGAGAAGGCCCTGGGCCTGAAGGCCACGTTCCGGGGCCTTCCCACGCTCCAGCGGCTGGTGGCCAAGCACCTGTCCTAGCCAGGTCGTGAAACAATCGCGGATCCGAGGAGTCCATGGGCAAGAACCGGCTGGAAGCCTTCAGCGATGGTGTGATGGCCATCATCCTCACCATCATGGTGCTGGAGCTGAGGGCGCCCCGCGGCGACTCCTTCACGGCCCTCCGGCCGCTCCTGCCCACCTTCGTGGGCTATGCGCTGAGCTTCATCTACATCGCCATCTACTGGAACAACCACCACCACATGCTCCACGCGGCCAGGAAGGTGAACGGGCCGATCCTGTGGGCCAACACGCACCTGCTGTTCTGGCTCTCGCTCGTGCCCTTCGCCACGGCCTGGATGGGGGGCAACCACTTCGCGGCCGGACCCGTGGCCCTCTACGGGGCCGTCCTGCTCATGGCCGCGCTGGCCTACTACCTGCTGAGCCAGTGCCTCATCCACCACCACGGCCGAGGATCGCTCCTTGAGGCTGCCGTGGGCGGGGACTTCAAGGGGAAGATCTCCATCGCGATCTACGCCTCTGCCATCTGCTTGTCCTTCGTCAACCGCTGGGCCGGGTTCGCCCTCTACTGGGTGGTCGCCCTCATCTGGCTGGTGCCGGACCGGCGCATCGAGAAGATCCTGGCCCATGAGGCTGCCGGAGAGGACGGCTCCAGGCGCTGACGGGAGAGGACGGGATCTAGGTCAGAACCGGTACGTGGCGCTCAGCGCGAAGGAGGCGTCGTCGGTGTTCTCGTGGTGGGTGATGTTGTTCACGTAGCGGAAGGTCAGGGTGGTCCGGCGGTTCAGGTAGGCATGGAAGCCCAGGTCGTGCTGGAGGCTGTTGTCGTGCAGCTTGGCGAAGGGCTGGGGCGTGCTGAAGCCGCTCAGGAAGTAGAGCTGGAGGAAGGGCTGGATCACCTTGTTGCGGCGTCCCTGCCAGGTCAAGTGGGCCCCCAGGTCGGACGTGTAGTCGAGCTGGTTGTAGGCGGCGTTGCCGCGGCCCCGGTGGGTGTAGGCGGCGCCGGCGTAGATTACCTGGGTGGCGGAGGGCTGCCACCAGCCGCTGAGCCCGCCTTCGACGTCCCAGCCTGACTTGAACGAGTTGTAGGTGCGGGCCAGGGGAGGCTTCACCGTGAGGGTGGCGCTCAGGCCCGTGGACGCGTCCTGGTGGATCAGGTGGACCAGGCCGAACAGAGGGTCCTGGACGCGGGTGGGCTGGGCGCCCTCTCGTACCAAATCCAGGCGTCCGTACCGGATGGTGGCCACCACGGCCTGGTTGCGGGCCACCTCGGTGCGCCCCCACTGCTCGAAGCCGAAGGTCTTGTGGAAGGCCTCGATGGGGGCGTCCAGATCGCCTCCGCCGTGGCGCTCCACCGGCAGCTCCGCCCAGACATCCGTTCGGTCGGTGAGGCCGCGCCGGACCTGGAGGGTGGTCCGGGCAATCTCCTCGTCGAAGTAGAAGACGAAGGGGGCGGTGGGGTACTCGGCGGCCAGGGCCTCCAGGGAAGCCCGGTCCATGCGGTGGCGCCCCTGGAACCAGGCGGGCGGATGGTCCTTGATCAGGTCGGAGAACTCGAAGACGTTGGCCCGGACGTGGGTGAGGGTCACCTGCCAGCGACCCGGGCCGATGGGGCGCGGCGCCTGGGGCTGATAGGTCATGGGGGCCTGGAGCAGGGTGAACATGTTCCGGGTGGGCAGGGGGCCCATTTCGGGGTAGGGCTCGTCCTGGGCCTGGAGGGACAGGCCGAGGGCCAGCGCGAGGACGGCGCGCATGGGAGGTGCTCCTTGGTGAAGACGGGTCGATGACCCTCCCACGCCAGGCGGGGCGCCGCTGGCGATGGGTGATTGGGTGCCGGAGTCGTCCGGTTCGTGCTTTCTTTCGGGAAGCCTATTTCCCTATGAAAGCAATAGTGGGATCACGGCTTCCCCTTGTCAAGCAGCTTTCTTTGGGATAGTTTTGTGGTGCCGCCGGGTTTCCCCGGGGTCCTGGACCGCCTCATGAACCTTCCTGAATCCTCCAGCTGCCGCTGCTTCCGCATGGCCATCGACCTGCTGGGCAAGCCCTGGACGGGGCAGATCCTGTGGGTCCTCCAGGAGGGTCCTCTCCGGTTCAACGAGCTGGGCGCCCGGGTTCCCGGCATCGGGGAGAAGGTCCTTTCCGCCCGCCTGAAGGAGCTGGAGTGCCAGGGCCTGCTGGTGCGCCGTGTCCTGCCCACCACGCCCGTGCGGGTGGAGTACGAGCTCACCTGCAAGGGGCAGGGCTTCCGCCAGGTGGTGGAGGCCGTCACCCAGTGGGGAACCCAGATCGTGGACGCCGAGGATCAGGCCCGGTAGTTCGGCATCGCGGCGCCCTTGGCCCACTCGAAGATGAGGCTGGTCTGGATGTGGGCCACTTCGGCGCGGGTGGTGAAGGCGTCCAGGGCCAGGTCGCGCAGGTGGTGGGCGTCCCGCACGGCCACATGCACCTGGAAGTCGTGGGTGCCGGCCACATGGAACACCGCCAGCACCTCCGGCAGGCCCATGGCGTGCTTCCAGAAGGCCTTCACCTGGGCCCGGCTGTGCTGGCGCAGCTGCACGGCGATGAGGGCCTGGAGGCCCACGCCCAGGGCCCCCGGGTCCACGTCCGCATGGGCGCCCTTCAGCACGCCCTCGGAACGCAGGCGCTGCACACGAGCCAGGCAGGAGGACGGAGCCAGACCCACGGCGGCGGCCAGTTCCTTGTTGGATAGCCGAGCATCCTTCTGTAGATAGCTCAATATGTCGCAGTCAATTCGGTCAAGTTCCATGAATGACATCATTCCACGAAAAAGATTCGGGGGATTGCCGAATTCATGAAACCTACATTGGGGACAGGAGTGTCCCCATGTCCAAGCCCAACACCGCCCTGTCCATCGAGACCCAGGCCGTCCACGCCGGCCGCGAGGTGCTCCACGAACAGGGCGTCCATGCCCTGCCCATCGACCTCAGCAGTACCTATCCCCTGCGCGACCTGGACGAGGGCGGCCGCAGCCTGGAGGCCATGGCCATGGGCGGACTGCCCATCGGGAGCCCCGTCTATTCCCGCCTCTACAATCCGACCACCGCCCGCTACGAGCAGGCCCTGGCCCAGCTGGAGGGCGCCGAGGAGGCGGTGGCGTTCGGCTCGGGCATGGCGGCGGTGACCGCCTGCCTCATGGCGGCCAAGCAGCGCGGCGGCCACGTGGTGGCCGTGCGTCCCCTCTACGGCGGCACGGACCACCTGCTGGCCTCCGGGATGCTGGGCCTCGAGGTGACCTGGGCCGAGGCCGACGGCATATCCGCCGCCCTCCGCCCCGACACGGCGATGGTGATCGTGGAGACGCCCGCCAACCCGACCCTCGCGATGGTGGACCTGGACGACGTGGTCCGTCAGGCGGGCAAGGTCCCCGTGCTGGTGGACAACACCTTCGCCACCCCCATCCTCCAGAACCCCATCAAGCAGGGCGTGACCTTGGTCCTCCACAGCGCCACCAAGTTCCTGGGCGGGCACGGCGACGTGCTGGCGGGCATCGTGGCCACCAACAACGACTGGGCCACGGAGCTGCGCAAGGTCCGCGTCATCACCGGCAATGTGCTGCACCCCCTGGCGGCCTACCTGCTGCATCGCGGCCTGCCCACGCTGCCCCTGCGCGTGCGCGCCCAGCAGGCGGGCGCCCAGGTGATCGCCGAGCGCCTGGCGAAGCATCCCGCCGTCTCCGCCGTCCACTTCCCCGGCCTGCCCGGCCAGGACCCCAAGGGCCTGCTCGGCCGCCAGATGAAGGGACCCGGCTCCCTCATGGCCTTCGAGCTGAAGGGGGGCTTCGAGGCCGCCTCCGTGGTCATGGCCGAGGTGAAGCTCATGACGGCCGCCGTGTCCCTGGGCAGCGTGGACACGCTCATCCAGCACCCGGCCGCCCTCACCCACCGCGTGGTGGATCCCGCGGCCCGCGAGCACAGTGGCGTGTCCCAGTCCCTCATGCGCCTCTCTGTGGGCCTGGAGAGTCCCGAGGACCTGTGGGCCGACCTGGAGCAGGCCCTGGCCAAGGCCATGGCCCGCCAGGCCGTCGGCGCCACCCGCTGAAGGTTGCGTTCGCCCAAGATTCGGGTCGGCAGATCGATTGACCCGGGTCGTATGCTTTGGGTGTCTCCATGTCGGGGAGGCCCATGGCTTCACGCGACAGTCTGATCCACCTCCACTGTGGCGATGCCGCAGTCGCGGTGCATCGGCGGTCCGGCCTGCCGGGCACCGTGCGTGTCTGCCGGGATTCCCCGGCGGTGGGTCCCTGGACCTCCGAGGCCTCCCGGCTGCCCGGATTGAGGGCCGACTGGTGGGATCTGCCCGAGGGCGAGGACTCGCCAAGGCTCATCCTGGACGACCTGGGCGGCACCGCCGAGCCCGTCCTCTGGTTCGGCCCGGATCCCTGGGAGCAGGCCTGCCTGCTGTGGGTGCTGGCGGAGTTGCCCGAGGGCACCCTCGCCGATCTGGTCCCCCTGGATCGGGGCGTGTCACAGACCGCGCCGGCCGCCCTGCCGGGTCTGTTCGCCGGACGGGTCCTGCTCGAGGAGGAGACGCTGACCGAGGCCCGGGGACTCTGGGGCGCCTTCCTGGAAGGGGGTTGGCGGGCGCTGGCCGGCTGCGGCATCCCGGCCCTTCCCTGGATGGCCCGGGCCCTGGCTCGGCTTGCGGAAGATCATCCCGTCGCCGGCCCCGGCCGGACCCGGACCCAGATCCGGGGTCTCGTGGACCGCGGGATCCTGGATCTGCCGGCCCTGATGACGGGCCTCCGGAAGCTGGAGGATCCCCGCCACGGTGCCTGGTACGGAGATCGTTACGTCGCCAAGATGGTGGAGTCCATAGAGGCGCGGCTAGGCTGAAACAGCCGCCATGACGCTCGCGCCCCTGCCCCTATCCACCAAGGTCACGGTCCTCCGGGGCCTGGGACCGGCGCGGGCGGCGGCGCTGCAGGAGGCCGGCATCGACACCCTCCGGGACCTGCTGTGGAGCCTGCCCTACCGCTACGTGGACCGGGGCAGCCTGCGGACCCTGGGCAGCCTGGACCTGCGGGGCTTCGAGCCGGTGGATTCGGGCATCGTGACCGTCCTGGGCACCCTGCGGGATCTGCGCCAGAGCACCACGCGCGTGCAGCGCATGGCCCTCACCGAGGCCCTGCTGGAGGATGGCACGGGCACCCTGCGCCTCATCTGGTTCAACCAGCCCTACCTGGGCCGGTCGCTGAAGGTGGGAGACCGCCTGCTGGCCTTCGGTCCGCTCTCCGTGGGCCGCCAGGGCCTGGAGATGCGTGCGCCCCAGTTCGAGGTCATGGGTCGGGGCGAGGATCTCGCCTGGGTCCGGCGCTTCCTGCCCCTCTACCGCAAGCTGGGACCCCTGCCGGGCCGGGCGCGGCAGAGGCTGGTGCAGGAGGCCCTGGGCCGGGCCCATGCGGCGGAGGAGTGGCTGCCCCTGGAGCTGGCGAAGGATCTTCCGGACGCCATGACGGCATTCCGGCTGCTGCACGATCCCCCGGACAGCAGCGATCCGGCCCTGCTGGAGAAGGGCCAGTCGCCCGCCCACGAGCGCCTGGCGGCGGAGGAGCTGTTCGCTTTCTCCCTGGGCGTGGCCCTGCGCCGCGCCGGGCGCCTGAAGCGCCGCGGCCTGGTGGTGCCCACCTCGCCGGAACTCCGCGAGCGGCTGAAGTCCTTCCTGCCCTTCCCCCTCACCGGCGCCCAGCGCCGCGCCTTCAAGGACATCGTGGAAGACCTCACCTCGGGCCGCGTGATGAACCGCCTGCTCCAGGGCGACGTGGGCAGCGGCAAGACACTGGTGGCGCTGCTCTCCATGGCCATGGTGGCTGAGACGGGCGGACAGGGAGCCCTGCTGGTGCCCACGGAGGTGCTCGCGCGCCAGCACGCCGCCAGCTTCCGGCGCTACCTGGGCGACCGCGCAGACAGCCTCCAGCTCCTGCTGGGCGGCATGAAGGTCGCGGAGAAGCGCGCGGCCCTGGGCCGCATCGCCAGCGGCGAGGCCCGCTACATCGTGGGCACCCACGCCCTCTTCCAGGAGGCGGTGGCCTTCCATCAGCTGCAGCTGGTGGTGGTGGACGAGCAGCACCGCTTCGGCGTGAAGCAGCGCGAGGCCCTGAAGGAGAAGGGCGGCGATCCGCACTGGCTGGTCATGAGCGCCACGCCCATCCCGCGCTCCCTGGCCCTGGCGATCTTCGGCGACCTCGACCAGAGCGTGCTCGATGAGCTGCCCCCGGGCCGGCAGCCCATCACGACGAAGCTGCACAAGCCCGAGTTCGCGGAGCGGGCCTGGGAGCAGGTGCGCCGGGAGCTGGCGGAAGGCCGCCAGGCCTTCGTCGTGAGCCCGAGCATCGACCCTTCCGACGAAGGCAAGGTCCAGCTCCGCGACATCCAGGCCATGGAGGCCCTGCTGCGGGGCATCTTCCCGGAGGTGGAGCTCGAGGTGGTGCACGGCCGGGTCCGGACGGATGAGATGGCCGCCCGCATGGCGCGGTTCGCCTCCGGCGAGGCGAAGATCCTGCTGGCCACCACGGTGATCGAGGTGGGGGTGGACGTGCCCAACGCGACGGTGATGGTGGTGGACCACGCCGAGCGCTTCGGCCTCAGCCAGCTCCACCAGCTGCGGGGCCGGGTGGGTCGAGGCGCCCATCGCAGCCACTTCCTCATGATCAGCGGCTCCGAGACCGAGCGCCTCCAGACGCTGGTGGAAACCCAGGACGGCTTCCGCATCGCCCAGCGGGACCTGGAGCTGCGGGGTCCCGGCGAGTTCTTCGGCGTGAGGCAGGCGGGGCTGCCCCAGTTCCAGGTGGCGGACCTGGTGCGCGACCGCCGCCTGCTCGCCCGGTGCCGCGAGGCCGCCGATCGGGCCCTGGCGCACGGCCTCAGCGAGGCCCAGGCCGCCTGGCTGCAACGCGAGCAGGTGCGGCTGAGGCTGGCCGAGGTGAGCTGACCTCCGGGCCGGAGAACAGGCGCCGATGAACTAAACGCCACCACTCGTTCAGTGGATCCACGGGTTTGTTGACATGGCCTTTGTAAATGACCATGGTGTCGAAATAACATCATTGTTTTTTCTTGATGAAGGCTTCTCGATGCAACCCTGCTGCCGGCATCCCGGCAGTCCTAGAAGGAGATGGACCATGAAGTCCCTTCCCGCCGGACTCTTCCTGACCCTCGCCCTGGCCGGGGGCCTCGCCCTGGCTGCGGACGCCCCGCGCGCCTACCTGATCCTGGCCCGGGGGCAGGGCCGCGGCAGCACGAACCTGGACGAGCTGGTGGCCTCCGCCGGTGGCGCCATCACGGGTCGCCTCCCCGACATCGGTGTGGTGCTGGCGACATCCGCCAACCCGGATTTCCTGGCGCAGGTGACTGCCGATGCCCGGGTGCAGCAGGCCGCCGAGGACATCGAAGTGCCATGGCTTCCCGACGTGCATGCCACGGCGGCGCAGGACTCCGGCCTCCAGGCCAATGGGCTCAACAGCGAACCCTCATGGGGCTACCAGTGGAACATCCGCCAGATCCAGGCGGATCAGGCAGCGCTCAACGGCGACCAGGGCTGGGGCGTGGCGCGGGCGCGGGTGGCGGTCCTCGACGCGGGCATCTGGAGCGGGCATCCCGACATCGGGCCCAACGTCAACCTGGCGCTGAGCCGGTCCTTCGTCCCCACCGAACCCAACATCGACCCCATTGTGTACGGCTTCAACCACGGCACCCATGTCGCCGGGATCATCGCCGCGCCCATCAACGACCGCGGCACCCAGGGCGTGGCGCCCAAGGCCGAGATCGTCGCCGTCAAGGTGCTGCGCAGCGACACGGGGAACGGGTCCTTCTCGTGGATCATCTCCGGCATCCTGTACGCGGCCGGGCCTGAGGTCCGGGCCGACGTGATCAACATGAGCCTGGGGGCCACCTTCGATCGCATCAATGCGGGTGGCAGCGGGGCCGGCCCGCTGATCGCCGCCCTCAACCGAGCCATCACCTACGCCACGGCCGCCGGCACCCTGTGCGTGGCCTCCGCGGGCAACGAAGGCGTGAACCTCGACAGCCGACTCTGGGCGATCCCGGCCCAGTCGGGCAACGGCATGGCCGTATCCGCCACCGGGCCGTACGGGCTGGCCGACTTCGACCGGGCCGCCTCGTACACCAACTACGGGGTTTCAGCCGTGAACGTGGCCGCTCCCGGTGGCGACTTCGCCTCCGCCGCGGGCTATCCCTTCGATATGGTGATCAGCCCCGCAGGCCGCACCAGCGGAGGGACCTGGCAGTACTTCTTCGCGGCCGGGACCTCCATGGCGGCGCCCCATGTCTCCGGCGTGGCCGCCCTGATCGTGGGCAAGTACGGCAAGATGCCGCCCGCCGAGCTGAAGCGGAGGATCGAGCAGCGCGCCGACGACATTCTCAAGCCCGGCGCCGATCCCTATTCGGGCCGGGGTCGCGTGAACGCCCTGGAAGCCCTGCGCTGAACCCTGAAGGCTGATGGACCCTCCCGGGGCCGGCCCTGGCCGGCCCCGGCTGCGCCTGGGTGCTACCGTGGGAGGGGAGGCCGACGATGCTCGATGCGACCGTTCTTGCCGTGCTCGAAGCGGAAGGGTCCGCGACCTTCGTGACCAAGGGGCCCGAGGGTCCGCACCTGGTGGCGACCTGGCAGAGCTACCTCGACGCGGTCGACGCCACGACCCTGGTGTTCCCCGCCGGAGGCTACCGGGTGACCGAGACGAACCTCTCCCACGATCCCTCCGTCCAGATGATCATCGGCCGGCAGCGGAGCGCCGAGGGCCCGGCGATCGGCTTCCGGCTCTCGGGGACGGCGGAGGTGCAGTCGGGCCAGGCGCTCCACGAGCGGATGAAGGTCAAGCATCCCTGGTGCCGAGGGGCGGTGGTGATGCGTGTGACGAAGGTCGAGCGGATCCTGGGCTGAGAGGGCTCTAAGAGGTCGTAACAAAACCCCGCGTCGCCTCGCGAGGGGCGCCGGGCGAGCGAGGCCAGGAAGGCGAGGTGAGCGTAGCAGGGACTACGCGATCCAAACCTGACGCAGCATCGCCCTCCACCTCACGGGCCCTGCCTCGCAGGGTCCTCCCGCTCGTTCCTCGCGGAGGCGGAGCCTCCCCGCCACCCCTCGCCCGGAGGGATGAAGCCGGGCGGGCGCTCCGCGGCGTCACCGCCCTTGAACGATGTCCCGCATCGCCCTGCGGGCGCTTCCTTCTCGGTATCGCCTGTAGCGATACACGAGACGAACTGATATCTGCGGTGCATCCCGCCCGGCTTCATCGCGGCATCGCGGGGTTTTGTTGCGACCTCTAAGACCGGTTCATCAGCCGGTCCACGATGCGGCTGCGAAGCGTCTCCGGCACCAGGTCCGCCAGGTTGCCGCCCATGCTGCCGATCTCGCGGACGAAGCGGCTGCTCACGGCGCTGTACTTCTCCTTGGGCATGAGGAAGACCGTCTCCAGCTCCGGGGCCAGCTTGCGGTTCATGAGGGCCATCTGGAACTCGTACTCGAAGTCGCTGAAGGCCCGCACGCCCCGGATGATGAACTGGGCGTTCTGGGCCTTGGCGAAATCCACCAGCAGACCGTCGAAGGTGGTCACTTCCACCTGGGGCAGGGCGGCGGTCAGTTCCTTCAGCATGGCCACCCGCTCGTCCACGCTGAAGGCTGGGGACTTCGCCGGGTTGTGGAGGACGGCCACCACGAGGCGGTCCACGAGCTTCGCCGCCCGCTGGATGAGGTCCCAGTGACCCAGGGTCACGGGATCGAAGGAGCCTGGATAGATGGCCGACCGCACGGGCGCTCCGAAGGAAGGGTGAATCAGCCTAGCGCAACCGGGCCGCAAGCCGGGTCAAAGGTGCTCCCGGTGCTCATGGCTTCAGGATCCAGGTCCGGAACCGGCCTGTCCCCTCGGCCTCGCACCAGCAGGGGGTGCCTTCCTGGCGGAACTGGTCCAGCAGGGGCTCGGGGCGGAAGGGGCTCAGGAGCTGCATCGCCTCGCCGGGGGCCAGGGTCAGGAGGGCGCGGCGGACGCGGGCCAGGGGGTGCTCGCCGGCCGCCATGAGGGCATCCGCGTCCAGGGTGGAGCGCACGGCGCTGGGGCGCGCCCAGTCGGGGCGGGGATCCTCCACCGGGGCCGTCCCTTCGGCCATGGGGCCGGCGGCCTCGCCGGCCAGCTCCCGGAGGAAGCGCACCAGCTCTGCCGTGGGGAGGCCCGCCATGCGGGCCGCGTGATCCACGGTGGCCAGCTTCGCCACCGTGCGGCGGAGGACAGGGTTGCGGAGCCTAGCGAAGGCAGGGACGCGGGCGATGAGGGCCTCCTGCTGGTCCGGATGGGCTGCCAGGAAGTCGCCGATCTTGGTTTCGGGCGTGATGGCCATGGGATGCCTAAGAGGGCGTCTGCAAATTCGCGCGGGCTGCGCTGGGAGCGTCGGGCAAGCATGGCGAGGAGGAGGCCCGCAGGCATGGTGGTTCCATGTCGAGGGCCGAGGACGACGCCAGGCGCAGCCCGCCGCCCCAACCCGGAGGGACGGTGGCCAGCCGTGCGCCCGGCGGCGTCACCGTGCTTGAACGATGTCCCGCATCGCCCATCGCGCGCTTCCTTGCCGGATCACGCGGCTGGCCACCGTCGCGGCTCGCGGGAATTTGCAGACGCCCTCTCATGCTTCGTCGTACTGGAGCAGGCGGCGGTCGCCTTCGAGGGCGCGCAGCCGCGTGAGGTCCTGGGTGACCTCCAGGGTGCCCAGGTAGGCCCCGGCCTCGTCGCGCACGGCGAAGTAGCGGATGTGGACGAACTTCCCGTGCATCTGGATCCAGAACTCCGCCACGGACTGGCGGCCGGTCTTGAAGTCGTTGAGGATGCGCTCCACCACGTCCACGCTCTTGGGCGGGTGGCAGTGCTTCACCTCGCGGCCCAGGATGGTGCGGCTGCGGGCGAAGACCCGGTCTGGCCCCTCGCTGAAGAAGGCCACACGGTCGTCCGCGTCCACGAATGTGATGTCCACGGGCAGGCTGGAGAAGATGCCGATGAGCTGCTGGACGCTGAGGGCGCCGCTGGGGAAGGCCATGGCGGAAGCGTCTGGAAGGCGGATGGGATCATCAGGCAGGGTGGCCACCGGCGGCGCGTAGCCCGTGGCTGGCTCTACCAGGCACCAACCGTAGCGCGGGCTGTCCCGCCAGGCCTCGCCCCATTCCTCCTCGGTGAACAGGCCCAGGCACATGGGCAGGAGGATGGTCTCCTCCTTGTAGATCATGGATTCCAGCGCCGCCAGAGCCGGACGCAACACCGTGGGGACGAGGATCTTCAGTTCGGCGCCGCTGAGGCTCTCCTCCCGCAGCACCTCGATGGCGCCCTTGAGCAGCTCGCGCACCTCGTCGTCCTTGGCCCACATGACCTTGGAAGGGCCGGTATTGCCGTGGCGCTCCAGGATGGAGAACACGAGGTGCTCCTTGCGCTGGTAGTGCTTGTCCACATCCATGAGGGCGTTGAAGGCGCCCAGCACGGCCAGGCGCTCATCCGTGGGATAGGCCTGATCCGCCACGGATTCCAGGGCGGCGACGTGCTGTCGGGCGGTGCCGATGGCGGCTTCCAGGGCCCGGTTCTCCCGGCGGAAGGTGTCCACGGGGTGGCCCGCGGGCAGCTCCCGGGCCTTGGCCGGGGTGACGGTGTCCTGGAGCACCTCCGCGTGGAGGTCGCACATGGACTTCACCTCTTCGGGGCTCATGCCGTCCGCCATGAGCGACTGCTCCATGGCGGCGATTTCGCTGGCGTCCACCTCGCCCACGAGCTGGGCCAGGCGCCCCTTCACCTGTTCGGGAGCCTCGCCCCGGTGCAGGTGCAGGATGACCTCCTTGAGGGTGGCGATCCGGTGTTCCCGGTTGTTGAGGAGTTCGCTCATGGTGGCTTTCCGTGGGGGCCGTCCCCGGGGTTCACTAATATCAGATAAAAATGATCAAGAATTCTTAAATGTGACCATCGTCGCACCGGACCTGGGTTCCATCGCCGGAGAGCCCGCCAGGGGCGAGTGCTAGAGTAGGTGCATGAGCGAGAAACTGAGCGTCGGCCTCCTTTTCGGCGGGGAATCCCCCGAGCACGAAGTCTCCATCGTCACGGCCCGGGCCATCGCGGAGCACCTGGATCCCGCGCGGTTCGAGGTGCGGCCCATGGGCATCGCCCGGAATGGCGTGTGGGTGGTGACCGGCGATCCCTTCGCGCGGCTGGCGGCCGGGGAGCTGCCGGAGCGCAGCAGCCACCCCTTCCTGCCCCTGGAGAAGGGCGCCGAGGCCACGCCCCTGCCGGACCTCTTCTTCAACGCCCTGCATGGCGCCGGTGGTGAGGACGGCCAGATCCAGGGCTACCTGGAGCTGCTGCACCGGCCCTACACGGGGGCCGGCCTGCTGGCCATGGCCGCGGGCATGGACAAGTGGATCACCAAGCGCCTCTGGGAGTCCGAGGGCCTTCCCGTGGTGCCCTACGTGGGCCTGACAGAAGAGCGGTGGCGGCGGGAACAACCGACCTGCCTGGCGGACTGCGCCAAGCTGGGGCTGCCCCTCTTCGTGAAGCCCGCGAACCTGGGCAGCAGCATCGGCGTGGAGAAGGTGAAGCGCGCCGAGGACCTGCCCGCGGCCCTGGACCGGGCCTTCACCTTCGACCGGCGCGTGCTGGTGGAGCAGGGCCTGGATGTCCGCGAGATCGAGGTGGCGGTGCTGGGCGGCGACGAGCCCCTGGTGTCCCAGCCCGGCGAAGTTATCGTGGCCGACGAGTTCTACACCTTCGAGGACAAGTATCTCCATGGCAAGAGCCGCACGGAGATCCCCGCGAACATCCCCGAGGAGCTGGCGGACCTGGTGCGGAAGCTGGCCGCCAAGGCCTTCGCGGCCTCGGATGGGTACGGGATGGCCCGGGTGGACTTCTTCCTGGAGCGGCTCACGGGCCGGGTGTTCCTCAACGAGCTGAACTTCATCCCCGGATTCACCAGCATCTCGATGTATCCCAAGATGATGGCCTCCAGCGGCGTGCCCTACGCCGAGCTGCTCACGCGCCTCATCAACCTGGCCCTGGCCCGCCACGCCCAGACCGCCACCAAGCAGAAGGGCTTCCGGTCCGGCAGCGACTGGTTCCGGGGCAGCCAGGGCTAGAGGCAGATGCCCTGGAGATCGGCTTTCCGCTGACAGCGGATAGCTGACAGCTGACAGCCCTTTCCACGTAGACTGTCCCCATGCACGCCCGTACCTGGCTCTCGGTGTTCTCCTTCCCGCTCGTCGCGGTATTCACCCTGCCGGTGATCCAGCGGGGCGAGCAGCCTGCCTCGCAGCCCAAGCCAGGAGTCAAGGCTCCGCCCCAGGACCCTCTGGCGGGCCTGTCCGACATCCAGGACGTCCTGTCCCTGGTGCAGCAGAACTACGTCGATCCGCCCGACATGGAGAAGGTCGTCTCCGGTGGGATCCAGGCCGTGCTCGAACGCTCGCATCCCATGAACGCCTACCTGTCCGCCGACGACCTGCGGTTGCCGGATCCCGGCCCGGCCGAGGCGGGTCTGGTGGTGGTGAAGCGGGGCATCTACGCCACGGTGCTGGCGGTGACGCCCGGCGGCCCGGCCGCCAAGGCCGGCATCCAGCCCGGTGACGTGATTCGCAAGGTGGATGGGGATTCGGTGGGCCGGCTCAGCGCCTGGACTTTGGAGCGTCGCCTTCGGGGCGCCGAAGGCACTGCCGTGGACCTCTACCGCTACAACGCCACCGGTGACCTGACCAAGACCACCCTGCAGATGCAGCGGCTGCCCAAGGCGCCGGTGACCCTAAAGCAGGGGGCGGGTGCCCTGATGGTGTCCCTGCCGGACCTGAATGCCGGTCGGGCCGAGGAGCTCAAGAAGCTGCTGGCACCGGTGGACCGGAAGCAGACGCTGGTGCTGGACCTGCGCCAGTGCGTGAAGGGTACGCCCGACGAGGCCGCCGCCGTGGCGGGTCTCCTGGGCGCCAAGGGGTCCCTCGGCACCGTCCAGGAAGCGGGCAAGCCCGACCAAGAGGTGCCGCTGGCCGGAACGGGCGCTCCCTTCGCCCGCCTGTCGCTGCTGGTGGGACGCTCCACCCTGGGCCTTCCGGAAGTGCTGGCCTCCTGCCTGAAGAAGGGCGGCGCCCGGACTTTCGGAGAGAAGACCCCGGGCCTGGGCGTGGAACGCAGCCGCTTCCTCCTGAAGCAGGGCGGGGCGGTGGAGCTGGTGTCCCGCCGCTGGGTGGGCCTGGGTGGCGAGAAGCTTGATCGCCAGGGCGTGGCCCCGGACCAGGTGCTGAAGCTCACGGATTCCGATGACGCCCTGGCCAAGGTGATGGCCGCCCTCGAGACTCCGGCGCCCGCCAACCCCACGCCGACGAAGGCCGCCTAGCTTGGCCCGAGGCAAGGGGAAGCGCACGTCCACCCTGGCCCTGCTGGGCTGGGGCACCTTCACCCTGCTCCTGGGTCTGGGCGCGGGCCTGATGCTCGGCCAGCAGGCCTGCGGAAGGCGCCAGGCGCCCGCGAAGCGGGAGGCCCCTGCGCCCGAATCCAGGAAACCCGAACGAAAACAGGCTGAGCCGAAGGCGAAGCCGCCTTCCGAGACCGCCAAGCCTCAGAGTCCCGAACCGGAGCGCCCGCTGCCACGCCTTGCCCTGGTGATCGACGACCTGGGCTACATGCAGCCGGAGCTGGTGACGCGGCTCTGCAGCCTGCCCGTGCCCTTCAGCGTGGCGGTGCTGCCCTACCAGGAGTTCACGCGGGACAGCGCGGACATCGCCCACCGCCTGGGCAAGGAGGTCATGCTCCACCTGCCCATGGAACCCATCGGCTACCCGGGACCGGGTCGCGATCCTGGGCCCAATGCCATCCTCTTCAACCTCCCGGAGACGGAGGTCCGCCGCCGCGTGCGCATGGCGCTGGACGGCATCCCCCACCGCGCGGGCGTGAACAACCACATGGGCAGCCGCATCACGCCGGACCGCACCCGCATGACCTGGGTGCTCCAGGAGCTCAAGGCCCGCAAGCTCTTCTTCGTGGACAGCCGCACGGAGAAAGACAGCGTGGCCTATGACGTCGCGGAGGAGCTTGGCATCCCGGCGGTCCAGCGCAAGGTGTTCCTGGACGACGACAAGGCCTTCCCCGAGATGGAGAAGCAGTGGGACCGGGCCCTCAAGCTCGCGGAGAAGGATGGCTCCGTGCTCATCATCGGGCACATCTACCCCGAGACCGTGGAGGCCCTGGAGAAGCTGGTGCCCCGCACCAAGGGGCAGGTGCGCTTCGTGAAGGCGGGGGACCTGGCGAAGTGATACGCTGACGCTGGCGATGGCGTCCGCCCCATAACCGCCCAAACGGCTGATGACGCCTGTGGATCCTGGAGGACACAGGCATGGCCATCTATTCCTTTCTGGCGGTGGGCGTCGGGGCTGCCCTGGGCGCGTGGCTGCGCTGGGGCCTGGGCGCGCTCTTGAATCCGTTCGTGCCTTCGCTGCCCCTCGGAACGCTGGCGGCCAACCTGCTGGGGGGCTACCTTGTGGGCGTGGCCGTCGCCGTGTTCACCCAGCATCCGGGCCTGGCTCCCGAGGCGAGGCTCCTCGTCATCACGGGCTTCCTGGGGGGGCTCACCACCTTCTCGACGTTCTCGGCCGAGGCGGTGCATCTCCTGAGCCGCGGTGAATACGGATGGGCGGCCGGCCACATGGCCGTCCACTTGGCAGGATCCCTTTCCATGACCCTGCTGGGCCTGCTGACGGTGAAGGCGTTCGTGAAAGCCTGAGGAGGCGTCATGAAGGGCACCTACCTGACCTTCTTCGTCCAGGAGGACCGGACCCACCACGGGATCCTGGTCTACGAGTGGCTGCTGAAGGAGGCGCGGCGGCTGGGCCTCAAGGGCGGGACGGCCTTCAAGGCCATCGCCGGCTTCGGCCGCCACGGGCTCATCCATGCGGACCACTTCATCGAGCTGGCGGGCGATCTGCCCGTGGAGGTGACCTTCATGGCCACCGAGGAGGAGGCGAACCGCCTCATCGCCTTCATCCAGGCCGAAGGCCAGTCCATGTTCTACATCTCCGTGCCCGCCGAGTGCGGCTTCATCAACGAGCAGGTGCGCTCCTAGGGGTGGATCCTGTCCGGCGTGCTCAGTGCCCGCAGCCGCATCCGCCGGTGAAGCAGGAGCTCTTCGCCGCGCGCGTCATGCCGAGGCCCTCTTTTCCGATGAGGAACGCCAGCCCCAGGGCCGCGGCGGCGTCCACCCACCAGAGGGCGGGGACGAGCAGGAAGAGCAGGCTGCCGGCGAAGAGCACCACGGAAAGCTGGATGCAGGCCCGGCTGCAGGCCGCGTCCGCCGCCACCGTGGCGCTGTCCAGGGCCTGGGCCGCCCGGAGCTTGGCGCGCCAGAGGAACACCATGAAGGCCAGCGAGAGCGCCGAGATCACGAGCCCGGGCACCGTGGTGGGCGGATGGGCGCGGGCCGTGAGCTGGAGAACGGCGCCTCCCGCGATGCCCGCGGCGAGGAAAAGGAACAGCCGGCCGATGCCGAGCGTGGCCTTGCGCTCGCGCTCGAGATTGCCGTGGTCCAGGAGCTTCCACAGCACCAGCAGCGCCGAGGCCACCTCGATGAAGCTGTCGGCGCCGAAGCCGAAGAGGGCGACCGAATCGTCCGCCCAGCCGAAGGCCATGGAGACCAGGCCTTCCAGCAGGTTGTAGGCGATCGTGAAGCCTGCCAGCCAGAGTGCCCGGCGGTGCCAGTCCGGCCCGCTCATGCGTGGGCTTCCCGCACCTTCCTGGCCTTCACGAGCACCAGGGTGGAGCCCTGGGGATGGCATTCCATGTGGACCTCGTCCATGACCTGGCGCATGAAATACACGCCCCGGCCACCCGGCTTCAGGAGGTTCTCGGGCAGGTTCGGATCGGGCAGGGCCTCCAGGTCCACGCCGGGCCCCCGGTCCTCGATGCGGATCTCGAAGCGGTCGGTCTTGGGGGTGAAGGTGACCTTCACGGGTTTGTCCCGGTCCAGCTTGTTGCCGTGGCGCATGGCGTTGGCGATGCCTTCCTGGATCGCCAGCCACAGGCGCTCACCATCCTCCTGGGTGAAGCTCAGGTGCTTCAGGAACTCCGCGCCCACCACCTGGATGAGGTCGATGAAGCGCAGGTCCGTGTTGCAGGTGAGGACGACGGGCAGAAGGGCGGGGTGGGCCATGGGACGGGAATTCCCTTTCAGAGATCAGGCATGCCAAGGTCAAGGTACTTGGAATCCGCCTTCCGAAGCCAGAGGTTTTGCCATGTCCCGACAGGCATCCGGGGAGGGTGGGGCGCGTGTCGGAGATCACAATTAAGAATTAATGGTCCTAAATATGGAGAATTGTGGAACACTGCTGTCCGGCGCCCAGAGCGGGCAAGACGGAGGTTCCCATGAAGGCAAGGTGGTGGCTGGTGTTGCTGGTGCTCCTGGCGGGCTTCGGCGTGCTGGGGTTGGGGGGGAAGCAGATCGCCCAGAACGCCCCGCCCATTCCGCAGCACGTGGTGGCCGAGGATGGCACCGAGCTGGTGGGCCCCGGCCAGATCCTGGAAGGCCAGGTGAGCTACCTGGGTCACGGCGGCCAGCACATCGGTTCCATCTGGGGCCATGGGGCTTACCTGGCGCCGGATTGGACGGCCAAGGCGCTCCACCAGTGGGCCGCCCACACCCTGGACGGCGTGAAGGCCCAGGGGGCATCCCTCGCGGACGCGAAGGCCACCACTGTGTCCATATTTCAGAGCAATCAGTATGAAAATTCCACGGGAACCCTGAAGCTGAATGCCGCCCAGGCTGCGGCCTACCTGAAGGCCCGGGAGGAACTGGCCAAGGTCGCCGTGGAAGGCGACAAGGGGGCGGCCATTCCCGCCCGCTGGATCCCCACGATGCAGGAAGGCGAGCGCGTGGCCGACTTCTGGCTGTGGACGGCCTGGACGGCTGCGGCCCGCCGTCCCAGTGCGGACCACAGCTACACCCAGAACTGGCCTCAGGAGCCTCTGGTGGGCAACACCATCACGCCCATCAGCCACCTCTGGAGCATCCTGTCCATCATCCTGCTGATCCTCGGTGTGGGCCTCATGGTCTGGCACCACGCCAGCCAGCCCGCCGAGGAGTTCCCGGACCCCAAGCCCATCCTGCCCGCCCCGGCGACCCCCAGCCAGCGCTGGTCCGCCATCTATTTCGCGGTGGCCATGGCCCTGTTCCTGGTGCAGATCGGGATGGGCGTCATGACCGCCCATGACGCGGTGGAGGGCAACGGCCTCTACGGTCTGGATCTCTCGCACATCCTGCCCTACGCCGCGTCCCGCACCTGGCACCTGCAGCTGGCCGTCTTCTGGATCGCCACCTGCTGGCTGGCCACGGGCCTCTACCTGGGCCCCAAGCTCAGCGCCAAGGAGCCCAAGGGCCAGTGGCTGGGCGTGGCCGGCCTGCTGGCGGCGCTCGTGGTGGTGGTGGTCGGTGCCCTCGCCGGCGCGCACCAGGCCATCGTGGGCAAGCTCTCCGGCTCCTTCATGCTGGGCCACCAGGGCTATGAGTACGTGGAGCTGGGCCGCCTCTGGCAGATCCTGCTGACGGTCGGCATGGTCATCTGGCTGGTGCTGGTGCTGCGCTCGCTGATCCCCGCCCTCAAGGGCGAGAAGGGCCGCCTGGGCCTGCTCAAGCTCTTCGTGCTGTCCGCCATCGCCATCCCGCTCTTCTACTCCGCGGGCTTCATGTACACCCGCGAGACCCACATCGCCCTGGCCGAGTACTGGCGCTGGTGGGTGGTCCACCTCTGGGTCGAGGGCTTCTTCGAGGTCTTCGCCACCGTCGCCATCGCGCTGCTCTCCACCCGTATGGGCCTGCTGCGCGAGGGCACCGCCCTCCGCGCCGTGAGCCTCTCCATGGGCCTCTTCCTGGGCAGCGGCGTCATCGGCACCTTCCACCACCTCTACTACACCGGCTCCCCGGCCTCCATCTCGGCCCTGGGCTCCGTGTTCAGCGCCCTGGAGATCGTGCCCCTCACCATCGTGGGCTTCGAGATCGCCATGAGCCTCAAGGCCGGCCGGGCCCTCGGCAGCGGCTACGAGTGGCCGTTCAAGTACTTCGCGGCGGTCTGTTTCTGGAACCTGCTGGGCGCCGGCGTCTTCGGCATGCTCATCAACCCGCCCTCCGTGCTCTACTTCGGCCAGGGCCTCAACACCACGCCCATCCACAGCCACGCTGCGCTCTTCGGGGTCTACGGCTTCCTGGCGATCTCCCTCATGCTCTTCGCTCTGCGCGGCATGACGCCGGACAAGGCCTGGGACGAGAAGTGGCTGAAGTGGGGCTTCTGGGGCCTGAACCTGGGCCTGGTCCTGATGCTGGCGATGTCGCTGGTTCCCAGCGGCCTCTACCAGATCACCCAGAGCCTGAACCATGGCACCTGGTACGCCCGCAGCGCCGAAGTGGTGCAGAGCCCGCTCATGCGCACCTTCACCTGGCTGCGCATGCCTGGTGACACCCTCTTCGGCCTTGGCGCCCTGGCGGTGATCGTCTTCACCTTCAAGGCCGTCATCGGCGCCTGGAACTGGCGGACTGCGGAAGAGACCAAGCCCGCCCGTGAGGCCGTGGACGGCGCCCCCGCCTTCGCCCTGAACGAGGACTGAGGCTTTCCGCCCACAGACAAGGTCCCCGCCGAGAGGTGGGGGCCTTGTTGTCTATCCCATCACGATGCATTGACGCCCAAGGTTGGCGAATGTAGATTTCCGTGCCGTTTCAAAATAATGAGACACGGTATCAATAACCATTCGGTCCTGAATCGCGTCCGGATGCCCCGGACGGCATCACGGAGGGCGGCATGAGGTGGACGAAAGCACGTTCGGTAATCCTCGGATTCGGGCTGGGTGTGGCCAGCCTTGCCGGGCAGGAGGCTCTCCCAGTCATCCACGGGGACATCCTGATTCCCGATACCAGCCTCGAGGCCCGGGAGGATGTCGGCCTCCGATCCCACACGAACCACCTGGTGCTGCTCCGTCCTGCCGGAGGGCTGGGCCCTGGGGGCGGCATGTCCCCGACTCAGCTCCGCGACTTCTACAACCTCCCCGCCACCGGGGGCCACGACGTCATCACCATCATCGACGCCTATCACTACCCGACTGCCCTGAGCGACTTCAACACCTTCTCCGCCCAGTTCGGGCTGCCCCAGGAGGCATCCACCGACCCCACCGCCTCCACCAACACCGTTTTCCAGGTCGTCTACCAGGGAGGCAAGAAGCCCCGGACCAACTCCGGCTGGGCCCTGGAGGCCGCCCTCGACATCGAGTGGGCCCACGCCATGGCGCCCAACGCCAAGATCGTCCTCGTGGAGGCCCAGTCCAACAGCAACGCGAACCTCTACGCGGCGGTGGATCTGGCGGTGTCTCTCGCGGGCGTCAAGCAGGTGTCCATGAGCTGGGGCGGCAGTGAATCCTCGGGCGAGACTGCCAACGACACGCACTTCAATGTGAACGGGCCCGTGTTCTTCGCCGCCAGCGGAGACACCGGCGGCAAGACCATCTACCCCTCCACCTCGCCGTACGTCGTCGCCGTGGGGGGGACCAGCGTCGCCACGGATGCCAACGGCGCCTTCACCGGCGAGACCGGCTGGAGCTCCGGAGGGGGTGGCAACAGCCCGTACGAAGCGAAGCCCAGCTGGCAGGCGTCCGTATCCATGACAGGTTCCGGCCGCGGCGTGCCCGACATCTCCTCGGATGCGGATCCGAACACTGGGGTGGCCGTCTACGACACCACGTCCTACCACGGACGGTCCGGATGGTGGGTGGTGGGCGGCACGAGCGTCTCCTCGCCCTGCATGGCCGGCATGGTGAACCTGGGCGGCGGAGCCTTCACGAACACCACCCAGTTGCTCTCGGCGATCTACACCAACTACCTCAACCCGCCGACCACGCCGGTCTTCCGGGACATCACCTCCGGGAACAACGGCTTCCCGTGTCTGGTGGGGTGGGATTACGTCACGGGCGTGGGCTCGCCCCAGGGGACCGGAGGGTTCTGATCTCCAAGCCGGATCGGGTGAAGCCGGAGCCTTCTGCATTGAGGCCCGGCTTCACCCGCTGTTCCGCAGTCCTGCGGCGATGCCATTGATGGTGAGCAGGATGCTGCGCACGGTGAGGTCGTCGCCGTCGCGGGCCTGATCACCGGCGCGGTAGCGGCGTAGCAGTTCCACCTGGAGGTGGTTCAGGGGGTCGATGTAGGGGAAGCGGTGCTGGATGGAGCGCCTCAGGGTGGGATTGTCCTCCAGCAGCTGGTCCTGCCCCGTGATGGCCTTCAGGGCCCGGATGGAGGCATCGCATTCCTTCTGGAGGCGCTCGAAAATCTCGTTCCGAAGCCGCGCGTCCTCCAGCAGGGCCGCGTAGCGTGACGCGATCCCGAGGTCCACCTTGGCCAGCACCATGTCCATGCTGGAAAGCAGGCTGCGGAAGGTGGGCCAGCGGGCGTGCATCTCCCTCAGCAGGACCAGGCCACGCTCTTCGTGCTTCTGCTCGAACGCCGAGATCGCCGCGCCGAATCCGTACCACCCCGGCAGCATCACGCGGCATTGGCTCCAGCTGAAGACCCAGGGGATGGCCCGGAGGTCGGTGATGGCCCGGCTCGCCTTCCGGCTGGCGGGCCGCGATCCGATGTTGAGCCGGGCGATCTCGGCGATGGGGGTGGATTCCCAGAAGAACCGCTCGAAACCCTCGGTGCCGTAGACGAGCTCGCGGTAGGCCCGGCAGGCTTCGTTCGAGAGCTCATCCATGGCCCGGACGAAGCGCGGATCCAGCCCGGAGCCATCGGCGCCCGGAAGGCTCGCCTCCAGGGTGGCGGCCACCAGCACTTCGAGGTTCCGGCGCCCCACGGCCGGGTGGCCGTACTTGGCGGCGATCACCTCGCCCTGCTCGGTGAGGCGGATCTGGCCCTGCACGGCGCCGGGGGGCTGGGCCAGGATGGCCTCATAGCTGGGGCCGCCACCCCGGCCCACGGAACCGCCCCGACCGTGGAAGAGCCGGAGGCGGATGCCGTGCCGTTCGGCCACCTCCACCAGGCGCAGCTCGGCCTTGTAGAGCTCCCAGCGCGAGGTGAGGAAGCCTCCGTCCTTGTTGCTGTCCGAGTAGCCCAGCATCACCTCCTGCACGCCCCCGCGGCTGTCCAGCAGACGCCGGTAGAGGGGCAGGGCGAGCAGGCCATCCAGGATGCTGCCGCAGCGCTGGAGGTCTTCGATGGTCTCGAAGAGCGGGATGAGGTTGAGGTCCAGGCGGCCCTCCGCCGGGCGCAGGATCCCGCCCTCCCGCAGCATCACCGCCGCTTCCAGGAGGTCGGAGAGGCTTTCCGTGTGGCTGACGATGCAGCTGGGGAGCGCCTCAGGGCCCAGGCGGCGCTGGGCTCCGGCGGCGGCCAGGAACACGTCCAGCTCGCTCCGGGTCTCCGCGCTGTAGGCCAGGTAGGGCGAGGCAAGGGGGCGGGGGCTTTCCAGTTCGGAGGCCAGGAGGGCCACCCGCTCCGCTTCGCCAAGGCCCAGGTATCGGGCGCCAGGGCGCACCGCCTCCAGGAGCTCGGCCACCACCCGCTCGTGGACATCGGAGCTCTGCCGCAGGTCGAGCGGAGCGAGGTGGAAGCCGAAAACGGACACGGCCCGCCGCAATTCCCGCAGGCGCCCCCGGGCCAGCCGGCGCCCGCCGTGGGTCCGCAGGGAGCGGTCCAGGGCGGCCAGGTCAGCCTTGAGCTGGGCAGGGGAATCGTAGGGCTGGGAACCATGCGTGACGCCTGTCTCCGGGACCGCCTCCTTCCGGTGGGTGGCCGACAGCCGGTCGAAGATCAGGGACAGGGCGCGCCGGTAGGCCTCGTCCGCGTGCTGGAGGGCCTGGTCCGGAGACCGTTCCGCCAGCTCCAGGACCTCCTGGGAAGCGCTGGATACCTGCAGGCTCAGGGAAAGCTCCTCGGCGAGGGCCCGGGTCTCCCGCAGCAGGTGCTCGAGGATGACCCGGGACTGGGTGCGCAGGGTCTGCTGGAGCACCTCGGCCGTCACGAACGGGTTGCCATCCCGGTCGCCGCCGATCCAGCTGCCGATCTGGAGGAAGGGTGGGAGCTCCGTGTCGCCCCAGGCGGGATCCTCCCCCAGGCGGTCCTCCAGGTCCGCATAGAGGGCCGGGACCTCGCGCAGGAAGGTGCGGTCGAAGGTGGAAAGGGCACTGGAGACTTCATCGGCGACCGCGGGGCGCTGGGGGCGCAGCATGCGGGTCTGCCACAGCAGCAGGACCAGCCGCTGCAGGTGCTCGTCCCGCAGGGCCGCTTCCCTGGGCGTCCAGGCGTGGCGGTCCCGCTCGTCCAGCAGCCGGGCGATGCCCAGGTGGGCGTTGAGGATGCTCTTGCGGTGGACTTCGGTGGGATGGGCGGTGAGCACCGGCCGGACCAGCGCCCCGCTGAAGAAGGCGCGCAGATCCGCCGCATCCAGCCCCGCCTCGGCGGCCCGGTCGAGGGCATGCTCCAGGGAACTGGGCCTGGGCGCGGCGTCCTCCATGTGGTGGGCCCGGGAGCGCCGGATGTGATGCTGATCCTCCGCCAGGTTGGCCAGCTGCGAGAAGTAGCTGAAGGCCCGGACCACCAGGATGGCGTGGCTGGGGCTGAGGCGCTTCAGGATCGCCTTCAGCTCGTCGTCGGTGCCGGATTCCCCGGTCCGGCGGAAGCGCACCGAACTCTGCCGGATCCGCTCGATGAGCTGAAAGACCTCCTCGCCCTCCTGTTCCCGAACCGCGTCCCCCAGCAGGCGCCCCAGGGTGCGGATGTCCTCCTTCAGGGGCAGGTCCTTGTCGGAGGGCGTGACGTCCATACGGGAATCCCCTGGAAACGGAAGTCGGGCGGAGTGGAGCCAGAGTAGCCGATTGATCCCATCCCGCCCGCCTGACAGGCGCCCGACTCGCGGTATGATGAATATCTTGACCAACCCGGTCAGGTTTATGGGGCTCCCATGAAAGTCATCGTCGCCAAGACCGCAGGGTTCTGCTGGGGAGTGAAGCGCGCCATGGACGCGGTGCTGGAGGCCTCCGTGCGCAACGACGGCCGCAGCGTGCAGACCCTGGGCCCGCTCATCCACAATCCCCAGGCCCTGGAGCTCATCGGCCGGCGCGGCGTGGGAGTGGCCGAGGCGCCGGACAAGGTGCAGAACGGCACGGTGGTGATCCGGGCCCACGGCATTCCCATCCAGGACCTGCGGGGCCTGAAGGAGCGGCAGAAGAAAGGCGAGCTGAAGATCGTGAACGCCACCTGTCCCGAGGTGGCGAAGGTGCACAACAAGATCAAGAAGTGGAGCCCCAAGGGGTACTTCACCGTCATCCTGGGCAGTCACGGGCACGCCGAGAGCGTGGCCCACCGCAGCTTCGCGGAGAACGGATCGGTGATCGTCTCGAACATGGCCGAGGCCGAGGCGCTCACGGACGAGCAGCTGAAGAAGGTCCTGGTGGTGGCCCAGACCACCTTCACCGTGAAGGACTATCACGCCATCACGGACTACCTCCGCTCCCGGGCGGTGGATGCGGTCTTCGAGAACACCATCTGCGAAGACACCTGGATGCGCCAGGACGAGGCCCGGGAACTGGCCCGCACGGTGGATGCCGTCATCGTCGTGGGCGGCAAGACCTCCAGCAACACCAAGCATCTGGCCGAGCTGGCCCACCACTACGGCAAGCCCGTGCAGTACGTTGAGACAGCCGTGGAACTGGATCTGGGCGCCTTCACGGGCCGCGAGACCGTGGGCGTGCTGGCGGGCGCATCCACCCCCACCTGGCTGGTGGACGAGGTGGTGGATGTGCTGGAGCAGCTGGGGGACGGCCCGAGCCGCTGGCGCAGCTTCCTCCAGGCGACCTTCGGCAGCTCCTCGCTGATGGCGGTGGGCGCCGCGCTCATGACCCTCGGCGTCCACAAGTGGCTGGACCTTCGCATGGGCTGGCGCTACCCGCTCCTGACGGGGACCTATGTGCTGGCCATGTACCTGCTGACGCCCTTCCTGGATCCCCTGGGCCTGGGTGCCAAGGGGCCCGCGCGGGCCCGGTTCCTGGAGCGCAACCGCAGGGTTCTCGTGGCCCTGGGGGTGGTGGCGCTGATGCTCACCCTGGGGCTCGCGGCGAGCCTGGGGCTGAAGGCCCTGACCGTGGCGGCGGCCGCTTCGTTGGTGGGCGCGGGCTACAAGCGACGCTTCCACGTCGGCGGGTGGATCCTCAGCCTCAGGAAGGTTCCCGGCTCCAAGGATGTGGTGGTGGCCCTGGCCCTGGCCACGGTGGCCGTCATCATGCCGGTCTGGCAGGAGGGCCGGGCGTGGGACCTCCGCGCTTTCGCGGCCATGTTCCTGGTGGGGGTTATCACGTTCGTCCGGACGGTCATCTACGAAATCCGGGACATGCAGAACGATCAGATCGTGGGGAAGGAGACCCTGCCCATCTTCATGGGCAAATCCGTCACCAAAGTGGTGCTGGTGGGCCTCCTCGGAACGCTGCTGGCAGGCACCCTCTGGCTCACCTTCGAGAACCGCCAGCACGGGCATCCGCTGGCTGTGGCCCTGGTGCTAGTGGCCTGCGCGGCCTATCCGGTGCTCTACCTGTGGCTCTACCACGAGCGCTTCACGGCGGGGAAGCACCGCTTCGAGCTGAGCGTGGACCTGAGCTTCTGGCTGGTGGGACTGCTGGCGCTCGTATAGTTCTTGCCCTCGTGTAATTCTTGCCCTTTCGCAAGAGACTGTTAGCCTTGGGGCACCTTTTCAAGGAGAGCCTTATGCGCATGAAGTCGCTTGCCGTCCTTTCGGCCACGGCCATCCTGGGCGCCGCCCTCGGCTGGGCCGCCGCGGCCGCCAGCTACCAGAAGACCGGCACCGTGAAGGAAGTGGCCCCCGACAGCTTCACCCTCGACCTCGGCAAGGAGGCCTGGCGCTTCTACACCGACGGCGGCACCGCCGGCAAGGAAGCCCTCAAGGTCGGCGACAAGGTGACCGTCACCTACAAGCAGGTGGCCACGAAGATCGAGGCGAAAGCCGCCGCCAAGGCTCCGGCGAAGAAGAAGTAGGCCACGATGATGGGTGGTGCCTCGGCGGTCTCGCGTATGGCCGCAGGCCATACCGAAAAGAAGAAGTAGGCCCGCCGAAGGCGGTAACTGAAAAACGGGGCGCCGACGGCGCCCCGTTTTTCAGGCATGTGAAAAGATGTACTGATGCGGAATTGGGTTCTCATCACGGGATGTTCGACGGGCATCGGGCGGGCCCTGGTGCCGCTCTGCCGCGCGGCGGGCTGGGGCGTGGTGGCCACGGCGCGGCGGGTGGAGACGCTGGCGGATCTTCCTCCGGGCGATGACCTGCGCGTGCTTTCGCTCGATGTGACCGACGAGGCCAGCATCGCGACGGCCGCGACGGCTTGCACTGACCTGCACCTGAAAGCGCTGGTGAACAACGCCGGCTACGGCCAAGTGGGGCCTCTCGAGCTCCTCCGCGCGGAGGAACTCCGCGCGCAGTTCGAGACCAATGTCATCGGCCTGCACCAGGTGACCAACGCCTTCCTGCCTCTGATGCGCCGCGAATCCGGGGCGCGGATCGTCCAGGTGGCCTCCATGCTGGGGCGCCTGTCCATCCCGCTGGCGGGGCCCTACAACGCCTCCAAGCATGCGGTGGTGGCCCTGGCGGAGAGCTTGCGGCTGGAGATCGGCGGGGAGGTGGCCGTGGTGCTGGTGGAGCCGGGCGCCATTCAGACGGAGTTCCGCGAAACCCTGACCAAGGTCTGGGGCGATCTGCCCAAGCGGGCCCGGGGCACCCACTACGAAGCCATCCTCGCCCGCTACCTCGCGACGCGGAAACATCAGGGCGAGCGCTTCGCCATGGACGCGGATCGCTGCGCCCGGAAGATCCTGAAGGCCCTGGTGGCCGAGCGCCCCCCGCGGCGCGTGGTCATCGGCCGGGACGCCTTCTGGGCGGGCAAGCTGAAGGCCCTCTTGCCCGCGGCCTGGTGGGAGGCGATCCTGCGTCGGATCTACAAGGTGGGCTGACCTGCCCGTAATGTGTGGGTGTCGAGCTTCTCGACCCTCATGTACGCCCGTACCTGCGCAGGTCGCGGTGGAAGAGATGCCACTCCAGACTGCGGGGGCCCTCCCCATGAAAGGGCAGGGGAAAGGGCAGGGGATGGGGGGCTTCGGCCCGCTGAAGAAAGGCTACGGTCTGCTCGATGACCGCCGGGTCCCTCAGGATCCGCTGGTGGCCCAGGCCCTCGGTGGTGAGGAGGGTGGCGGAGGGCCAGGCCGAGGCGATGGCCTCCCCATCGGACCAGGGCACCTCGCGGTCGCCGCGGTCATGGATCACCAGCAGCGGCGTAGACAGGCGGGAGGCGAGACTCAGAAGGCGGATGCGCTCCGGGGGAAGCCCGGTGCGCCTGGCGTAGGCCTGGAAGGCCGCCGGGTGTTCGGCATCCGGAAAACCGAGGAGGGACAGGACCCGGTCGTAGTAGGGATCGGGTCTGGCTGGCGGCGCGAGGAAGACGGCCCGCGGCGCCTGGAGCCCGTGGTCCATGGCGATGGCGGCTCCCGCGGCGCCCAGCGAATGGGCTACCAGGCCATGGATGGGGCCGACCTGGGCCACCAGGTCGCGCGTGGCCTGGGCCCATTGCAGGGGCCCGCTCCTCCTTCCCTGGGAGCCGCCGTGGCCCGGCTGGTCGAAGGTGAGGATGGAGAATCCGGCTTTCGTCAGGGGCTCGATGAAGGCCTGGAACTGCGTGCCGCGGCCCTCCCAGCCATGAAGGCACAGGATGGCCGGTCCCTCGCCCCAGGCATGGCCCCGCAATCGAAGGCCCTTGGACATGAAGTGGAACACCCGTCCCCGCTGCCGGGCGCATCGTTCCGCCTCGGGTTCCCGGTGGCGGCGGGGGCTGGAGAACAGGTGCTCTGCGCCCCGGTGGGCGAGGTCGGTGGACAGGGCTCGAAGGGTCTGGAAACCCAGCCGCAGGGCCTTGATGCGGAGGTCGGAGTGGCTATGGCGGGTCATGGTGGTCTCACAGGGCGGGAAGCCGCGTGCTAGGCGGGGTGAAGACCCTGAGCCGCTCCTTGATGGCGCGGCGGGCCATGGTGAAGCTGCGGTGGTCGCGGTGGAGCTGGAAGGCTCCGTTGGCGCCCAGGGCCAGGGCCACGAACTCGAAGGCCAGCTGCTCAGGGTCGGCGGCGCGGGAAAGTTCTCCGGCATCCTTGGCGTCGCCCACCAGACGGGCGAGGCTGTCGCGCCAGAGGCCCATGGTGGCCGCCACCAGATCCTTGACGGGGCCTGGACGACTGTCGAATTCCGCCGACACGGAGGCGAAGAAACAGCCGCCGCGGAACATCTCGCGCTCGGCGTAGTCCAGCCAGGCGGCGAGGATGGCGCAGAGGCGCCTCAGCCCACGGGGGGTCTTGAGCGCCGGTGCGAAGACCTGGTCCTGGAAGACGCCTCGAGCCGCCTGCACTGTGGCCAGCTGGAGTTCCTCCTTGGAGCCGAAATGGGCGAAGAGCCCGCTCTTGCTCAGGCCCGTGGCCTTGGCGAGGGAACCGATGGTGAGCCCCTCCAGGCCATTCACGGAGGCCAGATCCATGGCCTCCTGAAGGATGGCCTGCCGGGTGAGGGCGCCCTTGCCGGCCGGAAGGGGAAGAAGGGGCTTCGAGGCCGTGCTGGGCATAAGCACTCCAGATCGATTCAATAAAAATAGAACGATCGTTCGTGCTGTCAAGTTGGTTGCGGAAAACCACCAGAAGGATCCGCCGGGGCTGGGCCTGGAGGGATCCATCGGGACCACCCATCGGACCTTCATGCGGCAGGATTCTGAGACACTGGGGGCATGACCGAAGACCGCCTGTATCTGATCGACACCTTCGCCTTCATCTTCTCGGTATCCGCTGCGCGGATACGCGAGACCTCGCCGTTCGGCATGGAGGTGGTTCATGGGTGAAGATCGCCTTTACCTGATCGACACCTTCGCCTTCATTTTCAGGGCGTACTTCGCCAATCCGCGGCTGAAGAACGGCGCCGCCTACACCTTCACGCGGCTGGTCCTCCAGCTGCTGGAGAAGCACAAGCCCTCGCATCTGGCCTGCGTGTTCGATACGCCGGGCCCCACCTTCCGGCACGAGATCTACCCCGAATACAAGGCCAACCGGGCGGAGATGCCCGAGGATCTGCGCCCTCAGATCCCCATGATCCGCCAGCTGGTGGAGGCTCTCTCCATCCCCATCGTGGAGCTGTCCGGCTACGAGGCCGACGACGTCATGGGCACCCTGGCCCGGGAAGCGGCCGCCCATGGCCTTCCGGCGGTCATCGTCAGCCCGGACAAAGACCTGCTCCAGCTGGTGGACGACGGCCTGAAGATCCAGGTGCTCAACACCAAGGACGGCGAGATCTGGCATGACCGCGAGGGCGTGAAAGCCCGCATGGGCGTGTGGCCCGAGCAGGTGGTGGACTTCCTCAGCCTCGTGGGGGACGCCTCGGACAACGTGAAGGGCGTGCCCGGCATCGGTGAGAAGGGTGCGGCCCTGCTGCTGGAGAAGCACGGCAGCCTGGACGGCGTCATCGCCGCCAAGACGGACCTCAAGCCCAAGCAGCGGGAGGGCCTCGAGACTGCTGCTGAGTGGCTGGACCTGACCAGGCGCCTGGTCACGGTGGTGACGGATCTGGACCTGCCCCTGCACCCCAAGGATCTCGCGTACCCGGGGGTGGACGAGGCGAAGGCTCGGGAGACCTTCAAGGCCCTCGGTTTCCAGACCCTCACCAAGGAGTTCACGCAGAGCGCCCAGGAGGCGGGCAGCGCCCGGACCTACCGGGCCGCGGCCACCGCGGCGGACCTGGAAGCCGCCGTGGCCGCCTGCCGCGCCGCAGGCCACTTCGGCCTCGACACGGAGACCACAAGCATCGATCCCACGCGTGGCCACATCGTCGGCCTCAGTCTGGCCTGGACCGCCAACGAGGGCCTCTACGTGCCCCTGGCCCACCTGAAGCCGGCCACGGCCGACACCGAGGGGGCGCTCCCGGGCCTGCTGCCGGACTCGGGCCTGCCCGACGCGCTGCTGGACCTGCGGGGAGATCCGGAGGCCTTCTTCGCCGAGCTGGCGCCCCACCTCGACCCCCGCAATGTGCCCTTCGCGGAGGCCCGGAACGTCCTCGGCCCGCTGTTCGCGGATCCCGCCGTGGGCAAGTGCGGTCAGAACCTCAAGTACGACCTCCAGGTGCTCTCGCGCCACGGTTTGCCCGTGGCGGGCCTGGCGGACGACAGCATGGTGCTGAGCTTCCTGCTGGACAGCGGCGTCCGCCACAACCTGGACGACCTCTCCGTGCGCCACCTGGACGTGAAGCCCATCGCCTTCGAGGAGGTGGTGGGGAAGGGCAAGGCCCAGAAGCGCTTCGACGAGGCGGTCTTCGAGCACGCCGTGCAGTACGCCGCCGAGGACGCCGACCTGGCCCTTCAGCTCTGTGGCAAGCTGCGGGAGCGCCTCACGGACAACCAGCTGAAGCGGCTCTACGAGGAGGTGGACCTGCCTCTGGTGGACGCCCTGGCGGCCCTCGAAGGCCACGGCGTCCGCCTGGATCTTGACGTCCTTTCCCGGCTCGGTGCGCGCATGCGCGCCGAGCGCGAGCGGGCGCAAGCCCGTGTCCTCGAGCTCGCCGGTGAGCCCTTCAACCTCAACAGCCCCACGCAGCTGGGCGGCATCCTCTTCGGCAAGCTGGGCTTCAAGCCCGTGAAGTACACCGGCAAGACCAAGGCGCCCAGCACGGACGAGGATGTACTCCAGGAGCTGGCGGAGAAGCAGGGTGCCGAGATCGCGAGCGAGCTGCTGCGCCACCGGCAGATGGTCAAGCTGCTGGGCACCTACGTCGAAGCCCTGCCCCAGATGGTGAACCCTGTCACCGGGCGGGTGCATACGCGCCTGCACCAGGCGGCGGTGGCCTCGGGGCGGCTGGCCTCCAGCGATCCCAACCTCCAGAATATCCCCATCCGGACGGAAGAAGGCCGCCTCATCCGCGGCGCCTTCGTGCCCGAGCCCGGCTGGGTGCTGCTGGACGCGGACTACAGCCAGATCGAGCTGCGTGTGGTGGCGGCCCTGGCCGAGGATCCGGTGCTGCTGGGTGCATTCGAAGCCGGCGAGGACATCCACCGGCGCACGGCCTCCGAGGTCTTCGGCGTGTCCATGGACCAGGTCACCGCCGACCAGCGCAGCGCCTCCAAGGCCGTCAACTTCGGCCTGCTCTACGGGCAAGGGGCCTTCGCCCTCGCCGCCAACATCGGGGTGAGCCAGAAGGAGGCCAAGGCCTTCATCGAGCGATACTTCGAGCGCATGCCCAAGGTGGCTGCCTGGATCGAGGGCGCCAAGGAGAAGGCCCTGGCCGAGGGCCTGGTGCGCACCCACTGGGGCCGCATCCGGCGCATCCCCGAGCTGGAGAGCCCCAACAAGCAGTTCCAGGCCCAGGGCCTGCGCGAGGCCGTGAACACCATCGTCCAGGGCACGGCGGCGGACCTCATGCGCCGTGCCATGGTGCGGCTGCATCACAGCCTCAAGGCCTCGGGCCTCCAGGCGCGTCTGCTGCTCCAGGTCCACGACGAACTCCTCCTGGAGGCGCCGCCGGAGGAGGTGGAGCGGGCCTCGGCCCTGCTGAAGGAGGCCATGGAGGGGGCGGACGACCTGGGCCCCCTGGGCGTGAAGCTGGCGGTGGAGGTGCGCACCGGCGACAGCTGGCTGGCGGCCAAATAGTTTTGACGATCTGTAGGTCCGGAGAGCCGAATCGCACGTTTTCGGCAGGATTTGTGATGCCGGCCCGGGCCTGAACTTAACGAGGAAGTCATGATTGGGCGTTTCCGGCGCCGGCGGCGCCGTGCCCGCAGACCCCTTGCGCAGGAGCCTGATCATGAGCCAGTTCAACATCGCGTGGTTGCCCGGAGATGGCGTGGGCGTGGAAGTCATGGAGGCGGCGAAGATCTGCCTCGATGCCCTGAAGTTCGACGCCGCCTACACCCACGGGGACATCGGCTGGGAGTTCTGGTGCAAGGAGGGCGAATCCTTCCCGCAGCGCACCATCGACCTGCTGAAGCGCAGTCACGCCGCCATGTTCGGCGCCATCACCTCCAAGCCCGTGAAGGACGCCGAGGCCGAGCTGGTGCCCGAGCTGAAGGGCAAGGGGCTGGTGTACCGCAGTCCCATCGTGCGCATGCGCCAGATGTTCGACCTCTACACCTGCTTGCGTCCCTGCAAGGCCTACCCGGGCAACCCCCTGAACTACCAGGACGGCATCGACATGGTGGTGTTCCGCGAGAACACCGAGGACCTCTACTCCGGCGTGGAGTTCAGCCCTGTGCCTGACGAGCTGAAGCAGACCCTCAAGGCGCTGAGCAAGCCCTTCGGCCACTTCGCGGACCTGCCGGGCGACGAATTCGCGATCACCTGCAAGGTGAATACCAAGAAGGGCTGCGACCGCATCATTCGCGCGGCCTTCGAGTACGCGAAGAAGTTCGGCTACCCCAAGGTCACTGTCATCCACAAGGCCAATGTGGTCCGGGCCACCGAGGGCATGTTCCTGGAGACGGGCAAGCGCATCGCGAAGGAATACCCGGGCATCGCCATGGACGACGCCAATGTGGACGCCATCACCATGTGGATGCTGAAGAACCCGAAGAACTACGGCGTGATGGTGGCCACCAACCTCTTCGGCGACATCATCAGCGACCTGGCGGCCCAGATGGTGGGCGGCCTGGGCTTCGGCTGCTCGGGCAACATCGGCGAGAAGCTGGCGGTCTTCGAGCCCAGCCACGGCAGCGCGCCGAAGTACGCCGGCCAGTACAAGGTGAACCCCATCGCCACCATCCTGGCCGCCAAGATGATGCTCGACTGGCTGGGCGAGACGGAGAAGGGCGCCCGCCTCGAGAAGGCCGTGGCCGCCGTCATCGCCGAGGGCCAGGTTCGCACCTACGACATGGGCGGCAAGGCCACCACGCTCGACATGGGCGAGGCCATCGCGCGGAAGCTCTGAGGCACGCCATGGACCGCATCCTCATCCATGAAGTCGGCCCCCGCGACGGCCTCCAGGTCGAAGCGGCGGTGGTGCCGACGGAGGTCAAGCTCGACTGGATCCGCCGCGTGGCGGATTCGGGCGTGGACATCGTCCAGGTGGGCTCCTTCGTGCGGGGCGACAAGGTGCCCCAGATGGCTGACACCGATGACCTGTTCCGCATCCTCGCGCAGGAATCCCATCGGGCCACGCTGTCCGGCCTGGTGCTCAACGAGAAGGGATTGGAGCGGGCACTCGACGTGGGCGTGCCGCTCATCTGCCTGGGCGTTTCCGCCTCGGAGACCCACAGCCGCAAGAACACCGGCATGGGCAGCGAGGAAGCCCAGGCGCGCATCATCGCCACGGCCCTGGAGGCGAAGCGCGCCGGCCGGAAGGTGCAGGTGAGCGTGCAGAGCGCCTTCGGCTGCGGCTTCGAGGGCCCGATTCCCGAGGCCCGCGTATTGGATCTGGTCTCCGCCTACCTGGAGGCCGGGCTGACCGCCATCAGCCTCGCGGACACGGCGGGGCACTCGCACCCGGATCAGGTGCGGCGCTACGTGCAGAAGGTACTGGAGCTCGACCCGGCCGCGGAGGTCACGGCCCACATCCACAACACCTACGGACTGGGCATGGCCAGCGTCTACGCGGCCATGGAAGCTGGAGCCAAGGCCATCGAGACCAGCTTCGGTGGCCTCGGCGGCTGCCCCTTCACCAAGGTGGCGGCCGGCAATGTGGCCACGGAGGATCTGGTCCATGGCCTCCAGCGGACTGGACAGCGGTTGGATATCAATCTGGCGACGCTCATCGGCGTCACCCGGGATGTGGCCACGCACTTCGGCCGCGAGCTCCCCGGCTGTGTCTACAAGACCGGTCCCATCGCAGCGAAGGTGACGGCATGAGCAGGAAGATCCTCGAAGGCATCAAGGTCCTGGACCTCACCAACGTGCTGTCCGGGCCCTTCACCACGCTCCACATGGCCCTGCTCGGCGCCGAGGTCATCAAGGTGGAGAACCCCAAGGATGGCGACCTCGCCCGCAAGCTGGGCATCGTCCCAGACCTGAACAAGAAGCTCATGGGCACGAGCTTCCTGGCCCAGAACTGCAACAAGAAGTCCATCTCCCTGAACACCAAGGCCCCCGAGGGCAAGGAGCTGTTCCGGAAGCTGGTGAAGGACGCGGACGTGGTGGTGGAGAACTTCCGGCCCGGCGTGATGGACCGGCTGGGCCTCGGCTACAAGGCGCTCGCCGAGATCAATCCGCGCCTGATCTACTGCGCCATCTCCGGCTTCGGCCAGACCGGACCCGATGCCTTCAAGCCCGCCTACGACCAGATCATCCAGGGCCTCTCGGGCGAGATGGCCGTCAATGGCGACGAGCGGCTGAGCCCGCTGCGCACCGGCTTTCCCGTCTGCGACACCGTGGGCGGCCTGAACGCCGCCTTCGCCGTCATGGCGGCCCTCTTCCACCGGGAGCGCACGGGGCAGGGGCAGGCCATCGACATCGCCCTGCTGGACAGCATCATGCCCCTCATGGGCTGGGTGGCGGCGAACCTCCTCATCGGCGGCGAGCAGCCGGTGCTCATGGGCAACGACAACTTCACCGCCGCGCCCAGCGGAACCTTCCGCACCCAGGACGGCCACATCAACATCGCCGCCAACAAGCAGGAGCAGTGGGAGGCGGTCTGTGACGTGCTGGAGGTCCCCGAGCTGAAGACGGATCCCCGGTTCCAGGAGCGGGACATCCGAAAGCGGAATCGGAGGGAGCTCACGCCCCTGCTGGAGGCCCCCCTGGCCACCCGGCCCACCGCCCACTGGGTGGAGGCCCTGAACGCCAAGGATGTGCCCAGCGGCGAGATCCTGGGGCTGGAAGCGGCGCTGCGGCAGCCGCAGGTGAAGCACCGGGATGTGCTGAAGAAGGTGCAGGTCCAGGGCGTGGGGGAGATCGAGGTCTTCGGCCTCACGGCGCTCTTCGAGAAGACGCCGGGTTCCGTGGATACGCCGCCCCCGGCGCTGGGCGAGCACAACGCCGAAGTCTACGGCGCGCTGGGGCTGGGCGAATCCGAGCTGGTCGAACTGAAAACCAAGGGTGTGATCTGAGGAGGTTCCCATGGGCATGACCGTTGTCGAGAAGATCCTGGCCCGCGCGGCGGGCCAGGCCACGGTGAAGGTGGGAGATGTGGCCGAACCGAAGGTGGACCTCGCCATGTCCCACGAGAACGCCGCGCTGGTGATCAACCAGCACAGGGAGGTGTTCGAGGGCACGGGCCTGGCGCCGAAGGTGTGGGATCCCTCGCGGATCGCCATCATCTTCGACCACCGTGTGCCGGCGGAGTCCCCCAAGACTGCGACGAACCAGAAGAAGATCCGCGAGTTCGTGGCGGCCCACGGCATCACCAAGTTCCACGACGTGCGCGGCGACGTGGGCGGCATCTGCCACCAGATCCTGCCTGAGTACGGCTACGTCCGTCCCGGGTTCGTGGTGGTGGGCACCGATTCCCACACCACCAGCCACGGGGCCCTGGGCGCCTTCAGCTTCGGCATCGGCGCCACGGAGATGGCCTCCGTGTGGAGTCTGGGCATCGCCGTCAACATCGAGGTGCCGGCCACCATCAAGGTGGTGGTGAAGGGCGAGTTCCCACCCATGGTGGGGCCCAAGGACCTGATCCTCCATCTCATCGGGAAGCTCACCGCGCAAGGTGCCAACTACAAGGTGCTGGAGTTCCACGGCGAGACCATCCGGAAGATGAGCACCAGCGGGCGCATCGCCATCTGCAACATGAGCGTGGAAGCGGGCGCCACATCCGGCATCGTGCCCGGCGACGAGGAGACCGTGCGCTACCTGCGGGAGGAGGCGGGCGTCACCGAGGCCATCCCCTGCACGACGCCGGATGCGGATGCCGTCTACTGCCAGGTCGTGGAGATCGATGTGTCCGCCCTGGCCCCGCAGATCGCCTGCCCCCACATGGTGGACCATGTGAAGCCCGTGGATCAGGTCGCGGGCACCAAGGTCCAGCAGATCGTCATCGGCAGCTGCACCAACGGCCGCCTGGACGACCTGGAGGCCGCCGCCGCCATCCTGCGCGGCAAGAAGGTGGCCGAAGGCACCCGCATGCTGGTGTTCCCCGCCTCCAGCAAGATCTTCGCGAAGGCCCTGGACAAGGGCATCGTCCACGACCTCATGAAGGCCGGCGCGGTGGTGATGAACTCCGGCTGCGGACCCTGCCTGGGCGTGCACGAGGGCGCCCTGGGCGACCACGAGGTGGCCCTCAGCACCACCAACCGGAACTTCAAGGGCCGCATGGGCAATCCCACGGGCGAGGTCTACCTCTGCAGCCCGGCCGTGGCCGCGGCCTCCGCCATCACCGGCGTCATCACCGATCCGAGAAAGGGCTGATCCATGTCCAAGGTCATCATCGCGCTCGGCAACGACATCAGCACCGACGACATCTACCCGGGCCGCTTCATGGCCACGGTGCTGCCCACGGAAACCCCCCAGTTCGCCTTCTTCGACCGCACGGAGTTCAACGCGCAGCTCAAGGCCAAGGCCTTCGCGCCGGGCTCCATCATCGTGGGCGGCGAGAACTTCGGCTGCGGCTCCAGCCGCGAGCAGGCCTGCTCGACACTGAAAGGCCACGAGGTGGCCGTGGTCGCCCGCAGCATCGCCCGGATCTTCCTCCAGAACAGCATCAACCTGGGCCTCCAGGTGGTGATCTGCCCGGACATCGAGGCTTCGGAGGGCGACGAGCTGGAGATCACGGCGGACCAGGTGCTCAACAAGACCACCGGCAAGGCCTACGACCAGGTGAAGCTCCCCGCCGCCCGCAAGGGCATCATGGACGCCGGCGGTCTGATCCCTTACACCCGGGCGCGGCTGATGGCCAGGGCCTGATCCGGCAAGGACTCGACGAAGGGCGCGAAGGCAGACGGAAGGGCATGAAGAACGGCCGACCGGCCTTGCTTCGTGCCCTTCCTGCGCCCGCGGGGCGCATTCGTGCCCTTCGTGGATGTCTTTTCCGGTCGCCGCTGCGCCTATTCCGAAGTCTCCAGCGCATCCTCGGGGCACGGATGGTGGTGGCTCCGGATGGCGTGGACGGCCAGGTCGTAGTCGGGTTCCTTCGTGAGCTCCGGAACAAGCTCGGTGTGGATGATCGTGCCGTTCTCGTCCAGCGCCACCACGGCCCGGGCCAGGAGGCCGCGCATGGGCCCGTCGATGAGGGTGACCCCGAACTGCGCCCCGAACTCGGGGTGGCGGAAGGCGGACATCGGGTGCGCCCGTTCCAGCCCCCGGGAGCCGCAGAAGAGGTCCTGCGCGAAGGGCAGGTCCATGGAGACGCACAGCAGCACCGTGTCGCTCAGATCCTGCGTCAGGGCATTGAACTTGCGGACGCTCTCCGCGCAGGTCGGCGTGTCCAGGCTGGGGAAGATGCTCAGCAGGACGCGCTTCCCCTCCAGATCCACACTCGTGGTGTCACGCAGGTCCGTGCGGGTGAGGGCGAACGCAGGGGTGGGGGAACCGATTGCGGGCAGCTCGCCGCAGGTATGGGTGGGGGTGCCGTTCAGGGTGATCGTGGCCATGGGGACCTCCCGGCGCGCACATGCTACTCCCAATGGAGAATTCCGGCACGAATTCTTGGCCGAGCGGGAGCCACGGACCGGGCTCGCCCCTGATATGCCTCGGTTCGCCCCACCTTTCCTGGCGGAGACAGCTTCGCGTTCCTAGTCTTGAACCATGGAACCCACGCTCGGCAAGTGGCGCTGGTACTGGAGCATCTGGGGCCTGATGGGCCTCTACATGGCCACCTGGGATATGGCCATGTATCCGGCCGCGCCGGTCTTGCGGCTGCTGGGGATGAACCTCCTCCAGAACGGGACCTGGGGCCTGCTGGGCCTCCTCCTCATCCGGCTGGCGGATCGGAAGCCCATCGAATCCTTCGCGTGGAGCCAGTGGCGCACCTGGGGTCTGCACCTGCTGGCCAGCGTCCTGGCGGCCACCCTGGGGCTGTTCCTGGCGTACCTGATCTCCCTGGCCATGGAAGGAGGGGGGAGGCACCTGGATCTGGCGGCGGTCAGGAAGGGGCTGCCCCGGTTCTACCGGGCCTACTTCCACACCAACCTGCTGTTCATGTGGGCGGTGGTGGCGGCTTTCCACGGGTTGCGGATCTACCGGAAGTACCAGATCCGCGAGATCGAGGCGGCCAAACTGGAGGCCCGGTTCGCCGAGGCCCGGAACCAGGCCCTGTGCATGCAGCTCCAGCCCCACTTCCTCTTCAACACGCTCAACTCCATCTCCGCCCTGGTCCATACGAACCCCGATGGGGCGGACGACATGATCAGCCGCTTGGGGGACTTCCTCCGGATGACCCTGGAGGCACCGCCGGACCAGATGGTGCCGCTGTGGAAGGAACTGGCCTTCATCCAGGCCTATCTCTCCATCGAGCAGGTCCGTTTCCAGGGTCGCCTGCGGGTCGAGGTGGATGCCCCTTCCACGGTGCAGAACCTGCGAGTGCCCAGCTTCATCCTCCAGCCCCTGGTGGAGAACGCCCTCAAGCACGGTCTTTCCGACCGGCAGCAGGGCGGCACGCTCGGGTTGCGGGCCTCGCGGGATTCGGAATGCCTCGTACTGGAAGTCCGGGACGATGGCGCGGGCTACCGACCGGGCCGGGAAGGGGTGGGTCTGGGCAACGTCCGAGCCCGCCTGGGCTTGATCTACAAAGGGCTCTATCACCTGGACATCCTCGGTGTGCCTGACCGCGGCACCCTGGTGGCGCTCCGGTTGCCCCTCGGGGATGCCGCCGGGGGCGTGTCGTGAACCTCCGGGCCCTGGTGGTGGATGACGAGACGCTGGCCCGGCAGCGCATCCGCCACCTGCTCCGCCGGTCCACGGACATCGAAGTGGTCGGGGAGTGCGTCAACGGCCTGGAGGCGGTGAAGGCCATCGAGGAGCTGGCTCCGGACCTGGTGTTCATGGATATCCAGATGCCCGAGCTGGATGGCTTCGGCGTGGTGGAGGCCATGGGCGCGGATCGCATGCCGCCCACCCTCTTCATCACGGCCTACGATCAGCACGCCCTCCGGGCCTTCGAGGTCCATGCGGTGGACTACCTGCTGAAACCCTTTTCGCCGGAGCGGTTCCACCACGCCCTGGAGCGCGCGCGGCGCTGGTGCCGGTCGTCCGCCCGCGAGAAGGGGCAGGATCTGGAAGCCCTCATGGCCGGCCTGCGCCGGGACCGGCCGTGGGCGGATCGCCTCCTGGTCCGGCAGGGGGACCGCCATCTTCTGGTGAGGACGGACGCCGTCCAGTGGATCGAGGCGGAGGACAACTACGTCCGCCTTCACGTCGAGGGCACCTCGCACCTGATCCGGCAGACCATGGCCGGGCTTCTCACGAGGCTTGATCCCGCCCGGTTCCGGCGGATCCACCGCTCCGCCATCGTGAACCTCGACTGCATCCGGGAATTCCAGCCCTGGAGCGGGGGAGACCACCTGGTGATCATGCGCGACGGCACCCGTCTGACCCTCAGCCGGACCTACCGGGACCAGTTCGGCGAGTGGCTCTGACGCAGGAAGGCCCGGCGCCGGGCCGGGCCTTCCTGCAAGCGGGGGCCGGTCACTCGGGAGTGAGGACCGCGACGGTGGCCATGCCCGCCTCGCGGAGCACCAGCGCGCCCTTTTCGGTCATGGCGCGGCTGGGCAGGATCACGTCCACGGTCCCGATGAGGCGGTCCGTCACCAGCAGGTCGCCGTTGGTGGCATCACCCACACTGAAGACCGCCCCCTGCCTCAGGGCCACGGGGGTGGTGGCGATGGCCGGCACGCCCCGCCTCCCGAGCTGGGAGATGGCCTGGGTGGCGCCGATGGAACCATCCCGGAACATCCGGTCCCCGGGCAGCAGCACCAGGTAGTCCGCATGATGGTTGGCAATGAGATGGGCGGCGGGGACGGCCTTGTCCCAGCTGCGGGCGTCCACCACGGTGATGAAGGCGCCTTCGCCAGCCGCCCGGGCCAGGGCCAGCACGGCGTCCTGGCTGGCCGGGTAGTCGCAGATCACGCCGATGTGCTGCTTGGCGGGCCAGGTGGCCTGGGTGGTCTTCATCAGCGGGCGGAAGTCCTCGGCCTGGAGCGTCAGGCCGACGAGGGCCGCCGCGGCCACCACGAGGGATGCGGACATGCGGTTCATGATGCCTCCGGAAGAAAGGCGGTCGGGGACGGATCCCCGGCGAGGGATGGAAGGGAGCCCGAACGGTGTCCGACGGGCGGGGTGAACGCCGCCAAACATGAGCGGCCGTCTCAGCCCAGACCACGGATCTGGGACGAACGGACCGGGATGGGGGTGAGGGGCTTCTTTCCGGGGGTGGGCCCGGCCCTGCTCCGGGCGATACTTGGGGTTCGGAGGCACCCATGAAAATCCTGATCCTCGGCTCGGGCGGACGGGAACACGCGCTGGCGCTGAAGCTCAAGGCTTCGGCCACCCCGGTGGAACTGGTCTCCGCTCCGGGCAGCGATGCGCTGGCGGAATTGGGGACCTGCGTCGCACTTGATCTGGCCTCGCCGGCCGCCGTGGCGGCCTGGTGTTCCGCGAACCGGCCAGACCTGGTGGTGGTCGGTCCCGAGCTGCCCCTGGTGGCCGGGGTGGCCGATCTGGTGCGGTCCCTGGGCATCCCCGTATTCGGCCACGACGCCGCCACGGCCCGCCTGGAGGGCAGCAAGGCCTTCGCCAAGGCCTTCATGCAGCGCCATGGCATTCCCTGCGCCGCGAGCGAGACCCTGACCGACCTCGCCGAGGGCGTCGCCCTGATCCGGGGCTGGTCCTACGGCTATCCCATCGTCCTCAAGGCCGACGGCCTAGCGGCGGGAAAGGGTGTGGTGCTGGCCCAGAGCGAGGCCGAGGCGCTCGAGACCTTCCGGGCCTTCCTGGAGGGCCAGTTCGGGGATGCCAGCCGCACCGTGGTCTTCGAAGAACCCCTGCATGGCATGGAGCTCTCCCTGCACGTGCTGGTGGACGTGGATGCCAGCCACGCGGCCTACGCCATGCTGCCCGCCTGCCAGGACCACAAGCGCATCTTCGAAGGCGACCATGGTCCCAACACCGGCGGCATGGGCGCCTTCGGGCCCATCCCCTTCCTGCGGTCCGAGGATGTCGAGCGGATGCGGGTCGAGCTGGTGGAGCCCACGGTGCGCGGCCTCCAGAAGGATGGCCTCTCGGGGCGGGGCGTACTGTTCCTGGGTGTCATGTGGACGGCGGCGGGTCCCAGGCTGCTGGAATACAACGTCCGGTTCGGCGACCCGGAGACCCAGGTGCTCATGCAGCTGCTGGACGAGGACCTGGCGACCCTGCTGCTGGAGGTGGCCGAGGGGCGGCTGGCCTCCCGCGATCTGAAACTGAAGGCCCATACCGCCATCACCGTGGTGCTGGCGGCGGAGGGCTATCCGGAGAGCGCCAAGAAGGGGGTGCCCATCTCTCTCGGGGCGCCCGGCGTCACGGTGATCCACGCCGGCACGCGCAAGGAGGCCGGGCAGTGGCTCACCCACGGGGGGCGCGTCCTGAACCTGGCCACGTCCGCGCCGGATCTGGCCGCGGCCCGCGCTGCCATCGAGGCGGCCCTGCCGCAGGTCCACTGGCCCGGCATGCAGGTTCGCCGCGACATCGGTCTCAAGGCCCTGCGGCACGCCCAGGCGGGCAAGACCGTCCGGGACCGCTGGTGATCCCTGATAAGAGCTGGTGAGGGCTGGTGAGGCCGGTTCCCTAGCGGTTCCGGAGGAACCAGGCCGCCAGCGTGAGGAGCGCGAGGATCAGGGTGAGGGCCCCGGCCGCGCGGTGGATCCGCGGGATGGTGGCCCGGGTGCTGCGGCCTTCGCGCCAAGCGAGGGCCGCCCGGCCCAGGAGCAGGGTGGTCCCGGCCACAGTCAGCAGGGCCAGCCACATGAGGATGTGGCGGAGGGCCAGGGCCCGGGGGTGCAGGACCACCCGGAGCAGCACCACGGTCACGGTGGCGGCCATGAGGTGCCCATGGAGCCGATGGTCCCCCCGCTGGACGGCGCGCAGGGCGAAGCCCAGCAGGATGGCGGCGGGGATGAGCAGGAGATCCAGCATCCGGGCCAGGGTACCCCAGGTGGCTCAGAGCGGGAGCGCTTCCATGCGCTTCTCGCCCTCCCAGCGGTAGAAGCCCGCGCCGGACTTGCGGCCCAGGCGGCCGGCGGCCACCAGCTGGCGCAGCACCGAGGGCGCCTTGAACCGGGGCTCCCCGAAGGCCTCGAACAGCACCTCGGCCACGCTCTGCATGGTGTCCAGGCCGATGAAATCGCTGAGGTGCAGCGGGCCCATGGGATGGCCGCAGCCCAGCCTCATGCCCGTGTCGATGTCGTCCACGGTGGCGAGTCTCTGTTCGGCGCAGCGGATGGCGTCCAGCAGGTAGGGCACCAGGAGGCGGTTCACCACGAAGCCCGGGGCGTCCGGCGCCAGCACGGCGGTCTTGCCGAGCCGCTGGACGAAGCCCTTCAGGGCGGCCAGCGTGTTGCCGTCCGTGGCCAGGGTGCGGACGATCTCCACCAGCGGCATGGCGGGGACCGGATTGAAGAAGTGAAGGCCCGCCAGGTTGGGCAGGCGGCCCGGCGACAGCACCGGGCTGAGGTGGGCGACCGTGAGGCTGGAGGTGTTGGTGCAGAGGACGGCGTTCGGCTCCAAGACCTTGTCCAGCGCGGCAAAGGTCTCCAGCTTGAGATCCATGCGCTCCGGCACAGCCTCCACCACCAGGTCGCAGCCGGCCAGCGCGGCGAAGGTGAGGGTGCCGTGGAGACGCCGGGCGAAGGTGGTGCTCTGGTCCTCGGTGATCTTTCCCTTGGCCACGGCGCGGCCCCAGGTGTCCTGGATCCGCTTCAGGCCCCTGGCCAGCAGGGACTCGTCCACCTCCTTCACCCAGACCTCGCAGCCCGCCTCGGCCGCGCACTGGGCGATGCCCGAGCCCATGAGTCCGCAGCCGACGATGCCGATGCGCTGGATGTCCATGTCGCTCTCCCGTTGGAATGGTGATGGTCTGGTCTCCATTCTCCGACGATTGAGGTCCGGGCGGAGCGGTGACCTTGAGTAGGGTGCTTCCGCTATGATCGGCCAGTGCCCGGGGGGTGCCCATGACCGGCCTACTGAAAGACCTGCTTGGCCACCAGGCCTGGGCGGATGCGATGTTCTTCCATGCCTGGGGCAAATCGAGTTTCACGGAGGATCCCGAACTGCGGGCCAGGATCAGCCATCAGGTGGATGTCCAGGAGGCCTTCCTGGACATCCTCAAAGGCGGGATGCCGCCTTCGGAAGAGCCTCCTGTGGGCGCGTTCCCGGACCTGCTGCGCCGGTGCCGCTCTGCCCACGAAGCCTTCCGGGCGCTGGGCCGGGGCCTCGACGAGGCTTCCCTGGCCCGCGTCGTGCGGGTGCCCTGGTTCCCGGATCCGCCCTGCCTGGTCTCCGTCGGAGAGGCGCTGACCCAGGTCTGCCTGCACTCCCAGCACCACCGCGCCCAGAACATGGCCCGCCTCAAAGCCCTGGGGGCCGGGGCGAAGAACGTGGACTACATCATCTGGCTCTGGAAGCAGCGGCCCGAACCGCGCTGGGATCTTTGAACGCGTTGAACATGGAATGGAGCCATCTCTGGGGAAGCCGATGAGGATAGACGGGAGTGCCCTGCGGTTCATGCGACGCGCCATCGACCTGTCCCGCGTCCACATGGAGGCGGGCGACGGCGGGCCCTTCGGCGCGGTGATCGTGAGGGGCGGCGAGATCCTGGGGGAGGGTTGGAACCGGGTCACGACCAGCCACGATCCCACTGCCCATGCGGAGGTGATGGCCATCCGGCAGGCTTGCGCTCACCTGGGCACCCACGAGCTCCGGGGCTGCGAGATCTACACGAGCTGCGAGCCCTGCCCCATGTGCCTGGCGGCCATCTACTGGGCCCGCCTGGACCGCGTGTGGTTCGCCAACGGCCGGGCGGATGCGGCCGCCATCCAGTTCGACGACGACTGGCTCTACCGGGAGGTGGCCCTCCCCCTCGAGGCGCGCAGCCTGCCCGCCTTCCAGCTGCTCCGCGAGGAGGCCCTGCCCGTCTTCCACGCCTGGGACGCCAAGACGGACAAGATCCCCTACTGACAGCCGATGGCTAACAGCTGATAGCTGACGGCTGATAGCTATATTTCCAGATACGTGTGCAGGTTCCGCTCTTCGGTGAGCAGGGCTCGCAGGGCCTCGGCGGCGTCGCTCTTGGCGCTGGCCCTCCGCTTGGTCTGGGGGCCCTGGACGAGCACGTCGGGATCGTAGTGGACGCTGCGGAGCACGTGGTCCACCGTGTCGCCCTTGACGAGGTGCTGCACCTTGAAGGTGTCGTCCTCGTGCACCACGATGTGGGCCTCGTTGGGGGCGCCGAAGAGGTTGTGCCGCATGCCCAGGATGTCCTGGTAGGCCCCGGTCAGGAAGAAGGCCACGTAGTAGGACTCGCCGCCGCGGGGCTCGTGGAAGGGGAGCTCGTCGCGCACGTCCTTCAGGTCGATGAACTTCTCCATCTTCCCGTCGCTGTCGCAGGTGATGTCGCAGAGGGTGGCCGACAGCCCGGGCTTCTCCTTGAGCCGGTGGATGGGCATCACCGGGAAGAGCTGCTCGATGGCCCAGTGGTCCGGCATGGTCTGGAAGATGCTGAAGTTGGCGATGAGCTTGTCCGCCAGGCTCTTGTTGAGATCCTGGAACTCCTCGGGGACGTACTTCAGGCTCTTGCTGCTGAGGATGCGGGAGAGCTTGCGGCAGACCTCCCAGAACAGCGTCTCGCCCTTGCTGCGATCCTCCAGGCCCAGGTAGCCCAGGTTGAAGAGGGTGAGCAGCTCGTCCTTCTGGGTGATGGCGTCGTGGTACATCTCGGCGAAGTTCTTCACGGAGATGTTGTCGCGGGTATAGGCCAGCTCCTTGAGGATCTGGGGCTCATTGCCGGTGAGGGTCACCGTGTACTTGGTGTGGGTGGTGTCGATGAGGCCGATGATGTCGACGACCACCACCTCGTGATAGGCGACGATGGCGCGGCCGGACTCGCTGAGCAGGTCGGGCATGGGCACCTGCTCCTGGGTGCAGATGTCCTTGGTGGTGTACACGACATCCGCCGCGTACTCGGCGATGGTGTAGTTCATGGAGCTGCTGAAGGTGGTCTTGCTGCCGTCGTAGTCCACGCCGAGACCGCCGCCCACGTTGAGGTAGCGGATGGGCACGCCCAGCTTCCGCAGCTTGGCGTAGATGCGGGTGGCCTCCTTCATGGCCGACTTGATCTTGCGGATGTCCGTGATCTGGCTGCCGATGTGGAAGTGCAATTCAATGACGCTGTCCAGCAGGTCGCGCTTCTCCAGCACCTCGACGGCGTCCAGGATCTCGCGGGTGGTGAGGCCGAACTTCGCATGATCGCCGGCGCTGGTCTCCCACTTGCCCGAGCCCTGGGCGTTGAGCTTGGCGCGCAGCCCGATGAGGGGCTCCACCTTCAGCTCCTTGGCCACCTTCAGGATCAGGGGCAGCTCGGTCATCTTCTCGACCGTGATGACCACCTTGCGCCCGGCCTTGCGGGCCAGCAGGGCCATGCGGATGAAGGACTCATCCTTGTAGCCGTTGCAGAGCACCAGGGCCTCGGGATGCAGGTCCTGGCTGAGGGCGATGATCAGCTCGGGCTTGGAGCCGGCCTCGAGCCCGTAGTGGTACTTGTTGCCCGAGCGGATGATCTCCTCGACCACTTCCTTGGTCTGGTTGGTCTTCACCGGGTAGACGCCCTGGTAGCCGCCCTCGTAGCCGAACTCGATGATGGCGCGCCGGAAGGCCTCGTTGACCTCCACCACGCGGTGGTCCAGCACCTGCGGGAAACGCAGGTTCACGGGGGTGCGGATGCCCTTCTTCTTCAGGTGCTGGACGATCTCGTAGACGTCGCAACTGAGGGACTCGTCCTTGGTGGGCGTGATCTCCAGATGGCCCTTGGCATTGATGCCGAAGTAGCCGTTCCCCCACTCCTTCACGCCGTACAGGGTCGCGGCGTCCTGGACCGTCCAGTGCTTCATGGGCATCCGAGGTGCCTCCTCAATACCAAGGCGGCCACCTTTGGCCGGAAGTTTGTTTATAGGAAAAAAAGCCAAGCATTACCAATGAAAATTCACGAGTTCAGAATTCTGGCCAGGGTCGCCCGCCAGTGGCGGTCCCGGACGCGCCTCAGGGCGGTCCGCCGGGTGAGTTTCCGCCACTGGGCCGCGCCCCGGGGAAGATCCTCCGCCGGGCGGGTGTGAAGGGGGCTGGGGCCGCCCCAGAGGGCCGGATCCCCCCAGACCGGGGCCCGATTCCAGGGGCAGGCCTCCTGGCAGGCGTCGCAGCCCGCCGCCCAGCGGCTCGAAGCCAGGGCGGCGGCGATATCCGGGGGCGGCTCGGTCTCGGTCTCGATGGTGTAGGTGGTGAGGCAGCGGGCGGGATCCAGGCGGAAGGCCGAGAGGGCCTGGCTGGGGCAGGCCTCCAGGCAGGCGGTGCAGGTGCCGCACTGCTGGGTTCCGAAGGGCTCGTCCGGGGGCAGATCCACGGAGAGCAGCAGCGCCCCCAGGAAGCCCCAGGAGCCGTCCTTCTCCGCGATGAGGAGGGTGTGCTTCCCCTGCCATCCCAGGCCCGCCCGGGCCGCCAGCTGCCGCTCCAGCAGGGGGGCCGTGTCCACGCAGACCCGACCCTCCAGGCCCGGCCAGCGGGCCTGGGCCGCTTCCAGCAGCCGGGCCAGCCGCGGCTTGAGGATCATGTGGTAGTCGGGGCCCCAGAGGTAGCGGCTGAGCCTGAGGCTGCCGGGGGCCGCGCCGGGGATGGCGTCGGGCCGGGCGTAGGGGAAGAAGCCCACCAGGGCCGTGCGGGCCTGGGGCCAGAGGGCCCGCGGATCCAGCAGCGTGGCCGGATCCAGATAGGGGAGCAGGGAGCCGCGGCCTCCCTGGAACCAAGCCTGGAGATGTCCCTCCTCGTCCCGGAAGGGGCCGCAGGCGGCGAACCCCGCCCGGGCGAATCCGGCGGCCAGGGCCTCGGATCGAAGCCAATCCCTGAATGCCAGCGGTTCCGGCGGTTCGACTGGCACGCGGCGGTGTCCTCCCGGAGATATCCTCGCCCCCGGATCCCCGGATGTCACGGCCTTCCGGGCCTGGGCGGCGGCTCCCAGGGGAAAAGGCGGTAGGCTGGATGCGGAGCCGAACGCCCGCCATGAACCTGCCCAACGTCCTGTCGCTCGCGCGGATCCTCATGGTCCCAGTCCTGGTCGTGGTGCTCATGACCAAAGTGACGAACCACGAGGTCATCGGCGTGCTGGTGTTCTGGGCGGCCTCCATCACCGACGCCCTGGACGGCTACTTCGCCCGGCGCTGGAAGCAGGTGACCACCCTCGGCAAGCTGCTGGATCCGCTGGCGGACAAGCTGCTGGTGTCCGGGGCCCTGATCTCCCTGGTGGAGCTGAACCTGGCGCCGGCCTGGATGACCTTCATCATCCTGGCCCGGGAGTTCGCCGTGACCGGGCTCCGCGGAATCGCCAGCGAGGAGGGCATGACCATTCCGGCCGGCACCATCGGCAAGTGGAAGATGGGGTTCCAGGTGGCGGCCATCTCCTGCCTCATCCTCGGCCCCAGGCTCGACTACTGGCTCTACGAGTGGACCCGCAAGGACATCTTCCACCTCTTCATCCAGCTCAACCGGCCCTACAGCTTCTTCTGGGGCATGGGCGTGCTGCTGCTCTGGGGCGCCGTCATCCTCGCCATCTGGAGCGCCATCTCCTACTTCCACGGCTTCTGGAAGGTGGTGGGGCCCAGCATCATGGCCGAGGACGGCCGCCTGACTGGAAACAAGGACACCGAAGGACACTGAATGATCCGCAAGTACCTTCTCGCAGGTCTCTTCACCTTGCTGCCCCTCGTCGTGACGCTCTGGATTCTCAAGGGCATCTTCACGGCCCTGGTGGGCATCTCGCGCGAACCGCTCACCTGGGTGGCCCACCTGACCCACATGCCGGACCCGCCCACCTGGGCGCTGGCCGCGCTTTCCGCCCTGGTCACCATCCTGCTGCTGGTGGTGGTGGGCGCCCTGATGGGCAACTTCATGGGCCGCCAGCTGCTGGGCTGGATGGACGAGCTGATGATGTCCCTTCCCGTGGTGAAGACCGTCTACGGCGCCACCCGGCAGCTCATGGGCGCCATCCAGTCGGGGCAGGGGGGCAGCTTCAAGGAAGTGGTGATCGTGGAGTGGCCGCATCCCGGGTCCCACACCCTCGGTTTCGTGGCCAGCCGGGACTGCTCCTGGGCCATCCCGGGAGGGCAGAACCTGATCGCGGTCTACATCCCTACCGCTCCCAATCCCACCTCGGGCTACGTGGTGATGATCGAGGCCTCCAAGGTGCAGCCGGCGGACCTCAGCGCCGACCAGGCCCTGACCTGGGCCATCAGCGGCGGTGTGGTGACCCCGCCCCGTCCGGGGACGGGCTCCTTCCGGATGCCGGGGAAGCCGTGAGCGCCCTCCAGGGGCGGTGCCTCCTCGTCACCGGCGCCGGCAGCGGCATCGGGCGCGCGGCGGCACGGCTCTTCCGGGACCGCGGCGCGGACCTGATCCTGGCGGGCCGACGCCTGGACACGCTGCGGGAGACGCTTCCCGACGCGGTCCACGCGGTGCTCGATCACACCGACGACGCGGCCGTGGCCGCCTTCGCCCGCGAGTGTCCGGAGCTGGACGGGATGTTCCTGAACGCCGGCGGGCTGCTGCTGGGCTCGGTGGAATCGACGCCGGCGGCCGACTTCGACGCGGCCATCGCGGCAAACCTGCGGGGCCCCTGGCTCATGGCCCACCACCTGGGCCCGCGGCTGAAACCTGGGGGCAGCGTGGTGCTGGTGGGCTCCAACATCGGCCTCCGGGCCATCCCGGACAGCGCGGCGTACAGCGTGGCCAAGGCCGGCGTTCACATGCTGGCGAAGGTGCTGGCCCTGGAGTGGGCGCCCCGGCGCATCCGCTGCAACGCCATCGCCCCGGGCCCGGTGCGTACGGACATGGTGGAGGCTCGCTTGGCCGCCAGCATGGATCCCGACGGCGACCTGGCCGCGCTGTCGGCCGTGAATCCCCTGAAGCGCCTGGGCACCGAACTCGAAGTGGCCGCCCTGGCGGCGCACCTGCTGGGCTCGGAGAGTGGGTGGACGACGGGGGCCGTGATACCGATCGACGGTGGGGCTGACGCGGTCTATTAGGCCCGCTAGCCAAGTGATGTTCGGTAGGGCGGGGGCCCCGCGCGGGGGGGGGGCGCGCCCCCCGCCCCGCCGCCCCCCCCCCCGGAAAGAAGGGGGGGCCGCGCGGTTTTATTCGCCGCGCTCCACATGTGTTGGGGGGGGGGGGGGGGCCCCCGGGGGGGCGCCCCCCCCCCCCCCCCCCCCGCGACCCGCATCCGCTTCACGATGGGGGAGCGGAGCCGTCTACTGAGGTGCGGCCTACTCCACGAAATCCAGGTCCCGCCCGTGGGTCTCGGCCATGCCCCACAGGGAGACCAGGGCCAGGGCGAAGCAGACGCCGCCCACGGTCCAGGCGGAGCCGATGTAGCCCAGGGGGCCTCGCAGCATGACGAAGCTGCTGGTGATGAGGGGCACGGCGCCCCGCACGAAGTTGGGCACGGTGGTGGCCACGGTAGAGCGGAGGTTGGTGCCGAACTGCTCCGCGGCGATGGTGACGAAGACCGCCCAGTAGCCCGTGGCCAGGCCGAGGAAACCAGCCAGGGCGTAGAAGGCCGCCGGCGTGAGGCCGTGCAGGGTGAGGTAGACGGTCACCCCGGCAAGGGCCCCGAGGATGAAGAGCAGCACCACCTTCTTCCGGCTGCCCCACACCTGGCTGAGGATGCCCGAGGCCAGGCTTCCCAGGGTGATCCCGCTGTAGCAGAAGGCTACGGCCGTGCCTGCGCTCACGGGGCCCTTCACCCCGATCTTGGGGGCGAACTCCGGCGCGGAAGTGATGAGGATGGCCACCACGAACCAGGTGGGCAGGCCGATGAGGATGCAGCGCAGGTAGCGCAGGAACCGCTCGCCCTTCGTGAACAGGCTGAAGAAGTCGCCCCGCTTGACGTTCTGGTGGCCCAGGTCGCGGAACATGCCGCTCTCTCGGAGCCCGAAGCGGGTGGCCAGGAGCAGCAGGCCCAGGCCGCCGCCCGCGAGGTAGGCCACGCGCCAGGGCAGGTACTTGCCCACCAGGCTGGCGGTCACGGTCCCGAAGATCCCCACGCCCGCCACGATGGCCGTGCCGTAGGCCCGCAGGTCCGTGGGCAGGATCTCGCTCACGAGGGTGACCGCGGCGCCCAGCTCGCCCGCCAAGCCCAGGCCCGCCAGGAAGCGCCACACCGCGTAGGCGGGGATGCCGTGGACGAAGGCGTTGGCGATGTTGGCCACGGAGTAGAGGGCGATGCTGCCGAACAGGGTGCTCAGCCGACCCTTCTTGTCTCCCAGCACGCCCCAGAGGATGCCGCCCAGCAGCATGCCCACCATCTGCGCGTTGAGCAGCAGGAAGGTGGCCGAGACCTGCGCGTCGCCCTGGGGCACGCCCAGGGCCGTGAGGCTGGGCTGGCGCACGATGGGGAAGAGCAGCAGGTCGAACATGTCGACGAAGTACCCCAGGGCGGCCACGAGGACCGTGAGGTTCAGGATGGCGCGGAGGCGTGTTTGGGGCATGAGGGTCATTGAACCATACGAATCCTTGGGAGATCCCGGCACACTGCTTCCGAGGTGAACATGTCGGACATGGCCTGGCCCGCCCCACCTGAGGGATCCTGCGCGCTCCCCGCCCGCCTGGAGGCCGAGGTGGCCATCCTCGGCGCCGGCATCCACGGCGCGGCCCTGGCCCGGGAGTTGATGCTCCGCGGCGTGTCCTGCGCCCTCGTGGACCGGGGCGAGGTGGGCGGCGGCACCAGCCAGTGGTCCAGTCAGCTCCTGCACGGCGGCATCCGCTACATGCTCACCGGCGACATCCGCCAGATGCGCGAAGGCCTGGCCGAGCGCGCGACCTGGGCCCGCATCGCCCCCCATCGCTGCCGCTGGGAGGCCTTCTGGATGCCGCATCGATCGCGGCTCGAAGGGCTCGCGCATCGCGTGGGCATTGGCCTCTACGATTTCTGGGGCTCCGAGCGCCCCGGCTGGCCCGCGGACCTGCGCCTGGGCCGCGTTTCCCGGCCGGACTTCCTGATCGATCCGCGGGCCACCCTCGGTCTCTTCCGCGGGGCCACGGCCTACGCCGACCTCATGACCTGGGACCGGGACCTGACGAAGGACCTGGCGGCCTCCAGCGAGGCGCTGCTCCTGGATTTCCACGAGGCGGAGCGGTTCGATCAGGACAGCGGCGGCCTGAAGCTCCTCCACCTCGTGGATCGCCGGGACGGGTCCCTGCGCCAGCTCGCGGCCCGCCGCTGGGTGTTCGCCCTGGGGCCCTGGACGGACGGCGCCATGGCGCGCTGGTTCGGCGAGACGCGGAAGCGGCTGCGACTGTCCGCCGGCATCCACCTCTGGTTCGATGCGGTGCCTGGATGCGAGCGACCCTGGGCCATCCGGCGGCCCAAAGGGCGCATCCTCTTTGTCATCCCCCGGGACGGCCTGCTCCAGGTGGGCACGACGGAGCGGGAGGTGGCGGACGGCTGGGTGCCCATCCTGGAGGCGGAGCGGGAGGAACTCTTGGGCGCCCTGGAAGCCAACCTGCCCATCCTCCCCTGGCGCGAGATGACGGTGCGAGCCGAGGAGCTGGGCGTGCGGCCGCTGGTGGCGGCCCGGGGCGCCACGACCCACCTCAGCCGGGAGGCCGTGCTCGAGCGCCATCCCCAAATCCCGAACCTCACCCTCGTGCTCGGCGGCAAGCTCACCACCGCCCGCGCCCTCATGGACCGCCTGGCCACCGAGCTCACCGGCCACCCCTGCGACGCCTCGCGTACCGCGCCCCTGCGGGTTTGGGATGGACAGCCAGCGCAGATCCGGTAGAATCATTCTTTCAGTGCGGTCCCGTAGCTCAGCTGGATAGAGCATCAGACTACGAATCTGAGGGTCGGGCGTTCGAGTCGCTCCGGGACCACCAATCACTGCAACGCTTAGGCCACCCATCGGGTGGCCTTTCTGTTTGGTAGATGCACCTGGGTGCACCACATCCCGCCCTTGGGAGAGGTTGTGCAAGCGCGCGACGGTTCCTTGCGGATTGCTTGTCGCGAGTTCCTGTCAACTGACAGGACCATTTGGATTTTTTTAATATCTGAGACATTGGTTACATCTATCGGTAGGGCCCGGAACGGGCTGATACTTATAAGGTTCCGCCCAATATGACAGCACGGTCCGGAGACCGATCCATCGCCTCTGGTCCCCTTCTCATGGAGGAAGCCTTTGTTCAGGAACCATCCATTCCGGCGTCCGACCGTGTGGGTCGGCCTATTGGCCCTCACTCCGGCCTTGGTCTGGGCTCAGGCCAAGCCGACGACGGGCTACAGCCAGCCCCCGAAGGCGATTCTGGACGCCATGCGGGCCCCTTCGCCCGCCTCACCCAGCATCAGCCCCTCCCTCGACCGGATGCTGCTGGTGTCCTGGGAGGACTATCCCTCCATTTCCCGCGTGGCCACGCCCTACCTGCGCCTTGGGGGCGTCCGCGTCGAACCCGGGAACCACAGCAAGCACGACACGCCCGGAGGCTACGGCATTCCGCCCGCGGCCCGCAGCTTTGAATTGGTCCGCATCCCGGATGGCGCGGCCACCAAGGTGCAGCTCCCTCCGGGCGGCATCGTGCAGGCCCCCCAGTGGAACGCGACCGGAACGGCGTTCGCCTTCTGCCGGGTGACCGACCACTCCGTGGAACTGTGGGTGGGGGACGGCACCACGGGCGCCGTGCGCCAGATCCCCGGGGTCTGGGTCAACCAGATGCTGGGCGGCGACGTCCAGTGGATGCCCGACCAAAAGACCCTGTTGGTGAAGGCGGTTCCCGCCGATCTCGGCAAGGCCCCCGCGGCGCCGGAGGTGCCACCGGGACCGAGTATCCAGGAGTCCGTGGGCGGGAAGGGGCAGAGCAGCACCTACGAGACCCGGGATACCCTGGGCAGTCCCCACGACGAGGATGTGTTCGATCACTACGCCACCGCCCAGCTGCTGCTGGTGAACGCGGAGACGGGTGCCGCGACCCCGATCGGGGCCCCCGACCGCTATGTGCAGGTGCGCTCGGCGCCGGACGGGCGGCACCTCCTGGTGACCGCGCTGCGAAAGCCCTACTCCTATGTGACGACCTTTGACCGCTTCCCCAAGGATGTCGCGGTGTGGGATATCACGGTTCCCGGGTCCGTCGCGAAACAGCCCATCGCCTCCCTGCCGCTGGCCGACCGCGTGCCCATCCATGGCGAGCCCCTCGGTCCCCGGCAGTTCTCCTGGCGGCCCACGGAACCAGCGACGCTGCTCTGGGTGGAAGCCCTCGATGGCGGCGACTGGAAGGTGAAGGTGCCCCACCGGGACAAGGTCATGGCCCTGAAGGCACCCTTCACCGGGGCGCCGGTCGAGCTCTTCCGCACGGAGCAGCGGTACCAGGGCCTGCAGTGGGCCGCGAAGCCCGGCGTGGCCCTGAGGTACGAATACGACCACAACCGCCACTGGCAGCGGACCTTCATCGTGAACCCGGACGATCCGAAGCAGGCGCCCCGGAAGCTCTGGGACATGTCCACAGAGGAGCAGTATGCCGATCCGGGTTCCCCGGTCATGAGCATCCGGCCTGACGGCACCTGGGTGCTCCGGCAGGAGGGAGACACGATCTACCTGCGCGGCGGCGGCGCTTCGCCGGACGGGGACCGCCCCTTCCTGGACAGCCTGGACCTGCGCACCCTCAAGTCGGAGCGGCTGTTCCGCTCCGGCAAGGTGGAATTCGAGCAGTTCGTGGGCTTCACGGGCAAGGACTCGAAGCGGTTCCTCACCTGGCACCAGTCGCTCCTGGATCCGCCCAATGCCTACCTCCGCAGCCTGGGAAAAGGTGTGAAGGCGGAGGCTGGCGAGGCGGCCTACATGTCCACCCGGAGTGCCGTGACGCACATCCCCGACCCGACGCCTGAGATCCGGAAGATCAAGAAGCGGCTGGTCAAGTACAAGCGCGCGGACGGAGTGGACCTGTCCTTCACGCTCTACACCCCGCCGGGCTACCAGGAGGGCACCCGTGTGCCGGCCATCCTCTACGCCTATCCCCTGGACTACGCGGATCCATCCAAGGCAGGACAGGTGAGCGGCTCCCAGTACACCTTCACGCGGCTCCGGAACTACCGCCTGCTCCTGCTGGCGGGCTACGCCATCATCGACAACGCCTCCTTCCCCATCGTGGGCGATCCCACCAAGGCCTACGACACCTACCTGGAGCAGCTCGTCGCCAACGCCAAGGCGGCGGTGGACAAGGCGGTAGAGCTGGGCGTGGTGGACCGCGACCGCATCGGCGTCACCGGCCACAGCCACGGGGCCCTGATGACCGCGAACCTGGTGGCCCACTCCGACCTGTTCAAGGCCGGCGTGGCCACCAGCGGCTCCTACAACAAGACCCTGACACCCTTCGGATTCCAGAATGAACGCCGGTCCGTGTGGGAAGCCCCCGAGGTGTACCGCAAGGTCTCGACCTTCTTCTCCGCCGACAAGCTGAAGACCCCCCTGCTCATCATGCATGGCGCTGACGATGCCAACCCGGGGACCACGCCGCTCCAGGCCACCAAGCTCTACGAGGCCATCCGGGGCAATGGCGGCACTACGCGCCTGGTCATGCTCCCCTTCGAGCCCCACTGGTACACCGCCCGGGAATCGAACGAGCAGCTCCTCTACGAGATGGTCCGCTGGTTCGACGCCTATGTGAAGACGGCAAGGAAGCCTCAGCCCTGAGCCTTGCCCGGGATCCTTCCTCCTTTCGAATGGCATCGAGAGGAGGAAGGACCTTGCGATCTACGTGCCTACGTGCGGTCCAGCAGCCGGTCTCAGATGACCTGGCTGATGTGCATCGCCTGGAACGCCCCGCCGCTCTGCTCGGCAGCGCGGGTGAGCTGGATCAGGCAGCCGGGGCAGGCGGTGACGACCACCTGGGCTCCGGTTCCCTGGATGTCCTCCTGCTTGCGCCGGAGGATGGCCTCGGCCGCGCGGGGGTGCTCCAGGTGGAAGCTGCCGGAGCCGCCACAGCAGCGTTCCTTCTCCTTCAGCTCGATCAGCTTTCCGGCTTGCTCCAGGAGCTGCCGCGGCTGGCGGCGGATCCCCTGGCCCCGGGCCAGGTGGCAGGGATCGTGGTAGGTGAAGGTGGCTCCGGGAAGCGCCTGGGGGCGGTAGCCGGCCGCGGCGAGGTACTCCGTCAGGTCCATGACCTTGGCGGAGAACCGCGCGGCCCGGTCCGCCCAGACGGGATCCCCCGCGAACCACGACGCCAGGTGCTTGAGGGTCCCGCTGCAGCTGGCGCAGTCAGTCACTACCAGGTCCGCTCCCTCGAAGGCCCGGATGTTCTCCTGTGCCAGCCCGAGGAACGCCTCGCGCTGGCCGTGGGCGAGGTGGGGCAGGCCGCAGCAGGGATGGTCCGGTCGTTGGACGGGCGAGAGCTGGGCGAGGATCCGCTGGGTGCTCCGGGAGGCATCCGGGAAGAGCAGCTTCATGCCGCAGCCCTGGAAGTAGGCGACTTTGGCGCCGGGATGGAGGGCGGGTTCCGGCCTCGGAGCGGGGGCGCCCAGCAGGGCGGGCCCCGCGTGCTTCTCGAGGTAGGCCTGCCGGGAGGTCTCACGGGGCACCAGCTGGGACGGCAGTAGGCGGTGGAGCCCCACGGCCCGCAGTCCGGCCAGAGTGGCGGCGCCCAGGCCGACCAGCCTGCGGCGGCGGAGCACCCGGCCGATCCAGCGGCTGCGGAGCGAGGTGCTGCCCAGCGTGTCGGCGAGGGCCTGGCGGACCTGCAGCATGGCCTCGTCCGTGGGGACCTTGCCGGGGCAGGCGTCCGTGCAGGCCCGGCACAGGAGGCAGAACTCCAGGGCCTCCTGGGCTTCCCGGTCCGGCGGGATGAGGCCCTCGGCCAGCCCCCTCACGAGGGCGTTCTTGCCCCGGGCGCTGGCCCGCTCCACATCCTGGACCTGGAACAGCGGGCAGACCGGCAGGCAGGTACCGCAGCGGTCGCAGCCCAGCACCTTGGCCCGGGCCGCCGCGAAGGGTCCCGGGTCAGCCTTCGTGGTGGCGGTCACCATATCTTCCCCGGGTTGAGGAGCCCCAGGGGATCCAGGGCCCGCTTGACGGCCCGGTGCGTCTCCAGGCTTACTGGCCCCACGGCGTCCGCGAAGTAGGGCCGCTTGGTGATGCCGATGCCGTGCTCCCCGGAGAGGGTTCCCCCCAGGTCCAGGGCGGCCTGGAAGATGCCGTCCACCGCCTGGTGGGCCCGGGCCGCCTGGTCGGGGTCGGCAAGGTCGCAGAGCACCGAGGGGTGGAGGTTGCCGTCCCCGGCGTGCCCGAACACGGGGATGCGGAGGCCGCAGGATGCCGAGATGGCGTTGATGCGCCGCACGACTTCCGGGAAGGCGCTGCGGGGCACGGAGATGTCCTCGCCGAGCCGGTTGGGCGCCATGGCCGCCACGGCGGAGCTGAGGCCCCGGCGCTCGGCCCAGATCGCCTCGGTCTCCTCCTTCGAGGCGGCGGAGCGGAAGGCGATGCGCCCGGCCCGGTCGGTGATGGTCTCGATCCGTCTGGACTGGGCTACCAGGGCCTCGCCGCCGTCTCCATCAATCTCCAGGATGAGGCAGGCGCCGGCGCCCTCCTTCACCTGGGTGTTCCGGGCCCGGGCCACCGCCTCGAGGCAGGTGGCGTCCATGATCTCGGCGGCGGAGGGGGTGACTCCGTCCAGCAGCATCTCCTGCACGGCGGCGCAGGCTTCGTCCATGGTCCGGAAGACCACCCGGAGCACGCCCCGGGCCTTCGGCAGCGGACGAAGCCGGAAGAGGGCCCGGGAGACGATGCCCAGGGTTCCCTCCGAGCCCACGAACAGGCCCGTGAGGTCGTAGCCGGTGACGTTCTTCACGGCTTTGCCCCCGGTCTCGAGGATCGAGCCGTCCGCCAGGACCACCTCCAGGCCCATCACATAGTCCCGGGTCACCCCGTACTTCACGGCGCGCATGCCCCCGGCGTTCTCCGCGACATTGCCCCCCAGCGTGGAGAACTTCCAGCTGCCGGGGTCCGGGGGGAAGAAGAGCCCGTGGCGGGCGCAGTGGTCGTGGAGGTCCACGGTGCGCACGCCGGGCTCGGCGCTCACCATCATGTTGGCGGTGTCCAGCTCCAGGATGGAGGTCATGCGATCCAGGGAAAGGACGATCCCTCCTTCCAATGGCACGGACCCGCCGGTCCGGCCGCTGGCGGCCCCCCGCGGCGTGACGGAGATGCGCCGCTGGTGGGCCAGGGCCATGACCCGGCTGATCTCGGCGGTGGTCCGGGGGCGCACCACGGCCTGGGGCATGGTGTTCCGGTCCAGGGGCAGGAAGGAGGCGTCGTAGGAGTACCCGAAGACCTCCAGGGGCGACTCGATGACGTGCTCGCGGCCGACGGCATCGCGGAACCCGTCCAGCACCTCCGGTTCGAATGCGGTGAAGGTCGTCATGGGATCACCGCGTCAGGCCGAGCCAGTACCAGTAGGTCAGGGCGACCAGGGACATGAAGGTGGCCGCCAGTACGCTCATGACGGCGCCCGTGCGGATCATCTCCCGGGAGGTGACATGGCCGCTGCCCATGGCGACGGCATTGGGCATGTTGGTGACGGGCAGCAGGTACTGGTGCTGCATGTTCATGCCGAGGACGAGGGCGAAGGCCATGGGATCCACGCCGATGGCCAGGGCGTGGGCGATGACGATGGGCGTGAGGGCCGTGGTCTTCGGGCCGCCCCCCGTGAAGAAGATCTGGAGGGCCGTCACGACCCAGATGAGGATGATCACCTGCAGGACATGGGACATCCCCGCGATGGGTCCCAGGAAGACGCCCGCCATCCACTTGGCCGCGCCGGAGGACGCCAGGGCCGTCCCCAGGGAAAGCCCCGCCCCGTAGAGGACGAACACGTTCCAGGGCACCCGGGTCTGGGCTTCTTTCCACTTCATGATGCCCTTGCCCGGCCAGAGCAGGGCGATGACGGAGGCCGCCCCCACGAGGACGACGTTCACCTTGTGGAAGGCGTCCGTGGCCCAGAGGAGCAGCGTCAGGAGGAAGACCGCCAGGGTGTACTTCTCTGCAGCCGAGAAGGGGCCGAGGGCCTCGAGCTCCTTCTGGATGTAGTCGGCGCCGCCGCTGGCGGCTTCGGATTCGGGGGGCCACATCCAGCGGATCACGAACACGCTGAGGAATGCCAGCAGGAAGGCCGGCATGCCGCCCACCTTCAGCCAATAGGACCAGGAAACGGCGCGCTTCGTGGCCGCCTCGATGAGGCCCGCCGTGATGGGGTTGCCCACGTGGGCCGTGAGCACGCCCAGGCTCATCATCGTGCCGCTCATGGCCACGATGAACATCAGGGCCTTCATGGTGTTGCTCTTCCCGGGCTCGGCCTTCACCGCCTGGCCGATGCCGAGGATGATCGGAAGCATCAGCAGGGTGCGGGCCGTGATGGAGGGGACCAGGAAGGTCATGACCGCCATCACCAGCGCCACCGCCCAGTAGATGCGGATGATGCTGCCTCCCGCCCGGGCCACGAGCCAGAGGGCCACCCGCTTGGAGAAGCCGGACTTCTCCATGGCCCCGGCCATGATGAAGCCGATCACGATGAGCCAGAGTGCGGTGTTGGAATACCCGCCGAACGCCGCCGCCAGCGGGACCGCGTTCAGAACGGCCAGCAGGAACACGATCACCAGGCCGCTGAGGGCGTCCTCCAGAGCTTCCGTGACCCACACCACGATGGCGAAGACCGCCACGGCGATGGAGGCCTTGCCCTGGGGGCTGAGCCCCTTGACGGCGGGTGTCAGCCACAGGATCGCGGCGAGCAGCGCGAACGCGGCCACCAGCGATGCGATTTTCCTTGGACCCATGTCCATCCTCCTCGTCGGTGCGCAATCGGGCCCCTCGGCCCGCCACAGGCATCAGATCGCGACCAGGGGGTCAAGAAAATGCCCCGGGCGACGAACGGCCCTCAGGCGCCTACGAACGGCCCTGCGGAAGACTTAAAGATGGAAATGGGTCCGGATCCGGTCGGCGTAGGCCCGGCCCACCGGCACCTCGACGGCCTTCTGGTCCTGGGGGGCACGGAGCTTCAGCAGGTAACCGTGGTTGAACCAGGGCGTGAGCTGCTGGACCTGGTCGAGGTTCACGATGAAGTTGCGGTGGCACCGCATGAACATCCGGGGATCCAGCTGTCCCTCCAGGTCCCGCAGGCTGGCGCGGATGGGCCACTGGCGGCCGTCGAGGGTCTCGACGAGCACCTCCCGCTCCCGCGCCAGCAGCAGGCGGATGTCGGACACGGGAACCACCTCCAGGCTGGCCCCGTGCTCCACCAGGAGGGTGCGGGCCCAGAGCTCGCGGTCCGGGTGCGGGGCCGGGGCCGGCTGGGGGAGCACCCGCTCCGCCACCCGCCGGAGGTCGGCGGCGTCAAAGGGCTTGAGCAGGTAGTCCACGGCCTTCACCGAGAAGGCCTCCAGGGCGAAGGAGGCGTGGGCGGTCACGAAGACCACCCGGGGAGGCTTCGGCAGGGACAGCAGGCGCCGCGCCACCTCCAGTCCATCCATGCCCGGCATGTCCACGTCCAGGAAGACCAGGTCGGCGCCTTCCGCCTCGAGGAAGGCCAGGGCCGAGGGGCCATCGTGGTACACGCCCACCACCCAGGCCCAGCCCTGCTCCTCGAGCAGGCACTTGAGCTCCCCGCAGATGAGCGGCTCGTCATCCACCAGGACGGCCTTGAGGCGCTTCATGGGGCCTCCTCGCTCAGCGGCAGGTCCAGGGTAGCCAGCGTTCCGGCGCCCTCCCGCGCCCGCGCGAGCGTCAGGCCCGCGGGATCGCCGCACAACAGCTCGAGGCGGCGCTGCAGGTTCCGCAACCCGCTGCCTTCCCCGTAGCCTTCTGGCTCCCGGCGGTTGATCTGGTCCAGCCGGTCCTGGGGGAGGCCCAGCCCGTCATCCTCGACGCGGATGACCAGCCTTCCGTCCTCGCGCCCGGCTGTCACCGCCACTTGGCCGCCCTCCGGCCGGGGTCCGATCCCGTGCTTGATGGCGTTCTCCACCAGGACCTGGACGGAGAACACGGGTACCAGGGCGCGGGACAGGGCCGGGTCCACCTCGATCCGGCTGGCGATCCGGGGGCCGAAGCGGGCCTTCTCGATGCCCAGGTAGAGCTCCACCGTCTTCAGCTCCTCGGCAAGCGGGATCTGCTCCTCATGGCGGTGCAGGGACCTCCGCAGGAATTCCGATAGGTGCTTGACGATCTCCCGCGCCCGGTCGGGGCTGGTGCGGGTCAGGGCGCCGATGGTGGCCAGGGTGTTGAAGAGGAAGTGCGGGTTCACCTGGGCCCGGAGGGCCTGGAGTTCCGCCTGGACCTGGAGCGCCTGGGTGCGGGCGTCGGCCGTGGCCTTCTCCTGCTCCCGGTACACGTCCTTCACCACCAGGAGGAAGATGGCCACGGCGGTGGCGTTCGCCAGGAGGGTGGGCACGGCGATGGTCTTCTCGAGCTTCCAGGCCATGTCGAAGGGCTTGGACAGAATCAGGATGCACGCCTTCAGCACCAGCTCCCCCGCCACGCCTGTGAGGAAGGCCACGGGAACCGTAATCCGCCGGTAGCCCAACCCGGTCTGGACCCAGCCCCCCACGAGGCCTGCCAGCACGTTCGCCACGAGGGCGGCCAGGGCTGTGTAGCCGCCCATGCCATAGCGGACGAGCCCGCCCAGGATGCCGGCTCCTGCTCCCACCAAAGGGCCGCCGATCAGCCCGCCGGCGATGGGCCCGACGATGCGCGTGTTCGCGAGGGCCCCGTGGATGGGCAGTCCCAGGAAGTTGCCGAGGATGGAGAACAGGCCGAAGACCAGGATGAGCACCAGCGTGTCCAGGCGCCGGGAGCGGGTCCCCGTGAGGGCGCGGCGCACCGCGCTCAGGCGGGTCACGAAATACGCGCCCATGCCGTTGAGGGCCAGGTTGCGGAGGATGTCCCACAGCAGCTTGCCTTCGAACGGACCCCACGAGAAGTTCGTCCAGTCCATCATCCGCTCAAGTATCCACTGTGCGGCCGGCCTCACCAAGGGCGTGGCCCGCCCACGAGCGACACGGCAGAGCGCAGGCCCGCCCGGTCAGGCAGGCCTGCGCTGGATCGCCGGGGGATTTGTTGCGACTCCCTAGAACGCCACCAGCAGGGCCGCGACGACGGTGTTCCCGCCCTGCTCGCCGGTCTCAGTGCCGAAGGGCCGGAGGAAGTTCTTGCTGCGGGCGATGTAGTTGAGCTTGAAGTTGGCGGCCTTCACCTTCTCGGGGATCCAGGCGTAGGTGTAGCCGATGGTGACCTCGGTGTACTTGGGGGTGTAGTCGGCGCCGGTGGGCAGGCCGGTGGCCACGTTCGTGGTGTAGGGGTTGGTGGCCGTGTACCAGTCGTCTCCGCTGTTGAGGTTCATCAGGTCGTAGCGGGCCAGGAAGCTGTGGGGGCCGAAGGTGTAGCCGCCCGTCACGTAGTAGCCCGTGAACTTCTGGTCCAGGTGCTCGCGCTTCACCACAGGGGCGGTGGCGGCGAGGGTGGCGAAGCGGCGGCCGAGCAGGCCGGTCATGTACTCCGCGGTGAAGGTCCAGGTGCCGTCCTGGTAGGCGTAGAAGGCTCCCAGGTTGGTGGTCTTGTCCTTGTTGTCGTAGATGGCGGTCTGGCTCGGCCAGAGGCCCCCGGGGTTCGCGGCGATGGAGGCGGGGGGATTCCCCTTGTCGGCCACGTCCGTGCCGCCCTGGAGCGTGTAGGCGCCGAACTTGTGCGCCTTTCCGAGGCTGAAGTCCAGGCGCAGGATGAAGTCCTTCTGGGCGTTGGTGTCGTTGGCCTTGCCGGAGGCGGCATCGTTCATGCCGTTGAAGACGGCGGCGGTGACCTTGCCGGCGAAGCCCTTGGGATCACCGTAGGAGAAGCCCAGGGCGAGGCCGCGGTCGCGCTTGTCGCCGAACATCCGGCCCAGCTGGCTGCGCTCGGCGAAGAGCAGCTCCGTGGAACTGGTCACGCCCTCGTAGGTCTGGAGGTCCTTGAACTGGCCGGCCTTCACGTCGATGCCGGCCACGGGCTTCCAGACCACGAACGCGTCCTGGAGGATGCTGGGGTTCGAGGTCCCCGTGGAGATGGAGGGATCGAACATCACCTCGTAGTCCACACCCTCGGCGATGTTGCCGGAGACCTTGATCTCCGTGCGGCGCACCGTGAAGGTGTTCTCCTTGAACTCGCTGCGGAGGTTGTAGTACCCGCCAGGAGCCGCGCTGTTGTAGCGCAGGTTGCTGTCCGTCATCTGCGTGTACCAGAGCTGGATGTCACCGCCGATCTTCGCGGTCTGGGCCGAGGCGGGCAGGGTGGCCAGGGCGAGGGCCGCCAGGCTGAGGGTGCGCGTGCGCTTCATGAGGTCTCCTAGGGGCCGACAGGCCGATGGGAGAAAGGTTCCCGGTTCCCTGTGACATGCTCGCGAAGACCCTGGCACGGTCCTGTGTCTGAGACGTGAATTCAGTCCAACCCCTTCTGGTCCCGGTTTTCTCCAGGTGGCGCAGGCTTATGGAAACCTGAATTTACCTAATCAACCCACGGTTCTTGACCAGTAAGAACCCGAGTTGATCGGTCCTTGCGAAAGGGCTGAGATCCCCTGCCAGTCCCATGGCCCTCGGGGTGTCGCCACACCTTTGTGCCTATCATCACAACCATCGGAACTTTTGGTTCATTTTTGATAGACGCAAGCGACTCCCCCGTTTAGCTTGAATCCGTTTGATCATCCCCCAGATTTTCCGCGACTGATGTCCCAGACATCTGGTGGTCTGACCTGATCCGTCCGCTCAACTCCTCTCTTTTCAATCCCCCCAACCCTCCCTCATTAGGAGCCCACCCATGAAGATCACCCGCCTTGCTGGCGTTGCCGCCCTTCTCGCCGCCGGGGTCACCCAGGCCCAGGCCCAGGACGTGAAGCTCACCGGCGTCCTCATCGAGTTCTGGCAGACCCAGATGCTGGACAGCAACCTGCGCAACAACGCGACCGCCACGGCCGGTGCCTCGAAGTACTACGGCCTCGACTCCCGGTTCCAGGAGAACAACTTCGCGGTCAAGCGCGCCGAGATCTACCTGAACGGGAAGATCACCGACGACGTCAGCTGGAACCTGATGTTCGATCCGAACAACAGCAACACCACCGCCGTTCCCAACAACGTGCTGCACGATGCCGTCATCACCTGGAACATCGGCAGCGGGTTCAGCGTGAAGGCCGGCCAGTTCAAGATGCCGACCACCTATGAAGCCACCATGGTCGCCGCCACGAACATCCTGTTCTTCGAGCGGAACCAGATCAACCGCGTGTTCGGCGACAAGCGCGACCGCGGCGTGTGGGGCATCTACAGCTGGGGCGACGCCAAGGGCTGGAACGGCAAGATCAACCTCGCCGTCTCCAACGGCACCACCGATGACGGCAGCGGCGGCAAGAACAACGAGAACACCGTGGCTGGGTCCGGCAACGCCCAGAAGGACTGGACCACCCGCCTCGAGTTCGCCTACGGCCCCGAGCACAAGTTCGGCGCCTACTACCGCGAGGGCGTGACGAACCTGAAGGACTCCACCTTCAACAACGCCTCCGCCTGGGTGACCGCCGGCTATGTCAGCGCCGCCCAGATCAGGGACAACAAGGACAAGACCACCCTGATGGGCGCCTACTACGCCTTCGACAACGCCACCTGGCACGCCAGCGCCGAGTTCGCCACGGGCCTGCTGGGCCGCCGCTTCCCCACCCTCTTCGCGGCCGCCACGACCAATCCCCTCCGCGAGCACCTCGACCAGAAGTTCCAGGGCATCGCCGTGGATGGCGCCTACAAGATGGGCCGCCACTGGTTCACCGCCCGCTACGACATGATGAACTACAACTCCGGCGACGACTGGTACACCGCGACCAGCCCCTACACGCCCGCCGCCGGTGGCGACTACAGCCCCAAGTACACCGAAGTCACCGTGGGCTACAACTTCCTGTTCAACCCCGCGAAGTACAGCGCGGGCAAGCTGAAGCTCGACTACGTCCACCGCAGCAAGAACTTCCTGGCTCCCCGCGCCGGCCAGACCGGCGAGCAGGGCGGTGACAGCCTCGTCGCCTCGCTCATGATCGGCTTCTGATCAGAGCACGTTCTACCTAGCAGATCCTTCTCTCTGCACGGTCACGGAACTCACGGGTCACAACCCGCGGGTTCCGTGATTTTTTTGGGCCTCGGCAGGTGTAGACTTTTCATACCTTCCAACCACATCTCTTTTGCATTGGAGCTGCCATGCGAAAGCACCTCTTGGCCCTGGGCGCCGTTCTAGCCCTCTCTCCGTGTCTCATGGCGCAGAAGATCGGCGTCATCAACTCCATGAGCGGACCCGAGGCACCCATCGGGGAACACATCACCAACGGCATCAAGCTCGCCGAAGAGGACCTCAAGAAGAAGGGCATCAACCTCCAGCTCGTGTGGGAGGACGACACGGGCAAGCCGCAGATCTCGATGAGCGCCATGGAGAAGCTGGCCACGCGCGACAACGTCGTGGGCGTGGTGGGCCCCTACACCTCGGCCTGCTCCAACGCGGTCGCCAAGCTGGCGGAGAAGTACCGTGTCCCCCTCCTGATCCCTGCGGCCGCCAAAGAGGAGATCACGCGTCAGGGCCTCAAGTACGTTTTCCGGATGAACGCTCCCGCGGACAAGTACGCCTCCAGCCTCATCGATGCCGCCGCCGCCCTCGGCAAGCCGAAATCCATCGCCTTCATCTACGAGAACACCGACTTCGGCACCTCCACGACCAAGACCGCCAAGGAGTACGTAGCCAAGAAGGGCATGCAGGTCGTGGCCGACGAACCCTACCCCAAGGGCGCCGCGGACTACCGGTCCACCCTGGCCAAGGTGAAGTCGAAGAACCCAGACCTGGTGTTCATGGTGTCGTACGTGGCCGACGCCATCCTGCTCATGCGGCAGTCGAAGGAAGTGGGCCTCCAGCCCCAGGCCTTCCTGGGCGCCGGCGCGGGCTTCACCACGCCCGAGTTCGCCAAGGAGCGCGCGATCTCCGAGAACGTCATCTCCTGCACCCAGTGGACCGGCGACGTGAATTGGCCCGGCGCCAAGGAGTTCGAAGCCCGCTTCAAGGCGAAGTTCGGCAAGGAGCCCACCTACCACGCTGCCTGCGCCTACGCCTCCATGATGATCATGGCGGAGACCGCCCGGAACGCGGGTGGCGACCGGACCAAGACCCAGCAAGGCCTGAAGGCCGGCAGGTGGAACGGCGTCATGGGCGAGGTCCAGTTCGCCGACTACGAGGGCTTCACCAACCAGAACAACCACCAGATGCTCGTGCAGCAGATCATCAGCGGGAACTACGAGACGGTGCTGCCCGCCAAGTTCGCCACAAAGAAGCCGATCTTCCCCTTCCCCAAGTGGAAGTAGGCCGATCCTGAGCACGGAGGGCGCCTCCGGGCGCCCTCCCATTCCAGACCTTCCGGGAGCTCCAGACGCACATGGCTGTATTTCTGCAATCCCTCATCAGCGGCGTCCTGATCGGTGGCGTGTACGCGCTCATCGGCATCGGGCTCACGCTCATCTTCGGCGTGATGCGCGTCATCAACTTCGCCCATGGCGACATCATGATGGTGGGGATGTACCTCACCTACCTGCTGTTCACGCTGATGGGCGTGGACCCCTTCGTGTCCGTGCTCATCAGCTTCCCGCTGATGTTCTTCTTCGGGGGATTCCTCCAGAAGGTCTTCATCAACCGCGTGCTCAACGCCGTCGCCCAGAATCAGATCCTGCTGACCATCGGCCTGGGTCTCGTCATGAGCAACACGGTCATGCTGATCTTCACGTCGGACTACAAGATCCTCACCACCTCGTACTCCTCCTCCACCATCCAGGTGGGCGGCGGAGTGTCGATCTCCACCCCGCTGCTGGTCTCCTTCCTGATCACGGCAGTCATCACGGCGGCCCTGGGCTGGTTCCTCTTGAAGACGGACACGGGCCAGGCCATCCGGGCCACGGCCCAGGATCGGGACGCGGCCCAATTGATGGGCATCAACGTCAGCCGCATGTCCGTCATCGCCTTCGGTCTCGGTGCGGCCCTGGCCGGGACGGCCGGCGCGCTGATCTCGCCGACCTACTACATCTTCCCGCAGGTGGGCGGCACCTTCACGCTGAAGGCCTTCGTCATCACGGTGCTTGGTGGCATGGGCAGCGTGGTGGGCGCCACGCTGGGCGGGATCCTCATCGGCATCACCGAATCCATGAGCGCGGTCTACATCTCCTCCGGATGGAAGGATGTGGTGGTCTTCGTGCTCTTCCTGCTCGTACTCCTTTTCAAGCCCTCGGGCCTGATGGGCAAGTCGCGGACCTGAGGAGGACGACATGAACAAGAGCATGCTCAAGGCCGCGATCGGCCTCATCGTACTGGCGGGCCTCCTGGTCGTTCCGCGGTTCGTGGAGAGCCCGTACGCGCTGCACATGATGATCCTGCTGTTCCTCAGCGTGTCCCAGGGCCAGAGCTGGAACATCCTCGGGGGCTACGCGGGCCAGTATTCCGTCGGCCACGCGGCCTATTTCGGCGTGGGCGCCTACACCACCATGATGCTCATGTATTCCAAGCAAGTGGCGCCTTGGGTGGGCGTCTGGGCCGGCGTGGCGGCGGTGATCGTCGTGGCGCTCGTGATCGGCAGCATCTGCTTCAGGCTGCGCGGCCCCTACTTCGTGCTGGCCTCCATCGCGGTGGCCGAGATCATGCGGCTGTCCGCCATCAACCTCACCACGCTCACCAACGGCGCCGAAGGCATCCTGGTCACCGAGATCCCCGCCTTCAAGATCGGCGAGCGGGTGGTCACGGACTTCCTCACGAAGGTGCCTTTCTACTACATCGGCCTCTTCCTGGCCCTGCTGACCCTCGCGATCGCCTACTGGGTGCAGCACTCCAAGCTGGGCTACTACTTCCAGGCCATCCGGGAGGACCAGGACGCCGCCCACTCCCTGGGCATCCACATCTCGGTCTACAAGAACATCGGGCTGGTCATCTCGGCGGTGCTGACGTCGCTGGCTGGGAGCTTCTATGGCATCTACGTCGGATTCGTCGATCCGCCCACGGTGCTCGGGCTGGATGTTTCCGTCCAGATCATGCTGATCTGCATCATCGGCGGCATGGGCACGATCTGGGGCCCGGTCCTCGGTTCCCTGCTGCTCGTCCCCCTCTCCGAGGCCCTCCGCAGCAACATGATCACCGAGGGGCTCGTGAAGATCGGCCTCGTGAGCGCGGATTCGAAGGTGGGGCTCTTCCTCAAGGAGAACCTCGCCCACGCCCACGTCCTCATCTACGGCATCCTCGTGGTGCTGGTGATCCTCTTCATGCCGGATGGCCTCATGGGCTTCGTGAAGAAACTGGCTTTGCGCCGGAAGCGGGAGGCGGCCTGATGCCCATCCTGGAGATCAAGAACGTCAGCAAGTTCTTCGGCGGCCTGGCGGCCAATTCCGATGTGTCCTTCTCCATGGAGCAGGGCATGATCATGGGCCTCATCGGGCCCAACGGCGCGGGCAAGACCACCCTCTTCAACTGCATCACCGGCTACTACCCCCCGTCCAAGGGCGAGGTCATCTTCAATGGCCGGCGCATGAACGGGCTCCAGCCGGACAAGGTCTGCAAGCTCGGCATGGTCCGGACGTGGCAGAAGGTCCGTCCCCTGGCCAAGCTGTCCGTGGTGGACAACGTCATGGTGGGGGCCCTGGTCCGCACCATCTCGCTCAAGACCGCCCGGGACATGGCCATGGAGCAGCTCAAGGTGGTCCGCATGGAGCACCGGGCCGACTTCCTGGCCGGGGGCCTGCCCATCGGCGAGCGGAAGAAGCTCGAGGTGGCCCGGGCCTTGGCCACGCAGCCGAAGCTCCTGCTGCTGGACGAAGTCATGGGCGGCCTCAACCCCGCCGAGAGCGATGAGATCATCCAGCTCATCCTGGACATCAAGGCGCAAGGCCTGACGCAGATGGTGATCGAGCACGACATGAAAGCCATCATGCGCATTTCCGACCGGATCGTCGTCCTCACCTCCGGCGAGAAGCTGACCGAAGGCACCCCCCAGGAGGTGGTGAGCAATCAGGACGTGATCGATGCCTATCTGGGTGAGAGCCATGCTTAAGGTCGAGAAGCTGAATTTCGCCTATGGCGATCTGAAAGTCCTGTGGGACGTGGATCTGGAAGTCCACGAGGGCGAGATCGTCACGGTGGTAGGCGCCAATGGCGCCGGGAAGTCCACCACCCTCAAGAACATCTCGCGGCTCGTCAAGCCCGCCTCGGGGAGCATCACCTTCCAGGGCAAGGATCTCGGCAAAATGCTCCCGCATCATGTGGTCGAGGCGGGGCTCGTCCAGGTGCCCGAGGGGCGCCGGATCTTCCCCGAGATGACCGTGATGGAGAACCTCCGCATGGGGTCCTACGTCAAGGCCACCCGGGCGGATCGTCAGAAGAACATCGACTGGGTTTTCGAGCTGTTCCCGCGCCTCAAGGAGCGTGAGCAGCAGCTGGGCGGAACCATGTCCGGCGGCGAGCAGCAGATGCTGGCCATCGCCCGGGGGCTCATGGCCAACCCCAAGGTGCTCCTCCTGGATGAGCCCTCGCTGGGCCTGTCGCCCCTGCTGGTGAAGAACATCTTCGACATCATCACCGGCATCAACAAGCAGGGCGTTACCATCCTTCTCGTGGAGCAGAACGTCTACCAGTCCCTTCGCATCGCGCATCGCGCCTACGTCATGGAGACGGGTCGCGTGGTCATGACGGGCCGCGGGGAGGAACTGCTCGCCAACGAACACATCAAGAAAGCCTTCCTGGGCATGTGAGGAGACAGCCGATGACCACGGTCGAAAAGTGGATGACCAAGAACCCCATCACCATCGAGGAGGACGCCTCCATCATCGAGGCCATCCACCTCATGAAGGAGAAGGGCATCCGGCGGCTTCCCGTCATGGCCAGGGGCGCGTTCGTCGGCCTGATCACCGAGCGCATGATCAAGGACTACACCCCCGGGAAGGCGACCTCGCTGGACACCTGGGAAGTCCACTACCTGCTGTCCAAGACCGCCGTGAAGGAGGTCATGAACCTGCATCCGATCACGGTGACGCCGGATACGGACCTGGCCACGGCCGCCCAGGCCATCCTCGACCACAAGCTCTACGGCCTGTGCGTGGTGGATGCCAAGGGGAAGCTGGTGGGCATCATGTCCGTGGGCGACATGCTCAAGGCCGTGGTGGAGTTCGCGAAAGCCGGGAAGTAGCAGCCCTCCCGATACGCCACGGGGGCCGCGCGATGGAACAGGCGCGGTCTCCCGGGCGCTTGCCAGGCAGGCGCCTGGAGGGCATGGGTTGACCCTGCCTCCGGTTCCCCGGGAAGATCGAAGGTCATCATCCTTCCCCAGGAGGTCCCTTGAGCCCAGCTCGACGCTTGCGTGAGATCCGCGATGGATTCGAACGTCCCTTCTGGGTCGCGAACGTCAGCGAGCTGTTCGAGCGGCTCTCCTACTACGCCGCCTTCGCATCCCTGGCCAGGTACCTGAACGAATCCCTGGGCTTTCCGACCCAGGATGCCAGCAGCCTGGCCGGGTTGTTCGGAGGGCTGGTCTGGTTCCTGGCAGCCTTCGGAGGCGCGGTTGCCGATCGCCTCGGCTTTCGTCGCGCGCTCTCCCTCGCCTATCTGATCCTCAGCTGCTCCTATTTCCTTCTGGGATCGCTCGGTTCCTCCTGGATGGCTCCGGTGCGGGACCTGGTGCCGCTCGGCGTGCTCGTGGCGTTCCTGCTGATGCTGCCGGCCCTAGGCATCGCGCTGGTGAAGCCGGCCGTGGTCGGAACCACCGCGCGCGCCTCGAAGGAGAATGTCCGCTCCATCGGTTATTCGATCTACTACACGCTGGTGAACATCGGCGGCGCCGCCGGCCCCTTTGTCGCGTCGTACGTCCACCGCCACATGAGCGTGGAGAATGTATTCCGCGTAGCGGCCATCAGCGTGTTCCTCATGTTCTTCGCGGTGTTGCTGCTGTTCAAGGAACCGCGCAAAGAGGGCGATGTGCCGCCTCCCTCTCTGGCGGAGACGGGCAGGAACTTCCTCACGGTCCTTTCGAACCCGAAGTTCATGCTGTTCCTGCTGATCTTCACGGGGTACTGGGTGGTGTACTGGCAGGAATTCATCACGCTGCCCCTGTATGTCGCCAAATACATCGATCCGAAAGCGGACACGGAGCTGCTGCTGATGACGGGCCCGCTGGTCGTGATCTCCCTGACGGTCCTGATCAACCTGGCTACCCAGAAGATCGCCTCGGTGAAGGCGGTCACCATCGGAACCCTGATGTCGTCCCTCGCCTGGATCGTGCTGATCTTCAGGCCGACTGTGACGGGCGTGATCGTCACGCTCATCTGCGTCGCGCTGGGAGAGATCGTGCAGTCGCCGCGCTACTACGAGTACATCTCACGCCTCGCCCCTCCGGGGCAGCAGGGGACCTACATGGGCTTCGCCTTCCTGCCCATCGGCCTTGGTTCCCTCATCGGGGGCTGGTTCGGCGGGAAACTGATGCATCACTTCGGCGAGGTGACGCACAAGCCGGCGGGCATGCTCTGGACGATCATCGGCGTGGGCGTGCTCACGGCCGTGCTGCTCTGGGTGTACGACCGTATGCTGCCCGCGACACGGGAAGCCTGATCTAAGAGTGCCTAACAAAACCCCGACGGGGCCGCGCGAGGGTCGCCGGGCGAGCGAGGCGAGGAACGCGAGGAGACGCGTAGCGGGTACTACGCGCGACGAGCGTGACGCGGCATCGCGGCGCCCGCCGGCCCTCGCCTGGAGGGAGAAAGCCAGGTGGGCGCCCCGCGGCGTCAGGGCCCTTGAACGATGTCCCGCATCGCCCTGCGGGCCCTTCCTTGCGGTGCATCCCACCTGGCTTTCTCGCGACCCTGTCGGGGTTTTGTTAGGCACTCTATAGGTACTTCGACAGGAAGTCCCACATGGCCTGGAAGCGCGCCCAGTTGTGCTGGGGCGCGCGGGGGCTGTGGTCGGAACCGGGCAGCAGGACGATCTGGACTGCGTGCCCGCTCTTCTGAAGGGCGTCGATGAGCATGACGGTGTTCTGGGGATGGACGTTGTCATCCAGGGTGCCGTGGAGCAGCAGGAGCCTGCCGGACAGGTTGGCCGCGGCCTTGAGCACGGAGCTGGACTCGTAGCCGGCCTGGTTGGCCGAGGGCAGGCCCATGTAGCGCTCGGTGTAGATGCTGTCGTAGAGGTGCCAGTCCGTCACCGGCGCTCCGGCGATGCCCAGCTTCCATGCCTTGCTGTGCGTGAGGCCGTAGGTGGTCATGAAGCCGCCGTAGCTCCAGCCGTCCAGGCAGATCCGGTCCATGTCCGCCCAGCCCTGGGCCTTCAGCCAGGCCAAGCCATCGAGCTGGTCCTGGAGCTCCTGGGCCCCCAGATTGCGGTAGATGCCATGGGCGCTGGCCAGGCCCTTCCCCGAGGCGCTGCGGTTGTCGCAGACCCAGGTGGCGATGCCCTGCTGGGCCAGGAACTGGAACCAGGGCATGTCCCGGCGCCAGAGGTTCCGGACTTCGGGAGCCATCGGGCCGCCGTAGAGGGTCTGGAACACGGGGTACTTCTTCGCGGGATCGAAGTCCACGGGCAGGACCAGCATCGTTTCCATGGGGAAGCCGCCGCGGGTCTTCACCTGCTGGAAGCTCACCCTGCCGAGCTTCAGGGCCTTCCAGGCTTCGGCGGGGTTGGCGTCGATGAGGCGGACCAGCTTGCCCTGGCTGTCGTGGAGCGCCTGCTGGGGCGGGGTGTGGATGTCGCTCCAGGTGTCGAGGAAGGCGGTGAACGCGGCATTGGGCTTCACCCGGTGGGTGCCGGGCCGGTCCGTCAGCCGCACGAGGCCCTTCCCATCGAGCCCCACACGGTAGGCGTCCAGGCCGATGGGGCTGCGCTCGGTCGCATCGAAATAAAGCTGTCCGGTTCTGGCGTCCACGCCATGCACCTGCCGGACATCCCAGTCCCCGGCCGTGACGGCGCCGATGAGCTGGCCATCCTTCCCGTAGCGGTAGACGTGGTGGCGCCCCGTGCGTCCGGACTCCCACAGGAAACCCCCGTCGGAGAGGAAGTGGGGCAGGGGCAGCCGCTCCTGCCAGGCGCGGCCGTTCTCGTGGATGAGCAACCGGGATGCGGCACCGTCGTAGCGGCGCAGGTCCAGCCAGCTCTGGATCCGGTCCTGGTGTGTGGCCACCAGGTGGCCGGCCGGGTCCCAGCCCACCTGCACGATGAGGGTCTCCTGGCCGGGATAGGGCTCGTCCATCCAGGTGGTGGCCCCCGTGAGGTCCACCACGCCCAGGCGGACGGTGGGATTGGGATCGCCGGCCTTGGGATAGCGGGCCTTCAGGGCCTTCTGGGGCTGGAAGCGGTCATCCATGAGGGTGTAGACCGGCACTTTGGTCTCGTCGAGGCTGAGGTAGGCCAGGCGCTTCGAATCCGGGGCCCACCAGAAGGCCCGGAAGCTGCCCCGGCCATAGACCTCCTCCTGGTACACCCAGTCCAGGCGCCCATTGAACACGGTCTCCCCGCCACCGGTGGTGAGGCGGGTCTCCCGGGCCGTGGCCACCTCCACCCCGTAGAGATCGTTGCCCTTGAGATAGGCGACCTGCCGGCCGTCGGGGCTGAAGGACGCTTCTTCCGGATTCCCCCCCGCGAGCCGCTTGGCCGTGGCCGCCTTCACGTCCACCAGGAAGAGGTCGTCTGCCACGGTCAGCAGGAAGGCGCTGTGGTCGTCCTTCCAGATGAAGGCGCCGCGCCCGAGGGCCTCCTTGGCGGCGGCTTCTCCGGCTCCTGCCGTCACGAGGGCCGATTGGAGACGGGTGGACTCCAGCAGGGGCTTCCGTTCCCAGGTGGCGGGGTCGATCCGGTAGAGGGCCACCTGATCGCCTTCCCGGCGGGTTTCCACCAGGGCGCCGTCCGGCAGCCAGTCCAGGCGCGTGGCGGGCCGACCAGCATAGGCCACCCGCTTCGTGGGATGCGCGACGGCTTCGAGGGTGAGCTGGCCCGAACCCTGTCCCGACAGGGCAGGGACGAGGATCAGGCAGGCCAGGAGGGCGCGGACGGGCATGGAAGCTCCAGAGGATCATCCATGTATATCGGAAAACGAGGCTTCGTCAGCCCTCTGCTTCCTCCAACCGGATCCCCACCCAGGCCAGGGTTCCCGAGGCGAGCGGGATCAGGCCCATCTGACCCCCCATCAGGTGGACGATGCCGGCCGCCAGGGGCAGGCCGATTCCGAGCCCACCGCGCCGGCGGCGAAGGCTACGTTCCTCCTGTTCGAAGGGTTTCAGAAGTCGCTCCCAGTCCGGCGGCAGGCCGGGGCCCTGATCCTCGATCTCGAAGCGCAGGCGCCAGGCGCGGCCCTCAGGCCGGGCGACCATGCGGAAGGACACCGTGCCGCGTTCGGTGAAGCCCACGGCGTTGTCCAGCAGGGCCTCCAGGGCCTGGGACAGGCGGGCCGCGTCGCAGACCAGGGGCGTAGGGAGCGGATCCAGCGCGACCTTCGCCTCCAGGTCCTTGCTCTTGGCTTGGCTTTCGAGCTCTTTCCCGAGCTGTGCGAGATGGGAGCCCAGGTCCGTGGGGCCGGGCCGGAGCCTGAGGGTCCCCTGGGCGAGACTGGCGAAGTCGAGGAGCCCCTGCACCAAGTGACCCAGGCGGGTGGTCGTTTCCTGGGCCCGTTCGAGGAGCGCGGTCTGCTCCGGCCCGAGCCCCAGGTCCCGCACCATCTGCAGGTGCCCCGCCAGCACCTGCACGGGCGTGCGCAGCTCGTGGTGCGCGTTGTCCGTGAAGGCTTCCTGGGCCCGCCGCAGCCGCTGCTCCGCCTCCAGGGTCCGGCGCTGCTCATGGATGATGCGGGATTTCGCCGACACCACGCTGAAGAGCGTGAGCCAACTCAGCAGCACCACGGCAAACGTGGCGAGCACGAAGATCAGGACGAGGTGGGCTTCGGACACAGGAAGACTTTGGCGAGCATGACTTCATGGATGACGTGGATGAAGCCCGCGACCACCCAGGGAATGGGAAGCAGGTGCGGAGGGAGGGTGCGGAGAAAATAATTCGAGCTGGCGTTGAAGATCAGGGTGCCTGAACTGTACACCAGCAGGGCGGCGAGCAGCCAGAATGCCGGGAGGCCCGCCAGGTGGTTCTCTTCTTCGGATTGGGTGAGGGTCTTCAGCTCCCAGGTGACCAGGCCGAGGTACACCAGGCTCATCGTGGAAGTGAAGACCGAGTTGCGCCATTTCACCCCGTCTAACTCGAAGCCTATGACGGCGGCCGCCAGGCCAGCCGCCAGGCACACGCCGTAGAGGGCCCGGCGATTGCGCGACCCGGGGCCCAGGCGGAACAGAGTCCAGAGAAAACCCAGGAATACCAGTGGCTGGGTCAGATGCCGCAGCCACTGGTTGTTCTGGTGGAGAAGGGCCAGCGCGATGAACACCGAACCCTGGACAAGATCGAAGACTTGGGTCCAGAGGAAGGGACGGATCCAGGGCGGTTCCTGGTACCCGGTCCTGAAACGGCTCCAGGCGTATCCCAGCATGGGTGCCAGGATCCACGGGTCGATCAGGCAGATCAGGATCCAGTAGTAGACCGACTTGGACGCCACGGCCTCCTGCCGTTCAGAAGCCGGCCGAGAGGCTGGATCCGGCGCAGAAGGGAGGGCAGTCGTGTGAGTTCTGGATGTAGGTGGCCTCGGGGGAGTTCAGATCCACACCATTCGCATCCACGGCCACCATCACCATGGTGGGTGACCCGTCCTCATGCTGGGCACGGTAGATGCGGATTCCCGCGGCACCCGGCTGGGCGAGGAGCTGTTCGAAGGCGCTGCGGTTGAAGGCGGAGGCCCGGTGGGCGCCGGCCTCGGCCCGGGCATGGAAGTTCCGGACCAGGCTGACGGCCTCCTTGTGGGTGATGCGGTGGTCGCGGGAGGGGTCGAAGGGCTGAGCGGACACAGGAAGACTCCTGAAAGGCGGCCGAGGGCCTGGTTGGGAGGTAGATCAAAAGGGTGATCTCCCCATCAGACCCGAAGAGTTGTCGGCTCACAAGATGGGACCGGGATGAAACGTGCGGACGCCCGGTCCGGACCGGGCGTCGGAACTTTTTTTGCCCAATACCTCAGTTCGGCAGGTGCGGCCGGGTGAGGTTGCGGTGGTCGGAGGAGGTCATCAGCAGGTTGTCCTCGATGCAACGGGGCCCCCTCCGCGAAGCCGAAGGCTGAGCGGGAGCACAGCGCGGGGGCGCTGTGCGATCGGGGGGTAGTCCAGATCCGCAGGCTAGTTGGGGAGGTGCGGTCGGGTGAGGTTGCGGTGCCCGGAGGAGGTCACCAGTAAGTTGTCCTCGATGCAACGGGGCCCCCTCCGCGAAGCCGAAGGCTGAGCGGGAGCACAGCGCGGGGCGCTGTGCGATCGGGGGGTAGTCCAGATCCGCAGGCTAGTTGGGGAGGTGCGGTCGGGTGAGGTTGCGGTGCCCGGAGGAGGTCACCAGCAAGTTGTCCTCGATGCGGATCCCGCCGCAGGGGGTGAGCTCGTCGATGAGTTTCCAGTCGAACCTCGCCTTGTGCTCGTTCTCGCGGAAGGGGCGCAGCAGCATGGGGATGAAGTAGAGGCCGGGCTCCACGGTGAACACCTGGCCCGCCTCGATGGTGCGGGTGGTGCGCAGGGTGGGGTGCTGGGGCGGCGGAGGCGCCAGGGTGCCGTCGGGTGCGCCCTGGCGGCCGGCCACGTCGTGCACCTGGATGCCCAGGTGGTGGCCCAGGCCGTGGGGGAAGAAGGGGCGGCTCAGGCCCAGTTCCACCGCCTCCTCGGGATCGGCCTTGAGGATGCCGTGTTCCTTCAGGAGGGCCGCGATGGCCAGGTGACCCAGGTGGTGGAAGTCCCCGTAGGGCATGCCGGGCTTCACGGCGTCGCAGAGGCCGAGTTCGAGCTTCACCATGCCGTCCACCAGATCGGCGAAGCGGCTGTCGCAGTGGGGGGCGGCCACGGTACGGGTGATGTCCGCGGCGTAGCCGCGGACCTGGGCGCCCGCGTCGATGAGGAGGACGTCGCCGTTCCTGACGTTGGCGCGCTTGTGCTCGTAGTGGAGGATGGCGCCCTTCTCGTTGAGGGCCACGATGCTGCCGTAGGGCATCTCGTGATCCACGATGCCGACGGCCTGGATGTAGGCGTAGTGGATCTCCAGCTCACTGGCGCCGGCCAGGAAGGCGGCCCGGGCGGCCAGGTGGCCCCGCGCGGCCAGCACCGTCGCCTCCTCGATGCACTGCACCTCGTAGACCGACTTGTTCGTGCGGTTCCAATCCAGGCGGGCGGTGAGGCCCGCCGGATTCAGCTCCAGGTCAGCGGCCTCGGCCCGCTCCGTCTCGTTGCCGATGTAGGCGGCCCGCTCGGGCGACCCCAGGCGTTTCCATGCCTCCTCGACCGTGCCCACCTCCTCGATGTCGAATGCCGAGGCCCAGAACGGGTTCCCCAGGGGCAGCTGCTCGTACCAGAAGTCCTCGGGGGCGTACCGGATGAGATGGGGACGCCGGCCGGGCCGGACCACGAGGAGGTGGTGGGGGCCCGTCATGGGGCACCAGTGGGCGAAATGGGGCGTCGGATGGAAGGGGGCGTCCTGGTCGTCCGCGAAGTGCGTGTAGACCTGGCCGCTGGAGATCACCAGGGCGTCGAAGCCCGTTTCGGCCAGGGCCTCGGCGGCGGTCCGCTGGCGCTCGGCGATGTGGGCGTGGAAGAGGGAAGCGAGGTAGGTCATGGGGTGTCCTGGTGGGGGGTGTCGGTGGCGGGCGTGCTCAGAGGAACCGCAGCGGCTTTTCTTCAGGCGCGAACCCGTGCCGTACGGCCTTCTCGAAGAAGAGGGCGAGGCTTTCGCGTTCGGCCTCGCCCAGGGTGTAGCTGATGTTCTCCGTCAAGTACTCGTGCAGCTCGATCTTGGTCCAGCCGATGGTGCGCCGGGCCTCCTCGATGATGGCCGGAAGCTGGGCCATGCCGATCTCGTAGCTCTTGTGGAAGAAGGAGGCCACACCGCCGGGCACGGGCAGTTGCGGGGCGTTCTTCCGGACCAGCCACAGGGCGAAGACGAAGGGCAGGCCCGTCCAGGCGTGCCATTCCTCGGCCAGATCCAGCACGAAGAGCCCCTGCCGGGGGGCCCGCATGGCCGAATCGCCGATCATGATGGCGGCGTCGTGGGCTTCGAGCATGGCTGGCAGGTCCGGTCCCATGTCCGTGATCTCGGGGCTCACGCCGTAGCGCTCCCGGAGGATGAGCTGACCCAGCACCACGCTGGTGCGGCTGGAGGTGTCCAGGGCGAGGGTCCGGATCTGCTCCGGCGGTACCTTGGAAAGGATCACCACGCTGCGCACCCGCTTCGGCGAGGCGATACAGAGGCCCGGCACGATCAGGAGGTCCGGGATCCGGAGGTACTCGATGGAGCTGACGATCCCGGCGTCCACCTCGCCAGAGCGCAGGCGGTCCGCACAAGCCGAGGGGTAGTGGAACTTGAGGTGGAAGTGCTCCCAGCCGAGGCCATGCTTGAATCCGTGGTTCAGGGGGGCGGCGTTCAGATAGTCGATGATGGACAGGCGAAATGGTTCAGTGGCCATGGAAACAGTCTAACGACCCTGCGATGATTCCCTGATGGTCCTCTGGCACTACGAGCTGAACACCCTGCTGGGGCCGATGCGTGCGGCCTTCGATGGGCGTGGGCGTCTGCGCGAGCTGGCGGTGGAGGGTCTCGATCCTCGCAAGACCAGCCCGCTGCCGCCCAAGGAGCAGCGGGAGGCCAAGCGCTACCTCGACCGCCAGCTGGACGCCTACCTGGCGGGAACCCTCCGGACGTTCACGGTGCCCGTGGATCCCCAGGGGTCGCCCATGCAGTTGCGCATCTGGGACACGGTGAGGACGATCCCCTACGGCCAATCCCGCCGTCCTGCCGACCTCGCCGCCTGGCTGGGAGTGGACGAGGACCTCATCGTCATGACCTGCGCGACGAATCCCATCGTCCTGCTCGTCCCCTGCCACCGAGTGGTCCTGCCCGGCGAGGGGCCCCTCCCGAGGGCGCTGCGGGAACTGGAATCGGGCCTGGGTTGGCGAAATCCCTGATCCGTTGCAACAAAAAACCGTGATGCTGGCATGCTGGTGCCTATGAACGGGCCCTTACACCTGCTGCCCACCCCCCTCGGGGACCTGGGCGCGGCCTTCGACGGGGAAGGGCGCCTCTCCCATCTGGTTCGGCTGCACGGCCAGCTTCCCCCGGTTCCCGCCGGCCCAGTACCGAAGAGCCTCCCTTTCCTGAAGCGACAGCTGGAGGCCTACTTCTCTGGGAATCTCCGGAATTTCAACATCCCCATGCATGCCGAAGGCACCGACTTCCAGACGCGGGTCTGGAAGGAACTGCAGAAGATCCCCTATGGGCAGGCGATCTCGTACCTGGAGCTGGCCCGGCGCCTGGGGGATGAGAAATGCATCCGCGCGGCAGCCCGCGCCAGCGGCGCCAACCCCATTTCCATCCTCATCCCCTGTCACCGCGTCATCGGGTCCGACGGATCCCTGGTGGGCTATGCCGGGGGCCTGGACATGAAGGAGTTCCTGCTGCGCCTCGAGGGGGTGCTGCCCAAGGCTCCGCCCCAGCCCCGCCTGCCGCTGACCTGGGATTGACCGGAAGAATTCCGGCGACGTCCATCGGAGGACTTCCCTGCGGCGGGCTCCTAGCATGGAGCCATGCGCTGGTCGGACGAACACCTCTATGAACGGATCCTGGCGAAGGATGCCTCCTTCGACGGACGGGTGCTCACGGGCGTCCTCACCACGGGGATCTACTGCCTGCCTTCCTGCCCGGCGCGGAAGCCCCTGGCCCGCAACGTGCGGTTCTTCCAGGATGAGGCTACCGCCCGGGCGGCCGGGCTGAGGCCCTGCAAGCGCTGCCGACCCGACGCCTTCTACCGGGGGGAGGACGCGGACCTGGCCCGGCTGGAGGAGGCCATGGCCCGCGCCTGGGCGGACCCGGCCGCTTTCCCCGAAGCCGAGGCCCTGGCGGAAGTGGCCGGTGTGGGGCTCACGAAGCTGAAGGCCCTGTTCCGCGAGCATGCCCATACCCAGCCCGCCGCCTTCCTCCAGGGCGCCCGCATCCGCGCCGCCTACGCCCGGCTGCGGGAGGGCGCCACGCCCCTGCTGGAGGTCGGGGCGGCCGTGGGCTTCGAGAGCCCCTCCGGCTTCCACGAGGCCTTCCGGCGCCAGACGGGCCTGGCACCCGGCGCCTATCGGGACCTGCTGGGCTCCGACCGCTTCACGCTGCCGCTGCCGGAGCACACCCGGCTCGGTGATCTGCTCCGGTTCCATGGCCGGGATGCGGAGAGCGTGTCCGAGCAGGTGCAGGGCAATATCCTTCGCAAGGCCGCTCACTTCGTCGGTCGGCCCGGGGTGCTCAGCCTGGCCTTCGGTCCCGGGGAGGTGGTGGTGTCCCTGGCGGGCGCGGGCGGCCCCGAGGCCATGGCGGAAGCCCACCGCGCGACCCTGCGGCTGCTGGCCTGGCACGGGGATGCCGCCCCCTTCGAAGAAGCGCATCCCCGGCTGGCCCGGGGGCGGGAAGGGCTGCGGGTGCCCCTCACCCTGGATCCCTTCGAGGCGCTGGTCTGGGCCATTCTGGGCCAGCAGGTGAACCTGGCCTTCGCCTACGCCCTCCGCCGCGACCTGATCCGTCTGGCGGGAACCCCCGTCGGCGGCCTCATCGCGCACCCTGATGCTGCCTCCATCGCGGCCCTGGATCCCGCAGACCTGACCGCCCGGCGCTTCTCGCGACGCAAGGCCGAATATGTCCTGAACGCTGCGGCCCTGGTGGCGAAGGGCGACCTAAAGCTGGAGAACCTGCTGACCGCGACTCGGGCCGAGGCATCGCTCCTGGCCCTGCGGGGCTGCGGTCCCTGGACGGCCCAGTACGTGCTGATGCGCGGCCTGGGTTTCCGGGACTGCGTGCCCGTGGGGGACGCGGCGCTCACCCTGGCCCTCCAGCGCTGGTTCAAGCTCGAGTCACGGCCGGGTCCCGTGGAGACCCAGCGGCTCATGGCGTCCTTCGCGCCCCATCGCAGCCTCGCCACCTTCCATCTCTGGGCCAGCCTGAAGGGAGTGCCCGCATGACGGGAATCCACCGCCTCGAGACCGCTCTCGGTCCCGTCCAGGTCGCTTTCGACGCCGAGGGCGCCGTCATCTACCTTGGCTTTGCGGGCCATGAATTCCGCGAAGCCCTGCTGGCGAAAGTCGCCCGGTTGGGTCCGGTGGCGTCGCCAGATCCCCGCGCCGCGGCCCGCCTCCGCGACCAGCTGGAGGCCTATGCCGCTGGCCGGAGAAGCACCTTCGAGCTGCCCGTCCGCCTCCACGGAAGCCCCTTCGAACAGCGCGTCTGGGCCGAGCTCCAGCGCATCCCCTTCGGCGAGATCCGCAGCTACGGCCAGCTGGCGACAACCCTGGGCGGCGCGAACCTCAGCCGGGCGGTGGGCCGCGCCAACGGCGCCAACCCCATCTCCATCCTCGTGCCCTGCCATCGCGTTATTGGCGCCAACGGCACCCTTACGGGTTATGCCGGCGGCCTCGGAATGAAGGAGCGGCTCTTGCGGCTCGAAGGGGCGATCAGGGATGGATCGCCCGCAGGGGCCCGCGCTCCAGCGTCATCCGGGTTTCCCCGGCGGCCTTGAAGGCGGTGTGGAGGACCGCCAGGCCCCGGTCCATGTCCACGGGTCCGCAGCTGAAGAAGTCCACGGCGGCGAAGCGGTGCTCGGGCCAGGTGTGGATGGCCAGGTGGCTCTCGGCGATGATCACGGCCCCGCTGACGCCATGAGGGCTGAAGTGGTGGAAGCTGTGGGTGACGATGGTGGCGCCGGAGGCCCGGGCGGCCTCCAGCATGGCCGTGGTGATCCGCTCCAGGTCCGCGAGGATGGCGGCGTCGCAGCCCGTGTATTCCACGAGCAGGTGACGGCCGAGGGCGCTCGCGGGGGCGCTCATAACCGCTTGGCCAGCAGGGCCACGCACTCCACGTGGCTGGTGATGGGGAAAAGGTCCAGCACGGCCAGCTGCTCGAGGTTCCACGCGGGCGTCAGGCGCTTCAAGTCCCGGCAGAAGGCGGCGCCGTCGCAGCCCACCAACACGAGCTTTCCGGCCCCGGCGGCACAGAGACGCTCCGTGAGGGCCGGTTCCAGTCCCGCCCTGGGCGGATCCAACAGGATCACGTCCTCCGGATGCCCCAGCCCCTCAGGCACCCAGGCGGCCACATCGCCCACCTGGCACTCCGACGGCAGGCCCAGGGCCGCCAGGTTGCGGCGGGCCCAGGCCACAGCCGCCTCGCCGGACTCGACCAGCACGCGGTGGTCGAAGCGCTTGCCGAGCAGCGCAGAGAAAAGACCCACACCGCCATAGAGGTCGTAGAGGGTGCGGCCCCTCACGTTCCAGCCTTCGAGCAGGCTGCGGAAGGCCTCGGCGGCCCAGGGCGGGCTCACCTGGAAGAAGGCGCCAGGCTCATGCCGGAGCGTGATGCCGCCGAGGCGCTGCGCGAGGGGCTCCTCGCTGCGATGCCAGCCATCGGGTTCCAGGCGCCAGGTGCGACCCCGCTCATCCGTGGCGAGCACCTCGCTCGCGGGCGTGCCGGTGGACAGTTCCCAGCGGCCTGGGCGGGAGGTGAGGATGTGCGCCGCCAGCGCCTCCTGCAGGCGCGGGATGGCCTGGGACAGGGGTTCCGCGGCGGCGGGGCAGGCGGAGACGGGCACGAGTGCATGGCTGTGCCGACGGAAGTAGCCCAGGGCGGAGCCGTCCCAGTGGAGCTGGATGCGGTGACGGCGGGCCTCCTCCGGGGCGGGGCGCCAGTCCCAATGCACCTCTTCGCCCAGCTGGCGACGGAGAAGGTCGGCCACCATCTGGCGCTTCAGCTCGGGCGCGTGGCGACCGGCCTCCCACAGCTCGCAGCCGCCGCAGGTTCCGGCGACGGGGCATTCCGCGGGGGCCCGGCGGGGATCCCGGCTGAGCCAGCGGGTGACACGCCCTTCGCCGTGGCGGGCCTTCCAGATGACGGTGGCCTCCACCTGCTCACCGGGGAAGAGGGCCAGCGGCGCCTCCAGCAGGAGCAGCCGGCCGTCAGCCTCGTGGGCCACGCCCCGGCCGCCCCAGGCCAGGCGATCCACGGATCCCTGCCAGGTCGCAGTGGGGGCGGGGGAATTCCGATATGCTGACGGGACTTTCGTCTTCGCTTTCCTGGAGCCTGCATCCGCCTTGCGCTTCACTGTCGCCGTCCCCCCAGAGCACCGTAGCATCCTCCTGGACCGCGTGGCCGGGGAGTTGCGGAAGGCTCTGGCCTTCGTGGAGGGCGGGCGGGCCGACGTGGTGCTGGGGGTGCCCGGCGACGGCACCTTCGCCGATTGCGAGGTCTGGCCGGGTCTGGAAGCGGCCGAGGCCCTGGTCCGCGCGGCCTGGGCGCGGCTGCAGGATCGCCGGGACATGGAGCGGCTCCACGAGGTGGGCCGCGCCCTGGCCTCGGAACAGAACCTGGACCGGCTGCTGGATCTGATCCTCACCAAGGCGCGGGAACTGCTGAACGCCGAAGCGGGGTCTATCTACCTGCTCACCGGCGAGGAGGACCGTCCCGAGCTGCTTTTCGCTCACACGCAGAACGCCCGCGTGAGGTTCCCCTTCCACCGGGAGGCCCTGCCCATCTCGCGGGAGAACCTGGCGGGCTTCGTCGCCCTCTGCAAGGAATGCCTGAACCTGCCGGATGTCTACGACCTCCCGGTCGAGGCTCCCTACCGGTTCAACGACAGCTTCGATCGCCTGGCGGGGTACCGCACCACCTCGATGCTTGTGGTGCCCATGCTGGACACGGAAGGCGAGATCCTCGGAGTCCTGCAGCTCCTCAACCGCCTGGACGAGGATGGGCAGGCGATCGCCTTCTCCGCCTCGGACCAGCGGCTGGCCCAGAGCCTCGCCGGCCAGGCGGCGGTGGCTGTGAAGAACGCCCAGCTGCGGGAGGAGATCGAGCGGCTCTTCGAAGGCTTCGTGGCTGCCTCCGTGACGGCCATCGAGGCCCGGGACCCGGTCACCAGCGGCCACTCCGGGCGTGTCGCCGAGCTCACCGTCGGCCTCGCGGAGGCCGTGAACGCCACACCCAGCGGAACCTACGGAGGCCTCTCCTTCAGCGACCGCCAGTTGCGGGAGCTGCGCTATGCCAGCCTGCTGCACGACTTTGGCAAGGTGGGCGTCCGCGAGCAGGTGCTGGTGAAGGCCAAGAAGCTCGATCCCGGCCAGCTGGAGATCATCCTCCAGCGCCTGCACCAGCGGGAGCTGGAGCAGGCCCTCGAGGCCCTGGCCCAGGCCTGGAAGGGCGGGGGAGGCATCGACCTGTGGGAAAGCGCCATCCGGGATCGCCGGGAGGAATCGGAGCGGCTCATCCATCTGGTCCGCCAGAGCAACGAACCCACGGTGATGGCCCAGGAGGTCGCGGAGGGGCTGGGGCTCCTGGACGACCTCACCTTCACCCACTGGAGCGGCGAGCGCCGGAGCCTGGTGGAAGCCGGCGACCTGGCCAGCCTGCGCATCCGCAAGGGCAGTCTCTCCGAAACGGAGCGCCTCGAGATCGAAAGCCACGTGACCCATACCTTCCGGTTCCTGGAACAGATCCCCTGGACCCGGGACCTGGCCGGCATCCCCGACATCGCCTACGCCCATCACGAGCGGCTGACGGGCCGGGGCTACCCCCGGAGGCTCACGGAACCGGATATTCCCGTCCAGAGCCGGGCCATGGCCATTGCGGATGTCTACGATGCCCTCACGGCCCAGGATCGGCCCTACAAGGGCGCGGTGCCCGTGGAGCGGAGCCTGGCCATCCTGGAGGACGAGGCCCGGGCCGGGGCCTTGGACCGGGGATTGCTGGACCTGTTCATCGAGGCCCGGATCTACGAGCGGACGGCCCGGCGATCCTGAGGCTGGAGGGCGGGAGGCGGAGCCGGTAACCTATAGGATTGGAGTGCCCATGTCGGAACGCGAACCCCGAACGATCGACCTGCAAGGAATCCTGGACCTGCTGCCCCACCGGTATCCGATCCTCCTGGTGGATCGCATCCTCGATTTCGAGCCCGGGCAGTGGATCCGGGGGCTCAAGAACATCAGTTTCAGCGAGCAGGTCTTCCAGGGCCACTTCCCCAGCCGCCCCGTGTTCCCCGGCGTCTACATCCTCGAGGCCATGGCGCAGACCGGCGGCTGCCTGCTCCTCCAGGACATCGAGGACCGGGCCCGCAAGGTGATCTACTTCATGGGCATCGACGGGGCGAAGTTCCGGAAGCCGGTGCTGCCCGGCGACCAGCTGGTGATGGAAGTCAAGGTGGTCCAGCTCAAGGGCCGGATCTGCAAGATGCGCGGCGAGGCCTTCGTGGACGGCCAGAAGGTCGCGGAAGCCGAATTCATGTCCATGCTGATGGACCTGGCCGAGGGAGAAGGACGATGAGCACGCAGATCCATCCGAGCAGCGTGGTGAGCCCGGAGGCCCGGCTGGGCGAGGGCGTGGTCGTGGGGCCCTTCTGCGTCATCGAGGGCAACGCCGTCATCGGCGCCCGCACCCTGCTGCGCAGCCATGTCGTCATCGGCCCCCATACCGAGATCGGCGAAGACAACGACATCTATCCCCACGCCACCCTGGGCATGGGGCCCCAGGACCTCAAGTTCAAGGGTGCGCCCACCCGCCTGAAAGTGGAGAACCGCAACGTGATCCGGGAGGGCTGCACCCTCCATCGCGGCACCGAGGGCGGTGGCGGGCTGACCACCCTGGGCGATGACAACTTCCTGATGACGGGTTCCCACGTGGCCCACGACTGCCACGTCGGAAACAAGAACATCTTCGCCAACTGCGCCACGCTGGCCGGCCACGTGGAAGTGGGGGATGGCTGCAACATCGGCGCCTTCTCCGCCGTCCACCAGTTCTGCCGCGTGGGCCACCATGCCTTCATGGGCGGGTTCACCGTGGCCACCCAGGACGTGCTGCCCTTCATGAAGACCGCCGGCGCCCGCGACACCAAGAGCTACGGCGTGAACACCATCGGCCTCCAGCGCAAGGGCTTCCCCGTGGAGGTCGTCGAGGCCCTGAAGAAGGCCCACCGCCTGCTCTTCCATGCCGGGCTGCTCCGCGAGGAGGCCATGGCCCAGACCGAGAAGGAAGTGGGGCACGTGGCCGAGGTGGCATACCTGCTGCAGTTCATCCGGGAAGCCAAGCGGGGCGTGCATCGTGGCTGACCAGCCCGGCACGGACGCGCAGCGGCGTCACGCGACCATCGCCATCATCGGCTTGCCCAACGCCGGCAAGTCCACCCTGCTGAACGCCCTGCTGGGCCAGAAGCTCGCCGCCACCAGCCAGGTTCCCCAGACCACCCGCACCCGGGTTCTGGGCGTGGTGAACCGCGGCGACGTGCAGCTGGCCTTCCTGGACACGCCGGGCATCCACCTGCCCAAGCACGCCCTCAACGAGCGCATGATGGCCCATGTGGAGCAGGCGCTGGAAGCGGCCGACCTGCTGCTCTGGGTGGTGGACGCGGACGACTACCTGGGCACCGGCGAGCACGCCCTGGCCAAGCGCCTGCGCAAGATGGGGCGGCCGACCTACCTGCTGCTGAACAAGATCGATCTGCTCTCCAAGGGGCGCCTCCTGGAGAAGGTGGCCACCTACAAGGACCTGCTCCCCTTCAAGGAGATCGTGCCCATCGGCGCCAAGATGGGCCTGAACCTGGATCCCCTGTGGACCCTGCTGGAGCGTGATGCGGCCCAGCCCGGCTGGCTGCACGACGAGGAGACCTTCACGGATCAGACCGAGCGCTCCCTGGCCGCGGAGTTCATCCGCGAGAAGGTCCTCCGTAAGACCCGCGAAGAGGTTCCCCACGGCGTGGCGGTGCTCATCGAGCAGTGGGTCGAGCCCGGCCACGCGGACTATCCGGAGGATCTGGGACCCGAGGGCGTCTTCATCGCTGCGCGCATCCTGGTGGACCGCGACGGCCACCGCAAGATCCTGCTGGGCAGCCAGGGCGACATGATCAAGGACATCCGCCAGAGCGCCCAGCGCGAGTTGAGGAAGCTCCTCCAGCGCCCGGTGCGCCTGGAGCTGTTCGTGAAGGTGGACGAAGGCTGGCGGGACCGGCCCGATCGCCTGGACCGCCTGGACCTCTAGGTCAAATCGACAGGTCCGTGGCCCGGTGCTCCGTATCGAGCGGCGCGAGACCCGCGGTGCCCGTGACCGAGGTGTACTGGCCCCGGTCCGGATCGAACGCGAACACCTCGCCGGTCTCGATCTTGTAGACCCAGGCGTGCAGGTGCAGTGCGCCATTGGCCATGGCCTTGGCCACCGCCGGATGGCTGCGGAGGTTCTCCAGCTGCACGAGCGCGTTCTCCTCGACAGTGGCATGCAACAGCTCGTGGCCCTTGAGGTGCCCGTAGCTCTCCCACATGATCCGCTCGGTCTTGCGGGCATGGGCCAGCCAGGACCTGGTGGCGGGAAGCTGCCCCAGCTGCTCGGGCTCCAGCAGGGCCTTCATGGCGCCGCAGTTGGAATGGCCGCAGACGATGATGTCCTTGACCTGGAGGACGGCGACCGCGAACTCGATGCCCGCGGCTGTGCTGCCCAGGCTCTCGTAGGGGGGCACCAGGTTCCCGACGTTGCGCAGGATGAACAGTTCGCCGGGCTGGGTCTGGGTGATCAGGTTCGGGCTGATGCGCGAGTCCGAGCAGGTGATGAACAAGGTCTCCGGCGCCTGATCCCTGCCCAGGCGTTCGAAGAGGTCCTTGTGCGACTTGAAGATCTGGGTCTGGAACTGGTGGATGCCGTGGACGAGCTTCTGCATGCCTCCAGTCTACCGGAGGTAGGCTAGAGATTCAGGTGCGCCAGGTGCTCCTCGGAGCTGATGGGGGTGTTCGGCTCGTCGTGGATGATCTTGCCGTCGCGCAGCTTGATGATGCGGTGGGCGTGGCGGGCGATGTCCTCCTCGTGGGTGACGAGGATGATGGTGTTGCCCTTCTGGTAGAGGTCCTCGAAGAGGGCCATGATCTCCACGCTGGTCTTGGAATCCAGGGCGCCGGTGGGCTCGTCCGCCAGCAGGATGGAGGGGTCGTTCACCAGGGCCCGGGCGATGGCCACGCGCTGACGCTGGCCGCCGGAGAGCTGGTTGGGCATGTGGTCGCTGCGGGTGCCCAGGCCGACATTCTCCAGGGCCTTGATGGCCATCTGGTGCCGCTCGGCGGGCGTCTTCCCCGCGTAGATCAGGGGGAGCTCGACGTTCTGGAGGGAGGTGGTGCGGGCGAGCAGGTTGAAGGTCTGGAAGACGAAGCCGATCTCCTCGTTGCGGATCTGGGCCAGGTCGTCATCCGTCATGGCCGAGGCCAGCTTGCCGTTCAGTTCGTAGGTGCCGCTGGTGGGTGTGTCCAGGCAGCCGATGACGTTCATCATGGTGGACTTGCCGGATCCGGAGGGGCCCATGATGGCCACGTATTCGCCTCGCCGGATCTCCATGGACACGCCGTCCAGGGCCCGAACTTCCATGTCGCCCATCTGATAGACCTTGGTGATGTCGGTGAGCCGGATCAGGGGCGCGTCGGTCATGGGATCCTCGAGGGGCCTCCGAAGGCCCTGGTCCATCTTCGCAGAAGCCCCGGGCCAGGTTTAGGGCTCCCGGCAAAACCCCAGGACGCCTCGCTGGGAGCCCTCCCTGGATTCCCGCTACAATCCTTGATCCGCCTACATCCTGCCGTTAGGTTCCGCCACGATGATCGATTCCCTGATCCGAGCCCTGGGTCAGCCGCTGTTGCGGCTGCGCTACCGAATCCACACCGAGGGTCTGGAGGCCGTTCCCCCGAGTGCCAAGCCGGGGATCCTCTTCCTGGCCTCCCACCCGAGCCTGGTGGATCCCTTCATCCTGGGGTCGGAACTGCACAGACGGTTCTCGCCCACCCTGGTGATGGGCCGCGACCATGCCGCCTCCGCGCCCATGCGCTGGCTGGCCCGGGTCCTGGGCGCCAGGCCCCTTCCGGACCCCGTGGACCATGGGGACCGCACCCGGGAAGCCCTGGACAGGGAACTGGCGGCGCTGGCAGGTCGCCTGGCCTCCGGGCGCAACATCCTGATGTTCCCGGGCGCCCGGCTGGCCCGGCAGAAGACCCAGGATCTCGCCGACAACAGCGCCGTCGCGGAGATCCTCCGCCTGGCCCCGGACGCCCGGGTGGTGGTGGTGCGGCTGCACGGGCTCTGGGGCAGCCGCTTCAGCGCCGCGTCGGGAAGGCGTCCCTCCGTCGGGCCCGAATTGTTGAAGGGGCTGGGCTACCTGCTGGCCAATGCCCTGTTCTTCATGCCGCGGCGGGAGGTCCAGGTGGCCTTCGAGGAGCTCCATGGCCTGCCCGCGCAGGCCGGGCGCGAGGCCATCAACCACGTGCTGGAATCCCGCCTGAACGAAGGCGCCACGCCGCGCATCTTCGTGCCCTACCTGGTCTGGCGGGATCAGGCGCCCCGCACCCTCCCCGAGCCGCCCCGGCCCAGGGTGGAAGGCAATCCCCGCAGCGTGCCGCCCCAGGTCAGGGATACGGTGAAGCGCCACTTGCAGGCCGTGACGGGCCATCCGGACATCCAGGAGCACCATCACCTGGTGAAAGACCTGGGCCTGGATGTCCTGGGTCATCGCGAGCTGGAGATCTGGCTCGAGCAGGCCTTCGGCTATCCCTGCAGCGACCCGGCCTCCCTTCAGACGGTGGGTGATCTGCTGCTGGCGGCCACAGGAGCAGCCGTCTCCCTGCGCCAGGGGGAACTGAAGGCGGTGCCGCATGCCTGGTTCCATTCGCGCACGGACCTGCCCATCGAGATGCCCGAAGGCGACACCATCCCCGAGGTCTTCCTCAAGCAGGCACGGCGCGACCCGGGCCGTGTGGTCCTGGCGGACCAGCTCGGCGGCGTGAAGACCTACCGGGATGTCATCACGGCGGTGCTGGTCCTGAAGCCCATCTTCGAGCGCCTGGAAGGAACCCATGTGGGCCTGATGCTGCCCGCCTCGGGAGGCGCCAGCATCCTCTACCTGGCCTTGCTCTTCGCGGGGAAGACCCCCGTGCTGGTGAACTGGACCGCCGGGGCCCGCAGCACGGCCTATGGTCTGGACCTGGTGGGCGTGAAGCACGTGGTCACCGTGTCCACGCTGGTGAATCGGCTCCAGGCCCAGGGCGTGGACCTCTCCGCCGTGAAGGACCGTCTGCTGCTGCTGGACGAGGTCGGGAAAGGCATCACCCTGCGGACCAAGGTAGCCGCCGCGCTCCGCGCGCGCCTCGGCCGGTTCTCCCTCGATCCGGCGAAAGTCCCTCCCACGGCGGCCCTGCTCTTCACCAGCGGCAGCGAAAGCCACCCCAAGGCCGTTCCCCTGAGCCACGGGAACATCCTGGCCAACATCCGGGACATCACCCAGGCCATCCATTTCCACGAGGATGAGCGGGTGCTGGGATGCCTGCCGCCCTTCCACGCCTTCGGCCTCACCACCACCACCATCCTGCCTCTGCTGCTGGGCCTGCGGGTGGTCTACCATCCCAATCCCACCGAGGGACGGATGCTGGCCCGCCTCATTGAGGCCTATCACGCCACCTTGCTGGTGGGGACGCCCACCTTCCTGGGCGGCATCCTCCGCACGGCCGAGGACCGCCACCTGGAATCCCTGCGGATCGTGGTGTCCGGCGCCGAGAAATGCCCGGATCAGGTGTACGCCACCCTGGCCCGGCGCTGGCCCAAGACCACCGTGCTGGAGGGCTACGGCATCACCGAGTGCTCGCCGGTGGTGTCCGTGAACCGGGAGGAGGATCCCCGGAACGGGACCATCGGGAAGCCGCTGGTGTCCGTGGAATGGGCCATCGTGGACCTGGAGGCGGGGCGCCGGGTGGAGCCGGGCCAGGCCGGCATGCTCCTGGTGCGCGGACCGAGCATTTTTTCCGGCTACCTCAACCCCGATGTGGAATCGCCCTTCGAGTCCTTCGAAGGTCGGGACTGGTATCGCACGGGGGACCTGGTGCGCCAGGAGCGGGGCGTGCTGGTGTTCGCGGGGCGCCTCAAGCGGTTCGTGAAGCTGGGCGGTGAGATGGTCTCCCTGCCGGCCATCGAGGAGGCCTTGGCCAAACGTTTCCAGGGGGAGGACGAGATCGAGCCGCTGCTGGCGGTGGAAGCCACCCCGGAGGATCTCAACCCCGACCTGATCCTCTTCTCCGTGGCGGGCATCGGCCGGGATGACGCCAACGCAGCCATCCGTGCCGCGGGACTTTCCTCGTTGCACAACATCCGCGTGGTCCGGCAGATCGACCAGATCCCGACCCTGGGCACGGGGAAGACGGATTACCGGGCCCTGAAGGCCATGCTGGAAGAGGCCGGGGCCTAAGTCGGAACCTCCAGGAGCAGGGCCGACCCCAGCCCCCCGCCGATGCCGAGGGTGGCCACCCCCAGGCCTCCGCCCCGCTGGCGGAGCTGATGGACGAGGGTCACCACGATGCGCGCTCCGGAAGCACCGATGGGGTGGCCCAGGGCCACGCCACCACCGGCGACGTTGAGGCGGTCCTCCGGCAGACCCAGCTGTCGCTGACAGACCAGGAGCTGGGCCGAAAAGGCCTCGTTCAGCTCCCACAGGTCGATGTCCGCCACGGTCAGTCCATGGGCCGCCAGCAGACGCCGCACGGCGGGAACGGGCGCCTCGCCCATGTCCAGCGGGTCCACGCCCGCCTCGCTCCACCCCAGGATCCGGGCCAGGGGAACGGCGCCGCCGGCCTGCTCGCGCCGGCCGATGAGGAGCCCCGCCGCGCCATCGGACAGGGCCGACGCATTCCCCGCCGTGACCTGGCCGTGGGGATCGAACACCGGGGCCAGGCGGCCCAGGTCCTCCACCGCGATCTCCTGGCGCACGCATTCGTCGTGATCCAGCGCCGGATGGGGTAGGAGCTCCGCCCGGAAGTCCGCCCGGGAGGCCCGCCGATGACTCCCGGCCGCCCAGGTGTCCGCCTCGATCCGGGTGATGCCGCGCTTGGCGGCCAGCCGCTCGATGGTCTCCCCCATGAGAAGCCCGGTCACCGGGCAGCGCAGACCGTCGTGGTGCATGACATCCGGCAGCTGGCGGTGGCCCATGCGAAACCCCCAGCGCAGGCCCGGAACCAGATGGGGCGTATCCGACATGGCTTCGCTGCCGCCGATGAGCACCGGGGCCTCCGCGCCGTCTTTCAGGCGCTGGGCGGCAAGGAGGAGGGCCTGGAGGCTGGAGCCGCAGGCCATGTTCACGGTGAACGCCGGGACGCCGAAGGGCAGGCCCGCCTGCAGGGCCAGGGTGCGGGCCGGGTTCATGCCCTGGGTGTGGCTCCGCGCCATGCCCCAGATCAGGCTGCCGGGTCGGGGCAGGTCCGGCCGGGCCAGGAGGCCCTCCACGGCGGCGCGTCCGAGGGCCACGGCGCCCTGGCCCGCCAGGCTGCCACCGTAGCGACCCTGCGGGAGCCTCCCCGCGGCGAGGATCAGCAGGTCGTGGGCTTCATTCATGAGGCCGGATCCCAATCATCTGGTGTGGGCTCCCGGGGGCCCAGCCGCGCATCCGGCGGGAACCAGACATCCCAGAGGGCCAGGTGCCTGGCGATGTACTCACGGGCCCAGTAGCGGATCCGATTCACGGGCGGGCGGCTCTCGGTGGAGGCGGGGACGCCCCATGCCTGCAGTCCGAGGTGATCGGCCAGATAGAGGGCCCGGGGCAGGTGGAAATCCGAGGTGACGATGACCACCTTCTGCTGGCCGAAGACGGCCTGCGCGCGCTTGAGGCTGTCCCAGGTGCGGAAGCCCGCATAGTCGCTGATGATGCGGGTGGGGGGAACGCCCTGCTTGACCAGCCAGCGTCGCATGGCCTGGGGTTCGTTGTAGGAGGGGTGGCGGTTGTCGCCGGACACCAGGAACCAGCGGACCTTCCCGCTCTGATACAGGCTCAGGGCCGTGCGGAGGCGGCCCTGGAGGAGCTCGGTGGGCTCTCCATCGCCGTAGACGCCGGCACCCAGCACGAGCACCGGGCCGCTCACCGGCGGAAGCTCCTCAGCCCGGTAGATTTGCTGGTGGTGCATGGCCGGGAACCTTCCCAGGGTCCAGAGCAAGTCTCCCAGGAGGAGAAGCGCCAGGGCCAGAAGCAGGGTCCGCCGGTGCGGCCTGAAGCGATGAAGAAAGGCGGAGATCGGCATCGTGAGTTAGCATAGACCTTCCGTACGCCCCAGCCCCATGGACCTCCCGCCTGAACGAGACGCCTTGATGAACATGAGCCTTGATCCCGCAGTCCGTTCCCCTCGTCTGTCCCCGCGTTTCCCGTTGGCCCTGGCCCCGCTGGCCCTGGTCCTGGCCGGGGGCGTCACGGGCTGCTTCCGGGCCACGGGCGTGGGCCGACCCACGGTGGCGGTGGAGGAAATCCCCGCTTCCGGAGGCGATCGCCTGCACGGCCTGAAGGCGACCTCGGGACCCGGGGACTTCTACCTCGGCAACGATGCGGTCCAGATCGCCGTGGACGGCGCGGCGTTCGGGAACCGGGAGGGCCAGTTCGGCGCGCCCTCCGGTGGCGCCATCCTCGATGTGGGCAACGTCGCCCTCGACCAGAACTACAAGCGCGTGTCCCTGCCCACGGACATGGTCGAGCGCCTGGGTCCCGTGGTGAACCAGGACCCCGACCTGCCGCTGGTTTTCGACCGGTACTCGCCCGGGACGGGTGTGAACGAGGTGTACCTGGACATGCAGGGCTACCTCCTGGATCCCAAGGGGAAGCTCGGAGTGGCCACGGATGCCCAGGGGAGGGTGCTGGGAGTCAGCGTCGCCCACCGGATCACCCTGAACAAGGCCAATACCTACTTCACCCTGGAGACCACGATCACCAACGAGGGAACGTCGGCCCTCCCCATCCGGAACCTAGGGGATTTCCTTTCGCAGCATGGCGGTGGATTCCGGTTCGTGGTCCCCGCCGTGACGACATTCGATGGGACCCCGATCAGCAGCTGGGGGGTTGAGATTCCGGGATCGGACTTCACGGCACCTCTGACGACGAGCGTGGTGACGCCCATGGTGGCGCTCATGGGCTCGGAATCCTCCGGAGACACGCTGGATGCCCACTCCACCCTGGGCATTCTGCCGCTGGACGTGGATCAGGTGCTGGTGGCCTCGGATCCTCAACCCGCGCTCACCGAGCTCCGTCCCCGCTTCCCGGGCCGACTGGTCGTGGGGAGCCCCGCTGCGACCAGCCTGCCGGCAGGACAACCCATGACCTACCGGCGCCGGTTGTACGTCCTGGGCGGAGAGGTCGGGAATGCCAGCATCTCAGGCACCCAGCCGGCCCAGGCGACCGCGGTCTTCAACGAGATGGTCCAGGCCCGGCTGGGGTTCCACAGCGGCGAATACGGCATCCTCACGTTCGACTCGTTCGGTACGGCCGCCCGCACGGGTCCGCTCCAGACCGAGTTCCGGTTCGATCGCTACACCGGCTCGAGCGCGGATCCCTCCACCGACGCCGATCCCTCCCATTGGGTCACCGAACGCGTGGAGTGGCGCGAACCCAGCGACATCCCTTCCTCCAGCGGAGCCATCGGCGTCTTCCTTCCGGCCGTCGCGGATGCCCGCGGCACGGGCCTCAGCCAGCCGTACCGGGTGACCGCGCGCAACGCTTTCCAGAGCAACACGCTGTATCTCGGCACCAATACGTCCAACGCCGACCGGCCCTACCTGCCCACCCCCATCACGCCGTCCAAAAGCCAGATCTGGACCTTGGCGGAGAACCTGAGTCCCGAGCGGGCCGAGGTCACGGACGCGTCCGGGAACGTGGTCCGCAGCAAGCAGCAGCGGCACTCCTTCGTGGCCCGGCAGGCCGGAACCCTGGAGATGGATGGCCTGAATCCCCTCCGCATCACCCTGGCAGGCCAGGGAGGAGCGCCCGATCCCTCCATGAAACGGTCCCGCCGCCTGGCCGGATATTACGACCGGGTCTACAAGGCCAAGGTGATCTCAAGCGCGAGCGTGGCGGACTACCAGTACATCGCCGGGAACCAGGTTTTCGGGACGTCCTTCCGGTATTCCGGCGGAGGGGTTTCGGTCTTCCTCCCTCCGGGAGACTACCTGGCCTACGGCACCCGCGGTCCGCTGTCCCACCTGGAAGCGCTGCCCGTGAAGTCCTATGACGGCCAGACGGATTTGAGCCATACCTTCGTGACCCTCCCCCCGACCCTGCCGACCGGCTGGAAGGCCTTCGATGTTCCGAGCCCCACCCAGGCGACCACCGGCGGCCTGAACCCCGGCGAGATGCTCAGCTCCGCCCTCGCGGAGGGGGTGGATGCGGTGACCCGCACGGAAGAGGATCACCTGACGGATCCGACGGCCCTCAGGACCGAGTTCCGGACGGAGATCGAGAGCGCGGCGGTCACGGACGCCCAGCGCATCCCCATCGGCATCGACCCGCTGGTGGTCGGCGCCCGCAGCTCCACGCTGGCGGACGGGTTCGCGACGGCCCTGTTCACGCCCGTTCCCAACGGGGATCGCAACGGCGGAGCCAGGCCCTCCAAGGGCTGGACCCTGGCGGACTTCATCACCCAGGCAGAGGGACGCTACAACATCGTCCACCGGCCCCGGGGGCCGCAGGGATTGTTCACCGTCCGCGGGTTCGATCCCGCCGTTCCCCTCGGATCGGGAGCGAATGCCTGGTGGACCCAGACCGGCCCTGTTTCCCTCGGCGCGCATCAGGGGGATTTCGATGCCCTGGAGCTGATCCGGGCCGAAGGGTGCGATCCCGCGGATCCCACCGCCTGGTTCGCCGAGTTCAAGGCGGTCCGGAGCGACTGGTTCTCCCTGCTCAGCCAGCAGGCTCCGACGGCCTTTACCAAGGCACTGGGGCTCTCCGCCTCGAAGTTCAGCTACGACACGCCTGTGGGTCTGGCCCGTACCTACCTGAAGCTCGGTTCCGGAACCTTGACCCAGGACACCCTCGATCCTCTGCTGGCCGCGCTTCGCAGCGGCGCGGCCGTGGCCTCCACCGGACCTCTGCTCGACGTGGCGGTCAACGGCGTAGGCCCCGGGGGACTGGTGGCCGGGCCCGCCCCCACCGTATCCATCACCATCTCGCTCTATGCGGCGGACTGGGTGCCGGTGGATGAGGTGCGCGTGGTCGTGAATGGCGTGGCCCAGGTGGTACCCATGAGCAGCTTCACCGCCTCCTCCACGGACTTCCGCCTCCGCACGGCGACCCTGAATGGCGTGGCCATGCCCACGGGCAAGGATGCCTGGCTGGTGGTCGAAGCGGGTGTGCCCCTGGCCACCACCGGGGCCTATCAGGCCGGAACGCCCTGGAACAAGATCATGAAGGGCATCTATCCCCTCGCCGTCACCAACCCGATCTTTGTGGATGTGGACGGCGGGGGGTACACTCCTCCCGGACTCTAGTCGGCAGGGGTGATGTGATGGCGGATTGGCTTCCGGAGCGCCTTCCGGAGGATATCGATGCGGAACGGTCCTTCCTGGCCACCTGCTGCGCCCCGGGCGCGGGGTTCGTGGCCAGCGAGGCCGTCTTCGCCCTGGCCGAGGAGGACTTCGTCCACCCGGCCCACCGGGCCGTGTTCCGGGCCCTGCGCACCCTCATCGAGGCCCAGGTCGAGGTCAACTCCCTCACCCTGAAGGACGCCCTGGACCAGGACGACAGCCTGAACAAGGTGGGGGGCTACCCGGGCCTGGTGGAGCTGCTGGCGGGCGAGGACGTGGAGCGCCCCCAGGTGCTGGCGGACCTCATCCGGCGCAAGGCCAAGCTGCGCCGCCTCGTCCATCTGGGGGCCCAGCTGGTGCGCCAGGCCGCGGAGGAAGACGAACCCCCGGAAGTGCTGGTGGACCAGACTGCCCAGAGCCTCTTCCACCTGGCGCAGGGAGATGCCAAGGCCAAGGGCCTGCTCACCATCCAATCGGTGGCGGACGATGCCATGGAGCGTCTCCACGATCGCCTGGAGGGACGCTTGTCGCCCGGCGTGCGGGTCGGTTTCCAGCGTTTCGACGAGCTCACCCAGGGTTTCCAGCCCGGCAACCTCATTGTCCTGGCTGCCCGCCCCGGCGTCGGCAAGACCGCCCTGGCCCTCAACTGGATCCTGCGGGCCGCCCAGGAGCGGGACGGCCGTCCGGGCCAATGCGGAGCCTTCTTCAGCCTCGAGATGAGCCACGAGGAGGTGTTCATGCGCCTGCTCGCCGCCCAGAGTCAGACCAACATGAAGGACCTCCAGTCCGGCCGCGCCACCGGACGGCTGGATCACGTGATGCGGTCCCGGGACGAGCTGGTGCAGATGCCGCTGTTCATCTGCGACCAGGCCTCCATCACCGTCCCTCAGATCCAGAACATGATCGTGAAGCAGGGCAGCCAGAGTAATCGGCGGGTGGAGTTTGTCATCATCGACTATCTCCAGCTGCTCAGCAGCCCCGAGAACAGCCGGGGCGCCAAGCAGAACGAGGCCGTCCGCATCGGCGAGATCAGCCGCGGCCTCAAGCTCATGGCCAAGGACTTCGGGATTCCCGTGGTGGTGCTCTCCCAGCTCAACCGCGAGGTGGAGCACCGCCAGGGCGGCCGGCCCCAGCTCAGCGATCTCAGAGATTCCGGTGCGATCGAGCAGGACGCCGACATGGTGGCCTTCATTCACCGCAAGCTGATGCCCTCAGCCAACGAGGAACCCGACAACTCCGCCGAGCTCATCGTGGCCAAGCACCGCAACGGCCCCACCGCCATCATCCAGCTGCACTTCCAGGGCGAGTACGCCATGTATCGGGAGATGGTGCGGGAGACCTCCTCCTACGCATAAGGAAACGGTTCCTTCCATCTCTTCCCATACGAAAAAGCGGCCATCCGGCCGCTTTTTCGTATGGCTCGACGAAGGATCTACTCCAACCCGAAGGTGGAGTTCTCCAGCTCCTTTTTCACGAAGGCCATGAAGAGGTCGCCCATGGCGCCATCGATGATCCGATGGTCGAAGCCGAGGCTGCTGAACATCACCTGGCGGATGGCGATGAAGTCAGTACCGTCGGGGCCGGTGATGACGACGGGGCGTTTGACGATGGCGCCTACGCCCTGGATGGCCACCTGGGGCTGGTTGATGACGGGCAGGCCGAAGGTGTCGCCGTAGACCCCGGGGTTGGTGATGGTGAAGGTGCCGCCACTGATCTCGTCAGGCTTGAGCTGCTTGCCGCGGGCGCGCTCCGCCAGGTCGTTGAGGCTGCGGGCCAGGCCGCCGAGGTTCATCATGTCGGCGTTCTTCACCACCGGGACGATGAGGCCCCAGTCCAGGCTCACGGCGATGCCCAGGTTGATGTCCTGCTTGTAGACGATGTTATCGCCGTCCACGGAGGCGTTGACGATGGGATAGGCGCGGAGGGCCTTGCAGGCCGCCATCATCACGAAGGGCATGAAGCTCAGCTTGGTGCCGAACTGGGCTTCGAAGGCCTTCTTGTGCTTGTTGCGCAGCTGGGCCACGTGGGTCATGTCGATCTCGAAGACCGTGTAGACGTGGGCCGAGGTGCGGCGGCTGGCCACCATGTTGTCCGCGATGATCTTGCGCATGCGGCTCATGGGCTCCACCTTCACCCGCTCGCCCGGAGCGAAGGCGGGCATGGCGGGGGCAGAGGCGATGGACATGCTGGGCGCCAGGCCCATGGTCGGCGCCGAAGGATCATGCACCGCGGGCAGGGCCGGCGCGATGGATGGCGCGATGGAGAGGGCAGGGGCGGCGGTGGTGGCCGCCGGGCCCTTGGCCAGGTAGGTCTCCAGGTCCTCCTTGGTGACGCGGCCGGCCTGGCCGCTTCCGGAGACCTTGGCGAGGTCGATGCCGTGCTGCTTGGCCATCTCGCGGACGAGGGGGCTGCTCTTGGTGCGCAGGCGGCCTTCCAGGCTGTTGTCGTCCTCCTCGGCCAGCGGGGCGGGGGGCGCGGCGACAGGGGCTTGAGCCGCGGCGGGAGTGGTCGCGGCCGGCGCGGCTGCGCCGGAGGGCTTCTCCGAGGCATCGCCGATGCGGGCCACCACGGTGCCGACCGGAACGGTGGCGTTGACTTCCACGAGGATCTCCAGCAGCGTGCCGGCGGCGGGGGCGGGAATCTCCGCGTCCACTTTGTCGGTGCTGATCTCGTAGAGGGTCTCGTCCTTGGCGATCACGTCGCCGGCCTTCTTGTGCCACTTCAGCACGGTGGCTTCCGCAATGCTCTCGCCCATCTGGGGCATGACGACATCAAAGGCCATGGTTCGCTCCTATGCGGACAGGGTCGGGGTTTCGAGGTGGTGGCGGGTCAGGGACTGGAAAGCGTGGGCCGCCTCCAGCAGGCGGACATCCGAAAGGGCCGGCCCGATGAGTTGGATGCCGGCCGGAAGGCCGTTGGAGAAGCCCGCCGGCATGGACAGGCAGGGAAGTCCCGCCAGGGCGGTGGGTACGGTGAAGACATCGGCCAGATACATGGACATGGGGTCGTCCGTCTTGTCGCCGAAGGGGAACGCGGTGCCCGGGCTGACGGGGGAGGCCAGGACATCGGCCTCGGCGAAGGCGGCATGGAAATCGGCGGCGATGAGGGCCCTCGCCTTGAGGGCCTTCATGTAGAAGGCGTCATAATAGCCCTTCGATAGGCAGAAGGTCCCCAGGAGGATCCGGCGCTTGACTTCATCGCCCAGGCCCGCGTCCCGGGTTCGGGCGATCATCCCCGGCAGGCCGCCCTCGGCTGAAGGTTCCCGGAGGCCGTATCGCACGCCATCGAACCGGCTGAGGTTGCTGGAGACTTCGCTGGTGCAGAGCAGGTAGTAGGTATCGATGGCGTAGCGGGTATGGGGGAGGTCCACCTCCACCAGCTTCGCGCCCTGGTTTTCGAAGACCTGGAGGGCGGCGTCCAGGAGAGTCCGGACGCCGGGCTCCAGGCCATCCGCGAAGTACTCCCTCGGAAGGCCGATGCGGAGGCCTTTCAGGTCCAGGGGATGGAGGTTGGCCAGGCGCTCTACGCCCGGCAGGTCCATCGATGTGCTGTCCAGGGGATCGGCGCCGGCCATGACGCCGAAGGCCAACGCCAGGTTTGCGGCGGTGGCGGCGATGGGTCCCACCTGATCCAGGCTGGAAGCCATGGCCGTGAGCCCGTAGCGGCTGAGGACACCATAGGTGGGCCGCAGGGCCGTCACGTTGCAGAAGCTGGCGGGCAGGCGCACCGACCCCCCCGTGTCGCTGCCCAGGGCCAGGGGGGCGTAGCCGGCGGCCACGGCCACGACGGAGCCGCTGCTGCTGCCGCCGGGTACCCGGGAGGTGTCCCAGGGGTTCCGGGCGGGAGCGAAGGCGCTGTATTCGCCGCTGGAGCCCATGGCGAACTCATCCAGATTGGCCTTGGCGATGGGAACCGCCCCCGCTTGGACCAATCGGCGAACCACGGTGGCGTCGTATGGGGCCACGTAACCTTCGAGCGCCCTGGAGCCGCAGGTCATGGGGAGCCCGGACCAGTGGAGGTTGTCCTTGAGGATGATCGGAAACCCCAGTACCGGAGTCCGCTCGCCGGTCCGAAGCCGTCGGTCGGCCTCCCGGGCCAATGCGAGGCTGCGCGGTTCATCGACGGCCAGGATGGCGTGGAGGGTTCCGTCCAGGTCCCGGATGCGATCGAAGGCGGCAAGCACCAGGCTTTCGGAGGACAGGTCGCCGGCATCCAGGCCTTCGCGCCAATCCATTGCCTTGCCCAACGCCATGCGCGCTCCCGTGGAACCTTCTACTGTGCCATCACGCTGGAGCTTCTTCCAGTCTGGACGGGCCTGGCCACCACCGCGTCCTGGTGAGATTCCGCCATGTTTCGTGGTCCAAAAGCCTGCACGCGGGCTGGAAATAGGCTACCATCCTCTGCTCAAGCCCTGTTCTTCCATCCCCATGCGATGCGCTGGCGCAGGGTGCCCTGTGGACCCCCATGAATCCTTTCGATGTGCTGGAAATCCCTCCCGATGCCTCTCCTGAGGACATCAAGGCCGCGTACCACCGGCTGGCCAAGCAGTGGCACCCCGATCGGTACACTGGCGCCGCAAAAGTCGAGGCCGAAGCGAGGTTCCGGGACCTGGCGGAGGCCTTCAGCATTCTGAAGGATCCAGGAAAACGCCTCGCCGTGATGCAGCAGCTGCCCAGGACTCCGGTGGCGCCCTCCACACCATCCGGGAGGGAAAAGGATGCCGAGGCCGCATCGGAGCGCACCGCCGAGGACTGGGCGACGCTCGCCAAGGAGGCTTTCGAGGGGGGCCGGGTCGATCAGGCGCAGGCCCTCATCCAGTACGCGATCCGGATGGACGGCAAGAAGCCGCAGTACCACGCGTTGCTGGCCACCATCCTGGAGCAGAGCGGCGGCGACCTCCGCACCGTGGTGAGGGCGCTGGAGGCTGCGGTCCTGTTGGCCCCGCGGGATGTGGACAGCCACCTCCGCCTGGCCACCCACTTCCAGACGCTGGGGATGGTGGCCCGCGCGCAGCGCCACCTCCAGACCGCTCGCGAGATCGCACCCAACCATCCGAAACTGCGGCAGACCGCCCCGAGGGGCGGGAAGGGGGCTCCTGGCGCCGCGGGCCAGAAGGGGAAGGCCCAAACCACCCCGGCCGGCCAACCGGGTCTCGTGGATCAACTGAAGGACCTCTGGGGCCGATTGACGGGAAAGGGTTGACCATGAGGATCCACGCCGCGGGCAAGACCGATGTCGGTTGTGTCCGGAAGCACAACGAGGACAGCTACCTGGCCGACGCGGACCTGGGGCTTTTCGTCGTGGCGGACGGGCTCGGCGGACATGCTGCCGGTGAGGTGGCCAGCCAGATCGTCGTGGACACCGTGGCCAAGTTCGTGGGCGACACCCGGGAGAAGGACCGCACCTGGCCCATGGAGTACGACCCCAACCTCTCCTACGACGGGAACCGACTCAGGGCGGCACTGCTTCTGTCGGATCGCGCGATCGCCGAAGATATCCGCCGCAACCCCGAGCGGGAGACCATGGGTTCCACCGTGGTGGCCGGTCTGCTCCATGACTCGCAGGTCACCCTGGCCCATGTGGGGGACAGCCGGGCCTACCTGCTGGGGCCCGACGGCATCCGGCAGGTGACGCGGGATCACAGCTGGGTGGCCGAGCAGGTGGCAAGCGGCATCCTGACGCCTTCCGAAGCCCGGGTTCACCCCTTCCGGAACGTCATCACCCAGGCGCTGGGCAACGGGGGGGACCTGGATATTGAAGTCCAGAACCTGGAGCTGGGCAAAACGGAGCGACTTTTGCTTTGCTCTGATGGCCTGTCAGGAATGATCGGCGATAGACAGATCTGGGACATCGTGACGCAGTCCTCGAACCTTCAAGAGGCTGTGGAATCACTTGTTCTGGCTGCCCGAGAGCAGGGTGGCGAGGACAATATCACTGCCATCCTGGTCGGTCTTGGCCCTGAATCGACCTGACGCAAAAATAGTTAACCTTGACCTAATCCATTCCAGCGGTACCATCTCCAATACCTATATTCTCCAAGTGAGGCATCCGGTGGGTCTCTTCGGAAGCAAACCCAAAAGTCTTGTTGGCTTGGATATCGGATCCAGCTCGGTGAAAGTCTGTGAGCTCCAGCAGATTGGAAAGGGTGGCCAGTCTCGCTACCGCCTCCAGAAGCTGGGCCGGGTCGCCCTGCCCCCCGATGCCATCGTGGACGGCGACATCATGGATAGTAATGCCGTGGCTTCCGCTATCCGTCAGGTCATGGCGGAACAGAAAATCAAAGCCAAGGATGTGGCCATCTCCGTGTCAGGTCAGCAGGTGATGGTCAAAAAAGTGACATTCCCACTCATGAGTCAGGCGGAATTGGCAGAATCCGTCCGCTGGGAAGCTGAGAGCTTCTTCCCGGCGGGCCAAGGTTTGGATTCCTACGCCCTGGATTACTACCTCATCGAGGAGCGGGCGGCGGACGGCAACATGGATGTGGTGTTGGTGGCCTGCCGCAAGGACAAGCTGGAAGCCTACGTCAGCTGCGTGGCCCAGGCCGGGTACAGCCCCAAGGTGGTGGACGTCGACGTGTTCGCCATCCAGAACGCCTATGAAGCCAACACCATGGGAGGTGGCCGCGACGAGGTCGTCGCCCTGGTCAACCTGGGCGCCACCTTCACCAATCTCACCATGATGGTGGGAGGCAAATCGGTGTTCTGGCGTGACATGGCCTGGGGCAGCAGCCGCTACTCCGAGAAGCTCATGGAGGACTGGGGGGTAACCCGGGAGGGGGCCGAGCGGTTGAAGCGCAACCAGGCTGCCGAAGGGCACCAGCCGGACGAGGTCCAGCCGTCGATCAATGCCGTATCGGACGCCTTCGCGGATGAACTCAGCCGGACCCTTGACTTCTTCAAGAGCAGTTTCAAGGTGGACCGCCTCGACCGGGTGCTCGTCAGCGGCGGCGGTTCCATGATCCATGGACTGATGGATGTGCTGGGCGATCGGCTGCGGGTTTCCGTGGACCGCTTCAATCCCTTCCAGCTCGTTGAGATCGATGGTCGGACCGAGGATCCCATGACGGTTCGCGAGATCGGCGGCGGTGCCACCGTCGTGGTCGGGCTGGCTTTGCGCCAAGTGGGGGACCGATGATCAAGATCAACCTGCTGGGTGACGCTCTGGCTCAGGTCGGGGGAAAGAAGGGGGCCAGCAAGGCGGCCGCCGAACCCGTCCAGGTCTACACGGGTGAAGGCGGAAGCCGCTCGAGCCTGCCGATCGCCGGCGTGGTGGTGGGCCTGGCAATCGCGGCCTGCGGCGGCGTCTACTACGTCTGGCTGAACAGCCTCCTCACCAAGGCCGAGAAGCAGAAGGCCGACCTGGAGCGCGACAAGAAGCAGTACGAGCCTTACATCGCCCTGGAGAAGACTTTCCGAGAGAAGAAGGCCGCCCTCCAGAAGAAGGAAGAGGTGATGACCACCCTCAAGCGGCAGCAGTCGCTTCCGGTGCACCTCATGGAGGAGCTCGCCAACAGCCTGCCGGACGATGTGTGGTTCAAGAAGATCAGCCAGAAGGGGGCCCTCATCACCATCGAGGGTGAAGGCCGGAATTTCGAGGCCATCAATGCCTTCTACGGCAACCTCCAGTCCCGCACCCGCTGGTTCAAGAAGATCAACTATCCGAGCGCGAAGCGCGGGACCACCGGCTCCTTCGACTTCACGATCTCCTTCGAACTCCAGAACGCTGTCTGAGGTAGGCCATGAATCCCCAGCTTCAGAAACAGATCGGCGTCGGCGCGGTGGCGGGCATCGTCGTGGCCGGCTTGGTCTACTTCCTGCTCGGCGGGAAGCGGAGCGAGCTGGAAACGGTCCAGGCCGAGGTGAAGACCCTCCAGGCAGAAGTGGACAAGGGCCGTCTTCTCAAGGCCAGCTACGAGAAGCTGCGCGACGAGGTCGCCAAGCAGGACAAACGCATCGAAGAGCTGATCAAGATCATGCCCTCCGAGGCGGACTACGGCGAGATCCCCTACCGCATCAAGAAGCTCGCGGATGACGCCGGCATCGACCAGGTCTCTTTCGTCCTCAAGCCCGAACGGCGCGACACCTACTACACCGAAAAGCCCGTGGAATTCGAGTTTCGGGCGGGGTACCACACCTTCGGCCAGTTCACCTCGCTGGTTTCCGGCTACGACAAGATCATCAACGTCTCGAATATCGAGTTCAGCCGCAAGGTCGAGAAAGGCAGCACCTTTTACCCGGCCACGGTGAAGTGCACTATCAGCGCCTTCATCTACAGCCCGGAGCCCCCCCCGGCTGCACCCGCCAAGAAACCCGTCCCGTCGCCAGCAGCCAAGGGCCGGGCCAAGGAGGATTGAGGAACTCACCATGATCCATCGACTCCTGCCCCTCCCCTTGCTCGCCGGCCTTTCGCTGGCCGCCCAGATCGGTCCAGCGGCCAAGCCCGCCGAGGCTCCCGCCACAGCGACGGTGGCGCCCGAAGCACCTGCCCAGGACGTGGCTGTCATCAAGATCACACCCTACAAGCCCACCATCCAGCGGGACCCCTTCTCCACTCCCCGAGATGACCGCCCCGCCGATGCGCTCGACCTCATCGACGATATCTCCGTCAAGGGCATGATCCGAAAAGACGGCAAGAATTTTGCCATCGTCTCCGACAGCCGCGGGACTGTCCGCTGGCTGCCAGTCGGCCACCGGTTCAAGGATGGCGAGATCGCCAGCATCACCGACAAGGCCGTGACGTTCCACCAATGGGACATGAACACCACCAACCGTTCTGTATTCCGCACCATCACGAAGCCGTTCAAGCGTGAGGAGGGTAAACGATGAATGCTCGCCTGAGTTCCTTGCTGGTCGCAGGGGGCGTGGTCCTGGCGGGGATCCACACGGGGTCCCTCCACGCCTCGCCGACCGTGGAAACCGCTGCCGCGAAGGCCGTGCTGGCCGCAGCCACCCTGGAACCCGCCGGAGCGGGTGCCAAGGTCCTGCTCCGGATTCCGGGCATGGCGGGGCAGCCCGCCATCCAGGTGCTCTCCAGCCCCCTCCGGGTGGTCCTGGATCTTCCGGGTGTCGAGCGGGGAACCGCTGTCACCAAGAAGGACTTGGCCCTGCTGACCCATCCGCTGGTCCAGAAGGCCCGTCTCGGTCAGTTCTCGATGGCGCCCAAGCCGGTGACACGGCTCGTGCTCGAGGTGGCTCCCGGCACCCAGGTGGTGGTGGGCAGCAATCCCGAGGGGGTCCAGCTGATGCTGAATCCGGGCGCGGGTCCCGTCCAGGCTCATCTTGAGGGCATCTACCGCCCTGAGGTCCTGCCGCTTCCGACGGTCGTCAGGGCCTCGGCTCCTGCGGTCGTCGCCTCCGTCCCGGTGACCTCGCTCAATCCTGGAACATCTCCTGCCGCCCCCAAGCCCTTGGCCAGCCTCCCGGCCATGGGTGGTTCCTTCCAGCTTCTGCCTCAGCTGGCTGCCTCTACTGCCCTTCCGGTGGCGAGTCCTGAAGCCGTGCAGCTGCCCGAAGCCGAGAAGGTCCAGGCTCCGACCCACAGCCGATACACGGGCCGGACCCTGGGAGAGGCCACCGCCAAGTACACCGGTGCCAAGATCACCATCGACCTCCAGAACACGGATATCCGGGACTTCCTCCGCATCCTGGCGGACACCGGCAAGCTGAACCTGGTGATGGACCCCGATGTGCAGGGCAACTACGGGTTCAAGTTCAACGAGACCCCCTGGGACCAGGTTCTCGATGTGGTGCTCAAGAACGCCAGCCTGGGCAAGGAGATCCAGAACGGCGTCCTGCGCGTCGCCAAGATCGAGAAGCTCCAGAAGGAGGAGGAGGAACGCAAGCGGCTGGAGGAGACGAAGGCCCTGGCGGGTGAGCTCCAGACCATCACTCGCCCCCTCTCCTACGCGAAGGTGAGCGATGTCCAGAAGATCCTCAAGGAGATGATGACCAAGCGCGGTTCGGCCATCCTGGATGACCGCACCAACACCCTCATCATCACGGACCTGCCTTCCCGCATTCCCGTCATCTCTGAACTGCTGGACACCCTGGATGTCCAGATCCAGCAGGTGCAGATCGAAGCCCGCGTGGTGGAAGCCAACAAGGATTGGCAGCGCCAGTTCGGCGTCAAGTGGCCCCAGGCGAACGGTACCACTGCCAGCATCACTGGTGGAACTGGCACCTCTGGAACACCTTGGGTAGGTTCCCAGGCACCTTTCTGGAACGGCATCCAAGGCTTCAACCGCACAGCTTCAGGCCAACACGCCGCCGTGGCCTGGGCACCCGGCGTGACCGGAGTGACTTCTATCACCGCTCCCGCGGGTGAACTGTGGCTTTCCTTCCTCAGCAACCGCTTGAGCATCAATGCGGTCCTGCAGGCGCTGGAATCCGACGGCACCGTGAAGATCGTGTCCTCCCCGAAGGTGGTGACCCAGAACAACAAGAAGGCCACCATCCTCAGCGGCGAGAAGATCCCCTATCCCACCCAGCAGGGCGGTGCCCAGGGTGGCGCGATCACGGTGGCCTTTGTGGATGCGAACCTGCAGTTGGATGTCACGCCCCAGATCACCAACGAAGGCACCATCATCATGGACATCAAGCTGGAGAAGGCCGAGGCGGATTTCACCCGCACTGTGAACGGCACGCCCACCATCCTCCGCAAGGCCCTGGAGACCCAGATGCTCGTGCGGGATGGTGGAACGGCGGTGCTGGGTGGCGTCTATATCACGAACCATACCGCCGGCCGGGTGGGTGTCCCATTCCTGTCGAAGATCCCCCTTCTGGGCTTCCTCTTCCGGAAGGACACGAAATCCGAGTCGAACAGCGAGCTGCTGATCTTCATCACCCCACGGGTGCTGCGCCAGTAGTCCGGCGCCCCCCAAAAGGAAACGGCCCCGAACGGGGCCGTTTCCTTTTGGGGGGAAGAAACTACTTGGTGATGGGGAGGGTGCGGACGAGGCGCTTGCAGCTGTTGCAGAGGATGGTGAAGTTGTCCGCCTGCTCGAAGTGGTACTTGAACCCGGGATCTTCCGAGACCTTCTCCAGGCGACCGAAGTGGTATTCGGCGATGCGCACGCTTTGGGGGGCGGTCAGATCGGCGCCGCAGTGGGTGCAGGAGATGGCGGCCATGCTTGCTCCTCGGGAAGGCTGGAGATTCAGGAATGGAACAGTTTCCAGAGCCCCCAGCTTAGCAGAGCCAGCGCGGCCAGGCCCACGAAGACCCGCAGCAGCACCTTGCCGATCCGATATGCGACGTAGATCACGAACAGGAAGATCAGGCCTCCAACCACGAGGATGGTGGGGCTCATAGGCGCCTCCCGTCTGGGCCCCAGCTGTAGAAACCCTTTCCTGCTTTCCGTCCGGTCTCTCCCCGAGCCACCAGCTGCCGAAGCAGGGCCGGCGGTTCGTAACGGGGGTCTCCAGAGCTCTGGAAGAGCCCCTCCGCGATCCGCAGGCGCAGGTCCAGGCCCACACGGTCCGACAGCTCCAGGGGCCCGGTGGGGTGACCGTAGCCCAGGGTCATGAGCGCATCCAGGTCCTCCGCGATGGCTACGCCGGCCTCCAGCAGCCGCATGGCCTCCAGCCCCTGGGCCAGAGCCATGCGGGCCGCTGCGAATCCGGGCTGGTCCCTCACGACCACCACCCGCTTGCGTAGAACCAGGCCGAGGGTCCGGGCGCGGGTCAGCAGATCCGACGTCGTCCCAGCTGGCACCGCGATTTCCACCACCGCCATGCGGGGCACGGGCACGAAGAGGTGGAAGCCCAGGAGGCGACCGGGGATCCGGGCGATTTCCGCCAGGCCGGAGATGGGCAGGGCTGAGGTGCCAGACAGCAGCAGCAGGTTTACGGCGCCCCAGCGGGCGGCCTCGGCCAGGGCCGGGGCTTTCACGGCGGGGTCTTCGGGCAGGGCCTCCAGAAAGATGCTCACGTCCTCCATGGCCTCCGGCCCGAAAGGGGCCGCCTGGATCCTGCTCCGGACCTGCCCGTGGACCTCGGGCGAAAGGGTGTCTCTCTCCAGGGCCAGCTTCCAGCGTCGTTCCACCTCTTGCAGCCCGTGGCGGGCATGCGCCAGATCCCGGCCCAGAAGCCGCACTTCCAGCCCGCACTCGGCCGCCCACTGGGCCGTGGACAGGCCGAGGGCGCCCGGGCCGAGGATGGCGAGGCAGTCTGTCAAAGCCGGGCCTCGGACCCCGGAATCCGGCATTCCAGGTGCCCCTGGCAGAGCCCCTCCCAGACCACCGCCCGGCCGGTATTGAAGGCTTTCACGATGGAGCCTTTCCCGCCCGCAACCAGATCGCCCGCCAGGAAGAGGCCATGGACCGTGGAGTGGTACCGGTGGTCCACCTGGGGGTGCCTGCCGTCCAGTTCCACCCCGGCCTGGCGCAGGAATCCTTCCGGTGTGGCGCCGCCCAGGGCGTAGACCAGCCGGTCGAACCGGGCCATCCGTCCGTCCTTGAAGAGAACCTCGACTCGCGGGGTTTCCCCGGTGTCCCTGAGCGAGGTGATGTCCGCGTTCCGCCAGACCGCGGCCTGGCGCGAGGCCTCCAGTTCCTGGAGAATCCGGCGGTTCACCTCGTTGGCCTTGGTGAATTCTGCCCCGCGGTAGGCCAGGGTCACGGAACGCCTCGCATAGAGGTATTCCACGTACTCCAGCGCCGTGTTGCCGCCTCCCACCACCAGCACGCGCTCCCCCTCGGGAATCGCCTCGGTGAGGTCGAAGCGGACGTGGCCCTTGAGGCTGGCCGGAATGGGGTAGTCCGGCTTGTTGGGGCGGCCGAACACGCCGATGGCGATGACCACGGTCTTCGCCCGGTAGAGGGTCCCTTGCGCGTCCGCGGCCTCGAACCCGCCTCCCTCCAGCGGGGTGATGCGGCTGACTTCCGTGTGGCTGCGGATCTCCAGGCCGTACTGGCGCACAAAGTCGTCCAGGGTCGCCAGCACGGTCTCCCGGGTGCCGTCGACGATGCAGACCGCGCCTTCGCAATCCACGTCCTGGCCCAGGTAGACCTTGTCCACCCGCTTGCCGGGGGTGTAGAGCTTCTCGATGGAAAAACTGTGGCTGGGCCCCTTTTCCAGCAGCAGCAGGCGCTGGATGCCGGCCCGGCGCGCCTCCACGGCAGTGGCGATGCCCGCGGGGCCCGCCCCGATGATCAACAAGTCCAGAAGATCCGTTCCCGTGGGGCCTTCAGCCATTAGATTCGCTCCTCCACCCGCTATGATGAACGGAAAGGGCCCTCCGTACCTCCCCGAACCCGCCGCTCGCCAGGGTTGTCATTCCTCATGCTCATCGATTTCGCCGCGATCACCCATCCGGGCAAAGTCCGGAGGAACAACGAAGATGCCTACCTGCTGAGCGCATTGGATGGCGAAGAGCCCATCATCAATGCACCCGCCAGCTCGTTGAAGGTGGGCGAGCCGGGGCTGCTGGTGGCTGTGGCCGACGGCATGGGCGGAGCCGCCGCCGGCGAGGTGGCCAGCCGGGAGGGGTTGGCGGCGATCTCCCTCTACCTGTTCGGGCATTGGGGGCGCCTTGCGCCGGGCCAGGGCCGCGAGGCGGACCTGGTCAAGGCCCTGGAGGCCGCGGTGCGGGAGGCCAGCGATGCCGTCCTGCGCTACTCCGATGACGATCGCACGGCCCGGGGCATGGGCTCCACGCTCACGGCTGCGGTCATCTGGGGCGGTTGCGCCTACGTGGCCCAGATCGGCGATTCCAGGGCCTATCTGCTACGCCAGGGCGCCCTCCACCAGATCACGGAGGACCAGACCCTCGTGAACGACATGGTCGCCCAGGGCACCCTCACCCGGGAGCAGGCGCGCACCCATCCCCAGCGCAACATGATCACCCAGGCCCTGGGCTCGCCCCAGCCGCTGAAGGTGGCCCTCTCCCGGCTCACCCTGCGCCGGGGGGACCGGCTCCTCTGCTGCTCCGACGGGCTCCACGGCGAGGTGAGTGACGGCCACATCCGGGCGGTGCTGGATCAGAGCCTCAGCCCCCGGCGCAGCCTGGAGCTGCTGGTGGAAGAGGCCATCGCGCGGGGTGGGCGGGACAACGTCACCGGCGTGGTCCTGGTCCTCAACGATCCCTCCCTTCCCCTGCCCGCGAGCGGGGAGCCCCTCGACCTGCTGCGCCCGGATGCCCGGGATCACGCCAGCGGTATCTGGGGCCGCCTGCGGGGACTTTTCGGAGGCGGCGCCTCATGAGCATGCTTCAAGGGACCGTGTCCCTCAAACGCTTCCTGGTGCTGGGTCCCGTGCCCGATCCCAAGGACCTCCAGGCGGGCCTGGAACAGGACCAGTTCCGCCCCTTCCAGGATGGCTCGGAAGAGGAGCGCATCGGCTGGTGCGACTGGCGCAACCCGCTCATCACCCCGCCTGACGAGAACTGGGTCAGCCAGGAGCGCTTCGCCGTCTTCGGCCTCCGCATCGATACGCGCCGGGTCCCGGCCACGCTGCTGAAGGCCCATGTGGAGCTCCGCCTGCAGACCATCCAGAAGGAGAAGGACCTGGCCTTCATCGGCAAGGAGGCCCGCATCTCCCTGCAGGACGAGGTGAAGGCCGAGCTGCTGCGCAAGGTGCTGCCCACGCCCAAGGTGGTGGAGGTGGCCTGGGACCTGAAGGGCGGCATCCTCTGGACCACGGCCTCCTCCAGCAAGGCCCAGGGCGCGCTCACGAGCCTCTTCATCAAGTCCTTCGGGTGCGAGGTCCATCCCCTGGCGCCCCTGGTGCTGGCCGGACGGCTGTGCCCCGAACTGCCCGTGGAGGGCCTGATGGCCCTGGATCCGCTGGATCTCGAAGTCGAGGAGGCCTAGGTGAAGCCGCTTGAACTGATGGAGCAGGGCCGCTTTCTCGGCGAAGAGTTCCTGCTCTGGTTGTGGATGAAGAGCATGACCGAGGGCGGCGCCAGCGGCGAAGACGGCGACGGCTCCGGCTGCTTCGTGGACGATGCCATCCAGCTGGCCTCCGAGCGCGGCGAGGTGAAGGAAATCAGCCTCCGCAAGGGCAACCCCTCGGAAAGCCGCGAGGCCTTCGAGGCGCTCGGCCGGGGCATGCGCCCCGCGAAGATGAAGCTGCGCATCCTCTCCGGCGACCTGGAGTGGGTGTTCACCCTCAACGCCGCCACCCTGGACATGGGCACGCTCAAGCTGCCGCCCAGCACCGGCAAGGCCCCCCACGAGCGGCTCCACGACCGGCTCTTCCTGCTGGAGGAGGGCGCCGGCCACCTGGAGCGCCGCCTGGCGATCTTCCTCCGCGCCCGCTCGGAGGATCCCGAGGGCCTCCAGGAATCCTTCCGCGCCTGGGTGCGGGCGGGGCGCTCCGGCGAGGCGCTGCCCACGGGCGAGGCCCCGTGGGAGGCGTGAGCCTCCGCATGCCGGCAGGCGTGAGCCTCCGCATGCCGACAGGCCTGGGGCGCGCGGCGGTTCTGCTCCTGCCCGCGGTGATCGCCGTGGCGCAGGAGCCCGCGCCGGTGCTTGCGCAGGCCCGCACGCCGGAAGGCCGGGCCATCCTCCTCCGCCTCCAGTTCCGCAAGGGCCTCAGCGTCGAAGGGAAGGTCCTGCCGAAGGCCTTCCTGGCCAAGGGTGCAGATCCCACGGGCTGGGTGGCCTTCGAGGGACTCAGTCCCCAGGGCAAGCGCTGGGCCTTGTCGGCGCTGTTCCCGGATGACCAGTGGCGGCAGGAGGAGGTGCGGCACACCGTCCGCCACCCCGAGGTGGAATCCGTCTGGACCCTGGCGGCCCTCTTCACAGGTCACGGCCAGAACTACGATCGGCTCATGACCGAGAACCCCGACCTGCCGGAGAAGCTGCGGGAGGGCGACGTCTGGCGCATTCCCCGCAACCTGCTGTCGGCGGACCTCGGCGGCGCGGGCCGCGGCCCCGACCGGTCCCAGCCCGAGGACGAGCTGGACGACGAGGCCCGTGTGGCGGCCTATCGCGCGCTGCTCTCCTTCGGCGAGGACGCCCAGGGCAAGTACGCCGCCTACCGCATGCGCAAGGGCGAGGCGCTGTATTCGAGCCTGGTCATCCGCTACACGGACCGGGTGGACCCCAAGGGCGTGAACGAACTGGCGGACCTCATCGCCCGGCGCAGCGGCATCGCCGACGTGCGTGGCATCCAGCCCGGCCAGCTCGTCAAGATTCCCGTGGCCTACCTGGCGGATCCCTTCCAGTCCGAGGGCAGCTCGGGCCTGGCGGAGGAGCGCGAGGTCCGCGCCGAGGTGCGCCGCACGGCCCGCGTGGAGGCTGGTCCCAAGCTCAAGGGCGTGCGGATCATCCTGGACGCCGGCCACGGCGGCGTAGACCCCGGCGCCCGGGCAAACGGTCTGTGGGAATCGGACTTCGTCTACGACATCACCATGCGGGTGCGCCGGCTCCTGGAGCAGGAGACCGAGGCCCAGGTGAGCAGCACCATCCGCTACCCCGGCCTGGGTTTCAGGAGCCGCGAAACGATCCGCACGCCCAGCCGCGCCGCGGAGATCCTCACCAGCCCGCCCTTCGCCGTGGATGGCGAAAGCCCCTCCGCGGTGAGCGTCCACCTGCGCTGGGTGCTGGCCAACGACCTCTTCGCCGACTTCCGGAAGACCCGGGGCGATGCCCAGAAGACGCTCTTCCTCAGCTTCCACGCGGACAGCCTGCACCCTTCGGCGCGGGGATCGATGATCTACGTGCCCGGGGCCGCCCTGGTGCCTTCGACCTTCGCCCTGGGCGGCGCCAAGACCGGCCGCGTGGCCGAGGCGAGGCGTTCCAGCCACGTGGCCTTCACGGGCCGGGAGAAGCTTCAGGGCGAGGCCCGGTCCCGCCAGTTCTCGGAAGCCCTCCTGACGGCCCTCCAGAAGGACAGCATCCCCGTCCACGCCAACCGCCCCATCCGCAACGTCATCCACCGCGGCGGCGGCAAGTGGATCCCCGCCGTCATCCGCTACAGCACCGGCGCCACCAAGGCCCTCATCGAAGTGGCCAACCTCACCAACGAGGACGACGCCGCCAACCTGCGCGACCCCGGCTTCCGCGAGCGCTACGCCGTGGCGGTGGTGAACGCGATCCGGGCGTACTACAGGAAATGACGGCTCCACCACGGTGGTGGTAAAGAGGCACAAAGGTGCCCTTTGTGACGTGGGAAAAGCGCGAAAATGAGGGCGGAGGGCCGGATGCGACTGCTGCTCGTGATGTGCCTGCTGCTGGCCGGCCTCGGCTGCCGGAAGCCGGAGGCCCTGGCGGCGCCGCAGGCGCGGCTCATCGTGCGGTTCCTGGACCGCGACGCGGTGCTGGACCTTGCCTCGGTACCGGCCGAAGGCTCCTGGCGCGTGATGAACGCGGGACAGTGGGAGTCCCTGGAAGTGCGCTGGAAGCCCGGCGCCCAGGGCGCCGTCCCGCGTATCGGCGCCGCCGTGGTGGGCCGCACGGCCCCCGACTGGGTGCTGCTGGAGGATCCTGCCCAGGACACCCACCGCGTCGTCATGCGCGGTCCTGGCCCCGAGGAACTCCGCGAACGGAACCAGCGCATGGATCCCGAGGACCAGGAAGCCCTGGCCTTCCTGGGCATCCTCTGGGCGCTGGGATGGTCGAGGTGGTAGGAGGTGTCCTCGGGCTCCGCTAGAATGGCCCTTCCCAAGGCGGCCCTCCTGGCCCCTGGTGATTGAGAGGCGACCATGACGACGACTCCCCTGGTGGGCATCCTGATGGGCTCCAAGAACGACTGGGAGACCATGCAGCACACGGCGCTGACGTTCAAGGCGCTGGGGATTCCCTTCGAGGCCCATGTGGCCAGCGCGCACCGCACGCCGGAGAAGGTGGTCGAGTTCTGCAAGGGCGCCGAAGGCCGCGGCATGAAAGTGATCATCGCGGCGGCGGGCGGGGCGGCGCACCTTGCGGGCGTCTGCGCCAGCAAGACGCACCTGCCGGTGCTGGGTGTGCCCATGAAGGGCTGGGCCACCGAGGGCATGGACGCGCTGCTCTCCACGGCGCAGATGCCTGCGGGCATCCCCGTTGGCACCCTCGCCATCGGCAAGGCCGGCGCCATCAACGCCGCCCTGCTGGCCACCTCGATCCTGTCGCTCACGGATGCCGGCATCCGCGACCGCTACCTGGCCTACCGGCAGGCGCAGACCGAGAAGGCCCTGGCGGACGACAACCTCGTGATGCCCTGACATGGACCGCGTCCACCTCATCACCCTCTCGGACCGCGCTTCGCGCGGGGAGTACCAGGATCAGTCGACACCGATGTTGACTTCCTGGCTCCAGGGACAAGGGGTGAAGGCGGTGACATCCTCGCTGATGCCGGATGATCCCGCGGCCCTGGAGGCGGACCTCCGGGCCGCGGTCGCCGCGGGTGCGCCCCTGGTGCTGACCTGCGGGGGCACGGGCTTTGGGCCCCGGGACACCACGCCCGAGGCCACGCGCCGGGTGATGGAGCGTGAGGCACCGGGCATCTGCGAGCTGATCCGCGCCAAGGGCGGCCATCCCCTGGCCTTCGCCAGCCGCGCCGTCTGCGGCATCGCTGGGCGGACGGTGATCCTCAACCTCTCCGGCCGTCCCGCGGCGGCCCTGGAGCAGATCCAGCTGGCCTGGCCATTGCTCCTGCATGCCGTCTCCGTGCTGCGGAAGGAAGGATCCGCCGGAGGGCCCTGCACGTGAAGGTCTGGGCTCGCATCAACCACGTGGGCTGGGTGCACCTCTGGCGCACCCGGGAGGCTTTCGAGGAAGCCGAGCCCTCGGCCCACTTCCTCCACGGCAAGACGGACCCGCGCTGGGCGGAAGCCCCTCTCACCTCGGCGCAGCGGCGGTCCCTGGAGGCCGGGGACCTGGTCGAGATCGAGGATCCGGGCTTCTTCGACGACGAGGAGTGATCAGGCCGCAGGCGTGGCTACCGCGGCTTCCAGCCGGTGGTACAGCGCCAGCAGGGAGCAGCTGAGCCAGAGGTTCATGGCGCCGCCCAGCAGGTTGAAGATCCAGAATGCCGGGTGCTTCAGGCGAAGCAACGCCCCTGGGCCCAGATCGGGGTCCGTGGGCGGCAGCAGGCGATCCAGGGCCCAGCCCGCGACGATCTGGTAGAGCAGGGCCACCAGCAGCAGGGCGAGCACCGCCTGGACGACCCGCGGCCAATGCCGCGCCATGGCGGCCTGGCTCCAGCGCAGGGCAGCCGGCACGGAATCCCCGCGGAGCAGCATCCGCAGGGGCGCCCAGCCGAAGAGAGTGAGGATGAGGATGCCGGGCAGCAGGAAGCACAGCAGGCCCAGGCCGATGGCCACGCTCAGGCCGAGGCGGAGCAGGAAGGTGCGCAGCCAGCGGCCTTCGAAGGCGTCGTGCCAGGCAGCGACGGGGTTGGCCGGGTGGTTGCGGAGCTCCGCATCCAGTCGCGCAGTCAGCCTGGGGATGAAGTACATCTCCAACGGCAGCAGGCCCGCCAGACCGAAGAGGGCCTGGACCGGCAGGCTGGGACCGGCACCGGCCGCAAGCTCCAGGGCCGGCCCCAGCTGGGAGAGGCCCATGGCCAGCAGCGCCAGCCCCAGGCAGAGCAGGGGGTGGCGGCGGAGCAGGGCGAGACCCTCGCCCAGGGCGCCGAGGTGGGATGGTGCAGGCGTGCGCATCCCTCCAGGCTATCCGGGCGCGCCCCGTGGGCTATCATTCTCGGCATCATGACGCCTGAAGCCCCCTGCCTCCTGGTGGCCAGTCCTTCTCTCCTGGACCCCAACTTCCTGCACACGGTGGTGCTGGTGGTGGAACACGACGAGGAGGGCGCGCTGGGGATCATCCTCAACCGACCTCTGCCCCTCGCGTTGGCCCAGGTCGGCGAGGAGGGCGGCCTGGCCTATGAAGGCTCCGAGGATGCCACCGCCTGGCGCGGCGGCCCCGTCGATCCCCAGCGGGGCATCCTCCTGGTGCAGGGCGGCCTGCCGGCGGAGGAGGACACGGTGGTCGACCTCACCCATTTCGTGAGCCACCGCAAGGATCTGCTGGAGTCCCTGCTGGCAGATCCCTCGGCGCGCTACCGCCTCTTCCTGGGCTACTCCGGGTGGAGCCCGGGGCAGCTCGACCACGAATTGGAGGTGGGCGCGTGGACGCGGCGTCCCGTGGTCTCCGAATGGCTCATGCATCCGGATCCCACAGGGCTCTGGCAGGTGGCCCTGGCCAGCGGCGCCAACGGCTGAGCAGGGGCTGAACAGGAGCTGAACGGGGCCGCTTCTCGCTGTGGTCCCCGGAGGGCCGGTTATACGTGTATCAATTATTTTAATGATTGGCGCTCAATCCATTAAACGGATTGATTCAAAGGTAGACTTTCCATCTTCAATTTCACCGGCAGGCCCACCCCGCTTCCCCGGAGGAACCGATGACCTGGATGCGATCCCTTTGTTTCGCCGCCATCCTGGGCGCGGGGCTCCCCCTGGCCGCCACCGGGACCGCCCCGGTGAACGACACCGGAACCACGGCGTGGATGCTGACCTCCACCACCCTAGTGCTGCTGATGGTGCCAGGCCTGGCCATGTTCTACGGCGGCCTGGTCCGCACCAAGAACGTGCTGGGGACGATGATGCATTCGTTCTCGGCCATGGCCGTGGTGGGCGTGCTCTGGACGGTGGTGGGCTACGCGCTGAGCTTCGGACCCAACGCCCTCGGCGGCCTGGTGGGCTGGAGCCGGGACCTGGTGCTCCTGCGGGGCATCGACCACACCATCCGGCCGGCCGGCGTGCCCGAGTACGCCTTCGCCATGTTCCAGGGCAAGTTCGCCATCATCACGCCGGCCCTGATCGCCGGAGCCGTGGCCGAGCGCATCTCCTTCCGGGGTTGGGTCGCCTTCATCACGCTCTGGGTGCTGTTCGTCTATTGCCCGCTCTGCCACTGGGTCTGGGCCTCGGACGGCTATTTCTACAACCTCGGCGCCAAGGGGGCCATCGACTTCGCTGGCGGCACCGTGGTGCACATCTCATCGGGCGTGGCCGGCCTGGCCCTGGCGCTGTTCCTGGGGGCCCGCCACGGCTACCCCAAGACCGCCATGGCCCCGAACAACCTCACCTTCACCCTCATCGGCGCGGGCCTGCTGTGGGTGGGCTGGTTCGGCTTCAACGCGGGCTCGTCCATCGCCTCGAACCTGGAGACCGCCCGGGCCCTCACGGTCACCCAGGTGGCCGCGGCCGCGGGCGCCCTCACCTGGGTGCTCATCGAGATCATCCGCGAGGACAAGCCCACCAGCCTGGGCATGGCCTCGGGCATCCTGGCCGGCCTGGTGGTCATCACGCCGGCCGCGGGGGTGGTCCAGGTGGGCGGGGCCATCGCCATGGGCGCCATCGCCTCCTGCACCTGCTACGGCATGATCATGCTGAAGAACCGCCTGGGCTACGACGACTCCCTGGACGCCTTCGGCATCCACGGCACCGGCGGCATCGTCGGGGCCCTGGGCCTCACCTTCTTCATCCGCGGCTCCTGGTGGGCCGAGGCCGCGGCCAAGCACCCCGGCTGGGGCCTGCTCTCCCAGCTGAAGGTCCAGGCCTTCGCGGTGGCGACCACCATCGTCTTCTCGGTGGCCATGACGCTGCTCATCGCCTGGCTGGTGGAGAAGGTGGTCGGTTTCCGCGTGGCCGAGGGCGTGGAGAAGACCGGCCTCGACCATGAGATCCATGGCGAGCGAGCCTACGGCTTGAACAACCTGAATTAGGAGGCTCTGATGAAGCTCATCACCGCCATCATCCCCGAGGAGAAGCTCGACGAGGTCCGCGAGGCCCTCATCGAGGCCGAGATCGAACGCATCACCGTCTCCCGGGTCAGCGGCCACGGCCGGCAGCAGGAGATCATGGTCCAGCGCGGCAAGAAGATCGTGCCCAACCTGATCCCCAAGGTCCAGATCACCATCGCCTGCAACGACGAGTTCGAGGACATCACCGTGGAGACCATCATCCGCACGGCCCGCCATGGGGCGGGCGCGGTGGGCGACGGCAAGATCTTCGTCCAGGATCTGAAGGAGTGCATCCGCATCCGCACCGGCGAGCGGGGCGGCCAGGCCATCTGAATCCTCGGCTTCCGGGCTAGGCTTTCTGCATGCGCAGCATCGTCTGGTTCCGGGGCAAGGACCTCCGCGTGGCGGACCACGGGCCGCTCGCGTCGGCCGCCGCCGTGGGCGAGGTGATCCCGCTCTTCGTGCTGGATCCCTTCTTCTTCTCGACGGAGCGGGCCCAGGGCCTGCCCCACCGCATGCAGTTCCTGCTGGCGTCGCTCGTGTCCCTGGAGGCCAACCTGGCGCACCTGGGTTCGCGCCTGCTGGTGGTGCCGGGCCGCAGCGTGGAGGTGGTGCCCCGCCTGGCCACGGCCTGGAAAGCGGAACAGGTGCTGGCCCACCGCTGGGTGGAGCCCTTCGCGCGGGAGCGCGACCGCCGGGTGGACGAAGCCCTGGCCCGCGCGGGCATCGCCTTCCGCCTGTTCGAAGGCGAAACGCTGCTGCCGCCAGGCTCGGTGCGGAACGGGCAGGGCGGCATGTTCCGGGTGTTCACGCCCTTCGCCCGGGCCTGCGGGGCGAAGCTGGATCTGGAACCGGCGCTGCCGGCCCCGCGGTCGCTCCCGCCGGTTCCCGGGGACATCCGGGCCGACACGGTGTCGATCCCTTCGCCGCAGGCCCTGGGGCTCGTACCCAATCCCCGCCTCCAGGCCGGTGGGGAGCGGGCAGCCCACCAGCGTCTGAAAGCCTTCCTGGAAGCGGCTCTGGCGGACTACGGGGTGGGCCGGGACCGCATGGACCTGCCCGGCACCTCTCGGCTCAGCGCCGATCTGAAGTTCGGCACCCTGTCCGTGCGTGCGCTCTGGCAGGCCGTGGCGGCAGCCGGAGCAGGGGAGTCCGGGCGCCGCTACCTCAACGAGCTGCTCTGGCGCGAGTTCAGCCACCACCTGCTGTGGGAGTGGCCGGAGGTGCTGGAGCGCCCGTTCCGTCCCGCGTTCGAGGGCTTTCCCTGGCGCGAGGACGAGGCCGCCTGGGAGGCCTGGACGGAGGGCCGCACGGGCTATCCGGTGGTGGACGCGGCGGCCCGGCAACTGAAGTCCGAAGGCTTCGTCCACAACCGTGCGCGAATGGTGGCCGCGAGCTTCCTCACGAAGCACCTGCTGCTCGACTACCGGCGCGGCGAGGCCCACTACCTTCGCTGGCTCACGGACGGTGACTGGGCCGCGAACAACGCGGGTTGGCAGTGGTGCGCCGGCTGCGGCTGCGACGCCCAGCCCTGGTTCCGCGTCTTCAATCCCACCTCGCAGGGACTGAAGTTCGATCCGGAGGGCGCCTACGTCAGGCGCTGGGTGCCCGAGCTGGCCGACTGCCCCACCGCCTTCATCCACGAGCCCTGGAAGGCGCCGCAGGCGGTCCGCCAGCGCCTCGACTACCCCGAGCCCATCGTGGATCACGCCTTCGCCCGGGAGCGCTTCCTGGCCACTGCGAAAGGGCATCTGGGGCCCGGGGCGCCCTGATAGAGTGGAGGCAGCGGTCCGCCGCTATCCCTTCTGCTTTATTGACTTATGGGTATCCGATGCACACCATCCGATTCGACGGCAAGAAACCCGGCAGCGCCGAGTGCGAACAGGAGACCGCCCTGCTGGCGGCCAGCACCCGGGCCGGCGTGCCCCTGAACCACCGCTGCGGCGGCCACGCCCGCTGCGGCACCTGCGTCGTCACCGTCATCGAGGGCGCGGAGCACCTGAGCGAGAAGGGCAACGCCGAGAGCCGCGTGCTCGAAGTCCTCAAGGCCGGGCCCGACCAGCGCCTCGCCTGCCAAGCCTGGGCCCGGGGCGACGTCTCCGTGAAGTACTGACCCGGATCGTTTTCGAAAAGCAGAACGCTAAGCGCGCCAAGACGCCCTTTGGGCGAGCGAAGAGCGCGAATGGGGCCTCGACCCATCCCGGACATCCTTTCGAGGGTGTCGGATGTGGGCGGTTTCGGGGGCCGCCTCGATCCGCCGCCCTCGAAGCAGGTCGCGCTGCACACGACCTGAGGCCGAAGGCCTGGATGTCCTCCGCCGAGGCGATGGGCTATCCTCGTGCCCTTCGCCAGGAGCGAAGCTCCTCTTGGTGCTCTTCGCGTTCTTCCTTCGAAGGTAATTTCCGTCTGCCAGGAAGGGAAGGCTACCCGACGGGCCGGCGACCCTCCATGGCGCGATCCAGGGTGAGCTCATCGGCGTATTCGAGGTCGCTGCCGATCGGCAGACCCAGGCCGATGCGGGTGGTGCGCACACCGATGGGCTCGAGGATGCGAGCCAGCCAGCTGGCGGTGGCCTCGCCGTCCACGGTGGGGTTGGTGGCCAGGATGATCTCCTGGATCGCGCCGTCCTCCAGGCGCTTCAGCAGCTCGCGCACGCGCAGCTGGTCGGGGCCCACGCCGCGCAGGGGCGAGATGAGGCCGCCCAGCACGTGGTAGCGGCCCCGGAAGTGGCCGCTGCGCTCGAAGCTCAGCACGTTGGAAGCCTCGGCCACGATGACGAGGCTGGAGGGGTCTCGCCGCGGATCCAGGCAGATGGGGCAGGTGGGCTGGTCCGTGAAGGCGCCGCAGACCTGGCAGAAGCCAACCTTGTCGGCGGCCTGCTGGAGCTGATGGGCCAGGTGGGCCATGGCCTCGGGCCCCTCCTTCAGCAGGTGCAGGGCCATGCGCTGGGCGGACTTCGCCCCCACGCCCGGCAGTTTCTGGAGGCTCTCCACCACGGCCTCGAGGGGCGGCGGAAGCTTCACAAAGAACCTCCCTGCTTCTCGATGCCAGCCGCGGACTGACAGCTGACAGCTGAGAGCTGACAGCTGATGGCCATCAGAGCCCCAGCCCGGGGATGCCCAGGCCCGCGCCCATGCCGCCCATCTGCTTCTTCATGGCCTCGTCGACCTTGGCGGTGGCGTCGCGGAAAGCGGCCATGAGGAGGTCTTCGAGCATGGAGGGATCCTCGGGGTCCATGGCGTCCTTGGCGATGGAGAGACCCATGAGTTCCTTGGAGCCGTTCAGGGTGACCTTCACCAGCTCGCCGCCGGCGGTGCCCTCGATGCGCAGGTTGGCCTGGGCCTCGGCGAGCTTCGCCTGCATCTGCTGAGCCTGTTTCATCAGGAAGCGCATGTCCATGTCAGTCTCCGGAAAGAGGGGTCGGTACCGGTTTCGGGCCGCGCAGGCGGTGCGCCAGCCGCAGCATCAGAAAATATCCCACGGGGATGGCCAGCGCGCTCAACACGAAACCGCCCAGCAGATAGGGCACCAGGATGGGCTTGAGCATGGCGGCCGCAGCCTCGAAGCCCTCGCGGGTGGTGAAGCTCTGCCAGCCGAAGCTCTTCCAGTCCACGCCGCTGAGATCGAGGTGCAGGCCGCGTCCCAGCAGCACGTTGCCGAACAGGGCCGAGCCCGTGGCCATGGGCACCATGGTCCAGGGGTTGTTGGTGAAGGCGCCCAGGAAGGCGAGGGGCCGGTGCAGTTTCTTCACCAGGGCGCAGAACAGGACGACCAGACCAGTGTGTGTGCCCAGCAGCGGATTCCAGGCGATGGCGAACCCCAGGGCGAAGCTCCAGGCCAGGTGGTGCGGCTCCAGGTCGGGATCTGCCAGGAACCGCTTGGTTCGGGCCCAGATGTGCGTCTTGTCGTGGTGCGTCATGAAGGTCCGAAGTGGTCGAAGCTGAGGTCGGGCAGGGGGCGGAGCGATCCTCCATCATAGGCCAGGAGGGGTGATTCCCCGCGGGGCAGGACCGCGCCCACGGGAATCAGTGGCAGGCCGAGGCGCTTCTCCAATTCCGCCGGAGGCAGGGCGGCGCCGAAGCAGCGAGCGTAGTCCTCGCCGCCGCGTAGCGCATCCTCGTCCAGGCCGGGTTCCACGGCGATGCTGAGTCCCGAGGCCTCCGCCAGGTTGCGAAGGTCCCGACTGAGGCCATCCGACAGGTCGAGACAGGCATGGACCTCGGGGATCTCCGCCAGGCGTGGGCCCAGGCCCAGACGCGGGTGGGGCGCCAGATGGGCCTCCAGATCTGCGTCGGGCTTCGCCGGGTTCCAGCGCTGACCCGACTGGAGCTTCCGCAGGCCCCGCAGGCTGGCACCGGGGTGCTGGTCCACGAAGATCCGGTCACCGGGCCGCAGGCCGTCCCGCCGCAGCCAGCGGGCGGCGAAGCCAAAGGCCGTGAGACCCAGGCCCAGCCCCGCGGGCCGGCCCACGGTGTCGCCGCCCAGCACCTGGACACCCGCCTCGTGGGAGGCCCCGGCCAGGCCCGCAAGGAAGGTCTCCAGCCAGTCCCCGTCGATCTCCGGGCCCAGGGCCAGCGTGAGGGTGTAGCCGAATGGACGGGCACCGGAGGCATCCAGGTCGGAGAGATTGACCATCAACAGCTTCCGGGCCAGAAGGTCTGGGGGGTGCCAGTCCAGCCGGAAGTGCTGGCCGGATTCCATGAGGTCCGTGGTGACCAGCAGGGTCTGACCCGGCGGGGTTGGGGGCAGGGCGCCGCAATCGTCCGCGAGCGTGCCGCCGCCGGGCAGAAGCTCCCGGATACGGGCAAGAATTCCCGTTTCCTTCAGGCGCATGGGCGGACCTCCGTCACAACTCCAGTCTCCCACGCCCCTGGAGGCCAGGCGATGCTTGGTCAGAGGCCCGCGCGATGCTAGGTTGATTGGGTTCGCCCCTGCCAGGGCCCCCATTGAATCTCGAGGAGACGACCATGGCCATCACCAAAGTCTGGATCGACGAAGGCTGCATCGTGTGCAATGCCTGCGAGGCCGAGTGCCCCGACGTGTTCCACGTCACCGACACCAGCTGCAACATCAACGGCTCCGTGCGCGAGGACGGCATCGATTCCGAGAACCGGGACGAGCAGAGCCCCCTCTCCGGCAGCTTCGGCACCGACCTGGAGGCCAGCATCGAGGCCGCCGCGGCCGGCTGCCCCGTGGAAGTCATCAAGTTCGAGAAGGCCTAAGGCTGAAACGGCTTCGCCGTTTCAGATGAGAACGGGCGCCAATCGGCGCCCGTTTTGTACTTCGAGATGCAACTGCGTCACCATGGAAGTCCCCGGAGGTTCCCATGCTCAACCGTCTGCAGGCCGATCTGAAAACCGCCATGCTGGCCAGGGATGCCGCCCGGACCCAGGTGCTCCGCATGGCGCTCGCCGCCTACAAGAACGAGGCGGTGGCCAAGGGGCTGGGCCCGCAGGGGACCCTGGAGGAGGCCGACGCCCTGGCCGTCCTCAAGCGCCTGGTGAAGTCCCGGGAGGACAGCATCGCGCAGTTCGAGAAGGTGGGCCAGGCCGAGCGGGCGGCGCAGGAGCGGGCCGAGATCGAGCTGTTGAAGCCCTACCTGCCCGCCATGCTGGAGGGGCCGGCCCTGGAGATTGCCGTGAAGGCCGCCATCGCCCAGACCGGCGCCGCCACGAAGAAAGACATGGGCCTGGTCATGAAGGCCCTCCAGGCCGCCCACGGCGGCGCCTTCGACGGCAAGGCCGCCAGCGCCCTGGTGCAGAGCCTTTTGAATTGAAACCGCGAAGCACGCGAAAAGGTGCGAAAGGGGGCCGGGCTCTTGGCCCGGGCTTCCATCTCTGACCTCCGGAAGCGACCTGGTTCTTTTTCGCTAAGGTGCTTCCGCATAGGCCCGCAGGGCCTATCGCGCCTTTCGCGGTCCGGCATTCCTGGCCCGGATGTGGCCGCTGCCTGGGTTAGACTTGGAGATTCGAGGCCCCTGATGAAGCAGTCGAAGCTCCTGATCCAGACCCTGCGCGAGACGCCGCGCGATGCCGACGTGGTGAGCCAGCAGCTCATGATGCGCGCCGGCATGATCCAGAAAGTGGCCGCCGGTATCTACAGCTACCTGCCGCTGGCCTTCCGGAGCATCCGCAAGTTCGAGGAGATCGTCCGCGAGGAGCTGGCCAAGGATGGCTGCCAGGAGCTGCTCATGCCCGCGGTGCTGCCCGCGGAGCTGTGGCAGGAGAGCGGCCGCTGGAAGTTCTACGGCGACGAGCTGCTGCGCTTCTGCGACCGCAAGGCCAAGGCCGAGATGGCCGAGCGCCGCGCCCGGGGCGAGAAGCCCGACGAGCGGGAGTTCTACAACTTCTGCCTCGGCCCCACGCACGAAGAGGTGATCACCGACATCGTCCGGAAGAACGTCCGCAGCTACAAGCAGCTGCCCATGAACCTCTTCCAGATCCAGACCAAGTTCCGCGACGAGCGCCGGCCCCGCTTCGGCCTCATGCGAGGCCGCGAGTTCACCATGAAGGACGGCTACTCCTTCCATCCGGACGATGCCTGCGCCGACCGCGAGTACTGGGCCATGTTCAACGCCTACAAGCGGATCTTCGGCCGCCTGGGCGTGAAGTTCCGCCCGGTGGAGGCCGACAGCGGCGCCATCGGCGGCAGCTTCACCCACGAGTTCCACGTGCTGGCGGGCAGCGGCGAGGACGCCATCCTCAGCTGCGATGCCTGCGACTACACCTCCAACATCGAGAAGACGGAAGCGCCAGCGCTTCACGCTGGCGATCATGGGAAAGCATTCGAACTGAAGAAGGACCACTTCCGCACGCCGGGTGTCGTCGGTCAGGTGGAACAGGCGGCGGGCATGATCGACGCCGATCATCCCCAGGGCATGCCCATCACCCAGACCAGCAAGTTCTTCCTCTACCGGGCCACCTTCGCGGACGGAACCACGAAGCTGGTGGGCGCGGTGCTGCGGGGCGACCACGAGGTCAATCCTGTCAAGGTGAAGAACGCCATCGGGGCGGCCGAGATGGAGATGATGCCCCTGGAGGAGGCCGAGGCCTTCACCGGGGCCAAGAGCGGGTTCATGGGGCCCGTGGGCCTGAAGGATGTCCAGTTCCTGATCGACCGCAGCCTGGAAGGCGCGGTGAACCTCACCTGCGGCGCGAACCACACGGACTACCACCACTTCGGGCTGGACCCCGTGCGCGATCTGCCGGGTTGCACCTACACGGACCTGCGCATGGCCGCCGAGGGCGACACCTGCACCCGCTGCGGGAAGGGGACGTACCAGGCTTTCCGCGGCATCGAGGTGGGCCAGGTCTTCAAGCTCGGGCTGAAGTATTCCAAGAGCATGGGCTGCACCTTCCTGGACGAGCAGGGCAAGGAGAACCCCATGGTGATGGGCTGCTACGGGATCGGCATCACCCGCACCGTGGCCGCCGCCGTCGAGCAGAACTACGACGCGGACGGCATCATCTGGCCCTGGCCCATCGCGCCTTACCAGGTGCACATCGTGTGCCTGGATCCGGCCAATTCCGAGGTGTCTGGCGTGGCCTCCCAGGTCGAGCAGGATCTGGAGAAGGCCGGCTTCGAGGTGCTGCACGACGACCGCGAGGGCATGAGCCCCGGCGCCAAGTTCAAGGACGCGGACCTGCTGGGCTTCCCCCTGCGCCTCACGGTGGGCGCCAAGGGCCTGAAGGACGGCATCGTGGAGCTGCGCGACCGACGCACCAAGGAGGTCCTCAAGCTCAAGCCCGAGGCCGCCGCCGCGGAGGTTGCCGCCGCCCGCGACCGCATCATGCAGGAACTGGAAACCGCGGGGGGACGTTAGGGCCTCCCTTCAAATTGGGGTGCGGTCGCGCAAGGGGCGCCGCCCAAGCGAGACAAGGAGAACGACGATGACGATAGCGGCACTATCGGCGAGGAGTTCGACGCGGTATCGCGCAGGGCGCCGCCCCTTGCCCTCCGGGACGTGGCCAGCCACACCTCTGGCGGTGTTGCCAGCCTTGAACGATGTCCCGCATCGCCCTGCGGCCGGCGCCTTGCCAGGGGCGTGGCTGGCCGGCGTCGCGGCTCGCATCCAATTTGAAGGGAGGCCCTGATGGCCGAAGGCCCGGTCCATCTCACCACCTTCATCGAGGGGGTGCTGGTCCACGGCCGACGGACGCCCTACGTGCTGCTCGTGCCCTCGCCCCACGCGCCGAACCGGGGCCTGCTCATGCCGGTCCAGATTCCATGGTCGCCGGGCTTCCTGCCCACGGCCTTGCTGAGCGCGCAGATCGAAGCCGGCTGGGGCATGCCCTATCGGTTCGTGGACACTTCCAAGCTTCCCGTGGTGTTCGACGAACGCACCAGCCGTCTGCCCACGCCCTGGCTGCTCCGCCTGGAAGGGCTCGAAGGGCAGCAGCGCCTCTACCTGAGCCACCTGCTCCGCACCAAGGCGCCCGAGGATCTGGTGCCTCCACCGCCCACCGGCGGCCAGTGGCTCAGCGAGAAGACCCTCCAGAGCGCGGACCTGCAGACGGGCGTGCGGCGCCTCTGCCAGGCCGCCCTGCAGGCGGTGATGGAGGGGTGAGGTTCCGTCCACCTTCCGTTCATACGAAAATCGGCGCCGTTCGGCGCCGATTTTCGCAAGGGGCTCTGCCCCGAAACGATCAGAACTGTTCGAAGGCGTTGAAGAAGTAGCTGACCTCGAACTTGGCGCTCTCGGGCTTGTCGCTGCCGTGGGTGGCGTTGCGGCCGATGCTGGCGCCGAAGCGCTTGCGCAGGGTGCCCTCGGCGGCGTTGGCGGGGTTGGTGGCGCCCATGAGGTCGCGCCAGCGGAGGATGGCGTTCTCGCCTTCGAGCACCATGATGGCCACGGGCCCCTCGGTCATGAAAGCCTCCAGCTCGGCGTAGAAGCCCTTGCCCACGTGCTCGTGGTAGAAGCCCTGGCAGATGGCGGGCGTGAGGCGGGTCAGCTTCAGGCCCACGATCTTCAGGCCGCTCTGCTCGATGGCGGTGAGGATCTCGCCCATGTGGCCGTCCTTGACGGCGTCGGGCTTGACGATGGCAAAGGTGCGTTCGAGGGCCATGGTTTCTCCATTTTCCAAACGATCAGTTTGCCTGGACAGGGTAACTTCGGCAACCAAGGAGGCTTGGGATGCCGCACCTCCACTGGGCATGGGCCACCTGTCACGCTACAATCAATGGTTTACGCGACTGGACGGGTCCATGATCGACAATCTCCTGAAGAAACTCATCGGTTCCAAGAACGACCGAGAGCTGAAGCGGTTGTGGGCCAAGGTCCAGACCATCAACGCCCTGGAACCTGAGATTTCGGCGCTGAGCGACGAGGCCCTGAAGGCCAAGACGCCCTACCTCAGGGAGAAGCTGGCGAGCGGCGCCACCCTGGAGGACATCCTGCCCGAGGCCTTCGCCGTGGCCCGGGAGGCCAGCAAGCGCGTCCTCAAGATGCGGCACTTTGATGTGCAGCTCGTGGGCGGCATGGTGCTCCACGAAGGCAAGGTGGCCGAGATGAGGACGGGCGAGGGCAAGACCCTCACCGCCACGCTCCCCCTCTACCTCAACGCCCTGGCGGGCAAGGGCGCCCACCTGGTCACCGTGAACGACTACCTGGCCCGGCGCGACGCTGAGTGGATGGGCCGCCTCTACTCCTGGCTGGGCCTCACCATCGGTGTCATCCAGCACGGCCTCGACGACCAGGAGCGTCGCGACGCCTACGCCTGCGACATCACCTACGCCACCAACAACGAGCTGGGCTTCGACTACCTCCGCGACAACATGAAGTGGGACCTGGAGGAATTCACCCAGCGCGGTTTCCACTACGCCATCGTCGACGAGGTGGACTCCATCCTCATCGACGAGGCCCGCACGCCGCTCATCATCGCCGGCAGCAGCGAGGAGGACACCTCCAAGTACTTCCGCATCGATGCCATCGTCCCCAAGCTCAAACTCGAGGCCGACTACAAGGTGGACGAGAAGGACCGCCAGGTGATGCTCACGGATGACGGCATCCACCGCGCGGAGCAGCTGCTGGGCGTGGCCAACCTCTACGATCCCGGCAGCATCGAGACCCTGCACGGCCTCAACCAGGCCCTGCTGGCCCACAACCTCTACAAGCTGGACGTGGATTACATGGTGCGTCCCAAGGAGGACGGCAAGGGCATGGAAGTGGTCATTGTGGACGAGTTCACGGGCCGCCTCATGCCGGGCCGCCGCTGGTCCAACGGCCTGCACCAGGCCATCGAGGCCAAGGAGGGCGTGGAGGTCAACGCGGAGAACCAGACCCTTGCCACCGTGACCTTCCAGAACTTCTTCCGCATGTATGGCAAGCTCGCCGGCATGACCGGCACGGCCGAGACCGAGGCCACGGAACTGCACTCCATCTACAAGCTCGACGTCATCATCGTCCCCACGAACATGCCCATGATCCGCAAGGACTTCGCGGACACGGTGTACTCGACCCGCAAGGGGAAGAAGAAGGCCATCGTCGAGGAGATCCGGGAACTCCACACCAAGGGGCAGCCGGTCCTGGTGGGCACCGCCAGCATCGAGAGCAGCGAGGACCTCGCCGACGCGCTCAAGACGGCCCGCATCCCCCACGTGGTGCTCAACGCCAAGCACCATGAGCGCGAGGCTGAGATCGTGGCCCAGGCGGGCCGCAAAGGCGCGGTCACCATCGCCACCAACATGGCCGGCCGCGGCACGGACATCATCCTGGGCGGCAATCCCGAGGGCATGGCCCGGCTGGAAGCCAAGAAGCAGGGCATCGCCCTCTACGACGAGGAGGGACTCGAGACCGCCGAGTTCTCCGCCCTTGTGGAGCAGATGCGCCAGCAGACCGCGGCGGAGCACGAAGAGGTGGTGGGCCTGGGCGGCCTGCATATCCTCGGCACGGAGCGCCACGAGAGCCGCCGCATCGACAACCAGCTCCGCGGCCGCGCCGGCCGCCAGGGCGACCCCGGCAGCAGCCGCTTCTACCTGTCCCTCGAGGACGACCTGATGCGGATTTTCGGCGGCGACCGGATCAAGAACCTCATGGGCGCCATGGGCATGAACGATGACGAGCCCATCGAGGCCGGCATGGTCACCCGGGCCATCGAGCGGAGCCAGAAGCGCGTGGAAGCCCACCACTTCGAGATCCGCAAGCACCTGCTCGAGTACGACGACGTGATGAACAAGCAGCGCATCTTCTTCTACGGCCTGCGCACGGAGATCCTCAAGGGCAACACCAAGGACTACGTGCTGCGCGTGGCCGGGGAGATCGCCGAAGGGCTCGCCAACGACTTCCTGCAGGACAAGGGGGAGCGCGATCTCGCCGGTTTCCGCGAGCGCGTGGAGCAGCTATTCACCCTCTCCGGCGAGGAAGTGGACGCTGTCGGCCACATGCCCCAGGCCCAGGCTACCGAGGCGCTGATCGCGCTGGTGCAGAAGTACTACGAGGGCAAGGACGAGCGGCTGGGCGGCGAGGGCATGCGCAGCTACGAGCGCTGGTCCATCCTCCAGATCATCGACGCGGCCTGGAAGCGCCACCTGCTGGTCATGGACCACCTGAAGGAGGCCATCGGCTTCCGCGGCTACGGCCAGAAGGATCCCCTCGTGGAGTACAAGCGCGAGAGCTACGAGTACTTCGAGCAGATGCGCTTCGGCTACGAGGACGAGATCATCTCCTACCTCTACCGCGTGGAGCCCCAGCCGGCCTACACGCCGGACGAGGATCTTTTCCGGGGTCCCGGCGACACCATCGAGCTGGGTCCCGACGAGCAGGGCAACGCCCCCGACGGCATCCAGCGGGTGCTGCGCTTCACGGCCGGCGGATTGGAAGACTGAATTCCTGGCTGTCAGCTCTCAGTTACGCATTGCGGCGGGCCCCGGCTGGGGCCCGCTGTTTTTGCTGATGGCTGACAGCTGACAGCTGATAGCTTCTAGTCCATGGAACTCATCGTCGTCACGGGACTCTCCGGCGCCGGCCGCCACTCGGTGCTGGGCGCGCTGGAGGACAGCGGCTGCACGGCCCTGGACAACGTCCCGCCCCGGCTCCTGGAGCCCCTGATCGAGCTGGAGTCGAAGCTCCGGCCGGGCCGGGAGCGCCTGGTGGTGGGGATGGACAGCCGCCAGGCGGACTTCGCGCAGGCGTTCGGCCCCCTACTGGAGCGGCTGGCCGCCAGCCAGGTTCCGGTGCAGGTGGTCTTCGTGGAGGCGGACGACAGCGTGCTGCTGCGCCGGTATTCCGAAACCCGGCGTCCGCATCACCTGGCCCTGCTGGGCTCCGCGGGGGAAGGCATCCAGCGGGAGCGGGAGCTGCTCGCCCCGATCCGCGCCCTGGCCACCACCATTCTCGATACCACGGGCCTGAGCCTGGCAGACCTGCGCCAGCGCATCGCGACCCTGGTGCCGCAGCTGCCGACTCGGGGCACGGCGGTCCGCCTCCTCAGCTTCGGGTTCAAGAAGGGCGTGCCGGCGGATGCGGACGTGGTGCTGGATGCCCGCTTCCTGCCCAATCCCTACTACGTCGAAGCCCTCAAGCCGCTCACGGGGTGCGATTCCCCCGTGCAGGAGTACCTGCTGGAATCCCCGGACTTCCGGGAGTTTCTGGAGCGGGCGGAGTCTTGGCTGCGCTGGTCCCTGCCCCTGGTGCGCCAGGAGGGCCGCGCCTACCACACCCTTGCCATCGGCTGCACCGGCGGCCAGCACCGCTCCGTGGCCCTGGTGGAGCTGCTCGCCCACCGGCTCCGGAACGACGTGGCCGCCCTCACGGTGCGCCACCGGGAGCTGAACGGCTGATCAGGATTCGGTGAACACCACGCCGCGCTTGGCGAGCTCCCCCCGGATGAAGTCCCAGGCGCCGGGCTCCTGGCCCAGGAATTCCGGCGGGTTGACGCCCTGGTGTGAATAGCCGCCCCGGGCGAGGAGCCGCACCGCGGCCGTGCAGGTGTAGCCGGTGGTCCGGGCCATGGAGGTGGTCTTCGTGGCGGGATCGTAGCGGTCGAGCAGGTTCAGCTCCCGGCGCATGCGCTGGCCGTCCTTGAGGCCGGATACGGTGACCCGCATGACCGTGAAGTCCTCGTCGCCCTCCTCCATGAACCACATGGGGAAGAGCAGGGCGGTGGTGAGGTCCAGCGGGCTGATCTCCACGCCGGCCAACTGCAGCTTCTCCTTCCGGAAGAAGCCGGATTCCCGCAGCATGCGCATCTTTTCGATGTGGCCGGGGTAACGGAGCGTCTTCTCCTTCATGTCCGGCACCTGGGGGAAGCTCCGGATGAGGCTGCGGAGCCCGTCGGTGTTGAAGGACTCCAGGGTGCCCAGGCCCTCGAAATCCAGCAGCTCAGGCTCCGAAAGCGCGGGCAGTGTCACCATGCGGCCGTCCTTCACGTAGCGGGCGGGCCGGGTGTACTCCTCGATGACGTCGATGGGGCTGAAGCCGGCTTTGTATTCGTAGGGCCAGGTCCGCACCGCGGGCAGGCCGCCCACCAGGCACTCGAAGGTGTCCACGTGGTCCCACTGCCGCGCGGTGTCGCCCAGGATGATGTTGCCGCAGCCGGGCGCCACGCCGCAGTCCACGATGGCGGTGAGGCCCTGGGCCTTGGCCAGGGCGTCCAGCTCGAAGCAGTCCTCGTCGAAGAAGGAGATGTCCACCAGCGGCTTGCCGGCCTCCAGGACGGCCCTGGCCGTGGCGAAGCCCATGAAGCCGGGCACGGCCCCCACCACCAGGTCAGCATCCGCCACGGCGGCCTTTACGCCATCCGGCGTGGCCAGATCCCCGGGACGCGTGGCCAGGCCCGCGCCCCTCATGCGGGCCAGGGCGGCTTCGGAGCGGTCGGCGACGGTGACTTTGAAATCCGGGGCGAGATCCTTGGCCATGGCGCCGCCGACGCGGCCCGCTCCGAGAACGACGACATGTGTCATGGGAGACTCCCTTCAGGGGCCGCGGCGCGGGGCTTCACGGCGAGGTAGACCGGCCAGCCCAGGGCCACCAGGGCCAGGCCGGGCCAGGAATAGCTGGGACGGTGGATGAACAGGGCGCCGATGATGGCGATGGCGCCGAAGAGGTACAGCCCCGGGACGAAGGGGTAGCCCCAGACCTTCACCGGGCGCTCGAGGTCGGGCCGCCGCCAGCGCAGGAGGAAGATCCCGCCCACGGCCAGGACGTAGAAGAGGATCGTGGGCAGCATCACGAAGTCCAGCAGCTGGCCGTAGGTGCCCGTGAGGGTGAGCGCGCAGGTCCAGAGCGCCTGGATCCACAGGCCGAAGCCCGGAACCCCGTGCTCGTTGAGGGTGGCCGCCTTCGGATAGAACAGGCCGTCCTCCGCCATGCGCTGGTAGACGCGGGCGCCGGAGAGGATGAGCCCGTTGAGGCAGCCGAACATCGAGATCAGGATGCTGCCGGCCATGATGAGGCCGCCGCCGCTGCCCAGCAGGGCCTGGAGGGCCGCGCTGCCCACCCGGTCCTGGGGGGCGTGGGCGATGCCCGTGGGGCCCAGCACCTTCAGGTAGGCGGCGTTGGCCAGGATGTAGAGGCCGCAGACCAGCGTGGTGCCCACGAGCAGGGCGTAGGGGATGGTCCGCCTCGGCTCCTTCACCTCCCCGGCGATGAAGGTGATGGCGTTCCAGGCGTCCGCCGAGAAGAGGCTTCCGGTCTGCACCACCAGCAGGGCCGTGAGGAAAGGCAGGGCGGCGCTGTCGCCGGCGACGAAGGGGGCCTGGGAAGGGGCCACGGTGGGCTTCAGCAGCAGGCCCAGCAGCACCAGCGCCGCGAGGCCGCCGATCTTGGCCACGGTGAAGAGATCCTGGATGCGGGAGCCCAGCTTCACGCCGTAGAGGTTCACGGCGCTCAGCAGCAGCACGACCGCGATGCCGGACAGGCGGGAGGGCGTGAGGCCCAGGTGGTAGGGCCCCACGGCGATGGCGTGGGTGACCTTCATCAGGGGCACGTCCAGGTGGGGGCCCATCCAGGCCGAATCCGTGACCGCCGGCAGGAAGCTGCCCAGGTACTTCCCGAAGCCCACGGCCACGGCGGCGATGGTGCCGCACTCGATGACCACGAAGAAGGTCCAGCCGTAGAGGAAGCCCACGGCCGGGCCGTAGGTCTCCCGGAGGTAGGTGTACTGGCCGCCCGCCTGGGGGAACATCCCCGCCAGCTCCCCGTAGCTGAGGGCCGCGAAGAGTGTGAGCACCGCCGTGAGGCCCCAGGCCACCAGCAGGAAGCCCCCCGAGCCCCCCGTCCGCACCATGTCCGCGGCGACGATGAACACGCCCGAGCCGATCATCGAGCCGGCGATGAGCATGGTGGCCGAGAACAATCCGACGTGGCGGCGGTAGCCGGGGGCGCTCATTGGGTTCCTTGGGTGGATGGATCCACGCTATCACGGCATTCTGGAGGCATGGCGCGTTCTTCCATGTCCCTCAGGCTCTTCCTGGCCATCCTCATCCTGGCCGCGGCTCCGGCGGCGGGCGGCTGGTGGGCCTGGAAAGGGCGGGGGCCCCTGCGCCAGGAGGCCACCGTCCTGGTGAAGAAGGGCGCCAACATCAACCAGATCGCCGACCAGCTGGAGCGGGATGGGGTGATCCGATCCGCCTCGCTCTTCAAGCTCTGGGCCCGGGCCCGGAAGCTCCAGCTCATCCGCGGTGAGTACACGTTCGAGCCCCGGGCCAGCCTGTCGGACGTCACGGGGAAGCTGCGCCGGGCGGAGATCCACTTCACCCAGGTGTCCATCCCCGAAGGGGCCCACGCCTGGGCCGTGCAGAAGCGCCTCAAGGACTTCGTGCCCGAGGATGTCTTCTGGACCCTGTGGAAGAGCCCCCGACTGGCCCGCACCGCCGGGTTCGAGGATGCGGAAAGCCTGGAAGGCCTGGTGGCGCCGGCCACCTACAAGCTGCACCACGCCATGGAGCCCGAGGAGATCATGCTCATGCTCGTGGAGGCCTTCCGGAACCAGGTCCGGCCCAGGCTCGAGGGGGGCGCGCTGCCGCCCTACGAGACCCTGATCCTGGCGAGCCTGGTGGAGAAGGAGACGAAGCTGCCCGAGGAGCAGCCCAAGGTAGCGGGCGTCTACCTGAAGCGGCTGAAGATCGGCATGCGCCTCCAGTGCGATCCCACCAGCCTCTATGCCCGGTGGGTAACCGGCGACCTGCGCTTCACGGCGCCCACGCCGGAGGACATCCGGCGGCCCAGCCGCTTCAACACCTATACCGTGAAGGGCCTGCCGCCCACGCCCATCGCCGTTCCCAGCCCCTCGGCCATCGCGGCGGCGAAGGAGCCGCTCTCCGGCAAGGACCTCTACTTCGTGGCCACGGGCCGGGGCGGCCACAGCTTCGCGGCGAACCTGCGCGACCACAACCGGAACGTGGGGACCTACCGCAAGGAGCTGGCCCGGCAGAAGAAGGCGATTCGTGGTTAAGGTCCGGCTGGACCAGCTCCTCGTGCAGCGCGGCCTGTGCGAAACCCGCGCCAAGGCCCAGGCGCGCATCCTCGCGGGCGATGTGCTGGTGGGCGACCGCCCTGTCACCAAGGCGGGCACCGCCGTGGACGAGGCCGCGCCCATCCGGCTGCGGGGCGATGCGCTCCCCTTCGTGAGCCGGGGCGGGCTCAAGCTGGCCGGGGCCCTGGACCGCTGGGGCATCGACCCCGCCGGGAGGATCTGCTTCGATGCCGGCGCCAGCACGGGCGGCTTCACGGACTGCCTGCTCCAGCGCGGCGCGGCGAAGGTCTATGCGGTGGACGTGGGCACCAACCAGCTCCACTGGAAGCTGCGGAGCGATCCGCGAGTGGTGTCCATGGAGCAGGTGAACCTCCGCACCTGGGACCCGGCCGCCATCCCCGAGCGCTGCAGCCTGCTGGTGGCGGACCTGAGCTTCATCTCGCTGCGGCTGGCCATCCCGCCGGTGCTGCCGAGCCTGGAACCCGGCGCCGAGGCGGTGCTGCTGGTGAAGCCCCAGTTCGAGGCGGGCCGGGAGGACGTGGGCGCGGGCGGCATCGTGCGCGATCCCGCCGTCCACCGGCGCGTGCTGGTGGAGACCTGGGCCTTCTTCGAGGGCACGGACCTGCATCCCCTGGACCTGGCCGAAAGCCCCATCAAGGGCGGGGAGGGCAACACGGAGTTCCTCCTGCGGCTGGGGCTGGCCGGCGCCGCCGGGGACCTGGGGTCGGCCATGGCCGCTTTGGGGCTCTGAGCCGCAGCTTGTACACTGAGGGATTGCCGGAGCCCAGGTGTTCGACAGCCTTTCCATCCCCACCATCCTCGTCAGCTATGTGGCCCTCCTCTTCAGCCTGAGCGTGCACGAAGCCAGCCACGCCACGGCGGCCTACCTGCTGGAGGACGACACGGCGGCGCGGCTGGGCCGGATGACCCTGAACCCCCTGGCCCACATGGACCTGCTGGGCACCTTCGTGTTCCCCCTGCTGGGCATGGCCACCGGCTTCCCCTTCATCGGCTGGGCCAAGCCCGTGCCCGTGGATCCCCGCAAGCTGACCCGCCGCTTCACCCAGCGCGTGGGCTACGCCTTCGTGGCCAGCGCCGGGCCGGCCTCCAACCTGGTCCAGGCCGTGGTCTTCCTGGGGATCATGCTCCTGGTGGTGAAGGGCGTGGCGCCCGTCCCCGAGCAGGAATTCCGGGTCTTCGCCCGGTCGCTCCTGGCCGGCAAGGTGGAGAGCCTCCAGGTGCTTCAGCTGGGCACGACCACCACACTCTTCCTGGCCCTCCTGGGCCGCCTGGTGCTCATCAACATCGGCCTGGCCCTCTTCAACCTGCTGCCCATGGGACCACTGGATGGAGCCGGCATCCTGCGGGGCTTCCTGCCCTGGCGCTGGCTGCCGAAGTTCGACCGAGTCCAGCCCTGGATGGGCGGCATCCTCATCGTGCTGGCCCTCACGGGCCTCCTGGGCTACGTCCTGGGCCCCGTGTTCGGACTGGTGTTCTACGGCATCGAACTCGTCGCCCGCCTCGTCCTCCATTTCTGATCCACGCGCACCCTCGGAGTCGTCATGCAACGCATCCTTTCCGGCATCCAGCCTTCGGGCTCCCAGCATATCGGCCACCTGGTGGGAGCCCTGGACAACTTCACGCGGCTCCAGGGCCAGGGCGAGGCCTTCTACATGATCGCGGACTGGCATGCGCTGACCTCGAAGTACGAAGCGGTGGAGGAGATCTGGCCCGCCACGCTGGAGCTGACGGCCACCTACCTCGCGGCGGGACTTGATCCGCAGAAGGCCACGATCTTCGTTCAGAGCCTGGTGAAGGAGCATGCGGAGCTGCACCTGCTGCTGTCCATGGTGACGCCGCTCTCCTGGCTGGAGCGGGTGCCCACCTACAAGGAGAAGCTGCAGAACGCCGTGGCGGATCTCGGCAGCTACGGCTTCCTGGGCTACCCCCTGCTGATGACCGCCGACATCATCCTCTACAAGGCCCGCAAGGTGCCCGTGGGCGAAGACCAGCTCTTCCACATCGAGCTGGCCCGCGAGGTACTCCGCCGCTTCAACTTCCTCTACAAGGAGGATGTCTTCCCGGAGCCCGAGGCCGTGCTCACCCCGACGCCCAAGGTGCCCGGCCTCGATGGGCGGAAGATGTCCAAGAGCTACGGGAACTGCATCTACCTGCGGGACACCAACGCCACCATCCTCGAGAAGTGCACCCGCCAGATGGCCTCGGATCCCGCCCGCGTCCGCAAGACCGATCCGGGCAACCCGGACATCTGCCCCGTCTTCGAGTTCCACAAGCTCTTCAGCGACGATGCCACCGTGCAGATGGTGAACACCGAGTGCCGTCGCGCGGGCATCGGCTGCTTCGACTGCAAGAAGCGGGTGGCCGAGGCCATGATCCAGCGCATCGAGCCCCTGCGGGAGAAGATCGAGACCTCCCTGGCCCACCCGGCGGACCTGGAAGCCGTGCTGCAGGACGGCAGCGCCCGGGCCCGCGCCGTGGCTGCCGAGACCATGGTGGAAGTCCGCCAGGCCATGAAGATGCCCAGCCTCTAGGAATGGGGCGGGGAACGAGCGCTTGCGTTCCGTTCCCATCCTGGTAGACTTTCTTTTGCTCGTGGTCCCTTAGCTCAGTTGGTTAGAGCATCTGACTCTTAATCAGAGGGTCCCCGGTTCGAGTCCGGGAGGGACCACCAGACCAGAAGCCCGCGGATCCAAAGTCCGCGGGCTTTTTCGTGCTGTCTCCCCGGTCACATGTCGCGGCGCGGGGCGCCCTGCCGTGGACGGAGGCCGGTATATTTGTAGGGCTGTCCGGTCGTGTCGAAGGACCGGGAAACGCAGGAATGACGGGAGGAACACCGTGGATCTGAAACGCATCGTTCTGGACCTCATGCCGGGTGGCCTGGTTCGCACCTTCGCCGCGCCGTACTGCGCGGGCAAGGGCATCGCCAGTGGCATCGCCAAGGTCGACGAGATCCACACCAAGGCCGGACTCTACTCGACCCTGGACCTGCTGGGCGAGGAGGTGTTCAAGCGCGAGGACGTGGAAGCCACGGTCCAGGTGTATTTCCGAATGATCGAGGCGGTGAAGGACCGTCCCAACGCCAGCATCAGCCTCAAGCCCACGCAGCTCGGCATCAACGAGAGCGAGGCCTACTGCCAGGAGAACCTCCGCCGCATCGTGGCCGCCGCGGCCGTGCATGGCGTCCATATCACGCTGGACATGGAGGACCGGCACTTCACGGATGTCACCCTGCGGATGTTCAAGGCCATCCGGAACGAGTTCGACAACTTCGGGATCGTGCTGCAGAGCCGCCTCTTCCGCACGGGCGAGGACATCAAGGCCCTCCACCTCAAGCCCTGCAAGGTCCGCATCTGCATCGGCATCTACCGGGAGCCTGCCGAGGTGGCCCTGCAGGACAAGCGCGACATGAAGGAGAAGCTCTTCGAATACGTGCAGCTGCTGCTGGACCACGGCCACTACCCCGAGATCGCCACCCACGACGAGCCCTTGATCCGGCGCTGCATCGATCACCTGGACAAGAAGGGCGTGGCGAAGGATGCCTACGAATTCCAGATGCTGATGGGCGTTCCCCGCTCGGAGATCCAGCAGGAGATCGTGAAGCGCGGACAGATCATGCGCCTCTACGTGCCCTTCGCCGAGGACTGGAAGTTCGCCATCGCCTACATGAAGCGCCGGCTGGGCGCCAATCCGGCCATGGCGGCCATGGTGCTGAAGAACCTGTTCGGCCACTGATCCCAATTCATTTGGACAAAGCCCCGGGTGCGGCTATGGTGCTCCGGTGGGGCCGTGTCCCACGACCACGGAGAATTCCATGAAGAAGATGCTGGCGCTGGTCCTGATGAGCTCCTTCGCCCTGGCGGGCTACGCCGCCGAGGAGAAGAAGCCCGAGCCCAAGAAGGGCTGCGGGATGGCCTGCTGCGAAAAGAACAAGGCCGCTTCCTGCAAGGGCTGCCCCGACTGTGCCAAGGAGAAGGCCCCCGCGCCGAAGAAGGGCTGAGCCCTCGCTGCTGCGCCATTCCTTGGCCGAGATGCAGAAACCCCGGAGATGACCTCCGGGGTTTTTGCGTTCCATCCCGGTTCATGGTTGTCTGGAGGGGATGAAACTCCGTCCATTCGTCCCCGCGGCCATCCTGCTGCTCCTTTGTGGGGCGGCTGTCGCCGGCTGGATGTGGACCCGCGAACAGCCTCCGGTGGTGCAGTCCGAGGAGGGAGCAGCCGCGAAGAAGAAGGGATCGCGCCGCGCGGCCCCCGTGCGCGAGTGGGTGGTGGACCAGAGCCCCCTTCTCACGGCGAGGATGCTCCTGACCCTGGCCACGACGCCGGAGGAGCAGCAGCTGGCCCGGCAGGCCGAGCGGCTTGCCAATCACGAGGTGGATCTGGCCTTCGCCGCTGCGCTTCGTCGGGTGGCCACCGTCCAGATCCAGCAGACGCCCGAGCTCAAAGAGCTGACTGACCTCAAAGCCAAGGCCCTGGCCACCTTCGAGGCTGACCAGCAGACCATCGATCGGCTGACCAAGCAGCTTGCTGCCGCCCGGGAATCCCAGAAGGGACCCTTGGAGGATCAGCTGGACGTCGCCAAGGCCCAGCTGGAGCTGGACCGTGACGAGCTGGAGGCGGCTTCCGACGACCTGGCCCGGGCCGGGGGCGATCCCCAGGCGCGGATCCGCCGGCTGAAGGAAGCGTTCGAAGCCGGCGACAAGGAATCCGCCCAGATCGTCGCGGCGGGGCGCCCCGCCTCCGCCTTCCCGGCCGGGAGCCTCCTGGCCCGCCTGAGCGAATGGCGGGTGCAGCGTGGCAAGCTGGCCCGTCTGGTCCAGGCCCGTCAGGCCGCCCAGGCCAAGGCCCAGGCCCTGTCGCAGCGCCGCGCCACCATCGAGGCCCAGGCCAACAAGGAGAAAGAAGATCGGGAGGCCGCCAAGTTCTGGGCGGCCAACCTGGTGAAGGGGGCGGCCGGAGGAGGGGCGGACGCCGGACGCGAACAGGCGAAGGAAGCAGTCTCCTACCTGCGGCGCTATGGCGATGTACAGCAGCGGCTTGCCAGCATGAACCGGCGCATCCTCGATCAGCAGGAGCTGGCGGAGGTGTACGCCAACTGGATGGGCATTGCCGATGTCCAGCGGAATGCCGCCCTCCACACGCTGCTCTCGCGCCTCCTGTGGGTGCTGGGCCTGGTGGTGGCCGCCTACCTGGCGGGATTGGCCATCGACCAGCTTTTCCACCGCGCGGCCGCGGGCGACAAGAAGGGTTCCGGAACCCTGCGGACCGTGGTGAAGCTCGGCGTCCAGGTGCTGTGCGCCCTGGCCATCGGTTTCGTGATCTTCGGCATGCCGGGGCAGATCACGACCGTGCTGGGTCTGGCAGGCGCGGGCCTCACGGTGGCACTCAAGGACTTCATCGTGGCCTTCTTCGGCTGGTTCATCCTCATGGGCCGCAACGGCATCCGCGTGGGCGACTGGGTGGAGATCCGCGGCGTGGGCGGCGAGGTCGTGGAGATCGGCCTGCTGCGCACGGTGGTGCTGGAAACGGGCAGCTGGAGCGACGCCGGGCACCCCACGGGGCGTCGTGTGGCCTTCGTGAACAACTTCGCCATCGAGGGCCACTTCTTCAATTTCTCCACCTCGGGGCAGTGGATGTGGGACGAGCTGCGGGTGCTGATCCCGCCCGGCCAGGATCCCTATCCCGTCATCGATGGCGTCCAGAAGCTGGTGGAGCAGCAGACCGAGGCCAACGCCCGTCTGGCCGAGCAGGAGTGGAAGCGCGCCACAGCCCGCTATCGCGTGCAGGCTTTCTCCGCCGCCCCGGGTCTGAACGTGGTGCCCACCTTGAACGGCGTGGAGATCCGCGCCCGCTACATCACCCGCGCCTTCGAGCGCCACGAGACCCGCCTGCGCCTGAATCAGGCCGTGGTTGAGCTCATGCATGGACCGCGCGGGGGCGCCCCGGCCTGACCCTGGATGGGATTCGCACCCCCCTTCCACCGTGTTCCTGCCTGTTGTTGCGGGTCCAGGCGTGGCGGGGCCCCTGTGGTACCCTGGAAGAACCGTAGGCTTGAGGATCCTGCTTTCCGCGACCTCGATCCCCTGTCTCTGGATCTTCCGCCGCCCAGGCCTGCCGGGCGACCCATTCTGCGCATCGGATTCCCATGATCTCGTTCTCCAGCGTCAGCAAGCAGTACGGCAAGCAGGTCCTGTTCATCGAGGCGGACTTCCAGCTGAACCCCGGCGAAAAGGTGGGCCTGGTGGGGCCCAACGGGGCGGGGAAGTCCACGCTCTTCCGCATGATCATGGGCGAGGAGGCGCCGGACGACGGCACGGTGACGCTTCCCAAGAAGCTCACTCTCGGCTACTTCCGGCAGGAGGTGGACGAAATGTCGGGACGCCCCGTGCTGGACGAGGCGATCGCCGGCAGCGGTCGCCTGGGCGACCTGCACCACGAGCTGCTGGACCTGGAACATGCCATGTCCGATCCGGACAAGGCGGAGGAACTGGAGGCCATCCTGGAGCGCTTCGGCCACGTGCAGGAGGAATACCAGCACCTGGGCGGCTACGAGCTGGAAGCCAAGGCGCGGGCCTACCTGCACGGCCTCGGCTTCGAGGACGCCCAGATCGACGGCGACGTGGGCGCGCTCTCCGGCGGCTGGAAGATGCGCGTCTCCATGGCCAAGGTGCTGCTCGGCAACTTCGACGTCCTGCTCATGGACGAGCCCACCAACCACCTGGACATCGAGTCCATCCTCTGGCTGGAGGCCTTCCTGAAGTCCGTGCCGGCCACGCTGCTGATGACCAGCCATGACCGCGACTTCATGAACCGGGTGGTGACCAAGGTGCTGGAGATCGACGGCGGCGACATCGTCACCTACTCCGGCGACTACGACTTCTACGTGCGGGAGCGGGAGCAGCGCGAGGCCAACCAGGAGGCCGCCTACGCCCGCCAGCAGGCCAAGCTGGCCAAGGAGCAGCGCTTCATCGAGCGGTTCAGCGCCCACGCCGCCAAGGCGGCCCAGGTGCAGAGCCGCATCAAGGCCCTGGACAAGATCGAGCGCGTGGAGCCGCCCAAGCGGCGCCGCATCGTGAAGTGGGACTTCCGCATCCCCGGCCGCTCCGGCGACGACGTGGCCATGCTGGAGGGCGTCTGCAAGGCCTACGGCCCGAAGAAGCTCTACGACCAGTTCGCCCTCCACATCCGCCGCGGCGAGCGCTGGTGCGTCATGGGCCGGAACGGCGCCGGCAAGTCCACCCTGCTGAAGATGGTGGCCGGGGCCGTCCCGCTGGACGCGGGCACCGTGAAGCTGGGGGCCAGCCTCAGCCTGGGCTACTTCTCCCAGCAGGCCCTGGACCTGCTGGATCCCGAGCTCACCGTGCTCGAGCAGATGCAGAAGGACTTCCCCATGGAAGGCCTGGGCGTGCTGCGCAACCTGCTGGGCGCCTTCCAGTTTTCCGGCGACGACGTCGACAAGCGCATCCGCGCGCTCTCCGGCGGCGAGAAGTCACGGCTGGTGATGGCCCGCATGCTCTTCAATCCGCCCAACTTCCTGGTGCTGGACGAGCCCACCAACCACCTGGACCTGGCCACCAAGGAGATGCTCATCGAGGCCCTGAAGGACTTCGAGGGCACCATGCTCTTCGTGTCCCACGACCGCACCTTCCTGCGCGGCCTCGCCAACCGCGTGCTGGAGCTGGCGGGCGAGGAGCACGAGGGCCCGATGCTCTTCCCGGGCACCTACGCCGAGTACGTGGAGCGCACCGGCCGCGAGGCGCCGGGCGTGCACAACTGAGGCTTCCTGACCCTTCACGCCGAGCCTGTGAGGGATAAGGAATTTTGAAAGCGGAGGAGAGCTGAAATGCGGAGGAGAGCTGAGGGACTGCGGTTCACTTCCCTTCTTTTTTCCGCTTTCCTCAGCTCCTCCGTTCTTCTCCGCTTCCAGATCTCTTTTCGCTGAAATCAAGCACCCGCAACTCTGGTGGCGGCGGGCATTCGAGGGTGAGCCGGGCGCCGGTGTGGGGGTGTCTCAGCTCCAGCCGGTGGGCATGCAGCAGGTAGCCCGGGTCGCCGGGCAGGGCCTCGGTGCCCGGGAGCGGACCTCCACCGGGACCGTAGAGCGGGTCTCCCACCAGGGGATGCCCGGCTGAGGCCAGGTGGATGCGAATCTGGTGCGGCCGGCCCGTGAGGATCTCCACGTCCAGCAGGGAAACATCCGCCCGCCGCTCCAGGACGGCGACCCGGCTCAGAGAGGGACGTCCGTCCGGGGTGGCGGCGTGGAGGGTGCCCAGGGGGCCGTAGGGCACTTCCCCGATGGGCGTGGCGATCTCGAAGGCTTCTTGGGCGGGACGGCCCTGGCAGAGGGCCCGGTAGACCTTGCGGGTCCGTCCATCCTGGAAGGCGGCCTGGAGCGGGCCGCGGGCGGCCGCGGTGCGCGCGAAGAGCACCAGCCCCGAGGTACCCCGGCCCAGCCGGTGCATGGGGCTGGCCTCCGGGGCCCGGCGGCGCACCAGGGCCAGGAGGGTGTGCTCCAGGAATTCGCCGCCCCCGGGCAGGGTGGGCAGGCCGCTGGGTTTGGCCACGGCGAGCAGGTCCTCATCCTCGTAGAGCACCGCCGTGGCGAGGGGAACCTCAGGCTCCGCCCAGGGGGGGCGGGCCCAGGTGATCCATTGGCCGGCCCGGAGGACCGCATCGGGAAACGCTGAGGCTCCATCGAGGCGCACCTGGCCTTCCAGGATCCGGGTCTGCCACAGGTCCGGGCCCGCCAGAGGGTACCGGGCGGCCAGGTGGGCCAGCAAGGTCTGTCCGGCTGCCGCGGCACCCAATTGCTCTCGGTGGATGTAGCCCTGGTTGAGCCCCATGCGGTGGTCCGCCCCTCCGGACTCGCCGGATTTCCATGATGCCTTGGTATCGCTAAGCCCGGAAAAGGTGTTGGGATAGGGATTAAATATTGCAAATGACAACACGTTTTTTTCTGACACCTTTACTCAAGTTGCGCCACTCTAAAGCCGTAGGGTAGGAAGCGCCACGTCCAGGGGTTGGCCGCAAGGGTTCCTAGAAACTCTCCCCGGGGGGGGGGAGTGGGGGGGGTGAAAGCCCCCCTTTTTTTGTGGCCAGGGTAGGCTGTGGGTTTTCCGCACTGGAGCGAGATCCATGACCATGCCTCCGCCGGCTCCGCCGCGGCTTCCCTACCGCAAGCCCAGCGAAGGGCGGGACTACTGGATCGTGGACGGCATCCTGCCGGATCCGATGGCCCTGGTGGAGCGCTTCCGGGCCCTGGAAGCCTGGGAGATGGGCTTCCCGTACACCCAGGAGACCTGGCCGGGCATGCGCTCGCGGGACGCCCTGGCCCCGGAGGAACTGGCCCGGGTCGAAGCCAAGGTCCGGGAGCTGACCGGCGCCCGGCGCCTGTGGTCGGAGACCGCGCCGGACGGGGCCTTCCTCAACCACAACGTGGTGCAGGTGGTGGGCGCCCGGGAATCCGGGCCCCGGCCCCATACGGACTCCCGGCGGCTCTGCCGCTACGCCGCCGTGATCTACCTGACACCGAAGGCGCCGGCGGCCGCGGGCACGACCTTCTTCCGCCTGCGCTATCCCAACGGCGCCCTGGGTGGGAACCTCTGCCCGCCGCCGCACGCCAACCTGCGAGAGGCCCTGGGCGTGACCGGCCTGCCGCTGCAGGCCTGGCATCCGGATGTCTCCGTGCCGAACGCGTTCAACCGCCTGCTGCTCTACCGGGCCGACCTGGTGCACTCCGCCAGCGGCTACTTCGGCCATGACCTCGCCACCAAGCGCATGACGGCCCTGTTCTTCTGGATGGCGGACTGAATCGGAGGCGAGCCGCAGGGTGCCGCCCGGGCTCAGACGTTCTTCAGCTTCCATCCACCATCGCAATCGAGGATGGTGCCGGTGATGAAGGTGTTGGTCGCCAGGAACAGGATCCCGCTGGCCAGATCCTCCGGGGTTCCGACCCGGCCCACGGCGACCTCGCGGGCGAGCTGCTCGAACAGGTCCTTCCGGGCCGCCTCGGAGACACGCGACCACCAGGGCGTGTCGACCACCCCGGGGACGATCGCATTCACCCGCGTGGGCCGGAGCTCGGAAGCCAGGATGGGGACCATTGCCTCCAGGGCCGCGTTGATGGCGGCGAGCCCCGAGGTCCCGGGTTTCTGCGCGCGCGCGGAGATGGCGCCGACGAAGGTGATCGATCCTCCGACCTTCAGCGTCTGCAGTGCCGCCTGGGCGCAGGTCACTTGCGGCCAGAACTTGCCCTCGAAGCCTTTCCGGAGGTCGTCGAGAGCCAGGTCGCGGAAGGGACCGGCCCCGGCCGAGCCCGAAGGGCAGAGCACCAGGTGGTCGAAGGGCCCCGCTGCCGAGAACAGGCGGCTGCATGCCGTCGGGTCGCCTGCATCGAGCTGCGCCGTGCTGGCCCCGACGGCTTGGGCCGCGGCGAATTTTTCAGGATCGCGGCCCGCCGCGATCACCGAATGGCCGGCTTCCACGGCCATCCTGGCCGTGGCCAGACCGATTCCCGAGGTTCCGCCCACGATGATGAACTTCATGCTTGATCACTCCAGGAAGGGCGGCCGGCAGAGGGAAGGCCGTGAGCCGGGCGCTGGCGGGGATTTGAGAAGGCCTTCGGGGGTGGACCTGGCTATTTCTTGGCCTTCTGCAGTCGGTCCAGCAGCTTCTGGTCCACGAAGGCCGCGACCTCGGCCAGCTTCTCCGTGGACCGGGCGAGCAGATCCGAGCACTGGGCCTGCATGTCGGACACATAGGCGGCGTCCGTGATGTCCTTGAGGTTGATCACGACATTCCAGATGCCGCCGCGCACGCCGGCATGGGCCATCTGTGCGCCCACGGCCGCGTCCGTGATGGAGGCCACCTTGCCCAGGCGGGCGGCCTCGCCGGCCAGTTCCAGGGCCTCGAAGCTGGCCTTCGCCGTATCCAGGGGAACCTCGATGGCCACCTTGAGACCGGCCTGCATGGCCTCGTGCCGGGCGGCCTTCTGCTCGGGCGTGGCGTCGGGAAGGCGGCGGGCGTCCATGAAGGCGTTGAAGGCGTTGGTGTCGGCGTCCACGGCCACCATGAGGCGGTCCTTGAGGGCCTGGGCCTTTTCGGCAAGGGTGATGAGCTTGGCGTCCTTCTCGGCATCGGGACCACCCTGGGCCAGGTTGGCCACCATGCTGGCCAGGGCCGCGCCCAGGCTGCCGGCCAGGGCCGCGATGGAGCCACCGCCGGGGGCCGGGGTGTCGCGGCTGACCTCGTCCGTGAAGGCGTGGACGGGCATGGAGACGAGGGCCTTCGCATCGTAGGTGGGCAGGCCCAGCACCTTCTTCTCCACCTCGAAGGGCGCGACGTCGCCGAGGCCCATGGAGAACACAGCCGTCTGGAGGATGTCGGAGGTGGGCACCCCTGTGGACTTGCCCATGGCCTTCAGGTAGTGGCGGCCCGAGGCCAGCAGGCACTGGAAGGGCACGAGGCCCACGATCTCGCTGCCGGTGACGACGAGCCCGCGCTCGGCGGCAAGGCGGCGGGCCGCCTCCAGCACGGTGTGGGGCGCCGTCTCCTTGTAATTCGTGAGGTTGATGCTGATCTGGGCGCGGCGGTAGGTGTCCACATACCAGCCGATGGCCTTGCAGTGATCGTAGAGGCCCCGGCGGCGGACCTTCTGGCCCACGGGATTGGCGGGATCCGCGTCGTTCAGGCGCATGAGGGCCGGAAGGTCGTAGCCGTGGGCGGCGGCGCAGTGGTCCACGGTCTCCTGCCAGGTGGCGCCGGTGAAGTCGCAGTTGCCGCAGGGGAAGCTTCCCTCGGCGTAGAAGATCAGCTCGCCGGCCTGGTAGTAGGGCTTCACGCGGCCGCGGCGGGCCACGCGGCCCTTCTCGCGCAGCTCGAAGGCTATGTCCGTGGCATGAGCCTTGTCGTTGGAATTCAGCGTGACATTGTAGGCCACGAGGAACTCCCGGGCGCCGATGATGCAGGCCCCGGCCTGGGGGTTGTGCGGGGCGGCGAAGTCGGGCTGCCAGGCCGGATCCTGGAGCTTCTTCTCCAGGCCCTCGTACTCGCCCCGGCGCACCTCGGCCAGGTTGCGGCGCTCGGGCCGGGATGCGGCGGATTCATAGAGGTAGACGGGGATGGCCAGCTCGGCGGCGACGCGCTTCCCAAGCCGCCGCGCCAGCTCCGCGCAGTCCTCCATGGTCACGCCCTCCACGGGCACGAAGGGGGTCACGTCCGTGGCGCCCATGCGGGGGTGGGCCCCGTGGTGCTGGCGCATGTCGATGGCCTTGGCCGCCTCCCGGATGCAGGCGAAGGCGCCGTCCAGCACGGCCTCGGGCTCGCCCACGAAGGTGATGACCGTGCGGTTGGTGTCCGCCCCCGGATCCACGTCGAGGATCTGCACGCCCGGCACGGCCGCGATGGCGTCCGTCACCTGCTTGATCTTCGCGGCATCCCGACCTTCCGAGATGTTCGGCACGCACTCCACCAGCTTGCGGGACATGGATCCTCCGGATGGTCCGAGTCTAGCAGTGGCGCGGGTTTGAATCGCACCGCAGCCGGCGTATTTGACGACAAGGTGTAAAATGAAGTCAGTTTTATACCAGGAGGAGCCATGGACGCGGGCATGTTCCTCAGAAGCACTGGCGCGGGGATCTGCCTGGCGATGGGCCTGGGCTGCGCCTTCACCACGGAGACCATCCACATCGCCTACCCGGGACCCGTCTCGGTCGAGAAGGTGAAGGGCGCCGAGTCCATCAAGGTCAAGGTAGAGGTCAAGGATCTGCGGCCCAACCCGACGCGGGAGGTGGCCAAGAAGATCAACGCCTTCGGTGCCGAGACCGCCCCCATCTTCAACGACGAGGAGGTGCTCCCGCTGCTGAAGCGCGCGGTCGAGATGGAACTGCGGGCCCGGGGATACGACCTTGAAGGCGGGAAGGTGCCCCTTCAGATCGAGTTGCTGACCTTCATCCACCGGTACAACTCAGGGTTCTTCTCCGGCGACAGCCTGGCCGAGGTGAGCTTCCTGGTGCGCATCCGGGACGCCCAGGGACGGGAGGTGTACACCGACACCGTCATGGACTCCTTCAAGCACGCCGCCGGCGTGTTCGGGGGAGGCAACGTGAAGCAGGCCTACGAGCAGGCCCTGCCGGGCGCTGTCCGGAAGCTCATGGGCAAGGCCGAGTTCCACGCGGCCCTGGCGAAGGCCGCGGAAGGTGTCTGAGGTGTCTCAGCCTTTTCCGGTCTCGTTCTTCACGCCGCTAATCACATGCCCCGTGGGCCCCACCTTGGCGGCGGTGTCGCAGTAGCCCGTCTGGTCGTCGAAGAAGAAGTCGGGCTCGAACTCCCGCAGGAAGTCGGCCTTCTCCAGGCCGCCCAGGAACATGGCCTCATCTACCTGGATGTTCCAGGCCATGAGGGTGCGGATGGCGCGCTCGTGGGCGGGGGCGCTGCGCGCGGTGACGAGGGCGGTGCGGATGCGCATGGGCGCGTCGGGGACCGCCGCCTGCAGGGGCTGCAGGGCTTCCAGGAGGGGCTTGAAGGGCCCCGGGGGCAGGGGGGTGGCCGCGTGCTTGATCTCATGGGCCTGGAAGGCTGCCAGGCCACTCTCGGCGTAGACGCGCTCCGCCTCATCGCTGAAGAGCACGGCGTCACCATCGAAGGCGATGCGGATCTCGTCCGGGTGCCGGTCCGCGGCCAGGGCGCTGTCGGGATAGACCCGCGCGGCGGCGAAGCCGGCGTTGAGGGCGGCGCGGACATCCTCCTCCTTGGCTGACAGGAACAGGTTCGCCCCTAGCGAGGTCAGGTAGGGGTAGGGGTTGCGGCCCCGGGTGAAGACACCGCGCTCCAGCTGAAGGTTGGCCTCCTGGGCGCTGCGGAACACGCGCAGGCCGCTCACGGGGTCGTTTCGGGAGAGGATCACCACGGCCACCCGGCCCTCGTTCCCGACATTGAAGGCCAACAGCTTCTTCACCAGCGGGTAGGCCACACCGGGTTGCGCGGGCACGTCGAGGCGGGAGAGCTGGAGTTCCATGTAGGCCCGGTCGTCGGATTCCTCGAAGACCCGGTTCTCCTCCTCGAAATCGAAGAGGGCCCTGCTTGAGATGGCGACGACGAGCTTGCCTTCCAGGGATTTGGGCATGGGCCCAGGGTACATTGATGTCATGTCCAGGCTCTACTTCGACGCCAACGCCACGACACCGCCCCATCCGGACGCGGTGGAGGCGGTGCGGCGGGCCATGGCGGAAGACTGGGCCAACCCCACCAGCACGCACCGGGAGGGCCAGCGGGCGCGGTTCCATCTCGAGGAGGCCCGCCGGGAGCTCGCGGCCTCCCTGGGAGTGGCGCCGGGGGAGCTGGTGTTCTGCGCCAGCGCCACCGAGACCCTGCATCTGCTCATCCGGGGGCTCCACGGCGCCCTGGGCGACCGTCCGGCAGCGGTCTTTCCCGGCGAGCACAGCGCCTGCCTGAACCCCCTGCGGGACTGGTCTCGGGTGGCCTGGCTACCGGAAGTGCCGGCGGATTGCGCCACGGTGGTGCAGATGGCCGCCAGCAACGAGACGGGGATTCTCTACGCCATGCCTTCGGTCCTGGATGCCGTCCGCATCAAGGATTGCTGTCAGGCCTGGGGCAAGGTTCCGGTGGACTTGTCGGACTGCGATGCCGCCGTGTTCAGTGGGCACAAGATGGGCGGGCCCCGGGGCGCGGCCCTGCTGTGGATGCGGCCGGGCCTGCCCTGGGAGGCCGTCATGGAAGGACCCCAGGAGCGCCGCCGACGTGGCGGCACCGAGGACCTGCCGGCCATCCTGGGCCTGGCGGCGGCCGTCCGGCACTTGACGGAGCGTCAAGCCATGAACGCTGTCCTGGCACCGATCCGGGATGCCTTCGAGACCGAAATCACATCCTGGAACCGGGGCATCGAGGTCATCGGCCAGGGGCAGCCACGCCTGCCCAATACCAGCTGCCTCCTGTTCCGGGGCCGCAACGGCGAGGCTCTGCATGCCTCCCTGGATCTGGCGGGTTTCGCCGTCAGCACGGGGAGCGCCTGCCACAGCGGGGCCGTGAAGCCCAGCCACGCAATCATGACCTTGGGGTATAGTTCGGACGACGCGCGCTCGGTGCTTCGGTTCTCGATGCTCCCGGATGCGCGACCCGGCGAGGTGGAGGCCCTGGCGGCGGCCATCCGGCGGTTGACATGATCCCCAGGTGATCCTGAGCGGGGCGGCCATGATCGAGCAGACCCTCTTCTTCTTCGCGCACAACCCGCTCTTGATGCTGTTCGCGGTGGTAGCGCTCGGGTACCCCATCAGCAAGATCCGGATCGCAGGAGCCTCCTTCGGCATCGCCAGCATCCTCTTCGCGGGCATAGCCCTGGGTGCGCTCGTGATGGCGCCGGGCCTGGATCCGGGCCTCAAGAAGGACATCTCCCGGGAGATGAAACTGGTCTACGAGCTGGGCCTGGCCGTCTTCGTCTACGCCATGGGGCTCTCCATCTCGCACAGTTTCTGGGCTGCCTTCAGCCGCGAGGGCATGAAGAAGAATGCCGTGGTCGTCCTGGTGATGGCGGCCTCCATGGCCTTCGTGGTGCTGCTGGCCCGCCTGATGGGCTTCAACGCCCGCTACGCGGCGGGCCTGCTCACGGGCAGCTTCACCAACATGCCCGCCCTGGCGGGCGTCATCGAGCGAGTGAAGTCCATGGGCGCGGGCCCCCTGGAACTGGCCCAGCCCACGGTGGCTTCCGCCATCGCCTACCCCATCGGCGTCCTAGTGCCCATGCTGGTCATCCTCGTGAGCCCGAGGCTCTTCCGCGTGAACCTGCGGGAGGAGGCGGACGGCCTCAAGGACTACCAGACAGGCCACCACAAGCTGGAGGTCTGGACCCTGAGGGTGACGCGACCCGGGGCAGAGTCCCTGACGAAGCGGGAGATCCGTGCCGCCGGCCGCTTCCAGGTGGTCTTCGGCCGGGTGCTTCGCAACGCGGAGCTGCTCCTGCCGGGGCCGGACTTCCGGCTAAAGCTGGACGACCTGGTGACGGTGGTGGGTTCGCCGGACGATCTCGTCCAGGTGGCGGCGCTCATCGGCGAGCGCAGCCATGTGGAACTGGACCGGGACCAGAGCGCGCTGGATGCCACCCGCGTTTTCGTCTCCAACTGGGAGGTGGTGGGCGTGCCCCTCGGCAAGCTGGACCTGGTGAACAAGCGCCAGGCCATCATCACCCGCGTGCGGCGCGGGGATCTCTGGTTCGTGCCGGCCGGCGACACGGTGCTGGAGTTGGGCGATCGGGTGCGCGTTACGACGCGCCGAGACAACATCGAGGCCATCGAAACTTTCTTCGGAGACAGCTACCGCGCCCTCAGCGAGGTGAGCTTCCTCACCTTCGCCATGGGCTTGGCGGCGGGCCTGGCCCTGGGCCAGCTGCCCATCCCGCTGGGCCACGGCATCGTCTTCAAGCTGGGCTTCGCGGGCGGGCCCCTGGCCGTGGCGCTGATCCTCGGCCGCTTCCACCGCATCGGGCCCCTGGTCTGGAACTTCCCCTACAGCGCCAACCACACCATCCGCCAGTTCGGGCTGGTGCTGTTCGCGGCGGGCATCGGCGTGATCTCCGGCGAGGGCTTCCGGGCCATCGTGGCCGGCAACGCCGGCGTGCTGCCCCTCTTCCTGGGCGCCGCCTTCCTGGTCTGCCTGATGGCCGATTCGCTCACCATGCTCATCGGACACAAGGGCTTCGGCATCCCCCTCAACGTGATGTTCGGCATCGTGGCAGGCACGCACACCCAGCCGGTGGTGCTGGGCTACGCGAACCACCAGACGGGCAACGAGATGCCCAACGTGGGTTTCGCCACGGTCTACCCCCTGGCCACCATTCTCAAGATCGTCCTGGCGCAGGTGCTGTTGGCGCTCATCCGCTGACTCAGCGTTCCCGCTGGAAAAGACGAACGCGAAGGACGCGAAGACATACGCAGGAGGACGCGAAAGGGCACCTCCAATTCGATCGGATTCTTTTTGCGCTCTTCGCACGCCCCTTAGGGCGTTTTCGCGCTCTTCGCGTTCCTCGGTTGCCGTTGGAGAGGCCGATCAGCGGACCAGCGCCGCCACGGGCTTGCCGTCCGGGACTTGCGCCCACGTCACGCCCAGCCATGCGGCCGCGGTGGGGGCGATGTCCCAGGCGGGCACGTCCGCCAGGAGGCCCTGACCCGCGCCCAGCACCACCAGCCAGGAGCGCATGGGCGCGGACTCGGGGCCGTAGGCGTGGGCGCCGGCGCGACCGTGGCGCTCGGATTCATCCTCGCGGCTGCTGCGGGCCTGCGATAGCCAGGTGCCCAGGGGCGCCAGGACGACCACATCGCCCACCCGCGGGCTGCCGCCCAGGTGGTAGCGGGCGGGCACCGCTTCGCGGGGCCAGGCCTTCAAGCCGGCTTTGCGGAGGCTGGCCAGGGCGCGGGCCCGGTCCCCGGGCTGCTTCAGGTAGACGTAGGCGCTGCCGCCGTGGGTGATGAGGTCCACAGGAATGCCGTCTAGGACAGTGGGCAGGTGCACGCGCCGCTTCATGGGGACCATGCCGTGGTCCGCCGTGAGGATCACCCGCAGGTCCGGATGGGCGGCCCGCATGCGCGCCAGCCAGGGGGCAAGCTCGGCGTCGATGGCCCGCAGCTTGGCGACGGCCTCGGGGCTTTGGGGACCCTTCAGGTGACCCTCTTCGTCGCTGCCGGAGAGGTAGGCCATCACCAGCCGAGCGCCGTCCGCCAGGGCCGCTTCGCAGAAGGCCAGACCCTCGGCATCCGGCACGCCGAGCTTGAAGGGCTGCATGCGCCAGGGGGCCACGCCCTCCCATGGGCCCGAGGCGCCCACCCAGTGGAAGACGGCGGTACGGATGCCGCTGCGCGTGGCCGCCACCCACAGCGGTTCCCGCAGGATGTCCTCCACCCGATTGGCGGCGGGGACGCGCTGCCGATCCCCCGGCCGCAGGTAGCCGTTGGCCACCACGCCGTGGTGCTCGGGCCAGCAGCCCGTGGCCAGGGTGACGTGCCCATTGAAGGTGGTGGCGGGGAAGGGCGGGAGCACCGCTCCGCGTCGGCCACCCTGCGCGAGGGCCCAGAGCAGCGGCATGGTATCGGGGCGGAACTGGTCGGCGCCCAGGCCGTCTTCGCTGATGAGCAGGACGGGGCCCGCCTCGGGCTTCGGAGCATCGGCCCTCAGGGGCAGGAGGGCGAGGAGGAGGGCAAGCAGGGCGAAGCGGCGCATCCCTCAAGACTATCAAGTACCCTGGAGCCATGAACGCGCCCCGCTGGCCCTACCCGCTGCTCCGCCTCAAGCCCGGCAAGGAGGGGCTGATCTCCAAGCGCCACCCCTGGGTGTTCTCCGGTGCCCTGGCGCGGCCCTCGGAATCGACCCTGGTGCGCTTGGCTGATGACTCCGGCCAGGTGCTGGGCGTGGGCACGGCGAACCCTGCGAACCCGCTGGCGGCGAGGATCTTCCGCTTCGAGGACGCGCCCCTGGACGAGGCCTTCTTCCGGTCGAGGTTCGAATCCGCCCTGAGGCTGCGCAAGGATCTGGGACTGTGGAGCCCCGAAGGCGGCTGCCGCTGGGTGTTCGGCGAGGGCGACGGCCTGCCGGGCCTGGTGGTGGATCGCTATGCCCAGGCGCTGGTGCTCCAGGTGGGCACAGCGGGCCTGGAGGCCCTGCGCGACATCTGGTGGCCCATTCTCTTCGAGCTCGGCAAGCGCGAGGGCATCACCGCCTTCGTGGAACGCAGCCAGTCCGGCCGGAAGGAAGAGGGGCTGGAGCCGGTGAACCGCCTGCTCAAGGGCAGCCTGGGCGGGCCCGTGACGGTGCACGAGGGCGCCGCGAAACTGAGCGTGGACCTCCTGCGGGGCCAGAAGACGGGCTTCTTCCTGGACCAGCGAGTGCACCGGCTGCAGGTGGGCGCCCACGCTGAGGGCTGCCGGGTGCTCAACGCCTTCGGCTACACCGGCGGCTTCAGCATCCACGCGGGTCTGGGCGGCGCCTCGCAGGTGGCCACCCTCGACATCAGCGCCCCGGCGCTGGACCAGGCCGAGCGGGACTGGGTGGCGAATGGTCTGGATCCCGCGGTGCATGTCCGCATGGAGGGCGATGCCTTCGAGCTCATGCGCCAACTCGAACCCGGGGGCTGGGACCGCGTCATCGTGGATCCGCCCGCCTTCGCCAAGCAACGCAAGGACGTGGACAAGGCCTTCAAGGCCTACAAGGACGTCTTCCGCCTGGGCGCTCGCGCCACGGCCCCCGGGGGCTTCCTGTGGGTCTTTTCCTGCAGCCAGCACCTGGACCGCATGCGCTTCCAGGAGGCCGTGTGGACGGCCCTGCTGGAGAGCGGCCGCGAGGCCCGCGTCCTGGCCCATCTGGGGCAGCCCGCGGATCATCCCTACGCGCTGAACCACCCGGAGGGGTTCTATCTCAAGGGGCTGTGGCTTAGGGTGGAGTGACACCCCCCGAGGCTTCCATGGACCACGATCACTACGCACCCCCCCAGGCGTTCCTGGAGGATGTCCCTTCCCCATCCGCGGGTCCGCTCGTGCCCTTCGAAGACAAGGTTGCCTATCCGGACCTGGGGACGCGGATCCTGGAGACCTTCCGCTGGATCCTCCGGGACCGGGAGCGGGCGGGCGAGGCGCTTCGGGGGACGGATGGCCTCGGATCGCCCCTCTGGTTCATGTGCCTCCTGGGATATCTGCCGGCCGTGATCCCGGGCCTTCTGGCCGTGTTCCTGCCCCGGACGCCGTTCTGGATGGCCTGGCTGAACCTGCCGCCCGGCCGCCCGGCCCAAGGATTCCTGCTGGTCATGGCCGTCGTGTCTGTCCTGGTGTTCGCACCCGTGGGTCTGCTGATCGGCGGCCTCGTAGGAGGCCTCCTCAACCACGCGGGGCTCTGGATGGCGCGGGGCACGAGGCATGGCCACGGGCTGAGCTCATCCCTCCGGTCCACGCTGTACACCGCCGGTGTGCTCGCCTGGATCCTCTTCCCCTTCAACCTCGGGAAGTCGCTTCCGGGCTTCGCGGGCCAGGTCTTCCAGGCGCTGGCGGGGCTGCTGCTGTTCATCCTGCCCACGACCTACCAGGGGATCATGCTGGCGCGGACCCATCGGGTGGAGACCTGGCGCGGAGTGGCCGGCGCCTGGATCCCCGGCCTCATCTTCCTGTTCTGCCTCGGCTCCTGCCTCGGCCTGGCCTTCTGGTTCGCCGGGGACACCATCATGCAGGCCATCCGGCAGGCCCGGCCCGGCATGTTCTGATCCGGTTCCGAGGCGTCTACCCCAGCCGCTCCACAGCCTCGTCCACGCCTTTCGCGCTCAGCGCCCCCTGGCTCAGATCCAGCAGGTGGCTCAGCTTCACGTTGCCCATGGCGCCGAGCATCGAGGCTTTGAGGCGCGGGATGCCACCCTCCATGGACGCAATGAGCTCCTTCACCTGCTTGCGGCGGCTCTCCAGGCTGGAGCAGCCGCAGAGGGGGCAGCCGCAGGGCACGATGGGGAAGCCGCGCAGCCACGCGTAGCGCTGCAGGTCTTTCTCCTCGCAGGTGCCCAGGGGGCGGATGACCGTGTTGGCGCCATCGTCGCTCTCCAGCCGCAGGGGCATGGTGCTGAGTCGGCCCTCGAAGAAGAGGTTGATGAGCAGGGTCTCCAGCAGGTCGTCCAGGTGGTGGCCCAGGGCGATCTTCGAGAAGCCGCGCTGCTTGGCGAAGGAGTAGAGCACGCCGCGCCGCAGCCGGGAGCAGATGATGCAGGGCAGCTCCTCGGGCTTGCTGCGCACCATCTTGTCGATGGGGGCCGGAATGATGTGGTGGGGCACGCCGAGACGCTCGCACACCTCGGCGATGGGATCGGGGTTGAACTGGGGGAAACCCGGATCCACCGTGACGGCCTCCACCTGGAAAGTGACGGGCGCCCGCTTCCGCAGCCGCTCCAACACGTCGAGCAGGGCCCAGGAATCCTTCCCGCCGCTGACGGCCACGAGGATGCGGTCGCCGTCCTCGATGAGGCGGTAGGCGGCGTTGGTCTCACCCAGGCGGCGGGCGATCTTCTTCTCGAGCCGGGGCAGGGTCTTCAGCTCAGCCTCTGTGGGTGGCAGGGCCAGGCTGGGGAGGGCGCAGGGGTTGCTCATGCGGGGTACATCCAAATGAAAACGATACCATTGCAACGAGGCGTCCTTATTGATTCCGAAAACGATAATATTGCCTTATTCCTCCTATCAAACTATGGTTGGCACCGATCTGTTTCGAGAGGTAAACCATGGGCTTCATCCTCTGTGCGCTCCTCCTTGCCTGCACTCTGGGCACCGCCGCCCCTCCCGAACCCAGGACGGCCCCGGCCCCCTGGCGACCCTACGATCTGGGCCGGCACCACCGGCGCATCGCCACTCAGGTGCAGGGCACCCAGGCGGCCTTCGACCAGGGGCTGGTCTGGGCTTACGCCTTCAACCACGAGGCCGCGGCCCGGGCCTTCCAGGAAGCGCTGCGCCTGGATCCCGGCTGCGCCATGGCCTGGTGGGGCCTGGCCCTGGTGAACGGCCCCCACATCAACAACCCCGTCATGGACGAGGCCCAGGCCAAGGCCGCCTGGGAGGCCCTCGGCCAGGCTCGCAAGGGTGTGGGCGGGGCGCCGCCCGTGGAGCGGGCCCTCATCGAGGCCTTGGGAGCCCGCTACGCCATGCCCAACCCCGCGGACCGCAGCACCCTGGACGCGGCCTACGCGCAGGCCATGGGCCGGGTGGCCGCGCGCTTCCCCAAGGATGCCGATGTGGCGGCCCTCTACGCGGAGGCCCTCATGGACGTGCGTCCTTGGGACCAGTGGACCCGGGCCGGCGAGCCCCAGCCCGGCACCACCGAGATCCTGGCCGCCCTCCGCCGGGCCCTGGCCCTGGCTCCGAACCATCCCCTGGCCCTCCACCTCACCATCCACGCCTATGAGGGCTCGCCGCATCCCGAGCGGGCCAAGGCCGCGGCCGACCGCCTGCGCCGGTTGGTGCCCGACGCGGGGCACCTGATCCACATGCCCGGCCACATCTACGCGCGGATCGGCGACTGGGGCGGGGCGGCCGAGGCCAACGAGCGCGCCATGGAAGCCGATGGCCGCTACCGGACCCGGCAGCCGGAGATCGGCTTCTACGGGATCTACATGGTGCACAACGCGGACTTCCTGGCCTACACGGCCCTCATGGAAGGCCGCAAGGAGGTGGCCCTGGCCCAGACCAAGGCCGTGGTGACGGCTTTTCCCCTGGACTGGGTGGTGGCCAACGCCACCTTTGCCGAGGCCTTCGCCACCCGGCACTGGGAGGCCCTGAAGCGGTTCGGCCTCTGGGACGAGCTGCTGGCGGAGCCCGCGCCGGACGCCCGGCTGCCTCTGGCCACCGCCAGCTGGCACGCGTTGCGGGGCACGGCCTTCGCCGCGACGGGACGAAATGAGGAGGCACTGAAGGCGCAGGCGGCCTTCGAGGCGGCCCTCCCGCACATTCCGGAGAGCCACCTCTGGGGTTCCAACAACGCCCGCCAGGTGATGCAGGTGTCCCGCGCCTTCCTGGCGGGCGAGATCGCCTTCGGCCAGGGCCGGGTGGAGGAGGCCGTCCAGCGCCTGCAGGAGGCGGTCCGCCTGGAGGACGCCCTGAAGTACGACGAGCCTCCCGCCTGTGTCGTTCCCGCCCGCCACGCCCTGGGGGCCGTGCTCCTGTCTGCGGGCCGTGCCAAGGATGCTGAATCCGTCTACCGGGCCGATCTCCGCGCCTATCCAGCCAACTACTGGTCCCTGCTGGGACTCCAGAAGGCGCTGGCAGCCCAGGGCCGCGAGGCCGAGGCCTCCGCCGCGGGGGAGGACCTCCGGCGCGCCCAGGTCCGGGCGCAGGTGCGGGCTGAGACCTCGTGCCTGTGCGTGAAGGGGAAGGGGTGAAGCAGCACTGCCTGCGGTGGGCTCAGATGACGCCGCAGGCTTTGCGCTCGCCTCGGATCATCTGGCCCTGGACATCCTTCACATACTCGGGGCATGTGCAGTCGGGGCAGGTGTTGCTGGAGGTCTCGGAGCAGAGGTCCGCGAAGGTCACCTTCTCCATGAAGGCGGAGATGTGGTCGGAGAGGCGGTTCCAGAGCATGAGGCTCATGCGCTCATCGGCCGCCAGGGCTTGGCCGGCCGCCTGGGGATCCTCCTTGGCCACGGCATAGAAGCCGCTGTCCGTGAGGCGCAGGATCTCGCCCACGCTCACCTGGTTGCAGGGCCGCGTGAGGATGTAGCCGCCCTTGGGGCCGCGGACGCTGGCGACGACACCGGCCTTCTTGAGCTTGTTGAAGATCTGCTCCAGGAAGGGCAGGGAGAGCTTCTGGCGCTCGGCGATCACATGCAGGGGCACCGGCTGGCCGTGGCTGTGGTGGGCCAAGTCGAACAGGGCCTGCATGCTGTACCTGCCTCGGGCCGAGATCTTCACGAAACCGTCTCCAGGTTCCAGGCTAGTATTCTTGAGTGATTGAGTCAAGTTTATCGCAAGGCTAGACTGGCATCCGGAGATTCCCATGAAAGCTGTCTTCCTGGCCCTAGGAACCCTGGGATTGCAGGCGGAGCCGCCCGCGGTGCCACCCCCGATCCCCGCCACCACGCCGGGCGGCCTGCCCTGCGATGCGAGGGACCACCAGCCCCTGCTGCTGGGGCCCACGACCGCGAAGGAGATCCTGGCCCACCGGGCCGTCTTCCGGGAGACCCTGGCCCGGACCCAACTGGCGACCGAGCTGACGGCTCGATGGAAGGCCGTGCGCCGGCCCCTCACGCTGGTCGCCGTCTTCGGGTCCTGGTGCGGGGACAGCCAGTACCAGCTGCCGGACCTGCTGGCCCTGGAAGCAGAGCCCAGTTCCTTCATCGAGGTCCACTACCTGGGCGTCTATCGGGACAAGCTGCTCACGGAGGCCCAGTGGCCCAAGGGCTGCGCCCCCCAGCCGGTGGTCCGCGTGCCGACCTTCTACCTGTTCGCCACCCAGCCGGGAGGCGGGCAGAAGCTGGTAGGGACCGTGGTGGAGAATCCGCCCCGGGCCGGCGAGCGCATGGCGGAGGCCCTGGTGGAGTTGGTGGAAACCGCCGCCAAGGAGTAGATTTCAGTCCCATCGCGATTCGACCGATGGAAGGGGCACGATGCCATGGCGTTCCCTCCTCCTGACCGTCTGCCTCTTCTGGGGCCTGGGCGCCGTTGAGCCCATCCGGGTGGCGGTGGACGGCTGGACCACGCTGAACCCCCTCCTCATGACCCGGGACACGGATGGCGAGGCGGTGGATCTCGTCTTCGACCGCTTGGTGACCATGAACGCCGAGGGGACGTTCATCCCCGGGCTGCTGCAGGGGTGGACGGTCCTCAAGGACGGGCGGGAGGTCGTCCTCGACCTGCGCCCCGGCATGACCTGGCAGGATGGGACCCCCATCGAGGCCGAGGATCTCGTCTTCACCTGGAAGGCCCTCCGCATGCCCCAGGTACGGGCCATCGCCGATACGGCCGGCGGGGTGGCCTCCCTGGATCGCCTGGAGGCCGAGGGGCCCCTGCGGGTGCGCATCCGCCTGGCCCGGCCTCGCGGCACGCTCCTCTCCGATCTCTACAACTTCATTCCCGTGCCCCGGCGCCACTACCAGGTCGGCCCGAAGCCCCAGTCCAACCCCGTGAACTTCCAGCCGGTGGGTTCGGGGCCCTACCGGGTCGTCGGCAAAGCCACCACCACGCACCTGAGGCTGGAGCTCTGGCCGGGCTATCGCGGGGCCCATCCTGGTGTCTGGCCCGCCTTCGAGTTCATCGATTCGTCAGAGGAGACGAACCTCGTCCAGGCCCTTCTGGAGCGCCGGTACCACTACGCCCTGGTGAGAGCCCTGCCGCACTACCTGGTCCGGAAGGGCGCCCAGGGCGGGGGACGCCTCCAGGCCTTCTCGGTGCCCCAGGCGGCCTTCGGGGCCTTCTTCCTCAACTGCGATCCCAAGCTGAGCCTGCTGGGCGATGTCGCGTTGCGCCAGGCCCTGGCGGAGCTGGTGCCCTGGCAGGAGCTGGCGCGCGCCCGGCGCTTCTTCCCGGCCCGGCTCGCCTCCGCCTTCTGGCCCCCCGAGAACTGGGCCCACGACGACACCCCGCGACCGCTGCCCCAGATCGGGCGGGCCGAGGCGATCCTGGAGGCCGCCGGGTGGCGGATGGGCGCCGATGGGATCCGGCATGACGCGCACGGCCGGCCCCTCAGCCTGGTGGCCTACGAGCAGAACACCTCCGTCAGCCGCAGCACGGCGCGCCTCCTCGCGGAGGAAGCTGCGAAGGTGGGCATGCGCATCGAGGTCCGGCGGCTGACCTTCGAGGCGCTCACGGAGAAGTCCACGAATCACGACGGGGACATCTGGTCGTACGGCTGGACGACCTCCCTGGATCCCGACGTGGATGCCCCCCTGTTCACCAAGGAGGGCTATCGCACCAAGGCGAACGTGAGCAGCTACCTGAATCCGGAGGTGGACCGACTGTTCGAGGAGGGGCGCTACACCCTGGACCGGGTCTCCCGCCGGAAGATCTACCTGAAGCTCTCCGAGATCATCTGGCGGGACAAGCCCGTGATCCCCCTCAACTACATCCTGGTGAGGGTGCTGGCCGACGCCCGGCTGCGCGGGGTGTCCTTCAATGTGCTGGGACAGGCCTACGGCTTCTGGCCCGGCAAGCGAGGCTGGAAGCTGGAGGACGCCCAGCCTTGACCGGGCCTACAGCCGGTCGAAGTGGATGACCTCGACCTTGCCGGGCTTGCCCTTGGGGGTTTCCTCTCGCTCCCGCTCGGGGCGGGGTTCGCGATGGGGTCTGGGCTCGGGCCGCGTTTCGGCCTTCGCTTCGGCGTGATGCTTGGGCTCGTGCCGGCGAGGCTCGGGCTCGGGCCGAGGCGCGGGCTTCGGCGCCGGCGCGGAGGCCTGACGGTCCCGGCCGGCCCACACGGCGCCCACTTGCTTGATGCGGTCCACCAGCCGGGCGGGTTCCAGCACCTGGATGCCGTCGCCGAACTGCATGGCCCAGCGGGCGATGGCGCGGAGGTCCGTGGCCGTGAAGGCCACGAGGGCCTGGCCGTCGCCCTGCTCCTCGATCTTGAAGCGGGGGAAGGCCGGAGGCGCCTGCTTCACAGCGAAGACCCACTGCTTGAGCAGGCTGGCCTTCACGGCGATGGGCTCACCGCCCAGCCAGCCGCCGATCTGGTTGGCGGGGGTGCCTTCGGCGTAGGGGCCCTGGGCCGCCCGGCCCACGCCCTCCACCTCGTTCACCTCAGCCAAGAGGTCCACCCGGTGGTGGCGCTCTGCGTTGTAGCGGCGGTCCCAGCCCCACACGTACCAGGCCTGGCTGAGGGCGTCGAAGGTGAGCTGCCGGGGTTCGAAGGTGCGCGGCGCGTTGGCATCCGCGTCGGCGAAGATGAACTCCACGGCGCGCCCCTCGCGGATGGCGGCGAGGAGGGCATCCACCAGGGCCGACGGCGCCGCGGCGGGCGCGGCCTTCTTCGCGGCCGGCTTCGGGGCCGGAGCCGCAGGCGCGATGGGTTCCGGCGCCGGCACGACCTCGACAGCCTTCACATCCTTGGCCTTCGCCGGGGCCTTGGTGGTCTTCTTGGCTTTGGGTTCGGTGGCCTCAACCTTCTTGGCGGGGGCCTTCTTCGCGGGGGCGGCCTTCGCCTTGGGGGCGGGTTTCTCCACTCCGACGGCTGCAGCGGTGGGCTTCTTGCGGGGGGTCTTGGTGACGGCCATGGGTTCGCGGCTCCTGGCCCATCATCGCCCATTCCGCCAGGGGCGGTCCATGCACAAATCCTCGGCGGCCATCCTGCCCGTCCGCGGCCATGCTGGAGGGATGGGCCATCGCAACCTCCGCTTCGCCGCCGTCATGGGGCTCCACACGTTCATCTCCGCAGGCACGTACCTGTTGGGGAAGCCCGCCGCGGACGCGATCCCGACCCTCGCCCTGGGCCTGTTGCGCTTCCTCATCGCCGGCGCGGGGTTCCTGATCCTGGCGTGGCTGCGACACCTGGAGCTGTGGTCCGTGGCCCGGTCGGAATGGCGGACCTACCTGTGGGCGGGGTTCCTGGGTGTGACGCTGAACCAGCTGGCCTTCCTCGGGGGATTGGCCTTCACCCTGCCTTCCCATGCGGCCCTGCTCTACGCGCTGACACCCACCGTGGTGCTCCTGCTGGCCTGGGCCCGGGGCCAGGAGCGGCCGGGCCCGCGGAAGCTGGGTGGGCTGGCCTTGGCCTTCTCCGGTGTGCTGGTGCTCTTCTCCGGCAAGGCGGGCGGCGCCCTGCCGCCCCGGTGGATCGTGGGCGACCTGCTGGTGCTGGTGGCGGTGGTCGCCTGGGCGGGCTACACCGTGATGAGCCGGCCCCTGGTGCAGAGGCATGGAGCCCAGCGGGCCACCACCTTGTCCATCCTCTTCGGTCTCGCGATCTTCGCGCCCCTCGGCGCCCTGGGCCTCCGGGGCCTGAAGGTGGCCGCCGTTCCTCCCGTGGCCTGGGTGGGTCTGGTCTACCTGGGCCTGATGACCAGCGTGGTGTCCTACCTGCTCTGGTTCCACGCCCTCTCCATCAAGGAACCGAGCCGGGTGGCCATCGCCACCAACGGCCAGCCCGTGGCCACGGCCATCCTTGCCTGGATCGTCTACGGGCAGGCCATCACCCCGGCCTTCGCGGTGGGTGCCGTGCTGGTGCTGGGAGGCGTGTTGCTGACGCAACTCTGAGGCCTCTCATCCACTGGATCGGGGGTTAGTCCAGTTCGTCCGACCCAGATCGTTCCTGGTCAGGGTGCCGACCTCGGGTGCATCTGATCGTAAAGTGCCCTCAGCCTCGCCTGGTGGACGTGGGTGTAGATCTGGGTCGTGCTGATGTCGGCATGGCCGAGCATGGCCTGGACGGCACGCAGGTCGGCGCCGTGGTCGAGGAGGTGCGTGGCAACGGGGCCCCCTCCGCGATCGCAAGCCGGAGGCGCAGCGGGAGCGGGAGGGCGCGCCTAGATGGCGCGCCCGATCGGGGGGTAGTCCTGTTCGCCCGACCCAGATCGTTCTTGGTCAGGGCGCTGACCTTGGGTGCATCTGGTCATAGAGAGCGCGGAGCCTCGCCTGATGGACGTGGGTGTAGATCTGGGTCGTGCTGATGTCGGCATGGCCGAGCATGGCCTGGACGGCACGCAGGTCGGCGCCGTGGTCGAGGAGGTGCGTGGCGAACGCATGGCGGAGCACGTGCGGACTCACGGCCTCCGGGCGAAGGCCCGCGGTGCGCGCGTAGCCCTTCAGCAGGCGCCAGAGGTGCTGGCGCGTGAGGCCCTCGCCCCGCTGGCCCACGAACAGTTCCACGCCTTTCGGCTTGAAGCCGGGGCGCAGCGCCAGCCAGGCGCGGATCCAGTGCTCGGCGCCCGCCCCGAAGGGGATCAGGCGCTCCTTGCGGCCCTTGCCCATGACCTTGAGGAAGCCCTCGTCCAGGAACACGGACAGGGCCGGGAGCTCGGCCAGCTCGGACACGCGCAAGCCCGAGGCGTAGAGCAGCTCCAGCCAGGCGCGGTCCCGCACACCCAGAGGGGTGGTGGTGTCCGGCGCCTGAAGCAGGGCCTCCACCTGGCTTTCGCCCAGGGTGCGGGGGAGGATGCGGGGGGGGCGCGGCGGCTTGACCACCGCCTCGGGACCGGCCCCCTCGCCGCCTTCCATGCGCAGGAAGGACAGGAAGGCGCGCAGACTCGAACTCAGCCGGGCCAGGCTGCGCGGAGCCTTGCCCTCGGACTGCTGGGCCACCAGGAAGGTCGTGAGGTGGTCCCGCGTGAGATCTGTGGGGGAGACCTCCCGGCCGCAGGCCCAGGCGGCCAGATGGTTCAGGTCCGAGAGGTAGCCCGAGGCCGTGTGGGGCGAAAGCCCCCGCTCCACCGCCAGGAACGTGCGGAACTCCCGCAGGCTGGCACCCCATCCCAGGGGCCATCCATGTTCGGGTTCTTCAAGGGTCTTGGGGCGGGGCATGGGTCCATCCTCCACGGCCCCGGTCCCGGCGCAATCCTTCTGCCGCGTCGGGGAGGGAGACGGGTGTCTTTACTCCGGGTTTGGACAACGGGTCGGGGGTGTGTTAGGGTTTCCAGGTTCGTTTGGAGGAGCCCACGATGGCTGATGTGCGTAAGAAGGTCATTGCGATCATTGCTGAGCAGCTGGCCAAGCCCGAAGATTCCATCTCCGAATCCAGCCACTTCGTGGACGACCTCGGCGCCGACAGCCTCGACACCGTCGAGATCATCATGGCCATCGAAGAGGCCTTCAGCCTCGAGATCCCCGAGAGCGAGCAGGAGAAGATCCGCACGGTGGGCGATGCCATCGCCTACATCGAGAAGCACGCGAAGGCCTGATCCATCGCGATCGTGACGTGCCGCAGCGCCCCCACGGCCCTGCGGCACGTTTGTTTTCCGTTCCAAGAGGTGAATCCATGACCAGGACCGTCCAGCGTCGCCGCGTCGTCATCACCGGCATGGGGACCATCAACCCCTGCGGCCTCACCGTGCCCGAAACCTGGGACAACCTGTTGGCGGGGAGAAGCGGCATCGGCCCCATCGACCGCTTCGACGCCACGGACTTCGCCTGCAAGATCGCGGGGCAGGTGAAGGGCTTCAACCCCGACCCCTTCATCGACAAGAAGGAACAGAAGAAGATGGACATCTTCATCCAGTACGCCCTGGGCGCGGCCCATGAGGCGTGGGTGGATGCGGGCTTCGACCAGGTGGAGCTCATCAAGGCCGAGCGGGAGGTGTTCGGGGCCTACATCGGCAGCGGCATCGGCGGCCTCAGCACCATCTGGGACGAGGCCAACGGTTACCGCGGCCCCCGCCGCACCAGCCCCTTCTTCATTCCCAGCCTCATCGTGAACATGGCCAGCGGCCAGGCCAGCATCAAGTACGGCCTGCAGGGGCCCAACAGCGCGGTGGCCACCGCTTGCGCCACGGGCGCCCATGCCATCGGCGACGCGGCCCGCCTCATCGCCTTCGGCTATGCGGATCGCATGATGGCCGGCGGCAGCGACTCCGTGGTGAACCAGCTCGGTGTGGGCGGCTTCGCCGCCATGCGGGCCCTCAGCACCCGCAACGACGAGCCCGAGCGCGCCTCCCGGCCCTTCGACGTGGACCGTGACGGCTTCGTCATGGCCGAGGGCGCCGGCATTGTCATCCTCGAGGAGTACGAGCTGGCCAAGGCCCGGGGCGCCAAGATCTACGCCGAGGTCGCCGGCTACGGCATGAGCGGCGACGCCAACCACATCACCAGCCCGGCCCCCGAGGGCGAGGGGGGCCAGCGCGTCATGCGCGCCGCCATCAAGGACGCGGACATCGCGCCCGAGGAAGTGGGCTACGTGAACATGCACGGCACCAGCACCCCCGTGGGCGACAAGCTGGAGTGCATGGCCATCCAGAAAGTCTTCGGCGACCATGCGAAGAAGATCAAGGTGAGCAGTACCAAGTCCATGCACGGGCACCTGCTGGGCGCCGCCGGCGGACTGGAGACCATTGTCGCCGTCATGGCCGTCAAGACCGGGAAGATCCCCCCCACCATCAACGTGGACCACCAGGACCCCGAATGCGACCTTGACGTGACCGCGAACGTGGCGGGCAAGCTGGATTCCGAATACGTCATGAACAACGGCTTCGGCTTCGGCGGCACCAACGGGTGCCTGATCCTGCGGAAGGTCTGAACGGCAGGCCGATTCGCCAAGAAGACCGAAAGCAGAACGGACGAAGACACTCGCAGAGAAAAGAGGAGATGAGCGGAGATCGCGGAAGAGGAAAGCCTGCCTTTTCTCCGCAGTCTCCGCCCTCTCCGCGGTCCTCTGCCTGAGTGGTTATTCTTTCTTTTTTTATTCGCGTCTTCGTGCTTTCCTTTTCTTCCCATGGCCAAGGCAATCCCCTTCAAGCTCGTGTCGCCCTACCAGCCCGCCGGGGACCAGCCCGAGGCCATCGCCCAGCTGGTGGCGGGGCTGGAGCGGGGCGACAAGGCCCAGACGCTGCTGGGCGTGACGGGCTCGGGGAAGACCTATACGATGGCCTCGACCATCGCCCGAGCCGGCCGTCCGGCGCTCATCTTCGCGCCCAACAAGACGCTGGCCGCCCAGCTCTTCAGCGAGTTCAAGCAGTTCTTCCCCGAGAACGCTGTCGAGTACTTCGTCAGCTACTACGACTACTACCAGCCCGAGGCCTACGTGCCCGAGCGGGACCTGTTCATCGACAAGGACGCGAAGATCAACGAGGAGCTGGAGAAGCTGCGCCTCAGCGCCACCCGCTGCCTGCTGGAGCGCCGGGACACCATCGTGGTGGCCTCCGTCAGCTGCATCTACGGCCTGGGCGATCCCAGCTCGTACCTGAACCTGTCGGTGACCTTGAAGACCGGCCAGAGCATCGACCGCGCCATGCTGCTGAGGGACCTGGTGGCCATCCAGTACCAGCGCAACCACCTCAGCTTCGAGCCCGGGATCTTCCGCGTCCGGGGCGATGTGGTGGAGGTCTATCCGGCCTACGAGGATGTCGCCTACCGCATCGAGCTCTGGGGCGACGAGGTGGAGCGCCTCTCGAAGATCGACCCCCTGCGCGGGGTGGTGATCGAGAAGCTGGACGAGCTCACCATCTGGCCCAAGACCCACTACGTGACGCCCGAAGACAAGCTCAAGGCCGCCATCCGCGACATCAAGGACGAGCTGGAGGCCCGGGAGGAGGAATTCCGCGCCGCGGGCAAGATCGTGGAGCTGCAGCGCCTCCACCAGCGCGTCATCTACGACGTGGAGATGATGAAGGAAATGGGCCACTGCAGCGGCATCGAGAACTACAGCCGCTTCCTGGACGGCCGCCAGCCCGGCCAGCCGCCCCACACGCTGTTGGACTACTTCCCCGAGGACTTCATCGTCTTCATGGACGAGAGCCACGTGGCCACGGGCCAGCTCCACGGCATGTACAACGGCGACCGCTCCCGCAAAACCACCCTCGTGGACTACGGCTTCCGCCTTCCATCCGCCCTCGACAACCGTCCTCTCAAATTCGAAGAATTTGAGAGCCGGGTCAAACAAGTGGTCTACGTCTCCGCGACCCCCGGCGACTACGAGCTGCAGCAGAGCGGCGGGGCCTTCGTGGAGCAGGTGGTGCGCCCCACGGGTCTCGTCGATCCCATCGTCGAGGTGCGTCCCGTGGGCAGCCAGGTGGACGATCTGCTGGAGGAGATCCGCAAGACCGTGGCCCGGGACGAGCGCGTGCTCGTGACGGTGCTCACCAAGAAGCTGGCAGAGCAGCTCACGGCCTACTACCAGGAGCTGGGCATCAAGGCCGAGTATCTGCACAGCGAGATCGACACCCTGGAGCGGGTGGAGCTGCTGAAGAACCTCCGGCGCGGCGTCTTCGATGTGCTGGTGGGCATCAACCTGCTGCGGGAGGGCCTGGACCTGCCGGAAGTCAGCCTGGTGGCCATCCTGGACGCGGACAAGGAGGGCTTCCTCCGCAACACCCGCAGCCTCATCCAGACCATTGGCCGCGCGGCTCGCCATGTGAACGGCAAGGCCATCCTCTATGCCGATGTGATGACGGGCTCCATGACGCAGGCCATCGGCGAGACCGAGCGCCGCCGCCAGAAGCAGCTGGCCCACAACGCCGCCCACGGCATCACGCCCGAGACCGTGAAGCGCAACCTGGACGACGTCATGGGCGAGGCCCTGGCCCGGGAGTTCATCAACGTCACGAAGGAGGAGCGGGCCGCCGAGGAGCCGCTGCTCTACCTGGAGGACAAGGCCTTCGAGCGCGAGGTGGCCAAGCTGGAGAAACGCATGAAGGAGCTGGCCTCGCAGATGAAGTTCGAGGACGCCGCGGAGCTCCGCGACCGCATCCTGCATGCCCGACGGGAGCGGCTGTTGGGCGCCGGCGATTCGCCCTTGGCCATGGCTTCCGGGCCGGTGGTGGAGTGATGGACCGCAACCTCCTGCCGTCCAGGACCTTCGCAACGTGCATGGCAGGGGCCTTCCTGGCCTCGGGGATCCCCTGGTGGCTGGCGCCCTACAATCGCTTCACTTTCTCTCATCCCGCGGCCATCCTCGGCTTCCTGGCCTTCGTGGTGCTGGCGGCCTGGTTCGCCGGAGGGACGGAGCTGGGCTTCAGCCGCACCGTCCTGGCCGCGGGCGCGGCGGTGCCGGCGGCGGTGATGGTCCGGGTGATCGTGGACACCGTGAAGGATCCGACCTCGCACAACCTGTGGCCCTTCGAGGTGGTCCTCACGGGCGCTTTCGCCTTCGGTCTGGCAGCGGGTGCCGCCCTGCTGGGCCTGCTGTTCCGGCGCCTGCTCCGCTGACCGGGGCCGCTCCCTCGTGGGAAGGCGGGCCTAGCGCAGCCCTTCATAGAGGTAAAGCTCGGACAGCACGCGGCGGTAGGCGTAGGCGTAGCCCCTGGCGTCCGGCGTGAGGAGGAAGTTGCTGACGGTCATCCCCGCGAGGTCTTCCGGGGCGATCTCCAGAAGCTTCTTCCGGGCGCCGGTGGTGAGGTCGAGGTGCGTCACGGTGCAGGGCATCTCGTGGAGATCCACCACCCATAGCCCCTTGCCATCGGGTGCCCAACGGACCACCCGTTCCAGGGGGTGGAGGCCCGGAATGGGTTGGGACTTGCCGTCCTCCAGAGAGAGGATCCGGTCCTCCTGCTCGCTGAGGCGGGTGGTGATGCGGCGCCCGTCGGGGCTGATGGGCTGCCCGAAGAACTGGTACCCCGGCGCGGTCAGGGACTCCGCCGTCCGTCCGTCCAGGGGGATGGCGAAGAGCCGGGTTCCCTCGCCGGGGCGGTTGGCCTGCACGAGCAGGCGGCGGCCATCCGGGAACCAGCGCAGGCGGTGGATGGTCTCCAGGCCGGAGGAGGCTAGGGTCAGGACCTCCCCGGCCCCCGTCGGGAAAATCTGGATCTTGTTGCGGGTTCCGGGAGCGAGCGCCGCCACCCGGCCTCCATCGGGACTGAGGATGGGGTAGGCGCCCTTGGCCAGCCGCACCGCCGGGCTTCCATCCGTCTTCCTCAGGTAGATGTCGTACTGGATTCCCGAACCTTCACCCTGCTCGTTGAAGATGAGGGTGGACCCGTCCGCGGAGAGATCCTGCACCAGGGACCAGTCCAGCCAGGAAAGCTCGCGTTCGCGGTCGGCACCGGGCCGCAGGCTTTGGATGCCCGTGCGCATCACCTCCTTGGCGAGGAGCACCCGTCGTCCGTCGCGGGAGATGTCATGGAGCGTGAGGGGGGCGGGCACATTCAGGACGAGCCTTGGTTCCCCTGACCCGACGGCATAAAGGCCCCTGGCCACGCCGTGCGTGGCGGCCGTGAACCAGACCTCGTTCCCCTTCCAGGCCAGCCCCTGGATGCTGGGCCAGGCCCCGGTCAGGGGATGGCGGTTTCCCTGCCGGTCCACCACGACCGGATAGCCCGCATCGTCGCCGGACACCGGATGCTCCAGGTAGGCGACCCGATCGCCCTTGGGCGAGACCCTGGGATGGCTGATCCAGCCGGAGGATTCGGCGATGGGGTGTCCCAGCGGGAACTCGAGGCGGGCCTTGCCGTCCGCGTTGCGGACCACCAGAAGCTCGGATCCGTCCGGGCTCCAGTCCGCGGCCACCACCTGCTCCATCAGGGCCCTCGGGGCGCCTCCGGCAAGGGGGACCACCCCCAGGGTGCCCCGCCACATCCAGCTCTGGATGGGGCGGCTGCCCAGGGCGATGGCGAGCTCTCCGGTGCGGGAGAGGCCCAGGAGATCCGCTTCGGGCAGCTCAAGGGTGCGGCTCTCGGGGCTGTCGGGACGGGTGGAGTGGACCTTGAGCGGGCCGCCGGACCAGGCGGCGCTGTAGAGCACCTCCTGGCCATCGGGGCTCAGCCGCGCGTTCCTGATCAGCCCCTGCCGGAAGGTGAGCCGCTTGAACGTGGGCGGTTCCCGGTGGTCCAGATGATGGCCGAGTCCGAAGCCCAGGCCTCCCAGGATCAGCGCGAGAGCCACCCAGCCTACCCGGCCCTGGAAGATCCGGGCCAGCCCCTGGAGCGTCACACCCTTGCGCTGGAGCGCCGCCAGGCGCGACGCCAGCTGCTGGGCCGTGGGGATGCGGTCTTCCGGGTTCTTCTCCAGGCAATGCTTCAGGAGGTTGATGAGCTCGGGCGAATAGGGGCTGGGGGATGCGGTCCGCATCGGCGGCTCATCCTTGAGGATGGCGTTGAGCACTTCCACGGGCGACTCTCCCGAGAAGGCGCGGCGGCCGAACAGCATTTCGTACAGCAGAATGCCGCAGACGAAGAGGTCGGCCCTGGGATCCACCTCCCGCCCCCGGATCTGCTCCGGAGCCATGTAGCCCACGGTGCCCATCATGGTCCCGACCTGCGTCTGGTGGCTCGTCTCGGGGCGCTGGATCAGGGTCTGCTCATCCAGCAGGGTCGGGAGCGCCTTCGACAGGCCGAAGTCCAGGATCTTGAGGCGGCCCTCCGTGGTGATGAACAGGTTCCCCGGCTTCAGGTCGCGGTGGATGATCCCCCGCTCGTGGGTGGCGGCCAAGCCAAGGGCCAGCTGGTGGGCCAGGTCCATGGCCTCATCGGGGGGAAGGGCCCCGCGCAGCAGTCGCTCATGGAGGGTCTCGCCCTCGAGGAGCTCCATGGCGATGTAGGGTGTCGCACCATCCGTGTCCCAGCCGTAGATCGCCGGCAGGGCGGGGTGCTCGATGGCCGCCAGGGTCCGCGCCTCCTGCTGGAAGCGGGCCAGCCGCTCGTCGGCCTGGGCCGAGGCGTGCCCCAGGACCTTGAGGGCCACGGGGAGCTGGGTCCGGGTATCCAGGGCACGGTAGACCTGCCCCATGCCGCCCAAACCAAGGGGAGACTGGATCTCATAAGGGCCGAGCCGGGTTCCGGGCGGGAGCATGGGAGTGGGAAGATTGTGGCTTTGATTAAAGAGAAATCCAAGTCGAACTTCCGGACCCCTGCCCGCTATTTTGCGTACTGCCGGATGACCCGCTCGATGGCGGCTCGGCACGCGGCGCAGAACCCGACCTCGTCGCGCGTGAACATGAGGCAGTCCTCCTGGCTGCGGAAGTAGCCCTTAGCCTCGTAGTTGGCGCCTTCGAAGGCGCCCACCTTCCCGCTGTGGGCGTCGGTGCCCAGGAGCTTCGTCTCGAAGACCTTCTCCCGTGCGAAGAGGGCGTCCATCTCAGACTCGGGCTTGTTCGCGGCGCGAATGGCGCGGCGCTCCTTCTGGTAGGCGTGGCTGTGCGCTTCGAACTCGTCCTTCTTCCAGGGGGAGGGCAGGGGCACCCCGGGGCTGAGGAGGGCGCCCCACTTGGGCTGCTTCGGGTTGGCGGTGACGTTGGGCTCCCAGGGCTCGGGCCGATCAGGGCTGTTGGTGACGGCCACATCGGAGGTGTAGTACTCGTCCGCCAGGCCCGCGAAGTGATGGCCGAACTCGTGCACGAACAGGTAGCCGATGGTGCTGTTGCCCGCGGAGGCTGTGCTGTAGAGGTTGTGGATGCCGCCGCCGCCGTAGGTCTCGGCATTGACGAGGATCTCCACGAACTCGTAGGGCGCCTGGGCGGCGACGTCGCGCCAGGTGCGGTTGTCGAAGGTCAGGACGTAGCGCTCGCTGCCGAAGGCGTCGTAGGTGGCGCCGAGCGGAGAGCGCTTGTGGACGCCGGTGGAAGGCCGGGAGATGCCGCTCTCCTTCGCGGGCGGGCAGAGGGCCCACACGTTGAAGCCGTTGCGATGCTCCTTGAAGGGCGTCTGCTGGAACAGCAGCTCCATGACCTTGCGCGCCTGCTGCTCGAACTTGCCGCGCTCCGCGGCCGTGTAGCCGTCGCCCAGAATGAGGAAGTCCACCTTGTCCGCCGGATCGCCAGCCTTCTGGAGGGCGATGAGGGCACCGGCCTCCGGAGCCGGGGCCCGCTCGATGAGGGGGTCCTTCGGATCGAGGTCGAAGGTCCAGAGGGTGCGGAAGGCGTTCTTGGCGTCCCGCTTCTTCACCTGGATGCGCACCGGGGCTTCGGGTTGCGGGAAGCGCAGGGATTCGGAGAAGCTCCGGCTGAGGGCCTTGGCCTCGTCCGTGGTCTCCCATTCGCCGAAGATGCTGGCGAAGCCACGTGAATAGAGGAGCTTCCCCGTCGCCTTGTCGGCCACCTCGAAGCAGTACTTCCCGAGGTTGCTGTCGTCGACGGCCTTGGCGAGGTCACCGGGCCAGGGCAGGGGCTCCAGCACCACGCGGTCCACTCCGAAGCGTTCCGAGGCCGCGTCGCCGGTGTGGCCGTAGTCCACCCGCAGGGTGCGGGGCGGGGCGGCCAGGCAGGCCAGGGCCGTGAGGGAGAGCAGCAGGCGACGGATCATGGGGGCTCCTCGCCTTCGAGGATAGACTGGTCCCCTGGAGTCACGAATGCTCACCTCGAAACAGCGCCAGTTCCTCAAGGCCGAGGCCCATCACCTGAAGCCCGTCATGCATGTGGGCAAGGGCGGGGTGTCGGCGGCCCAGGCCGCGGAGCTGGACGTGATGGTGGACAGCCTCGAGCTGGTGAAGATCAAGATCAACCAGAACAGCTTCGAGGACGAGGCCTCGGCCGCCGCGGCCCTGTGCGCCGCCGTGCCGGGGCTGGAACATGTCTGGACCATCGGCCACACCATGCTGTTCTTCCGGCCCAGCCGCACCCGCGACACGCGGTATCCTTTGCCCATCTGATCCGAGTCCGACGCCCATCCACCCCAGGAGCCCGCCCGAGGAGTTCCGATGCCCTACTTGTCATGGATGGAGGGGAACCAGCCCTTCCGGCATGCCGTGGTGGAGGATCCCTGCGTCCTGGGGCGCGATTCCCTGGCCAGCGCCGTGGCACAGCCGGCCCTCGGCACCGTGTCGCCGGCCCATGCGGCCCTGACCCTCTTGGGTGGCGTGTGGCATGTGAGGGATCTGGAATCGGCCAATGGCACCATGCTGAACGGGGTTCCGGTGGACCCTTCCCAGGCCCACCCCCTGAAGGACGGGGACGAGCTGGTTCTCGGCTCCTGGCGGATATCCTATACGGAGGGATTCCCGGGGCTGGATGGGGTCACCTTCGCGGAACGGGTGGGAGACCTCTTCGACGAGATCCGGCTCCATCCGGAACGGGGCGACTGGTGCTTCGCCGACCTGCAGCAACTCTACCGCGCCACCGAGAGGCTGCTGGCGGAGGTGGATTCGGGCGATCTGGAGAGGGCGCTCCTGGAGGAATCCCTGCGCCTGACGGCAAGCGAGCGTGGATCCCTGGCCATGCGGCACGAACCTGGCGGCTGGCGCAGCGTTCATGAGGTGGGCGCCGCCGGGGCGGGAACCGTGCCGCCGCCTTCCGTCCTGGACTACGTGGCGAGGGAACACACAGCGGTCCTGTCCAACCAGCCTCCCGCGGACCCGAGGTTTGAATGGGCGGATCCGCTGGAGACGGGACCCGGTCCCTTTCTCTGCGCGCCCTTGAGGGTGGAGGGCCAAGGCATCTGCGCCCTGTACCTGGAGCGCGAACCCGGCGGGCGGCCCTTCAGCCGCCTCGAACTGGCCACCCTCCAGGCCTTCTCCCGCCGCGGGGCCCTGGTGATCCACCAGGCCCGGCTCCAGCGGCGGGCCATCGACCAGGCGGAACAGCAGGGAGAACTGCTGCGCCTCCGGAGCCAGGCGCAGCGTGCCGAAGAGTGCCGAGGCGAACTGTTCGCGGCCATGGCGGCGTCCTTCCGGCGCATCCAGAGCTGCGTGCAGGAGCTGCCCGAGGCGGCCGGCGGGGTCATCCGGTTCCAGCTCGAGCGGCTGTTCACCCTGCTGGACCAAAGTCCATGCGATGACCCGATCGGCGCAGTGGGCGGCCATCCCTTCGCCCTCGCCGCTCTGCAGGAGGAGCTGGCCAGGCGCTGGGCCTCGCTCCTGTCCCTCCGCCAGGTCGAGTGGAGGGCCGCCCCGCCGCCGGACGGTGCCGCATGGTGGCCGGAAGGACCGCTTCTCCAGGCCCTGGACGGCCTGGTCGAGCCCCTGATCATGCACGTGCCCCGCGGGGCCGAAGTCGCCCTCCAGTGGGAGCGCGAGCCGGGGTACCACGTGCTCCGGATCGGCCTCCCCACCGCGGGGCGCGGCGCCGCCGACGGCTGGAGCCAGCGGATCCTGAGGGAATCGGGCCTCCGGTGGCGCTGGGCGGACCGGGCGCTGGAGGTGCTCCTGCCCGAAGGGCCCGAGGACATGCCGGAGGAGCCCGCTCGACCCCTCCTGGGCCTGGTCAGTGAAGACCTGGGCCTGGTGAGCCTGTTCCAGACGGTGGCCGAAGCGGGGGACCTGACCCTCCACCCCCTGGAGGCCGAGCCGCCCGCCCCGCCCCAGCCGATGTACCGGTTCCTGGTGATCGACGCCAAGGGCGACCAGGAACCCGAAGACACCATCCGCGCCTACCGGCGCCATCCATCATTCGCCACCACGCCCATCCTGGTGGTCCGCTGCTCGGACGAGGACACGCAGCGCCTCATGGAAGCCGGCGCCACGGATTGGCTCGCCGACGGATTCCGGTGGGAGACGCTGCACCAGCGCCTCCGGGTTTTGCGGGGCCACACGGAGCTGAGGCAGAGGGCCCTGGCGGCCGAGCGCCTGGAATCGTTCCGGCAGATGGCCGGCACCCTCAAGCACGAGATCAACAATCCCCTGGCGGTCATCTCGATGCAGGTGGAGATGCTCCAGCGGAAATACCCCGAGGAGGCCAAGCTCGCCAAGATCGGCGAGATGGTCGACCGCATCCAGAGCCTGGTGCAGGTGCTGCAGAAGATGCGGGAGGCGCCCACGGAGGGCTACGCGGACGGGTCGAGCATCCTGAAGCTGGGGTAGGGGAGCTCTCAGCTCTCGGCTGTCAGCTGTCGGAAGCCGCGCTCGCTGAGGAGGGCCTGCACAGGCCAGTCGTGGGGGTCCACAGGGACGGGCAGGTGCATCTGGGCCTCGAAGCCCACGCCCACGGTCAGAATATCTTCCGGTAGCTTTGCGAGAAGGGCGTCGTAGAAGCCGCGCCCGTAGCCCATGCGGTAGCCCTCGTCGTCGAACGCGAGGCCCGGGACGAGCAGCAGCTGCACGGGCGGAAGGAAGTGCTGGGCCAGGGCCGGCTCGAGGAGGCCCCAGTGGCCTTTCTCCAGGGGTTCCGTACCCCAGACCAGCCGGGGAGGCTGGGTCGAGGCCACCCGCGGGAAGAACCAGAGCCAGCCGGGATGGGCCGCCACCGCGGGGCGCAGGTCGATCTCGGAGCCGAAGGGCCAGAAGGCTCCCACGCGGGTCAGGCGGCGGTCGCGGCAGAAGCGGTCGAGGTGGGTGGCGATGGCCGCGGACCAGTCGGCGCGGGATGCCGCCGGCAGCGCGTCCCGGCGGGCCTTGAGGTGGGCGCGGTACTCGGCTTTGGTTTCCACGCCTTCACCTCACCAGACCGGCGCCTGCCCCGTCAACGGAGTATCCTCGCACCTGGAGCGACGCCGCCATGACCTCACGTTCCCTGCTGCTGACCCTCGCCGCCGGCTTGGCCCTCGGCGCCTTCCAGCCCGCCCGGGCGCAACCCGTGGACCAGAACCAGGTCCCCACCACTTCTCTGGTGCAGTCCGTTCCGGCCGAAACCGGCCTGGCGGATCCCACCCTGGCGTTCGCCAAGGATGCCTGGGTGGCGATGATCCGAGAGGCGAAGGTCAGCGTGGATGCGGCGGAATTCTACGTCACCAACCGTCCCGGCAGCGCCCTGGAACCCGTGCTGGCGGAGCTGGAGAAGGCCGGGGCCCGCGGGGTGAAGGTCCGCTTCCTGCTCTCGGCGAAGATGCTCGACCAGGACCCCGCCTCGGTGGCCCGGATCCGGCACATTCCCGGCGCGGAGGTGCGGAGCTTCGACCTGACCGGCGTCTCCCGGGGCATCCTCCACGCCAAATACTTCGTGGTGGATGGCCGCGAGGCGGCCCTGGGCAGCCAGAACTTCGACTGGCGGGCCCTGGAGCAGATCCATGAGCTGGGCGTCCGGACCACGGATCCCCGGATCGTCACCCGGCTCACGGAGCTGTTCACCCTCGACTGGGCCTTCGCCGGAAGCCGGAAACTGCCGGACCTTCCGGGCCGGTCCGTCCCCGTCCTTCGGCCCGACACGGAGCTGGTGGCCAGCCCGCCTTTCCTCACGCCGAAGGACATCCGGCCCGCCATCGACGCCCTGGTGGAGCTGATCGGCCAGGCGAGGCAGAGCGTGCGGGTGCAGCTGCTGACCTATTCGCCCATCGCGGGACAGGACCGCTTCTGGCCGGTGCTGGACGATGCCCTGCGGGCCGCCGCGGTGCGGGGGGTCCATGTGCGCCTGATGGTGTCCGACTGGGTGCTGGGCGGCCGTGCCCTGCCGCACCTCAAGGCCTTGACGCTGATCCCCAACCTGGAGGTGAGGGTGGTCTCCATTCCCGAGGCCAAGGACGGCCACATTCCCTTCGCCCGCACCATCCACAGCAAGTACCTGGTGGTGGACGGCATGCACCTGGCCCTGGGCACCAGCAACTGGGAGGAGAGCTACTTCACGGATTCGCGGAACGTCGAGCTCATCTTCCGGGACTCGCCGCTGGCCGCCCAGGCGGTGCGCATCCACGACCGCCTCTGGAACAGCTCCTACGCCTTCCCGCTGGACCCGGCGAAGGTTTATGAAAAGCGGAAGGTGGACTAGGCGGTCAACCTAGACCTGGGCATAGACGTTGTAGAGATTGTCCCGCTCCAGCGCCTCGAAGCCGGCGTCTTCGATGAGCCGCACCAGCTCGTCCCGTTTCAGGCCCTGGGGGGTCTTGGCGCCGGCGTCGTGGGCGATCTCTTCCGCGATGACGGTGCCGTCCACGTCGTCCGCGCCGTAGCTCAGGCCCGTCTGGGCCAGGCCCGGCGAGATCATCACCCAGTAGGCCTTGATGTGCGGGATGTTGTCGAGCAGCAGCCGGGCCACGGCGATCTCACGCAGGTCCTGCGTGCCCGTCGTTTCGTGGATCACATGGGTGGCGCTCAGCTCGTTGTCCTCGTTCTGGTAGGCCAGGGGGATGAAGGCCAGGAAGCCCTGGTAGCCCGCGGCCTGGGAGCGGTCCTGGAGGTCGCGCAGGCGCAGCAGGTGGTCCACCCGGTGGCGCGCCTCCTCGATGTGGCCGTAGAGCATGGTGCAGTTCGTGGGCAGGCCCTTGCGGTGGCAGAGGGCCGCGGTGTCCAGGTAGACCTGGGCGTCTTTCTTCCCGATGCAGATCTGCTCGCGGAGCTGCTCGTCGAAGATCTCCGCGCCGCCGCCAGGGCAGCTCTCCAGGCCCGCGGCCATGCAGCGGTCCAGGAAGGCCTCGGTGCTCAGGCCCGAGATGCGGGCGTAGTAGTCCATCTCGATCATGGTGAAGACCTTGAGGTGGATGGACGGGAAGCGGGCCTTGATCTTCGTGAACAGGTCCTCGAAGTAGTCGATCTTCAGCTTCGGGTTGTGGCCCGAGGTCATGTGCAGCTCGCGGACGCCGGCGTTCTCCGGCTTCTCCAGCTCGGCGATGATCTGCTCGGCCGAAAGAGCGTAGGCCCGGGGGTCGCCGGGCTTGGCCTGGAAGGCGCAGAATTGGCAGTGGGTGAAGCAGACGTTGGTGTAGGACAGTCGGCGGCTCATCACGTAGTAGGCGGCCCGGCCGTTCTTCTGGAGGCGCACGTGGTGGGCCATGGCGCCGACGCCCGTCAGGTCCGGGGTCTCGTAGAGTAGCAGGCCGTCGTCATAGGTCAGGCGTTCGCCGCGCAGCACCTTGTCTGCCAGGGGCAGCAGGCGCGGGTCACGGATCTTCGAATGGAGTGACAACATCGAAACCTCGATCCATCAGTTTAGCGCCCCGGCAAGGAATCGGTCTCCTTCTGAAAAGGAACCATGGGAAAGCGGAGGAAAGCGGAAGGGCTGAGGAAAGCAGAGAAAAGCAGCCGAGGCACCAGGATCACGCCTTCCTCCGCTCTCCTCCGTTTCTCCACTTTCCTCCGCTTTTCAATTTCCGTCTTCTTTTGACCTATTCCAACCCTTGGTGGATGCGGCGCACGAGGCTGGGGCCCTCGAAGATGAGGGCGCTGTAGATCTGGGCCAGGGCGGCGCCATCGTCGAGGGCGCCCTGCACGTCCTCCGCGGATCCCAGGCCGCCGCAGGCCACCAGGGGCAGCCGGCCGCGCAGGGCGGACAGGATGCGCTTCCGCACCTCCCTGGCTTTGGGCTTCAAGGGCGCGCCGCTGAGGCCGCCGGGGCCCTTGGATTCGACGAGAGCCCTGAGGGGCTCGGCCACCACGCCGCGATCCAGCGTGGTGTTGGTGGCGATGAGGCCGGAGATGCCCGAGGCCACGGCCACTTCCACGATGGCGTCCAGGTCCTCCGGCGCTAGATCCGGCGCCAGCTTCAGCAGCAGGGGCTGGCGCTCCAGGCCCATCTCCTTGCGCAGATCCAACATGCCCGCCAGCAGGGGCTTCAGGGCCTCGGGCGCCTGGAGGTTCCGCAGGCCCGGCGTATTGGGGCTGCTCACGTTGAGCGCGATGTAGTCCACCTGCGGCGCGATGAGCCGGTAGGCCGCGCGGTAGTCGTCCAGGGCCTGCACCTCGGGCGTCTCCTTGTTCTTGCCCAGGTTGCCGCCCACGATCAGGCCGGCGGGACGCTGCTTCAGCCGGGCGGCCACCACCTCTGCCCCCTCACTGTTGAAGCCCATGCGGTTGAGGATCAGGCCCGCCTGGGGGAAGCGGAACAGCCGGGGCTTGGGGTTCCCGGGCTGGGGACGCGGGGTGACGGTGCCGATCTCCACGTGGCCGAAGCCGAGGCTCTGCCACAGGGGCAGCAGGGTCGCGCCCTTGTCCAGGCCCGCCGCCAAGCCCAGGGGCGTGGGAAAGTCCAGGCCGAAGGCGCGCCGGCCCAGCGCCGCGGGATGCGTCGGCTTGGGCAGGCCCGGCAAGGCGCAGGCCACCGCTCCCAGGCGGAAGGCCAGGTTGTGCGCGGTTTCGGGGTCGAGGCGGAAGAGCAGGGGCCGCAGGGCGGCGTACAGATCCATCACTTCACCGAGACGGTGGCCGTGGCGGTGATCTCCGGGAAGTCCTCGCGGTGGACCTCCACGTGGTAGGTTCCGGCCGTGGCGGGGGCGGTGTAGAGGCCGGCGCCCGTGATGGTTCCCCCCTCGGGTTCCACCACGCGCCACCCGACGGGCTGGCGCATGTAGCGGACGCCCTCGGGGTAGTTGATCTCCGCCTGGAAGACCTGGGTGGCGCCGCGGGCCAGACTGACGGCCACGGGGCGGAGGCTCAGGGAAGGCTTGAAGGGCTCTTTGGGCTTGGCGGGCACGGTGTCCCCCGGGGCGGTGCAGGCGAGGGCCAGCAGGATGGGAGCGAAGGGCAGGGCGCGCATCAGCATGGAAACCTCACACACCGGTCATGTCGGTCACGTGGTCCATCACCAGGGGAGGCTCTGTCCGGGCCTGGACCTCCTCCCGGGTGACCCCAGGGGCCACCTCCACCAGCCGCAGACCCTCGCGGCCCGGCACCACGTCGATGACGGCCAGGTCGGTGATGATGCGATGGACGCAGCGCTGGCCCGTGAGGGGCAGGCTGCACTTGCGGAGGATCTTGGGCTCGCCGTCCTTGCTGGTGTGCTCCATCACGACGACCACCCGCTTGGCGGAGGCAACGAGGTCCATGGCGCCGCCCATGCCCTTGACCATCTTTCCGGGGATCATCCAGTTGGCGAGGTTGCCCTCCATGTCCACCTGCATGGCGCCGAGGATGCTGAGGTCGATCTTGCCGCCGCGGATCATGGCGAAGCTGTCGGCGCTGCTGAAGAAGCTGGCGCCCGGCGCCGTCGTCACGGTCTGCTTGCCCGCGTTGATGAGATCCGGATCCACCTCCTCCGGCGTGGGGAAGGGGCCGATGCCCAGCAGGCCGTTCTCGCTCTGGAGGATGACCTCCATGCCCTCCGGGATCGCGTTGGCGATGAGGGTGGGGATGCCGATGCCCAGGTTCACGTAGTAGCCGTCGCGCAGTTCCTGCGCCGCGCGGCGGACGAGCTGATCGCGGGACAACGCCATGCGGACCTCGAAAAGGGGAACCAGGATAGCGCAGGCGGCCGGGGCCTCAGAAGACGCGGAAGCTCTGGAAGAGGCTGAATGTCCAGCCCCAGCGGACGGTGGAGCCTGGGATTTCGTCCCGCCGCGAGGCCAGGGAGGCTCCGATCCGGCCCGTGGGCGTGCGCCATTGGGCCTCACCCTGGAGGAACCAGAACCCCGGGGCGAGGGGAGAGGCCGATGTGCCCCGCACACCGCGCAGGCGCCCTTGACCTTCGAGGAAGAGGGGCATGCCGAGCTCCACCGTCCGGGTGATGGCCTCGCGGCCGAAGGCGGCGCCCAGGGAGTCGCCAAAGGTGGAGGAGCCCGCGAGGTAGGTCGGCCGGCTGAAGGTTCCAGAAGGGGCCGACGGGGCGGCCCCGGCGTACTCGACTCCGACATCCCAGCGGTCCCAGACCAGCTGGAACCCGCTGAGGGTGCGGGCCGGGGTCAGCGTGAGGGCCCGGCTGTCCGGGGCGGCGCTCCGGGATAGATGAAGGGCTGCGCCCCGGGCCCCGGCGAAGCGGGCCAGGGCGGGGATCCGCACCTTCACTTCCATCAGGCTCCAGGTCCGGGCGGACGAGGCGGGGGCCGCCCGACCGACAGAATCCTCGCCGCCTTCCATCCGGACGGATCCGAGGCTGGCTTCCAGCACGGGGCCGAAGGCCGCCCGGAGCATGCCTCCGTAGAGCCACGGCCGGCGCAGATTCAGCCCGCCGGCCTGGGCGGCGAGACGGGCCTCGCGATCAGCGATCCAATCGGGGATGGGGCGATCGGCTTCCAGTCGGCCGGCGAAGCCTTCTGCCCGCCAGCGCCCGAAGGGCAGCGAAGCCTCGGGGGTGCTCCATGAGAGGCGGGGGAAGGGGCGCGCGGCATCGCCCAGCAGGTCGCCGCCATCGAACCCCGCTCCCCAGGCCAGCGGCTGCTGTTCCAGGGCCAGCCGCCATCCGGATTCCCACCGGTAGGCGACCTCGGCGCGGAGAAGATAGCCGCGGGTCATCCCGCCGTCCTGCAGGCCCAGGGCCGTGGCGGCCACGGACCAACCTCCGCTGACGTAGCGACCCTGCAGGCCCAGCCCCCAGCCCTGCACCGCCTGACCCAGACCCTCACTCCCGACCAGCGGCACGTATCGGCCCTCCGATCCCGCCCCTCCCAGGCCCACTTCCAGGGACGGGAAGGCCAGCGGCGGAAGGGGCTCCTCGCCGGTGGTCCAGGTTCGCTGGGCCTGTCTCAGAGCGGCCGCGCCATCCTGCAGCATGGGGGCCTGGGCGCACAGTCCTGTCGCCAGGCCCATCACGGCGAGGAGGGATGGCCAGTGCCTCACGGCTCCAGCACCTTGACGGACAGGATCCTCGCGCCCAGCTCGAGGTCATCGAGGATCTTCATGGCGGCGTCCAGGTCCTCCACCTCGCCCATCCGCGTGTATTTCCCCGTGAGATGGGGCGTGGCGTTGGTGGTGATGAAGAACTGGCTGCCGCCCGTGTCCTTGCCCGCGAGCGCCATGCCCACGCTGCCGGGGCCGTACCAATCAAGGCTGTCCTCGCAGCGGATGGTGTACCCGGGTCCGCCGTCCATGGTGTCGAAGGGCGAGCCCATCTGCACCACGAAGTCCGGGACCACCCGGGGCACCAGCCTGCCGTTGAAGTAGCCCTTCCTGGCCAGCAGGACGAGGTTGGCGATGTTCATGGGGGCGACGGCAGGGTCGAGGCGGAGCGTGATGTGGCGCTTTCCGCTCAGGGAAATGCGGAGCCGGAGGGGCTTGCCACGCTCGGTGAGACGGGCGGCTTCCCTGAGGATCGCCGCGTCGGTCGCGGTGGGTTTCGGGGCTCTGGGCCACGGTGTGGCGGGATCCAGCTTCACGAGGGCCTGATAGGCCTCCCGGCGGCAGGTCCAGTTGGGATGCTGCAGCCAGGGGCGGAGCTGGGCTTTCTGTTCTTCCAGGGGCAGCTTCCAGCGGGCATAGCTCTGGATCAGCGTCTGCTGGGACTCGAACTGGGTGTCGCTCCAGACGCGCCTGGTGAGGGCCTCCAGATCGGCGGGGGGCGATGGCAGGTCCTCGATGCCGGCGGCGCGGGCGGTGGCGTCCCTTCCTGCGAGGAGACGCGCCCGGACAAGATCCGCCCGGACCGGGTTCTGGATCCGAAGGGCGGGAAGAAGGGCGCCCCTCATCAGGGGGGTGCTGGCGCCGAAGGGAGCCTCCTGGTCCATGAGCGTCCGCAGGCCGGGCAGGGGGGAATCGAGCTTGGCCAGGGCCTGGAAGCCGTACCACCGGGCCAGGGGATGGGTCGCACGGGGCCAGGGGCCACCTTCCACATTGAAAGCCTCCGCAGGCGCAGGCCTGGGTACGCCCTCGGCCAGCCTGGAGAGGATGCCCACGCAGGCCACGTCCAGCGTCGCCTGATCGGGACGGACAAGGCCGAGCCTGGCCCAGGCTGGGGATTCTGGCGAGAGCGACGCGAACGCCGTCAGCGCCAGGCCCCGGCGCTGGGGCCAGGGCGCACGGTTCCACGCATCCATCAGCGCCAGAATGCTCCCGGGCGTGGCAGGCACCGGCGGCAGGAGCTCCTTCTCCTTTCCCGCCATCACCAGCCGCAGCCGGGCCGCCTGGGCGCGGACGGGATCGACCTTGCCGACCTTCTGGAGGGCGTCGAGGAAGGCCTGGAGGCCGGGGGAGACCTCCGCGCCGTTCAGACGCGCCGTGGCGAGGGACGCCTCCAGGTGCAGGTGTCCGGGCCAGGTGGCGGCATCCGCGGCGACGAGGCCATCGAGGGCCATGAGGGCCTTCGGACTCTTGAAGCGGTTCAGGAAGAACAGGGCGTCGAAGCGCTCGCGGGGTGTCCGCGCCTCGGCAGCCTTCGCCAGCCATAGTGCCTCCGTGGGCTGGTCAAGCTCCGGCGTCAGCAAAGCGGGCGCGCCGGGAGCTCCGATGCGTCGGATCGCCCGTTCCAGGCGGGCCCGGTCCGCTGGCGCCAGGGCCGCCTTCTGGGCATCCGTGAGAGCCAGAGGTTGCCGAGCCCATTCGGCCCGGATGGCGTCGCGGGTGGTGAAGCGGAGCCCCTGAGCAAAGAGGGGCGACACCGCGAGCAGACTGGCTGCCAGCCGGGGGAGGGGGAAAGCAAGGGGCATGGATGAATCCTCGTGGTCTCGTCGGGATGTTGTCGGTGGCTCTAAGTCTATGCGAACCCCGGAATAGCCATTGCCGATGTCCAGGTTATCCTGGGGGATTCTCACCCATGCCCCATCCAGATCCGGAGTTTCCGCATGTCCCACGCTGCCCCGATGGCCCGTACCGAGAAGGTTCAGGGGGAGGCTCCGGCCTGGTTGAAGGAGCTGGAGGCGGCCTCCAGGCCACCTTCCAAGAAGGGTTCTGGTCTGGGGCGCTGGATCTCCCGACTGGTGGCCCGCGCGGCCATGCGTGGCGGACAGGATCTCTACGGGGACCAGCCCCGGTTCAACGCCGCCCTGGTGGAAGGACTCCGGCAGTTGTCGGCCACCATGGATGAGCTCGTCTCCCTGCACCAGACGGCCCTTCGGCAGCCGGATCATCCCCAGGGGATGCAGGAGACGCTCCGCACCCTCCGGGAGGATCTCCGCGCGATCCAGCAGCGGATGCCTTCGGTCAGCCCTGTTGTGGGAGAGAGCCGGCCGGAAGGACAGCGGTTCGACCCGTACTACCGGGCCTTCGAGGATGCTTTCCGCGGAAGCGAAGCGGTGATCGAGTCCCGGCTGGAGGTCTACCTTCCCCGTGTCCGGAAGGCCTTCTCGGGGCTCCGGGATCCTCTGTGGCTCGACCTCGGCTGCGGTCGCGGGGAATGGCTCCGGGTCCTGGCCGGGGCCGGCGTCCGAGGTGTGGGCGTGGACGGCAATGCGGGCATGGCCGAGGCTGCCCGGGCCTCCGGCCTGGAGGTCCAGGTCGGGGACCTGATGGACCATCTCCGCGGCTGCGAGGCGGGGAGCGTGGACGGGCTCAGCGCCTTCCACGTCGTCGAGCACCTGCCCTTGGATCTGCTCGTCGAGCTGCTCCAGGAGGGACTGCGGGTGGTGAGGCCCGGCGGCCTCCTCATCCTGGAGACGCCCAACCCCGAGAATCTGCAGGTGGGAGCCCACACCTTCTACCTTGACCCGACCCATCGCAGCCCGGTGCCGCCGGCCTTCCTGGCCTTCCTGGCCGCCCAGGTCGGGTGGAGGCAGGGAGATATCCTCAGGCTGCAGGCGGACGAGCGCGACTTGGCGAGGGCGAAGCGCGCATGGCTGGGGAACAAGGCCCTCATGAAGGTCGCTGAGGGCCTGTTCGGGCCCAGGGACTATGCCCTGGTGGCGGTTCGTCCCCTGGTCTGAATTCTGTCAGCGGTACCCGGCGCGGGGCGCCTCGGCGTGGCCGGCTTCGCGGAGCACCTGCTCCTTTTGCGCCAGCTTGAGGTCCGAATCCACCATCATGGCCGCCAGGGCCCGGATGTCGGTCTTCGGCTCCCAGCCCAGGATGCGGCGGCCCTTCGACGGATCACCTTCCAGGTGGTCCACCTCGGCGGGCCGGAAGTAGCGGGGATCGATCTCCACGTGCTTCTGCCAGTCGAGGTCCAGGCGTCCGAACGTGAGTCCGAGGAAGTCACGGATGCTGATGCTCTCGCCCGTGGCCACCACGTAGTCGTCCGGCGCGTCCTGCTGGAGCATGCGCCACATGGCCTCCACGTAGTCCCCCGCAAAGCCCCAGTCCCGCTTTGCGTCCAGGTTGCCCAGGAACAGCTTGTCCTGGAGCCCCAGCTTGATGCGCGTGGCGGCCCGGGTGATCTTGCGGGTCACGAAGGTCTCGCCGCGCCGCGGGCTCTCGTGGTTGAACAGGATGCCGTTGCAGGCGAAGAGCCCGTAGCTCTCGCGGTGGTTGATCACCTGGTAGTGGGCGTAGACCTTGGCGCAGGCGTAGGGGCTGCGGGGCTCGAAGCGGGTGCCCTCGTGCTGCCGCGGCTTGGCGCTGCCGAACATCTCGGAGCTGCCGGCCTGGTAGAAGCGGATCTGTTTCTTGGTGTGCTTCATGTAGCTGCGGATGGCCTCCAGCAGCCGGATGACGCCCACACCCACCACATCCACGGTGTATTCGGGCTGGTCGAAGCTCACGCGCACGTGGCTCTGGGCCCCCAGGTTGTAGACCTCGTCGGGCTGGATCTCGTCCAGCAGGTTCCGCAGGGCCCCGGCGTCGGACAGGTCGCCGTAGTGCAGGAAGAACGCGGGATCCGGCGTCTCGCCCACGTGCAGGTGGTCGATGCGGTCCGTGTTGAAGAGGCTGGCCCGGCGCACCACGCCGTGGACCTGGTAGCCCTTCGACAGCAGCAGCTCGGCCAGGTAGCTGCCATCCTGGCCAGTCACGCCGGTGATGAGTGCGGTCTTCTGCATGGGGTCCTCGAAGCGGAAACGTTCACTCTACCTTGCCGGGGGGGAATGGAGAAATGGCGATCGCCGGAGGTTCACCGGGCGTGGGCGATGGCCTGAAGCGTGTCTTCGAGGCTGCGACGGGAAGCCCAGCCCGTATCCGCCATGAGCCGCGAGGGGTCGCCGATCAAGGTCTCCACCTCATGTTTCGCGAACAAGGCTGGGCGATCCTGGCCGCAGGCCTTCAACAGGCCATGCACCAGCTCAGACACTTTGGTGGGCCGGCCAGAGCAAAGGTTCCAGATGGAGCCGCTGGGGGCATCGACTTCCAGTAGCCTCAGATAGGCGTCCATGGCGTCACGCCAATCAAGGAAATCGCGGATGTCGTCGCGGCCCAGCATGCGAACGGGATTCTCACCGCGGCGGATGCGGTCCAGGAGTTCGGGTACCAGCAGGCCAGGGGCCATCCCTGGGCCGAGCTGGTTGAAGGGACGCACGATGAACACCTTCAGGACCTTCCGGTGGCTCAGCGCCCACGTTTCCCCCAGGTGCTTGGAGAGGGCGTAGGGGTGGGTGGATCCCAGCGGATCCGTCTCCTTGAGAGGATGGTCGCTCGGGGCATAGACGAAGGCGCTGGAGGCGAAGATCGCGCGACACCCCGGCGCGACCGCCGCCAGGTGGTCGAAGACCCGGGCGGTCATGCGCAGGTTGGCGAAGACCAGGTCCTGGGTCCAGGTCATGCCGGGAACGGAGTAGGCCGCCAGGTGGAAGGCCGCCTCCCAGGGATGATCGCCAGGCCGCGGCAACGGGTCGTGGCCCAGGAGGTCCACGGCCCTGCAGCAAAGTCCAGGCGCCTCCTCGCCCCGGGCCCGATCCCAGGATTCGACCTCATGGCCGGCTTCCAGGAGGCGCGAAATGAGGGCCCGCCCCACGAATCCGGATCCTCCGACCACCAGAACTTTCATGCGTGTGGCTCCATCCATGCAGAAACGAGTTCAAGGCGGCGGGAATCCGTCCTGCACCGCGCCATTCGAAAAGGTGGGGAAATGCTAACATCAAGGTCTTTCGGCCCAAGGCGTGGGCGGATCACGGAGGGGAATTCGATGCGCCTTGGCGTGTTCCACCCAGCTTTCGAGACGGTCGGTGGCGCCGAGCTTCTGGTGGCGGCCCAGGCCCAGCACTTCCGGAGTCAGGGCGCCGCACCCGAGATCATCACCCTTGGGTTCGATGCCGACCGCTGGGGGGAGCGCCTGAAGGGAATCCCGGTACATACGGTGGAGAAGCGGCATTGGACCGACGCCCTCTACGGATGGTCCCGGATGGCCAAGCTGCGGCGCCGCGGGCTTCGTGCCGCCGCGGCCCTGAAGCCGTACGACCTGGTGATCGCCCACAACTTCCCGTCCAGCGCCATGCTGGGGGCGGCTCCCATCCGCGCCCGGAAGATCTGGCAATGCAACGAGCCCCCGCGCGGAATTCACCGCCGTGAGGCGAACCCGGCCCTGGTGGCCAGGGTCCTGGCCTCGGGGGGGCGAGGCCCGGAAGAAGCCACCATCGCCTTCGCGAAGGATCTGGAGGCGCATGATCGGGCCATGGCGGGGAACACTGGCCTGCGGGCCCGTCACGACTACGACCTGGAGGTGGTGAAGGGCCTCGACCTCATCTATGCCATCAGCGAGTTCAGCCGGGACAATGCCCGCCGCATCTACGGCCGTTGCCGGGAGGAAGTGATCTATCCCATCGTGCGGTTCCCCGAAGGTGGTCGGAACCGCGCGGGCCTGGAACGCTCTGTGCGCCGGGTGCTGGTCCATTCGCGCCTGGAGGTGTTGAAGAACATCGATACCGTCATCCGGGGATTCGCCCTCTTCCAGGCCGCCAGCCCGGTTTCCTGCGAGCTTCACGTGGTGGGGACGGGTCCCCTCAAGGAGCGGCTGGAACAGCTGGCGGCCGCGAGCTGCAGGGCAGGGTCAGTCCGGTTTCACGGCTACCTCCCGGACGCGGATCTCCGCCGCGTCTACGAAGCCTGCGACGTCTTGGCCCTGCTGACGCTGGATGAGCCGTTCGGCATGGTCTATCCGGAGGCTGCGGCCAAGGGACTCCTCATGGTGGGCCCGGATCATGGCGGCCCGCTGGAGATCCTGGACGGGGGCAGGCTCGGGTGGGTGGTCGACGCCTTCTCGCCGGAGGCGCTGGCGGAGGCTCTGGCGCAGGTGTGGCGCCTCGACGACGCCGAAGCGGACCGGCGCCGGGAAGCCGCCGACCAGGCCTGCCGGGTCCGGTACGGCATCGAGGCTGTGGGACCCCAGCTCATGGCGCTTTTATCGGAAGCCTGATCCCGGCCGCGTGAATTAGACTGGGGGATGCTCTTCGATTCCCCTTCTTCCTTCGGCCGAACCTTCCGCATCCTCACCTTCGGGGAAAGCCACGGTGCGGCGGTCGGGGTGGTGATGGATGGCGTGAAGCCGGGGCTGCCGTTCGACCTGGAGGCCATCCAGAAGGAGCTGGATCGGCGCCGCCCGGGCCAGTCGGACCTGGTGACGCCCCGGAATGAAGCGGATCGCGTGCAGGTGCTCAGTGGCGTCTTCGAGGGGCGCACCACAGGCCATCCCATCGCGCTGGTGGTGTTCAACGAGAACCAGCGGAGCGGAGACTACAAGGCCATCTCGGACCTGTTCCGGCCCGGCCACGCGGATCTCACCTACGACCGCAAGTACGGGATCCGCGACCCCCGCGGCGGCGGGCGCAGCAGCGGCCGCGAGACGCTGGCCCGCGTGGCCGCCGGGGCCTGGGCCAGGCAGCAGCTCGCGGGCGTGGGCGTGACGGTGCGCGGCTTCAACCGCGAGATCGCAGGCATCGCCGGGACCGCGGTGGATTGGGCCTTCGTGGAATCGAACCCCCTCCGGGTGGCCGATCCCGCAACCTTTCCGGCCCAGCGGGCCGCCGTGGAGTCCGCCCTCGCCGACGGCGACAGCGTGGGGGGCGTCTGCGAGGTGTGGATCGAGGGACTGCCCGTGGGGCTGGGCGATCCCGCCTTCGGCAAGCTGGACGGCTTGCTGGCCCTGGCCTGCATGTCCATCGGCGCCGTGAAGGGCGTGGAGCTGGGCGCCGGCTTCGAGAGCGCCCGCCGCCGCGGCAGCGAGAACAACGACCCGCTGGGCCCTGAGGGGCCCCTCAAGAACGATGCCGGCGGCACCCTGGGCGGCATCAGCACCGGCGCCCCGGTGGTGGTGCGCCTGGCCGTGAAGCCCACTAGCTCGATTTCGAAGACCCAGAAGACCATCGACCGCGACGGTCATGCCGCGGACATTTCGACCAAGGGACGTCACGACCCCTGCATCGCACCGCGCATCGTGCCGGTGGCGGAAGCCATGTGCGCCCTGGTGGTCTACGATGCCTGGCTCACCCAGCAGGCGCTTCGGGAGGGCTCGGCGGCGCCGCTGGCGGAATGGGACTGGCAGGCCATCGAGGAACTGTTCCGGGGATGATCGTTGTGATGACTGCCACGTTCATGGCGCCATGACGAACTGATGACCTTGCCCGCCCAGGGCCAATTGACAATCGGATCCGATATGGAACCCGTCCTCCTCAGTTTCCACGCTCCCATCCATGATCTGGAGCAGGTGGCCCAGCATGTGGTGCGGGATGGCGTGCCGGCCCGCCTGCGGGACTGGCAGCGTGCCACCGGTGCCCGGGAACTGGTGTACCTGGCCACCTGCCAGCGGGTGCTCTGGATGGTGTGGGGTGGCGATCCCGCCGCGCTGGATCCGGGGCCGGGCGTGCGCCGCTATGAAGGCGAAGAGGCCTGGGTGCATCTCCTGGCCATGTCCGCGGGGCTGGAGTCCGCCAACCTGGGTGATCGCGAAATCCCCGGCCAGATGAAGGACGCCCTCGAGCAGGCTCGCCAGGTGGGTGTGGCCGGCGACGAGGCCCAGGCGGTGTTCGAGGACGTGATCCGCGAAGGCCAGCGCCTGCGGTCCCGCCTCGGCCTGGCCGATGGCAACGTCAGCGTGGCCACGGTGGCCCTCAAGCACCTCTGCGAGGGGCTGCCCGAGGGCTCGGCCATCGCCTTGGTGGGCGTGGGCCCCATGACCCAGTATCTGGCCGAGCGCCTGCCGGAGCGCGGCTTCAAGGTGTCCGTCGCCAATCGCACCAAGAGCAAGGCCCACGACCTGGCGGACCCCCTGGGCTTGGCGGTGGTGGACCTGCCCCTCCTTCAGCGCGACCCCGCTGGATTCCAGGCCATCGTGAGCGCCACGGCCGCGCCCGAGCCGATCTTCACGCTGGACGCCTGGCAGACCCTCAAGCGTCCGCTCCTCCGCATCCTTGACCTGGCTCTGCCGCCGGATTCCGAGCCCGGCCTGGAGCAGCTGCCCTGGGTCCACCGCGTGGACCTCTCGGCCTTCCTGGCCCAGACCGCCACGGCGCGGGCCCAGCGGGCCGAGGCGGCCACCAAGGCCGAAGCCTTCCTGGTGGGGGCCGCCGGTCGCCTGCGTCATCGTGCCCATGCGCGGGGCCACAAGCGCCACCTCGCCTCCGCCCAGGAACGTCTGGATTCCGCCTGGGGCGCCCTGGAGGCCGAGGTGAAGGCCCTGGAAGATTCCATGCAGGGGCTGGACGAAGCCCAGCGCGAGGCCCTCAAGGAGATCCTGACCCGGGGGCGCACGCTGGCCTTCCGCGCCCTCATCCAGACCCAGCCCAAACCGGACCCGAACGGAGAGGCAACCAAACCATGAAGCACGTCACCGTCGCCACCCGCGGATCCGCCCTGGCTGTGGGCCAGGCCGAGCCTCTGGTGAGGTTTCTCGAATCGAAGGGCTACGAAGTGTCTTGGCGGAAGTTCTCCACCTCCGGCGACCAGTGGCTCCAGGGCCCCCTGGACAAGCAGGTGGGCGGAGGCTTCTTCACCAAGGAACTGGAGGACGCCATGGCCGCCGGCGCGGCCGACCTCCTCATCCACAGCCTGAAGGACGTCTCGCTCGAGCGCCCCGTGGGCATCGTCTCCGCCTGCATCCCCAAGCGCGAGGACCCCTCCGACTGGCTGGTGATGCGACCGGACGCGCCCGAGGATCTCACCATCGGTACCAGCGCCGTGCGGCGCGAGCGTGTCCTCAGCCAGCTCTTCCCCAAGGCGCGGTTCACCTGGATCCGCGGCAACGTCCAGACCCGCCTCCAGCGCGTGCGGGACGGCGTCCTGCGGGACGCGCCGATCCACGCCACGCTGCTGGCCGCCGCCGGCCTGAAGCGCCTGGGGCTCGACCTGTCCGGCCTCACCGTACGTCCGCTGACGCCCGACGAGCTGCCTTCGGCGCCGGGGCAGGGGGCCCTCCTGGCCGAGGCCCGGGCGGACCGCCCTGATCTCGTGGAGGTCCTGGCCGAGGTCCACGATGCCCTGACCGCCCGCTGCGTCACGCTGGAGCGCCAGGTGCTGGCGGGCATCGGCGGTGGCTGCCAGCAGCCCCTGGGCGCCCTGGCCACCCCGCAGGCGGACGGCACCCTGCTGCTTCGCGCGGCCTACGCGCCGGCCGGGGAGCTCCGCCGCGCCGAGGCGCGTGGCTCGGATGACGCCATCCTGCTGAAGACCGTCCTCCAGGGCATCGGCCTGTCATGACTTCCACAGCCGCGCCCCGCCTGGCTCTGGCCAGGCCCGCCCAGCATCCGCTGGCGGATACGGTGCGCAAGGCTGGCTGGGATCCCGTACCCTATGCCTTCACCAGCCTGAAGGTCATGGCCCAGGCCCTTCCAATGCCGTTCGAAGCGGCCCAGGCCTTCGTGGCCCTGAGCCCCGCCGGTGCCAAGGTCGCTTCCGCGGTCCTTCCGGCCGGAACAGTCTGCCTCCTCCAGGGAGCCGGCACGGCCGAGGCCCTGGGGCGGGAGGACCTGGAGATCCACCTCCCCGCGGAGGCCCGGGCCGAGGCCCTGTGGGACCTCCTTCGCACCCGGTTCCCCGAGGGCGGCGACTTCATCCTGGCCCGTGGGGAGCGGAGCCGCGAGTACCTAGAGGCGGCGACCCGGGGGAGCGCCTGGCGGATCCATCCCTGGATCACCCACCGCGAGGTGGTCCGCGAACCCTTCCCGCCGCTGCCGGATGTGGAAGGCGTGCTGGCCCTGAGCCCCTTCCAGGCGGAGATCCTCGCGCCCATCGCCCTCGGCGTGCAGCGCTTCGCCTGGGGTGAAGCCACCGCAGAGGCCTTCGCGCGGGCGGGTGCGCCCGCGCACGCCCACTGTGAGCCCAAGCCCAGCCTGCTCTGGGCCATGCTCGCCCAACATCTGAACAAGGAGGAGTCCCCATGTTGAACCGCTCCCGCCGCCTCCGCACCAGCGCCGCCATGCGCAACCTGGTGGCCGAGACCGACCTGCGTCCGCGCCACCTCATCCAGGGCCACTTCGTGCAGCCCCAGCCAGGCCTGTCCGAGATCTCCAGCATGCCGGGCATCTTCAACGCTGGCGTGGAGGAGACCCTGCGCCAAGTGGAGAAGGACCTGAAGCTGGGCCTCACGAACGTGCTGCTCTTCGGTGTGCCCGAGGATGCGCTCAAGAGCGCCGACGCGGCCTATGTGAAGGACGCCCAGGGCGTGGTGCCGAAGACCGTCAGGGCCTTGAAGCAGGCTTTCGGCGCGGACCTCATCGTCATGACGGACGTCTGCCTCTGCGGCGCCACCAGCCACGGCCATTGCGGCCTGGTGGACGATGAGGGCGTGGTGGTGAACGACCCCACGTTGCCGATTCTGGCGGAGATGGCCCTGCGCCACGCCGAGGCCGGTGCGGACGTGGTGGCCCCCAGCGACATGATGGACGGCCGTGTCACGGCCATCCGCGCGTTGCTGGACCAGCACGGCTTCACCCGGACCAGCATCCTCAGCTACGCCATCAAGCACTCCGGCGCCTACTACGGCCCCTTCCGCGAGGCCGCCCACAGCAGCCCCAAGTTCGGCGACCGCAAGACCTACCAGATGGACCCCCGCAACGCCCGTGAAGGCCTGCGGGACGCGCTGCTCGACATCGACGAGGGCGCCGACATGCTCATGGTCAAGCCCGCCCTGCCGAACCTGGACCTCATCTGGCGCCTGCGCCAGGCCACCCTGGCGCCCATCTGCGCCTACCACGTGTCCAGCGAGTTCAGCAGCGTGAAGGCCGCCGACCGCCTGGGCTGGGTGAACGGCGACCAGCTGATGTACGAGCATCTCATCGCCATCCGGCGCGCCGGCGCCGACATGATCGTCACCTACGCCGGCCGTGAGGCCGTGGAGAAAGGCTGGATCTCGTGAGCAACGACACCCTCTTCCAGGAAGCCCTGACCCACTTCCCCGGCGGCGTCTCCAGCCCCGTGCGGGCCTTCCGGGCCGTGGGCGGCACGCCCAAGTTCTTCAAGAAGGCCAGTGGCGCCTGGTTCGAGGACGAGGACGGCCAGAAGTTCCTCGACCTCTGCATGTCCTGGGGCCCGCTGATCCTGGGCCACGCCCACCCGGACATCCTGGCGGCCGTGACCGAGTCCATGCAGGAGGGCCTCACCTTCGGCGCCCCCAGCCGCCGCGAGCTGGCCCTGGCCCGCAAGATCAAGGAGATGGTGCCCTTCGTGGAGAAGATGCGCTTCGTCTCCTCGGGCACGGAAGCCGTCATGTCCGCGCTGCGGGCCGCCCGCGGTTTCACGGGCCGGGACCGCATCCTGAAGTTCGAGGGCTGCTACCACGGCCACAGCGACGGCCTGCTGGTGAAGGCGGGATCCGGCCTCATCACCTTCGGCGCCCCCACCAGCGCCGGCGTGCCCAAGGGCATCGCCGAGCTGACCTCCGTGGTCACGCTCGACGACCTGGACACCCTCGAGCGCACCTTCGCCGAGATCGGCGACGAGCTGGCGGCGGCCATCATCGAGCCCATCCCCGCCAACAACGGCCTCCTGCTGCAGCGCCCCGAGTTCCTCAAGCGGCTGCGCGAGCTCTGCACGAAGCACGGCGTGGTCCTCATCTTCGACGAGGTCATCAGTGGCTTCCGCGTGGCCCCCGGCGGCGCGGCGGAGCGTCTGGGCATCACGCCCGACCTGGCCACCTACGGCAAGATCATCGGCGGCGGCATGCCCGTGGGCCTCTACGGCGGTCGCAAGGACATCATGGGCGTCGTGGCGCCGGACGGCCCGGTCTACCAGGCGGGCACGCTGTCGGGCAACCCCGTGGCCATGGCCGCGGGCCTCGCCACCATGGAGAAGCTGACCCCGGCCTTCTACGCCAAGCTGGAGGCCAACGCCGAGCAGTGGGCCGCGGCCTTCGAGGCCATCCCCGGCCTCCACTGCCCCCGCTACGGCAGCCTGCTCTGGCCGCTCTTCCAGGACGGCGTGCGCCGCAGCGACGCGGTGAAGGGCGAGGCCATCAGCAGCTTCAACCGCCTGCACAAGGCCTTGCTGGGCCAGGGCGTCTACCTGCCGCCCAGCGGCTACGAGGTGGCCTTCCTGGGCGCCGCCCACGGCGAGGCCGAGCTGGCCCACTTCAAGCAGGCCGTGGCCGCCGTGGCCAAGGAATTCGCCTGATGATCCAAGGCGCCGGTCACTTCCCCGCGCGCCTTCTCTGGTTTCTGTGATGACATGTTCTTGGTGATGTGATGACCCAGCCCCTCCTCCGCGTCCTGAACGGCGAAGCCCTCGACAAACCCCCGGTGTGGTTCATGCGCCAGGCCGGGCGCTTCCTGCCCGAGTACCGCGCCGTACGGGCCAAAGCCACCTTCGAGCAGCTGCTCAACGACTCGGACTTGGCGGCGGAAGTGACGCTGCAGCCCATTCGCCGCTTCCCCCAGATCGATGGCGCCATCATCTTCAGCGACATCCTGGTGATCCTCGACGCCCTGGGTTGCGAGGTGACCATCCCCGAGGGTGGGCCCCGCATCGGCAAGACGCTGGACCAGATCGACCTCGACCGGCCCCTGGACGAGACGGTGTTCGAGCCGGTCTGCGAGGCCATCCGCAAGGTGAAGAAGGATCTGCCCGCCAAGGTGACCATGCTCGGCTTCGCCGGCGCGCCCTGGACCCTGTTGGCCTACGGTATCGAAGGGAGGGGGAGCAGGTCCTGGGCGAGGGCCAAGGCCTTCCTGCACCAGGAGCCGGTGCTGGCCCGCAAGTGGTTGGACAAGCTGGCGGACGCCGCCGCCCGTCTGTTGAACCTGCATATCGAGGCTGGTGCTCAGGGCGTGCAGCTCTTCGACACCTGGGCCGGGGAGCTGGACGCGGACGACTACGCCACCTTCGCCCTGCCGTCCGTGGAGCGCACACTCTCCCAGGTGAGCGCCGCCCCCACGCTGTTCTTCGCTCGCACCGGCTACCTGCCGGACAGCCTCAACCAGCTGCCCTGCAAGGGCCTGGCTGTGCCCTGGCAGGTGCCCATCACCGAGGCCCGCCGCCGCTTCCCGAAGATGGTGCTCCAGGGCAACCTCGACCCCATCGCGCTGCTGGCCGGGGCGGACACCGCCAAGCGGAAGGCCCGGGCCATCGTGGACGCGATGAAGGGCCATCCCCACATCTTCAACCTCGGTCACGGACTCGTGCCCGAGACCGATCCCGCCGTGGTGGCCGCCGTCCTTGACGAGGTGAAGGCATGAACCAGCTCGCCGATCTCATTCGCCGCTACGACCGCCCCGGGCCGCGCTACACGGGCTACCCCATGCCGCCGGCCTGGTCCGACGACTTCCCGGAGCCCGAGGTGCTCTCGGCCCTGGAGCGCGCCGACGCCCGCAAGGACGAGGCCCTGTCGCTCTACCTGCACATCCCCTTCTGCCCGCGTCGCTGCGCCTACTGCGGCTGCAACGTGGTGGTGAGCCCCCAGTACGATCCCGTGGAGGCTTACCTCACCGCGGTGACGAAGGAGCTAGATCTCGTCTGCGCCCGCCTGAAGGACCGCCGCAAGGCCCTCCAGCTGCACTGGGGCGGCGGCACGCCCACCTACCTGAAGGCGGCGGATCTCACGCGCACCTTCAACCTGTTCAAGGAGCGCTTCGAGTTCCAGCCCGGGGCCGAGATCGCCATCGAGGTTGATCCCACCTTCCTGGAGCCTGATCAGCTGCCGACGCTCCGCAAGCTGGGCTTCAACCGGGTGTCCTTCGGCGTGCAGGACCTGGACGAGAACGTGCAGGCCCTCATCACCCGCGGCCAGACCTGGGACCACACCCTGACTGCCATGAAGCAGTGCCGGGACCTGGGCTTCGAAGGCGTGAACTTGGACCTGGTCTACGGCCTGCCGGGCCAGACCATGGACACCTTCCGCCGCACCCTGGAGTCCACCCTGGAGCTGTCGCCGGACCGCATGGCCATCTACGGCTTCGCCTACCTGCCCAGCATCATGCCCTTCCAGCGGAGCATCCCTGCCGAGACACTGCCCTCGCCGGACCTGCGCCTGGACCTGCTCCTCCTGGCCTCGGACATCCTGGAGAAGGCGGGCTACGTGGCCATCGGCATGGACCACTTCGCCCACCCGAACGACCCCATGGCCAAGGCCGTGAACGAAGGCCGCCTCATCCGCAACTTCATGGGCTACGCCGTGGCTGCCGGCACGGACCTGGTGGGCTTCGGCCCCAGCGCCATCTCCAACGTGGCGGGCGTCTACTCCCAGAACGAGAAGATCCTCGCCAAGTGGGAGCGCAGCATCACGGACGGCCACCTGGCGGTCCACAAGGGCCACCGGCTGTCCGGGGACGACGAGCTGCGCCGTTGGGTGATCCACCACCTCATGGGCCATTTCGAGCTGAAGTGGGACGACCTGAAGGCCAGGTTCGGCGTGGACGGTCCCGTCCTGTTCGCCGACGCCGTGGCCCAACTGGAGGAGGAGGTTTCCCAGGGCACCGTGGAGGTCCGGCCCGAGGGCGTCTTCATCACCCAGCTCGGCCGACGCTTCGTCCGGAACCTGGTGCAGCCCTTCGACGCCTATCTGGCCAAGCTCAGCGCCAAGACGCCTTTTTCCAGGACGGTGTGACGTCCGGCATTGAATAGCTGACCACAAGGCCTACATTAATGACTGTGGAGACCCGCCCGCCCGGGCCTTGGCTCCGCAGCCGAAGGCTCCTCCGGTGGTCTCCGCGAACCGGCCTGGACATCCAGGCGATCTCGCGGAGGGTTCCATGTTCCGGACCATGCTTCTCCTGCTCCCGGCGCTCGTGCTCCAGGCTGAGGAGCCGGCCATCCCCAACTCGGTGGAAGTGCGCTCCGGCGTCTTCGTCCTGAAGGGACCGCCCAATCCGGCGACCTGCGTGGCCATGAAGAAGGAGCACATCACCCACGTCATCGACCTCCGCCGGGACGACGAGCCTGATCTGGACTGCGAGTCCGAATCCTCCCGCCTGCAGGATCTGGGCATCCACTACCTGCGGTACGCCATCAGCAAGACGCCCCCCGCCGCGGACTTCGATTTCCTGAGGTCGGTGCTGAGGGACATGCCCAAGGGCTCGAAGGTCGTCGTCCATTGCAGCAATGGCAACCGTGCCGCCGCGGCCGTCTGCCCGTGGCTGGTGCTGGATAAGGGCATGCCCGTGGCCGAGGCGATGCGGATCACCACCGAGGCCGGCATGAAGGCCCCCGAAACCCAGGAGGCCGTGCGGCGGTATCTGGCCCGTCAGGGCCGGACCTGAGCTGGTTCAGATCCTGGGCTCCTGGTACATCGCCTCGATCTGCTTGGCGTACATCTCATTGATGACGCGGCGCTTCACCTTCAGGGAAGGGGTGAGCTGACCGCCTTCGAGGGTCATCTCCTCGGAGAGGAGGGTCATCTTCTTGATGCGCTCGTAGTTCGAGAGGCGCTCGTTGATCCGCTCGACGCGGCTGCCGACCTTGGCGTACACCAGGGGGTTCTGGATGAGGTCGGCGTGGCTCTTGAAGGTGATCTTCTTGTAGCCGGCCCAGCGGACTAGGCTGTCGAAGTTCGGCACGATGAGGACGCTGATGAAGTTCCGCTTGTCGCCGATGAGCACGGCCTGGGAGATGTATTTGTCCACCTTGAGCATGTTCTCGATGGGCTGAGGCGCCACCTTCTTGCCGCCGCTGGTGACGATGAGCTCCTTCTTGCGGTCGGTGATGTAGAGGCGCCCCTGGTCGTCGAGGTGGCCGATGTCGCCTGTGTGGAAATAGCCGTCCGCGTCGATGGCCTCCCGCGTAGCGGCTTCGTTGTTCCAGTAGCCCACCATGATGTTCGGCCCCTGGCACAGGATCTCGCCGTCCTCCGCGATCTTCACGAAGGGACGCCCTTCCCAGTCCTGGTAGAGCGGCCTTCCCACGCAACCGGGAATCACGTCGCCCAGGCGGTTCACGGTGATGACGGGGCTGGTCTCGGTCAGCCCGTATCCTTCGAGGATGGGCAGTCCGATGATCCAGAAGAACTCCATGATCTTGCCGCCCAGGGGCGCGCCGCCGCTGATGGCGATCTTCAGGCGTCCGCCGGTGCGCTGGCGGATCTTCTCGAAGACCACGGCCTTGGCGGTGCGATACCACATGCCCTTCCAGGAAGGCGGTTCCTGGCCCTTCATCAGGTAGGGCACGGCCTGGCGGCCCGCCAGCATGGCCCAGTGGAAGATCAGGCGCTTGATGAAGCTGCCCGCCGACACCGTGTCGTAGATCTTCGCGAAGATCTTCTCGTAGATGCGCGGAACCGAAGCCATGAGGGTGGGGCGGACCTCGAGCATGTCGGCCGCCACGGTGGCGACGCTTTCGGCGTAGTAGATGGAGGCGCCGGCATGAAACCACAGGAAGTGGCCGGCCATGCGCTCGAAGATGTGGGTGAGGGGCAGGAAGCTCAGGGCCCGCTCGCCCTCCCCGATGTTGCTCACGGTAGCGCGGGAGGCGAGGACGTTGGACACCAGGTTGCCGTGGGTGAGCATGGCGCCCTTCGGATCGCCCGTGGTCCCCGAGGTGTAGATCAGGGTGAGGATGTCCGAAGGCTTCCGCTGCTCGCCCCATGCGCGGACCTCGGAGCGGCGGGCATCCATGGCCTCTCCTTCGCGCAGGAGGTCGGACCACAGGAACAGGGTGCGGCCCGTGTCCACGGGCAGCTCGCCGTCGATCAGGACCGCGGCCTCGAGGCGGGGAAGCTCGCCCCAGCGGCCCAGCACCTTGTCCAGCTGTTCGCGGGTGGAGCAGAGGGCCCAGCGGGCCTCGCTGTCCTTGAGGATGTAGGCGGCCTGTTCGGCGTTCAGGGTGGCGTAGATGGTGACGTCCGGGATGCCCTGGATGGCGCATGCGAAGTCCGCGATGGCCCACTCCGGGCGGTTCTCCGACATGAAGGCCACCCGGTCTCCGGCCTTGAGCCCATGGGCCGCCATGGCCAGCGCCAGCCGCTCGACCCGGGCCACCACCTCCGCATGGGAGATGGGCACGTAGACCCCGTTCTGCTTGGACGCCAAGGCATCCGGGAGGTTCCTCTCCGCCGCGGCATAGAAAAGCTGGGCAATGGTCTCTACTGGCTGCGCCACAATGACTCCAGACACTTGGGGATGTGTGGACATGGTAGCAGGGAAGGGCGCAGCACCACTGGGAGAGGGCATCCAGGCCTTCCACCTGGAACAGCGCGCCCGAGGCGTGTCGCCGCACACTGCTCGCGCCCAGACGGGTGATCTGGACAAGCTGCTGGACCACGCCGTCCGCTGCCAGTGGGATGGCTGGGAGGTGAGCCCGCGCACGGTGCGGGGCTTCGCGCTGGAGCTGGGGGACCGGGGGCTGGATGCCGCCAGCCAGGCCCGCATCCTCTCGACGGCCCGGACCTTCTTCCGCTGGCTGTGGGAGACCCGGCGCATCTCGAAGAACCCCGCCTCGGGCCTGCGGAATCCCAAGCAGCCCAAGCGGCTGCCCGCCTTCCTCACGGAGGGCGAGAGTCAGGCCCTGCTGGACCTTCCGCCCGCCGTGGACTTCCCCTCGGCGCGGCTGGCGTGCCTGCTGGAGCTGCTCTACGCCTCGGGCCTGCGCGTCTCCGAGCTGGTGGGCCTGGACCTGCAGGATCTGCTCATGGAGCAGCGGACGCTGCGGGTGCTGGGCAAGGGTCGCAAGGAGCGCCTGGTGCCCTACCACGCGCAGGCGGCAGCCACCCTGGATGCCTACCTGGGGTTAAGGTCCGCCTTCCTAGCGCAGAAGGAGCTGCCCCCGAGCCCGGCCCTCTTCCTCAACCAGCGGGGCGGCAGGCTCACGCCCACCAGCGTGCGGGCCCTGCTGCGGTCCGCCCTTGAGGCGGCGGCGGTGCGATCGCGGGTGAGTCCCCATGCTCTTCGGCACAGCTTCGCCACGCACCTGCTGAACCGCGGGATGGACCTGCGTGCCATCCAGGAACTGCTGGGCCACGCGAGCCTGAGCACCACCCAGCGCTACACTCATCTGGGCCTGGACGAGCTGGCCCGAACCTACGAAAAGGCCCACCCCCGGGCGAAAGGCTAGGAGTTCCACCATGACATTTGTCATTCCCGCCCCCACAGCACCGACGCTTCCGGTCGTGGATACCGACGGCCAGTTTCCCGTGCGCAGGGTCTACTGCGTGGGTCGGAACTACGCGGACCACGCGCGGGAGATGGGCGGGAATCCGGACCGGGAGCCTCCGTTCTTCTTCGGGAAACCGTCGGATACGGTGGTGCCGCGCGGCGGTGACATCACCTACCCGCCCCTCACCTCCAACCTGCATCACGAGGTGGAACTGGTGGTGGCTCTGGGCGGCGGCGGACGGGACATCCCCGCGGAGAAGGCCCTGGCTTGCGTCTACGGCTACGCCGTGGGCATCGACCTCACCCGCCGGGACCTCCAGGCCAGGTTCAAGGACAAGGGCCAGCCCTGGGAGATGGCCAAGGGCTTCGACCAGTCGGCGCCCGTGTCCGCGGTGATGCCGGCGGCGCGCTGCGGCCATCCGGCCACCGGAGCCATCTGGCTGGCCGTGGACGGCGCGGATCGCCAGCGGGGCGATCTCTCCCAGATGACCTGGAACGTGGCGGAGGTGATCGCCCACCTCTCCGCCTACGTGGCCCTGGCGCCCGGCGATCTCATCTTCACGGGCACGCCTTCGGGCGTGGGGGCGCTGGTGCGCGGGAACCGCGTGACCTGCGGCATCGACGGCATCGGCGACCTGGCGATCACCCTGATCTGATTTCGAATCAGGGTGCCGGCCGCACCTTCACGTGGGCGCCTTCGGAGAGCCCCCAGGCCTGCATCAGCTCCCGGGGAATGGCCACGTGCTTCTCGGCGAGCCCGGACATGAACTCCACCCGCTCCACGGCGGGCCCCTTGGGCCAGATGACTCTCAGGTTGCTGACACCGTGGCGGTAGGGGCCGAGCACGGTCCACCAGCCTTCCATGGCGGCGGGAAGGCCGAGGTGGTCGCCTTTCTTGAACAGGCCGGTCTTCAGCTCGGCGACGGTGACATGGGCGTCCGGCTCCAGCACTTCGAGGCGGCCGGCCTCCTTGAGCAGGGAGGCCGCCTGCAGCACGGTCACATCGTTCTGTCCCGTGGCGGCCATGATGTCCTGGAAGTCGCGGTAGCCGTCAAAGAAGGGCATGACCCGCCGATCCTCGGCGAACACCTTGATGCCCTCCAGGAGCTGGGGCGGACGCAGGGTGGGCCAGGGCACCGCCGTGAGCCTGGGGAAGATGCCATGCAGGCGCCGGCGGCTGTCCTGGAGACGCGCGGAGTCCATGAGCAGATCCGGCACCGTGCGGCGGATCGAGGCCGGGGTCTGGATCTGGGTGGCTAGGAACTCGAAGTGGCCGGACACCCATTCCAGGATCTCGAAGGCGGCTGTCTCGCCCCGCGCCGCCACGGTCTCGGCGTGGATCACCTCGCCACCGGAGAAGTAGAGCACGCCGCTGACCTTCCCCGAGGTGACCTGGAGCATGCCCGTCTTCCGGTTGGCGTGCAGGAGCTGCGCCACGTCGGTGAGGGAAATGCTCTCCAGGGTACCGCGGAGATTGCTCAAGGCCTGGCCTCCGCCATGGCGGCCAGCATCTCCTCCACGGACCGTTCCAGGCCCACGAGCACCGCCCGTCCGATGAGGCTGTGGCCGATGTTCAGTTCCTCGATCTCGGGGATCGCGGCGATGGGCCCCACGTTCTGGAGGGTCAGGCCGTGCCCGGCGAGGATGCGCAGGCCCAGCCGGCTGCCCAGACGAGCGGCGTCGCGGATCCGGCCCAGTTCCAGCGTCGGGTCGGAATCCATGGGCAGGTCGCTGTAGATCCCCGTGTTCAGCTCCACCGCGTCGGCCTCCAGCTTGGCGGCCATCTTCACCTGGTCCAGCACGGGATCCACGAACAGGCTCACATGGATCCCCGCGCTGTGGAGCTCCCGCATGACCGGGCGCAGCATGCCCTGGAGGAAAATGGCGTCCAGGCCTCCCTGGGTGGTGAGTTCCTCGCGGCTTTCGGGCACCAGCGTCATCCAGGAGGGCCGGAACGGGACCACCGCTTCCAGGGTCTCCGGTGTCGCGGCGCATTCCACGTTCAGGGGGATGGCGAGAACCTCCTTCAGGACGCGGAGGTCACGGTCCTGGATGTGGCGGCGATCGCTTCGGAGATGCACGGTGATGCCGTGGGCTCCGGCGCTCTGGGCCAGCAGAGCCGCTGCCACGGGTTCGGGTTCGTGGCCGCCGCGGGCCTGCCTGAGGGTGGCCACATGGTCGATATTCACGCCAAGCCTGAGGTTCAATGCGGGCTCCAGTAGCTGATGCCTCTTAGCTTACCCTCCAATCGGCTGCAGAAAGGCCGAGCGTGAATTTCAAAAAAAGGAGTTGAAACATTCAATTCGGAGACCATGCTTGTTTCATGGCAGACTCCCCGCTTCTCCCCACCCTGTTCCTCGCCCACGGATCACCCATGCTGGCCCTGGAAGGCGGCGCCTGGGGCAGGGCCGTGTCCGGCCTTGGCCTCCGGCTGCCGCCCTTGAGGGGCATTCTCGTCTGCTCCGCCCACTGGGAGGCGGCGGGGCCGATGCGGCTCTCCTCTTCGAAGAGGCCGGGCGTCATGCATGATTTCGGCGGCTTCGCGGAGGAACTCTACACCCTCGACTATCCAGCGCCGGGATCCCCCGAATTGGCCGCCGAGGCCGTCGGCCTCCTGAACGCCGCGGGCCTGGAGGCGGAGCTCGACGACCACCGTCCCCTGGATCACGGCGCCTGGGTGCCCCTGCGCTACCTGGCTCCCGGCGCGAAAGTTCCCGTGGTGCAGCTCTCGCTGCCTCGGCCCCGGACCCCGGAAGGGCTTCTGGCCGCGGGCCGGGCCCTGGCTCCCCTGCGGCGATCCGGCGTGCTGATCCTGGGCAGCGGGGGCGTGGTGCACAACCTGCGCCGCCTGGATTGGCAGGATGCTTCCGCCCCGCAGCCCTGGGGCCTGGCCTTCCAGGCCTGGGTGCGCGGCCGCCTGGAAACCGGGGATCTCGAGGCCCTCGCGGACTGGCGGAAGGCGCCCGGAGCGGCGGAATCCGTGCCCACCTCCGAGCATCTGGATCCCATGTTCGTGGCCGTTGGCGCGGCCCGGTCCACGCCCGAGCCGGTCTTCGAAGGCTGGCAGCTGGGAAGCCTCAGCCTGGAGAGCTACCTGTTCGCCTGAAGGCTGCGGCAGACCTCAGCCCATGGTCTTCCTGAAGCGCCCAGCGGCCAGCAGCAGCATGATGGTTCCGAGGGCGGTCAGGGCCAGCATCTGGGGCCAGAGCACTTCCAGACCCAGCCCCTTCAGGAACACGCCCCGGATGATCACGAGGTAGTACCGCAGGGGATTCAGGTAGGTGAGCAGCTGCACCACCTTGGGCATGTTGGCGATGGGATAGACGAAGCCCGAGAGCATGAAGGCCGGCAGCATGAAGAAGAACGCCGTCATCATGGCCTGCTGCTGGGTGGAGCTCACCGTGGAGATGAAGAGGCCCACGCCGAGGGTGCTCAGCAGGTACAAGCCCGTGCCGAGGAACAGGATCGGCGGGAAGCCGAGCATGGGAACGCGGAACCAGAAGACGGTGATGAGAGCGATGAGGGCGACGTCGGCGAAGCCGATGACCGCGAAGGGGATGGTCTTGCCCAGGATGAACTCCAGCCGCCCGATGGGCGTGACCATGATCTGCTCCATGGTGCCGACTTCCCGCTCACGCACGATGGACATGCTGGAGAGGATGATCGAGAGGACGGCCACGAGCATGGCCAGGACGCCGGGTACGAAGTAGTTTCGGCTGTCCAGGTTGGCGTTGAACCAGGCGCGGGTGGCCAGGGTGACGGGTTCAGCGTCCAGGCGCACGCCGGCCGACCGGGCGAAGCGCTGCTCCAGGAGCGACCGGTTGAAGTCGGCCGAGATCCTGGACGCATAGGTCAGCGCCACGCTGGCCGTGTTCGAGTCCGAGCCGTCGAGGAGGAACTGGGCCTGGGCGCTGTCGCCACCGGAAAGGGCCTCGGCGAAGCCCCGGTTGAGCCGCAGCACGGCCTTGGCCTCCCCCGAATCCAGGACCTTCTGGATCTCCGGTTCCGAAGTGATCCGCCGGACGACATCGAAGCATCCCGAGCCCTCGAAGCGGGCGATGAGGTCGCGGGTGGCGGGGGTGCGGTCCAGGTCATAGACGGCCATGGGCACGTGCCGCACGTCCGTGTTCACCGCGTAGCCGATGATGATGATCTGGGCCACGGGCATGACGAACAGGACGGCCCGCATCCTCGGATTCCTGAGGACCTGGATGAACTCCTTGACGAGCATGTGGTAGAGGCGTTCGAGCATGGGCGATTCCTAGGCCAGGCGCTTCTTGAAGCTGCGGATGGCGGAGAGGAGCATCAGCGTGCCGAAGGCGACCATCAACAGACACTCGGGCCACAGCTGCGCAAGCCCGGTCCCTTTGAGGTAGAGGCCCCGGAGGAAGGTCACGAAATAGCGGGCGGGGATGAGGTAGGTCACCACCTGAAGGGCCTTGGGCATGTTGGCGATGTCGAACATGAAGCCCGAGAGCAGGAAGGCCGGGAGGAAGGTGGCCACGAAGGCGAACTGGCTGGCCAGGAGCTGAGTCTTGGCCTTGGCGCTGATGAGGATGCCGAGGGCGAGCGCTCCCACCAGGTAGATCGCGGACACGGCGAACAGGAGAAGCAGGCTGCCCCGGATGGGCACCTCGAACAGGAAGCGGCCGGCCAGGACGGAGAGCAGCATGTCCACCATGCCGATGGCGAAGTAGGGCGCGAGCTTGCCCAGGATCAGCTCGCTTCCGCGGAGCGGCGTGGAGATGAGCTGCTCCATGGTGCCCGTCTCCCACTCCCGCGCCACCGTGAGCGAGGTGAGGAGCGCCGCGATGAGCATCATGATCACGGCGATGAGCCCCGGCACGATGAAGATCCGGGACTCCATGTCCGTATTGAACCAGGCGCGGAACCGGAGATCCAGCGGCAGGGCGGGGGGGCGTCCCGTGATGCGGCGGGTCTTCTCCACCAGGATTTCCTGGGAGTAGTTGCGTACGATGGCTTCGGCGTAGGAGATGGCCAGGGTTGTGGTGTTGGCGTCGCTGCCGTCGGTCAGCACCTGGACCTGGACCTTCCGGCCGGAGGCGACCCGCCGCCCGAACTCGACGGGGAGAACCACGGCCATCATCGTCCGCCCCCGGGCGAGGTCGCCCTCCACTTCCCCGTAGGAACCCGGTCGCGCCACGACGGAGAAGTAGCGCGATCCCTCGAAACGGGCCACCAGCTCCCGGCTCTGGGGCGTGCGGCTCTGGTCCCAGACCGCGAGGGGCACCCGGTCCAGGTCCATGGTCAGGGCGTACCCGAAGATCATCAGCATGATCATGGGCAGCACGATGGCGATACCGAGGGCGCGCGGATCCCGGAGGACGTGGATGAACTCCTTGCGTGCCACGGCGCCGAGACGGCGGAAGTTGAGGCCGCTCATGCCTTGAACTCCTTCTGCGCGCCGTCCGCGCGGTCGCGGGCCTCGATGAGGGACACGAAGACATCCTCCAGGGAGGGCGTGATGCGCTCCACGGTGCCCACCTGGAAGCCACTCTCTTCGAGGGCTTGACGGAGGCGGGGCGCGAGGGCCTCGGCGTCTTCCGCCATGAGGTGGATGTCCCGCCCGAACAGGGCCGCGTCCCGGACGCCCGCCACGGTCGCGGCCACGCCCAGGGCCTCGTGGGAGCGGTCGCAGGAGACGCGCAGCACCTGGTCGGCCATGAGGCCGCCCTTCATCTCGCCCGGCGTCCCCAGGGCCACGAGCTCGCCCCGGTAGATGAGGGCGAGGCGATCGCAGTACTCGGCCTCCTCCATGTAGTGGGTGGTGACGAAGACCGTGACCCCCTCGCTGGCCATCTGGTAGATGAGGTCCCAGAAGGATCGCCGGCTCAGGGGGTCCACGCCCGACGTGGGCTCGTCCAGGAAGAGGACCCGGGGTTCGTGGAGCAGGGCGCAGCCGAGGGACAGGCGCTGCTTCCAGCCGCCCGGCAGGAGGCCCGTCCGGGTGCGGCGGTGATCCTGAAGGTGGGCCATGTCCAGGACCCAGGCCTTCCGCTCGGCCTTCTTCCCCGCGGGCACCCGGTAGATGCCGCTGAAGAAGTCGATGTTCTCCTCCACGGTGAGGTCGTCGTACAGGCTGAACTTCTGGCTCATGTAGCCGATGCTGCGCTTGATCTCCTCGCGCTGTGTGCGGATGTCGAAACCCGCCACGGTGCCCTGGCCACCGGAGGGCTCCAGGAGACCGCAGAGCATGCGGATGGTGGTGGACTTGCCGGCACCATTGGGCCCCAGGAAGCCGAAGATCTCCCCCTGGCGCACGTCGAGGCTGACGCGGTTGACGGCCACGAAGTCTCCGAAGCGCCGCTCCAGGTCGCGCAGCGTGACGGCGAACGTGCCCAGTTCGGCGCTCATGCGGCACCGCTGGGCAGGGCCGAGGTGAAGATGTCCTCGAGGGTTGGCTCGATCACGTCCACGCTGTGGCAGGCGAGCCCCTCCGTGTGCAGGATCGCCTCCACGGTAGCGCGCCCGCGATCCGCATCTTCGGCCAGGACATGGATGCGGTCCCCGAAGAGGGCCACACTTCCGACCTGCCCGGCACGCAGGAGGACCGCGGCCCGCCGGGGAGACTCGCAACGGACCTCGAGGAGCGAGCCCTTCAGGAGACCCTTCACGCCGTCCACGGTGTCGCAGGCCATGAGTCGGCCCTGGTGGAGCAGGCCGATGCGGTTGCAGCGCTCCGCCTCGTCCAGGTAGGCCGTGGAGACGAAGATGGTCACGCGCTCCTGCTGGAGCTGGTAGAGAATTCGCCAGAAGTCGCGGCGGGAGACCGGGTCCACACCGTTCGTCGGTTCGTCCAGGAAGAGCACCCTGGGTGTGTGGATGAGGGCGCAGGCGAGCCCGAGCTTCTGCTTCATGCCCCCGGAGAGGTTTCCCGCCAGGCGCCGCCGGAAGGGGGTGAGGTTGCTGAAGGCCAGGAGCCGCTCGAGGCGCTCGCTCCGGCCGGCCTTGGGGACTTCATAGAGATCGGCGTAGAAGTCGATGTTCTCCTGCACCGTCAGGTCCGGGTACAGGCCGAAGCGCTGGGCCATGTAGCCGATGCGGTCCTTGATGGCCTCGGCATCCCGGACTGCGTGCAGCCCGTCGACCCAGGCCTCGCCCGAGCTGGGCTCGAGGATCCCGGTCAGCAGGCGCATGGTGGTGGTCTTGCCCGCGCCATCCGGTCCGACTAGCCCGAAGATCTCCCCCTCCTCCACGGCCAGGCTCAGCTGGTCGAGGGCCACGAGGTCCCCGAATCGGCGCGTGAGCGCCTGGGTCCGGACGGTCTCCATCACCGGCCGTCCAGGGCGATCTCGGCGTCCACGGGCATGCCGGGCTTGAGCTCCATCGCCGGGTTGGGGATGTCGATCTTGATGCGGTAGACCAGCTTCGTGCGCTCCTTGCGGGTCTGGACGGTCTTGGGCGTGAACTCGGCTTCGGAGGCGATGAAGGCCACCCGACCCTCGTAGCGCTTCCCGGGGAAGGAGTCGGACGTGACGAACGCCTTCTGGCCCACCTTCACGCGGCCCAGGTCGGTCTCCTCCACGTAGGCGCGCAGCCAGACCTGCCCCAGGTCCGCCATGGTCACCACGGCGGTACCCGGTGAGACGTATTCCATGGGTTCGACGTTCTTGGAGAGAATCACGCCCGCGCTCGGGGCGGTGAGGGTGGCGTAGCCCAGCTGGGTCTGGGCCAGCGCCAGGGCCTGCTGGGCCTGGTCGTAGCGGGCGCGGGCCTGGTCGATGTCTTCCTTCCGGGGGCCCTTCCGGACGAGGGTGTACTGCTGGTCGGCCTGCTGGACCTTGCCCCGGGCGGCCTCGAGGGCGGCCCGACTGGCCTCGTAGTCACGCACCGAGAGGATGCCTTTCTGCTGGAGGTCGCGGATGCGCGCCTCGTCGGGCTCCAGCCTCTTGAGATCCGCCTGGGCCTGCTCCAGGGCGGCCTTGGACGCGGCGATCTCCTCCTTGCGGGATCCGGCCAGCAGCGCGTCCAGGGCCGCCCTGGTCGTGGCCGCATCCGCCCGGCGCATGGCCACCTGCTGCTCCAGGTCCCGGGCGTCGAGCCGGGCCAGCAGCTGGCCGGCCTGAACCATCTGGCCTTCATCCACGGGGCGCTCGATCACCTTCCCCGCCACCCGGAAGCTGGCCTCCACCTGGATGACTTCGATGTTTCCCGAGAGCTTGAGGCGGCTCTCAGGATGGTTCCCGCAGCCGGTGGCCAGGAAGGCCGCTCCGCCGAGGAGAACCATCATGGCGATGGGAAGATGCCGGTCTGTCGGTCTCATGGACGGGTCTCCTTGATGGCGATGGGGTCTGCCGCAAGCTCGGGCAGGGGCGGCATGGGGGCGAGCGGGTCCCGGGAGATGCCCCGCCAATACAGGTCGAACCAGACGTGCAGTCCGGTCTCCACGGCTTGTTCACGGGGCAGCCCCATGAGGCGGGGAAGCACGGTGGGAAGCAGGTCGAGGATCTCGAGGTGCATCCTCGCGAAAAAGAAGGTGCCCAGCAGGGTATGGAGGTCCGCCCGCAGGTCCCCCCGCGCGATGCCCTGGTCGAGGATGCCCCGGATGGCCATCACGATGGGACGGATCCGCACCTCGATGAGGTCGGAGAGCCCTTCGGCGCCACGCACGATCTCCCCCCGGATGAGGGACCGGATCGCCGGGTCGGCCTTGAGGTGCCGGTGGTAGATCCGGACGACCTCCCAGAGCCTGAGGGCCGTGGAGCGCGGATCCCCCGGCTCTGCCACCACCTCGAGCTCCTGGAGGATGGGGGGGAAGCGACGGGCCAGCAGGGCGGTGAACATGGCCTCCTTGCTGTCGAAGTGGTAGTAGATCAGGGCCGGATCGCAACCGGCCTGCTTGGCGATGGCCCGCAGGCTGGCTGCCCGGAGGCCGTCCCGGGCGAAGACCTCCTGAGCCGCATCCAGGATCCGGTCCGGGTCCATCCGGATGGGTTTGGGTCCGCGGGGGCGAGGGGCATGGGGCATGGGGATCCAATTCAACGAATGTTGAATCATGCGATCCGCGGTCAGGATCTGGCAAGACTTATTTCATCGAATGTGGAAATCAGGATGGTACATGATCAAGCCCCCAGGGGACCCGGGGGCTTGAACGTGAGCTCTGGTAGCTATTCGCCGGAGATGGGAACCACCGTGGTGTCCTCGATGGTGATGATCTCGGGCTCCTCGAAGGCGATGCGGTTCTCTTCGACCTCGGCCATGGCCACCTGGCCCCAGAACGACGCGAGCTTGGGAGCGTCCTGGGCCTGACCGTGCTTGTTCACGGGCACGACCACCTCGACCTTGGGGAAGGCGCCGCGCTGGAGCTGGTCGCAGCGCTTGCCCGCTACGACGACGAAGCGGTACTTGTTACCGATTTCTTCCGGGACACGGACGATGGTGCGCTGGGTCATGGGCCACTCCGAACCAGGAAGCATAACACCTGTGGCGCCATGGATCAACGAGCGTGGAGTAGCATGGAGCGTTCCAGGAGCCCCGATGCAGATCATCCTCGGCATCCCGGGCGGCATCGCCGCCTACAAGTCCGCTGATCTGGCGCGGTTGCTGACCAACCAGGGTCACCGGGTCCGCTGCATCCTCACCGAGGCCGGCGCCCGGTTCATCACGCCGCTGACCCTCAGCAGCCTCACGGGCGAGCCCTGCTATGGGGCGAACCCCGACCAGGGCGAGTGGCGCGCCAATCCGATCATCGAGCACATCGAGCTGGCCCGCTGGGCGGACATCGTGGCCGTGGTGCCGGCCACGGCCGACCTCATCGGAAAGACGGCCAACGGACTGGCCTCGGATCTGCTCAGCACGGTGCTGCTGGCCACGAGGGCGCCCGTCCTCTGGGCCCCGGCCATGAACACGGGCATGTGGTCCCACCCCGCCGTCCAGGCCAACCTCTCCCGCCTGCGCTCCTTCGGCCACGCGGTCGTGGACCCGGACGATGGCCTCCTGGCCTGCGGCGAAGAGGGATCGGGCAAGCTCGCCCAGGTGGACGCCATCGCGGAAGCCATCCTGATGCACGGCGCTGCCAAGCTCAGCAGCCTGAACGGGAAGAGAGTCCTCATCACCGCCGGGCCGACCCGCGAAGATCTGGATCCGGTGCGAACCCTGACCAACCGCAGCACCGGCGCCATGGGGATCGAGCTGGCCAGGGCCTTCCGCGATGCGGGCGCGCAGGTCCAGCTGGTGCTGGGCGGGGATCTGCCGGCGCCCTGGGGGGTGGAGACGGCCCGCGTCCGCAGTGCGCAGGACATGCTGGAGGCCTGCCAGGCTCGCTGGCCCGAGGCGGATGGGCTGGTGGGGGCCGCGGCGGTGGCCGATCAACGCCCGGAGACCTTCGCGCCCGAAAAGGTGAAGAAGGGGGATGGGCCTGAAAACCTGGTCCTGGTCCGCACGCCGGACATCCTGGCCACCCTGTCGGCCACCCGGCGGCCCGGCCAGTGGATCCTCGGGTTCGCCGCCGAGAGCGAAAACCACCTCTCCCATGCCGCGGCCAAACTGCAGAAGAAGCAGTTGGATGGTGTGCTGGTGAACGATGTCCAGGGAGGGCGGGCCTTCGGGGATCAGGTCAACACCCTGACCCCCGTCACCACCCAGGGCCCCCAGGCGCCCCTCGGTCCCCTGTCCAAGGATGCCTTGGCCCGGGCCGTGGTGCAGTGGTGGGGCCTCCAGATCGAGGGCCGGGGAACCGTTCAATCGGCCTGACCTGGTCCTCCCTCAGAGGGCCGGATCCATCCAGGGAAGCACCTCGCTGGGCCGTCCGGCGACCTCGCCCAGCCGTACAGCCACAATCACGATCCATCCAGGGGGCCGGTGGAGGGATCTCAAATCCATGGTCAGCGCTTCGCCAGGTCCGGGCAGGTCCGGGCGCCGGCGCTCCAGCACCACCTCGCCCCGGTTGAAGACCTCTTCGGCGGTGGGCTTGGTCAGGCCGAGGGGCAGGTAGATCACCCGCAAGGACTCCACGCCCGCCAGCGGAACGCCGTTCACGTCGGCGGAAGGCAGCACCAGCCGGATCTTCCGGAGCCCCTCCAGGCGCACCTCCATGGCCTGGGCCGAGGCCCGCGGTCTGGGAACGGGATCGCCCTTGCGTCCGCACCGGACTGTCAGGAGTCCGAGCGTGATGGCAAGCAGCGGGTTTGCTAGTCTGAAGAATCGCATCGCCCACCATCATGCCCGAAGACGAGGCCCATCCATGCCCGTGACCAAGATCCTCATTGCCAACAGAGGGGACGATGACCCCTCCGCGATCGAGCGGAGCGAGGGAGCGAGAGCGGAGCGATCGGGGTCAGGTCCCCGCGCAGGCCTGCGATTCGATTCCAATAAGCGAGGTTGAGCCGATGTCCGTGACCAAGATCCTGATTGCGAACCGCGGGGAAATCGCCGTGAGAGTGATCCGCACCTGCCGCGAGATGGGCATTCCCACGGTGGCCGTGTATTCCGAAGCCGACCGGGGCGCCCTGCACGTGCGCATGGCGGATGAGGCCTACTTCATCGGCCCCGCCGCGGCCCGGGAGAGCTACCTAGTGCTGGAGAAGATCCTGGACGTCTGCAGGCGCAGCGGCGCCGACGCGGTGCATCCGGGCTACGGGTTCCTGTCCGAGAACGCCGAGGCTGCCCGGGCCTTCGAGGCCGCCGGCATCACCTTCATCGGGCCCCGCCCCGAGTGCATCGTGAGCATGGGCTCCAAGACCGCTGCCCGCGAGGTGGCCATCGCCGCGGGCTGCCCCGTGGTGCCAGGCATCCAGGAGACCATGGCTGACGAGGAACTACTCGCCGCGGCCCAGAAGATCGGCTTCCCGGTGATGCTCAAGGCCGCCATGGGCGGCGGGGGCAAGGGCATGCGCCTGGTCCACAAGCCCGAGGAGTTCGCCAGCTCCCTGGCCCGGGCCCGGGGCGAGGCGCTATCCAGCTTCGGCGACGACAGCGTGTACGTGGAGAAGGCCATCGTCCAGCCGCGGCACATCGAGATCCAGGTGTTCTCGGACAAGCACGGCAACCACGTCTACCTGCACGAGCGGGAATGTTCCGTGCAGCGCCGCCACCAGAAGGTCATCGAGGAGGCGCCCAGTCCCCATGTGACGCCGGAGATGCGCAAGGCCATGGGCGAGGCGGCCCTGAAAGTGGCCCGGGCCGTGAACTACGTGGGCGCCGGCACCGTGGAGTTCCTGGCGGACGCCGACCGCAACTTCTACTTCCTGGAGATGAACACCCGCCTCCAGGTGGAGCATCCGGTCACGGAATGGATCACGGGCCTCGACCTGGTGAAGTGGCAGATCCTCGTGGCCCGGGGTGAGAAGCTGCCCATGACCCAGGAGGAGATCCCCCTCAACGGATGGGCTATCGAGTGCCGCGTCTACGCGGAGGATCCCGACAAGAACTTCATGCCGAGCCCCGGGAGGATCACCTTCCTGCGCACTCCCAGCGGCCGCAACGTGCGCGACGACGGGGGCGTGTACGAGGGCGCCGAGGTGCCCATGTTCTACGACCCCATGATCAGCAAGCTGAGCACCTGGGGCCCCACGCGCCTGGAGGCCATCGAGCGCATGCGGGCGGCCCTGGGCGAGTACCGCATCGGCGGCATCCGCCACAACATCGCCTTCCACGAGACCCTCATGGAGCACGAGCCGTTCCGGCAGGGCGCCCTGCACACCGGGATGCTCGACAAGCCCTTCTGGAAGCGGAAGGGGCAGGGGCCCGACCTGAAGTTCGCCGTGGCGGCCGCCCTGCTCCAGGAACTTGAAACCGAGCAACGCCGCGCGGCCCAGCCCGCCGCCTGCGCCGACGGGAAACCCGACGCCTGGAAGCATTGGGGCCGGTTCAACCGGTTGTAGGGAGGATGAGATGAAACGCACCCTTCACATCGGCAAGGACTCCCACGACGTGGAACTCATCCACCAGGACGGCGCCACCACGCTGGTCTGGGAAGGCCAGAGCCATCCCATCGACATCATCGAGCTCGAGCCCGGCTGCTACTCAATCATCCTGGAAGGCCGCTCCGTGGAGGTCCGCCTGGACCATGCCAAAGCGCCGGACCCGGACACCCACGCCTATCGGGCCATGCTCTACGACGGGGCCTACGAGTTCGCGCTCGTGGATCCCCGGCGGGCCCTCCTGTCCGGCAGCGGCGGCGCAGGGGCCGCGGGTGGCCTGCTGGTAGCCCCCATGCCCGGCAAGATCGTGAAGCTTCTCGTAAACCCGGGTGATCTCGTTCAGGAAGGCCAGACCCTCCTCGTCATGGAAGCGATGAAGATGCAGAACGAGCTGAAGGCCAGCACAAGCGGGACCGTCGCGACGGTTCATGTGCAGGAGGGCGCCACCGTGGAGACGGGAGCATCGCTCATCACCGTGGCGCCGGAGGGGTGACAGCGGGGCTCGCCCCGTCCAGGGTCATAACCGAGAACACGAGGCCGTGAGGCCGGTCTTCACCTTGGGGCCTACCCCGGGGTGACAAGGGCGGCCGATTCGGCCTGCCTGCTTGAGCCTTAAGGCATATTTGGCCGACCGGCTCGCTAGGGACAAGTGCCTGGAAACGGTTATTTCATATCGTGATGTGATACGTCAATGGTGGTCCGAACACCTATAAAAATGGATCTAGGTTCTTTTTTTGTTGATGTAAAGGAGACTTCAAGACTAGGTTTATGGCGTGATGCGAATCACCATTAGCGGAGGTAGCATGAAAAAAACGCTCCTTTTCTTGCTGGCTGGGTCGGCAATCACCTTGTCGGCCCAAGAGGGTCAGGCCTGGGTCATGGGCCACCTGGGCCAGACGATCTTCGAGAATGACGCCAACCTCAAGGACAAGATGCACTACGGGCTTGGCGTGGGCCACTGGTACACCAACCGGTGGGGCCTCGACCTTCGGGCGCTCCAGAATGACCTGCAGCCGGACCCGAACCCCTTCGGCATCGGTTCGGCCAAGCAGACCCACCTGCTGGCCTCGGGCCTCTTCAACTTCCGTCCCGGCGCGGAGAACTGGTATCCCTACGCGGCCCTGGGCATCGGCGGAACCAACGTCGAATCTCCCTACTCCGGCAAGGGTGAAGCCACGACCCGCTTCAACTATCACGGCGGCCTCGGCGTGATGGGCAAGCTGGCCGAGCACTTCATGATGGATATCAGCGCCAAGGCGGTTCGCGTGGAGCTGCCCAAGTCCCGCACCGAGTACCTGGCGACCCTGGGCCTCGGCTACACCTGGGGCGGCGCCAAGAAGGCCGCTCCCGTGCCGCCTCCGCCCCCCCCGCCGCCGGCGCCCGAACCGAAGCCCGAGCCCAAGCCTGAACCCGTGGCCCCTCCGCCGCCGCCACCAGCTCCCGAGCCGCCCAAGGAAGTGGTCAAGCCCGTGCCGCCTCCGCCGGCCAAGATCGTCCTCGACGAGGCCGTGCTGCACTTCGCCAACGGCAAGGCCGACCTGGGCCCTGACGCCACCGCCGCCATCCGCAAGGTGGCCGACAGCCTGAAGGCCTATCCGGGCGACTACACCCTGGAAGTCAGCGGGCACACCTCCTCCACGGGCAGCAAGGCCGTGAACAAGGCCCTGGCCAAGCGCCGGGCCGACGCCGTGGCCAAGGTCCTGGTGGATTCCGGCATCCCTGCCGCCAAGGTCACCACCGTGGGCGTGGGCCCCGACAAGCCCATCGCCGACAACAAGACCAAGGAAGGCCAGGCCAAGAACCGCCGCGTCGAGATCGACGTGAAGGTGAAGGGCGCCAAGGCCGAGGTCCGTCAGATCACCACGGAGACCGTGGAGTCCGCCCCTAAGAAGTAGCCGTTGAAGGGCGGGGGCCTTGGGGCCCCCGCCCCTTTTTGTCTTGGAGGAACGCGATGTCCCTGAAAGACGAATTCAAGGCCTTCATCATGAAGGGGAACGTGGTCGACCTGGCCATCGCCGTGGTCGTGGGCGGTGCCTTCGGCAAGATCGTCACCGCCTTCGTGGACGGACTGGTCATGCCCCTGGTGAGCTATGTACTGCCCGCCAACATCAAATGGGAGGAGTGGATCCTCGGCAAGTTCCGCATCGGATCGGTGCTCGGCGCCACCATCAACTTCCTGATCATCGCCCTGGTGGTCTTCCTCGTCCTGGTCAAGTTCCTGGGCAAGTTCATGAAGAAGGAGGAGGCCCCGGCCGCTCCCACCACCAAGGAATGCCCGGCCTGCCTGGAGCAGGTGCCCCTCAAGGCCACCCGCTGCAAGCACTGCACCAGCCAGCTCTGACCGATCGCCACCCAGCCATTCCAAAGGGCCCGGTTTCCGGGCCCTTTCCCTTGTAACCGCAGGGGTTCCCGTGGTGAACTGGGGGTTCAACCTCAGGGGCGCTCGGGTGTGCCCCTCCGACGCACGAGGGCGCCGATGAGCGAGCAGGCTCCGGTAAAAAAGTACTCGGTCTTCCTTCCCAAGACCGATTTTCCGATGAAGGCGGACCTGCCGCAGCGCGAGCCGAAGCGCCTGGAGCGCTGGAAGGCCGAGGGCCTGTACGCCCGCATCGAGGCCAGGCGCAAGGCCGACAACGCGGCCGGGAAGGGCAGGGGGCGCGAGATCCTCCATGACGGCCCGCCCTACGCCAACGGCGCCATCCACATGGGCCACGCCCTGAACAAGATCCTCAAGGACGTGGTGGTGAAGTCCCGGTGGATGGAGGGCTACGAGTCGCCCTACGTGCCGGGCTGGGATTGCCACGGCCTGCCCATCGAGCATGCCGTCGAGAAGGACCTGGGACCGAAGCGCCGGGAGCTGAGCCGCGCGGAGTTCCTCCAGAAGTGCCGCGCCTACGCCCAGAAGTGGATCGACACCCAGCGAACGGCCTTCCAGCGTCTGGGCGTGCTGGGCGCGTGGGAGCAGCCCTACGTGACCATGGATCCGCGCTACGAGGCGGAGACGGTGCGCCACCTGGCCAAGCTCTTCGAGAGCGGCTCGGTGACGCGCAAGCTGAAGGTGGTCCACTGGAGCTACGGCGCCCGCACGGCCCTGGCCGAAGCCGAAGTCGAGTACGCGGACAAGACCAGCCCCGCCATCACTGTCGCTTTCCCGGTGACGGACGCCGCGGCAAAGCACATGGAGCTGCCCACTCCGCTCTTCCTGCCCATCTGGACCACCACGCCCTGGACCCTGCCCAGCAACCTCGCGGTGGCCATGCACCCGGACCTGGAGTACGCCGTGGTCCGCGCCGACGACCGCCACTACATCGTGGCGGTGACCCTGCGCGAGGACTTCGCCAAGAAGCTCGGGATGCCGCTGCACACGGTGGAGATCCGCAAGGGGAAGGAATTCCAGACCCTGGTGGCGCGCCATCCCTGGATCGACCGGGACAGCCCCGTCCTGCTGGGCGACCACGTCACCGCGGACACCGGCACGGGCCTGGTCCACACGGCGCCGGACCATGGCGTGGACGACTTCAACCTGGCCCATCACCTGGGCCTGCTCCAGCTCGTGGGCCCCGATGGCAAGTTCCTGCCCGCGGTGAACGATCCCGAGCTGGAGGGGAAGAACATCTTCGACTGCAACCCCCTGGTGGTGGAGAAGCTCCGCCGCATCGGGGCGCTGATCCACGAAGAGACGCTGACCCACAGCTACCCGCACTGCTGGCGCACCCGGACGCCCATCCTGTTCCGGGCCACGGAGCAGTGGTTCATCACCATGGACTCCGAGCTCAACGGGAAGGGCCGCAGCCTGCGGGAACTGGGCCTCGAAGGCGTGGAGCAGACCCAGTGGGTGCCCGCCCAGGGGCAGAACCGCATCCATGCCATGATCTCCGGCCGTCCCGACTGGTGCATCAGCCGGCAGCGCGCCTGGGGCACGCCCATCACTGTCCTGCGCTGCGAGGCCTGCGGCGAGCCGCTGGTGGCCGACAGCATCTTCGAGGCCGCAGCCGCCGCCATCGAACAGGGCGGCATCGAGGCCTGGGCCAACCTGCCCGTGGAAGGGCTCGTGCCTGCGGGAAGCACCTGCAAGTGCGGATCCACGGCCTTCCAGAAGGAAACGGACATCCTGGATGTCTGGATCGATTCCGGCGTCAGCGCCTCGGTGGTGTGCGAATCCCATCCGGAGCTGAACCGCGCCGACTACGGGGACTTCATCTACCTCGAGGGCTCGGACCAGCACCGGGGCTGGTTCCACAGCTCCCTGCTGTTCAACCTGGCTGCCACGGGCACCAAGCCCTACAAGCAGGTGGTCACCCACGGCTTCGTGCTGGACGGCAAGGGCCAGAAGATGTCCAAGAGCCTGGGCAACGTCATCACGCCCGAGGAGATCCTGAAGACCCTGGGCGCCGACATCCTCCGTTGGTGGGCCGCCAGCAGCGACTACAGCGAGGATATCCGCATCTCCAAGGAGATCCTCGACCGCAGCGCCGATGCCTACCGCAAGACCCGCAACACCCTGCGCTTCCTCCTGGGGGCGCTGGCGGACTTCGACCCCGCCAGGGACGCGGTGCCGGACGCGGAGCTCGCCTCCCTGGACCGCTGGGTGCTGGCCGCTTTCGGCCGCATGGCCCGCGAGGTCCGCGACGCCTACACCCGCTTCGAGTTCCACCGCGCCACCCAGGCCCTCCTGGGCTTCTGCCAGCTGGAGCTCTCCGGCCGCTACTTCGAGATCATCAAGGACCGCCTCTACTGCGACGCGCCGGATTCCCCCCGACGCCGCAGCTGCCGCCGGGCCTGCTGGGAGCTGGCGCAGGGCCTCTGCGCCCTCCTCGCCCCCGTCATGAGTTTCACCGCCGACGAAGCCTGGGAGCAGATCCCCGGGTGCGAAGGCAGCGTGCACGAGCAGCGGTTCCCGGAGGTCGACGGCCGCGCCGCTGATCCCAAGTGGGAGAAGCTCTGGGTGGTGCGGGAGGCCGTGCAGGCCGCCATGGAACCCCACCGCGCGGCCAAGACCGTCGGCACCAGCCTGGATGCCGCGGTGGCGATCACCCTGGGCAGCCAGGCGGACTGGGACCTCCTGGAGGGTCTCGGCGAGTCGCTCGACGACCTCCTCGTCGTGTCTTCCCTCACCCGGATCGCCGATGCGAGCGCCGCCACCCCGCTCGTCACGGTCACCCCCCATGACGGCGAGAAGTGCCCCCGCTGCTGGAACCGCAAGGGCGGACATGGCAAGGGCGAGGATTCGGCCCTCTGCGCGCGCTGTGCCACCGTGGTGGGGGCCTGATGCGCCGCCTGCTCTGGCTGCTGCTTCCCGCTTCGGTTCTCGCCGCGGACCTGGGGTCCAAGGCCTGGATCCTGGGCCTCCTGAAGGAAGGCGAGTCCCTGCCGGTCATCAAGGGGTTCTTCTACCTGACGCTTAACTTCAACCGGGGTGCCATCTTCGGCAGCCTGACCTGGATGCCGGAACCCGCCCGGTTCGCGGTGTTCGCCCTCGCGGGTGTGGCGGCCCTGGTCTATTTCGGCAAGCACTTCCTGGCGGAGGCGACGTCCACCTGGGATCGCGTGGCCCTGGGTTTCATCCTCGGCGGCGCCCTGGGCAATGGCGTCGACCGGCTGGTGAGGGGCGCCGTGGTCGATTTCCTCGACTTCATTTTCGGCACATGGCACTACTGGACCTTCAACGTGGCCGACAGCTTCATCCTCGTGGGGGCCGTGATCTACGGCGTCCGGATGCTCCTGGCGCCCAAGACCGAACACTGGCCCACGGAGAATTAGCCACGGATGAACACGGATCGGGTTCATCTGTGTCCATCCGTGTCCATCTGTGGCTGAGAAGCTACTGGGCCTCGATGGCCTTGAGCAGGACGGGATCTCTGGGGAGCTGGTCCACGTCGGCGAGGCGGGGCACGAGGCGCTTCCAGAAGGGCTCGGCGGTGAAGACCTGCTTGAAGATGGGGAGGGCCTCCTCGCGCTTGCCGCTGGAGGCCAGGGCCACCGCCTGCCAGAAGGGCATCTCCCAGACGCCGGGGGCGAGCTTCGCGGCGGCGGCGTAGGCGGCCTTGGCCTCGGGCCACTTGGCGGCGGTGACGTAGCCGTCGCCTTCGTCCATGAGGCGGTAGGCGCGACGCAGCTGGATGAGACGCTCCAGCTCCTTCAGGGGATCGGGGTTGTCCTCCACGCGCAGGTCGAAGAGCCGGTCGTTCCAGGGTTGGCCCGAGGCCTTGCCTTTCACGATGAGGATGGCGGCGCTCTGCTGGCCGCGGATATCGCCGCCCTCGACCTGGGCCGCGCGGAGGGCCGCCAGCAGGCGGTCCGCGAGGTCGCCCTTGGCGGCGCGGAAGGCCTTGGCCATGGCCGGCCAGACCGAGGCTTTGTCCATGAGGTTGGCCTCCACGGTGAAGCCTTCACCCACCTCGTGGCCTGCGGCCTGGATGCACTTGGCGCCCGTGTGGGCGGCCACCCGGCCCTGGGCGTCCACCATGGCCACCTGGCGCACCTCGCGATCCGGGTCGGCTGCAAGCAAGGCCTTCAAGGCCTCCGGAGCGGGCTTGCCGGCCTTCATGAGGGCCAGGCCCAGGGCGCCGTAGGTGGGATCCGTGAAGCTCTGCGTCGCCACCGCTCCCACGCCGGCCTCCGCCCAGGGCACGGACGACCCGACGGAGAACCAGTGGCTCTGGACGGCCACGCCCAGGTCTCCCGTGGTCACGTCCCGCGCCACGATGGAGTAGGTATGTACCGGGCGGCGGGGGACCTCGCCCGCGTGGGCGGGAAGCGCGAGCGACAGGAGGGCGGCGGCGAACAGACGCATGGGAACTCCGGTGGGATGGGGTGCCCACCATCCTACCCCGTCACTGGTACGATGGTCCCATGCGCCGCGCACTGGTCCTCGCCACCCTCTGCCTCATGCTGGGCGCGGCTCCGCCGCCGGCGACCTACGTGAAGACGGTGGATGCCTGGCATGCGGAACGCACGGCCCGGCTGGCGGCGGAAGACGGCTGGCTGACCCTGGTGGGCCTCGACTGGCTCAAGCCGGGTGAGAACACCCTGGGCACGGCACCGGGGTCGACGGTGCTGCTGCCGGAGGGGACCGCCCCCGCCCAGGCGGGCACGTTCGTGCTCGAAGGCGGCCAGGTACGGATCCGCCTCGCGGCGGGCAGCGGGATCCTCGTCAACGGGCAGGTCGTGGCTGAAGCCGCGCTGAAGGCGGATGCGGACGGCAAGCCGGACCTGCTGCGGGCGGGACACATCACCTTCTACGTCATCCGCCGGGGAGACCGGTTTGGGATCCGGATGAAGGATCCCGAGGCTCCCGCGCGCAAGGCCTTCCACGGCGTGGCGCGCTTCCCCGTGGATCCCGCCTGGCGTATCGAGGCGGACTTCCTGCCCTACGCCACGCCGCAGACGCGGGCCATCCCCACGGTGCTGGGCACCTCCGAGCCCATGACGGCGCCGGGCCTGCTGCGCTTCAAGGTCAAGGGCCGGATCTACACGCTGGAGCCCGTTATCGAGGACCCGGCCCACCCCGAGCTGTTCATCATCTTCCGCGATGCCACCAGCGGGAAGGCGACCTATCCCGCCGGGCGCTTCCTGGCCGCCGCCATGCCGAAGGACGGGAAGGTGGTGCTGGATTTCAACCGGGCCTACAACCCGCCCTGCGCCTTCTCGCACTTCGCCACCTGTCCGCTTCCGCCGAAGCGGAACGAACTCCGTCTGCCGGTCCGGGCCGGCGAGAAGGACTACGGCGACCACTGAAGGCCTAGGGAACGCTCCGGCACGGAATTCCGGCTGCCGGTGAGCCTGGTTCTGCCTCCACGATAGATCGTAGGTTGGACGAGAAATAGGAAAATAGATGCATTGATTGTTTTGGCGTGCGTGTTATCTTCGGTTCAAACAGCCCAAAAAATCCGGAGGAACCATGCCGCCCGGAAACACGCACGCCAAAGCACCCGCCAAGGTGGTCGAGAAGGTGACCGTCGAGGCCTGCATCGCCATCGCCCAGCGGGTCCAGCAGGCCCGCCTCGTCTCCGGCGATGAGGCCGGATCGGACGCCGCAGCCCTCATCGCCGAGGCCATGCGCCGCGAGCTCCTGAAGGGCCAGCAGGAAGGCGCGGTCGTCTAGCTCCCGTAGGCTCCCAGCGCCCCGTCCACGCTGAGGCTGGCTCAGACTCTGTATTCGTCAGCCCGCCAGGTCTGGATCCGCTTCTTGATGGCCTCGCCGTCGAGGTTTTCCTGGAGGGCCTCCCGCACGCGATCGGCCACCTCCGCGTCAGACGCGAAGCGGAGGCTCACGAGCTGCCTGACGCTCAGTTCGGGAATGCGGGCCTTCAGGTCCTCGGGCAGAAGGCGGGCGAGGCGCAGCTGCTCCTCCAGGCGGATGAGGCGGTCCTGCACTCGGAGGGCGTAGACGCGGACCTTCAGGGCGAGGAAGGTCACAGCCAGGGCCAGGAGGGCGATCCAGAAGGTGGCCAGGGCCGGACGCCGGACAAAGGTGGTGATGGTGGCGATCACCGTCACCAGGAAGAAGGGGAGCAGGACGAAGTGGTACAGCGGATCGAAGCGGCGGTGGGTCGCGTAGGTCTGAGGCGCGGACATGTCATCTCCCGGAAGGCTTCCAGGTTACTCCAGAGGTCCGCTTCGCCGCCGCTTGAGCGCCGAGGCCCGCTTCTTGGTCTCAAGGCGGCGCTCCTTCGAGGCGCGCGTGGGCCGCGTGGCATGGCGGGCCACGGGCCGCACCAGGGCAGCGCGGACGGCCGCGGCGGCCTTCTCCCGGGCGTCCTCCAGGTTCTTGAGCTGGTCCCGAGTGCGGTCGCTGACGACGATCCAGAGACCCTCGGCGTCCAGGCGGTTCCGCTGGGCCAGGCGCAGGCGGACCAGCGCATCTTCCGGCAGGCCCTCGATGGCGCCGAGGTCGATGCGCAGCTCCACCTTGGAAGAGACCTTGTTCACGTTCTGCCCGCCGGCGCCCCCGGCCCGCACCGCTTTGAAGCGGATGGCGTCGCCGGGGATGCGGACGGTGGCGGTGACGGGGATGGGATCGGCCATGAGGCGATCCTACCGCCCCTTTCAGCGCATGGCTTCCATGGGACTGAGCCTCATGGCGCGGAAGGCGGGGTAGAGGCCGAACACCAGCGCCAGCGCCAGAGCCACGATCCAGGCGGTGACGAGGCCGATGGGGTTCACCACCAGGCCGTAGGGGAAGCTGGCGGAGAGGGCCTGGCAGAGCAGGCCGCCGGACACCGTGCCCAGCAGGGCGCCGATGGCCGCCAGCACCACGGCCTCCAGCAGGAACTGGATGAAGATCTCGTGGTCCGAGGCGCCCAGAGCCTTGCGCAGGCCGATCTCGAAGCGGCGGTCGCTGAAGCTGATGAGCATGACGGACAGCACGCCCACGCCGCCCACCAGCAGCACGGTTCCGGCCAGGCTCAGCAGCACCACCGTCCAGCCGTGCATCTGCTCCAGGAAGTTCTGGTAGGCCTTGGCCGCCTCGGCATCCAGGTCCACGATCTCGGCGTCCTCGATGCCGTGGTGGGCCTGCCGCACGCGGCTGAGGAGCATGGCCGAGACCTCGCCCGCATCCTCGGTCCGGCGCAGCTTCACGGTCACCTGGGCCAGCTTGTGGGCTGGGTCCATGCGGTCCATGTAGGCCTCCAGCGGAATGAGGATGCCGTTGGCGTCCGTGTAGTTCTCCTCGTTGAAGATCTGGCCGGGTGCCTGGACACCCACGATGCGGAAGGGCACGCCCTCCACCACCAGGTCGCGGCCCACGGGATCGGCGCCGCCGAAGAGCTTGGAGGCCAGGGTGGCTCCCACGACCGCCACGGTGGAGCGCCGCCGCTGGTCGTCCTCCGTGAGGTTGCGGCCCAGGCCGATGGGCCGGTTCATCCAGACGGCGTAGTCCGGCGTGACGCCGGTGACGAAGATTCGTTCGGTGTCCCCGGTGATGCGAACCGAGGAGGTGCGCTGGGCCCGGGGCAGGAAGGCCAGCACCTTTGGGTGGGGAGCGGTGAGGCGGGAGAGATCCTGGGAGCGCAGGCCGGGGCTCATGACGAAGCGGTTGCGCTCCTCGGCGGTCTCAGCCGTCTTCGGGGCCACGCGCACGGTGCCGTCCCAGCTCATGCCGGCGAAGCCGGTGCTGATCTTGTCCATGACGCCGTCCAGCACCGAGGTCATGACCACCAGGGCGAAGACGCCCAGCATGAGCAGGGTGAGGGTGAGGAGGCTGCGCACCTTGTGGGCCCACAGCTCCACCAGGCCCGTGCGGACCACCTCCCAGAGCATGCCGAGGCTGAAACCGCGCACCTTCGGTGCGGGCGCGGGCGCTTCGCCATCCAGGAGAGATGGACCAGGAGAGCGGAGGAGGAAGGTGCCGTCACTCATAGCGCAAGGCCTCCATCGGAGACAGCCTGCTCGCCTTCCAAGCCGGATAGAGAGCGAAGAGGAAGCCGAAGGCCGCGGCCAGGCCGTAGGCCCAGAGGAAGCTGGCGGGCGTCACGTAGAGGGGGATGCCCAGGCTCTTGGTGATGATCCAGGAGAAGCCCACGCCCAGCGCCAGACCCGCCAGGCTGCCCAGGGCCGTGAGCAGCAGGGCCTCGGTCATGAAGCCCTTGAAGATCTCCCGACCCGAAGCGCCGATAGCCATCTTCACGCCCACCTCGCGGACACGCTCTTTGAGGCCGGCCATCTGGATGTTCACGTTGACGATGCCGCCACCCACCAGGGCCAGCACACCGGAGAGCAGGAAGATGATGTCGTAGACGTCGCCCTGGCTGTTGCGCCGGCGGATGCGGGCCGCCACGTCGTCCAGCCGGAAGTCCTCCTGGAGGCGGTGGTTGGACTTGAGGAGGTCCGAGAGCTGCTTGGCGAAGCCGCCCATGGCGCCCAGGTCCGGGATGCGGAAGGTGACCCGGTCCACCCGGCGGTAGGCGTCGCCGTTCATGCGGCGCTGCACCAGGTTGGCGGGCACGGCGATGATGCGGTTGCGCCACCAGAACTGGTTGCGCTGCCCCTCGCGGAAGCGGAAGACCCGCTCCTCGAAGAGGCCGATGACGGTGACGGGGACATTCCCGATGCGCAGCGTCTGCCCCAGGGCATCGCCCTTGGGGAAGAAGACCTGGGCGGCCTCGGTGCCGAGGATGACGACCGGGGCCCCGGTGTCCATTTCCGTGGCGGAGAAGGCCCGGCCCCGGGTCACGCCGTAGCCGTTGGCCGGGATGAAGTCCCCGCCGATGCCGCTGATCTGTCGGTCCTGGTCTCCGTAGGCCGACACCACCCGGGCCCGGGCGAACTTCTGGCGGCTCACGCCGTGGATGGCATCGGCCTTCAGGGCCTCGCCGCCCACGGCATCCTCGTCGCGCAGACCCAGGTTGGCCTGCTGCAGGGCCGTGGGACGACCGTCGCGCACGGCGGCCTTGGGCTGGACGTTGAGCTTGTCCAGGCCGCCCATCTTCACGAACATCTCGTCCGCCCGCTTGCGCTGGCTGTCGGAGATGGAGAAGCCGCCCAGCACGGAGGCCACGCCCAGGAGCACGCCGAGGGCCTGGAGCACCGAGCGGCCCAGGTTCTCGCGGATCTCCACCCAGGCCCCGAGCAGCCGCTCGCGGAAGGCGCCGGAGGTGATCATCGACCCACACCGACATGATGCTCAGCCGGATGGGTGCCCGGCTCGGAAGAGGACATCGAGTCCTCTTCCGAGCCACCCATCACGACTTTGCCATCCCTGATTTCGACCTGCCGCTCCGCCTGGGCGGCGATGGAGGGATCATGGGTCACCAGCAGCAGGGTATTGCCCTGCTGGTGCAGCTCGCGGAAGAGGCCCAGCACCTCGGCGCCGGTCTTGGAGTCCAGGGCGCCGGTGGGCTCGTCCGCCAGCAGGAGGGCAGGTTCGTTGGCCAGGGCCCGGGCCACGGCCACGCGCTGCCGCTGGCCGCCGGACAGGGTGCCCGGGAGCTTGTCGGCCTTGTCGGCGATGCCCACCTTCTCGAGCAGGGCCAGGGCCCGCTCGCGGCGCTCCTTACGGCCCACGCCCGCGTAGAGCATGGGCAGCTCCACGTTGCGGGCGATGCTGGCCTTGGGGAGCAGGTTGTAGCTCTGGAAGACGAAGCCCACTTTCTCGTTGCGGATCCGCGCCAGCTCGCCGCCGGAGAGACCCTGGACCTGGCGACCGTCCAGCGTGTACGTGCCCTCGGTGGGCAGGTCCAGGCAGCCGAGGATGGCCATGAGGGTGGACTTGCCGGAGCCCGAGGGCCCGATGAGGGCCACGAACTCGCCCTTCGTCACGGTCAGGTCGATGCCTCGCAGGGCGTGGACTGCCGTCCCGTTGTTGCCGTAGACCTTCGTCAGGCCCTGGGTCTGGATGATGCTGGACATGGTCGCTCCGCGAGGCCGTCAGCTATCGGCTGTCAGCTATCAGTGACTGAGAGCTGACAGCTGATGGCCGAGAGCTAATTGTTTTCATCGTCCTTCTCGACCTTCTTCTTGCTGGGATCCTCCAGGCTCACCTGGTCGTTGGCCTTGAGGCCGGAGAGGATCTCCACGCGTTCCAGGGTGGCGATGCCAGCCTTCACGGGCACTACGTCGAAGTACTCCTTCCAGTGGTCCGAGAGCCAGATGAACTTGCCGCGACCATTGAGCCCCTCCTTGGCCTTGGTGAGGTCCTGGGGCGGGAGGTTCTCCTTCAGGCGGTAGACCACGGTCTGGCCGTCACGACGCTGGAGGGCCTCCAGGGGCACACTCACGGCCTTGTCCCGCTTCTCGCCGAGGATCTCCACGTTGGCGCTCATGCCGGTCTTGAAGGCCTCCGTGAGCTCATCGAGGGCCACCTCCACCTTGAAGACCTTGATCTTCTCCACCAGCTCCGCGGCCGGGGCCACGAAGCGCACCTTGCCGGTGAAGGCCTTCTGAGGATAGGCGTCCAGGGTGATGCGGACGAGCTGGCCTACCTTCACCTTGGCGATGTCCACCTCGTTGAGGTTCACCTTCACGATGAGGGACTGGAGGTCGGCCACGGTGAAAACCACCGTGCCCGCGTTGAAGGAACTCACGCCTGAGGTGATGGTGTCGCCCAGCTCCACGCCCTTCTTGATGACCACGCCGTTCATGGGGGCCGTGACCCGGGCCTTCTGGGTGGAGGCGTTGCCGCTGATGGGGATACCTCGGTCCTCCACGATCTGGTAGCGGGTCTGGGCGCTCTTGAAGGCCTCTTCGGCCAGGTCGCGGGTGGTCTTGGCGCTGCGGTAGGCCTGATCCGAGATCAGCCCCGACTTGTAGAGCTCCGCCTGCTGGGTGAAGTCCCGCTCGGCGTTGCGGAAGCTCACCCGGGCCTGGGACACGCTGCCCTGCACGTCGGAGAGGGTCTGGGCCTGGTTCACGTCGGGTTCCACCTCGGCCAGCACCTCGCCGGCCTTCACGGTCGCGCCTTCGCGCACCTTGAGGCCCACGATGCGGCCCGAGACCGTGGACTTCACGTCCACCTTGGTCAGGGGGTCCACCACGCCCACCTCGCGGACGCTCACCTGGAGGTCCTCGGCCTGGACCTTGCCCAGGCGGAAGGGGGTGGAGGCTTCCGCCTTCTTGCCCTTGCCGTCGCCGCCCTTGAGGGTGAAGAACATGCCCGCCGCCAAAGCCACTCCGGCCACGGAGACGATGACCCATCGCTTTCGCATGGAACCCCCTTGATGGGAAAGATGCCGGACCTGCCGGATTGATGGATGGCCTACGCAGCAGAGTCTGGGGTCGTTTAGGGAGGGGCTCCTTCGGGAACCGGCGGCCGGTGGACCGGGGCCGGTCAACGGACCGGTCGGCGGGGGGAACCTCCCTGTGGCATCCCGCCACAGGGCTTGAGGCAACGATCCACGCCGAACCGGTTAAACCTTCTCCAAATGGCTCGGGCCTAACCAGGTTGTGAATTGGCACGAGGGCGGCATCAGGCCATCCCGGGACGATTCCCCTTCGCGGCCCTGCCGCACCAGGAGCACACCATGTCCAACCTTCAGAAGCGCATGGCCCTCATCGTGGCGGCGGGTCTCATCGGCGCCTCCCTCATGGCCCAGGCCCCCGTGCCCCCGCCTCCCACTGGCCAGCAGGTGGAGAAGAAGGGCGAGCGCGTCGAGCGTCGGGGCGAGGCCCAGGAGCGTAAGGGCGAACGCCAGGAGCGCCGGGGCGCTCGAAACGAGCGCCAGGGCGACCGCAAGATGGCCCAGGGGGCCCGGATGGAGAAGCGTGGGGAGGCCCTTGAGGCCAAGGGCGACGGGAAGGCCGGCCAGGCGCTGGAGCGCAAGGGCGAGCGCCGCGAGACCGCGGGTGCGGCCCAGGCGGTCAAGGGTGAGCGCCAGGAGCACCGCGGGGCCCGGAATGAGCGCCGGGGCGAGCGCAAGGAGCGCCGCGGGACGCGCATCGAGCGCAAGGGCGAGCACATGGAAGCCCAGGGCAAGTAAGGTCTTTCCGTCCCTCACGAAAGCGGCCCCCGGGCGGGGGCCGCTTTCGTGAGCCAGAAGGAACGTTACCGCACCGTCTCCCGCGCGATCATCAGTTCCTCGTTGGTGGGCACGACGGTCACCACCACGCGGGAATCCGGCGTGCTGATGATTCGCTCGCCGGTGCCGTGCTCGTTGGCCTCCGGGTCCAGCTTCACGCCCAGGAAACCCAGCTTGCTGCAGACCTTGGCCCGCACGTAGGTGCTGTGGGTACCGATGCCTGCGGTGAAGGTGATGGCGTCCACGCCGTCCAGGACCGTGGCATAGGAGCCGATGAACTGGCGCACGTTGTAGGTCAGGAGGTCCCGGGCCAGACGGGCGCGGTCGTTGCCGCTGTCCGCGGCCAGCTCGATCTCGCGGAAGTCCGAGGACACGCCGGAGATGCCCAGCAGGCCCGACTTCTTGTTCAGCAGGTCCGTGATGGCCGAGTAGTCCAGGTGCTCGTGCTCCATGAGCATCTCCACCACGCTGGGATCGATGGTGCCGCAGCGGGTGCCCATGATCACGCCCTGGAGCGGCGTCATGCCCATGCTGGTGTCCATGCTCTTGCCCTGGCCCACGGCGCAGATGCTGGTGCCGTTGCCGATGTGGCAGGTGATGACCTTCAGGGAGCGCAGGGGCCGGCAGAGCAGGATGGCCGTGCGGGCGGCCACATAGGCGTGGCTGGTGCCGTGGAAGCCGTAGCGCCGGATGCCGTACTTCTGGCTCAGCTCGTAGGGGATGCCGTAGGTGCGGGCATGGTCGGGGATGTTGTGGTGGAAGGCCGTGTCGAAGACCGCCACGTGAGGGATGTCGGGGAAGGCCGATTTGGCGACGCGGATGCCCAGGGCATTGGCCGGGTTGTGCAGTGGCGCGTAGATGGCGAAGGCTTCGATGTCCTGGAGAACCTCGTCCGTCACGAGCACGGAGTCGCCGTACTTCGGTCCCCCGTGGACCACCCGGTGGCCCACGGCGTGGACGGGCGTGTCGTGGAGCACGTTGGCGTGGAGCCGCTCCAGGATGGCCTCGAGGGCCTCCTTGTGGCTGGGAAGGGGAAGGGTCTCCTTCCGCTTCTCTCCGTCGAGGGTGGTGATCAGGTTGGCTTCGGCCAGGCCGATGCGCTCCGCCATGCCCTCGGCGATGGAGACCTCCTTCACCATGTCGAAGAGATTGAACTTGAGGCTGGAAGAGCCTGCATTCAGAACGAGTACGTACACGTCATCCCCCATAACAGGGAAAGTCTAGCGCCCAAATCACGTGACCAAAGGCGCATTGTGGATGGATGGGTCGTCATGCCAGTCTGGCAAAAAAGGCATAAACCCGGGGAGGGTCGGCCTTCAGGCGGAGAAGACCCCTGCATTCAAGGCGGCGGGGTCGGGCCAGGGGGCCGCCAGGGCGGTCTCCGCGTCCTCCAGGAGCTGGCCTTCCAGCCGGGCGCGCAGATCGGGGTCCGGGGTCCAGCGCTTCCGGGCGAGCCAGGCCTCGAAGCGGGGCAGGGGGTCCTTGGCGGCCCACTGGGCCAGGAGCTTGGGATCCACGTAACGCTGGTCGTCATGCTCGGCGTGGCCTTTCATGCGGAAGGTCTCGCAGACGAGGAAGACGGGGCCCTTGCCCTCGAGGCAGTGCTGGCGGGCCTGCAGGCTGGCGGCGTACACCTCCGCGGCGTCGTTGCCGTCCACCGTGAGGGTGAAGGCCCCCTGGGACCGGGCCGACATCCGCCCGGCCATCTGGCGCTCCGGGGGTGTGGAGAATGCGTAGCCGTTGGACTCCCCGACGACGATCAGGGGAAGCTGCTGCACCACCGCGAAGTTGAGCCCCTCGTAGAAGGCCCCGGTGGAGCTGCCGCCATCGCCGATCCAGGTCATGGCCACGCGCCGCTCGCCCTTCTGGCGGAAGCTGAGGGCCACGCCCGCCATCACGGGGATGAGGGCGCCCAGCATGGAGGTGGGGGCCAGGATGCCCCTTTCCACCGCGCCGAAGTGGTTGTTGTGCTCCCGGCCCGCGGTGGGGCCGGTGGCGCGGCCCAGGTACTGGAGGAAGATCTCGAGGGGCGTGGCGCCCCGGACCAGCATGGAACCCAGGTTGCGGATCATGGGGCCGATCACGTCGTTGGGCCCGAGGGCCATGGCCGTGGCGCAGGAGGTGGCCTCCTGGCCCAGGCTGCGATAGATGCTGCCGAGGGTCCTGCCCTGGCGGAAAAGCTTCACCAGGCGCTCTTCCGTGAGCCGGGTCAGGAGCATGGCCTCGTGAAGGCGGAGGGCGGTGTCGCGGTCCATCCGGTTAGCATAGACCCATGCTGAACCTGCGCCCTGCCGTTCCTTCCGACGCCCCGCTGATCCTGCAGTACATCCGCGAATTGGCGGACTACGAGCGGGAGCCGGAAGCGGCGGTCGCCACGGAGGCGGACATCCATCGTTACGCCTTTTCGGAGCATCCCCTGGTGAAGGTGACCATGGCGGAATGGGACGGCCAGCCTGCGGGCTTCGCCCTCTGGTTCCTGAACTTCAGCACCTGGGAAGGCAAGCCGGGCATCTACCTCGAGGACCTGTTCGTGCGGCCGGCCTTCCGGGGCAAGGGTATTGGCAAGGCCCTGCTCCAGCATCTGGCGGCCCTGGCGGTGAAGGAGGGCTGGACCCGCTTCGTCTGGCAGGTGCTGGATTGGAACACGCCGGCCATCGAGTTCTACGAGGCCCATGGCGCCAAGGTCATGCGGCCCTGGCTCACCTGCCGCGTGGAGGGCGAGGCCCTGGCCCGGCTGGCGCAGGGCGCGGATTGATGTGGGCCCCGCTGCGCCGCCTCGAGGAGGCCCTGGGGCCCGAGGCGGAGCTGGTGGTGGTCGGCGGCGCCGTCCGCGATGAGCTGCTGGGACGTCCCCACGCGGACTGGGACCTGGCCACGAAGCTGATGCCGAAGGCCGTGATGGACCGGGCCCGGGCCGCGGGCCTGAAGGCGATTCCCACGGGGCTGCAGCACGGCACGGTCACCGTGCTGCTGGAGGACCGGCCCATCGAAATCACCACATTCCGGAGCGATGGGGATTATCTGGACGGGCGGCATCCCGAGACGGTGCGACTGGGCGTCAGCCTGGAGGAAGACCTGTCCCGCCGCGACTTCACCATCAACGCCATGGCCCTTCCCGTGGGCGGAGGCGAGCTTGTGGACCCCTTTGGCGGCAGGGCCGACCTGGAGACGCGGACCCTCCGGGCCGTGGGCGATCCGCTGCACCGCTTCGCCGAGGATGGCCTCCGAACCCTGCGGGCCTGCCGCTTCGCGGCCCAACTGGGCTTCGAGGTGGAAGCCGGGACCCTGGCGGCCATTCCCGAGCGGCTGGAGGTGGCCCGCAAGGTGGCCGCGGAGCGGGTCCTCGCGGAGCTCACCAAGCTGCTCTGCGGCCTGGAGCCCCACCGCGGACTGGACCTCCTGGCGAGAACGGGGCTGCTGGACCTCTGGCTGGCGGAGCTGCGTCCCATGATCGGCTGCGGCCAGAACCGGCATCACCGATGGGACGTGTGGGACCACACGCTGGAGGTGGTGCGGCTGGTCCCGGCCGAGCCTGGACTGCGCTGGGCCGCCCTGCTGCACGATGTCGGGAAGCCCGGCGCCCGCACCTTCGGAGACGACGGTGAAGCACGGTTCCATGGGCACGAGGCCCGGTCCCTGGAGCTCGCGGGCGTCCTCCTGGAACGGCTCAAGGCCGCTCACGCGCTCCGGCGCGACGTCCTGGCCCTGGTCCGCCACCATGGCATCCATCCCACCGCCGAGTGGAGCGACACGGCCTGCCGGCGCTTCCTGCGTCGGCTCGGGGAAGATGGGCTGACCCTGGCGCGCTGGGGGGCGTTCCGTCTGGCCGATCAACGGGCCAAGGGCCTGGAGGTGGAGGCCCGGGAGCAGGAGCACGCCGCCATCCTGGCCCGTCTTGAAGCCATGGCCGCCGCTGCTCCACCTCTCTCGGTGAAGGCCCTGGCCCTGGACGGAGCGGCGCTCATGGCGCTGGCCGGACGCGGGGGCGGTCCCTGGCTGGGAGCGCTCCAGCGGGATCTGCTGGAGGCCGTGCTGGAGGACCCGTCGCTCAATACGCCGGACGCCCTCGCGGGCCTGGCCCGCCGAAGGCTCGAAAAGCCCTAACGCCTCTCGATCAGCACCACGGCCTGGGCCGCGAGACCTTCGCCCCGTCCGGTGAAGCCCAGCTTCTCCGTGGTGGTCGCCTTCACGTTCAGGGCCTCGCTGTGGATGCCCAGCACAGGGGCGATGCGATCCCGCATGCCCTGGCGGTGGGGGCCGATCTTGGGTCGCTCGCCGATGAGGCAGACATCGGCGTTCACCACCCGCCAGCCCCGCTCGGCGAGATCGCCCATCACCCGCTCCAGCAGGTCCGCCGAGTCGGCGCCCCGATAGGCGGGGTCCGTGTCGGGGAAATGCTGGCCGATGTCGCCCAGGCCCGCGGCGCCCAGGAGCGCGTCCATGAGGGCGTGCAGCATGACATCCGCGTCGCTGTGACCCGCCAGGCCCCGGTCATGCGGAATGTGGCAGCCCATGAGCATCAGCGGGCGGCCTTCCTCAGGCGCTGCGAAGCGGTGGACGTCGAACCCCATGCCTGTGCGGAAGGCGTTCATACCCGCTCTGCTCCCAGGTTGCGGTGCTCTCCCGTGGACTCGTCCGGAAGCCGGTGATCCTCCGTGATGGGGTGGTCCGGCAGGAGGATGATGACCTCGGTCCCCTGGCCCTCCTCGCTGAGGAACTCCAGGGTGCCCCCGTGCTCCTCGACGATCTTCTTCACGGTGGCCATGCCGAGACCCGTCCCCTTCTTCTTCCCGTAGCTGAAGAAAGGCTCGAAGATCCGCTTGACCACGCGCTTGGGGATGCCGCGGCCCTGATCCTTCACCCGGATCTGAACCCCGCCCGTGGTCTGGATCCAGTTCACGAGAATCTCGCCGCTCATGCCGACGGTGGCATCCATGGCGTTGGCCAGGAGGTTCTCCATGACCCGGGTGAACCGGGCGGGATCCAGCTTGATCAGGCAGGGCGGGCCTTCGGCCTGGAGGGTCACGCCCATCTCGGCGGCGCGGGGTACCAGGGGCTCGATGACCGCCTCCAGGAAGGGTCGGAGGTCCACCGTCTCCCTCCGGGGCTCGCGCACCTTGGCGAAATCGAGCACGTCCTGGCTCAGGTGCGTGAGGCGATCCACGCATTCCAGGATCTTGCGGCAGTGGTGGCGGACCTTGGTGTCCTCGGTGGACAGCTCCAGCAGGTCCGCGTGGCCGCGAAGCACGAAGAGGCCGTTCTTGAAGTCGTGAACGATGGAGCTGGCCACCTGTCCCACCGTGGCGAGCACGTGGCTGCGCAGGTTCTCCTCGGACAGCCTCGAACGCTCGATGGCGATGGCGCAGAGTGAGACGATGGCCTCGAAGGTCGGCCGGTCCGGCGGCTCGATGATGGGACGTCGGCTGTCGAGGTAGACCACGCCGATGCGCCGCCCCTGGAGCAGCAGGGGAAGGCAGAGGATGGTCTTCAGCTCCAGCCGCTGGATCGAGTGCTGGCTGAGCAGCTGGCCGTCCTCGGCGACGTTGAGGATCCAGATGGGGTCCCCGGTCTCGAACACCTTGTGGACGCTGGACATGGACAGCTGGATCTGGCCCTCGAGCTCCTGGCCCAGGTTGCGCTGGACCCGGCAGGCCAGCTCGCCATCCTCCAGGAGCATGAGGAAGCCCCGGTCCGTCCCGGAGATGCTGAGCAGGCGGTCCAGGGACTGCTCGAGCATGTCCTCGAGATCGGATTCCTGGGCCAGGAGCTGGGCCGCATCGAGGATGGCCTGGAGGTGGATCTCCGAGCTGCTGTGGTCCGTGCGGACCAGGGTCAGCGTGTAGGCGCTGTCCGCCAGGAGCAGGGGAGTCCCGGGCTCCCAGGCCTGGCGCTCCGTCAGTGGCTGACCCATGTAAAAGCTGCCATGGGTGGTCTTGAGATCCTCGATCCACCAGGTGTCGTCCTGCAACTCCAGGCGCAAGTGGCTGCGGCTGATCATGTTGTCGGACAGCACCACGTCGCAGAGGCTCTGCCGTCCCACGGTGACCGAGCGGGCGAGGGGCACGGAACGCTCGAACCCGTGCCGGTCTCGAATCAGGAGCTGGTAGCGCTGGGCCACGGCATCTCCCGGGCAGGCGTCATGGGATAAGGGGGGCTTAGGACTGCGAACCCAAGATTATCCGGCCATCGGCTGGACACAAGTGGAAGACCCGTGAGGGAATAGAAGTCATGCACCGGCATCCTGACCTCGATCCCTCCACGAACCTGGAGGACCCCGTTGAATACTCGCTGAGGCCCCAACGCCTCCAGGAATATATCGGCCAGGCCAAGGTGAAAGCCCGGCTGGAGATCGCCCTCCAGGCCGCCTCGAAGCGCGGGGAGGTGATGGATCATGTGCTCCTGTTCGGCCCGCCGGGGCTGGGCAAGACCACCCTCGCGCACGTGCTCGCCAACGAGATGGGCGCGCCCTGCAAGGTCATTCAGGCCCCGGCGCTGGAGAAGAAGGGGGATCTGGCGGCCATCCTCACGAACCTGGAGGCGGGGGAGTTCCTCTTCATCGATGAGGTCCACCGCCTGTCGGCGCCCATCGAGGAGATGCTCTACTCGGCCATGGAGGACCGCAAGCTGGACATCCTCATCGGCCAGGGACCCAGCGCCCAGACCCTGAAGGTGGATCTGCGGCCCTTCACCCTGGTGGGCGCCACCACGCGCGCCGGACTCATCTCGAAACCCCTGCACGATCGCTTCGGCATGGTCCATCGCCTGGAGTTCTACACCCGGGCGGACCTGGCCATCATCGCTCGCCGGTCGGCGGACCTCCTGGGCATCCACCTGGCCCCGGAGGGCGCCGAGGCCATCGCCCGCCGGAGCCGGGGGACGCCGCGCATCTGCAACCGCCTGCTCCGGCGCTGCCGGGACTACGCCGAGGTGAAGGGCGACGGGACCATCACCGTGGAATCCGCCGAGGCCTGCCTGAAGCTTCACGAGGTGGACGACCTGGGCCTGGACGGCCTGGACCGGGAGTATCTCCAGGCCATCTGCCACAAGCATCGTGGCGGCCCCGTGGGCCTGCGGACCCTGGCCGCCGCGCTGGGCGAGGATGAGGGGGCGCTCGAGGATCTGGTGGAGCCCTACCTCATGCAGGTGGGCTTCCTGGATCGCACGCCCCAGGGCCGGAAGGCCACCGACGCGGCCTACGCCTACCTGGGGGTGAAGTCCGATCCGGGGCCGCTGTTCCGATAGGGGCGTGCTCCGCTCCCGTGGATCGGACAGCGCACCGCGCTGTCCTCCCGCTCGCTTGGCCCTGCGGGCCCGCGCTTGCGGACACGGGTCCCTCCACCAAGGCCGGAAGGCCACCGATGCCGCCTACGCCTACTTGGGGGTGAAGTCCGATCCGGGGCCGCTGTTCCGATAGGGGCGTACTCCGCTCCCGTGGATCGGACAGCGCACCGCGCTGTCCTCCCGCTCGTTTGGCCCTGCGGGCCTGCGCTTGCGGACACGGGTCCCTCCACCAAGGCCGGAAGGCCACCGATGCTGCCTACGCCTACCTGGGGGTGAAGTCCGATCCGGGACCGCTGTTCCGCTGATCAGAACTTGGCGTCGATCGTGTCCTGGGCCTGCGACCCGGTGGAGGACATGGCGAGGGTTCCGCCCTTGGCGGCGTTCGCGAGCTCCAGGGTGCGGGTCTGGTCCCGGCGGACGCAGACGCCCTGGAGGGTGCCGCCCTCGTCGACCACCAGGGAGCCGACCTCGACGTCCCCCTCCACGTAGCCCGTGCCATGGATCTCCAGGCACTCGGTGATCTTCATGGTCCCTTCGGCGCGGCCGGTCACCACGAGGTGCTTGGCGTAGATGGTCCCCTTCACCATGCCGCCCGGGGCGATGGAGATCTCGCCGGTGGATTGGATGATCCCCTCCACGGTGCCTTCGATGCGCAGGCTCTGGGAGCCCGTGTGGATCTCTCCGGTGAGAATCACGTCCTTGCCGAGGATCGAGTGGATGGCGGGGGCGGAATCGGGCTTGGGCTTGTTGGTGCGGAATACGGCCATGGGTTGCTCCTTCGGGGGGTCAGGACGATTTGCGCAGCGCCCGGATCCACTGGCGCTGGAGACGCAGGTAAGGCTGGGGATTCGTGGGCTTGCCGTTCAGCCGCACTTCGTAATGGAGATGGACCCCGGTGGCGTTTCCCGAGCGTCCCATCGTGCCCAGGATATCCCCGCGGGACACTTTCTGCCCGGCCTTGACGTTCACGTGGTTCATGTGGGCGTACAAGGTCTCCTGTTCGTTGTTGTGCCGCACGCGGACGCCCCAGCCGTAGCGGTCCATCCAGCCGGCTTCTTCCACCTCGCCGTCAGCGGTGACCTGGATCGGTGTGTCGAGGGCGTTGCTGATATCGATGCCCGTGTGGTAGCCCAGCAGGCCATCCCCTTCCTCGTTGGGTCGGGAGAAGGGATTGACGCGCACCCCGAAACCCGAGCTGAGGTAGCCGGCCGTGGGCGGGATGGAGGGCGTGTGCGCCCAGGCCCGGAGCACTGGCTCCATCCTGGCCCGCACGACGGCTGCCTGCTTGGTGGTGTAGTCGAGGTCCTGCTTGAGGCGGGACAGCTTCTCCTGGGTTCCGGGAGGCGGCGGGGCGGCGGGCTGCACAGGTTGCCCGGGCGGCGGGGGCAGGGGCGAAGTGGTGGAGGCCTTCGGATCCAGGAGCTTAAGCAGTTCCGTCTGCTGCTGCCGGAGGGTTGTCACTTCGGCCTCGAGGGCCTGGGCCTGATCCAGGGAGGATCGGAGCTGCTCCTGCTGCTCCACCGTCTCCTTCTGGAGCCGGCTGAAGCTCATGATCTTCTTGGTGGCCCAGAACCCGTAGCCGGAACCGATCATCGCCAGGGCTGAAAAGCCGGCCACCAGGCCGATCCCCCAGAGCAGCATCCGGCGCGTGAGAGACCAGCGGAGGGTGCGATGGCTGAAGACGACCATCACGGTGAGCCACCCCACGGGATCGGGGCGGCTGGAGCGCACGGCGAGTCGGCGTTCGGGCTGGTGAGTGGACATGGCCTCTCAGCATACCTGGGAATCCGCGATGGATCGACTCGCCTTCTTACAACGAACGATCTAGACCGGCGCCAGAAGCGAGCATGATAGCCACCACTCCAAGGCGTGGGCGAGGAAAAACACGAGTCCCACAAGACTGTTCAACGTGAAGAAAGCCTGGTCGATGCGGGACAGGTCGCCACCCCGGACCAGCCACTGCTCCTTCGCGAGCATGATCGCCACAGTGGCCCATCCAGCCCAGGAAATCAGGTGGCTGCCCATGTGGAGGTTGAACATGGCCCAGGCAGTCAGCGCCAGGAGATGGAAGGCGCGGGAAAGGGCCAGGGCGCCGCCGGTGCCCAGCCTGACGGGCATGGAATGCAGCCCCCTGCCGCGGTCGTAGCTCTGGTCCTGGAGGGAATAGAGGATGTCGAAGCCCGCGGTCCAGGCCAGGACGCCCCCGGAGAGCCACAGGGCAGGGGCCTCGATGCGTCCCGACACGGCAATCCAGGCCCCCAGCGGCGCTCCGGAGAGGGAGAGACCCAGCACCACGTGGGCCCAGGAGGTGAAGCGCTTGCAGAGCGAGTAGCCCAGGATGATCACGAGGGCCAGGGGCGACAGGACCCAGGTGAGAGGTCCCAGGGCCCCGGCCGCCAGGCCGAAGAGGACGATGCCCGCCCCCATCAGAAGCATGGCGCCGCCCCTGGAGACTCGGCCCGCGGGCAGGGCCCGACCCGCCGTGCGGGGGTTCTCCGCATCTACGTCCACGTCCACCAGGCGGTTGAAGGTCATGGCCGCCGTGCGCGCCCCCACCATGGCCGCCAGGATCCACAGGATGGTCCGCAACGGGGGAATCCCCTGGGCGGCTCCCAGCGCCCCCAGGAAGGCGAAAGGGAGGGCGAAGACCGTGTGCTCGAACTTGATCATGTCGAGCAGTTCCATCAAGTGCCTGAAGGAGGAACCGCCTCGCCCAGCCGATGGCTCGGCCGGCTGTGCTGAAGGCTCCCCAGCCTCTGGCTCGGGCAGGTCCGTTCCAGTCGGGTCGGATCCGGTGGGCTGTTCAGGGGGGAGCGTCGTGCTGTCCATTGAAGACATGATCCAGCGAATCGGGGCCGTTGTCTTGGGGGGGCAGTTGGCCTAATCCTCCGTCCGCAGCCGATAGCCCACGCCGGGCTCGGTCTGGAGGTAGCGGGGGCGGGAGGGGTCCTCCTCCAGCTTGTGCCGGAGCTGGGCCATATAGACGCGGAGGTAGAGGGGCTGGGCCCCTGCCACGCCGCCCCAGACCTCCTTCAGGAGCTGCCGGTGGGTGACCACCCTCCCTGCATGCCGGATCAGGGTGGTGAAGAGCCTGTATTCGAGCGGGGTGAGGTGGACTTCCTGGCCCGCCACCAGGACCTGGCGCCGGGCCAGGTCCACGCGCCAGCGCCCGAGGGTGAACAGCGGGTCTTCCACCGCCCCGGGGTCCGCATGGCGGAGCGCCACCCGGATGCGGGCCAGGAGTTCGCCGGTGCCGAAGGGTTTGGTGAGGTAGTCGTCCGCGCCCACGTCCAGGGCGCCGATCTTGTCCGTCTCCCGCCCCCGGGCGGAGATGACGATGACCGGGGTGCGGCTCCACTCCCGCAGCCGGGTCATGAGGTCCAGACCATCCATGTCGGGGAGACCGAGGTCCAGCAGGATCACGTCCGGTCGGTGCTGCACGGCCAGGGCAAGGCCCTCCCGGCCCGAAGCGGCCTCCAGGTAGCGGTAGCCGCCACCCTCCAGGGCCACCCGGAGGAACCGGCGCATCTGGGGTTCGTCCTCCACCAGGAGGACCTGCGAGGCCTCGGAAGTCATGCGCCCTCCTCGGGCATGGGCGGAGGCGTGCCCAGGGGGAGGCTCACGAGGAACTGCGCGCCGCCTTGGGGATGGTTGACCGCCTGGATCCGGCCCCCGTGGGCCGCCACGATACCCCTGCAGATGGCCAAACCCAGTCCCGCGCCAGGATGGCCCACGGCGGCGCCGCCTCGGGCCAGCTTCTCAAAGATCCGCACTTCCTCTCCGGGAGCGATTCCGGGGCCCCGGTCTGTCACGGACAGAGTGAGGGACTTCCCCGCAGCCCAGGCCTTGATGTCCACCTGGGAACCCGGCGGCGAGTACTTCAGTGCGTTGTCGAGGAGGTTCACCAGCACCTGCTCCATGAGGACGGGATCCATGGCCACCAGCGGCAGATCATCGGGCAGGTGGGCTTTCACTCGCGCAGACTCCGCTCCCAGCTCTCGGCGATCCAGGGCGGCGCCCACCACCTCCTCCACGGGGATCCACTCGGTGCGGAGCTCCAGGGCCCCGGCCTCGAGGCGCGTGATGTCCAGCAGGTTGCTCACCAGGCGATGCAGCCGCTGAGCCTCTTCCTGGGCCGAGGTCAGGAGGTCGCGTCGGGTGGCGTCCGAGAGGTCGGGCGTCTCCAGGACCGTGCTCACGGCGCCGGTGATGACGCCCAGCGGCGTCCGCAGGTCGTGGGACACGGAACTGAGCAGAGCGTTCCGCAGACGCTCCTCCTCGGCCCGCTGGCGGTCCGCAGCGCTCTGCTCGGCCAGGAGGGCGCGCTCCAGGGCGAGCGCGGTCTGGGTGGCGAAGGCCTCCAGCAGCTGGCGCTGGTCCGGTTCCACCCACCGGGGGGCACCCTCCGGGAGCACACCCATCACACCCAGGGGACCCTTGGACCCCTTGAGTGGCAGGTAGGTGGCCCGGGCCCCGGGCAGGGTGCCCGTGCCCAGTCCGGCAGGCTCGTCATGCTCGAAGACCCACTGGGCCACACCCCGTTCCTGGTCGTTCAGCGGGAAGGCGAAGTGATGAGCCGGTGCCTCCAGGTGTCCGGAACCGTCCGGAAGCAAAACCACTGCATGACTCTGGAACTGGGCCGCGACGTTCTGGATCGCGGCGGCCACCAGCGCTGTGGACCCCGCGCTGCGGGCCAGTCCCTGCCCCAGTCGGAAGAGGGCCTGTGTCCGTTGTTCCCGGCCACGGGCCAGACGGGCCTGGGCCCGGATCCGCTCGGTGAGATTGCCGATGACCACCCCCACCAGAAGCATCACCGAGAAGGTGCCTACGTGGCGGAAGTCGGATACCACGAAGGTGAAATAGGGGGGCACGAAGATGAAATCGAAGGCCGCCACGCTCAGGATCGAAGCCAGGAGCGAGGGGCCGCGGCCGAAGCGGGTGGCGACCACCAGGATCCCCAGCAGGTAGACCATCACGATGTCCGCCAGCTCGGTGCGCCGGAAGACCAGACCGGCGACGGCCGTCGCGAGGGTCACGGTGATGAGGCTGAAGAGGTAGTTCCGCAGGGGGCTCGTGATGCGGGGCCGGAGGGCCGATGGGCCCGCCTGTTCCGCCGTCTCGCCCGTGATGACGTAGATGTCGATGTTCCCGCTGTGGCGGATGAGGTCATCTACCGGCGAACCCGCGAAGGCGTCGAGCCATCTTGGGCGCGAAGGCTTGCCCACCACGATCTTGGTGATGTTTCGATCCTGGGCGAATGCGAGGATGTCCTCGTCCGTCCGGCCGCCGCCTTCGATGACGACCGTTTCCCCACCCAGCTTCTCGGCCAGCCGGAGATTCTCCTCGACGCGATTCCGCTCCTCCTCGCTGAATTTGAAGTGCCGGGGTGATTCGATGTAGAGGGCCACCCATGAGGCCCCCAGGGAACCCGCCATGCGGCGCGTGGCGCGGATGAGTCGCTCGGAGAGCCCGTCCGGACCGACACAGACCAGGAGCCGGTCACCGGCAGCCCAGGTCTTCCGGATGCCCTCGGACTCCATGTACCGTCGCATCTGGGCATCGACGTTCTCCGCCGTGTGGCGCAGGGCCAGCTCGCGAAGGGCGAGAAGGTTGCCTTTGCGGAAGAAGTGATCGCGGGCATGACGGGCTTGCTCTGGAAGATAGACCTTGCCCTCCCTGAGCCGGACGAGCAGATCCTCCGGGGCCAGGTCCACCAGCTCGACTTCGTCCGCCCGTTCCATGACGGTGTCCGGGACATTCTCTCGAACCGTGACGCCGGTGATCTGGGCGATGACGTCCTTGAGGCTTTCCAGGTGCTGGACGTTCATCGTGGTGTAGACGTCGATGCCCGCGTCCAGCAGTTCCATGACGTCCTGCCAACGCTTGGCGTGGCGGGACCCCATCACGTTGGTGTGAGCCAGCTCGTCCACGAGAATCAGCGCCGGCCTGCGGGCCAGGGCGGCGTCGAGGTCGAACTCAGGAAAGAACTGACCGGCGTAGGCCAGCTCCTTTCGGGGCAGCGTCTCCAGCCCCTCCGTCAGGGCGGCCGTCTCGCTCCGGTCATGGGTCTCGACGACTCCGATGACCAGGTCGGCACCCTCGGCTCTCCGCTCCCGGGCCTCGGACAGCATGGCGTAGGTCTTGCCGACACCCGGGGCCGCGCCGAAGAAGACCTTGAGTTTCGCCCGACTCTCCCGGGCTTCTTCTGCCTGGACCTTGCGGAGCAGGGCATCAGGGTCAGGGCGTTGGAAGGCCATGCCCTTACGCTATCTGGATTTGTGGCTCTTTGCCCCAAACGGGTCGTCGAGGGCCAAGTTGAGTTTCAGGACATTCACCCTGGGCTCGCCGAGGATGCCCCATTGCGGGCCTTCGACATGGGCAGCCACGAGGCCGCGTACCCTGGCCTCGTCCAGCCCTCTCGCCAAGGCCACCCGGTGAGCCTGGAAGAGCGCGGAAGCCGGGCTGATGTGTGGATCCAGGCCACTGCCCGACGCGGTAACGAGGTCGACAGGAACCGGGCCGCTGGCCTCCGGGTCCGCGGCCCGGAGGGCGGCGACCCGGTCCTGGACCGCTCTGCGGAGATCCGGGTTGCTGGGCGCCAGGTTGGACCCGCCGCTGTTGGCACCGTTGTAGGGCAGGGGCCTGCCTTGGGTGTCGACAGTGGCGGAAGGGCGGCCCCAGAAGTCGCGCGGGGCCGTGAAGGACTGGCCGATCCACTCGGAGCCGATGATCTGGCCGTCCCTGCGGATCAGGCTGCCTTCGGCCTGATGGGGGAAGACCGCCTGGGCCAGCCCGGCGACCCCGAGGGGGTAGGCCAGACCCGTGAGGGCGGACAGCGCGATGAAGAGGACGAGGGCGGGGCGGAATTGCGAGTCCATGGGAGCTCCTCTAGGCGACGAGGTGGAGCGCGGCGAGCAGCCAGTCGATGGCCTTGATGCCGATGAAGGGCACCACCAGGCCGCCGGCCCCGTAGAGCAGCAGATTCCGCTTCAGCAGTTGCGCCGCCCCCACCGGCCGGTAAGCGACGCCCCGCAGGGCCAGGGGGATGAGGGCGACGATGATGAGGGCGTTGAAGATCACCGCCGAGAGGATGGCGCTTTCGGGGCTGTGGAGCCGCATGACGTTGAGTGCGCCCAGGGCCGGGTAGGTGGCCACGAAGGCCGCAGGCAGGATGGCGAAGTACTTGGCCACGTCGTTGGCGATGCTGAAGGTGGCCAGCGAACCGCGGGTCATGAGCATCTGCTTGCCGATCTCCACGATCTCGATGAGCTTGGTGGGGTTGGAGTCCAGGTCCACCATGTTCCCTGCCTCTTTCGCGGCCTGGGTGCCGCTGTTCATGGCCACGGCGACATCGGCCTGAGCCAGGGCCGGCGCGTCGTTGGTTCCGTCTCCTGTCATGGCCACCAGGCGCCCGCCGGCCTGGTACTCACGGATGAGCTTGAGCTTGGCTTCCGGCGTGGCCTGGGCCAGGAAGTCGTCCACGCCGGCCTCGGCGGCGATGGCGGCGGCGGTGAGGGGGTTGTCGCCGGTGATCATCACCGTCTTGATGCCCATGCCCCGCAGCTCGGCGAAGCGCTCCTTGATGCCGCCCTTCACGATGTCCTTGAGCTGGATGACGCCCAGGGCGCGGGGTCCTTCGGCCACCACGAGCGGGGTGCCGCCTGCCATGGAGATCTGGTCCACGGTCCGGCGCAGGTCGTCCGGGAAGGTGCCGCCATGGGACTGGACGTAGGCCTCGATGGCCGAGGCGGCACCCTTGCGGATCTGGCGCGCGCCGAGGTTCACGCCGCTCATGCGGGTCTGGGCCGTGAAAGGCACGAAGTGGGCGTCCAGGGCGTGGAGGTCCCGCTCGCGGAGGCCGTGCTGGTCCTTGGCCAGCACCACGATGCTGCGTCCTTCCGGGGTCTCATCGGCCAGCGAGGAGAGCTGGGCCGCATCCGCCAGCCGCTTCAAGTCCACGGCATCGGCGGGCAGGAAGGCCACGGCCTGCCGGTTGCCCAGGGTGATGGTGCCGGTCTTGTCCAGCAACAGCACATCCACGTCACCCGCCGCCTCCACGGCCCGCCCGGAGGTGGCGATGACGTTGGCCTGGATCATGCGATCCATGCCCGCGATGCCGATGGCGCTGAGCAGGCCGCCGATGGTGGTGGGAATGAGGCAGACGAGCAGCGAAACCAGCACGGTCAGTGTCACCGGGTGCCCCTGTCCGGCCGCTCTGGTAGAGAAGACGGAGTAGGGCAGCAGGGTGGCCGTGGCCAGCAGGAAGACGATGGTGAGCCCCGCCAGGAGGATGTCGAGGGCGATCTCGTTAGGCGTCTTCTGGCGCTTGGCGCCCTCCACCATGGCGATCATGCGGTCCAGGAAACTCTCGCCCGGGTTGGACGAGATGCGGATTACCAGCCAGTCGGAGAGCACGAGCGTTCCCCCGGTGACGGCGGAGCGGTCGCCCCCGCTCTCCCGGATGACCGGGGCGCTCTCGCCAGTGATGGCGCTTTCATTCACCGACGCCACGCCTTCGATGACTTCTCCATCACCGGGGATGGTCTCGCCCGCTTCCACGAGCACGAGATCGTTGACGCGCAGGACCGGCGCATCGACCACCTCGTGCGGCCCCATCCTGTCGGCCCCGAGTAGCCGCCTGGCCTTCACGCCGCGCTTGGACCGGCGCAGGGAATCCGCCTGGGCCTTGCCCCGACCCTCCGCCATGGCTTCGGCGAAATTCGCGAAGAGGAGGGTGAACCAGAGCCAGAGGGAGATGGCCAGGATGAACCCGGGGCGTCCCTCTCCGCGGCCCGTCAGGGCCTGGATCCAGAGGCCCGTGGCGAAGGCACTGCAGATCCAGACGGTGAACATCACGGGACTCCGGATCTGGTGAAGGGGGTTCAGCTTCCGGATGGAGTCCAGCACGGCGCGCCGCACGATGGCGGATTCGAAGAGAGGCCTGTCCTGCCGCGAGTGGGAGGTCATCGGATGCTCCTCAGGGTCAGGTGCTCCGCGACGGGGCCGAGGGCCAGGGCGGGGATGAACGTGAGTGCGCCCACCAGGAGCACGACTCCGACGAGCACGCCGACAAAAAGGGGCGTATGCGTGGGCAAGGTGCCCAGACCCTCGGGCGTGTGCTTCTTCTTCACCAGGGAACCGGCGAGGGCCAGCACGGGCCAGATCACGCCGAAGCGGCCCAGGAGCATTGCGATGCTCAGGCCGTAGTTGTAGAACGAGGTGTTGGCGTTGAGCCCGGCGAAGGCGCTGCCGTTGTTGTTGGAGGCGCTGCTCCAGGCGTAGAGGATCTGGCTGAAGCCGTGGGGTCCGGGATTGCTCACGGAGGCCACGGCCGCCGGAACGAGCACGGAGATGGCCGTCCCGATCAGCACAGCGGCGCAAGGCAGGAGGATGGCGATGGAGGCCATCTTCATCTCGAAGGCCTCCACCTTCTTGCCTAGGTATTCGGGGGTGCGGCCCACCATGAGGCCGCCAATGAAGACGGCGACCAGGGCGAACATGAGCATGCCGTAGAGCCCCGATCCGACGCCGCCGAAGACCACTTCGCCCAGTTGCATGAGCCATAGGGGGACCAGGCCGCCCAGGGGCGTGAAGGAGTCGTGCATGGCGTTCACGGAGCCGTTGGAGGCAGCCGTGGTGGCTGTGGCCCAGAGGGCAGATCCGCCGGGCCCGAACCGCAGTTCCTTGCCCTCCATGTTCCCGCCGGGCTGATCGAGGCTGGCCACCTGGGTCACCCCCAGGCCGTCCAGGGCGGGGTTGCCCTTCACCTCGGCCCGCGTGCAGACGGCCAGGGCCCCGACGAACATCACGGTCATGGTCGCCAGCAACGCCCAGCCCTGGCGGCGGTCCTTCACCATGTGCCCGAAGGTCACGCAGAGGGCCGCGGGGATGAGGAGGATGCTCAACATCTGGACGAAATTCGAGAGCGGCGAGCTGTTCTCGAAGGGATGAGCGGCGTTGGCACCGAAGAACCCGCCTCCGTTGGTGCCGAGCATCTTGATCGCGACCTGGGAGGCGGCAGGCCCCATGGCGAGCACCTGACCGCCTGCCGTGTGGAGGTAGGCCGACAGGTTCTGGATGACGCCCTGGGAGACCAGGAAAAGGGCGAGGGCGAAGGACAGGGGTAGGAGGATATAGAGGGTGCTGCGCACCAGGTCTACCCAGGCATTCCCGAGGCCCGCGGCGCTGCGGCGCGTGATGCCCCTGACGAGCGCGGCCAGCACCGCGATGCCGGTCGCGGCGGAGATGAAGTTCTGCACCGTGAGGCCCAGCATTTGGGTGAGGTAGCTCAGCGTCGCTTCACCGCCGTAGGCCTGCCAGTTGGTGTTGGTGATGAAGCTCACGGCCGTGTTCAAGGAAAGGCCTGTCGCCACATTGCCCTGATGCTCAGGATTGAGAGGCAGGGTCGCCTGGGTCTTCATCAGGAGGAACACAGCCGCCAGGCCGAGGAGCTTGATGAGGGTGATGGACCAGGCATAGGCTTTCCAACCCATGTCCTCGTCCTCGTGGGTGCCCATCAGGCGATAGAGGCCTCGTTCGAGGGGCCATAGGATCGGGTGAAGGAAGGTTCGCCCACCCTCCAGGACCCTGGCCATGTGGGTTCCCAGGGGATGGGCCAGACTCAGGAGCAGGGCCAGGTACAGCAGGTTCTGGGACCAGGCATGGCTCATTGGAACGTCTCCGGCTTCAGCAGAGCGAAGGTGAGGTAGCCCAGAAGGCCCAGGGCCAGGAGAGAGGCCAGCAGGAGGGTGAGGTTCATCGGAGCATTCCTTCCCGGGGTTGGATCTGGGCGATCAACCAGAAGAAGAAGGGAAGAAGCATCAGGATCAGCATCCACCAGCCGCTGGTGCGTCCGCCCTCCCCCTCGCTCCAGAGTGCGCGCGCGGCCCGGAGGCCCAGCCAGGCTGCCAACGCGGCGAATGGGAAGAACCAAGGCATCACGAGGTGCACAGAGACTCCTGCGGGCGGCCTGGTCCGTGGGGGGGCACCCGGTCCGACAGCATGGTTCGAGCCCCGTTAAGACGCTGTTAGGAGTTGAGGCGGACCGATCGAGGTGTCGTCGGGGCAGGCGTTCCAGGCTGGATTCCTAACGCATTCTTAACGCCGTTCCTGGCCATTCTTGTCGGTTGGCCCGACCCCGGAGCAGGCGGACCGGGCCGGTCTCATCGTCATCCTGTCTGGACCCGCCATCCCAGGAACCCCGGTCATGCCCAATTACAGAACCCTTCTCCTGGGCCGGCGTCTGGCCAGCGAGGAAAGCCACGAGACCCGGATCAGCAATCCCATCGCCCTGGCGGTGTTCAGCTCGGACGCGCTATCGTCCGTGGCCTATGGCACCCAGGAGATCATGGCGCCCCTCACGGCGGCCGTGGCCGTGTTCGGCGCGGGAGTGCTGGGGTGGTCTTGGTGGGTGGCTCTCGGCATCGTGGGCCTGCTGCTGGTCCTCAACGTGAGCTACCGCCAGACCATCCACGCCTATCCCAGCGGCGGCGGCGCCTACTTGGTGGCTAAGGACAACCTCGGCGAGGCCGCGGCCCAGACGGCGGGCGCTTCGCTGCTGATCGACTACATCCTCACCGTGGCCGTATCGGTATCCGCGGGCGTCTCGGCCATCGTTTCCGCCTTCCCCGGGCTGGAGGCCCACCGGGTGCTGCTGGCCGAGGGAATCATCGCCTTCATCGCCCTGATGAACCTTCGCGGGGTGAAGGAAAGCGGCCTGGTCTTCTCCCTGCCGACCTATGGCTTCGTGGTCTGCATCGTGGGCCTGCTGCTCAAGGGCTTCTGGAACGTGGCCACGGGGCATGGGGCGGCCGCCGCTCACGTGGCCGCGGCCCATCTCGAAGGGACCTCCCGATTGGCCGCCGTCTGGCTTCTGGCCCGGGCCTACAGCGCCGGCTGCACCGCCCTGACGGGAGTGGAGGCCATCAGCAACGGCGTCACGGCCTTCAAGGATCCCGTGTCGAAGAATGCCTCCAAGACCATGACCTGGATGGTGGTGATCCTCGGCTCCATGTTCCTGGGCATCACCTACCTGACGAACCACTACTGGCTGACCTACCATCCAGACTCGCCCGAGACCCTTCTGTCCCAGCTCACCCGGATCATCCTGGGCGGCGCGGAACACGGGTTTCCGAAGCTGGTCTACCTCACCACCACAGGCTTCACCATGGCCATCCTGGCCTTGGCGGCGAACACGGCCTATGCGGATTTCCCCCGGCTGGCGGCGCTTCATGCCCGGGACGGCTTCCTGCCCCGCCAGTTCACCAGCCAGGGGGATCGCCTTGTCTTCTCCAATGGGATCTTCATCCTGTCCCTGGCGGCCGGGTTCCTGGTCCTGCTCTTCGGCGCGAAGGAGGACCACCTGCTGCCGCTCTATGCGGTGGGCGTCTTCCTCGGCTTCACCATCAGCCAAACGGGCATGGTGCGCCGCTGGTTCCGGCTGAGGGGCCCCCACTGGCGGCTCAAGGCGCTGGTCAATGGCCTGGGCGCGGTGACCACCCTGATCGTGATGCTGGTTATCGCCGTGACGCGGTTCACCCACGGGGCGTGGATCGTGATCGTGCTCGTGCCGGTGATGGTCACCACGTTCTTCAACATCCACCGGCACTACATCCGGGTGAAGTCCATCCTCGCGGCCAGCCGTGTGGACTTCATCGGGCCCCGCCGGAACCGCGTGGTGGTCCTGGTGTCGGGGATCCATGCCGGCGTGGTGCAGGCCCTGAACTACGCGAAGGTCATCGCCGGACATGGCGAGGTGGAGGCCCTGACCATCGACTTTCCCGACGAGCACGGCCGGGACAGCGCGGCCCTGGAGAAGCTGCGCTCCGACTGGCCGCGGTATTGCGAGGGGATTCCGCTCCGGTCCATCCGCAGCCCCTACCGGAAGATCGTCGAACCCATCGTGAACGAGCTGGACCGCATGCGGCAGGCGGAACCGGAGTACACGATCACCGTCATCCTCCCCGAGTTCGTGACCGGCCACTGGTGGGCGAACCTGCTCCATAACCAGACGGCCTGGCGCATCAAGGGCACCCTTCTGCTGAAACCCAAGACCATCGTCATCTCCATCCCCTACCACGTGGAGCCACTGGTGGAGTGACTATCCGGCCCGGAAGGTGCGCTTCGGAACCTCCGAGGAAGCCAGCCTGGCCGTGTGGGCCTCCAGCAGGTCGCTCCGCGTGAGGATGCCGATCAGCCGGGATTCCGCATCCAGGACCGGAAGGCGTCCGACGGCCTCGCGGACCATGTGATCGGCCGCCTGGCGGAGCGAGTTTCCCTCGAAGGCCACGGCCAGATCCCGATGGATCAGGTCCCGGATGGGCGTCTCCGGAGGATGGGAGGCCTCCAGCAGGTCCCGCCGCGTGAGCACGCCGATCACAGAGCCTTCTTCCTCGACCACCGGGAACCCGTGGTGGGAGGCGCCGTCGGCGCCGCCCTCGATCCAACTCCTCACTTCGCCGAGCGGCTGCCTCGCCTCCAGGGTCACCACGGGGCTCGAGGCCGCATCCTGGACCAGGACCTGATCCAGGAAATCCGCGGAGTACTCCTCCGGGACCCGGATGCCGCGCCGGGCGAGCTTCTCCGTCATGATGCTGTTCCGCATCATCAGGGCCGAGATCAGGTAGGCGGCGGAGCATCCGCCCAGCAGGGGCAGCAGGCCCAGCGGCTGCAGGGTCGTCTCGAAAGCGAACACGGCGGAGGCCAGCATGGCCCGGGAGGCGCCCGCGAAGATGGCGGCCATGCCGACCAGCGCGCAAATCCGGGGGTCCACACCCGCAGCCGGGAAGGCCGCGGCGATCAGGCCCCCCAGGAGCGCGCCCAGGGCGCCGCCCAGGGTGAAGAGGGGGGCCAGCGTTCCGCCGGAGGTGCCGCTGCCCAAGGCGATAGACCAGGACAGGAACTTGGCCAGGCACAGGACCAGCAGGCCGGTCCCCAGGAGGTTCGCCGAAAGGATGGCCTGGATGTTGTCGTAGCCCACGCCCATGGTGTGGGGGACAAAGTAGCCGATGCCGCCGACGGCGAGCCCGCCCAGAGCGGGCCACCACATCCAGTGGATGGGCAGATGCTCGAAGCCGTCCTCGATCCAGTAGATGGCGCGGGTCACGTAGACCGAGGCCAGGCCTACCAGGGCGCCCAGCGCGATGTAGACGGCCAGGGCGGAGCCGCCGGGAGTGGCGAGCGTGGGCATGGGGAAGACCGGCCGGATGCCGACGAGCGAGAAACGGACGCCGGTGGCGGCCGCGCTGGCCAGCGCCACGGGGATGATGGAGCGCGGACGCATCTCGAAGAGCAGCAACTCCACGGCGAGCAGCACCGCGGAGACCGGGGACCCGAAGGTGGCCGCCATGCCGGCCGCCGCCCCCGCCGCCAGCAGGGTCTTGCGCTCCAGCGCGGTGGTCGATAGGACCTGCCCGAGGAGGGAGCCGAGGGCGCCGCCGGTGGCGATGATGGGGCCCTCCGCGCCGAAGGGGCCGCCGGTGCCGATGGCGATGGCGGCGGAGAGGGGCTTGAGGAAGGTGATGCGGGCCGGGATGCGGCTCTCGTTGAGCAGGACCTGTTCCATCGCCTCGGGGATGCCATGCCCGCGGATGGCGCGGGACCCGTACCGGGCCATCAGGCCGACGAGGATCCCTCCCGCGACCGGGATGAAGATGGCCGGCCAGCCGAGGTGGTGTCCGGCCGGCGAGGCGAACTCAGTGGAGAAGCGATGGTGGTAGGCGAGGTTGGTGACGAGCCCGATGAGCCGGACGAGCAGTTCCGCCAGGTAACCCGCGGCCACGCCCAGGGCGAGGGCGAGCAGGCTGATGAGGGCGACCCGGCCATCGACGATGGCGCGCTCGAGGGGGACCCGGGCATTCTCCAGGGTCGGCGCGAGACTCGGGGCCACGGGGAGGCCGTCTCCGGGTTGCTGGAACGGTGACCTTGCGCCCGTCATGGCTTCCTCCTGGTTCGTATCGAGCGTGGCGGGTCCTCGAAGAACATCGGCCGGGCCTCCAGGCTCGGGGGAACCAGGTGCTCGAGCAGTTCGGCCAGCCGGGCCCGGTCCCCGGTCTCCAGGCCGGCGATGCGCCGGATCAGCAGGTCCTGCACTGTCGGAGGGGCCTGCCCGGAAAGGCGCTGCCCGGCGGCCGTCAGGGACAGTTCCAGCCGGCGCCCATCCTCGGCGGAGACATGCTTCTGGACCAGGCCCTTCTCCTCGAGCTTCCGGACGACGACCGATACGGAGCTCTGGTCCGTGACCGTTCGGGCCGCCACCTCGCCCAAGCTCATGCCCGGCTGGTCGCGGAGGGCCTGGAGGACGAACAGCTGGGCGGCGCTCAGACCGAACTGCTTCTCACAGGAGGTCGAGGCCAGACGCAGGTCCCTGACGATGGCGCGCAGGGCCTGGAAGACCCGGTGGGTCGTCGGATCACTGCCAGGGGGTATTTTTGTTTGGGATCCCATACAATTGAGAAGCATAGCTCGCGCAGGAAGGTTGTGGCAACACCGTTGCACGTTTGGCCCAACATTCATGGAGCCGGAATCGGAACCCAAGGAGCGCCACCATGGACATCGGCATGATCGGATTGGGCAGGATGGGCGCGGGCATGGCCCGGCGCCTGACGGGAGCCGGCCACCGCGTGGTGGGCTTCGACCCGGACGACGGGGCCCGCGGACGCCTGCAAGGTCATGGGCTCGACGTCGCCGGGTCCCTAGAGGCGCTGGCGGGCGGCCTGCCGGGGCCGCGGGTCCTCTGGCTGATGGTGCCCGCCGGGGAGAAGGTGGACCAGACGATCGACGCCCTGCTGCCGCTGCTGTCGGCGGAGGACGTGATCATCGACGGGGGCAATTCCCATTACAAGGACACGCTGCGTCGGGCGGCGACGGTGGCGGAAAGGCGGGTCCACTACCTGGACTGCGGGACGAGCGGGGGCGTCTGGGGACTCACCGAGGGCTACTGCCTGATGGTGGGGGGCGATCCGGCGGTGATCGAGCGCCTGCGTCCGGTCTTCGGGAGCCTGGCCCCCGCAGAAGGTGGCGGCTGGGGTCGGGTCGGCCCGAGCGGCGCGGGCCACTTCGCCAAGATGATCCACAACGGCATCGAATACGGGCTGATGCAGGCGTACGCGGAAGGTTTCTCCATCCTCCGCCACAAGGAGGCGTTCGGGTTGGATGTGGGCCAGATCGCCGAGCTCTGGCGGCACGGGAGCGTGGTGCGCTCCTGGCTGCTGGACCTGACCGTCAGCGCGCTGGCGAAGCCGGGCGGCCTGGCCGGCATCGCCCCCTACGTCGCGGATTCGGGAGAGGGCCGGTGGGCCGTGGACGAGGCGATCGACCTGGACGTACCCGCCCCCGTGATCACCCAGGCGCTGATCCAGCGGCTGCGCTCGCGCGATGCCGAGTCGTTCTCGGACCGGCTGGTGGCGGCGATGCGTCAGGAATTCGGCGGGCATCCGATCAAGGAAGGGTGAAACTGCGGAACCTTCGGACAGATCTCGGCTTGGCACGGGACCGCCATCCCTCGTTTCGATTCGGTAAAGTCCTCTCACAAAGGAAACGCCCGGCAGTCGCCGGGCGTTTCCTTCGGTGCAAGGCTAGCTCAGCCCACGCCGCCGCCGCTGGTGGCGGGACGGTAGGTGAGGCTGGCCTTGATGAAGTCGCGGTTCATGCGCGCGATATTCTCCATCTTGATGCCCTTGGGGCAGGCGGCTTCACACTCGCCATGGTTGGTGCAGGTGCCGAACTCCTCGGCGTCCATCTGGGCGATCATGTCGCGGACGCGGAGGTGGCGCTCGGGCTGGCCCTGGGGCAGGTGGCCCAGGTGGCTGATCTTCGCGGAGACGAAGAGCATGGCGCTGGCGTTGGGGCAGGCGGCCACGCAGGCGCCGCAGCCGATGCAGGCGGCGGCATCCATGGAGAGGTCGGCGCTCTGCTTGGGGATGGGCAGGGCGTTGGCGTCCTGGGGCGAGCCGGTGGGCACGCTGATGAAGCCGCCCGCCGCGATGATGCGATCGAAGGCGCCGCGGTCCACCATCAGGTCCTTGATGACCGGGAAGGCCTCGGCGCGCCAGGGCTCGAGGGTGATGCTGTCCCCATCCTTGAAGCTGCGCATGTGCAGCTGGCAGGTGGTGGTGCGCTCGCGGGGTCCGTGGGGACGCCCGTTGATCACCATGCTGCAGGTGCCACAAATGCCCTCGCGGCAGTCGTGGTCGAAGGTGATGGGTTCCTCACCCTTGCGGATGAGGCCTTCGTTCACGACGTCGAGCATTTCCAGGAAGGACATGTCGGGGCTGATGTCCGCGGCGGGGTATTCGACGAACTTGCCGTCGCACTTGGCATTCTTCTGCCGCCACACGTGGAGGGTGAGATTGAGGTTCTTGGTCATGGCTCAGGTCCTCACTTGTAGCTGCGGGTCGCGAGGTGGACGTTCTCGAAGGTGAGCTGCTCGGTGTGACGCACCGGAGCCTGTCCTTCGCCCTTGTACTCCCAGGCGGCCACATGGGCGAAGTTCTCGTCGTCGCGGAGGGCCTCCCCTTCCTCGGTCTGCCACTCCTCGCGGAAGTGGCCGCCGCAGGACTCGCGGCGCTCGAGGGCGTCCAGGCACATCAGCTCGCCGATCTCCAGGAAGTCGGCCACGCGGCCGGCGGCTTCGAGGGACTGGTTCACGTCGTTCCCGGTTCCGGGGATGCGGAGGTTCTTCCAGAACTCCTCGCGGATCTGCGGAATGAGTTCCAGGGCCTTCTTGAGCCCGGCCTCGTTGCGGCCCATGCCGCACATCTCCCACATAACCTTGCCCAATTCGCGGTGGAAGTGGGTCGGGGTCTCCTTCCCGCCGATGGACATGAGCTTGTCCGTGCGGTCGGTGACCGCCTGCTCCGCGGCCTTCACGGCGGGATCGTCGGCCTTGATGCGGGTGCCGGGCTTGATGCCGGCCAGGTAGCCGCCGATGGTGTAGGGGATCACGAAGTAGCCGTCGGCCAGGCCCTGCATGAGCGCCGAGGCGCCCAGGCGGTTCGCGCCGTGGTCCGAGAAGTTGGCCTCGCCCAGCACGAAGAGGCCGGGGATGGTGCTCATGAGGTTGTAATCCACCCACAGGCCGCCCATGGTGTAGTGGCTGGCCGGGAAGATGCGCATGGGCGTCTGGTAGGGGTTCTCATCCGTGATGCGCTCATACATCTCGAAGAGGTTGCCGTACTTCTCTTCGATCTTGGCGGCGCCCAGGCGCTTGATGGCATCGCTGAAGTCGAGGTAGACGCCCAGGCGGGTGGGACCGACGCCGCGGCCCTCGTCGCAGACCTGCTTGGCGGCGCGGCTGGAGACGTCGCGGGGAGCGAGGTTGCCGAAGGAGGGGTACTTGCGCTCCAGGTAGTAGTCGCGGTCCTCCTCAGGGATCTGGGAGGCGGGCTTGCCGCAGTCCTCCTTGCGCTTGGGCACCCAGATGCGGCCGTCGTTGCGCAGCGACTCGGACATGAGCGTGAGCTTGCTCTGATGGTCGCCGGTCACGGGGATGCAGGTGGGGTGGATCTGCGTGAAGCAGGGGTTCGCGAAGGCGGCCCCCTTCTTGTAGGCGCGCCAGACGGCCGTGCCGTTGCAGCCCTTGGCGTTGGTGGACAGGTAGAACACGTTGCCGTAGCCGCCCGTCGCGAGACAGACCGCATCCGCGACATGGGAGGTGACCTCACCGGTCACCATGTCGCGCACGACGATGCCCTTGGCCACGCCGTCCACCACGATCACTTCCAGCATTTCGTGGCGGGGGAACATCTTCACCTTGCCCAGCCCGATCTGCCGCTCCAGGGCCTGGTAGGCACCGATGAGCAGCTGCTGGCCGGTCTGCCCGCGGGCATAGAAGGTGCGGCTCACCTGGGCGCCGCCGAAGGAGCGGTTGTCCAGCAGGCCGCCGTATTCCCGGGCGAAAGGCACGCCCTGGGCCACGCACTGGTCGATGATGTTGTTGCTGACCTCGGCCAGGCGATGCACGTTGGCCTCGCGGGCGCGGAAGTCGCCGCCCTTCACCGTGTCGTAGAACAGGCGGTACACGCTGTCGCCGTCATTCTGGTAGTTCTTGGCCGCGTTGATGCCGCCCTGGGCCGCGATGGAGTGGGCGCGGCGGGGGCTGTCCTGATAGCAGAAGCACTCGACCTCGTAGCCGAGCTCGGCCAGGGAGGCCGCGGCGGCGCCGCCGGCCAGGCCGGAGCCCACCACCAGCACCTTGTACTTGCGCTTGTTGGCCGGGTTCACGAGCTTGAGGTCAAACTTGTGCTTTTCCCATTTCTTGTCGATCGGGCCGTCTGGGATTCGGGAATTGAGTTCCATGGAGCGCTCCCTGGGATCAGTGGATGAAGCCGGTCAGGACGGCGATGGGATAGGAGATGTTCACGCCCACCACGAGGACGGTCAGGCCGGTGGCGAAGTTGCGCCGCAGGCTGTCGTAGCGGGGATGGGCCAGGCCGAAGCTCTGGGTGCAGCTCCACACGCCGTGCCACATGTGCAGGCCCAGGCAGAGCTGGGCCACGATGTAGAAGGCGGCCGCGGCGGGAACCTTGAAGCCGTTCACGAAGTTGGCGTAGGGGTTCGCGCGGTCGAAGTTGGGATGGACAGTGCCGGTGGTGAGGTGCAGGAGGTGGTAGACGATGAACGCGGCGAGGATGACGCCGCTCCAGCGCATGGTGCGGGAAGCCCAGGTGGAGGCGATGTTCTTCTGGTTGCGGTAGCCGACGGGACGGGCGGCCATGTTGTCCAGCGTGAGGGTCGTGGCGGCCCAGATGTGGAGACCGACCGCGGTGAGCAGCACGGCCCGGAACACCCAGATGCCCATGCCGTGGATCATGGTGTGCAGGAACTCGGCGTAGTGGTTCATCGCCTCGGCACCCATGTAGGACGTCAGGTTGCCCAGCATGTGGACCGTGACGAATCCGAAGAGGATGACGCCGGTGGCCGCCATGACGACCTTGCGGCCGACCGACGAGGCCAGGAAACCGTGGCCGCGTGCTTCCGCGCCCGCGATGCTCTGTTCAGCAACGGACATAGGGTGACTCCTTTGAAAAACGGGGAGGTGGGTCGGAGCGCCCGCGTTTGGCGGCGGGGCCCTCTTTCAATGGCGGGGCCATATCTGACCCGATTATCTTCGGACGATCCTCGATTCCCAAGCGCTAATGCTGGAGCAAGGCAAGCTGTGACAATGGGCATCGCCCGGTCCCACCCCGATGGGACCTTGGTTTGGAGGCCGGCCTGAAGTCTTGCGTTTGCAATCCCCGGTCCGCTAAAATCAAGCCCGATCTAGACACGATCTTTGGTGGATCGCCCCCGCGTGGGGCTCGTGCAGCTTGCGCACAGGCCATCATGTCCGTCCTGCTTCCAGCCGATCCAGCTTTCCATTCTCCCTCTCCTTAACCCATCTGGAGGAACAACCATGGCGACGATGAAACGTCTCCTTGACTCTCTGGCATCGACCAGACTCTTCAAGGGGGGGATGACGGCGCTCTTCGCCCTTCTGCTCTCCACCCCGGCCTTCGCGGGCGGCGAGGCGGAACTGAAGATCCCGGCGCTGCAGGGCAGCTTCATGGGCATGACGGGCCACAACCTGCTGCTCATCGGCCTCTTCATCTGCCTGCTCGGCATCGGGTTCGGCCTGGTGCAGTACTCCCAGATCCGCAACCTCCCGGTCCACAAGTCCATGCTCGAGATCTCCGAACTGATCTATGAGACCTGCAAGACGTACCTGATGACCCAGATCAAGTTCATCGCGATCCTCTGGTCCTTCATCGCGGTGATCATGGTGGCCTACTTCCGGTTCCTGGCCCACCCGGCCATGACCTGGCCGCAGGTGATCGTGGTCCTTCTGTTCTCGATCGTCGGCATCCTCGGTTCAGTTGCAGTGGCCTGGTTCGGCATCCGCATCAACACCTTCGCCAACAGCCGCACGGCCTTCGCCAGCCTGGGCGGCAAGCCCTTCCCCACCATGGCCATTCCGCTCAAGGCCGGCATGTCCATCGGCATGCTGCTCATCTCGGTGGAGCTGGTCCTCATGCTGGCCATCCTGCTCTTCATCCCCGGTGACGCCGCGGGCCCGTGCTTCATCGGCTTCGCCATCGGCGAGTCCCTGGGCGCCGCCGCCCTCCGCATCGCGGGCGGCATCTTCACCAAGATCGCCGACATCGGCTCCGACCTCATGAAGATCGTCTTCAAGATCAAGGAAGACGACGCCCGCAACCCCGGCGTCATCGCCGACTGCACCGGCGACAACGCGGGCGATTCCGTCGGCCCCACGGCGGACGGCTTCGAGACCTACGGCGTCACGGGCGTCGCGCTCATCACCTTCATTCTGCTCGCCGTCAACCCCACCACCGCCGGGCCCAACTACCAGGCCATCCAGGTGGCGCTGCTGGTGTGGATCTTCGTCATGCGCGTGGGCATGATCGTGACCTCCGCGGTCTCCTACTGGATCAACAACCTGTGGGCCAAGGCCAAGTTCGCCAGCGCCAAGAAGTTCGACTTCGAAGTGCCCCTCACCTCCCTGGTGTGGCTGACCTCCATCGTCTCCATCGTGATGACCTACGCCCTCTCGAAGGTCCTCATCAGCGACCTGCCCGGCGGCCTCTGGTGGAAGCTTTCCACCATCATCACCTGCGGCACCCTGGCCGGCGCGCTGATCCCCGAGCTCGTGAAGGCCTTCACCTCCACCAACTCCGGCCACGTTCGTGAGGTCGTCACGGCCTCCAAGGAAGGCGGCGCGTCGCTCAACATCATCGGCGGCCTGGTGGCGGGCTACTTCTCTGCCTACTGGATGGGCCTCACGATCGTCCTCCTCATGGGCGCCGCCTACTACGTGTCCACCTTCGGCCTGGGCGCCTTCATGGCCGCCCCCGCCATCTTCGCCTTCGGCCTCGTGGCCTTCGGCTTCCTGGGCATGGGCCCCGTGACCATCGCGGTGGATTCCTACGGCCCTGTGACCGACAACGCCCAGTCCGTCTATGAGCTCTCCACCATCGAGACCCTTCCCGGCATCGAGGCGGAGATCCAGAAGGACTTCGGCTTCAAGCCCGACTTCGAGGAAGCCAAGATGTTCCTCGAGGAGAACGACGGCGCCGGCAACACCTTCAAGGCCACTGCCAAGCCCGTGCTCATCGGCACCGCCGTCGTGGGCGCCACCACCCTGATCTTCTCGATCATCCAGGTGCTCTCCGCGAAGTACGGCTCCGTGCTGCCGACCCTGCCGGGCCAGATGGCGGTGCAGGAGGGCCTGTCCCTGCTGAACCCCCTGTTCTTGCTGGGCATCGTCACCGGCGGCGCGGTCATCTTCTGGTTCTCCGGCGCGGCCTGCCAGGCCGTGGCCACGGGCGCCTACCGCGCGGTGGAGTTCATCAAGCAGAACATCAACCTGGACGCCGGCGCCGAGAAGGCCTCGGTGGAGGACTCCAAGAAGGTCGTGGAGATCTGCACCCAGTACGCCCAGAAGGGCATGTTCAACATCTTCCTGGCCGTGTTCTTCTCCACGCTGGCCTTCGCCTGCGTGAACCACTACTTCTTCATCGGCTACCTGATCTCCATCGCCGTCTTCGGCCTCTACCAGGCCATCTTCATGGCCAACGCCGGCGGCGCCTGGGACAACGCGAAGAAGCTCGTGGAGACCGAGCTGAAGGCCAAGGGCACCGAGCTCCACGATGCCTGCGTCGTGGGTGACACCGTGGGCGATCCCTTCAAGGACACCTCCTCGGTGGCCATGAACCCGGTCATCAAGTTCACGACCCTCTTCGGTCTCCTGGCCGTGGAACTGGCCATCACCCTCAACCCCGCCACGGCCCACGTCGCCGCCCTGATCTTCTTCCTGATCTCGGCCGTGTTCGTGTGGCGCTCCTTCTACGGCATGCGCATCCCCGTCGTGGAAGCGAAGTAGGACCTCCGCCGTCGAGGCGGACGAACACAAGAAGGGGCCCTGCGGGGCCCCTTCTTGTGTGATACCTTGTGTCGTGAGGGTATTTTCATGCACCGATTATTTCATATTCCCGCTACCCTGCTCGCCTGTGGATTGCTCATGGCTGCCGATCCTGCCCCCAAGCCTCCCGTCGCGCCCCAGAAGGCCCACACAAGCCTCTGGCACGGGGAGACGGTGAACGATCCCTGGTTCTGGCTGCGGGAGAAGGCCAATCCCGAGGTAGTGGCCTACCTGAATGCCGAGAATACCTACACCGAGGCCATGACCAAGGATCTCCAGCCCTTCTCCGAGGCTCTCTACAAGGAGATGCTGGGCCGCATCAAGCAGACGGATCTCAGCGTCCCTGTCCGCCGCGGCGCCTTCTACTACTACGCACGCACCGAGGAGGGGAAGCAGTACCCCATCCAGTGCCGCCGGAAGGCCGGGAAGGATGGGGCCTACGACGAGAAGGCCGCCGAGGAGGTCCTGCTGGATCAGAACGAACTGGCAAAGGGGCTGAAGTTCCTGGGCCTGGGCGGCATGTCCGTGAGCGACGACGACCGCACCTTGCTGTACAGCACCGATGCCACGGGCTTCCGCCAGTACAAGCTCTTCACGAAGGACCTGGCCTCGGGCAAGGTCAGCGGCCCCCTCGCAGAGCGGGTGACCTCCTTCACCTGGGCGGCAGGTTCCCGGCACCTCTTCTTCGTCACGGAGGACGATGTCACCAAGCGCTCCAATCAGCTCTGGCGGCTGGACCTCAAGGGTGGCAAGCCTGAACTGATCTACGAAGAGAAGGACGAGCTGTACCGCATCGGAGTGGGGCGGACGAAGGACCGGAAGTTCCTCCTAATGGAAAGCCAGTCCACGGATACCTGGGAGACCCGGTACCTAACAGCATCTAAGCCCGTCGCTGCCTTCAAGGTTCTCCTGCCCCGGGAGAAGGGCCACAAGTACGACGTGGAGCACCGGGAAGGAACCTTCTACATCCGCACCAACAAGGGCGCGAAGAACTTCCGCGTGGTCACCGCCCCGGTGGCGACGCCGGATCCCAAGTACTGGAAGACCTTCATCCCCCATCGCGCGGATGTGCTGATCGAGGGCCTCGAGCCTTTCCGCGACTTCCTGGTGGTGGCCGAGAAGCACGAAGGCCTGGACCGCTTCAGGATCCAGGACGTCAAGACCGGCGCCTGGAAGGATGTGGCGTTCCCCGAACGGGTGTACGCCGCCTTCCCCGGTGGGACGCCCGAATACACCGCCAGGGCCTTCCGTTTCGCCTACCAGTCCATGATCACGCCCCAGAGCATCTACGACTGCGACATGGCTTCGGGGAAGCAGACCCTTCTGAAGGAGACGGAGGTGCTGGGCGGCTACGACAAGTCCCGTTACGCCACCGAACGCCTCTGGGCCACGGCCCGCGATGGCGCGAAGGTGCCCCTGTCCGTGGTCTACAAGAAGGGTGTGAAGCTCGACGGGTCGGCGCCGCTCTTCCTGTATGCCTACGGCTCCTACGGTTTCGGCATGTCCGCGACCTTCTCCATTCCCCGCCTCAGCCTGCTGGATCGGGGCATGGTCTACGTCATCGCCCACATCCGCGGCGGGAACGAGATGGGCGAGGCCTGGCACGACGATGGCATGCTCATGAAGAAGATGAACACCTTCACCGACTTCATCGACTCCGCCGAGTTCCTGGTGAAGGAGAAGTGGACGAGCAAGGACCGCCTGGTGATCGAGGGTGGCAGCGCCGGCGGCCTGCTCATGGGTGCCGTCACCAACCTGCGGCCTGACCTCTTCAAGGCCGTGCACAGCGCCGTGCCCTTCGTGGATGTGATGAACACCATGATGGACGCCAGCCTGCCCCTGACCGTGGGCGAGTACCTGGAATGGGGCAATCCCAACGAGAAGGCCGCCTTCGACTACATGCGGGCCTACAGCCCCTACGACAACCTGGCGAAGAAGGCCTACCCGGCCATCCTCGTCACCACCAGCTTCAACGACAGTCAGGTGATGTACTGGGAGCCCGCCAAGTACGTGGCCAAGCTCCGCACGCTCAAGACGGACGCCAACCCGCTGCTGCTGAAGATCAAGATGGACCCCGCCGGCCACGGGGGCGCCTCGGGCCGCTACGACGCCCTGAAGGACAAGGCCTTCGAGACGGCCTGGCTGCTCCAGCAGGTCGGCATCACCAAATAGCCGCTCGATGCCCCAGAAGGGCGCATCCTCGCCCTTCTGGAGAACGAAAAGAAGGAGGAGGCCATGGTCCAGCCGGTTCCGACGGGGTACCACACGGTCACGCCCTACGTGATCGTGCCGGACGGGGAGGGCTTCATCGCCTTTCTCCGGGCCGCTTTCCAGGCGGAGGAACGCAGCCGGGTGGTTCGCCCGGACGGGGCCATCGCCAATGCCGAAGTCCGCATCGGAGACTCCATGGTGATGCTGGCCCAGGCCCGGGACCCCTGGAAGCCCATGCCCACGGGGTTCTACCTCTATGTCCCCGACACCGATGCGGTGTATCAGGCCGCCTTGGCAGCTGGAGGAGTCTCACTTATGGAGCCCTCCGACCAGTTCTACGGCGACCGCAATGCCGGCGTGCAGGACCCCTGGGGCAACCAGTGGTGGATCGCCACCCACATCGAGGATGTGGACGAGGCCGAGGTCCAGCGCCGGATGGCGGCCCGGGGTTGAGTCTCTCCTCCCGTCGCGGGACAATGGAAAGGCGCGGCATCCGCCGCGCCTTTCTTTGCTCCGGAACCCCATGTCCCTCTCCGAAGAGATCCAGCGGCGGCGAACTTTCGCCATCATCAGCCACCCCGACGCCGGCAAGACCACGCTGACCGAGAAGCTGCTGCTCTACGGCGGCGCCATCGATCGGGCCGGCAGCGTGAAGGCCCGCGAGGGCGGGGCTGCGGCCCATTCCGACTGGATGAGCATCGAGCAGGAGCGCGGCATCAGCGTCACCTCGGCGGCCATGCAGTTCGAGTACCACGGCCGGGCCATCAACCTGCTGGACACGCCGGGCCACCAGGACTTCAGTGAGGACACCTACCGGGCCCTTACGGCCGCGGATGCCGTCGTGATGCTCCTGGACTGCGCCAAGGGCGTGGAGGAGCAGACCAAGAAGCTCTTCCGCGTAGCCAATGAGCGCAAGCTCCCCATCTTCACCTTCGTCAACAAGCTGGACCGCCCGGGCCGCGAGCCCGTGGAGCTCATCGACGAGGTGGAGGAGCTCTTCGGCCTCCACGCCGTGCCCATGACCTGGCCCATCGGCTCCGGCACGGACTTCAAGGGCGTCTACGTCCGCGCCACGGGCCAGATCCAGGTCTTCGAGCGGGCCAAGGCGGGCCAGAAGGCCCGCGTGGCGGGCAAGGGCGGGCTGGACGATCCCGAGATCGCCGCCTTGCTGACGCCCGCCGAGCTCCAGCAGCTCAAGGACGATGTGGACCTCATGGACCATGTGCTCCCGGCCTTCGACCGGGAGGCCTTCCTCCGCGGCGAGCAGTCCCCGATGTTCTTTGGCTCGGCCGTGAACAACTTCGGCGTGGCCGAGTTCCTGGAGGAGTTCCTGGAGCTGGCGCCGGCGCCGGGCGCGCGACCCCTCATGAACGGGGGCGAGATCGCTCCGGAGCAGCCCTTCACGGCCTTCGTGTTCAAGGTGCAGGCCAACATGAACAAGGCCCACCGGGACCGCGTGGCCTTCGCCCGCATCGTGTCCGGGAAGTTCGACCGGGGCATGGACGCCCTCCACGTGCGCGAGAAGAAGTCCATCAAGCTGAACTACCCCCACATGTTCTTCGGCCGCGAGCGGCAGATCGTGGACGAGGCCTATCCCGGCGACATCCTGGGCCTCATCAACCCCGGCCTGTTCCGGATCGGCGACGTCCTGAGCGCCGCAGGTCCCATCGAGTTCCATGCCGTGCCCCGGTTCTCCCCGGAGCAGTTCGCGTCGGTCCGCCTGGCGGATCCCGGCGCCCGCAAGGGCTTCCTGAAGGGTCTGAACCAGATCGCCGAGGAAGGCGTGGTGCAGGTCTTCTGGCCCAAGGGCGGCGCGCCCCTGCCCATCCTGGGCGCCATCGGCCGCCTGCAGTTCGAGGTGCTCCAGCACCGCCTCAAGGATGAGTACGCCTGCCCCGTGCTGCTGGAGCCCCGCGGCTTCCAGATGGCCCGCTGGATCGAAGGCGGCTGGCCCGAGCCCAGCCGCTTCTGGGGGGACCTGGTGGAAGACGCCGAGGGCAACCCCGCCATCCTCTTCGAGAATGACTGGCAGCGACGGACCACCGCGGAGAAGAGCCCCGGGCTGACCTTCCTGGAACATCCGCCGAAGTAAGGATAGGAACCGCGAAAGACGCGAATCTCGCGAAAAAAAACCGCCACCTCCGGTTCGAGTGGCGGTTTCTTTTCGGCTTTGTTCGCGTCTTTCGCGGTTTTCTACTTCACGCCTTCGCGAAGATATCCATCACCGCATGCAGCAGCTGGATGGCTTCGGCCTTGGGGCGCTGGAAGGCGTTGCGGCCCATGATGCTGCCGAAGGCGCCGCCCTTGGCGAGCTCGGCCACTTCCTGGAGCACGGCCTCGGTGCCCTTGGCCTCGCCGCCGCTGAAGATGATGATGCGGCGGCCGTTGAAGGCGCTGCGGACCACTTCCTTCACCCGGTCGGCCATGGTCTCGGTGGGGATCTGGGCTTTCTCGAAAGCCGCGGCGGCTTCCTTCACCTCGAGGTGCTGCTTGGGGGGCTTCACCTTGATGATGTGGGCGCCGAGCTGGGCGGCGATCTGGGCGGCGTAGCCGGCCACGTCCACGGCGGTCTCGCCCTCCTTGGTCAGGCCCGCGCCCCGGGGATAGGACCAGACGACGGTGGGCAGGCCCACCGCCTTGGCCTCGAGGATCAGCTCGCGCAGGCTCTCGTACTGGATGTTGCGGTCACCGCTGCCGGGGTAGATGGTGTAGCCGATGGCGGCGCAGCCCAGGCGCAGGGCGTCTTCCACACTGCCCGTGATGGCGCTGCAGGGTTCGTGGCCCTTGCTGAGGATGTCGCTGTTGTTGAGCTTGAGGATGAGCGGGATGTCGCCGGCGTAGTCGGAGGCCACGTGTTCGATGAAGCCCAGGGGCGCGGCGTAGGCATTGCAGCCGGCCTCGATGGCCAGCTCCACGTGGTAGCGGGGATCGTAGCCGGCCGGGTTGGGCGCGAAGCTGCGGGCGGGGCCGTGCTCGAAGCCCTGGTCCACGGGCAGGATCACGAACTTGCCAGTGCCGGCCAGGCGGCCCGTGTTCATCATGCGGGCCAGATTGGCCTTCACGCCGGGGTTTTCAGAGCTGTACCAGGACAGGATCTCGCGGACTTTGGCCGTGGCCATGGGGCACCTCGCATGGATTCAAACGGCCATTCTACCTAGAAATGCGTCGTCAGGCTCGCGCCAAGGCCCATGTCCGCGGTGTTCCCCCAGTGGGAGATGTTGTTCAGGTAGCGGAAGGTCAGGGTGGTGTGGGGCGTCCAGTGCCAGTGCACCCCCAGGTCGTGCTGGAGGCTGGGCTGGTCGAAGTGCTGGGAGGGCCGCCGCGGCAGGTAGCCGCTCTGCCAATAGAGCTGGAGAAAGGGCTGAACTCGCCGCCAGCGGCGGTATTCCCAGGTGGCATGGGCGCCGGCGCCGTTCCGGAATCCGATGGCTGTGTACTCCGGGCTTCCGTGGGGCCGGCGGACGAAACCCCCGCCGAAATAGAAGGCATGCCGCCCCCCCGGCCTCCAGGCGCCTGTGATCCCGTAGGTCTGGTCCCAGCCGGATCGGTAGGCGTCGTAGGTATGGGTGAGCGGGGGCTTGAGGCTGACCGCGGCGGAAAGTGTCCATGTGGGCGTCGCCAGCAGGCGGTGGGTGAGCCCCAGGACCGGATCCTGGGTCTTTCCGAGGATGCGTTCATCGTTGTAGAAGGCGACCTTGCCGTACTGGGCCACCGCAAGGGCCACCTGATTCTTCATGACGCGATCCCGCCCGGGCTGTTCGAATCCGATCTTGTGGAACCCCTCGATGAGAGGATCGAGGAAGCCCCCGGTGTGGTTCTGGACCGGCAGCCGGAACCACAGGTCGGTCGTGTCCGACAGTCCGTACCTTCCCTCCAGCTCGAACCGGGCAATCTCCTCGTCGAAGTAGTACAGGGTCGGGAGATCGGGGAAAGCGGCGGCGGCCGAGGCGAACACCGCCTCGGTCACTGCCACGCGGCCGGAGGCGTCCCGCGGGGCATACTGCTCGAAGATGTCCGAGAACTGGAAGGTGTTGGCCTCGATCCAGTGCAGGGCCCACCGCCAGCGGCCCCGCCCGAGGGGAACGGGGTCCACCGGCTGGTAGGCCATGGTGGGCAGGTAGAGGGGGAACATCTCCCGGGTGGGGAAGGGGCCCATCTCGTGGAGGGGCTCCTCCGCAGCCAGTCCCAGGAAAGCCACGAGGGCAAGCGCCGCGCGGCGTCGCATGGCCCGCGGAGATCAGGCCTTGCTGTAGTCGTAGAAGCCGCGGCCGCTCTTCTTGCCGAGCCAGCCGGCGTCCACATACTTGATGAGCAGGGGGCAGGGGCGGTACTTGGGATCGCCCAGGCCCTCGTGCAGCACGTTGAGGATGAAGAGGCAGGTGTCCAGGCCGATGAAGTCCGCCAGGGTGAGCGGGCCCATGGGATGGTTCATGCCGAGCTTCATGATGCCGTCGATGCTCTCCACGCTGGCCACGCCTTCATAGAGGGCGTAGATGGCCTCGTTGATCATGGGCAGCAGCACGCGGTTGCTCACGAAGCCCGGGAAGTCGTTGCAGTGGATGGGGGTCTTGCCCAGCTTCTTCGAGAGGTCCATCACCGCCTCGAAAGTGGCGTCGCTGGTGGCCAGGCCGCGGATGACCTCGATGAGCTGCATCACGGGCACGGGGTTCATGAAGTGCATGCCGATGAAGGCCTCGGGGCGCTTGGTGACGGCGGCCAGCTTGGTGATCGAGATGCTGCTGGTGTTGGAGGCGAGGATGGCGCCGGGCTTGCAGACCTTGTCGAGCGTCTCGAAGATCTGCTTCTTGACCTCCCACTTCTCGGTGGCGGCCTCGATGACAATGTCGCAGCCGGCCAGATCCTCGAGCTTCGTGGTGGTGCGGATGCGTCCCAGGACGGCGGTCTTTTCCTCGGCGGTCATCTTGCCCTTGTCCACGCCGCGCTGGAGGTTCTTGTCGATGGTGGCCACGCCCTTGGCGGCGAAGGCGTCGGTGATGTCCTGCATCAGCACGCTGAAGCCCGCCTGGGCGAAGACATGGGCGATGCCGTTGCCCATCTGGCCCGCACCGATGACGCCGATGTTCTGGATGCTCATATGAAATCCCTCCGTCTCCCCAGCATAGCGGAGGACGGGGTCACCAGCCTGCGAGCAGGGCGGGCAGGTCGCGGATGGAATCGAGCACGGGAAAGGGGGATTCCACCGGGGTGGCGACCACTTCATGGGCCCAGGTCAGGTGGTAGGGGATGTGGATCGCCCGGGCGCCCAGGGCCAGGACCGGCAGGATGTCGGACTTCACCGAGTTGCCCACCATGGTGAAGGCTCGGGGTTGGAGGCCGTGGCGCCCGAGAAGGGCGGCATAGGTGGGCTCGTCCTTCTCCGAGACGATCTCCACCCGTGAGAAGTGGTGCCCGAGGCCAGACTTGGCCAGCTTGGTCTCCTGGTCGAAGAGGTCACCCTTGGTGATGAGCATCAGGTCGAAGGTCCCGGCCAGCTTCGTCAGGACCTCGGCCACGCCGGGGAGGGGCTCCACCGGCTTGTCGAGCATGGCCTGCCCCAGCTCCAGCACCTGGCGGATGCCCCGGCCGTCGACCCGGTCCTCGGTGAGTTCCAGGGCCGTCTCGATCATGGACAGGGTGAAGCCCTTGATGCCGTAGCCGTACCGGCGGAGGTTGCGCATCTCCGTGTCGTGGAGACGGGCGTCGATCCAGGCGTCGTCGTGGAAGGGGTGCAGGAGGGCCCGGAAGGCCCCCTGGGTTTCGGCGTAGAGGGTCTCGTTGTGCCAGAGGGTGTCGTCGGCGTCGAAGGCGAGCGTGGGGCGCATGGCAGTTTCCGTGGAGAGTCCCCAGCCTACAATGGATGTTTCCCGAGGTAGTCATGGCCGCTTCCAAGACTCGCACCGACTGGGCCCTTTTCCTCCTGCGCCTCGCCGTGGGCGGCATGGCCGTGATGCACGGCTTCGAAATCCTCCGCCGAGCCCACGGGGCCATCACCTTCACCCAGGCCTCCACCTGGGGCTTTGCCCTGGGCGAGCTGGTATGCGGGGCTCTGATTCTGCTCGGTGTGTGGGTGGCCCTGGCGGGCGGCATCCTCGTGGCCGTCCTGGGCTGGCCCCTGGTACATGGCTGGATGCACGGCGCCGGGCCCCTGTCGAACCTGCCCGCCCTCTTCCGCCTGCTCGTGGGCCTGGCCTGCGCGGTGGGTGGCGGGGGCAAGTGGGCTTTGGAGAAGTAACCCGGCCGTCAAAGGATCTCCACGAAGGACACGAAGAAACCCTTCAGGTGAATCTAAAAACCACGAATTCGCCTTCGTGATCTGGCTTTTCCCTTCGTACCCTTCGTGGAGGCTTTTGAGCATTACCCAGACTTGAAGGCATTCCAGGAGGGTTCCCATGCTGCGTCCCCCGCACCACCAGATCTTCGCCTTCGATGCCGAGTGGGTGCCGGATCCCGCCACGGGGAGGCGGGTGCTGGACCTCCCGAAGGAGATGCCTGACGAGGAGGTGACGGAGCGCCTCTGGGCCTACGGCGGCGCCACGGAGGCGGATCCGAGACCCTACCTGAAGACCATCCTCTGCCGCGTGGTGTCCATCGCCGCGGTGATCCGCACGGTGCGGCACGGTGACGTCCAGCACAAGCTCTTCGCGCTGCCGGAGGGGCCGGAGGCCCTGGCCGAGGACGACCTGCTGCGCCGCTTCCTGGTGGCGCTGGGGGACAAGAAGCCCCAGCTGGTGGGCTTCAACTCGCGGGACGCGGACCTGCCCATCCTGGTCCAGCGGGCCATGGTGCACCGGCTCTCCATCCCGGGCTTGGGCCGCAGCGCGGAGAAGTGGGCGGCGGGCGACTTCTTCGACCGCTACGGGAACCAGCACATCGACCTCCGCGAAGTGACGGGCAGCTGGGGCAAGGCCTCCTCCACCCTCCACGAGTTGGCCACGGCCTGCGGAATCCCGGGCAAGCTGGGCACCGACGGCAAGAGCGTCATCGACCTCTGGCGGTCGGGGGACATCGCCGGCATCGTCCGCTACAACCAGTTCGACGCCCTCACCACCTTCCTGGTGTGGCTGCGGGCCATGACGCTCTCGGGCCACCTGACGCCTGAGCAGATGGAGGCCGAGGAGGCCCAGATCCGCGCGCTGGTCCAGCAGAAGGCTGAGGTGGATCCGGCCTTCAACCTCTACCTGGAGGGATGGGCCCGGCTGGCTTGACTCAGCCATAAAAGCAAGCAACCGCGAATAACGCGAAAGGGCGTGAAACGCGGCGGATGCAGGATTGTTCACCATTCGCGCGCCCGCAGGGGCGATTCGCGTCATTCGCGGTTCGATCATGCCGGGCTGAGGCAAGCCGATCACCAGGTTTGGCTTCTCTTGGTGTCTTGGCGGTGCTCTTTGGCTTCTGAAGACCGAAAGAGTAGGCATCCTTCCGGCGGATGGATAGACTGACCCCAGCTTTCCAGCCATCACGCTTTTTCTTCCATGGAGGATGTGTGAACAAGCGGCTTGCGGCGGAATTCTTCGGGACCCTGTGGCTGGTACTGGGTGGGTGCGGCAGCGCGGTGCTGGCCGCGGCCTTCCCGGGCGTGGGCATCGGCCTCCATGGTGTGGCCATGGCCTTCGGCCTCACGGTGCTGACCATGGCCTTCGCCATCGGCCCCATCTCGGGCTGTCACCTGAACCCCGCCGTGACCCTGGGTCTGGCCGTGGGCGGGCGCTTCCCCTACAAGGATGTGGCCGGCTATTGGCTGGCCCAGGTGCTGGGAGCCGTGGCCGCCTCGGCCATCCTCTATGTCATCGCCACCGGCAACGGGTCCGCCATCGGCGGTTTCGCGGCCAACGGCTATGCGGACCACTCTCCGGGCAAGTACGGGCTGGGTGCGGCATTCCTGACCGAGGTCGTGATGACCTTCTTCTTCCTCGTGGTGATCCTGGGCAGCACTGCCAAGAAGGCGGCCCCCGGCTTCGCGCCCATTGCCATCGGCCTCTGCCTCACCCTCATCCACCTCATCAGCATCCCGGTCACGAACACCTCCGTGAATCCCGCCCGCAGCACGGGACCGGCCCTGTTCGTGGGCGGCTGGGCCCTCGGCCAGCTCTGGCTCTTCTGGGTGGCGCCCCTCCTCGGTGCCGCCATTGCCGGCTGGCTCTTCCCCAAGCTCGAGGACTGAACCCCTCGAAGGTCCCTACAGCTTTCTCAGGATCCGCTCGATGCTGGTCGCCTTCCGGCCTTCGGTGGTGACCAGCACGGCGTGGAGCTGGAGGTCGCCCTCGGCAACCTCGTACTTGGGGCGCTGGACCCTGAGGAAGCGGCCGATGCTGGCTTCCTTCTTCATGCCGATGACGCCGTCGTAGGGGCCCGTCATGCCGATGTCGGTGACGTAGGCCGTGCCGCCGGGCAGCACCTTGGCGTCCAGGGTGGGGACGTGGGTGTGGGTGCCCAGGACGGCAGCGGCCCGGCCCTCCAGGTGGAAGCCCATGGCCTGGGCCTCGCTGGTGGCCTCGGCGTGCATGTCCACGATGACGAGGTCGGCCCGCTCCTTCTGGAGGATGCCGTCCACGCCCCGGAAGGGGCAGTCGCAGGCAGGCATGTGCACCCTCCCCATGAGGTTGATGACGAGGACCTCGGCCCCCGAGGGGGTGTGCAGCTTCACCCACCCGTTCCCCGGTGTATCGGGGGGGTGGTTGGCGGGTCGCAGCAGGCGGGGTTCCAGGCGGAAGTAGCTTTCGATCCCCTTCACGTCGAAGGCATGGTTGCCCGTGGTGATGACGTCCACCCCGAAGCGGTCGAACCATTCCCGGGCGATGGTGTCGGTGATGCCGTGGCCGTGAGCGGCGTTCTCGCCGTTCACGATCACGAGGTCAGCCCCGGTCTCCCGGCGCAGCTCGGGCACGAACGCCTCCACCAGCCTCCGCCCCGGTTCCCCCACGACATCGCCCAACGCCAGGATCTTCATGCTTCCAGCCTAACGAAAAAGGGCAGCGCCGGAGCGCCGCCCTTTCGTGGTGCGAGTGGGACTAGAAGGCGAAGCGCGCGCCGATCTGGATCTGGCGGGCAGAGCCGATCCAGTTCTGCTGCTGCTGGAGGTTACTGGCGGAGTTGGCGTCCACTGTGGCCGGAGTGACCGGGCTGGAGTAGGAGACCCGGTTGGAGAGGTAGGTGTCCTGTCGATTCAGCAGGTTGAACACGTCGGCCGACAGGGTCATCTTGATGCGCTTCGTGAAGGCGAAGTCGCGGCGGAGGCCCAGGTCGAAGGTCAGGGTGGATCCGGCACGCTGGGTATTCCGGCCCGAGTCCACGCCGCTGGCGAAGTAGCGATCGTTGCTGCTGTTGCCATCGCCGTTCACATCCGCCCCATAGGTCAGAGTGTAGGGTGTGCCGGTCTGGTAGCGGACGGACACGGACGCTAGGATGCCGGTCACATTTTTGTCCAGGAAGCTGAAATACCCGGTCAGCACCTGGCGACGGTCCGTGTCAGCGTAGCCCCACTGGCCGCCCAGGTTGCCGTTGTCCTGGATGCTGACGCCCGAGTAGTTGCGCTCGTTGGAGTCGGTGTCCTTGTTGATGGCGTAGGTGTAGTACAGCTGGGCGTCGAAAGCGCTGCCTTCCTTGTGGTACTTCAGGCTGGCCGTATAGGCATGGTAGAGGCTGGTGGCATCCGAGAAATACATGCCCATGGTGCCGTAGGTCGTATTGGGCCGGGTGACCGTATAGCGGCCCTGAGCGTCGATGGTGCTCGGGTAGATCAGGCGGCCATAGGCGTTCGCGGTCGGGGTTCCGAGGTTGAGGTCGGCGGTGCGCTCGAGCTGCTTGCCTTTGGCGTAGGTGGCGGACAGGCCCAGGACCAGGTCGTTGAAGAAGGGGCGCTCCGCGCCGATGTTCACGCGGTCGGTGTAGGGGTTCTTGAAGTCCGGGTTGAAGGTCCAGATGTTGAAGGTGGAGAAGCCCGTGGGCGTCGAGGCGAGCCAGAAGGGATTCGCCGCGTTGAAAGCAGCGCCGATGGGGATGCCGTAGGTGGCCGCTTCGGAAGGCTGGAAGTCCTTGGACCCGGTCCGGACGCCGTTGGCGGCATAGGCCTGGTAGAAGAACACGGCCGGCGTGGTACTCACGTAGCGGCCGACGCTGCCGCGGATCACGGTCTTGCCGTGGTCGAAGGCCGGGGTCCAGGTGAAGGACACGCGGGGCGAGAACTGACTGTCCGAGGGGATCTTGGCCGTGATGGGCATGGGGCTGGCCATGGGGTTGGTCGTCATGTCCAGGATCGGGTAGTCAGGGTTCTCCTGGCGGTCCCAGCGGACACCGGCACCGAGCTTGAACGTGTCGGTGAGGCGCCACTCGGTCTGGATGAAGGCAGCCATCTGCTTGTAGCTGGTGTCGAAGAGGCCCGCCTGGTGGACATCTCCACTCAGGCCGAAGTTCTGCCGGTAGTAGGACCAGTTGCCCGCCCGGAAGTTCGCGAGGGAGCTGAACTGGTAGACGCCCTGCCAGTTGCCGGCGAAGAACTCCGATACCTTGATGTCGTTGTAGTCCACACCCGCCTTCACCTGGAAGGTGGGGGTCACGTAGCTGATGTTCTCCTGGATCTGCGTGCGCTTGGTGTTGTAGGTACGGTCGAAGGGATAGGCGCCGTAGTAGCCGACCGTGCTGCTCCCGCTCCCGATGGCCACTTCGGGCGAATGGGAGTAGGTCGAGCGCGGCATGTCGTCCTTGGTATGGCTGACTCGGAACTCGTTCATCCAGTTCCCGCTGATCACCCAGTTCCACTGGAGGACATAGGCATTGGTCGTTACGTCGTCGGAGGCCAGGTTCTCGTAGGCGGCCGTCCGGGATGCCCCGGTCACGCCTTTGAAGCTGGAGTGGTTCACCCGAAACTGGATGTTGTGGTCGACGGTGGGGTTGTAGTCGAAACGGAGGAAGTAGACGTCTGAATCGGACTTCGCCGAGTAGTTCCCGCTCTTGGCAATAAGGACCGCATCATTGGGGTAGGTCGCGGGATTCAGGACCGCGGGATTGCTGATCGGGCCCCAGATCTGATTGATGGGATCCTTTCGGCGCTGGGCGTCGTAGGCGACAAAGTAGAAGAGCTTGTCCTTGACGATGGGGCCGCCGAGGCTGAAGCCGAACTGCTCCTGCTGGAAGTCTCCCACTGGATTGGCCGTGGTGGAACCGTTGGGCTGACGCAGGGTCGGACCAGCTTCCACCCAGCCCCGGGGGCGCATGTAGTAGAAGAGGCTGCCGCTCATGTCGTTGGTGCCGTTCTTGGTGATGGCGTTCACGTAGCCGCCGCCCATGCGGCCGAACTCGGCGGAAGCACCGTCGGTGATCACCTGGTACTCGCGGATGGCCTCGATGGAGATGGTGAAGGGCGTCTTGCCCTCGGCCGCGCCGGTGGCGCCGCCGAAGAAGGGCTCGTTGTTGTCGCCTCCGTCGATGTTGATGGAGGTGTTCACGCCGCGCTGGCCTGCGATGGCGAGGTTGCCGCGGCTGCTGTCCACCACGACCTGGGGAGCCAGGGTCGCCAAGTTCGTGAAGTTGCGGTTGAAGACCGGCAGGTTGGTGAGGTTGTCGGGGGAGATGATGGCGGCGGCGCTGGCCCGCTCCGTGTCCACCTGGGCCGTGGCAGCGACCACTTCCACGGTGGCACCGGTCTCGGGGGCGAGCTTGATGGTCAGGGGGGCGGCATCACCGAGGTTCAGGTTCACCTTGACGTTGCTCGCGGTCTGGAAGCCGGCCTTGGTGACGGTCACGGTGTAGGGGCCGACCGGCAGAAGGGTGGCCAGATAGCGGCCTTCGGCGCTGGTCTGCAGGGTGCGGGTGAGACCGGTCTCGGCGTTCCGGATGACCACCGTGGCTCCGGCGACGCCGGCGCCCTGATTATCGAGCACGCGACCGCCCAGCTGGGTGGAAACACCCTGGGCCATGATGGGGGCCGCCGCCACGAGCAGGGCCACAAGGGATGAGCCGGCGAAATGCCTTGAGCGCATGAGAAGTTCCTCCGTGTTCCCCAAAGAATAGCCAAGGGGGGCATCGCAATAAAAGGGATCTGTTGGTCAAGGAACGAAAAAGTCACATGCCGCATCTGAAATTCACAGGGGCGCCCGGCCGGCGGCCGTCCCGGTCACCGGGACTGTCCTGCTAGGCTTCATACATTCCTTGAGATATCAATGAAACTGGTCGCCCTCGCCTTCGCCCTCTTTTCTCTGGTGCCCCTGGCAGGCCAAGGGCCCGCCACCCTCCCGGTCGCGGAGATCCGGGCGGGCATGAAGGGGTACGGCCGGACGGTATTCCAGGGCGGCAAAATCGAGCGCTTCGATTTCGAAGTGCTGGGGGTGCAGCGGAACGCCGCCCCGGGCAAAAGCCGCATCATGGTCAGGGCCTCCGGAGGACCCCTGACGGACACGGGGATCCTGGCGGGCATGAGCGGCAGCCCCTGCTACATCGACGGGAAGCTCATCGGCGCGTTGAGCACGGGCATCCTCTTCGAAAAGGAGGCCATTGGCGGCATCACCCCCATCGCCGAGATGCTGGATCAGCTCCGGGATATCCCGGAAACCCCGCCCAGCCGCACGCCCCTGATCCTGCCCAAGCTGGAGCCGCCCAAGGTCCTCAAGGCGGCCCTCTCGGGACAGATGCTGGATTTCCGGACGCTGATGGGTGAGCCGGATCCCCAGGCCATGCCCATGTCCATCGTCGGCAGCGCACTTGGACCTGAAGCCCGCCGTCTCTGGGCCGGGTTCCCGGTCGCTTTTGCCGCCGCGCCGGTCCTGTCCGGAGGCGCGCGGGAGGAGGCCAGCCCCCTCGAGCCCGGCGGCATGGCGGCCGTCACGCTCATGCAGGGAGACCTGGATCTGGCGGCCGCGGGCACCATCACCTACGTCTCGGGCAAGCGGGTGCTGCTCTTCGGGCACCAGCTGTTCAACCTGGGGTCCGTGGACCTGCCCCTCTGGTCCGCCACGGTGGCGAGTACCGTGGCCAGCTACCAGAGCTCCTTCAAGATGGCCATGCCCGTGGCGCCCATCGGCGCCCTGCGGCTGGACCGCAGCTCCGGCGTCGCGGGCCTGCTGGGGGCCGAGGCGCGGATGGTCCCGCTCCGGATCGGCCTGAACCTGGGGGGCAAGCGCACGCTGAATTTCCGGTTCGAATTGATGGACCACCCCGTGGCCACGCCAGCCCTGGTGGCCACGGCCGTGGCCCAGACCCTGGACGCCCACACCCGTGGCCTGGGGCTCCAGAGCCTGTCCATGCAGGGCAACATCAAGCTGGTCGGGCATCCGGCCATCCTGATCGAGAACGTCATCGCAGACCTGAACCCCTCGCGCATCTCCCAGTACGTGGGCGCCATGCTCCAAGCCATCACGCTCAATCCCTTCGAGAAGCCGGTGTTCGAGGGCATCTCCCTCACCATCAAGGCGGAGGAGCGGCTGGATCTCTCGGCCATCGCGGGCGTCCGCCTCCTCAAGGCCCGGGCCAAGCGAGGAGAGATTCTTCCGGTGCTGGTCACCCTCCAGAACATCCAGGGCGTGCGCGAGACCGCCACCTTCAACATCCAGGTGCCCTCCTCCGCGGCCAAGGGCAAGGCGACCCTGATGGTTGGCGATGGCTTCAGCCTCATGGCGGCCGATCCGGATGAGCGCATGATCGAGGTGGCCAACCTGGGGGATGTGGTGCGGCTCCTGAACGGGGCCCTCCGGAACAACCACGCCTACGCGCTGCTGGTGCAGAGCCAGCCCGGTGCGGGGCTTCGCGGCAGCCGCATCGAGGGCATCCCACCCACGGTGGCGACCCTGGTCAGCGGCGACGGCGCCAGCAGCGACAACAAGCTCCAGCGGCGGATCGTGGGCCGTGCCGTCCTGCCGCTCGACCGCGAGGTGCGGGGGCTGAGCCAGCTGGACGTGGAAATCGAGTGATGGACATGAATCGAAAGGGCTCTATGCGCTGGATGACGTTTCTTCTCTCCGCGGTCGTGGGCGTGGCAGCCCTGGCGGATCAGCCCGTGGCCACCTTCTCCGGGTTCAACGACTGGCTGGGGTCCGAGACCCACGGTGTCCGCATCGGGGCTGACGGCCGGCTGCGCCTGGCGCCGAACCTTCGTCGCGTGGGCCAGCTGCCCGAGGGCGTGATCTGGGCGGCCGTTCCGGATGGCTCCGGGGGCGCTTACCTCTCCGCCGGCACGGACGGCAAGCTCTTCCACTACTCCGGTGGCCAGGTGACGCCCCTGGGCCAGGTGAAGGGCGGCATCGTGTTCGCCCTGGCGCGCCTGGGCCAGGATCTGATCGTGGCGCCCACAGGGGAGGGGAAGCTCTTCCGCGTGTCTCCCTCCGGCGACGTGAAGCCTTTCGCGGACATCGAGGCCCGCATTGTCTGGGCCCTGGCGGTGGATGGGGATGCGGTCATCGCCGCCGGCGGTTCGGAGAAGGGCGCCGTGCTGGTCCAGGCCCGGAGCGGGTCGAGCCGCCGCCTGGCGGAGCTGGCGGACGAGACGGCGTTCACAGCCCTGACGCCGGACGGGCAGGGGGGCTGGTACCTCGGCAGCCACGGGCGGGGCCTGGTGCTCCGCTACAGCCGCCAGGGCGATCGCCTCGAGACATTGATGGATACCCCCTTTGAAGAGGTTCGCGCCCTGGCCGTGGCCGATGGGCTGCTGTACGTCGGCGCGGACAATGGCCTCACGCCGAAGTTCAGCACCGGCCAACTGGAGCGGCGCGAAGGTTATCTGCAGGCGGATACCGCCGCGGCTACGCGGTCGGCCGTCATCCGTCTGGACCGCGATCGGGTGCCCGAGACCCTGTGGCAGAGCGCCCAGAGCCAGGTCTACGCGCTGACCCCATGGAAGGGCCAGCTGCTGGTGGGCACGGGCAACCGGTCCCGCCTCTTCTCTCTGCCCCTCGGCAAGGTCCGCGATACGGATCCCTTCGCCGTGGTGCAGGAGCTGGGCACGGCGCAGGCCACGGCCTTCCTGCCCTCGGGCGGGGACCTTCTCGTGGTGGGCTCGAATCCCGCCGAGCTGCACCTGTTGTCCGAAGCCCAGGCCACGGAGGGCACCGTCGAATCCCGGATCCTCAAGGGCGCGCCCCTGGCTGACTGGGGACGAGCCTACCTCGATGCAGACACGCCATCGGGCACCAACGTGGAATTCCAGTTCCGTACGGGGAGCACGGAAACGCCGGATGCCACCTGGAGCCCATGGACGCCTCCCCTGCGTAGCGGCGAGCGTCCGGCCCTGCCGTCCTCACGGTTCGCCCAATTCCGTCTGCGCCTCAGCAGCACCCGGGGCGGTGCCACGCCGGTGGTGGAGACCGTGACCGTCCACTGGGCTCACCGCAACCTGGCTCCGATCTGGGAGGGCGTGGACACCATGCCGCCGGGCCTGGTCATCACGCGCACGGCGCCTCCGGATGACATCGGCATCGAACGGGTGCCCCTGGAGACGCAGAAGCTCATCCCGGCCATGGGCTACATGGGCGCCGAGAAGCGCAGCTTCCGCCGGGGCGCCCAGAGCTTCGTGTTCCGCGTGAACGACCCCAACGCCGACACCCTCCAGTTCGCCATCCGGCTTGTGCCCGAGCGGGGCGCGCCGATCCTCCTGGAAAAGGCCTGGAAGGAGAAGTTCTTCAGCTTCGACACGCTGCCCGTTCCCGATGGCCGGTACCGCCTCGAAGTGACCGCTTCGGACGCCCCCACGGCGGCCTTCAACGCCGCCCTCACCAGCCTCTGGCGCACCGCTCCCTTCATCATCGACCACACGCCGCCGGTCATCTCCGAGCTGAGTGCCGCGCCCGAAGGCGAGGGCGTCCGGATCCGCTTCGTGGCCCGGGACGAGACCTCCACCCTGAAGGAGGCCGCCGTCAGCGCCGATGGGGAGCACTGGCTCCAGATCGTGCCGGAGGACCGGGTCTTCGATCAGAAGGACGAGCGTTTCGACGTGGTCGTGCCCCGCGATGCCGTCCGCGGCGACCGTGTTCTCGTGAAGGTCGCGGACCAGAACAACAACGAACAGACTGCTGCGGTCACGCTTGGCGCGGTGGGCGCCAAGCGCTAGCCGCTTCATGCTCCAAAAAAACGGGCGGGCCGGATGGCCCGCCTGTTTTTTGGAGTGAGCGAAAAGCTACAACCCCTTGAACTGCGCGGCGCGCTTCTCCAGGAAGGCACCCATGCCCTCCTGCATGTCCTGGGAGGCGGCGAGCAGGCCGAAAAGAGCGGCCTCGTACTGGAGACCCTGGTCCTGGGGCATCTCGATGCCTTCGTTCACGGCGGCCAGCGCGCTGCGGAGGGCCAGGGGGCCCCGGGAGAGGATGGTCCTGGCCAGCTTCTCCGCGGTGGCCTTGAGATCCGCCAGCGCGACCACGCGGCTCACGAGGCCCATGCGCAGGGCGTCGGCGGCGGCGGTCATCTCGGCGCTGAGGATCATGTCGAGGGCCACGCCCTTGCCCACGAGGCGGGGCAGGCGCTGGGTGCCGCCGTAGCCGGGGATGATGCCCAGGCTCACCTCGGGCAGGCCGAATTTGGCATTCTCGCTGGCGATGCGGATGTGGCAGGACAGGGCCAGCTCGCAGCCGCCGCCCAGGGCGAAGCCGTTCACGGCGGCGATGACGGGCTTGGGCATGGATTCGATGCGCTGGAAGACCGCCTGGCCGCGCAGGGCCTGGACCCGGGCGCTGGCGGTGTCGAGGGTCTTCAGTTCCGCGATATCGGCGCCGGCCACGAAGGCCTTCTCCCCTGCGCCCGTGACCACCACGGCACCCACCTCGGCGTCCTGCTCCAGGTCCGCGAAGGCCAGCTCCAGCTGCTTCAATACCTCGTTGTTGAGGGCATTGAGCTTCTCGGGCCGGTTGAGGGTGACCCAGGCGATGCGGTCGGTTTTCTCGACGAGGACGAAGGGCATGGGAGGCTCCTGGTTTGGGATCGGTGTCGAGCATTGTACGCTGGGGCCGGAGTGACCGATGTTCCATCCCCCGCACCCCGAGACCTACCGCGACCAGCTGCGCGCTTTCCTGCGGGAGGACTGGGGCACCCAGGACTGGAGCACGGCCGCCGTGCCCGACCGTCCCATGACCGCCCGGGTGGTGGCCAAGGCCGACCTGGTGCTGGCGGGACTCCCCATGGCGGTGGAGGCCCTTCGCCTCACCTGCCCGATGCTGAACGCGGACCTGGCGCGGAACGATGGCCAGCGGGTTGGTCCGGGCACCGAGGTGATGCGCCTGCGCGGATCCAGCCACGGCATCCTGCTGGCGGAGCGGGTGATGCTGAACCTCCTCCAGCGGCTGTCGGGGACGGCCACCCTCACCCGGAAGTTCGTGGAGGCGGTGGAAGGCACCGGCGCGCGCATCCTCGACACCCGTAAGACCACGCCCGGCCTCAAGCTGCTCGAGAAGTATGCCGTGCGCTGCGGTGGCGGCGTGAACCACCGGCTGACCCTGGGGGATGGCGTGCTGCTCAAGGAGAACCACCTGGCCGCGGCGGGCGGGGTTCGTGCCGCCGTGGAGGCGGCCCGCCGGGGGGCCCCGAACCTGGTGAAGATTGAAGTGGAGGTCGAGAACCTGGGGCAGCTCAAGGCCTGTCTGGACCTGCCGGACGTGGACGGCGTGCTGCTGGACAACATGCCCACCGACCAGATGCGTGAGGCGGTGGCCCTGCGGGACCGCAGCGGCCGGCGCCTCTTCCTGGAGGCCAGCGGCAACATCACCCTCGACCGGGCCCGCCTCGTCGCGGAGACCGGCGTGGACTTCCTCAGCGTGGGGGCCCTCACCCACAGCGCCCCGGCTGTGGACCTCAGCCTGCGAATGGATTGACCCCCTTTTCGGCTTCGCCGCTGTGCGGCGGAGCATGCTGAAAAGCGGGCCCCGTCCGGGGCCCGCTTTTCAGCAGAAGAAGAAGCCTACTTCACTTCCAGCTTCCGCGCTTCCAGCAGGTGCCCCAGGGCCTTCTCCAGCGAGGTGACGGCCTTGGCGTAGGTGATCTGGGCCTGGAGCTCGCTGCTCTTGGCGGTGTCCAGGTCATTCTGCTTGGAGAGCACCAGGAAATTCGTGCTCATGCCGTTCTCGAACTTCTTCTGCTCGGCCTCGAGATCCTTCTCGCGGAAGATCCGCGTCTTCTCGGCGGCGGCCACGCCCTTGGCGGAGGCGTCCAGGTTGCGGAAGGCCTGGCGCACTTCAAGGGTGATGCCCAGCTCCAGATCGCGGAGGGTCAGCTCGCTCTGGCGCCGGTTGGCGCGGGCCTGGGCCTGGTTGCCCCGGGCCGCCCGGTTCTGGATGGGCATGGAGAACTGGAGGCCCACCGTGTAGCCGGGGTAGGTGCCCTTCGTGAGGTCCTTGTTGACGGCGGCGAGGCCTTCCGACGGGATCTGGGAGGCAGCATTGCCGGTGTAGGTGGCGAAGGCGTCCAGCTGGGGAAGAATGCGGTTGTCGGCCGCGGTCTCGAGGGCCTGCTTGGATTCCAGGTCGAGGCGGGCGGTCTTGAGTTCGATGCGGTTGGCGAGAGCCTGCTTCTCGGCGGTGGTCTCGTTCAGCTCCAGGGGCTGGATGCTGGGCGAGTCGGCCGGCTCCAGACCCGCCGGGGGGCGCTCGGACGAGGGATAGAGGGCGCGGATGAGGGCGTCCTTGGCGTTCAGAACCTGGGCTTCCGCCGAGATGATGTCCTGCTCGCGCTGGGCCACGGAGGCTTCGGAAGAGGTCACCTCGATGGGGGCCAGGGTGCCCACCTGCACGCGGATCTGGTTCTCCTTGAGCTGCTTCTGGGCCAGGGCCAGGGCCTGCTGCTTGTTCTCCAGGTTCCGCTGGGCGAACACCACATCCCAGTAGAGGGATTCGGTGCTGGCCACCAGGTCGATGATGGCCTTCTGGAAGTTGAGGTCCGCGGCCTGGGCGCTCTTGCGCGCCACGATCAGGCGGCTCTCGGTGGTCGCACGCCCGAAGTTGCGGAGCAGACTCTGGGAGTAGGTGGCCGAGAAGCTGCCGTCATAGGGATTGGTCGTGGAGCCGGTGTAGAGGCTGCCGGTGTGGAAGCTGTAGAGGGGCGCGTAGCTGAGGCTCAGGTTGCCGCCCCAGCCGAAGGCCTTGGTGGAACCCACGGTCAGGCTCCGGTTGAACGCCGTGCCCTCCAGGGTTCCGAAGGTGCCGTCGCCGTTGGGATAGCGGAAGCCGTCCCGGGTCTTGCTCACGCTCAGGCCGCTGGTGAGGTTCCAGTCGAAGGCGCCCTGCTCGATCATCAGGCCAGCCCGCGTGTAGTCGCGCGTCTCGACGGCGATCTGCACCTGTAGGTTGTTCTTCAGGGAGGTCTCGATGGCGGCCTGGAGGGTCAGCTTCGCGGGGGCGGGCGCGCCCGCGTCCGCCTTGGGAGCTTCTTGCGCCACCAGGGAGAAGGCCACCAACAGGGCCGGGAGGATCAGGGGACGCGTCATCACCACTCCTTAGAAGAACAAAAAGAGCCGCCACGGGGACAAGGTGCCTACGGACCAGCTTGCAGGCCCGTTTAGGTAGCCCCGCACAAGCAGGATGCCTCCCTCGCAAGATGAGGGCAAGTGTTATTTCATCGTGCGTTGAAAAGAGCGCCTACTTCAAAATCTCCCGGGCGATGACCATGCGCTGGATTTCGCTGGTGCCTTCGTAGATGGTGGTCACCCGGACATCCCGATAGAGCCGCTCGACGGTGTATTCCCGGGAGTACCCGTAGCCGCCATGGATCTGGACGGCCCGATCGCAGATCCACACCGCGCTTTCCGTGGTGAAGAGCTTGGCGGTGGCGGCCTCCACGGTGCAGGGCTTGCCGGCCCCCTTGAGGGCGGCGGCACGGTAGACGAGCAGGCGGGCGGCCTGGAGGCGCGCCTCCATCTCCGCCAGGTAGGTCTGGATCATCTGGTGCTCGCCGATGGGCTTTCCGAAGGACATGCGGGCCCTGGCGTAGGCCACGCTCTCGTCCATGGCCCGCTGGGCGATGCCCAAGGCTTGGGCCGCGATGCCCACGCGTCCGCCGTCGAGGCCGCCGAAGGCCACCTTCAGGCCGTCGCCGGGCTTGCCCAGCATGGCGTCCTCGGGCACGAAGGCATCCTCCAGGGCCACCATCACGGTCTTGCTGGAGCGGAGACCCATCTTGGCCTCGGGCCGGCCCATGACCACGCCCGGCTGATCCGCGTCGAGGATGAAGGCGCTGATGCCCTTCTTGCCCTTGTCCGGGTCAGTGCGCGCCATGGTGACGAAGTAGCGGCCCACGCCGCCGTTGGTGATCCACGCCTTCGCGCCGTTCAGCTTCCAGCCTCCGTCCACCCGGGTGGCGCGAGTCTTGAGGGCCGCGGCGTCGGAACCCGCGTCGGGCTCCGTGAGCATGAAGCCGCCGATCATCTCGCCGTTCGCCATGGGCTTGAGGTACTTCTGCTTCTGGGCTTCGGTGCCGAAGGCCAGGATCGGCCCGCAGGCCACGGAGTTGTTCACGCTCATGGTCACGGCCACGGAGGCGTCGGCATAGGCCACCTGCTCCAGGGCCAGGATGTAGCTGAGGAAGTCCACGCCGGCGCCGCCGTAGGCTTCGGGCACGACCATGCCCATGAAGCCCATCTCCCCGAGCTGCTTCACGATGTCGCTGGGGAACTCGCCGCTGGCGTCCCGCGCCGAAGCTCCGGGTTCGATCTCGGACATCGCGAAGTCCCGCGCGGCGTCGCGGATGGCGGTCTGATCCTCGGTGAACTGGGGGAACATGGGCGGCTCCGGTTGGATATCCCAGGTTAGCAAGGCGGGAACCGGCGGCTTTGGCGCCGCACCCCACCGGGGTCGGAACCACAGACCGCCCACGCCCCGGCCTTGGGAACCTCAAGCTTTCCGGGAGGGGGATATGTTCAGCAGCCGAGGTCCTTCTTCAGAAGTCCCAGCGCGGCTTTGGATCCCTCCCATTTCATGAGGGCCAGGGCCTCATCGGGCGCGCACCACTTGAACTCGCTGTGTTCCAGAGGCTCCAGGCGAACGGGGGCCTCGGCGGACACCTCCATGGAGAAGCAGGTCTCCGTGTTGAACCTGGGCTCCGCGTCCGGGAAGCGCACGATGGCGGGGTCCACCCAGAAGCTGTGGGAGAGGCCCAGGGGCCGCAGCGTGCCGGTGAGGCCCGTCTCCTCCATCAGCTCCCGGTGGGCGGTCTGCTCGGGCATCTCGCCGGGTTCCATCATGCCGGTGACACTCTGCCACCAGAGCCCGTGCGCCGGGACGCGAAGCATCATCAGGATCTCGGGGCCCGCCGCGCCGCGCCGCCAGGTCATGGCGGAGACGCTGCGGCTGGGTTCGCGGACCGGCTGCAGGTCCATGGCGAGGCAGGCGACGAGGTGGGCCTGGAGGCGGTCCGCCGCGACTTCCCAGCTGGGCGCGTCCTCGCCCAGCAGCGACTGGAGGCTGCAGACGCCCTTGTCGGTGAAGCCGCAGGGCGTGATCCAGCGGAAGTGGTCGAGGTTGGGGCGCACGTTGAAGGCGATGCCGTGGGTGGTGATCCAGCGGCTGAGGTGGAGGCCGATGGCGCCCAGCTTCTCCAGGCCCCGCGGAGTTTCGACCCAGATGCCCGGGGCGCCCTTGAGGCGGTCCGCCACCACGCCGAAGTCCGCTGCGGTGCGGATCATGGCCTCCTCCAGCCCGCGCACCAGGCGGCCCACATCCTCCCGGCCGCCCCGGAGGTTGCAGATGGGGTAGGCCACGATCTGACCGGGGCCATGGTAGGTGACCTCGCCGCCCCGATCGGTGCGGTGGACGCTCACGCCCTGGGCGGCCAGGAAATCGTCGCTCATGTGGATGTCGGCAGGCGTGGCGTTCCTGCCCAGCGTGAAGACGGGATCGTGTTCCAGGAGCACAAGCTGGTCGGGATTTCCCGGCTCGCTCACATGGGCGGCCAGGGCCTTCTGCATGCGGAGGCCCGCGGGATAGAACACCCGTCCGAACCGGCGGAGCTGGGCGGGACGGGGATTGGAGAAGCCGACTTCGGACATGCCTCGAGTGTAGCCGGGGCGACGGGCCGGCCCCGCCTCTGGCATGATCGTTGGAAGGATGAGTCTGGATCCTTCCAACATTGGCCGCTTCAAGGTCCTCGGCACGCTTGGTTCTGGCGCGATGGGAACGGTGTATCTGGCGGAGGACCCCCTGCTCAAGCGGGCCCTGGCCATCAAGGTGGTCCGGGAAGGCACCGGGGACGCGGAGGTGCTGCTCCGCTTCAAGCGCGAGGCGGAGATCTCGGCCCGGCTGAACCACCCCAACGCCATCACGGTCTATGACGTGGGGGAAGCGCAGGATCTCGGGCCCTACCTCGTCATGGAGTACGTGGAGGGAGAATCCCTGTCGGACCGGATCCGGCGCGGCCCGCTGGATCCCGACGAAACGGCGGGTCTGCTGATCCAGGCCGCGGATGCCCTGGTCGCCGTGCATGCCCTGGGGATCCTCCACCGGGACATCAAGCCCGACAACTTCATGGTGGCCAAGGACGGACGCCTGAAACTCATGGACTTCGGCATCGCCCGGGGCGACCAGACGGGGCGGCTGACCACCACGTCGACTTTCCTGGGCACCCCGGCCTACGCGGCCCCGGAGGTGCTGAACGGCGAGAGGGCCACTCCGGCCGCGGACCGCTGGGCCCTGGCGCTCACGGCCTTCGAGATGCTGACGGGCACGCTTCCGTTCGCGGGAGACAGTGTGGGGGCAACCCTCTACCGGATCGTGCATGAGGCCCCGGTCTGGCCGCCGGATTTCCCTTCCCGCCTGGCCGAAGTCTTCGGGAAGGCCCTGGACAAGAACCCGGAGAAGCGGTACCCGGACCTCTCCTCCTTCTTGGCGGCTCTCATCGAGGCGCTGCCCCTGCCCCCGGAGCGCCGCGCGGCCCACCTGGCCCAGCTGGCCTCCACGGCTCCGGTGAAGGCCACGGGCACGCTGAGGCTTGAGCACCCGGCCGCCGCCTCTCCGCAGCGCCGATGGCTCTGGGCGGGGGGCGCCCTCCTGGCGGCGCTCGCGCTCGGGTTCCTGGTGCTTCGGCCCGAGCCCAGCCGTGTCCTGTCCATCGAATCGAAGCCCGGGGGCGCCGAGGTGTTCCTCGACGGGACGTCTCTGGGGCGGACGCCGCTGCGCCAGGTGGTGGTGAAGGGAAAGGCGAACCTGCTCCGCCTGGAGAAGCCGGACTATCTGCCCTTGGCCTATCGGCTGAAGGCCGAGGACAAGGATCTGACCCTCCGGCTTCAGCCGGCGCCTTTCCAGATCCAGGTGGCCACCGAGCCGGCGGGCGCCGCGATCCTGCTGGACGGAGAGCCCAAGGGGAAGACGCCCGCCGCCATCGAGATTCCCGGAGAAGGCAGCCACCAGCTTCGGCTTGAGCTGGAGGGGTACCAGCCCTGGATCGCGGTCCCGGAGCGGCACCGGTCGCTGCCGGATCCCATCCAGCTCCAGAAGCACCGGGGGAAGAAGGGCGCCGGTGACGGAAAGATCCGGAAGTTCTTCAAGGGGATCTTCCAGTAGGGAGTTGTCAGCGTTCAGCTGTCAGCTATCAGTAACGGCACGGCGGCCCGAGGGCCGCCGCATCTTTGGCCGACAGCTGATAGCTGACCACCACTTCCGTCATCATGGACCCATGGCGAGCGTGATCGTGGTGGGCGGCGGTGCGGCGGGGCTGGTGGCGGCCTGGCGGGCCGCTTCGCAGGGGCACGCCGTGACGCTGCTGGAGGCCAACGGCCGGCTGGGCGTGAAGCTCCGCATCAGCGGCGGCGGCAAGTGCAACATCACCCACGACGGCCCACCGAAGGCCCTGCTGGCGGCCTTTCCCAAGGATCAGGCCCGCTTCCTTCGCCCCTCTCTCCATGCCTTCGGCAATGGGGCCGTGCTGGACCTGCTGCGCCGGGAGGGTGTGGAAACCTACATTCGGGAGAACGGCCGGGTGTTCCCCCAGGACCGCCCCGGCAGCGCCGCGGCCGTGGTGGCCGCCTTCGAGACCCTCGTGCGCCGGGTGGGCGTGGCCGTGCGCACAGGGGCCCGCGTGACCGCGCTGGAAGGCCGCGCGCCACGCCTGGCAGCCCTGCGCGTGGGCGAGGCCCGGATGGAGGCGGATCATGTCATCCTCGCCACCGGTGGAGCGAGCTATCCCGAGACCGGCACGCGGGGAGAGGTGCTGGGGTGGCTGAGAGCGTTGGGCATCCCCGTGAAGCCCTGGTTCCCGGCGCTGGCGCCCATCCCGCTGGCACGTCCGCACCCCGCCTGGGAGGGCGTGGCCCTGAGGAACGGCGAGCTGCGCCTGTGCGCGGGGCCCGCCGGACGCCGGCTGGCCGCCTTCGCGGGGGATGTCCTCTTCACCAGGACCGGCATCAGTGGTCCCGCCGCCCTGGAACTGAGCCAGGCCGTGGAGCGTGCCCGCCGAGAGGGCGCGGCCTGGCTGGCGCATGCCAGCCGCCTGGAGGCGCCGGAGGCGGTGGACGCCGCGCTCCAGGCTGAGGCCCGCGCCAACCCGCGCCTGCGCGCGGCCACCTGGTTGCAGCGGCACCTGCCGGAGCGGCTCGTGGAAGATCTTCTGGGGGAGGCGGAGATCGGTCGCGACCTCATGCTCAAGGATCTCTCCAAGGTCGGACGGCGGGTGCTGGTGGGCCTCGTCACGGCCCTTCCGCTGGGCGCGCCTCAGCCCGTCCCCCTGGCCCGGGGCGAGGTGGCGGCGGGGGGCGTGAACCTGGTCGCCGTGGACCCGCGCACCATGGCGCTGCGCGGTTGGGAGAACTTGCGGGTCTGCGGCGAGCTGCTGGACCTCGACGGTCCCGTGGGCGGCTACAACCTCCAGGCTGCGTTCAGCACCGGGTACGCGGCGGGGACGATCTAGACCTGTTTGGCCAGATCCAGGACCAGCTCGCAGAGCCGGGCCGCATAGCCCGTCTCGTTGTCGTGCCAGCCGAAGACCTTCACGAAGCGCGGGCCGAGGGTCATGGTGAGATCCAGGTCCATCAGCACGCTTTCCGCCCGGCCGGTGATGTCGCTGCTGACCGCGTGGGGCGGGGCCAGATCCACGAGGCCCTTCCAGGGCCCGGCCACGGCGGAGGCGTAGGCCGCGTTCAGGGCGGCGGCATCGGCCTCGCGGTGGAGGGTGGCCACGACGTCCACCAGGTTGACGTTCAAGGTCGGAACCCGGAGGGCCACGCCGTCAAACGCGGGCGGCAGATCCGGCATAACCCGGTGCAGGGCTCCGAAGGCGCTCGAGGTGGTGGGGATGATGCTCAGGAAGGCCGCCCGGGCGCGGCGCAGGTCCTTGTGGGGCAGATCCATGAGACGCTGGTCGTTGGTGACCACGTGGACGGTGCTCATGCCCGCGTGGTCGAGACCGAAGGCGTCGTCCAGGATCCTCAGCATGGGGGCCGTGGCGTGGGCGGTGCAGCTCGCGTTGGAGATCACCCGGTGGCGGGTCAGGTCGAGTCCGGATCCGTTCACGGGGGCGATGACGGTGTAGTCCGCGTCGGGGCTGGGGGCGCTGATCACGACGTGCGACACGCCATTTTTGAGATGCCGGGTGGCGTCGACTTTCCGGGTGAAGCGACCGCTGGCCTCCACCACGAGGCGGGTGCCGGCGGGGAAGGGGATCAGGGCCGGATCCGCGGCGTGGAAGAGGGGCACCCGGCGCCCGCCCAGCAGCAGGAAATCCTGCCCGCCCTCCGTGAGGCCTTCGATGGGCTCGAGGCTGGGGCCGTGGACGGAGTCGTAGCGGAGCAGGTGGACCAGCTGGTCCATGGGGGCGGGGTCGTTCACGGCGCCCAGGGCGCCGGGCTGGGTCGCCGTCAGGCGACGCACCAGCAAACGGCCGATGCGGCCGAGGCCATTCAGGGCTAGGGCGGTCATCGGCTAGAGGCGCTCCAGCAGGTGGACGCAGAGGTCCTTCAGGCGGGCGGCGTAGCCGAACTCGTTGTCATACCAGGCGAAGACCTTGACCAGCCGAGGTCCCAGCACCTTCGTGAGGTAGGGGTCGTACAGGGTGCTGGCGGTCCGTCCCCGCAGGTCCGCGCTCACCAGCTCCGCGTCGAGCACCTCCAGGTAGGGCGCCAGGGGGCCGGTCTCGGCGGCCTGGCGGTAGGCCTCCTGCACGGCTTCCAGGGTGGCGTCGGACTTGAGGGTGGCGGTGAGGTCGACGATGCTCACGTCGGGGGTGGGGACGCGCACCGCCAGGCCGTCCATGCGGCCCTTGAGGTGGGGCAGCACCAGGCCGATGGCTTTGGCCGCGCCGGTGCTGGTGGGAATCATGCTGAGGGCCGCGGCCCGCGCCCGGCGGAGATCCTTGTGGGGGAGGTCGAGGACCCGCTGGTCGTTGGTGTAGCTGTGCACCGTGGTCATGAAGCCGTAGTCGATGCCGAAGGCCTCGTCCATCACCTTCACCAGGGGGCCGAGGCAGTTGGTCGTGCAGCTCGCGTTGGAGATCACGTGCTCGTTCGCGGGATCCAGCGTCGCTTCGTTCACGCCCATCACGATGGTGCGATCCGCGTCGCCGGAAGGCGCGCTGATGATCACGTGGCTGACGCTGCCCTGGAGATGGACGGCGGCCTGGGCCCGCTTGGTGAACTTCCCGGTGCATTCCAGGACCACCTGGGCTCCCTGGGCCCCGAAGGGGATGAGCTGGGGATCCTTCTCCGCGTAGACCCGGATGCGGCGCCCGTCCAGCACCAGGTAGTTCCCGTCGGAGGCCACCGGGAAGTCCGCGGGGCCATGCACGGAGTCGTACTTCATCAGGTGGGCCAGGGTGGCGGCGTCCGTGAGGTCGTTCACCGCGACCACGCGCACATGGGGCACCTTCATGAGGTGCCTCAGCACCAGCCTCCCGATCCGTCCCAACCCGTTGATGGCCACCTTCTTCATGGCGCCCTCCGATTCCCAGTTGTACCGATCCGGGGCGGTCCTGTCGAAGGAAAACCCGGCGCAGTCTACGAAATGAAAAACCCGGCGGAGCCGGGTTTTCGTCCCCGGGTGGAGCAGGGGTCAGCTGGCGAGGCTGACGCGCTTGAGCCGGCTCGTCGGAGCCTCCAGCTTCTTGGCGAGCGTGTTCCGATGGATGCCCAATTCCCGGGCCGCGGCGCTGTGGTTCCCCTCGTGGGTCGCCAGCACTTCCTCCAGGTACACCCGCTCGAATTCGCGGCGTGCCAGCTCCAGAGGCACACCGCCACGCACCATCTCCGCCACGAGGATACGCAGCTTCTCGCGCATTCCGTCTTCTCCATCATCCGTTTCGGGACCAAGAAGGTAGCACCGCGATGAAAAGAGTGAAAGCCCCGTGACAACCTCAAAACGCAGGCGCAGACTGTGGAAAAGTGTGTGGAATGCCTGTGCATGGAATGGGAGCTGATGTGCGCAAGACCAAACTCGTGATGACCTTGGGACCCGCCCTGATGCAAGGCGACCGGTTGCGGGAATCCCTTCGCGAGGCGGATGCGGTCCGGCTGAATGCCAGCCATGGAGATCCCGCGACGCGCCTGGAGGCCCTCCAGAAAGTCCGGACCCTGGCCGCGGAACTCGGCCGCTCCATTCCCGTGTTCCTGGACCTCCAGGGCCCGAAATGGCGGGTGGGCCTGCTGGAAACGCTCGTGGACCTGGCCGAGGGAAGCGAAGGGGTCTTCCACGCGCCCGGCGCCACTGTTCCCTCCGGCGTGGCCTGGGCCGCGCCCCTGCCGCATCCCGAGCTCTTCGAGGGAGCGGAACCTGGCCAGCTTTGGCTCCTGGACGACGGCGCCATCACGGTGAGGATCCTCGCGAAGAGCGCGGACCTGCTGAAGGCCCAGGTGGTCATCGGCGGCCCCCTCAAGGCGCGGAAGGGCGTCCATCCGATCGGCATGGACATCAATGTGGACCCCTTGACCGAAAAGGATCACGCCGACATCCGGTGGGGCGTGGAGCACGAGGTGGATCTCTTCGCGCAGAGCTTCGTCCGCCGGGCCTCCGACGTGCAGCAGCTCCAGGCCATCATCCAGCACCTGGGCGGAACCCAGCCCATCATCGCCAAGATCGAGCACCCCACGGCCCTGGCCCACCTGGGCGAGATCCTCGACGTCTCCTGGGGCGTGATGGTGGCCCGCGGCGACCTGGGCGTGGAGCTCGGCGTAGAGCGGGTTCCCGGCCTGCAGAAGGAGATCATCCGGGCCGCCCGCAAGGCCCTGAAGCCGGTGATCACCGCCACCCAGATGCTGGAGAGCATGATCGAGCACGCCCAGCCCACCCGCGCCGAGGCCAGCGATGTGGCGAACGCCATCTGGGATGGGACGGACGCCGTCATGCTCAGCGCCGAGAGCGCCACGGGGGCCCATCCCGTGGAAGCCGTCCAGTGGCTGGCCCGCATCGCCGCCGAGGCGGACAGCAACGTGAAGCAGCGCACCCCCACGCTGCCCGACGAGCTGGCCGAGAAGGTGCTCTCCCGCACGGACATCTCCGTGGCCTTCGCCGCCTGCCGCACGGCGGACGAGATCAACGCCCGCTGGATCGTGGCCTTCACCGAGGGTGGCGGCACGGCCCGCATGGTGAGCCGCCTAGCGGGCCGTACGCCGGTACTGGGCGCCACGGTGGACGAAGTCACCGCCAGGCGCATGGGCCTCCTGCGGGGCGTCACGGCCCTGCTCATCCCCCGGGTGAGCAGCACGGACGAGATGGTGTCCGTGGTGCGCGAGCTGCTGGTGGCCAAGCACGAGCTGGGGAGCCTCGACCGCGTCGTCATGACCATGGGCCTGCCCTTGTGGAAGACCGGCAGCACGAACACCATGAAGGTGATGACCTTCTGAAGGAGGGCCCATGAGCCTCACCCGTCCGCTCCCCGGCGAATACGCCGAAGGCTACGCCATCTACATCGCCGAGGCCGGCGAGGGCGATGTGCTGGCCACCCTCCAGGCGCAACAGGAGGAGGTAGCGGCCCTGTTCGGGGGACTGTCCGACGCCCAGGGCGGATTCCGCTACGCCCCCGGCAAGTGGAGTCTGAAGGACCTGCTCCAGCACATCATCGATGCCGAGCGCATCTTCACCTACCGCTGCCTGCGCATCGGGCGGGGGGACGCCACTCCCATGCCGGGCTTCGACGAAGATCCCTATGCCATCGCCGCCCAGGCCGACGCGCGCACCATGGTCGACCTGATCGCGGAATGGCGCGCCCTGCGGACCGCCAGCCTCGCGCTGTTCCGCAGCCTGCCGGACGCCGCATGGGGGAACCAGGGCACCACCAACAACCGGGCCATCACGGCGCGCTGCATCCCCTACATCACCCTCGGCCACGCGGCCCACCACCTGACGGTGATCCGCGAGCGCTACCTGCCCGTGCTGAAGTAGCCTCTCCAGCCGTCCAGGGCGTCCGCCAGTTTCTCGAGCTGGGCGGGCTCCGTGGTGCGGAAGCGGCTCACCAGCTTCCAGCCCTGGGCCACCTTCTGGTACCGGTGCAGCCAGAGGGAAGGGCCTTCCCAGTCGCCTTCGGGATCGGTCTTCGTCTTCACGAGGAACGCCACCGTGGTCCAGGGCCCGCGGGCCAGGAAGCGCCGGCCCAGCTCCTGGATGCCGGACTCCTCGTCGGATTCCAGCACCAGGTCGTCGAGATCCGGAATGATCATGGGAACACCTCGCTCAGTTCCTTCATCCTAGTTCCCTGGAGGCCGCTTCGTGGAGAAGCTCATGGGGTTCGTCGGCGCCACCCTGGGCAGCCTCGTCGGCTGGTACCTGGGTGACCTCGTCGGGATCACGACCGCAGTGGTGCTCAGCATGGTGGGCACGGGCGCCGGCATCTGGGCAGGGCGCTGGGCCGCGCAGCGGTGGCTGGAGTCCTGACGGGCCTTTGAGCTTTCACCGCGGCCATGGTTCCATCAGGCATGCGCATCGAATGCATCGCCATCGGCACCGAACTGCTCACCACCCGCCGCCTGGATACGAATTCCGTGTGGCTGGGGGAGCGCCTGGCCTCCCTGGGCCTGGCCTTCCACCGCAAGACCGCCGTGGGAGACAGCCATCAGGACTTGGCCACGCTCTTCCGCGAGGCCCTGACGCGTTCCGACCTCATCCTTACGACTGGCGGGCTGGGGCCCACCTTTGACGACTTCACCAAGGAGTGCTTCGCGGAGGTACTGGGCGCGGAGCTGCGCGAGGACGCCCAGAGCCGCGAGGACATGCTGGCCTTCTATGCCGCCCGCAAGCGGGTGCCCCCGGCCTCCAACTTCAAGCAGGCCCTGCTTCCGGAAGGGGCGGAGGCGCTGCGCAATCCTGTGGGGACGGCTCCTGGCGTGTGGTGGGAGGGGCCGAAGGGGCATCCCGGCGTGCGCGTCGTGATGATGCCGGGGGTGCCCCGCGAGATGAAGCGCATGTGGGAGGACCAGGTGGAGCCCCGCCTGCGTGCCCTGGCGGGGACCCCCACGCACACGCTGCGCATGGTGGTGGCGGGGGTGCCCGAGAGCGCCCTGGACGAGCGCATCCGCCCGGTCCGAGAGCGGCACGGCCACCTGGATTGGACCATCCTCGCCAGCCTCACCCAGGTCGAGCTGCTGGCCCGCGGCTCCGATCCCGCGGCCCTGGAGGCTGCCCGGGCCGACTTCCAGCCCGTGCTGGGCGAGGACCTGGTGGGCGTGGGGGCGGGCAACCTCGAAGATGCGGTGTTGGCGGGCCTGAAGGCTCGTGGGGAGACGCTGGCCCTGGCCGAGAGCGTGACGGGTGGCCTGCTGGCCTCCCGCCTCACGGCGATTCCCGGCGCCAGCGAGGTGTTCCTGGGGGGCGTCACGGTCTACTCGGCGAAAGCCAAGGTGGCCCTGCTGGGGCTGGATGCGACCCAGCTGGCCCAGGATGGCCCCGTGTCCGAAGCCACCAGCCGCGAGCTGGCCGAGCGGGTTCGGGCTACGCTGGGTGCCACCTGGGGCCTGGGGATCACCGGCAATGCCGGCCCGGGTGCCGAAGGAGGCGCGCCGGTGGGAGCCCTGTTCATCGCCTTGGCTGGACCAGAGGGAACGGTCGCGAAGACCCTGACCATCCCCGGTGACCGGGTGGACGTGCAGCTGCGGGGCACGGCTTGGGCGCTGGATTTTCTGCGACGGGAATCGAACTAGACCTAAAGCATTAGTTTATTTATATCAATTTTTGGATACAGAAGTTACAGCATTGTTGCAAAAAATGAAATGAATGGGCGTCATCCTTCTGGCCAGCGGGTCTTCGCCAGCCAAGGAGGAGCACCATGTCGAAAGTCATCCAGCAGATCCTCATCGCCGGACTGGCCACCCTCGCGGTGGCGTGCAGCAGCGGTTCCGCTTCCAGCGCCTCGTCCCAGCCCACGCCGTCGGCGTCCGTCAAGGTCGCAGGCCTGGTGTCCGGAACCACCGGGGCGCTGTCCTTCAACCAGCAGCCCCTGCTCACCGGGGGAGCCGCGGTCACGGTCAACAGCCAGCCCGGCACCACGGCCCAGATCCAGCCCGGCGCGGTGATCCAGGGGACCGCCACACGCACGTCCCAGGGGCTCCAGCTGGTGTCTGTCAACCTGCACCATGACCTGGAGGGGGCCATCACCAGCATCGATCTGGCCGGATCCAGCTTCGTGGTTCTGGGGAAGACGGTGCTGGTGGACGCCCTCACCCGCATCATCCAGGAAGGGCCCGGAGACGCCCAGGCCAGCCTGACCCTCGCCGACCTCAAGACCGGGGACCAGGTGGAGGTCTACGGATCGGAGAAAGCGGACGGGACTGTCCTGGCCACCCGGGTTGAGCGGGAGACTATCGGGACCGAAGCCACGGACACCTTCCATGGGACCGTCAGCGCCCTCGACCCGGCAGCCCAGACCTTCCAGGCTGGCGGGTTCCTCGTCTCGTACGGTTCGGCCACCGTGTCGGGCACCCTCGCCAACGGCGTGAGGGTCGAGGTTCGCGGCACCGCCTCCGGGGCCGCCTTCGCGGCGGTCTGGGTGAAGGTCGAACTGGCCGAATCCGATTCCGAGGTGGAGCTGGCCGGGCCCATCAGCGGTCTGGACTCCACTGCCAAGACCTTCCTGTTGATGTCCTACAAGGTGGACTACAGCGCGGCCGAGGTGGAAGGAACCCTCGCGGAGGGCGCCCAGGTGGAGGTGGAGGGAACCGCCGGTCCGACCGGGACCAGTACCCTCAAGGCCCGGGAGGTGACGGTGCGCTTTCCTTTGGGCGGCAGCGGGACGAGCGACACGGAGACGGTGGGCACGGTCACGGCCGTCGACGCTGCCGCAGGGACCATCAGCCTGGGCAGCACCACCTTCTGGACCGACAGTACCACCCTGTTTGTGAAGGGGGAGGCTCCGGCCTCGTTCGGTGCCGTGACGGTGGGAGTCACAGTGGAAATCCACGCGCTCAGCACGAAGATCAACGCGGCCGGGCAAGCCTATGCCTCCCTGGTGGTGGTGAGCGGCTAGGGCCGAGGTGACGGGTTCCGGCGCATTTCAGGCGGGAGACCACTGCTGATAACCTGAGTGGATGCCTGCGATCCACTCCTCCACTCCGCTCATTTGGTGCCTTGCCGCCTTCCTGTGCGGAAGCATCCCCTTCGGCCTCCTGCTGGTGAAGCTGGCGGGGAAGGGGGATGTGCGGGCCCACGGCAGCGGCAACATCGGCGCCACGAACGTCAGTCGCGTCGGCGGGAAGGCCCTGGGCGCCATCACCCTGCTGCTGGACATCGCCAAGGGCTTCCTGCCCGTGTTCCTGGCGAAGAAGGCGGGCGTGGGCGTCGACCTGCTGGCCCTCATGGCCCTGGCCGCCGTGCTGGGCCACGTGTTCACGCCCTGGCTGAAGTTCCAGGGCGGAAAAGGCGTGGCCACGGCCCTGGGTGTGATCCTGGCCGCGGACGCCGCCATGGTCCTCCTGCCGCTGGGCATCTTCATCTTCGCCCTCTGGCTCACCCGCCATGTGAGCCTGGGAAGCATCCTGGCGGCGGCCATGGTGCCCGTGCAGCTCCTCCTGAATCGCGGTACCCACAGCCCCGTGGCGGAGCTGCTCGGCCAGGGGCCGGCGCCGGTCCTTCCCTGGGCCGCCCTGGCCGTCCTGGTGATCTGGAAGCACCGCGAGAACATCCTGCGCCTGCAGGCGGGCACCGAATCCAAGCTGTGGGGCGCGAAGAAGGAGGACGCGAATGTCCAGGGCTGACATCGGCGTCTTCGGCTCCGGCGCCTGGGGCACGGCCCTGGCCATCACCTGGGCCCGCGCGGGCGCGAAGGTGGCGCTCTGGGGCAATTTCCCCGACGAGATGGCCCAGATGGCCGCCACGCGCAGGCACCTCCGCCTGAAGGACGTGGCCTTCCCCGAGAACCTTCAGACGTCGGACGACCCGACCGAAGCCTTCCGCGCCCCGCTGTGGATCTCGGCCATGCCGACGCAGGTGACGCCGGAGGCCTGGAGGATGCTGCGTCCGAAGGCGCCACAGGCGGCCGAGCTCGTGATCCACGTCAGCAAGGGCATCCTCCAGAGCACCCACCAGACCCTGTCCCAGGCACTGACGGGAGTGCTGGACATCCCCGTGGGCGTTCTCTCCGGCCCCACCTTCGCCGACGAGGTCAGCCGGGGGGTGCCCTCGGCCATCGTGATGGCCCTGCCGCCCACCGTGAGCGACGCGCGGGCCATGGCGCTCCAGGCGCAGCTCTCCTCCGAGAAGCTGCGCATCTACCTCAGCCGGGACGTGGTGGGCACGGAGCTCTGCGGCGCCCTCAAGAACGTCCTCGCCATCGCGGCGGGCCTGGTGGACGGCCTCAAGCTGGGCTACAACGCCCGGGCGGCCCTCATCACCCGGGGCCTGGCCGAGATGGCCCGCCTGGTGGAGGTGCTGGGCGGCCAGCCGTCCACGGTGATGGGCCTGGCGGGCATGGGCGACCTGCTGCTTACGGCCACGGGCCCCCAGAGCCGCAACCGCACCTTCGGCGAACTGGTGGGGAAGGGGAACAGCGTGGAGGCGGCCCGGGACGCCCTGGGCGGCCAGATCATCGAGGGCATGTTCACCACGGACGCGGCCCTGGCCCTGGCCAAGGAGCACGGCCTGGACCTGCCCATCGCCGCCGAGGTCCACCGTCTCCTCAACGGCGAGCGCCCCGAGGAGGCCGTGCGGCGATTGATGACGAGGTCTCTGAAATCGGAATGAAGGCAGACCTGAAAAACTCACGCAGAGGTCGCGGAGGGGGCTGAGGTTCGCTGAGAAAAGATCCGGGTCGGCTTGATTCCTCCGCGTTCTCTGCTGTCTCTGCATCCTCTGCGAGTGTATTTTTCTGGTCTTGAGGGGCACCCATGGCCGATCCGTTCCGTTTCCGCATCCTCCAGCACGGTCCCGCGGGCTCGCCCGTCCGCGAAGCCTTCACCCCCGCGGAGCCGAAACCGGGCTGGGTCCGTCTGGAACTGAAGGCCATGGCGCTCAACCACCTGGATCTCTGGACCACCTTCGGCCTGCCGGGGTTTCCCCTGCCGCTTCCCCTCACGCCCGGCTGCGATGGCGCGGGCGTGGTGGCGGCCGCGGGCGACGGGACGGTCCTGCCCCCGGGCGTGGAGGTGGGCGGCAGCGCCATGATCGCGCCCGGCCTGAGCTGCGGCGTGTGTCCGGCCTGCCTGCGGGGCGACGACATGCTCTGCCCTTCCTACGGCGTCCTGGGCCATGTCTGCGACGGCACGGCCGCCACCCATGTGCTGGTGCCCGCCGCCAACCTGCTGCCCATCCCCCCGAACTGGGACTTCGACCAGGCCGCGGCCTTTCCCCTGGTCTTCCTCACGGCCTGGGAGATGCTGGTCCACAAAGTCGATTTCCGGCCTGGAGAGACCGCCCTCGTGTGGGGCGGGGGCAGCGGGGTAGGCAGTGCGGCCATCCAGCTCGTGAAGGCCCTGGGCGGCACCGCCATCGCCGTGGTGGGCAGCGAGGCCAAGGCCATGAAGTGCTGGGACCTGGGCGCCGAGCATGTCCTCGTCCGGGGCGATCTGAAGGCCCTGGCTTCCAAGGTGCGCGACCTGACGGGCAAGCGGGGGGTGGACGTGGTGTTCGAGCACACCGGGGCCGCCACGTGGGCCACCAGCCTCAGCGTCTGCGCGCGCGGGGGGCGCATCGTCACCTGCGGGGCCACCACGGGGCGCGAGACGTCCTTCGATCTGCGAGCCCTCTTCGCCAAGCAGATCCAGATCCGCGGCTCGTACATGGGCCGGCGCGAGCACCTGTGGACCCTGCTGTCCCTGCTGAAGAAGAACCCCACCAACCCGCCCTTCCGGCCCGTCATCGACCGCACCTTCGACCTGGCGGAATATCCCGAGGCCCAGCGCCATCTCGAGGCCGGCCAGGGCTTCGGCAAGGTGGTGTGCCGGGTGCCCTGATGCTGAGGAACCTGCCGCTTCCGGAAGGCTCGACCTTCACCTGGGTGGATCTGGTGGACCCCACGACCGCTGAAATGGCCGAGGTGGCTGGACGCTACGGGCTCCACCCCGCGGCGGTGCGGGACCTGCTCAACCAGCCCCACCTGCCCAAATTCGAGCGGCTTCCTGGGCAGCAATTGCTCATCCTGCGGGCCTACGACGAAGTGGCCAAGCGCGGCGACACCATCCAGGCCATGACCCGTCGCCTGGTGGTGCTGATGATGGAGGGAGCCGTCATCACCGTCCACCGTCGGGAGCAGCCCTTCTTCGCCCAGGCCGCCGAGCGGGCGGCGACGGGCCAGGCCCTCCGCCCGGAACAGCTGGTGCTGGCCCTCTGCGCCAAGGCCGTGGCCTCCTTCGACGAGCCCCTGCGCGAGAGCGAGGAGAAGCTGGACCAGATCGAGGCCGCCCTCTTCAACCGCAAGATCCCCCACCAGGGGGTCCGGCAGGTCTACGGGCTCAAGCGCCGCTGCGCGGTCATCAAGCGGACCCTCGGGCGCATCACGACGGCCCTGGGCCCGCTCAAGGAGCAGGCCCGGGACGACCAGGGCCTGCTGGCGGACGTGGTGGAGGAGGCCGATCGCCTGCACACCTGGGCCGACGAGCTGCTGGAGAGCGCCACCCACCTCATGAACCTGGAGATCAGCCTGGCCAGCCAGCGGACGAACGAGGTCATGCGGGTGCTCACGGTCTTCAGCGCCTTTTTCCTGCCTCTCACGTTCATCGCAGGAGTCTATGGGATGAACTTCAAGCGGATGCCCGAGCTGGAACACCGCTTCGGGTACCCCCTGGTCATCGGCGCCATGCTCCTCACCGCCTTGGCCATCTGGGCCTGGTTCCGCCGGAAGGGCTGGCTGAAATAGGCGCCTGCTGCGCCGGTCCGGGCAAGCGGCTAGACTGAAACGTTTGCGCAAGGAGCTCCCGTGAAGGTCCTCATCCTCGGTGTCAATGGATTCATCGGATCCCATCTGGTGGACCGCATCATGCAGGACACAGACTGGGAGGTGTACGGCCTGGATCTGGGCACGCACAAGGTGTCCGACCACCTGGCCAACCCCCGCTTTCACTTCGTGGAGGGCGACGTCACCATCTCCAAGGAGTGGATCGAGTACCACATCAAGAAGTGCGACGTGGTGCTGCCCCTGGTGGCCATCGCGACGCCCAAGGTCTACGTGACCGATCCCCTGCGGGTCTTCGAGCTGGACTTCGAGGAGAACCTCCGGGTGGTGCGCCAGTGCGTGAAGTACAAGAAGCGCGTGGTGTTCCCCAGCACCTCCGAGGTCTACGGCATGTGCCCCGACGCGGAGTTCGACGAGCACGAATCGCCCCTGGTGACGGGCCCCATCCCCATGAACCGCTGGATCTACAGCACGAGCAAGCAGCTGCTGGACCGCGTCATCTGGGCCTACGGCTTCCAGCAGGGGCTGAAATTCACGCTCTTCCGCCCCTTCAACTGGATGGGCCCCAAGCTCGACAGCCTGAACACCGCCAAGGAGGGCAGCAGCCGCCTGGTGACGCAGTTCAGCTGGAACCTGTTCAACGGCGAGCCCTTGCAGCTGGTGGACGGAGGCACGGCGCGTCGCTGCTTCATCGATGTGGCCGACGCCCTGGACGGCCTCATGGCCGTGCTGCGGAACGAAGGCGGCAAGGCTGACGGCCAGATCTTCAACATCGGCAACCCCGCCAACGACTACAGTGTGCGCGAGATCGCCGAGATGATGATCGCCATCTGGAAGGACCACCCCTTCCGCATCGAGCGCGGCATCCCCGAGGGGACGATGGTGGAGACCGGCAGTGGCGACTTCTACGGCAAGGGCTATCAGGACGTGGCCCGCCGCACGCCCAGCATCAAGCGCATGCAACAGACCTTCGGCTTCCAGCCCAAGGTCTCCATGAAGGACTCCCTGAAGAAGGCCATCGACTTCTTCGTGGAAGAGCACAAGGCGCTGGAAAAGGTCGTCGAGACCGAGAACTAGGCCCGACCCGCGCCCATGACGCGCCGCGAACGGAACACCCTCCTCGCCCTCTGGTTCTTCCTGGGGCTGTTGCCGCTGCTCGTGCGGCCGCTGTGGGAGCCGGACGAGGGTCGCTACGCGGAGATCCCGCGCGAGATGCTGGCCACGGGCGACTGGCTGACGCCGCGCCTCAACGGGGTGCTCTACTTCGAGAAGCCGCCGCTGCAGTACTGGCTGTCCGCCCTCGGCATGAAGCTCTTCGGGCAGAACGGCGCCGCGGCCCGGCTGCCTCTGGCCCTGGCCTCGGGCCTCATGATCTGGGCGGCCTGGCGGCTGGCCAGGCGCCTGGGCGCCCGGGATGCCCGCTGGGCACCCTTCATGGCCGCGACTGGACTGCTGGCGTTCCTCGTGGGGCAGCTCCTCACGCTGGATGCCCTGTTCAGCGCCTTCCTGGTGGCGGCCCTGGCGGCCCTGGTCGAGGCCGTGGCCCAGCGCCGAGAGGGGAAGGGCGGTCTCGGCTGGACGCTGTTGGCCTTCACGCTCATGGCCGGGGCCATGCTCACCAAGGGGCTGGCCCAGGTGATCCTCGTGGGGGGCATCCTGGTGTTCTCGCTGCCCTTCGGCTGGAAGGACGCCGCCCTCCGCCGGGCCATCCTGCGGACGGCCTTCGATCCCCTGGGATGGCTGCTCTACCTGGTGCTGGTGTCGCCCTGGTTCTGGTTCGTGGACCGGGCCAATCCCGGCCACGCGCACTTCTTCTTCATCCACGAGCACTTCACCCGCTTCCTGACCCATGAACATGCCCGCCAGGGCTCGAACAACTGGCTGCTGGACAAGCTCTATTTCATCGGGGTCCTCGCGGTGGGGTTGCTGCCCTGGCTGTCGATCTCGATGGTCGGCCTCAAGCGCGCCTGGACCTTCCTGAAGGGCAGGGGACCGCAGGGCCAGGACCCTCTGGCCCGGTGGATCGTCGGCGCCACCTTCGTGGGGTTCCTCTGGCCTCTGGTCTTCTTCAGCCTGTCCGGTTCCAAGCTGCCGCCCTACATCCTGCCCGTCCTCGTGCCCCTGGCCGCCCTGGCCTGCGCCTTCGAGCGCGAGGGCGAAGCGCCTGCGGCCTTGCGCCGCATGGGCTGGGAACTGATGGGGCTCGGCGCCCTCTTCCTCCTGGCCGCCGCCGCCCTCCGCACCGGAATGAACGGATCCTGGTGGTTGGCGCTGCCGGGTCTGGCCTTCATCGGGCTGGGCCTCTGGGCCCGTCACCTCAAGGTCCTCACCGGGCCGCGCCTCATGGTCTCCATGGGGATCGCCCTGTGGCTGCTGACGGCCGCCGCCCAGGTGGCCGTCGGTCCCGGCAAGTCCGTGGCCGATCTGGCCCGCTCTGCGCCGCCGGGAGCCCAGTGGATCAGCTACGGCAACTACTTCCAGGGCCTCCCCTTCTACGCCCGCACCCGGGCGGTGGTGGTGGCGGGCACCGGTGAGCTGGCCTACGGCCGGGACCACCTGGGCTTGGCGGCGCCCCGCTGGTTCAATGAAAACCCTGATGCCCTGGGCGCCATGGCCGACCTCCTGAGGGCCGAGGCGCCGGAGCGTCCCGTGTTCCTCATGGCCAAGGCTGCCAACTGGAAGGGACTCTCCCCGGCGGAAAGGGCGCGCTGGGAGGTGGTGGGCCAGAGCCAGGCGGCGGTGGTGGCCAGGCGGCGCTGAGAGGTCGTAACAAAACCCCTCGCCCCGCGTCGTGGGGTTTTGTTACGACCTCTAAGTCCGCACCGTCCCCCTCGCGGGTCGGTTGCTTCTCACTCCGGCTCTGGTGGGAAGAGCGCCTACTTCACGGCCTCTTTGACCCCGTGTCCGGCTTCCTTGGCGCCCTTGGCCACGCCCTTGCCGGCGGTCTTGGCGCCGCGGCCGACGGCCTTGCCGCCTTCCTTGGCCGCGTGGCCCACCGCCTTGCCGCCCTTCTTGAAGCCCTGGCCGATCTGCCGGGCGGCCTGCTTGATGTCTTCCTTCACGCCGTCCGCGGGAACGGGGGCGGCCAGGAGCAGGAGGCTGAGGAGGGCGGGCGCCATGCCTTCATTGTAAGCCCTTTGGGGATCTCCCCACGATGGGGGAAGATGGAGGGATGGACGGACATCCGAACGCCTCGCCCTCCGGGGGCCGCCTCGCGGAATGGCTGCGGGCCCACGCGCCTGAGCTGCTCTTCGCCTTGCTGCTGCTGGCGGTGCTGCCCATGCGCGATCTCTGGGCCCCGGACGAGCCGGACTTCGCCCAGTGCGTGAAGGAGATGCGCCTCCGCGGCGATTGGCTGCTGCCCTACCTGAACGGGGTCCCCTACAGCGAGAAGCCCATCCTCTACTACTGGGTGATGAAGGGTTCCTCGGTGCTGCTGGACGCGCTCACCGGCGGGTTCGGGTTCACCCAGGACGTGGCCGCCTGGGCCCTCCGCCTGCCCTCCGTGATCGCCGCGGTGGCCTTCCTGTCCGCCTTCAGGCGCTGGGCCGTCCGCTTCCTGGAACCGGGGACGGCGGAGTCCGCGGCCCTGGTGCTCGCCACCACGCCCCTCTGGTTCTGGCAGGCCCAGTTCATCCAGATCGACATGCTCTTCTCCGCCCTGCTGGCCTGGAGCTGGCTGGCCTGGCTGGGGGGCTACCTCCTCCTGCGCGGCCACAGCGCCGAGGCCACGCCCGGCGAACACCGCCGCTGGTTCCTCAAGGCCTATTTCTGGCTGGCCCTGGCCTTCCTGGCCAAGGGGCCGCTGGCGCCGGTGCTGTCCGTCCTGGTGCTGGCGGCCTTCCTGGCCTGGCAGAAGGACCTTGCGGTGCTGCGGCGCGCCGGCATCGTCGCGGGCCTCTGCCTCACCCTGCTGCTGGTGGCGCCCTGGTACGTGGCCGCGGGCCTCAAGGGCGGAGCCCACTATGCCTATGAGCTGATCATCTTCCAGAACTTCCAGCGCGCCACGCATGCCTGGGATCACATCCAGCCCTGGTGGCGGTACTTCGAGTATCTTCTGGGCGACTTCTTCCCCTGGGTGCTCCTGCTGCCGGCCCTGGCCCTGCACCTGCGCCGGGAGCGGTCCCTGGGAGATCCCGCGAAGCGCTTCGCCCTGCTGGCCTTCCTGGTGCCCTTCGTCTTCCTCAGCGCCGTGCAGAGCAAGCAGGGCAAGTATCTGCTCATGGGCTACCCCTTCCTGGCCCTGCTCGTCGGCGATCTGTTCCGGCGGTTGGAGGACTCCCGCGCCCGGCGGCTGGGCCTTCTGCTCACGGTCGGCCTCGCGCTGCCGGCCTTCGCCCTGGCTGCCGTCGCGACGGGAGCGGGCGGAGCGAAGGTGCAGACTCAGTTGGCGGCCTTCCAGGGACCCATCCGCCTCATGGCCCTGGTCCTGGGGGCGGGGACGGTCGCCGTGGCGGTCCTGGCCTGGAGGCAGCGGTCCAGGCACCTCGTTCCGACAGCGGCTCTGGCCCTCGGCCTGCTCTACCTGGTGGGCGGCACCTGGGGCTTCCGGCTGCTGAATCCGCAGAAGAGCTACCGCCGCTGGACCGTGGCTGTCCAGCCCCTGATCGCCGGGCGGCAGGTCTTCTACTGGCAGACCATCCGCAGCGGGGTCATGGTCTACACGGACCACCTCATGCCCGAGCTGCGGCGGGCCGAAGCCCTGGAGACTCTCGACCCGGAGGCCCGGCTGGTGGCCCAGCGCGGCGAGTGGGAGCAGGACGCCTGGGGCATGACGCCCGCCCTGCGAGCCCGGTTCGAGGTGCTGCTGGCCGTGCCCACGGGCGGCGGCGAGATCCTGCTCCTCAGGAGGAGGCCGTGATTCCGGCCGGCGCCCACTGGATCCGCATGCCCCGCTTCGTGGGCGACGCCATCCTGATGCACCAGGCTGCCGCGCCCCTTCTGGCCGCGGGCCAGCCCCTGGTGGCCTGGGGCCCGGCGGCCACGGTGGAGCTGTTCGAAGGATCCCCGGGCTACGTCGGCGTTGTGCCCGATCCCCCGAAGAAGGCGGGCCTGCTGGAAGGAGCCCGGTTGCTGCGGAATCACCAGCCGGCCTCCCTGCTGGCCCTGGCCAAGAGCCTGCGCGCCCCGGCCGCCGCCTTCGTGGCGAGGGTGCCGCGGCGGGTGGGCTGCGGAGACGGGGGGGCCTCCCTGCTGCTCACGTCCAGCCTCAAGTACTGGAAGCGGGATGACCATTCCCTCGACCGGTACCGCGACATCGTGCGGCTCGGCTACCCCGAGCTGGGCGCTCCGGCCTTCCTCCCGTTCCGTCCCAGGGAGGAGAGCCTCGCCTTCGTGGAGGCCGTCCGCAGGGACCATGGCCTCGATCGGGATCCCTACGTGGCCTTCGCCATGGGCGCGGCGGCGGGGGCCAAGCGCCTGGGCCTGGACCTCCTGGTGGACCTCGCCCATCGCACGCTGGCGGCGGGCCTGCGCATCGTGGTGCTGGGCGGTCCCGGAGACGACGTGACCAGGGCCGAGGCCTTCCGCCAGCGCGTGCCCGAGGCGCTGGACCTGACGGCGCGGATCCCTTGGTCCCAGAGTGCCGCATGGCTGGCGGGCGCCCAGGCGGTGCTGGCCAACGATTCCGGGCTGGCCCACCTGGCGGCGGTCGTCGGCACCCCGGTGGTGGTGGTGTTCGGGCCCACCATCCCGCGGCATACGGCGCCCCGGGGGCCGAAGGTGACTGTGGTGCGCAAGGAGGACCTTGCCTGCCTCGAGTGCCAGAAGTGGCACTGCCCGCTGCCGGACCACCCCTGCATGACCCAGGTGCCCGCCGGCATCATCTGGGACGCCCTGGAAGCCCACCTCGCCGCCTCTGTCCCGGAGACCCCGTGAGCCCCAACTTGAAGGCCATTCCCCTGATCGTGCTGGGTGTGCTGCTGAATGCGGCCGCGCAGATCTGCCTCAAGAAAGGCCTCCAGGCCGCTGGCGGCATGCAGCTGGCCGTGGGCCCTCTGTTCAGGCTGATGCTCGAACCCTGGGTGCTGGCCGGCCTCGCCTGCTACGCGGTGAGCGTGGTCGTGTGGCTTGGCGCCCTGTCCATGGTGCAGGTGAACTACGCCTATCCCTTCCTGGCGCTCGGGTTCGTCGCCAACGCGCTCATGGCCCGGACCTTCCTCGGCGAGGCCATGACGCCCATGCGCTGGGTGGCCCTCACGATCATCGTCATCGGCGTGGGCCTCCAGGCCCTGAGCGGCCGGGGACAATAGCCGCCGCGGTCTCTGGAGGCCGCGGATCGCTTGGTATCCTGGAGGATCTGTTCCGGGAGGCTGAGCGTGTGTGGCATCGCAGGTGTGTTTGAAGCCGAGGGAGCCACGTCGATCGTCTCCTCCATCCTCTTCGCCATCCAGCACCGGGGGCAGGAGAGCTGCGGCGCCGCCGCCAGGGACGCCGCAGGCCGCATCGTGGCCCACAAGGGCATGGGGCTCGTGAAGCAGGTGCTCGACGAGGAGGCCCAGGCCCGCCTCTCAGGCGCGACCGCCATCGGGCATGTCCGGTATCCCACCGCGGGCTGCAGCGACGTGGCGAACGCCCAGCCCCACGCCATCGAACTGGCGGAGGGGCCGGTCATGGCCATCGCCTCCAACGGCGACCTCATCAACTACGGAGAGCTGCGGGCGGGCATGGAGCGGGACGGCGTGGTCTTCAAGAGCGACAACGACGCCGAGCTGATCGGCCGGCTCATCGCCCTCTACCACGTGCGGGACGGGATGAGCATCGAGCAGGCCATCGCCCGGGTCCAGGGCGAGCTGAAGGGTGCGTTCTCCACGGTGCTGATGTACAAGGACCGCCTCTATGCCTTCCGCGATCCCCATGGCTTCCGCCCCTTCGTCATGGGCCACCTGGGGCACGATGGGGAGGGCGAGCCCGCCAGCGAGGGCACGGTCTTCGCGTCGGAGTGCTGCGGCTTCGGCATCATCGGATCCCGCCGCCTGCGGGAGGTGAAGCCCGGCGAGATCCTGCGCCTGGAGAAGGGCCGACCCGTGGTGTCCGTGGCCTCCGCCCCACTTCGGGCCCGGCATTGCGTCTTCGAGCTCATCTACTTCTCCCGCCCCGACAGCACCATCTTCGGGGAATCGGTCTACCAGGCCCGGGAGCGCATCGGAGCCTGCATGGCCGCCAAAGATGGGGCCTTGGCCAACGGCGAGGACCTGGTGGTGATGCCCGTCCCGGACTCCTCCAACTTCATCGCCCTGGGGTACGCCAGGACCAAGAAGGCCGAGTTCGGCATGGGGCTGCTGCGGAACCACTATGTGGGCCGCACCTTCATCAAGCCCACCCAGGCCAGCCGGGACGAGGGCGTGAAGCAGAAGTTCAACCCGCTGCCGGATTTCTTTCCGGGCAAGCGGGTGGTGCTCATCGACGACTCCATCGTCCGGGGCACCAGCCTGCGCAAGATCGTGCGGATGGTGAGGTCCGCCGGCGCGAAGGAGATCCACGTCCGCATCGGCTCCCCCAAGGTCATCGGCCCCTGCTTCTACGGCATCGACACTCCCACCCGCGAAGAGCTCATCGCCAACCGCATGTCCGAGGCGGAGATCTGCGAGTACCTGGGCGCCGACAGCCTGCGCTGGCTGGACGTCGCCGACTTCGAGGGCCTGCTGCCGGGCCGTCGCCAGGAGTTCTGCACCGCCTGCTTCGACCTGGACTACATCTACCCGCCCGAGGGGTTCAGAGCGAAGACCAACACGCCGGAGGCGCGGTAGGGTTTTGAGAAAAGAAGTCTTGAAGCGGAGGACAACGGAGAAGCGGAGGAAAGCGGAGAAGAAAATGGATCTTTCTCCGCTTTCCTCCGTCGCTCTGCTTTCCTCTGCTTATCTGATTCTTTTCTTCCCCAGAGCTTCAGAAAGCACGCCGCGTTGGAGTTCGGCGCGGGGATACACGCCGTGGTCGAGGACGAGGCTGGTGACGAGGTCCACGGGGGTGACGTCGAAGCTGGGGTTCCAGGTGGGCATGCCCTCCGGGGCCCAGCGCCAGGCTCCGTAGCCTCGCACTTCGGCCTCGTCCCGAAGCTCGATGGGGATGGCGGCTCCGTTGGGGCAGGCGAGATCCACGGTGCTGGACGGGGCCACGGGATGGAAGGGGACACCGTGGTGCCGGGCCTGCACGGCCACGCCGTAGGTGCCCACCTTGTTGGCGAAGTCGCCGTTGGCGGCCACACGATCCGAGCCCACCAGTACGCGCTGCACCTTGCCGTCGCGCAAGAGCAGGGCCGCCATGCTGTCGGTGATGAGGGTCGAGGGGATGCCCAGCTTGCGCAGCTCCCAGGCGGTGAGCCGGCCGCCCTGGAGCAGGGGCCTGGTCTCGTCGGCATAGACGTGGATGCGCTTGCCCTGCTCATGCGCCCGCCGGATGACGCCCAGTGCCGTGCCGATGCCCGCGGTGGCGAGGCCACCGGTGTTGCAGTGGGTGAGGATCCCTTCACCATCCTGGATGAGTGCCGCGCCGTGCTGGGCCATGCCTTCGCAGAGGCGCACGTCCTCCTCGAAGATGGCCTGGGCTTCGGCCACGGGATCGGCCGCATCCTTCATGCGGTCCATGGCCCACATGAGGTTCACGGCCGTGGGCCGGGCGGCGCGCAGGGCCGTGCAGGCCGTGGCGTACCCAGTGGCGGAGGCTCCCCGGTGCGCGAAAGTGGCGAGGCTCGCCGCCGCCGCCACGCCGATGAGCGGCGCGCCGCGAACGGCCAGGCGCTTGATGAGACCCACCATGACCGCCGGCTCGCTGCCGTCCAGCCAGACCTCCGCATCCGGAAGCTGCGTCTGGTCGAGCACCCAGAGCGTGCGGCCGTCGTGTTTCAGTCCGAGGGATTCAAAGGGGTTCATGCTGGATTCCTATCCATGAATGATCGAGCCAACGGCAAAGACACACGCGGAGATCGCAGAGGGGGCGGAGGATCGCAGAGGAAAGCATGGTAGGACGCCATCAAGAGGAATCCAGATTCCCTCCGCGGCCTCCTTGATCTCAGCGATCTCCGCGGGTGTTTTCTCGGTTGCATTCATTCAGATGATCCGGGGCCCGATCTTCGCGCGCAGGGCTCGCAGGTCCGCGAGGTCGGAGTCGGGCAGGGGCTTGGCGCCGCCCAGGGCCTCGGCCTTCCACAGGATCTGGGCCACCTGCTCCAGGCGCTCGAGGCCGCCCACGGCCTCGTCCAGGTGCTCGCCCCAGCAGAGGCCGCCGTGGCGGGCCAGGATCATGAGGCGGTGGGCGGGCAGAAAGGGCAGGAGGTTCGTCCCCATGGCCTCGGTGCCGGGGATGGCCATGGGCACGATGGGGATGCGGCCCGCGGCGAGGATCACCTCGGGCAGGCCGTCCGAGGGGAGCTCGGCCAACTCGGGTCGGGCGAGACTCCAGGCGATGGCCGTGGGCGGGTGGGCGTGAACCACCGCCTTCGCTTCCGGCACCGCCCGGTAGATGGCCAGGTGCATGGCCCGCTCGCTGCTGGGACGGCCGGAGAGGACCTCGCCCTCCAGCGTGAGGTGGGCCAGATCCTCCCGGCGCACCTTGGCCTTGGGCACGCCGCTGGGCGTCATGGCGATGAGGCCGTTGGGCAGGCGCACCGAGAGGTTGCCGTCCGAGGCCGCCAGGAGACCGCCCGCATGGAGCCGGCGGCAGCCGTCGAGGAGGTCGGTGAGGAGGGCGTCGGACATGGGATCCAGTGTAGGGCGCCCGCCTCGAGGCAGCGCCGTTCCGGGCCGACCGAAGCATGAAAGGGCGTGATTTTGGGCACAGTTCACCCGGAGGGGTGAAAAATACAATACCTTAGGGTAAAGAATATGGCTGCCCTCCCGCTGGGGAGAAGCAGATCCTGGATGGGCCTCTCTCGAAAACTTCCTCTTGAGGCATTCCCATGGCGATGGCGGCGAAGGACATGTTTCCCACCCATCCCGAGCCTTCGACCGGCCTGGTCGAGGCGCCCGGAGACCAGGATCGGGCCGGGTTCGAAGGGGCCATCTCGCACCTCGCCCTGGCGGACGTGATCCAGCTGGAGGGGCAGAACCTGTTCTCGGGCTCCATCCTCGTCACCTACCAGGAGCGGGAGGGGCAGATCTTCTTCCAGCAGGGCGAGGTGGTGCATGCCGAGGTGGGCAGCCTCAGCGGTGAGGAGGCCTTCAACCACATCATGGGTTGGCCCGGAGGGAACTTCCGGCTGCAGCCCAATGTGACGAGCCTGCGCCGGTCCATCCAGAAGCGCCGGGAGCACCTGCTCCTGTCGGCGCACCAGTGGCTTGACGAGAGCCGCCGTGGCCTGGTCGAGCCCAGGGCCGGGGTGCCTCACGACCATTCCCCCTCTGCCCATTCCAACGATCCCCTGAAGGCCGTCGAACGCGTCAGCGGCGTCGCCCTCGGCATCTTCATGGACCGCCACGGGTCGCCTCGCGGCCGCGCGGGCTCCGACGTCGAAGGGCTGGCTGCCCGTGGGGCGTATCTCGCGAGCATGGTGGCGGCGCCCCTCGGAGAGGCCTTCGGCCTGGGCGAATTCCAGGTTGCCGCGACGCACGGGGGGCCGGAGCGGATGCTGCTGTTCCGGTCCAAGGAGACGAGCCTCGCGGTCAGCCTGGCGGAAGGAGCCGCCCCTGAGACCGTGGAGGCCGGGATCCGGCAGGCCCTGGCGCCGCACAGGACCGGTCGATGACCGACGCCCACGAGATCCTCCATCAGGTCCTCAGCATCCCCGGAGCGGTCGGGGCCATGGCCTACAGTCCGGAAGGCGCGGTCCTGGCCGCTGATTTTCCCGCCAGCTATCCCATGGAGAGCCTCCGGGGAATGGCCCAGCTCCTCGCGGAGGACTTCATGGTCCGGCAGGCCCTCCAGGGCGACGAGGGCGGCCTGGACCTCCGGTACAACGGGGGACGCCTGGTTCTCCGCCCCTTTTCGAAGGGGGCGATCCTCGCTCTGTGCGGTGGCGCCACCAATGTCCAGCTCGTGAGCCTGGCCCTGGTCCAGGCCGCGCACCGGCTCGAGAAGGTGGAGGCGGCCCCATCACGATCCCTGCCCCCGTCAGCCCCCCCGAAGTACTCGGCCCTGGGTGCGCTGAAGGAGGCCTTCATGGTCCGCATCGGTCCCATCGGCGACCTCCTCTTCACGAGGATCCAGGCCGACTGGTCCTCCGGCCCCGGAGCGGGGGACCCAAGTGAGTTCGCGGCCCGCCTGGCGAAGGAGCTCGACGACCCCGCCGACCAGAAGGCCTTCCTGCAGGAAGCCCGCGCCATCCTCGGCTGAACCCGACACCTGGAGGTCATGCATGGACTTTGGAGCCCTCAAGCGAAGCATCCGTTTCAAGATGCTGGGCGGAATCCTCATTCTGGAACTGCTGATGGTGGCGGTCTTCTCAGGGGTCCTCCTGGTGTCCGCGCGCAAGGACCTGGCCTTGAACGCCACGAAGGCGGTGGAACGGTCCCAGGGCGCCTACAACCTCATCCTCCAGGGCGACGCCAAGATGCTGGCCGCGGGCATGGACAGCTTCGCCACCAACGCGGCCGTGCGGCAGATCTACGCGGATCACCAGGATCGCCAGAAGCTCCTGGATGCAGTGCAGGACGTCTACCGGACGAACAAGTCCCGCTACGGGATCACGCACCTCTACTTCATCGACAAGGACGGCACCTGCTTCCTGAGGGCCCATGACCCGGGGAACTTCGGCGACTCGATCCAGCGGGACACCTTCCTCCAGTCCCGGGCGGCGGGGAAGACCATCAGCGGGATCGAGCTGGGGAAGACCGCCTTCGCCCTGCGCGTGGTCATGCCGTACCTCCACGTTGGGAACCTGATCGGGTTCCTGGAATTCGGCGAGGAGATCGACCACTTCGACCAGCTGGTGAAGCGCGAGACCGGCGTGGACGTGGCCGTGATGGTCGACAAGCGCTTCCTGGACGAGGAGCAGTACCACAAGACCATGAAGGCCTCGGGCAAGCCCGACACCTGGAACCAGTTCAAGGGCTTCGTCATGGTCAGCACCACTCTGCCGGATGCCAAGACCGCGGCAGCCCTGGTCTCCGAGGACGACTTCCGCAAGACGGCGGCGCCCGAGTACTTCGGAACCCTGGACCGGAGCGGGGCCAGCCTCGCCAAGGGGGCCTTCCCGCTCAAGGATTCCTCCGGCAAGCAGGTGGGCGTGGTGCTCACCCTCAACGACGTGACCGACCAGGTCCGGAACGAGCGCACGGCGCTGTGGACCTTGATCCTCATCACGGTCCTGGTGTTCGCGGGCAGCTTCGTGCTGGGCGCGGCGTACCTCCGGGCCGAGATCGTCGGTCCCCTGGTCCAGCTCGCCGGACAGGCCAAAGAGATCAGCATGGGCAATGTGGAGCTGAAGCTCGAGACGGACCGTGAAGACGAGATCGGCCTGCTCATCCGCGCCTTCGAGCGGATGCGTGTGAGCCTCAAGAAATCCATGGCCATGCTGACCCGGCAAGACTGATCCGACCGCGAGGGCCCAGCCGCCCTCTCAGCGCCGCTTCATCTTCGGCGCCGGGAGGGCGGCGTAGCGCTCGGCCTGCCGCAGGTTCTCGGCGATCACCGGATCATCCGGGTGGAGGGCCAGGGCCGCACGGAAGTCGTCCCGGCTCTCCTGGTAGCGCTTCAGCTCGAACCGGGCCCGGCCCCGGTTGAAGAGCGCCTCGAGCTGGTTCGGCTCCAGGGCCAGGGCACGGTTCAACGCATCGTCGGCCTCGGTCCAGGCTTGCCGTTCGTTCAGACAGCGGCCCAGGTTGTTCCAGGCGTACGCGATCCCGGGATCCTTCGCCACCGCCTCCTTCAGGAAGGGCTCGGCCTCGGTGAAGCGGTCCATGCGGGCCAGGGCCTCGCCCTTCCAGGCGGTGGCCGTGGCGCCCCCCGGCCGCAGGGCCAGCAGGGCCTCCGCGTGGGTGAGCAGCGCGGGCCAGTCCTGAGCCATCCGGTCCTCGGCGCAGGCGTTGGGGTACCCGTCCGGATGGCCGAGCTTTCCGTTTTCTGCATGGGCCGCGGCCGCCTCGCGATGGCGGCCGAGCTGGCTCAGGGCCTGGGCGCGGTAGAGGCGGCAGGTGCCAAGCCGGGGGCCGGATTTCGCCTCGAGCTGGGGCTGCACGGCCTCGCACACTTCCAGCAGGCGGCTCCACCGCTGGCTGCGGTTGAGGCAGCGCATCCAGAGTTCGTAGTGGGTTCCGCGCAGGGCTGGCGAAACCGTCTCGAACCAGTCGGCGAGCCCTCCCCAGTCCTGGGCCTTGAGAAGGGCCTCCGCCGGAGGGGGCAGGGGCATGATGAGCCCTTGGGATTGGACCTGGGCCATGAGAAACGGAGGCAGCAGAGGCAGCATGGGCGGTCGTCCGGGATGAGACCCCCAAGCTAGCACAGAGCAAGGGGCGGCTGATGCCGCCCCTTGCCGGAGGACGATCCGGGCCTACTTCGTGAGGTTCTGCCTCAGGGCTGCCTTCAGGGCCTCGGCCTCGGGATTGGCCGCGGTGGGCACCACGCCCGCCAGCTGGCCGGCCTTCTCGCTGAGGAGGAGGCCAAGCAGGCTCTCGATGAGGCTGCCGCCGCCCTTGTCGCCGCCCATGTGGATCTTGGGCACGACATCCACCTGGGACTTCTCGATGGCCTCGGCGAAGCGGCTCATGACCTGCTGCACCAGCTGGAATTGGGGGCCGCCGTAGGCGCGGACCTGCTCCTCGATGGCCATGGCCTGGGCGATGCCCACGCGGGCGGCCTGCTCGGCCTGGGCTTCGGCCATGACCTTGATGCGCTTGGCCTCGCCCTCGCCCATGAGGCGCACCTTCTCCGCCTCGGCGCCGGCCAGCGTCTGGATCTGCGCCGCCTGCTGCTGGGCCTTGGCGTAGTCGGCCTTGCCCTGGTTGCTCTGCACCTCGATGCCGATGGCGGATTCCGTCAGCAGGGTCTGCTGCTTGGCCCGGGCCTCGGCCTCGCGCAGCTCCCGCTCCTTCACCGCGGCGCTCTGCTGGCGGCCGTAGGTCTCCACCTGTTCATCGGCGATCTGGCGGCTGCGGAGCTGGACGAGGATCTGCTCGATCTGCCCGCCGGGCGCGCCGCTGGTGGGCGTGCCGATGAGTACCTCCTGCAGCTCGAGGTTGTACTGGGCGAACTTCTCCTTCATCTGGGTGCCGCTCTGCTCCTGGATGGCGCTGCGGTCCTGGATGAGCTGGATGAGGGTGCGCGTCTGGCCGATGTTCTTGAAGTAGGCGCTGACCATGGGATCCAGCGTCTGCTCCACCAGCTTCTTGATGTCGCCGAAGCGCTGGATGACGAGGGGCGCCTTGCGGTAGTCGATGTGGACCACCACGGAGAGTGGCAGGCTGGGCTCGAAGGCGTCCTTGGTGATGAGGCTCACCTCCGCCAGGTTCTCGTCGAACTTGTGGCTGCCCACCTCGCCCTTCGACCACTTCAGGATGAAGTTGGTGGTAGGCACCATGAGCACCTTGCCGGCGTAGGTGTTGAAGGCGTACTTGCCGGGCAGCAGGGGCTCGCTCCACACGCCACGGCTGCCTTTGGCCACCAGCTCGCCGTGGCGGTACTCCTGGCCGCTGATGTCGGCGCCGATGGCGCCCGTGTAGCTCACCACCACGCCCACGGTGCCCACTTCCACCACGGTCTTCGGGATCAGCTCCACCGTGGCGAAGAGACGGTTGATGTAGTAGGTGCCCTCCACCAGCACCTGGTACTGGCGCCCGCGCTGGCCACCCGCCACCAGGAACTTGTCGGCGTCCTGGAAGTTGTTGTGGTAGGTCGCCGCCTGGTGGGGATCCTCGCCCACGGTGGGCGCGATGATCTCGCCGCTGGCCAGGCTGGGACCGTCATGGACGGTGACGATGCCCACAGCGTCGTCCGTGCCCTTGATGATCACGGGGCGCCAGCCGCCACGCTCGGTGATAATGGCGCTCATCTTCTGGAAGGTGTCCAGCTCGCCGGGATCCAGGGGCAGGTAGAAGAGCCGGTCCTCGGTGAGCACGACGAACTGCACCAGGTTGATGGCATAGATGCCCTCGCGCAGGATCTGGCGCTGAGGGCCTTTCTCGCCACCGCTTTGGATGAAGGCCACCACATCCTGGAAGTCGGCGCCGTGGGCATTGCTGGCGAGGGCCTGGGAGGGCGGCAGGTCATGGCCGTCCCGGGCGAAGATGTAGCCGATCTTGCCTTGGGGGATGGTCACCAGGGGCATCTTGTGGATGCGGTACTGGAAGGGTGTGAGCAGGTGCCAGCCGCCACGCAGGAGCTGGGGCTGGTAGCCGGCCTCGCCGCTGAGGGCGATGAGGCCGGTCTTGACCGAGCCCTTCCGGCTGATGAGTTTCTCGACGATGCCCACGCGGTTGTTGGGGATGTAGCGGATCCACTTGCTGAGGAGCACCACCACGAAGGTGATGGCGAGCAGGGCCAGCAGGGTCGGGCCGGGGTTGGCGGAAAGCCAGGTGAGGTCCATGAGGACTCCAAAGGACGGGTTTCTGGGAGTGTACCGACCCGGCGCGCCGTCCCGCCCGGATTCAGGGAACTTTCCGCGGTCCTGCGTCCCGGCTCCGGGAGGAGCGGATGACTGGGATCCTGCGCGGAAAGAACCATACGAAGGCACGAATCATAGGCGGATCCCCCCTATCCGCCGTGACGGCCGTCACCATTTCGCCTAGGCTTGGGCATGTCCATCGCGCAGGGGAGGGGCCGACGTCCGGATCGCTTCTGCCGGAAGGCTGCCCTGGCGGGGGTCCTGGTCGGAGCCATGCTCGGCGCCCAGGCGCCGCCCACCTGGGAGGAGCTGGAGGCCCGGCAGGCGCGTATCGCGGACATCGACATCCGCGTGGGAGATGTCTTCGATCTCTCCCTTCCCCACGAGAACCATTGGATCGGACGCACCGCCAACTTCCTGCACATCCAGACGCGGGAGCAGGTGGTGCGCCGGGAGATCCCCTTCAAGCCTGGGGATCCCGTGAATGCCCGGCTGATCCACGAGGCTGAGCGGAACCTGCGGACCTTCCGGTTCTTCAAGGACGCCCAGATCGACCCCCAGGTGGACGAGACCGGGGCGGTCAGGGCGGTGGTCCGCACCCGGGATGCCTGGACCTTGAAGGGCAGCGCGGGCTTCACCCAGGTGGGCGGCCAGCGGAATTTCGGGTTCTCCCTTCACGAGGCCAACTTCCTGGGCTACGGGAAAGACCTGATCCTGTCCCACGAGCGCACGCCCGAGCGCTCCATCGAGACGATGCAGTACCTGGACCGGCAGATCCTGGGCACCCAATGGACGCTGGATTCGCGCTACCAGGTGCTCTCGGACGGGAAGACCCGCTACCTCGAGCTCTCGAAGCCGTATCGGGGGCTGGAAACGCCCTGGTCCATGACATTCAGGGCCTCCTCCTCGGACGCCATCCAGTCGGTCTACAACCAGGAGCTCACCGCCTACGCCTTCGCCTCCCGGCAGGAGGGCCTCCTGGCCGAAGGCTCCATGGCCACGGCGGTGCTGGACGGCCGGGCTGTGCGGCTGGGCGGGGGGCTGGACCTGAGCCGATCCGAGCACGGCCCGATCCAGACCCTGGATGCCGGGAGCCTCCCCGTCCCCTCGTTGACGAATCGTCGGCTGCGGGGCCTCCACGTCTCGTGGAGCCTGTTCGAGGACCAGTTCCGGACGTTCCGGGACCTCGCGGGCATGACCCATTCCGAGGACTACAACCTCGGGTGGGCGGCGAGCGTCAGCGTGGGCTCCCATCTGAAGAGCCTGGGGAGTGACCTCGACTCGCCCTTTGTCCGGATCAGCGCCTCCAAGGGGTGGGCGCCGGGGGACAGTTCCCTCATCCTGCTCCGAACCAAGGGGGCGGCCCGGCATGAACCCGACGGCTGGCGGGACGCCTTCGCGACGCTCAGCCTGACCACCTACTACCAGGGTTTCCGGGCGCAGACCCAGGCGGCCTATGTGCAGCTGGACGCGGTCCGCCGGCCGGAGCCCGAGTCCTACCTCTACCTGGGCGGGATGGACGGGATGCGGGGATACGGGAACCACCTGCTGCTGGGGGATCGCCGATGGATGGCCTCCCTCGAGGAGCGCGTCAACACCTCCTACGACTGGCTCGGCATCCTGCGGCTCGGGTTCGTGGCCTACGCGGACGCCGGCGCCATCCATCGGACCGATACCGGGCGATGGAGCCGCACCTACGTGGACGTGGGGGGTGGCCTGCGCCTCGGCAACCTGAAGAGTTCGGTCGGGCGGGTGTTCCTGCTGACCATCGCCTACCCGCTGGTCCGGGAGCCGGGCACGGAGCACCACCAGTTCGTCGCCACGGATGTCGTGAAGTTCTGATCCGGGGCCCGGGCCTCCGGTCAGGGTAGCCTTGGGCCATGGATGAATGGCTCGAGGGATGGCGTGAGCGCCGAGGAAGCCTGATCATGGCGGGTCTGGTCCTGATCGCCGCGTTCCTGTGGTGGGACCAGCGGGCCGTATCCCAGCCTGCAGGCGCCCTCGCGCCGGAGGAACCGATCCAGGAACCCCTGGAATCGACGGCCACGTGGACCTTCAAGAACCACACCATCACGCCACTCGCCGCCTTCGACATCCATGCGCGCATCCTTGGCAAGGAACGCTACCGCTTCGATCGGGCGGCGGAGCTGTCGCCCGTGGACTTGGCCCTGGGATGGGGCCCCATGTCCGATTCGCGCGTCCTGGAGGCCTTCACCATCGACCAGCGGGACCGCTGGTACTTCTGGCGATCGGCGCGCATGCCCATACTGGAAACCCAGGTCGTCAGCCACAGCGCCAACATGCACATGATCCCCGCGAACGGGGGTGTCGCCCGGCGCCTGAAAGCGGCCCGGGTCGGACAGCTGGTCCACCTGAAGGGCCAGCTCGTGCGGGCGGACGGGAAGGACGGCTGGCACTGGATGAGCAGCCTGAGCCGGACGGATACCGGGGACGGGTCCTGCGAGGTGATCTGGGTGGAGTCGGCCCAAGTCGCAGACCGGTCGCCGGATATGTGACCACGGGATCGGCAAAATAGAATCCGCTGCCTGCTAGACTCTGCGCTGCAAGGCTTTTCAAGCGATGCGGAGCCCCATGTTTGACATCGAAGCGTCCCTCGACAGTCGTCTCCTGGCCGTGCCCCGGAACCGTCCCACGGTGATGTTCCCGGAGGCCCTGGATCCCCGCACACTCGAAGCCGCCTGTTTCCTCGGGCGCTTCATCCGCCCGGTCTTCCTCGCGCCCGAGGCCGAGGTCCGGGCCGTGGCCGCCCAGCGGCTGGCGCACCTGGGTGCGGACCGGGTGGCCTACACCCTCTCCGAGAGCGCCTTCGTGGATCCCGCCTCCCGGCCGGACCTGGTGGAGTCCTTCGCCGCAGCCTGCGTGGAGTTCGGAAGAACCCACCAGCGGCCCATCGGGATCGCGGAGGCCCGGGACCTGGTCCGGGAGCCCGGCCGCTTCGGCATCTGGGCGGTGAAGCTCGGGCACGCCGACCTGGTGGTGGGCGGTGCCATCCACGAGCCCAAGGCCTTCTTCCGCCCCATGGTGGACATCCTGTCCCAGCGCAGCGTCGCCTGCGAGGCGGGCGTGTTCGTGCTGCCGGACGAGCATCCCGAGGAGGTCTACCCCCGCAACATCGTGGTGTTCGGCGACGTGGGCGTGAACGCGACGATGACGCCGCGCACGCTGGCGGAAGTGGCTGTGGGCACCTGCGCGGTGGCCCGCGACCTCATCCCCGAGGAGGTGCTGCCGGAGATCCGCTGTGCCATGGTGTCCTACTCCAACCGCGGCAGCGACGAGGGACCATCGCCCGAGCTGGTGCGGCAGGCCGCCGAGCTGGTGCCGGAGATCCTCGCGGAACGCATCGCCCACCACACGCGCTACGCCAGCATCCACATCCGTGGGGAGGTGAAGGTCAGCGTGGCCCTCTCGCGCCGCTCCGCGGACCTGTACCATGCGGACGGCCTGCCCTGGGAAGGCGTCCCCAATGTGATCGTTTGCCCCAACCTGGACATGGGGAACCTGCTCTACCACCTCTACGCCACGCGGTTCCCGGAGGCGAAGAAGTTCCCCGTCATGTTCGGCCTCTGGTTCCAGGGCGTGGACCTGCCCATGGACTGCACGCCCGAGGACATCCGCCTGGCCATCAAGGCCTCCGTCATGCGCCTGCACGCCTACGGCGAGTGGAAGCGGACGCCCAAGGACACCTTCTTCCGGCGCCATCGCGTGCTGGTGCTGAACCCCGGATCGACGTCCACCAAGACCTCGATCTTCGAAGGCGATGAGGAGCGGTTCACGGAGGAGCTCCAGCATCCCGCCGAAGAGCTGAAGCCCTTCGAGGGCCACCCCATCACCGAGCAGTTCGCCTTCCGCAAGGATGCGGTCCTGTGCTTCCTGCGGGACCGGGGCTTCACCCCTGCGGACCTCGACGCCGTGGCCGGGCGGGGGGGCCTCCTGCGGCCCATCCCCCACGGCACCTGGCGGGTGGGAGCTCCCATGCTGGAGGACCTGAAACAAGGGTCGCGCGGAGAGCACGCCTCGAACCTGGGAGCCCTCATCGCCGCCGAGCTGGTGGCCGGCACGGGTACCCCGGCCTACATCGTGGATCCGGTGGTGGTGGACGAGGCCGATCCGAAGGTGAAGGTATCCGGCCTGAAGGAGTTGCCCCGCCGCGTGATCAGCCATGCCCTGAACCAGATCGCCACGGCCAGGCGCTACGCAGAGGAGCACGAGACCTTCTACGAGCGCGTGAATGTCATCGTGGCCCACATGGGAGGCGGCATCACCGTGGGCGCCCACCGCAAGGGCCGCTACATCGACGTGAACAACGGCCTGGACGGGGAAGGGCCCTTCTCGCCCCAGCGCACGGGCACCCTGCCCGCGGGCCAGCTCATCGACCTCTGCTTCTCCGGCAAGTACACCAAGGCCGAGTTGAAGCTCAAGAACAAGGGCCGGGGCGGCATGATCGACCTGCTGGGCACCTCGGACATGCGCGAGGTGGAGCGCCGGGTGGAGGCCGGGGACGTCGAAGCCACGCTGGTCTATGACGCCATGATCTACCAGATCGCCAAGGCCATCACGGCGCTGGCACCCGCCTTCGAGGGCGCTTCCATCGACGCCATCCTCCTCACGGGAGGCATGGCCCGCTCCCCGAAGCTGGTGGCGGAGCTGACTCGCCTGACCGCCGCCCTCGGCTGCCCCGTGAAGGTCTATCCCGGCGAGAACGAGATGGCCGCCCTCGCCAAGGGCGCCCTGCGCGTCCTCTCCGGCCGGGAAATGGCCAAGGATTACCCACCAGCCTGAGAACGCCCTTAGACTGGGGCCATCCATCGTCGAAACCTGACCTCCCGGAGGGCCCCTTGAGCCACCGCCGCCGCCTTGCCCCGATCCTCCTCCTCGCCTCGGCCGGACTCGGCCTGACGGCCTGGGGACCCGCACTCCAGGCGGCGCCCCCCAAGGCCGCGCCGAAAGCCACGGCGCCTAAGGTCGTGGCCGACCCCGAAGCGGTGCTCCAGAAGGCCCGTGCGGCCTATGTGAACCTGGCCGGGAAGGGCTTCAACCGCTACCGCTTTGTCGCGACGCCGGATTGGGCCGCCATGCTGGCGGAGCAGGCGAAGACGAACCCGGAGGGGTACCGGGCGGCCCTGGACCTCTTCGCGAAGGTCCGCTTCGACGTGCTGGTGGGCCCCCAGGGCGACGCCCAGGTCTCGCACAACACCGTGGACAGCCCGAATCCCCAGACCACGGCCGGGCTGAACCAGGTCTACAACGGCATGGAGCAGACCCTCACGGGCTTCTTCCAGACCTGGGCCCCCTTCATGGTGAACACTCCGTTCCCGCCCGCGGGCACCTCCGCCCGGCTGGAGGACGCAGGCTCCCACTACCTGGTGGACTGGGAGGAGACGGGGGACATCAAGGTCCACCTCCAGATGGACCGGACCTTCACCATCACCGAGATGAAGGTGAAGAGCCCGGCCTTCGACTCCACCATCCGGCCCGCCTTCGAGCGCCAGCCGGGAGGGCTGGTGCTGGCCGGCTACGACGCCGAGTATCTGTCCACTGCATCCTCCCTACGCCTGAAGGTCCAGATCAAGAACAAGGCCATCCAGGAGCTTCCGCTTCCTGTGGCGCTCGATCTCAGCGTCTGGATGGGGAGCGCGAACAGGCAGCAGATCCTCATGACCTTCTCGGAGCTGAACGTCGAGAAGAAGTAGATGCTTTAAGCCAGCAGGGCCGCCAGGGCGATGGAACTGAGCTTGGTCTTGGCGGTGTCGCCCCGGCTGCTGAGCACGCAGGGGACCCTGGCTCCGGCCACCACGGCGGCGATCTCGGCGCCACCCAGCTTGGTGCCGGCCTTGTAGAAGGTGTTGCCGGCCTCCAGGTTGGGGAAGAGCAGGCAGTCGGCGTCGCCCGCCACGGGGCCGGTCATGCCCTTGATGCGCGCGGATTCAGGGTCGATGGCGCCGTCCAGGGCCATGGGCCCGTCGACGAGGGTCCCTTTGATCTGGCCGCGGTCAGCCATCTTGGAGAGCAGGGCGGCCTCGGCGCTGGCGCGCATCTTCGGCTGCACCTGCTCGGAGGCGGCCAGCACGGCCACCTTGGGGGTCTCGACGCCCAGGGCCTTCGCGGTCCGCACCAGGTAGCCGAGGATGGCCACCTTCTCCTTGAACTCCGGCTCGGGGATCACGGCCACGTCGCCCGCGATGAGCAGCTTGGGATGGCCCGGGTGCTCCATCACGGTCACGTGGCTGAGGATGGCGCCGGGGTCCAGCAGGCCCTGGTCCTTGTTCAGGATGGCCTTCATGTACTTCTCGGTGCTGAGCAGGCCCTTCATCAGGAGGTCCGCCTCGCCGAAGCGCACCATGGCCACAGCCTTGTCCGCGGCCTCGGTGTCCGTGGCGGCGTGGACCATGCGGAAGCGCTCCTTCGCCATGCCCTGTTCGCCACAGACCTTCACCATGACGGGTTCGTCGCCCACGAGGATGGCCTCCACCAGACCGGCCTCCACGGCGGCGTTCACGGCTTCCAGGGTGTGGGCGTCGTTGGCCCAGGCCACCACCAGGCGCTTGCGGGGGCGGTCCTTCACGGCGCGGAGGAGATCGTCTAGGGTGTTGATCCGCATGGGGGATCCTGTGAAAACGCCGGGCGTCCCGGCAGTGCCGCGAGGAGAGTACCATGGCGCCATGGCCGTTTCCGTGAGCTACCGCACATACCTCCTGGAGCAGATGGGGCAGATCCGCCCCGTGGACTCCCGGCGGATGTTCGGCGGTCTCTGCTTCTTCGCCGACGGACGCGCCTTCGCCCTGGCCGCGGAGGACACGCTCTACTTCAAGGCGGACGACACGAACCGCCCCGACTTCGAGGCCGCCGGCATGGGACCCTTCATGCCCTTCGGCGATCCCGCGCGGCCGATGCAGTACTACGAGCTGCCTGTCGAGGTGCTGGAGGACCCGGACCAGCTCGCGGTCTGGATGGCCAAGGCCATCGCCGTGGCCGTCCGCGCCAAGACGAAGCCCCGCTCCAACCCCAAGTGAAAGTAGCGTCCATGCCCGCCATCGCCATCCGACCCGCCACCCCGGAGGACGCCGCCATCCTCGCGGATCTCGGCGCCCGCACCTTCCACGAGACCTTCGAGCAGTACATCTCCGGTCCGGACCTGGAGGCTTTCCTGGCCACCGCCTATGGCGAGGCCATCCAGCGCGCCGAGCTGGAGGATCCCTCCCGGCCCGCGCGGATCCTGGAGGTCGATGGGGTGCCTGTGGGCTTCCTCCAGCTGCGCCTGGGCCATCGGGAGCCGGGCGTCCCCGGCGAGCGCCCGGTCGAGCTGCAGCGCATCTACGTGCTGCGCGCGGCCCAGGGCGGCGGCCGGGGCGCGGCCCTGATGGCGGAGGCGGTGGAGATGGCGCGGACCTGGGGCGCGGACGTCCTCTGGCTGGGCGTGTGGGAGAACAACCTCAAGGCCCTGGCCTTCTACGGCCGGACGGGCTTCCGCGAGGTGGGCGAGCACATCTTCCAGGTGGGGAACCAGACCGACCGCGACCTGCTCCTGGCCCGGGACCTGCCTTGAACCTGGTGCTGCTGCTGCCGGAGGACCTGGTGGCGCCGGCCCGGGCCCGCCTCACGGGTCGGCGCCTGGCCCATGTCCGCGAGGTCCATCGCGCCACGGTGGGCGATGAGCTGGTCGTGGGCCTGCTAAACGGGAAGATGGGCCGGGGCCGGGTGCTGCGCCTGGACGACAAGGCCCTTGAGCTGGAGCTGACGCTGGACCAGACGCCGCCGCCCAAGCTGCCGCTGACGCTCCTGATCGCCGTGCCGCGACCCAAGGTCCTGAACCGCGTGGTGGCCGCGGCCGCCAGCCTGGGCGCCGCCCGCATCGTCCTGCTGAACGCCTGGAAGGTGGAGAAGGCCTACTGGGCCAGCCCGAGGATGAAGCCCGGGAACCTGCGCGAGCAGTTGATCCTGGGCCTGGAGCAGGCCAAGGACACGGTGCTGCCGGACCTTCGCCTGGCGCGGCTCTTCCGGCCCTTCGTGGAGGACGAGCTGCCCGGCCTGCTGGCGGGCGGCACGGGCCTCATGGCCCACCCCGGCACCGGCGCCGGGGCCCCGAAGGTCCTGGCCGCTCCCGTCACCCTGGCCATCGGCCCCGAGGGCGGCTGGGTGGAGGCCGAAGTGCAGAGCCTCCTCAAGGCAGGCCTGCACCCCCTCGATCTCGGCCCCCGCATCCTCCGCACCGAGACTGCCCTGGCGGCGCTGGTGGGGAAGCTGTTCTAGAGAAGCACCTAGAATCGCGAAAGATGCGAATCGCCCTTCGGGCGCGCGAAAAGTTGACAGGTCTATTTTCGTGTTCTTTCGCGTGTTTCGCGGGTTCAAACATTCAACCCAGGAACAGCTTGTACGCCGGGTTGTCGCCTTCATCCACGAACCGGTAGCCCAGGCCGTCCAGGAAGGCCTGAAAGGGAGCTTGGTCCTCGGGGGGGACCTGGATGCCGGCCAGGACGCGGCCGTAGTCGGCGCCGTGGTTGCGGTAGTGGAAGAGGGAGATGTTCCAGCCGCGGCTCATGCGCTCCAGGAACCGGAGCAGGGCGCCGGGACGCTCGGGGAACTCGAAGCGGTAGAGCCGCTCGTGGGTGGCCGCGGGGGCCCGACCGCCCACCAGGTGGCGGACGTGGAGCTTGGCCATCTCGTTCTCGCTCAGATCCTGAGCCTCGAGCCCCTTGGCCCGCAGGCGCGCCAGCAGCGGTTCGAGTTCCGAACGGTCCGCCATCTGCAGGCCCACGAAGATATGAGCCCGGTCCGGGTCCGCCAAGCGGTAGTTGAACTCGGTGATGGCGCGGGCGCCGATGAGCTCGCAGAAGGCCTTGAAGCTGCCCGGCCGCTCGGGGATGGTGACGGCGAGGATGGCCTCCCGCTTCTCGCCCAGCTCCGCCTGTTCCGCCACGAAGCGCAGGTTGTCGAAGTTGGCGTTGGCGCCGGAGAGGATGGCCACCAGGTTGCCGTCGGCCGGGTCCGCGCCCTGGCAGGCCACCCAGGCCTTGAGTCCCGCCAGGGCCAGGGCCCCGGAGGGCTCCAGGATGGAGCGGTTCTCCTCGAAGACATCCTTGATGGCGGCGCAGATCTCGTCCGTGTCCACCCTCACCATCTCGTCCACGTGCCGCCGGCAGAGCTCAAAGGGCAGGGCGCCCACTTGGCTGACGGCCACGCCGTCCGCGAAGAGGCCCACCCGCTCCAGCTTCACCCGGTGGCCCGCCGCCAGGGAGCGGGTCATGGCGTCGGCATCCACCGGCTCCACGCCGACGATCCGGATCTCCGGCCGGAGCCGCTTCAGGTAGGCGGCGATGCCCGCGATGAGGCCGCCGCCGCCCACGGGCACGAAGACCGCTCGCAGGCCCCGGGGCATCTGGCGCAGCAGCTCCAGGCCGATGGTGCCCTGACCCGCGATCACGTCGGGATCGTCATAGGGGTGGATGTAGACCTTGCCCCCGGCGGCCATGAGAGCCTGGGAGTGCGCATAGGCCTCGTCAAAGGAGTCCCCGTGGAGGACCACCTCAGCGCCCAGGCGGCGCACGGCGTCCACCTTGATGCGGGGCGTGGTCACTGGCATGACGATCACCGCCTCGCAGCCCAGCTTCCGGGCGGACAGGGCCACGCCCTGCGCATGGTTGCCGGCGGAGGCGGCGATGACGCCCTTCGCCCGCTCTGCGGGGTCGAGCCGGGCGATCTTGTTGTAGGCACCCCGGAGCTTGAAGGAAAACACCGGCTGGAGGTCCTCGCGCTTCAGCCACACGGGGCAGCCCACCCGGCTGGACAGGCGGGGCGCCGCCTCCAAGGGCGACTCGATGGCCACGTCGTAGACGAGGGCCGTGAGGATCCGCTCGAGGAGATCCTGGGGAAGTTGGACTGGGTCCGGGCTCATGGGCACTCCGGGATAAAGAAGAACCCCCCGACCTTGCGGTGCGGGGGGCTTGGAATCGTGGATCGGATCCGGCCTATGCCCCCTCGCGCGACGGAATAATCGCGATGGCGGCGCAAATGATGGCGGAACCGGCGTGGGACATGGAAAGCCTGTTGGAAGGTCAAACTAGCACCGATTCCCAGGCGCCACAAGGCGATTCAGGGGTTCGTCCACGAGGGACTCGCTCCTTCCTCGTGAAGCGATGTATAGTGGTCCACCGCTCACCGGAGTCTTTGATGCTGCGCTTCCGTGCTTCCGCCGTGCTTCTCGTGGCCTGCGCCCTCGTGGCCCAGGATCGCGCTCCCCGCTTCGTCAGCTCGCCGGATGTGCATGGCGATCGCGTGGTGTTCACCTGGGAAAGCGACCTCTGGCTGGGCTCCCTCAAGGGCGGCATGGCCCGTCGCCTGACGTCGCATCCCGGCCTGGAGACCGCGGCCCGCTTCAGCCCCGATGGCAAGTGGATTGCCTTCACCGCCCAGTACGACGGGGCCACCGAGGCCTACGTCATGCCCGCCGAAGGCGGCATGCCGAAGCGCCTCACCTGGAGCGGGTACGCCTCCGTGCAGGGGTGGACGCCGGACAGCCTCCAGGTGGTGGTCAAGGCCCTCGGCGGGTACGACCGCCGCCCCATCGAACGACTCTTCACCGTCGATCTGGAAGGCCACGAGCCCGCCGCCCTCGCGGTCCCGCGGGCGGTCCAGGGCACCCTGTCGCCGGATGGCCAGCGCCTGGCCTACAGCTCCAAGGGACATGTCGAGTACTACTGGAAGCGCTACAAGGGCGGCCTGCACCAGGACCTCTGGCTGGCGGACCTGAAGACTGGCGGCTTCACGAAGCTGACGGACTACGTGGGCCGCAACGGCGCCCCCATCTGGGCGAACGGCAAAGTGCTCTTCGAGTCCGACCGCGGCGCCAACGGCATCACCAACCTCTATGCTGTCGATCCCGCCACCAAGGCCGTGGAGCAGCTCACGGACCTGAAGGACTTCGACGTGCAGCAGCCCAGCACGGACGGCCGCACGGTCGTCTTCGTGCAGGGCGGCCGCCTCCAGGCTCTCGATCTAGCCACGAAGGCCGTCCATGCTGTCCCCGTCATCACCGCCAGCGACGGCTGGAAGGTGGCGCCCCATCCTGTGAACCCCAAGGAGTGGATCCAGGCCATGAGCCTGACGGGCCAGACCGCCGTCTTCGAGGCCCGGGGAGAAGTCTTCCTCCTGCCCACGGACGCGGCGAAGCCCGCGAAGAACCTCACCCAGACGCCGGGCGTGCGCGAGCGGTTCCCGCGCCTGTCGCCGGACGGCAAGCGCGTGGCCTACTTCAGCGACGCCAGCGGCGACTACGACCTCTACGTGCAGCCCGCGGACGGCGGCGCGGCAGAGCGCATCCCCACGGGCCTCAAGACCGCCCTCTACCACCTGGAGTGGAGCCCGGACGGCACGAAGGTCCTCTTCGGCGACAAGAGCTTTGCCATCTATGTCATGGACGTGGCTACGAAGAAGCTCACCAAGGTGGACGAGTTCCACGACCTGAAGAACGACCAGTTCTCCTGGGAGGTGAGCGACTACGCCTGGGCGCCGGACTCCCAGTGGGTGGCCTACTCGGTGGTGGAGCCCAGCCGCAACGGTCGGATCGTTCTCTTCAACCTCGCCACGAAGCAAAAGGTGGCTCTGACGGACGGGTTCTACGACTGCGTGAACCCCACCTTCGACCAGGACGGCAGCACCCTCTACTTCCTGAGCTACAGCAACTTCCACACGAGGCTCGACCCCAGCCAGGACAACCACATCCAGTCCACGCCCGTGCAGGTCATGGCGGTGAAGCTGCGGGCCGGCGAGGAGAAGGCCGGCTCCTCTTCCTCCGCATCCGGCGCCTTCCGCATCGATGTGGCGGGGCTGTCCGACCGCATCGCGCCCCTGCCCGTGAAGCCCGGCAACCTCTTCCACCTCAAGGCCGGCCGCGGCATCGTCGGCTGGGACGAGGTCGAGGGCTGGGATGACAACGTGGTGGAGGAGTTCTACGCGCCCCGCGGCGCCGACAAGTGGAAGCTGCACCTCTATGACGCCTCCGCCAAGAAGGACAAGGAGGTGGTGCTGACCGACGCCATCAGCGACTGGACTTTCGATGCCGAGGGCCGGCGCCTGCTCCTCCGCAAGGGGCCGAACTTCCATGTGGGCGAGGCCGCGGCCGTGTTCACCTCCAAGGCCCTGCCCGAGAAGCTGGACCTGGAGCGGATGATCATGACCGCCGATCCCCGGGCCGAGTGGAAGCAGATCTTCGAGGACACCTGGCGCTGGTACCGGGACTTCTTCTACGACACGGCCATGAACGGCAACGACTGGGCCGCCATCGGCGCCAAGTACCGCGCCTGGCTCCCCGAGCTGAACTCGCGGCAGGAACTGAACTGGCTGCTGAGCCAGATGGTGGGCGAGCTGTGCGTGAGCCACACCTATGTGTCCGGCGGCGACCTGGGCCCGGCCAAGTTGGCTCCGAGCCCGGTCTATCCGGGGTTCCTCGGCGCCGATTTCAAGGTCGTGAACGGCGTCTACCGCTTCGCCAAGGTGTATGGCCCCACGGCCTACGCCCGCGACCTCAAGGCGCCCCTGGCTGACCCCGCGCCCAAGGTGAAGGAGGGCGACTACCTGCTGGCCATCGATGGCAAACCCCTCAAGGCCCCCGAGGCCATCGAGTCGCGCCTCCAGGTCATCAAGGGCCAGAAGGTCACGCTGACGGTGAACGCGAAGCCCACCATGGATGGCGCCCGCACCATCGAGGTCGAACCCGTCCCCAATGACGGGTCCCTGCGCTACGAGCACTGGGTGGCCGGCAACATCGCCGCCGTGGACAAGGCCTCCAACGGCCAGCTCGGCTACATGCACATCACGGCCATGGGCGACCAGAACATCGGCCAGTTCGACAAGTACTGGCGCGCCTTCCGCTACAAGAAGGGCATCGTGGTGGACGTGCGCGGCAACGGCGGCGGCTGGACCGAGTTCTTCATGATCGACAAGCTGGAGCGCAAGCAGGTGGGCTTCAACGTGCTGCGCGGCATGGGGCCCTTCCGCTACCCCGGCACCGCCAGCGACGGCCGCTACGTCTTCCTCACGAATGAGCAGAACGGCAGCGACGGCGAGGCCTTCCTCGAGCATGTGAAGGCGCGGAAGCTCGGCACCATCGTGGGCGTGCCCAGCTGGGGCGGCCTGGTGGGCATCATCAACACCCAGTTCACCCTGGACGGCGGCCGCGTCGAGCAGAGCAACAACGGCTTCTACGGCAAGGAAGGGAAGTGGTGGGTGGAGAACCACGGCGCCGACCCCGACCTCACCGTGGAGAACGACCCCGCCAGCCTCCTGCAGGGCCACGACCGCCAGCTCGAAGTGGGCATCGAGACCCTGCTGAAGCAGCTCAAGGAGAACCCGACACCGAGCTTTCCGGCGGTGCCGGCGTATCCAAAGCGATGACTCGTTCTCACTGAAATAAGGTCCACCAGCAAGGCACCAAGAAAAGACAAAGCAAGCTGCTGATAGACGACGGACGGACGGTGGTGGGAAAGTGGTCCCATTACCGTCCTCTTCGTTCATCGGTGTCTAAATGTGGCTAGGCTTTTCGTGAAAGCACCATGAGCGAATCAAGACTTACATTCGCAACGCAATCAGAGTGGGAAGCTTGGCTTGAGGGCAATGGCGGCACTTCGACCGGCGTATGGCTTCGCTTGGCAAAGAAGTCTGCCGAGCAACCAACGGTCACTTATGCAGAAGCGCTGGAAAGTGCTCTTTGCCATGGTTGGATTGATGGCCAAAAGCAATTAGAAGATCAGCACTATTGGCTTCAGCGATTTACACCGAGAACTGCCAAGAGCATCTGGTCGAAGATCAACAAGGAAAAGGCGGAGGCACTCATCACAGCGGGAAGGATGCGGCCAGCGGGTCTGGTCGCAATAGAACGCGCAAAGCTGGATGGAAGATGGGATGCGGCGTACTCATCAGCGAGCGCTTCGACCGTCCCTGACGACTTGCAGCAAGCTCTTGATGCAAACCTAAAAGCAAAAGCGTTTTTTGCAACGCTCAACAGCCAAAATAGGTATGCCATCTTGTTCCGAATTCAAAACGTCAAGAAGGCCGAGACACGTGCGAAGAAGATCACTCAATTCATTGAAATGCTAAGTGATGGCGGAAAGCCCCATCCATGACGCAATCGGTCTTACTGCATGCAAACAAGGCCCAACCCTGCGCTCAACCCGGATCCCACTTGCTTTCCTTCCGCCCCCTCTCAGCGTCCCGGTTCCACGGCTCCGCTCATCACCTCTCCGCATGCGGGGCCGGTATTATCCGTTAGCCATCTCTGAAACGATCAAGCCAAGAGACGCCACCATGCCCCCACGCGAAATCTCCAAGCTGCTCTTCACGACGGTCTATCCGCTGTACGTGCAGAAGGCCGAACGCAAGAACCGGACGAAGGAGGAGGTGGACACCATCATCTGCTGGCTGACGGGCTACAGCCGCGAGCAGCTCCGCCGCCACACCGCGGTGAACATTGATTTCCAGGATTTCTTCGATCAGGCCCCGGCGATCCACCCGAACAGCTCCAAGATCAAGGGTGTCGTGTGTGGCGTTCGCGTCGAGGACATCCAGGACCCCATCACGCAGAAGATCCGGTATCTCGACAAGCTCATCGACGAGCTCGCGAAGGGCAAATCCATGGACAAGATCTTGCGCCAGTAAAAGGTGGTGGCCCTCATGCAGGCCACCATCGCCACCCTGCGTTCCTGAACCGCCGTTCCGAGTTCCGACCATGCCCCTCGACTACCAGAGCCTGACCGCCGCCCAGAGACAGACCTGCCCCCTCTGCGGCGGGCCGAACGGGTGCGCCCCCGCCGCCTGTGGCCGTCTGGATGCGCCCTGCTGGTGCACCACCGTCACCTTCAACCCGGCTTCGCTGGCATTGGTCCCCGAGGAGCTCCGGAACGTGGTCTGTCTCTGCCGCCGCTGCGCCGAGGCGCCGCCGACAGAGCACCGTGGCTGATCGGCTGAAATAACAAAGTCTTGTTTTCGGCCTGACCCAGGCAGGAAAGCAAGGAACCGCGAATGACGCGAAAGGGCGCGAAATGCGGCGGGGATGGGCCGCCCAGGCCTTCGGCCCCCAGGCGCGCAATGCGCGACTGGCCACACGCGGGGCGGGAACGTCGGCTCCTGAAGACCGTCAGGCCCGCCCCGCGCGTGGAGACGGAAGCGGCATCGTTCGCCGTTCGCGCGCCCGCAGGGCGATTCGCGTCTTTCGCGGTTCGATCATTCCAGGCAGACAGAAGCCAATAACCAAGTCACAAAGAGCACCGCCAAGACGCCAAGAATCGCTTTTGCAGTTCTTGGTGCCTTGGTGTCTTGGTGGTGAATCAGTTGTTCCTTCGGGACTGAAGGCTGCCGGGATCAGAACCCCACGGTGTAGGCTCCATCCCGCATGAGCGGCGCGGCGCTGCCGTCGGCCATCGCGAGGTCCACCACCAACACCTTCACGTCGGGCTGGGTCTCGGGGACGTAGACGCGATCGATGTGGATGACGGCCTCGGGGCCGCTGAAATCCTTCGGTCCCACCTGGCCGCCGAAGTGGTCGCTGCGGCCGAAGGCGAGGTGGAGGCCCAGCTTCTCGTCCAGGAGGATCTCGCCGATGGGCTTCACGCCGAAGGCCGCGAGCACCCCCAGGCCCAGCTCCGCCAGGTTGCCGTAGGCGGGCTCCTGGGCGAGGTGGGCGGCTTCCTCCCGGGACTTGGGGCCTTGGCTGATCACCTCCAGCGCCTTGTTGCCTTCGATGCGGTAGCGCACCACTTCTGATCCGAACTGCACGGGCATGACGCCCGCCGTGCGGCTGGGGTCGCCATCGCGCTCGCCCTCGTAGGGCACGATGTAGGCCTCGCCCGAGGGCAGGTTCCCCGCCACACCCGGCGCGGGCAGCAGGCCGCCGGAGGCGTGACCCGTGCGGTGGCGCAGGTCCACGAAGAGCTCGCAGGGGCCGTCGGGGGTGCCGAAACGGAAGCTCGCGCCCTCGGCCCGGTCCAGCAGATCCTTCAGGAGGTTCACGCGGCGGTTCACCTCCGTGTAATCCAGGCGCAGGGCGGGGATCATGTCCGAGCGGAAGCCGGGCATGGTGGCGGCGCGGATGGGGTGGGTCTTCGCGGCCAGCTTGAGGGGCGCCGTGGCAGAGAACTTCGTGAGGGCGATGAGGATGGGGTGGCCGGCGTAGAGCTCGGCGAAGCTCACGGAGGCCGCGGAGTCCAGCGAATCGGCGGAGGGCAGGGGACCGCCGGCGTGGATCCAGGCGCGCTCGGGCAGGTCGCCGTTGTTGGTGTGGACGTTGGGGTAGACCACCAGCCGGGTCTCCAGTCCCAGTTCACGGCGGTGGGCGTTCAGCGAGTCAGCCCAGGCCTGGGCGATCGCTCGGCGCTCGATCCAGCCGGCGTCGTCCGGCACGTGCAGGTCCGGCAGGTCCACCAGGATGGCCAGGGCCTTGTCCTCCGGCCGCGGCTGAAACACCCGCTGCACCAGCGCCACCAGTTCGGGTCCCGTCAGGGCTTCGCTCATGCCTTCCTCCGCCTGCGAGGATGCCACAGGGCGACTGGGCTGGCATCCTGGAGGGATGGCGAAGAAGAAGCGCGGGTGGGGCGGACGGATCCTGGTGGTCCTGGGCTGGATGCTGGGCCTGTTTCTGGGGATCAGCGTGGTGCTGGTGGCGGTGTTCCGCTTTGTGCCCGTGCCCGTGTCGGCCCTCATGGTGCAGCGCCGGGTGGAATCCTGGTCCAGCGGCAAGCCCTATGTCTCCCATCATCGCTGGGTGCCCCTGGAGGACATCTCGCCCAGCCTGGGCGCGGCGGTGATCGCCGCCGAGGACCAGAACTTCCCGGACCACTTCGGCTTCGACTGGGACGCCATCGAGAAGGCCGTCCAGCACAACGAGCACAGCCGCAAGAAGCGCGGCGCCTCCACGGTGTCCCAGCAGACGGCCAAGAACCTCTTCCTGTGGAACACCCGCTCCTGGACGCGAAAGGGCGCGGAAGCCTGGTTCACGCTGATGATCGAGCTGGGCTGGTCGAAGAAGCGGATCCTGGAGGTCTACCTGAACATCGTGGAGTTCGGGGATGGCGTCTACGGGGCCGAGGCCGCGGCCCGCACCTATTTCGGCAAGCCCGCCAAGCGCCTCACGCCCGGCGAGGCGGCCCTGCTGGCGGCCGTGCTCCCCAACCCCCGCAAGTTCCGCGCGAATGCCCCCAGCGACTATGTCCGGGGCCGCCAGGCCTGGATCCTGAACCAGATGCGGCAGCTGGGCGGCGAGCAGATGGTGAAGGAGATGGAGGCGAAGCTCTGACCTAGTGCCAGACCAGATCCCCCTCGCGGGGGCTGTGGCGCAGCTCGACGGCGCCGGCCTGGGCGCAGAGGGCGGGGCCCTGATCGAAGCGCTGGGCCAGGCCCTCCGGCAGGCCGGGATGCGCCGCGACGCCCACCCAGCCGTCCCGGCCAGAGCGCTTGGCGGCGTAGAGACAGCGGTCGGCCACGCGCACCTGGTCCTCCCAGGAGGCGGCCTCGAGGTGGTCCGACTGGAAGGGGAAGAGCGAGAAGCCGATGGAGCAGGTGATCTGGATCGGTTGCGGCAGGCCCAGGTTGAAGGCGTGCTCCCGGATGGCCTGGTGGAGGCGCGCCACCACCGTGGCGGCGCCATCGAGATCGGCGGTGTGGCCCACGAAGAGGATCTCCTCGCCGCCCCACCGGATGAGGAAGTCGGACTCGCGGGCCTCGTGGCGGAGGACGTCCGCCACCTGCTTCAGGGCCAGGTCGCCCGCGGCGTGGCTCCAGGTGTCGTTCACGCGCTTGAAGTGGTCCAGGTCGATCATGGCGAAGACGAGGCAGGTCTCGCTGGGGCTGTGCTCCGCGGCCAGGTGGTCGCGCTGGGCGCGCAGGACGAGGGCGATGACCGGCGGCAGTTCCTCTTCCAGGTAGCGCCGGTTGCGCAGGCCCGTGAGGGGATCCGTCGTGGAGATGGTGGCCAGGGCCAGGTTGCTCAGCTCCAGGGCTTCGGTGCGCTGGTAGACCAGGACCTTCAGCTCCTCGTTGCGCTTCTCCAGGAGACGCAGCCGCCACCGGAAGGCCATCAACCCGGCGCACACGGCAAGGCCGCCCCAGACGGGCCAGGCCCACCAGCGCAGCCACCAGGGGTGCAGCACCAGGAAGGTCACGGCGGCCACCGGGCCGGCCGTGCCGTCATCCAGCAGGGCCCGGACTTCCAGCCGGTAGGGACCGGGCGGAAGGGCCTGGTAGCGGAGGTCCTGGGTGGGGATGTCCACCCAGCCCTCGTCGAGACCGGTCAGGCGGGACTGGAAGCGGATCCGCCCTTCGTGTTCGAAGGTCAGGGAGGTGAAGTGGGCGGCCAGCGTGCGGTTCCCGTAGGACACGGGTCCCAGGTCCACCGGGCCAGCGAAGGGGTGGCTCCATTGGCGGTCCCCCAGCCGGAAGGAAACAAAGAGGGTCGAAGGCGGATTCTGGGCCTGGAACCGCCGCTCGGGGCTGTGGTGGAGAAGCCCCGCCGTGGAGCCGAACCAGACGCCGCCATCCGCGTCCACCCAGGTGGAGAAGGGATTGCAATCCGTGCTCGTCAGGCCGTCCTCCCGCCTGAACAGGCGGTGCTCCGTCCCATCCACCCATTGGACGCCGCGGGGACCCCCCACCCACAGGCGGCCCGCGGCATCCGCCGCCAGGCTGTAGACCGAATCGCTGGCGAGACCTTCCTTGCGGGTCCAGTGCCGCACCACCCTGGGTGCCTCGCCCCGGAGGTCCACGAGCGTGAGCCCCATGGGTTCCCGGTACGCCACCCAGGCGGTTCCATCGGGCAGGGGCGCCAGGGCCGCGAGAGGGGCTGGCCGGAGGCCGATGTCCCGCCCCCAGCTCCGCCAGGTGTCGCCATCCCGGCGGGCCAGTCCTTGTCCCGTGGCTGCCCAGAGGCGGCCCTGGGCGTCCTCGTGAAGGGCGGTGATGGCGTCCTCGGCGGTGGTTCCGGGGATCTCCGCCCGGTGGAATTCGGGATGCCCGGCGGGATCCGAGACGCGCCACAGGCCGTCATGGCTGGTCCCCACCCACAGATCGCCGTGCCGATCGAAGGTCAATGCCACGGGGATCGCCAAGGCTTTCGAGGGGGGCAGCGGGATCTGCGTCAGCCGCGACCGGTCCGGGCTGATGCGGATCAGGAAGGGATGTTCGCCGGCGCCCCAGATGGAGCCATCGGCGCTTTCCCGGAGCGCGTAGAGCACCAGCCCTGTGGCGGCGGGAAAGGGCACCGGGCCCTTGGCCTCCATGCGGGCGAGGCCGCCGCTGGTGTCGATCCAGAGCACGCCGGAGCGGTCCCGCAGCAGGCCCCAGATGTTGTCCGCGGGCAGGCCGTCCAGCCGCGTGAAGTTCTCCCAGGCGCCGCGGCCGAGGAGGCGGTGCAGGCCCAGGCTGGCCACCCAGAGGTTGCCCGCCGCGTCGACGAAGGCCTGGTTGGCCCAACCCGAGGGCAGCCCGCGGGTTTCGTCCAGGATCCTCCAGGAGCGGTCGGTGAAGTGGAGCAGGCCCTTGGCGGTGGGGACGAACACGCCGCCGTCGCCGTCGGGGCAGAGGGACTCCTCGTAGAAGCTGACGCCCAGGGGCGGGAGGCCCAGGGCCGGAAGGGTCAGGCGCGTGCCCTTGGGGGCGAGCACGCGCAGCTGGCTGGGAGTCCGTACCCAGAGGGTGCCCGAGCGGGTCTTCAGCAGGGCCTTCACCTGCTCAGCGGGCACCCCTTCGCGAGCCGACCAGGCCTTCCAGGTGCCATCTCCGCCGCGCTGGTGGAGGATGGATGACCCGCCCACCCAGAGGGTCTCGCCGTCCAGGCCCAGCGAATAGGCCGGGCCTCCCGGCCAGCCCGCGGCCGGCTTGAAACGGGGCCCGCCATCCTCGCTCTCGAACAGGCCCGACTCCGCGGCGACCCAGACGTTGCCCTGGGTGTCGCGCAGGATCTGGTGGATCTGCGCCCTGGCCAGGGGATCCGTGGGGTCGAGGGGCTGGATCTGGCCCTGGCGCAGCAGGCAGAGGCCTGCCCGGGTGCCGATCCAGAGGCTGCCGTCCTCGTTGGGGCCGAACGCGCGGACCCAGGCCGAGGGCAGGCCTTCGGGGAGACTCCACAAGCGGAAGCCCGCCCCGTCGAAGCGGTAGGCGCCACCTTCGGTCCCCACCCAGAGAAAGCCTTCCGCGTCCTGGGCGATGGCGCTGAGGCTCGTGTGCTCCAGGCCTTCCGCGGGGCCGTAGCTGCGGAAGACCATGCGCCCGGAGACGGGAAGGCCTGCAGCCGGGGCGCCCAGCGCGAGACTGGCGAGCAGGAGGAGGCGGGCGAGGTGGAGGAGGAGGCGCATGGACCGGTCAGATTCCATCCTATCGGATGATCGACGCCGGATCTTTCCTATTGGTGGGTTGGCCGAATCTTTCCATGGGACTGAGCAGTGGGAGGATCTAGATCACGGATTCCCGACCTGCCGGTTTTCAGTGTCAGCGCGAGGTATAGAATGAACCATCTTCCAGGAGGAATCTCATGAAGCCCCCCGTTCGCGTGGCCGTCACCGGCGCAGCCGGCCAGATCGGATACAGCATCCTCTTCCGCATCGCCAGTGGCGCGATGCTGGGCGAGGACCAGCCGGTGATCCTGCAGCTCCTGGAGATCACCCCGGCCCTGAAGGCGCTGAACGGCGTGGTCATGGAACTCAAGGATTGTGCTTTCCCCCTGCTGGCGGGCGTCGTCACCTCCGATGATCCCAAGGTCGCCTTCAAGGATGCGGATTACGCGCTGCTCGTGGGCGCCCTGCCGCGCAAGGCCGGCATGGAGCGCAGCGACCTGCTGAGCGCCAACGGCGGCATCTTCAAGCCCCAGGGCGAGGCCCTGAGCGAAGTGGCCAGCCGCAACGTGAAGGTGCTGGTGGTGGGCAACCCGGCCAACACCAACGCCCTGATCGCGCTTTCCAACGCGCCCAAGCTGAAGCCCAGCCAGTTCCACGCCATGGTGCGCCTGGACCACAACCGCGCCATCTCCCAGCTCGCCGAGAAGACCGGCAAGCCCGTCACCGCCATCCAGAAGATGACCATCTGGGGCAACCACAGCACCACCCAGTTCCCCGACCTCTACCACGCCACCGTCGACGGCAAGAACGCCTACGACCTGGTCAATGACCACGAGTGGTACGAGAAGACCTTCATCCCCACCGTCGCCAAGCGCGGCGCGGCCATCATCGAGGCCCGCGGCCTCAGCAGCGCCGCCAGTGCCGCCAGCGCCGCCATCGCCCACATGCGCTCCTGGGCGCTGGGCACCCCCGAGGGCGACTGGACCAGCATGGCCTTCCCCTCCGACGGCAGCTACGGCGTGCCCCAGGGTCTGGTCTACGGCTACCCCGTCACCGTGAAGAACGGCCAGGTGGAGATCGTGAAGGGTCTGGAGATCAACGCCTTCAGCCGCGCCAAGATGGACGCCACCGCCAAGGAACTCGAAGAGGAGCGCCAGGCGGTGAGGGACCTGGGCCTGGTCAAGTAGGAATCCCCGCCAACGGGGAAACCAAGTGGAAGCGCAGGGGGAGCGATCCCCTTGCGCTTTTTTACAATGGCGGGCCGGGGCCTGGAACCTATGCTTGGTTTGAGCCGGAGGTGGACCATGATCGAACAGGTCGAACGGCGCAAGAAGCCCTGGAGCCGGATCGTCGGCGTGGAGCGGCGGGCGGCGCCGCTGCACGATCTGGCCGGACATCCCCTGCCGGACCCCACGCGGCTGGAGGACGAGGAGTTCGTGGCCGCCCAAGCCGAACTCGAGGCGGCCAGGAGAAAGGCCGCCAGGAAAGGCGAACCGAAGGATGACCCGGACTGGTTCGACTAGATCTTTCGTGTCTTGACAGGTAGAAGTCCCTGGAGGACAGTGGCCGGGCTTCCAGGATGCCCATGGCCCACGTCGCCTTCACCCGCAACCTCCAGCGCCACGTGGCCTGCCCGCCCTGCGCGGTGGCGGGCGGCACGGTGCGGGAGAGTCTGGAGGCCGCCTTCACCCTGTACCCGAGGCTGCGGGGCTACGTGCTGGACGAGCATGGCGCCCTGAGGTTCCACATGGCCGTCTTCGTGGACGGCGTGCCCATCGCGGATCGCCGGGGGCTCAGCGATCCCGTGTCTACGGCCAGCGAGATCTACGTCATGCAGGCCCTTTCCGGAGGCTGAGATGGACCAGCTGCTGATTTCCACCCGCAAGGGGCTCTTCTCCGCCCGCCGCACCCAGCGGGGTGTCTGGGACCTGGAGTCGGTGTCCTTCCTGGGCGACAACGTCTCTCTGGCCATGCAGGATCCCCGCGACGGCGCCTGGTACGCGGCCCTGGACCACGGCCACTTCGGGGCCAAGCTGCACCGCTCGAAGGATCGCGGCGCCACCTGGGAGGAGCTCGGCGTGCCCGCCTATCCCACCCCGCCCGAGGGCCATGTGGAGAAGGACTTCCTGGGCCGGGAGATTCCCTGGCGTCTCATCCGCTTCTGGTGCCTCACGCCGGGGCTGGCCTCGCAACCAGGCCTGCTCTGGGCGGGCACGCTGCCGGGCGGCCTTTTCTGGAGCGAGGATTCCGGCGCCACCTGGCACCTGGTGGAATCGCTCTGGCACATGCCGGAGCGCCGCAAGTGGGCCGGCGGAGGCGCCGACTCGCCCGGCATCCACTCCGTCTGCGTGGATCCCCGGGATGGGAACCGCGTGGTGGTGGCCGTCTCCAGCGGCGGCGTGTGGCACACGAAGGACCTGGGGAAGACCTGGAGCGCCCACACCAAGGGCATGCGCGCCGACTACGCGCCGCCGGAGCTGGTGGAGGCGCCGGAATCCCAGGACCCGCATCGCATGGTGCAGTGCCCCGGGGCGCCGAACGTCTGGTGGATCCAGCACCACAACGGCATCTTCCGCAGCACCGACGACGCCATGACCTGGACCGAGATCAAGAACGTGAAGCCCTCGGTCTTCGGCTTCCCCGTGGTGGTGCATCCGAAGGATCCCGACACGGCCTGGTTCGTGCCTGCGATCAAGGACGAACGCCGCATCCCCGTGGAAGGCCGCGTGGTGGTGAACCGCACCCGCGACGGCGGCCGCACCTTCGAGACGCTGGGTCGCGGTCTGCCCGAGTCCTGGGCCTACGATCTGGTCTACCGCCACGGACTGGATCTCGACGACAGCGGCGAGCGCCTGGCCTTCGGCTCCACCACGGGTTCCGTGTGGATCAGCGAGAACAGCGGCGACGACTGGATCACCCTCGCGGAGCACCTGCCACCGGTGCATGCGGTGCTGTTCGTGTAGCGACCGGGTACCATGGACGACTGGCGCGGCGGACCCTCCGCCCGCCGCTTCCCGGAGGATTCGTGACCCGCATGGCCCGCACCCTGGCTGCCCTGATGTTCGGTGGCACCCTGCTGATGGCACAGCTCCCCAACCCGCTGGGCCTGCCGGATCCCCTGGGCCTCTCCAAGAGCCCTGCGCCGAGCCGGGATGGCCGCCGAGCCGAGCGGAAGCCCAGCCGGGAGCGGGACCACGGCAGGCACAAGGGCCAGGAGAAGCGCGCGGGTCGGGAGCGTGAGGGCCGGGAGCGCAAGGGGCATGACCGGCACTAGGATCCGGCCCCTGGGCGAGGCGGCATGAGCGAACAGCGGATCATCTTCCAGGGAAACCGCCTCTGGCTCGCGCCGGAGGCGTCCTTACCCGAGGTGGAGGCGGAGCTTCGGCTGCGCCTGCCCGAGGGACATCTGGCGCTGAGGGTGGCCGAGGATCATCCGGTGCCCGAGGGCGTGGAGGCCGTGGGCCTGCGCGATGCCTTCCCCCGCATGGACCCGGAGGCATGGGCCAGGGCGGGCCGGGCCAGCCAGTGGCTGGAGTGGGCGGCGGGACACCGCTTCTGCGGGAGCTGCGCCACGGCCCTGGAGCCCTGCGAAGGGCCCGAGGCAGGGCATGGTCGCCGCTGCCCGGCCTGCGGGCGGACGGTGTTCCCCTCCAACGCCACGGCCATCATCGTGCTCATCCAGCGCGGGGCAGGGGCGGAGCGGGAGCTGGCCCTGGCGCGCTCGCCCCACTTCAAGCCCGGCGTGTACAGCGCCATCGCCGGCTTCACCGAGCCCGGGGAATCCCTGGAGCAGGCCGTCCACCGCGAGGTGGCCGAGGAGCTGGGCATCCGCGTCCATCATCTGCGCTACTTCGGCAGCCAGCCCTGGCCCTTCCCCAACGGCCTCATGGTGGCCTTCCTGGCCGACCACCTCGACGGCGAGCTGCGGCCCGATCCCGCCGAACTGGAGGACGCCCGCTGGTTCCGCCTCGACGCCCTCCCCGACCTGCCCGCCCCCCTCAGCATCGCGAGATGGATGCTGGATGCCGCTGTGGCGGGGAAGACGGATCAGCCACGGATGAACACGGATTCACACGGATGAAAACAAAGGGCGGGATCGCTCCCGCCCTTCCGTCTTCCTCTACGTTCTCCGCGTTCTCTGCGGTTGGCGTCCTCTAGCTGCACCCGGTGGTGGCTCCACAGGTCTGGCACTTCATGCAGGCGCCGTTTCTGACGAGGGTGAGGTGGCCGCACTCGGGGCAGGGGTCGCCGGTGTAGCCCTTCTCGCGGGCAGCCTGCGCCGCGGAGACGGCCTTGGCTGCGCCCACGAGCACGGGCTGGAGGACCGGCTGCGGCGCAGGGGCGGGCGCAGCGGCGGCGGGTTCGGCCCCGGCCTCGGGGAAGGGCAGGGGCGTGCCCGTGGGCAGGCTGGGCAGGGCGCCGGCCAGGCCTGGCGCCTGGCTGCCGGGGCGCAGGCCCGTGGCGGCGTTCACGATCTGCTCGGGCTCCACATGGGCCAGGTCGTAGCGGCCCAGGTAGCTGATGGCCAGCTCGCGGAACACGAAGTCGATGATGCTGGTGCTCATCTTGATCGTGTCGCTGCCCATGACCATGCCACCGGGCTCGAAGCGGGTGAACAGGAAGGCGTCGCAGAACTCTTCCAGGGGCACACCGTGCTGGAGGCCCATGCTCACGGCGATGGCGAAGCAGTTGAGCACGGCGCGGAAGGCGGCGCCCTCCTTGTGGATGTCGAGGAAGATCTCGCCGAGGCTGCCGTCCTCGTATTCCCCGGTGCGGAGGTAGAGCTTGGTGCCGCCCACGGTGGCCGCCTGGGTGTAGCCGCCCCGGCGGTTGGGCATGCGGCGCCGGTAGGTGCGCACCAGCTGCTGCGTGAGCGCCTGGGCGACGGCGGGGGCCTTCTCGGTGGCGGTGGCCTGCTCGTCCAGCAGCGTGTCGGCGCCGTCCAGCAGGTCGAGGTTGGTGGCCATGGCCTGGCTCATCTTGGAGCCGTCGCGGTAGAGCGCCACGGCCTTGAGCATGAGCTGCCAGCTGGCCTCGTAGATCTTCCCGATCTCGGCCACGGTGGCCTCGGCGGGCAGGTTGATGGTCTTGCTGATGGCGCCGCTGAGGAAGGGCTGGGCAGCGCCCATCATCTTCAGGTGGCCCATGGGGGCGATGTAGCGCTTGCCGGTGCGGCCGCAGCGGTTGGCGCAGTCGAAGATGGGCAGGTGCTCATCCTTGAGGTGGGGCGCGCCTTCCACGGTCATGGTGCCCGCCAGGGCCAGCAGGAAGGTTTCCACCTGCTCGGCGCTGAAGTCCTTCTTCAGGCGTTCGACGTCGATGGCGTAGGCGGGATCGAAGGCTGTGGGGAGCTTCTGCTCCACGACGGCGATCTCCTCCTCCGCCCAGCCGGCCCCCTTCAGCATGGAGCGGGTGATACCGGGAGTCTCGTCGGTGATCTGGAGCCAGCCCACCACGTGGCGCTCGATCTCCTGGATCTGTGCGGGCGCATAGCCGAGGCGGGCCAGGGCCTCGGGAATGGCGCGGTTCACCAGCTTGAAGTAGCCGCCGCCGGCCAGCTTCTTGAACTTCACGAGGGCGAAGTCGGGCTCGACGCCGGTGGTGTCGCAGTCCATGAGCAGGCCGATGGTGCCCGTGGGCGCCAGCACGGTCACCTGGGCGTTGCGGTAGCCCCACTGCTCGCCGTAGGCGAGGGCGGTGTCCCAGCTTTCGCGGGCGGCCTCGACGAGGCTCTTGGGCACGCCGGTGCCGGTGAGGCCCTGGGGCACGATGGAGAGCTGCTCGTACTCGGAGTCCGGGGCGTTATAGGCGGCGCGGCGGTGGTTGCGGACGACGCGCAGCATGTGCTGGGCGTTCTTCTGGTAGCTGGGGAAGGGGCCCAGCTCCCGGGACATCTCCGCGCTGGCGGCGTAGGCGTCGCCCGTGAGGATGGCCGTCAGGGCCGCGCACCACTGGGTGCCTTCGGCGCTGTCGTAGGGGATGCCCATGCGCATGAGCATGGCGCCCAGGTTGGCGTAGCCGAGGCCCAGGGTGCGGAAGTCGTAGCTGCGCTGGGCAATGGCTTCGCTGGGGAACTGGGCCATGAGCACGCTGATCTCGAGGACCACGGTCCAGAGGCGGATGGCGTGGCGGTAGCCCGCCAGGTCGAAGCCGCCGTCGTCCGTGAGGAAGGTGCACAGGTTCAGGGAGGCCAGGTTGCAGGCGGTGTCATCCAGGAACATGTACTCGGAGCAGGGGTTGCTCGCGTTGATGGGCCCGTCCTCGGGGCAGGTGTGCCAGTCGTTGATGGTGGTGTTGAACTGGATGCCGGGGTCGGCGCAGGCCCAGGCGGCCTTGTTCACCTTCTCCCAGAGGTCCCTGGCCCGGAGCTTCTTGCTGGTCTTGCCGTCGATGCGCCGCTTCAGGTCCCAGTCGCCATCGATCTCCATGGCGCGCATGAAGGCGTCGGGCACGCGGACGGAGTTGTTGGAGTTCATGCCGCCCACGGTGTAGTAAGCGTCGCCATCCCAGGAGGTGTCATAGCCCTTGAGGTCGCGGTCGAAGTCGCCGTCGGCCAGGCGGCCCAGGCACTGGGTGAGGAAGGCCGGCGGCACGCCCTCGCGCTTGGCGCGGGCCAGGGCCTTGCGCAGAGCCTCGTTGGTCTTGGGGTCGGCATCCTTGCTGGTGGAGCCCTCCACGGACTGGCAGAGGGCATCCCAGTGGCGGCGCACGACGGCGCTGCCGGCGGCCAGCATGGCGACCTTGCGCTCTTCGGTCACCTTCCAGTCGATGAAGGCCTCGATGTCGGGGTGGTCCAGGTCGAGGCAGACCATCTTGGCGGCACGACGGGTGGTGCCACCGCTCTTGATGGCGCCCGCGGCGCGGTCGCCCACGGCCAGGAAGCTCATGAGGCCGGAGCTGCGGCCGCCGCCGGAGAGGGGCTCCTCTGAGCCGCGCACCTTGGAGAAGTTGGTGCCCGTCCCCGAGCCGTACTTGAAGATGCGGGCCTCGCGGGTCCACAGGTCCATGATGCCACCCTCGTTCACGAGGTCGTCGGCCACGCTCTGGATGAAGCAGGCATGGGGCTGGGGGCGCTCGTAGGCCGAGGTGGATCGCGTCATCTCGCCGGTCCGCGGATCCACATAGCTGTGGCCCTGGGCCGGGCCCGCGATGCCGTAGGCGTAGTGCAGGCCCGTGTTGAACCACTGCGGGGAGTTGGGGGCGCACATCTGGTCGGCGAGCATGTAGGTCAGCTCGTCGTAGAAGGCCTGGGCGTCGTCAGCGGAATCGAAGTAGCCGTGGGTCTCGCCCCAGTGGCGCCAGCAGCCCGCCAGCCGGTGGAAGACCTGGCGCGCGTCCTTCTCCCCGCCGTTCTGGGCGTCGATGCCCTTCCGGCGGAAGTACTTCTGGGCCAGGATGTCCACGGCCACCTGGGACCAGGCCTCCGGCACCATCACGTCCTTGGCCTCGAAGACCACGGTGCCGTCGAGCTTGGAGATCCGGCTGGTCCGGGGGACGAAGCGGAAGCCTTCCAGGGGGTCGTGGCCTGCCTTGGTGAAATGGCGGGAGATCTTCATGGTCGGTCCTGGGGGTCGGGGTGGGGGGAGGGTTCGAGGAGAAGGCTTTCCCGGAGGCGCGCAGAGCCATCCCCTGTTCCGGGGCGCTTTGGGGGGTGACCTCTATGGGTTGTGCCGGGAGAAAAGGATGGCCCCAACATGTGGGGGTGTCAAGGGCGCCCCACCGGATTTTTCCAGCAATTAAAAAAGCCCATGAAATCCGTCACTTCGAGGGCCGGTGCGCCTCCGCGACGGCCCCTTTCCCTGGCGCGACCTACCCCTTCCGGACTACCCTGTACCCAAGCCGGGCCCCATGCATCGGGGTGCGATGAACCGGGTCAGGTCGGAAGAAGCAGCCCTAAGTCGTTCCCCCGAGTGCCGTGGTCAGCCCGGCCCCTTTCGGGGCCAGGCTGACCATCGCGCAGCCTGCGCCTTCGGCTTGGCTTTGCGAATCGGCACTGGCCTACGCTCCTCGCCGGGTCCCGATTCCGCAGGCTCCGCGGGAGCCTGCTCCATCACCCGGCGGTCGCCCACATGGCAAGCCCGGCCCTTTTGCGCCTGCGCAAAAGGGCCGGGCTTGCCATCGCTCAGGCTGCGCCTTCGCGAATCGGCACTGGCATGGGCCCCTCACCGGGGGGCCGGCGGTCGCGGCTCCACCGGAGCCTGCTCTGCCACCCGGCGGTCGCGTGCCGTGGCAGGCCAGGCCAGGCGGGACCCGACCTGCCATCCGTTCGCGCGGCGCCTGCGGCTTGCGCTCACGGGTCGGCACTGGCCTACGCTCCCAGTGGGTCCCCGCTCCGCAGAGCCCCCCGGGCTCTGCTCCGCGACCCACTTAGGTCGCGCACATGGCAAGCCCGGCCTTCGGTTCCAATGATCGCAAGAGCGTATAAAAAGATGACTTATGTTTTTCTCATCTCGGAATCCGCATGGCGGATTCCGAGCCGGCGCGGCAGACGGAATATAGCGGACACGCCGCGCACGTGCTCCGGTGACGCACCCCGGGGCAATCGCCCAGGATGCCAAGGTGGCTGAGGGCGAAGTCGTAGCGGAGGGGATCGGCGGGATCGAGGCGGCGCAGGGCCTCGGTGATCTCCCGCGCCATCTTGCCGTCGGGGGTGGCACGGCGGGTGAGGCCGATGAACCGCGAGACGCGGGCCACGTGAGTATCCAGGGGTATGACCAGCTGATGGGCCGGGTAGCGGGTCCAGAGGCCGAGGTCGGGCCAGCCCGGGCGGACCATCCAGCGCAGGAACATGCGCCAGCGCTTGCAGGCGGCGCCTTCCAATGGATCGGGCAGGGAGAAGCGGGATCCGTAGGAATCCGGCAGCTCGGTCCGGAGGCGCTGCACCAGCCGGGAGAGCGCGAGGTCGGGATCTTCGGTGGGCCGGGGCTGGAGATGGGCCTCCAGGCCGCTCCCGCTCTGCGCGTCCAGCCGTTTCCAGGCCAGCAGCCAGGCGGCGACATCGTCGGCCGTGTGGAACCGCCAGGCCCAGCCGGCCAGCGCTCGGGTCAGGTTCCGCCTGAGTTCCGCCTCGGTCCGCTCGCGGAGCCAGGCGGCCGGCGCGCGGCCAAGGGGCGCCAACGCGGCCCGTACGGCCCGGATCATGGGGTCGACCCGGCCGTAGGCGAGATGGGCCGCCACGAACGCGGCCACCTCCTGGTCCAGCGGCGCGTCATAGGCCAAAGCCACAGAGAGGGGATCCTTGGCCAGAGCTCCGGCCGTGTCGTATCGTTCGCACAGACCATCGAGGCGGGATTTCAGGGTGGTGCGCGAGTTTCCCATCCCGTCCAGTGTCCCAGCAGGCGGGCGTCGGCGGCAAAAAACCGCACCTCGTGTCTGAAATCACTATGTAAGCAAATGCGTTGCCGTTATTCTGATGCACGGTGGCCCGTGGCCCCATTAGGAGAAGCAACCGCACATGATGAACCTGCGTGGCCTTGGAAACCTGGCGAAAATCCTCGAAGAAGCAGCAAAGCCCGATTCCGTATTGCGTGAAGACCGCGAGAAGCCCAAGCCCAAGGTTCTCAAGAAGGGAGAGAAGGCCGCGAACACTCGGACCATCGATCCCAAGCGGAAGGTCTGGTACGAGAAGCGCCTGAAGGAGATCACGGCGAAGGCCGCCGCTCCTGAAGCCCCCGCCGCTGGCCCGGTGAGCGCCCCGGCGGTCCCCGCCGCCCCGGCCCTGGCCAAGAGCGTGGCCTCCAAGGTGGGCGGCTCCCTGCTGCAGACCCTGGCTGCCGCCAAGGACGCCAAGCCCAAGACCGACAGTCCCAAGCGCTCCGAAGCCTGGCGCCGCAAGCCGGGCGAATCGATCTTCTAGCCTCAATCCATTCATGCAAAACGAGGCGGCTCTGCCGCCTCGTTTTCGTGATGCGGGGCGAAGTCCCGCAGCCTCAAGCCAGGGGGGCGGGCCGAAGGAATTTCCGGCCGATCCAGGTGGCTGAGAGGGGGCGCTCGAAGCGGCCGTTCCGGAGGTCGCCGAGGGTGAGCAGGGCGAGGTCGAGGATGGGCGTTCCCGCGTCCAGCGTGCCATCCGCAAGGCGGGACTCGAGTTCCGGGCGGGTGAAGGTCCGCAGGGCCCCGGACAGGCGGGCCACCACCACTTGCGGATCGAGGAGGACGAGGCCCAGGCGCCCGGCCGCCTGTCCCACGCTCCGGAGCATGCCGTCGATGGCGCAACCCGAGGGGTTGGAAGCCAGGGTGGGCTCCGCGATGGCCAGGATGCGATCCTCCAGCAGGGTCCAGGTTCCCTGGTACTGGACGCCCTTGTGGCGCCAGCGGCCCATGAGCGCGTCCAGGTCCGGGGCCAGGAGCGCCGCGTCCACCGGCCGGTCGAAGGCCACGAGCCAGAGTCGGGCCTCGTCGGGCAGCGCGGCGAAGGCGGACAGGGAGGCGGGGATGGCCATGGCGGACTCCAGTGTCAGAACAGTTTATGGGATGCCGGTCATTCCGGCGTCATGCCGAGTCCGGGTTTCCGTGACGAAAGTTCCGCCATGTCTCGCGTAAGGTGGAAGGTGATGCGAGATACGGCGATCCTGCTCCTGAACCTCGGCGGTCCAGTGAACCTGGACCAGGTCGAACCCTTTCTCGCAGCCCTGTTCGGCGACCGGGACCTGATCCGGCTGCCCGGGCCCGCCTGGCTCCAGGGCCCTTTGTCGCGGCTCATTGCCCGGCTCCGGGCTCCCGGCGCGAAGGTCCGCTACGGGCAGATCGGGGGCGGCTCACCCCTGCTTCGGGAGAGCGCCCTCCAGGCCGCGGAGCTGCGTGCCGCCCTTCGCGCCGCCGGCCGTCCCGAGTTGGTGAAGCTGTGCTTCCGCTATGCCGCCCCGCGGGCTGAGGGCCTGCTGAAGGCCCTGAAGCGCGACGGTGTCCGCAAGCTGGTGCCCGTGACCCTGTATCCCCACGACTGTCGCGCCACCACGGGTTCCAGCCTGCGCGAGCTGGTCGTGGAAGCCGCGAAGGCGGGGATCGAGATCCTGCCGGGGATTGAGCACTACGCCACGGACCCCGACTACCTGGACGCTCTGGAACGCCCCCTGCGCGCGGCGCTGGAGGACCTGCCCGAGGCCACGGTGATCTTCAGCGCCCACAGCCTTCCCGTGCGCCAGATCGAAGCCGGCGATCCCTACGAGAAGGAGATCGTGGCCACCCGCGAAGCCCTGATCGCCCGCATCGGGCCCATCCCCGGGGGTTACCTCCAGGCCTACCAGAGCCGCACGGGCCCGGTGCGCTGGCTGGAGCCGCCCCTGAAGTCGGTGCTGGAGTCCATGGGCGGCAAGGACGTGATCGTCGTGCCCATGAGCTTCGTGAGCGAGCACATCGAGACCCTGCACGAACTCGATATCGAATACCGCCACGTGGCCGACCAGGCGGGCATCCGGACCTACCGCCGCGTGCCCACCCCCGGCACCGATCCGGCCTACATCCGCTGCCTGACGCGGCGCGTCCTGGAGATCCTCCCATGAGCACCCTCATTCTCGGCGGCGGCGTGACGGGCCTGGCCGCGGCCTGGCACCTGCAGCGGAAGGGCGAACCCGTCGAAGTGTGGGAAGCCGCGACCTCCGTGGGCGGCTGGATGAAGACCCTGCCCTGGGAAGGCGGCCACTTCGAGACGGGCCCCCAGGGCGTGCTGTGGCAGAAGGGCACGGCGGTGGACCGTCTCTTCAGCGCCATCGAGCTGCCCTTCAAGTCGCCGGGCACCGGCGCCCGCTGGGTGGGGAAGGGCGGGCGTCTGGTTCCTGTCCCCGCGTCGCCCGTGGGCCTGATGACCTCGCCGCTGATGTCTGTCGGCGCGAAACTCCGGATGATGCTGGAACCTTTCCAGCCCGTGCGCGCCGCGGAACCCGAGGAGGGCCTCAGCGCCTTCATCGAGCGGCGCCTGGGCAAGGGCGTGGCCACGGAGCTGCTGCCCTCCATGATCGCGGGCGTCCTGGCGGCTCCGGCGGAGATCCTCTCTGTGGACGCCATCCCCAAGCTTCGCCAGTGGGAGGCCACCGGCAGCCTGGTGAACGGCATCCGCAAGGGCGGCGTGAGCCACATGGTGGTGCCTGAGGGCGGCATGGGACAGCTGCCCATCCGCCTGGCTTCGAAGCTCGCCGCCGTGCGCGCGGGCCTGCGGGCCGAGCGCCTGGAGGCCCTGCCGGGCGGCCGCTGGCGCGTGAGCGGCGGGGGCGAGGTGCGCGAGGCGGATCGCGTGGTGCTGGCGCTGCCGGCCTACGAGGCGGCGGCCCTCCTCGGGCCTGTGGCGCCGACGAGCGCCGAGGCTCTGGCGGCCATCCCCTACACCTCCGTGGATCTCTGGCACAGCCGCCACGCGCCGCTGCCCGCGCTGAAGGACAGCTTCGGCTTCCTCATCCATCCCCCCGAAGGGCGTGGCTACCTGGGTTCTCTGGTGCCCTCCTGGATGGATCCCCAGAGCGCGCCGGAGGGCGCCATGCAGCTCCGCAGCTTCATCGGCGGAGCCTTCGGAAAGCCAGCGGACCTGGAGGCCTGGGAGGGCGTGTACGCCCGCCTCAAACATTGGGTGCCCTCGCTCAGCGACCCTGCGGCCGTGCGCCACGAGCGCGCCGAGCGGGCCATCCCGCGCCCCGAGCTGGGCCACCGCGCCCGGGTCCGGACGGCCCTGGAGGGCCTGCCCGCTGGCGTGGACTGGCTGAGCAACGCCCGCTTCGGGCCCGGGGTGCGCGACATCCTGGAGGGGCTGGAGGCCTGGATCGGCTGAGAGATCCAGAAGGGTGATATGGTCGCTTATTTCCAGGAGGAAGTATGCGCCATGCCTGTCTCCAGGTCTTTCTGGCTTCGAGCCTTCTCGTCCCTTCCTGGGCCCAGGAGGCAGCTCCCAAGCGGCCCTGGTCGGATAAGGCGGCCCTGAGCTACGTGGCCGTGGGCGGCAACGCCTCCAGCCAGAGCCTGGGATTCTCGAACGAGTACAAGTACACCTGGACGGACGCGACCTTCGCCTTCAACGCGGGAGGCGTCCGCGTGTCCACCACCACCATCGACCGCACGGCCTCGGGTCCCAACCTCGACGCCGCCACGGTCGTCGAGACCCGCACCACCAAGACCAGCACCGAGACCTACTACGCGAACCTCCGCTACGACCACAACATCACGGACCGGCTTCAGTGGTTCGGAGCCGCGGGCTGGGAGCGGAACATCCCCGCCGGGCTGGAGGCCCGCATGACCGGGCTGGGCGGGCTCGGCTACTGGTGGATCAAAGCGGACCGGACGAAGTTCTTCACGGACGCGGGCGTGGGCTACACCAAGGAGAACCTGGTGTTCCGCCCGGCCGGCACCGATGACCGCTTCGCCACGTTCCGAGTGGGGGCGAAGTTCGAGAAGAAACTCTTCGACACCTCGGTGTTCACCTCCGAACTGAACATTTCCGACAGCTTCAAGGACTCGCAGAACTACCTCGGGGTGTGGCGGAACGCCCTGACCACCAGCCTCTCTACGAGGCTGGCCCTGAAAGTGGGCTACGACGTGACCTACAAGAACAAGCCGGCCTTCGTGGGGGTGCCCGTGGCCCAGACACCGGTGTCCACGCCGCCGGTGATCCTGGGCGACGCACCGTTCCAGTTGAAGAAGACCGACACCGTGTTCACCACCTCCCTGGTCATCACCTTCTGATGACATCCGGGGCGGCCGGGAGCAGAATGGGGCGTCTTTCCTTTCCAAGGAGCTTTCCCATGCGCAAGGTCCTCCTCCCCCTGCTTGCCTGTGCGGCCCTGATCGCCCAGGCGCCCGCGCCCAAGGCCGAAACCAGGGCCGAAGCCAAGGCCAGCGCCGAGGTCAAGGTCGGCACCGGCGTGGAGAAGATGGAGATCCAGGGCGAATCCACCTCGTTCAAGGTACCCGCCGGCACGAAGATCTATGCCTGGACGAAGGTCGCCGGCGCCGCCGACAGCACGGTCACGGTGGTGTTCAGCAAGGGCGAGCGCACCTCGAAGCAGGAACTGAAGGTGCCCCGCTCGCCCTATCGCACCAACGCCTATCGCACGTTCCGGGCCGGCGATGCCGGCGATTGGACGGTGAAGGTGCTGGGCGCGGACGGAACGGAACTGGGCAAGGCGGATTTCACCGTCGAGATCCAGTAGGAAGCCAGGCTCGATCCTGATGTCCGAGAAGGGCGGTGCCGCGACCGGCACCGTCCCTTCGTGTGGGAGGGCCCATGCCCGTCGCCGCGCTCCTCGACGCCCTGCCTGTGGGCTCTTCCATGTGGCGCCTCGCGCAGCCTTGGTGGGAGTTCGTCCTCCGGGCCCTGCTGGTCTACGGGTTCCTGATGGTGATGCTGCGCCTCACGGGCAAGCGCCAGGTGGGCCAGCTGGCCCCCTTCGACTTCGTGATGCTGCTGGTCCTGAGCAACGCCGTCCAGAACAGCATGAACGCTGGCGACAACACGGTGTCCGCGGGCTTCATCCTGGTGGGCACCCTCCTGGTGCTGAACGCCCTGATGGCCTGGCTCACATGGCGCAGCAAGCGGGCGGAGACCTTCCTGGAAGGGAGGCCCCAGATCCTCGTGCATCACGGCGTCCCGGACGAGGCCATGCTCGCGGCCGAGCGGATCACCCACCATGAGCTCATGGCGGCGGTCCGGCAGGCGGGCGTGGCGGATCTCGCGGATGTGCGGGTGGCCATCCTCGAGACCAACGGCCGCATCAACGTGATCCCCAAACCGCCAGCCACCCCTTGACTTGACGAATAAAAAGCGAAAACTAGAGGCATGACGCCGCTGCCGCTGCCTTCAGAACCGCCCCCCCTCTTCCAGGGCCTGCTGGTGGAGCCTGAAGAAGCGCGGTCCATCCTGCGGCCCCAGAAGGACGAACGCTACGGTTTCGGTTTCGCCCTCAGCCCCTACCGCGGCTGCAGCCACGGATGCCGCTACTGCTACGTCCGTGAATACCCCAATGCCCTGCACCGACCCGAGGACTGGGGCAACTGGGTGACGCCCAAGCTGAACGCCCCGGAGCTGCTCTGGTCCCAGCGGCACCGACTGCATGGCGAGCGGGTCTTCATGGCCTCGGCCACGGATCCCTACCAGCCGCTGGAACGGCAGTACCGCCTCAGCCGCCGCTGCCTGGAGGTGCTGCTGCTCTGCCCCACCACCGATGTGATCGTCCACACCCGGTCGCCCCTGGTGCTCCAGGATCTCGACCTGCTGCGGGCTTTTGGTGACCGGCTGTCCGTGGGCCTGTCCATCCCCACGGATGACGACACCGTGCGTCAGGCGGTGGAGCCCCATGCTCCCGCCATCCCGAGCCGATGGGCCGCCGTCGAGCGCCTGGCCGCCGCCGGCATCAGGGTGACCGTGGCCGTGACCCCCCTCATGGCCGTGCATGACGCCCAGGCCTTCGCCCGACGGGCCAAGGCCAGCGGAGCTTCCGGCGCCTGGGTGGGCGGCCTCCGGCTCCTGAAGCAGGATCCTTTCTACAAGGTGCTGGCGGACCATGGCTGGCTGAAGGTGCTGGATCCCACCTATGCGGAGGGCATCCGGGAGGCGTTCGGGACCGCGTTCCCGGCGAGGCGGCGCGTTCGGGAGCGGCCCGTGAAGCCTGCGCCACCCCCGCCGCCGCCCATCCGCCAGCCCGGCCTGTTCGACCGGGTGGGCTAGGGCGGTGTAGGGGCGGACAGAGGGAGAACCTCCCTTCCAATGCGACCCTCTAGAGAACCTGGGCCTGGGGGCTGGCGGCCTTCGCCACGGCCACGGGCACGAAGGGCGCGAAGGCGGCAAGGGCCGCGGGCCAGTCTTCCAGCAGGGCCGCGGCGGTGCGGCTCCCGGTGCCAGCGGCATGGGCCTCGAGGAGGTCGCGGAAGAGAGCCTCGTCTTCGGGCCGCCAGGCGATGGGGGCGAGGTAGTCGCGGTTCACCTGGTCGCCGCGCTCCCGCCGCAGGAACAGGCAGCCGCCGGTCATGCCGGCTCCGGCGTTGGTGAGGGCGGGGCCGAGGATGGCCACGGCCCCGCGGGTCATGTACTCGCAGGCGTGGTGGCCCGCGCCTTCGACCACGGCCGAGGCGCCGCTGTTGCGGACGGCGAAGCGGTCGCCGGCCAGGCCGAGCACCAGCAGCGTTCCGCCCGTGGCGCCGTACAGGGCGCCGTTGCCCACGATGGCGTTGGTCTCGGGGGTATAGGAGGCTTCCGGATGAGGCACGAGAATGACCCGGCCGCCGGACATGGACTTGCAGACGGAATCGTTGGCCTCGCCCTGCAGGCGGACGTCGAGCCCCTCCGTGAGGAAGGCGCCGAATCCCTGGCCTGCGCTGCCGGTGAAGTCGAGCCGCAGCTGGCCGGGAACCGTCGGATCCTCGCCCTGCCGGCGCCGCTCGCGCACCTTGCGGGCGATGGCTCCAGCCAGGGTGGCCAGGATGCCCCGATCGCCGGTGGTGATGGCGTAGATGTGGTGATGGGCGCCCCCTCCGGCGAGGAAGGGCTCCGCAGCTGCCAGGATCTGCTGGTTCAGAGGGGCGACTCCCTCCTGGTTGAAGGGGATCGGGGAGGCTCCGTTCGCCGCGGGACGGGGCTCCAGGAAGCCCGACAGGTCCAGCTTGCGATCCCTGACGAAGGTCGCATGCTCGGGGGCCACCTGGAACAGCTCCACGCGGTCCTGCAGCTCGGAAAGGGAGCGGACGCCCAGGGAGGCGAGGTGGCGGCGCGCATCCTCCGCCAGGTGGACGAGCATGCGCTGGATCGCCTCGGGGCTTCCCGTGTAGCGGGCCTTGAACTTCGGGTCGTGGGTGGCGATGCCCGCGGGGCAGGTGTTCTTCTCGCAGATGCGGGCCATCATGCAGCCTTCGGCCACCAGCAGGAGCTTGCCGAACTCGAACCCCTCGGCCCCCAGGATGGCCGCGGTCACCAGGTCCTTGCCCGTGAGGAGGCCGCCGTCCACGCGCAGCTCCACCTGGCCGCGGAGCTGGTTCTCCCGCAGGGCCTGGTGGGCCTCGATGAGGCCGAACTCCCAGGGGAGGCCCGCATGCTTCATGGAGCCCAGCGTGGCTGCGCCCGTGCCGCCGTCGCCGCCGGCGATGTAGATGATGTCCGCACCGGCCTTGGCAACGCCCACGGCGATGGTGCCGATGCCCGTGCCGGACACCAGCTTCACGCTGATCTTCGCGCCGGGATGGACCTGCCGCAGCTCGTGGATGAGTTCCTTCAGGTCCTCGATGCTGTAGATGTCGTGCAGGGGCGGCGGGGAGATCAGGTCCACGTCGGGCAGAGAGAACCGGGCCTTCGCGATGGTGGCGTCCACCTTCACGCGCATGAGCTGGCCGCCCTCGCCGGGCTTGGCGCCCTGGGCCACCTTGATCTGGATCTCCTCGCCGGAGACGAGGTACTCCGCCGTGACGCCGAAGCGGGCCGAGGCCACCTGCTTGGTGGAGGCGGTGATGCCGTCGGTCCAGTAGAAGGGGTTCTCGCCGCCCTCGCCGCTGTTGCTGCGGCCGCCGACGGCCTCCATGGCCAGGATCAGGTCGCGTTGGCTCTCTGCGCTCACGGCCCCGAAGGACATGGCGCCGGCGCCGAAGCGGTGGAGGATGGCCGACACGTCCTCCACAGCCTCCAGGGGCAGGGGCGATGCAGCGGTCCGGAAGGCCAGCAGGTGCCTCGGGTTGATGGGTTCGTCGGCCTTCAGGGAGGCGAGGTACTCGCTGTAGAGCTTCCTGGCTTCGTCCGTCCCGGGATCGAGTTGTACCAGGCGATGGAGGAGCCTTGCGCGCGCGGAGGTGAGCCCGTGGTGCTCGCCCTCGCCGGCCCGGGGCGATTCGCGGAACTGGTGGGTGTGGAGCAGGCGATCCATGAAGCCGGCCTGGGCCGCCAGGCTGGTCTTCCGAAGCACGTCGCCGGCCAGCTCTTCGTAGCCGATGCCGCCCAGCGGGCTCGCGTGGCCCGGGAAGAAGGTCTCCATCAGCTCGGGCCCCAGGCCAACGGCGGTGAAGAGCTTGGCGCTCATGTAGCTCTGCACCACCGAGATCCCGCTCTTGGCCATGATCTTCAGGAGGCCCGATTCCAGGGCTCCGACGAAATGCTTCTCGCGCTGGTCCGGCGTCAGGGTCCCGAAGCTGGGGTGCTGGTCCTGGCGGGCGATCTCCAGGGCCAGGTAGGGGCAGACCGCCGAGGCGCCGAAGCTGATGAGGGCGGCCAGGTGGTGGGAGGTGCGGGCCTCGCCGGTGTGCATCACGATGGCGGCGTTGAGGCGCAGCCCCGATTCGTTGAGGGTGTGCACGACGGCCCGCAGGGCGATGAGACCCGGGATGGGTGGCCGCTCGACGCTGGCCTCCCGGTCGCTGAGGATGATGACGCTGGTCCCCTGTTCGACGGCCTTCCGCACGTCCACCGCCAGCTGCTCGACGGCCGCATGGAAGCCGGCCACGCCGTCCTCCCGCCGGAAGACCATGGGGAAGGTGCGGGGGATGATGTGGGATTCCGAGGGGCGCAGGCTCTGCATCCGCTCCAGGAAGCGCATCTGCCCCAGGTCGAGGATGGGCCGCGGCAGCTCCAGTGCCTCGTTCAGGGGCACCAGGTCCTTGGGGAAGAAGATGTTCGGCGCCCGGCCGAGGAACACCCGGAGGTCGGTGATGTTGCCCTCCCGGATGTAGTCCAGGGGCGGGTTCGTGACCTGCGCGAAGTGCTGGTAGAAGTAGTCGAAGAAGGGACGCGGCTCGGAGGAGAACACGTTGGGCCGGGCGGTGTCGCCCATGGAGCCGATGGCCTCCTTTCCGGTGACGGCCATGGGATAGAGGATCTTCTCCAGCTCCTCGCGGGAGCAGGTGAACAGGGTCTTCTTGAAGGCGCTGACAGGGCCGGGCGCGTCGGTTCCCGGGAGCGACCCGATGGGCCGGGTGCGGGCGTCGAAGGTGGCGTCCCGGTGCTCGCGGGAGCGGCCCGGGTCGCGGAAGTGGACCCTGCCGCTGGCCAGGTCGAGCGATACGCCGGTGCCCGCGTAGAGGATGCCCTTGCGGCGCACGGCACCCTCGTCGATGGGGAAGGAGCCGGCTTCGGAGGCCAGGTAGAAGCGGTCATCGGTCATGGCCCAGCGGGCCGGGCGGAAGCCGTTGCGGTCCAGCCGCGCCCCCACGCTGCTGCCGTCGGAGAAGACCAGGAAGGCCGGGCCGTCCCAGGGCTCCATGGCGCGGCTCCAGAACGTGTAGAAGGCGCTCTGCCCCTCGGCGGGAGGCATCATGATCGCGAGGATGTCCTCCATGTGCGGGATGCTGCTGCGGTAGTGCAGGGCCTCGGCGATTTCGTTCAGGCTTCCGGAATCGCTGATGGAGCCGTGGGTCACGAGCTGATCGGCCTTGAGGCCGATGGACATCTCGCGGGAGATGGCCCGGGACCGGTTGCCCGCGATGGTGTTGATCTCGCCGTTGTGGGCGATGAGGCGGAAGGGCTGGGCCTTGTCCCAGGAGGTCCGGGTGTTGGTGCTGAAGCGCCGGTGGATCATGGCGAACCGCGTGACGAACCGGGGATCCTGCAGGTCGAGGTAGAAGCGGTCCAGGTCCGCGGCCCGGGTCAGGGCCTTGTAGACGATGGTGCGCGCCGACAGGGAGGCGAAGAAGAACTCGTTCTGGATGCCCTGCTCCACCAGCTTGGTCCGGAGCACCTGCTTGGCCGAGTAGAGCAGCTTGTCGAAGGAGGCGTCCGTCCGGCACTGCACAGGGCGGCGCAGGACGACTTGGCGCATGGAGGGCAGGGAGCGCCGGGCCTCCTCGCCGAGGACGGATGGATCCACGGGGACTTCGCGATAGGCCAGGACATCCAGGTCGAAGAAGGCGAGGGTGGATTCGAAGATCTCCATGGACCGGCGCAGGCGATCCGGATCCTGGGGCATGAAGAGGCTGGCCACGGCGATGTCGCCGGGCTGGTAGCCCAGCATCTCGAAGGGGATGTCGGCCATGACGCCGGCCCCGTCGCTGCTGACCTGGTCCGCCGCGCAGCCGCCGCGATGCTCCACGCACTTCAGCGCGTGGAGGGCGTCCTCCAGGATGTCGCGGCTGGCCGTGCCGGTCCGGCTGGCGATGAAGCCAACCCCGCATGCGCTGTGCTCGGATCGCGATCCCTCAAGCATCGTCTTTTCCTTTCGGGATCAAGCCATCCTAACGAGAATCAGAACGCCTGTGCCTTTGAAACGCCGTATGGAGTTATCAGGCGCGCTTATAGCCCCTGACGGTCCCCTGGACGTTGTGGGAGACTGGACGTCCCATGACCACCCTCGCCCTCAAGTACCGCCCGCGCCTGCTCTCCGACCTGGTGGGGCAGGAGGGGAGCGTGAAGGCGCTGGCCAACGCCCTCAAGCGGGCGAAGGAGAGTGGGCGCATCCACCAGGCCTACCTCTTCGCCGGGGTGCGCGGCACGGGCAAGACGAGCACGGCCCGCATCCTGGCCCGGGCCCTGAACTGCGTGGAGGGCCCCACGGCCACGCCCTGCGGCCTCTGCGACCCCTGCCGGGCCGCGGAGCAGCCGGACCAGAACCTGGACATCGTCGAGATCGACGCCGCCAGCCGCGCCTCGGTAGCCGATGCCCGCGCCCTCCGGGAACAGGTGCAGACCCGTCCCGCCTTCTGCCGCTACCGGGTCTACATCATCGACGAAGTGCACATGCTCAGCACCGAGGCCTTCAACGCCCTGCTGAAGGTCATCGAGGAGCCGCCGCCCCACGCCATCTTCGTGCTGGCCACGACGGAGCTGCAGGACGTCCCAGACACCATCAAGAGCCGGGTCCAGATCTTCCCCTTCCGGCTGATCCCCGTGGGGCTCATCGAAGGCCGCCTCAAGCACGTCTGCGAGCAGGAGGGCGTCGAGGCCGAGGGGAACAGCCTGCGGCTGGTGGCCGAGGCGGGGCAGGGCTCCATGCGCGATGCGCTCACCATCCTCGACCGCGTCATCGCCGCCGGGGACGGGAAGGTGCTGGAGGAGTCCGTCCGCGAGCAACTGGGCATCGTCAGCGCCCACCTGGTGCAGGGCGTGATGTCCGCCCTGGCCATCGGCGACACGGCGGCCCTGGTGGAGGCCTGCCGCGAGCTGAACGAGCAGGGTGCGGACTGGGCCACCTTCTGGCGCGAGCTGGTGCTGGCCTTCCGGGACCGTCTGGAGCAGGAGGCCCGGGCCGCCCGGGGGCCCCAGGACCTGCTGCGCTGGGCCCGCATGCTCCAGCTGCTGCTGAGCCGAGAAAGGGACCTGCGCGACAGCAGCCTGCCGCGGGTGGTGGTGGAGCTGGCCCTGGTGACTGCGGCCCAGCTGCCCCACCTGGCCCCCCTCGATGCCCTCGTGTCGGGCGCTCCGGCCCGCTCTTCAATCCCAGCGGCCGGACCGCCACCGGTCCCTTCCAAGGGTCCCCAGGCCGCGCCGGCGCCTGAGGGGCCCCGCAGGCCCACGCCGGCCTCCCCGCAGGTCCCTGCTTCCGCGCGCGTTCACGCCGCGCCCCCGAGCCCGTCTTCGGCCCCGTCCGCGCCACCTCAGCTGCGCACGGCCTGCAGCGAGGCGCTGCGGGGGCTGCCCGGGCTGCGCTCCCTCGGTACCGCCCCGCAGATGGCCACGGACCTGCGATGGGAACCGCCGGTGCTGCGCTTCCGCTTTCCCGGCAACGTGCGGCAGACCCTCCAGGACCTGGAGCGCGAACGGGCGAATCCCCATGTGCTCGCCGCGCTGGCGGCCGTGCTTCCGGGGCTGCGGGAGCTGGAGATCCGTTTCGACGAGGAACCGGCGGAAGCCCAGCCCGAGCGGCCCGAGGACCGGCTGCGGCGCGAGCCGGGCTTCCAGGACCTGCTGCGCCTCAGTGGGGGCGAAGTGCTGGAGATCCGGCGCGAGGGGTGATCAGCCGCCCGACACGGGGGGCATGAGGGCCACCTCGTCGCCGTCCGCCAGGACGGTGTTCCGGTCGGCAAAGCTCTGGTTCACGGCCAGGAGGGCGTCCTTGGGCAGGGCCGCGAAGCGCGGATCCGCCAACAGGTCGCCCAGGGTGGACGCCGCGGGCAGGCTGAGGTCGCTGAAGCCCAGCAGGGCGCGGTACCGGGCGAAGCACTTCACCGTGATCATGGGGCCTCCACCTCCACGCTAGCGCCTCCAGCCGTCAGCCTCCAGCTAGTTCGGGCTCCAGGAATGCCGGATCTCGCCCGACGGGGTCAGGCCGGCGCCGCCGCCCTTGCTGGCGCCCAGTTGGAGGATGAAGTTGCCGAAACGCCACTCCACCTGGCCCGAGGTGATGCTCAGGTTCCCGCTCTTCTTGTGGGAGACCACGAAGGCGCTGCGCTGGCCGAACAGGTTGATGCTCTTGCCCATGGTGACCTCGGTCTCCGTGGTGCCGAGGCTGGTGGTGCGCACGGCCACGTTGACGCGATCCAGGCCCAGGGTGCGGCGCAGCTGCTCCTGGAAGGGCGCGAAGGCCAGGGTGGAGATGAGGCCCGAGCCCGCGCTGGCCAGGCCCGAGGTGATGGCGCCCTGGGTGGCGCCGGATGAGGCGCTGGCGGTGCCCACGTTCGCGGCGTTGCCCGGGTTGATGAGGATGGCCACGATCTCGTCCTGGCGCAGGCTCGGCGTGGAGCTGGGCACGATGGCCAGGTTGCTGAGGGTGCCGTGGATGTCCAGGTTCACCGTGTAGCCGGGTATGGAGGTCACGCTGCCCTGGAGGCTGATGACCGGGTCCAGCGGGCGCAGCTCGGAGAAGGTCAGCGAGCCCCGGTCCACCACCATGTCGCCGGCGGGGAAGATGTTGGTGACCCGGCCGCCGGGCTGGAAGACCAGGATGCCCTTGGGGATGGGGTGCGCCAGGGTGCCGACCACCTGGAAGGGGCCCTCGGTCCGGCCGTCGAGCTTCAGGAGGTTGGTGTTGAAGCTCCAGGGATTCCGGAGGTCCAGGTCCAGGTCGAGGCGGATGCGGTCCAGGGGGTCGTCCAGGTCCAGGCCCGTCAGCCCGCCGCTGTCGCTGAGGGCGCTACGGAGGATGAGGTCCGCCAGCTTCACTTCGGTCTGGTAGTTCAGCCGATCCGCGCGCAGCCGGCCCTTGAGCACACCCCCATCCTCGTTTCCATCCAGGGTGGCGCGCAGGGTGCCTTGGATCTCCAGGCCCTCGGGCACGTCGCGGAGCTGGAAATTGGCCAGGGAGGCCTTCAGGGCATAGGTGTCCAGGCCGCCCAGCTTCCAGGTGACCCCGCCGGAAACCTTCAGGTCGCCATGGGCGAGGGTCCCCTGCAGGGGCTTCTCGGCCGGGATGGAGATGGTGTGGTCCTTGAACATCACCTCGGCCTGGAGATCCTCCACCCCCTGGTAGCCGCGCAGGTTGAGCCGGCCCTTCTCCAGGGCGAGGTGGCCATCCAGCAGGGGATCGCCATAGGTTCCGTGAACAAGAAGGTCGAAGCGGCTCGTGCCCTGGATCCGGACTTCGGAAAGCAGGCTGTACTCATCGACCTCCATGACGCGATCGAAGATGGTCTTGAGGTGGGCCAGGTTCGCCCCGCCCTGGACCCGGAGGCCGAGGGGCGTGGCCATGGAGAAGGGCAGGGTGCCCGACAGGCGCAGTCCCGCTGCCTGGGCCTGGGAGGCGTCCGCCGGCTTCCGCGCGCCGCCCTCCAGGCTGATGTCCACTACTGCTCCGGCCGCGTCGCCATGAAGGGCAGAAGGCTGCGCCTGATGCAGTTCGAAGACGTTGAACTGGGCCGCCAGGCGGTTCAGCGTGCCCGTCCACGCCAGGGCGCGCCCATCCCAGCGCCCATCGGCGGTGGCCTCGAGGTTCAGGTCCTCCAGCAGATCCTCCGTGAGGCTCCGCGCCAGGGTGTCCGTGCGGGCGCTGTCCGGCGCGATGGTCAGGGCCAAGTGGCCCGCCAAGTCCAGGCCGTCCCGTCGAACCTGGGCCTCCACCACGGGACGGGCCATGCCCTCGATGCCGAGCCGGCCCTCCAGGTGGCCCCGCTCCAGCTTCACGGAGGCCTCAAGCCCCTCCAGGCTGCGGCCGCCGAAGAACATGCGGCCCCGGCTCACCGTGACCCGGCCCTCGGGCAGATCCAGGGATCCGAAGGGGCTCGTGATGGGTCCCAGAAGGCGGGACTCCACCTGGGCCTGCACCCGGGGTCCGGGCAGATTCAGGAGCTGCGAATCCAGGCGTCCGGCGAGGTCCACCCACCAGGTCCAGCGCTTGAAGTCCATGTCGGCCTTGCCCGCCAGAGCCAGGGCTCCCTCGGGTTCCGCGCTGAGTCCGCCCAGCAGGTCCAGCCGTTCGCCGATGCGCACATCGTCGAGTCGCAGCCGGAGGCGGTCGATATCCATGGAGAAGTCCGAGGAGGCCGCTGGAATTTTGATTCCGTAAACTTCACCTGACTCGACTTGAGCGGACCCGTTCATGGTGATGTGATCGAACTGTCCCTGGAGACGGACCCACCCCCCGCCGAGCCCCGTGATGGGCAGCTCCCGGCCGTCGGTGTCCTTCACATCCGCCGCCCGGAGCCCTTCGGCCACGGGGAGGCGGAAGGCTGTGTAGCACATGTCCATCTGCTTTTGCCCCGGGGCGGTGCGGCCCCAGGTGAGCCAGAGGTCGCCGCCTCCGCGGCCTTCATCCTTTTTCAGGTCGATATCCGTGACGCGCAGCTCCGTGTCCCGGATCTGGACCTGCGCCTCGACGCTGTCGGCCCGGGCCCCGTGCCAGCGCGGATGGGCGACCTCCCCGGAACCGTCCAGCTCCAGGCCGGTGCCGCGGCTCCAGCGGACCTTGGCCTTGGCCCGGGTCTGCCCTTCCATGTCGAGGTCCACCACCTTCCAGGCGCGGAGGGCCTGGGCCACCTGTCCCGCACCGACATCCACCGTGCCCTCAGCCTCCACCCGGGCTAGGCTCCGCGGCCCGAGCTGGGCCCATCCGGTGCCATCGACCTTGAGGGCTTCCAGGTCCAGGTGGAGCTGATCCAAGGTGGCCTGGCCATTCCGGAGGGCGGCGTGCAGGTTTCCGGCCTCCAGACCGTGCTGGGTCAGGCCGAGCTGGACCGTTCCCTGCCAGCGATCCGGCCGGCGGAGCGCTTCCGGATCCGCGGGCCCCTCCGCCTGGGCCTTGAGGTTGCCGCGGAGTCCCTGGAGCTCCGGCAGCCGGAGGAGTCGCCCCAGGACCTCCAGGTCCAGGCCCTGTCCCGTGAGGGTGCCCTTGGCTGGCTTTTTCCGGGACCAGCCGCCTTCCAGGGAGAGGTCGCCCTGGGAGGACTGCCAGCGGAGGTGGCTCAGCTGGAATCCCTCAAGGTTTCCGCTGCCGCGAAGATCGAGGTTGCCCGGGGCCAAGGCGCCCTCCGAGGGCCGCAACCCCGCACCGTCGGCGCTCACGGTCCAGCGAAGGTCCGAGAAGGTTCCGCGCGCTGAGACATTCAGGTCGAGGTCGCCGGTGAGCGGGGGGCGCTTCATGCCGCCCCAGTGGGCCGCCTGGGCCAGGGCCATGACGCCGGTCGCCCGGGCGTCCAGGCGCTCTGGGGAGCCGGGTTTCTTCGCGTCGAAGCGGCCATGCAGCCGGATCTGGCTCTCCCCGAGGCGGAAATAGCCCTCCTTCAGGACCACGAACTGTTCGGTGACTTCGCCGTTCAGGTCCAGGCGCCCCTTCTCCCATCCGTTCGGACCCTTGACCATCCACTGCGGACCCGCCACGTCCACGCGGAGCTGGTTGGGAGCCGTCCCCGTGGCCTTCACCTCAAACCGGTACTGCATGGGCGGCAGGCCCCGGAGCGGTTCAGGGATGTCGATCTCGCCACCGGTGATGCTGAGCAGGTCCAGGCGCACCTGGGGCAGGGGGCCCTTGCGGGGCGGGTGCTCCTTGAGGTGGATGGCGGCCAGTCCGGCTTCCGTCAGTCGCAGGTGGGGATGCTCCACCCGGATCGAGAAGATGCGGTGCGTGGGGGCGAGGAGGGAGGTGAGGTTCGTCTGGACCTCCACCCGCTGGACCGTCAAGAGGTCCCCACCCAGCCGCACGTCGCGCATGGAGGCGGATCCGAAGAGCGGATGCAGCTCCAGCTGTCCGACCTCCAGGGAGAGTCCGGTCTCCTCCCGCACCAGCCCATCCAGCTTCGAGATGGCCCAACGCAGCACCACGGGCCGGGTGGCCACCCAGGGGACGATGGTCACGGTGGCGGCGCCGGCCACCAGGAGGTAGGAGATCCTCCGTACCCAGCGGCGACCCCAGAGTCGCTGCACGGCTTCCTTGGTGGGATGCCAGACCATCAGCGTTCAATCTTTTCGCGGCAGCTGGGGCAGCTCTTGGCCATGCGGGGCAGCTGGCGGAAGCAGTATGGGCAGAGCTGGGCCTGGGTGGTGGCGCGAAGGGTCGGGTGGGGGCCGGAGCTGTTCGTGGAGAGCACGGCGGTGCCCAGGGGCCGGGTCTCTCTGGCCACGCTGTCGCGGAGCCGGCGCAGCGCCTCCAGGAAGGCCTGGGCCGACAGGTAGCGCTCACCGAGGTTCACGGCCAGGGCCTTCATGACGACTTCGGAGAAGGCCTTGGGGACGACGGGGTTGCGCAGGTGGGGCGCCACGATCTGCTGGCTGGTGAAGGCCTGGGCGATCTTGAGGGGATCCGCGTCGTAGAAGGGGACGGTGCCCGTGAGCATCTCGTAGAGGGTGATGCCCAGAGACCAGAGATCCGACTGGAACACGGCCCGGCCGCGGAAGTGCTCGGGCGCCATGTAGGGAGGTGAGCCGATGCGCGTGGGCGCGTAGGGCACGTGCTGCAGCTCCAGCACGCGGGAGGTGCCGAAGTCGGTGACCTTGGCCACGCCCTCGCGGTTCACCAGGATGTTGGCGGGGCGCAGGTCCCGGTGCAGGATCTGGTGGCCGTGGGCGAAGGCGATGGCGCTGCAGACATCGAGGCCGATCTCCAGAGCCCGCGTGGGCGGGAGCGTGCGTTCCCTCCGGATCATGCGGTCGAGGCTCTCGCCTTCGACGTATTCCAGCACCATGAAGAAGATGCCGTTCTTCCGCTCCACGGTGATGAGCTCGACGATGTTCGGATGCTTCAGGCCCGCCATGATGCGCGGCTCCTTCAGCAGGTCCACGATCTCGTCCTGCTGCTGGTGGGGCACCTTCAGGGCCACCTTGCGGTTCACCCAGGTGTCCATGGCCAGGTAGACGGCTCCGAAACCGCCCGAGCCGAGGCGGTCCAGGATCTGGTATTTCCCCAGGGTCTGGTCCTTGGAAAGCACGGGCGCGGGCTCCGAAGCGATGGAACCAGCATGACCGAAATGGATTGCGAATCCTATTCCAGGATCCGGTCCAGGATGGAGTCCCGCCCTTCCCAGGCGGCGGTGAGGTGGCGGACTCTCGGCTTCGGTTCCACGCACAGGCTGTAGGCCCTGCGCAGGAACGCCCGGTCCTCCACCGTGGCGCGGTGATGCTGGCGCAGGTGTTCGCCCCAGCTGGAGCTGAGGAAGCTCTCCACGAACCGCACCTGGCCCGGATCGGGCGGCACGAGATCCTGGAAGAGCGACCATCGCACGGCGCCGTCCCGGTTGCGGATGCGGCGGACCTCGCGCATGGCCTCCCGGAAGGCGGTCTTGTTCGGCTCGGGGACCCGGTACTCGAGCACCGTGAGGATGGGGCCCTCGTGGGGATCGATGGGGCCGGGGGAATGAGGCTGGAGGTGGTGCGGGCTCAAGTCCAGAGGCTGGTGGAGGGCCTGGATCTTCAGGCGGGCCGTGAGCACCAGGAACAGGAGCATGCCGAGGCCCGAGCAGGCGAAGGCGACGTGGATGCCCCAGCGCTCGCCAACGGCGCCCCAGAAAGCGGCCCCTCCGGCCATGGCTCCGCCCCACACGGTGATGTAGACGCCAAGCGCCCGGGCCCGCACCCAGGACGGCACCGAGAGCTGGACGCCGGTGTTGCAGGTGCTCAGCACGGTCAGCCAACCGGCTCCGCCCACCAGGAGCACCAGCCCGACGGAGGGGGCGTGGTTGAGGAAGGCCAGGGCCAGGAGTCCCGCCGCGAAGGTCGCGGTAGCGAGAGCCATCAGTGTGTTGGGGGTGAAGCGCCGCCGGAGTGCGGGGAGCACCAGGGTGATGCCCACGGCCCCGGCCCCGGTGCAGCCCAGCAGGAGGCCGAACGCCGTGGAGCCGAGGTTGAGCCGGTGGATGGCCAGTGTCGGCAGCAGCGAGAAGATCGGGCCGCCGAAGAACACGAACCCGCCGCCGCGCAGGAGGATCACCTGGAGCGGCTTGCTGTGCCAGGCGTAACGCAGGCCCACCTTCATGGCCGCGCTGAACTGCTCCGCGGGCAGGTCCGTGGTGACGGGCTGGCGCTTCCATCCCTTGAGGACCAGGAGCACCCCGACGAAGGAGACGGCGTTGAGGGCGAAGGCCCAGGTGGCCCCCAGCCATCCCACCACCAGGCCGCCGAGGGCTGGACCCACGGCTCGACTGACATTGAACCCGGCGCTGTTGAGGGCGACACCCGCCGCGATCTGCTCCTTCGGCACCAGGTCGGGCACCGAGGCCTGCCAGGCAGGCGAATTGAGGGCCGCCCCCACGCCCAGCAGCAGCGACATGCCGATGAGCACGCCGGGCGTGACCAGGTGGAGGGCCGAAAGGACCGCCATGGCGGCCGCGGCCACCAGCATCCAGGCCTGGGTCGCCAGGAGCATCCGGCGACGGTCCACGATGTCGGCGATGGCGCCGCCCGGCATGGAGAGCACGAGCATGGGCAGGGTGGCGCCGGTCTCGATGAGGCTCATGAGCAGGGGGGATCGCGTGATCTCGCCCATCAGCCATTTCTCGCCGACGCTCTGCACCCAGGTGCCCACGTTCGAGGCCATGGCCGCGATCCAGATCGCGAAGAAGATGCGGCTTCGAAGCGGGGCGAAGGGGCTCTTGGCGTCGGTCACGGGTTCAGGCTAACGGAACGGGGGGATGGCTGTCATGGGGCGTTTGGCCGCTGCGCCTAGTCCTGAAGGATCGCGAGATCTGTCGCGGCTTTCACCACGGGCATCGCCAGGTTCCGGAACAGGGCTTCGACCTCCTCGACGGGGAGCTGCTTCCTGCTGTCCAGCCACCACATGAGCAGGCCAAAAGAACCGCCGGCCAGATGCTGAACGAGGGCTTCCCGCGGAACGCTGTCGGCATTCGGGTGCGGGAGCATGATCTTCAGATCCTCGCGGATCAGATGTGTCAGTAGCTTGTGCAGGTGGTACCTGATCACGCCACCGCTCTGCCGACCAGCCATCGCCCTGTAGACATCCCGGTGTTCGCCGGCATGCACGAACAGATCGCGGCTGAAGGCGAACACCTGCTCTTCCAGGTTCTTCCCGCGTGCCAAGGCCTCTTGCTGCCTCGCCTTCAGGGTGGCCTGCAGGTCGTCGAAACCGCTCACCAGCAGGTCCTCCTTGTTGTCGAAGTGGGCGTAGAAGGTGGCGCGACCCACATTCGCGCGGTCGATGATTTCCTGCACCGACAATCCTTCAAACCCTTTCTCCTTCACCAGGGAGAAGAGCGCGGTGCGGAGCAGCTGCCGCGTCCGTTCCACACGCCGATCAGGTTTCCTAGCCATGAGGCCGCTCCGCTTTCGAACAAGTCGGGGTCAGTTGATCGGAATTGAACTCAGCAGTGGGCGTCGTACTGGCCGTTGCCACCGGAGATGTGGATTATGAGTCTGTGTTTAATTTCGAACAAGGTGTTCGATTGACTTCGGAGACACTCATGCAAACGGGGGACTCGCAGCAGAACGGAGCTCGGAAGGCTCGGCGATTGAAGGTGGGAACGGTGGTGGAGCCCCGGGAACTCCTCGACATCCACGGCGGGCCCATCCAGATTCCGGACCCGGATCGGATGGTGCACCTGCAGTTCCGGCGGTTTGCCGGTTGCCCCATCTGCAAACTGCACCTCCGATCTATCGCCGCCCGTCACGAGGAGTTGGTGGTGGCGGGAATCCGCGAAGTCGCCGTTTTTCATTCCTCGACTGAGGCCCTCCGCAAGCACGATGGCGCCCTGCCATTCTCGGTCATCGGGGACCCCGAGAGGCACCTGTACATGGCCTTCGGCGTAGAGCGATCCGCGCGTTCCCTTCTGGATCCGCGAGCCTGGGGCGCCATCGTCCACGGGTTGGCGGTCTTTGGCCCGGGACCGCCGGACCGGGGTGAAAGCGGATTGGGACTACCCGCCGAATTCCTCATCGCGCCCGGCGGACGGGTCATCGCCTGCAAGTACGGCATCCATGCGGACGATCACTGGTCAGTCGATGAACTCCTCCGACTCGTCTCCTCCGAGGCCTCCCGTTCTTCCACTCCCTCTTGAAACCCTGGCCTTGTCGCTTGGAGCCCTGCCGATGTTCCGACCTACCACACCAACCCTCCCAGTTTTGATGACCCGCGCCGCCTGGTGGGCCTTCGCCGTCCTAATGTTGACCAGCATCCACCACGCCTATGGCGCCATCCGCTACGCCACGCCCTGGCGCATGCATGTGCTGCTGGTCAGCGTCGTCACCATCGCCATCCTATTCGGGGCCCGGCATGTAGCTTGGCAACAGAGGGGATGGGCGACCTCCAGCCTCGCTTTCTGGATCTTCGTGGGCACGGCCCTGATCGTTCCTGTCGTCGCCATCGGGTTATTCGAGGGCGGCTACAACCATTGCGTGAAGGACGCGCTTTACATGTCAGGCGCCTCGGCCGACCTGATGCGGAGGTTATTCCCCCCACCGGCCTATGAGCTTCCGAACGATCTCTTTTTCGAAGTTACAGGGGTGCTGCAGGTGATTCCCGCGCTTATGACAGGGGTGGCCCTGATCTGCCTCGTCCAAAAGTGGAGGGAGGACGTCCGCGCCTGGGGCTCGCGATGAAAGTCGGTCAATCGGATCAAGGATAGGCATGAAAGAAGAAGGGCCCCGGGAGGGGCCCTTCTTCGCGTGGGAGTGGCTTATCCCAGGAACGCCTTGAGCGTCTTGGAATAGCGCGGATGGCGAATTTTCCGCAGGGCCTTGGATTCGATCTGCCGGATGCGCTCGCGGGTCACGGCGAACTCGCTGCCGACTTCCTCCAGCGTGTGCTCCGAGCCGTCGTCGCCCACGCCGAAGCGCATGCGCAGCACGCGCTCCTCGCGCTCGCTGAGGGTGTTGAGCACGTTGCGGACGGTCTCCTTGAGGCGCTGCTGCACGACCTGCTCCACGGGGGAGACCACGGTCTTGTCCTCGATGAAGTCGCCCAGATGGGAGTCTTCCTCCTCGCCGATGGGGGTCTCGAGGGAGATGGGCTCCTGCGCGATCTTCATCACCTTGCGGACCTTGCCCACGGGCATGTCCATGGCGTGGGCGATCTCCTCGCTGGAGGGTTCGCGGCCCAGCTTCTGCACCAGCTCGCGCTGGGTGCGGATCAGCTTGTTGATGGTCTCGATCATGTGGACCGGGATGCGGATGGTGCGGGCCTGGTCCGCGATGGCGCGGGTGATGGCCTGCCGGATCCACCAGGTGGCGTAGGTCGAGAACTTGAAGCCGCGACTGTACTCGAACTTGTCCACGGCCTTCATGAGGCCGATGTTGCCTTCCTGGATGAGGTCCAGGAACTGCAGGCCGCGGTTGGTGTACCGCTTGGCGATGCTGACCACGAGGCGCAGGTTGGCCTCGATGAGCTCAGCCTTGGCGGCGCGGCTGATGCTCTCGGCGGCCTTGAGCCCGTTGAAGTCCTTGTGGAAATTGTCGCTGGTGGTCTCGTACTTGGCGAAGAAGTCCTCCAGCGTCTTCTCGATGTGGGCCAGCTCGTCCTTGTAGCGGTCCTTGAGCTTGGCGAAGGCAGGGTTCTTGAGGCGGTCCCGCAGCTCGCGGCATTTCCGCTCGCCGGCCATCACCTGGCTGTGCTGGTGGGTGATCTTGTCGATGAGCCGCGTGACGGCCAGGCTGTTGAGTCCCAGCTTGCGGATCTGGCGGGACAGGAGACCGCGGGCCTGGAGGATCTCGCGGTCGAGCTTGCGCTTCTTGGGCAGGGTCTTGGTCCCGGCGTCCACCTGGAGCTTCACTTCCAGCAGGTCCTGGAGGGCCTGGTCGTAGACCAGCAGCTTCTCGAACTGGTGGTGCACGTGCTGGGTGGCGGAGGTGCTCTCGGCATCCTCGTCGTCATCCACCTCGTCGGAAAGGCCCACCACCTCGCGGATCTTGCCGGGGTTCTCCTTCAGCATCTTGCCGATGTCGATCAGCAGGCTGGCGGCCAGGCGGCTGCGGGAGAGGGCGCGCATGACGCTGCGGACGCCCACTTCGATGCGCTTGGCGATCTCGACCTCGTCCTCGCGCTTGAGGAGGGGCACCGTGCCCATCTCCTTGAGGTACATGCGGACCGGATCGTTGAACTTGTCGCTGTCGGGGCTGTCGATCTCGATCTCGAGGTCCTTGTCGCCCTTGCCGCCCTCGACCATGACGAACTCGGGCTCGATGGCCTCGCGGGCGGCCTGGGCCTCCTCCTCCGTGGCGCCGATGCCGACGCCCAAACGGGCGAACAGACCCATGACCTGTTCCAGGTCGGCGGGGCTGGAAGCGGTATCGGGGAGGAAGTCATTGAGCTGGTCGACCAGCAGGAATCCGTTTTTCCTTCCGATGGAGATCAGGGCTTTGGTCAGGGCGTAGTAGGCATCGCGTGGCGGCGTCGGAACCATTCGGACCTCAAAGAGCGCTGCATGCATCGGGCCAGTGGGGCGGGGGAACCCGGGGCCGAGGGGAAAACAGAACACGGCCAATGTACCGGGCCGAGTCCGGAACTTTTCAGTATAGGAGATCTGTACGTTCAGGCAAGGCCCGGATCTTCAGGCCTGTCCCCCCGCCGGCCCCCGCCGGCGGCGTGAGAGGTCCTTCTGGCGGGCCAGCAGCTCGTTCTGGCGGGTCATGATCCGGTTGGTGAGGGCGGCATCCACGAGGGTGCGTGGATCCTGCAGCAGGCGGTTGTTGGCCTGGAGCTCCCGGTCGACATACCGGGTCTCCAGCCTGGTGAAGAGCGCATCGGCGTCTCGACCGGCCTCGTCCTGCCGGCTGGCCTGGGCTTCCAGGTGTCGGACCGCCGCCAACGCCCCCTCGGGAAGGCGGGCCGGATCCCCATCGACATCCAGCAGGGCCTGGAGCAGGGGAGCCCCGTCCAGCCCTTCCCACCAGGCGAGTGGCAGCTCCTGCACCCGGCGCCAGTGGCCGGCGGTGCTGAGGAGCAGCAGGCTGCGGATCAGGTCATCCATCACGGGCAGGGGGGCGGCGCCAGCGGGGGCCTGCTCCGTTTCTCCCGCCGAAGCCTGCCGGCCACGCACCGCCCGGTCCAGCTCCTGGAGGGGGACCTGGAGCTGATGGGCCAGGCTGGCGAAGAGGTCGCGGCTTTCGGTGGTGCGGGGCAGGTAGGGCAGGAAGTCCAGCAGGTCCTTGAAGGCCCCCATGCGATCAGAGATGCGGCGCAGGTCCTTGCCCTCCATGGCCCGGTCGATCATGAAGGCCGTCCAGTCCGGCACGGTCCGCAGCAGGTCCTGGAAAGCCTCGCCACCCAGCTTGAGGCACCAGGTGTCGGGGTCCTCGCCCTGAGGCAGCTCGAGCAGGCGCACCTCGAAGCCCAGGGGCAGGGCCAAGCGGAGGCTCTTCTCCATGGCCCGGCGGCCGGCGGCGTCGCCATCGAAGCAGAGGATGACCCGCCGGGTGAAGCGGCCCAGGGCCTTGAGGTGCTCTTCGGTGAGGGCCGTGCCCAGAGGCGCCACGGCCTGGTGGATGCCGTGCTGGTGGAGCTGCAGCACGTCGAAGTAGCCCTCCACCACCAGGGCCCCTTCCTTCATGGCGCCCTTGGCCCGATGGAAGCCGAAGAGGGTCTCGCCCTTGTGGAAGAGGGCCGTGTCTCGGGTGTTGAGGTACTTGGGCTGGCCCTCCCCCATGATCCGCCCGCCGAAGGCCACCAGCCGGCCCCGCGCATCGTGGATGGGGATGGTCAGTCGGTTGCGGAGGAAGTCGATCTGGGTGCCGCGCTCACTGCGGCTGGCCAGGCCCGCCTGCTCCAGCAGCTCGCCGGAGAAGTTCAGGCCGCGCAAGTGGGTCACCAGGGGGTCCCAGCCGTCCGGCGCCATCCCGAAGCCGGCCTCCGCCACGAAGGGGCCTTCGTAGCCCCGCTGGCGCAGGTAGACCCGGGCCGCCTCGTGGTGCTCCAGCTGCCGCTCGTAGAAGGCTTGGGCGGCTTCCAGGGCGGCTCGAAGCCGGGTTTCCAGGTCCACCTCGGCGGCCGGGCGCTCCCGGCGCTGGGGCAGGTCGATGCCGGCCGCCCGGGCCAGCTGCTCCAGGGCCTCGGGGAAGGTCATGCCCTCGCGCTCCATGAGCCAGGCGAAGGCGTCGCCGTGCTTGCCGCAGCCGAAGCAGTGGTAGAAGCCGCGGTTCGGCACCACCTGGAAGCTGGGGCTGCGCTCGGCGTGGAAGGGGCAGAGGCCCACGAAAGCCGAGCCCTGCTTGCGCAGCTTCACCGCCTGGCCCACCAGGGCCAGCAGGTCCGTCGCGTCCCGGACGCGCTCGACGATCTCGCGGTCACGCATGTACCAGGCATATCACGAGCACGGCGGAAAATGGCGTGGCATGCTTGAGGATTCGTACGGTGAATCCCATGAGCCAGCTCCTCGACACGATCCTCCTCTTCAGCCTGCCAGCCTCAGGCAAGTCGGAGGTGCGCCGCTACTTGGCCAGCCTGACGCCGGACCAGTGCCAGAACGACTTCCACATGGGCCCCACCCTGCAACTGGACGACTACCCTTACGTCCACCTGATGCACCGGATCGACGACGAACTGAAGGCGAATGGCCTGGGCTACGCCTACTACCACGGGCCCAACCGCCCCTTCCGGGACAACTGGACCTGGGCCGTCCTCATCGAGCTGCTGAACGAGGACCACGCGAACCTCATGGCCAGCCGCCAGATCGAAGCGGCCAGTGCGGCCCAGCAGCTCTTCGACCGTCTGGACGCCGCCCACACCAAGGTGGGCCTGCCCGAGTACCTGGGCGATCTCCCCCACCGCATCCGGGTCCGCATGGCCGAGGCCCTGGAGGCTGAGTGTCGCGCGGAGCTGGACGCCCTCAACCGTCAGAACGCCCAGGACAAGGCTGGCCGCACCCTGGTGATCGAGGCCGCCCGGGGCGGGGCCCATGGTTCTGCCTTCCCCCTGTGTCCGCCCCACGGCTACGAGACCGCCTTCCAGACCCTGGATCCCGCCATCCTCGAGAAGGCCGCCGTGCTCTACGTCTGGGTGGATCCTGCCGAGAGCCGCCGCAAGAATATCGAGCGCGGCCGGCCGAACGGTCAGGGCAGCATCCTCCACCACAGCGTCCCCATGGAGGTCATGCTGGGGCAGTACGGCACGGACGACATGGCCTGGCTCATGGAGCAGAGCGACCGGCCCGGCACCATCCGCGTGGAGCGCATCGTCCCCGCCGGGGACCGCTACGAGACCAAGGTCTACCACCTGCCCGTGGCCCGCTTCGACAACCGGAACGACCTGACCACCTTCATCCGCGAGGATCAGAAGCTCTGGAAGCCCGCCGAGGTGCAGGCTATCCACAGCGGTTTGAAGGCGGCGTTCGACCAGCTGGCGAAGCAGGACTGATTAAAGGAATGACATTCACAACGAAGACGGGAAGACCACGAAGAAAGACCGGAACTTTATGTTCTGGTTCGTGGTCTTCGTGGTGATTCTTGATCAGTGCGCCGCGCCTGCTTTGGCATTCCAGATGCGGGTCATGATGAAGGCGCCGATGAGACTGAAGGGGATGATGGAGCCGACCCACACCCAGGCGTGGCCGGGCTGGTGGCCGGCGGCGGCGACGCCGTCCCAGCCGTAGGTCTTGAGGATCCAGCCGAGGCCGAAGCCCGTGAGGCCCGAGCCGATGTACTGGATGCCGTCCAGGGCGCCGGCCACCGAGGCGGCGGCCTTGCGCCCGCCGAAGTCCATGCTGGCCGTGCCGCTGAGCATGCCGTGGACGCCGAAGATGAACATGGCCGTGAGGCCCAGCAGCAGCACCGCCCAGACCTGGCCGCCCCAGGTGCCCTGACCCAGGGCCATGCCCAGAAGCCCCAGCATCACCACCTGCACCAGGTAGAAGAGGAAGGCCACCGGCGGGCGGCGCGACTGGAACAGCTTGTCGCTCATCCAGCCGCACAGCAGGCCGCCCAGGATGCCGCCACCCATGAAGGCGATGCCCGTCCACCAGAAGAGGTGGTCCTTTTTCCCGAGGTGGTAGACCTCCTGCAGGTATTCCGTGAAGTAGAGCATCACGCCCTGGCGCACGAAGCCCGTGCAGAACTCCGCGAAGATGAGGGAGACGACGATGGGGTTGTGGAAGACCTTCCGCATGAGGTCCCCGAGGGGCAGAGGTGTCTCGTCGGCGGAGGCCGCATTGGAGCCGTCGCCGGTGTCGAAGTCCGCGTGGCCGGCATGGCTGGGGCGGTTCCTGACGAGGAACCAGTCCACGCAGAACATGAAGGCCATCGCAGCGGCGGGCACGAACCAGATGACCGTCCAGCTGCGGAAGCTGGCCAGCAGCCAGGCGCCGATGGTCGTCGCCAGGAAGTAGCCCGAGCTGATCATGATGCCGAAGATGCCGCCGAAGACCCCGCGCTCGCTCACGTGGAACCAGGTGCTGTTCACCTTGACCACGGAGAGGGCGCCGAAGCTCTGGAAGTACATGTTCAGGCTCCAGAGCAGGCTCATACTCAGCAGGATCTGCGTGACATGGTTGTTCAGGAACATGAACCCGATCATCAGGTTTAGGAGGGCCGCGCCGATGGCGCCGACCAGGATGGCCTTGCGTCCGCCGATGCGGTCGGCCAGCGGCCCGTTGAAGGCCACGGCCAGGCCATAGGTCCAGAAACCGGCCGAGGCGATGAGGCCCATCTGCGCCTTGTCCAGGTGGTACCAGGCGCCGATGTCGTTCTTCACGATGTTGAAGTTGTAGCGGCCCATGTACATGGCCGCGTAGGTCAGTCCCAGGGGGAACCAGTTCAGGAACCGGCGGAAGCGGAAGGCGGGACTGTGATCCAAGGGAACCTCGATGCCTTCAAGGGTAGTGGAGGGCTCCCCAGGACCCAAGCCACGAGGATGTAACGGGGATCACTCTGCCTTTCGGAAGGCCTCGTCGGTTCCCGTCAGCTCCCAGCCACCCCGGCGCCGTTCGAAGGTGGCGTGGCGCTGCTTCGTCTGGCCGATCGGGGCGTCCGGGTGCAGGGACTGGAAGATCGGGAACTGGGCGGTGGGCTTGTCCAGGCGAATCTCGTAGGTCACCCGGGCGCCCTCTCGAGTGGGCTCCATGCGGACCGCGCGCACGAAGACCGCCTCGGCCGCGGGCATGGAAAAGCCCTTGGGCGCAGCCTTGATGTCCTTCGGAGCGGACGGTTTCAGGCGGAAGGTGAAGGTCTCCCGTCCGCCCTCGGCCTGGACGGAACTGTCGAACCAGCCGCTCTTGTCCAGGGTCTCCTTCAAGGTCACCAGGCGCAGGTGCTCGGGGCTGCCCTTCTCGGCGGAAGCCTTCTCGGGCACGGTGACGGGCACCACCACGGGGTAGCCCTTGCGGATCAGGTCTTCGGCCTTCGCCCGCTCCAGCCTGGAGCTGCAGGCCAGCGTCAGGAGGAGGACGGGCAGGAGCAGGGCAGGGCGCATGGAGGGATCCTTTCCAGTTCGCAAGGATGGTGACACAACCGGGCGCCCGTCACGCAACCTCGCAGTATCCTATGGGGCTCTGAATGCTGAGGAGACCGCCGTGAACCCTGCCTACCTGGCCCATCTGACCCGTGAGATCGAGCAGCTGAAGGAGGCCGGGCTCTACAAGACCGAGCGCGTCATCACCTCGCCCCAGCAGCCCCAAATGAAGGCGAACGGCAAGGATGTGGTCTGCCTCTGCGCCAACAACTACCTCGGCCTGGCGAACCATCCCGAAGTGATCGCGGCCGGGAAGGCCGTGATGGACGGCCACGGCTTCGGCATGGCCTCGGTGCGCTTCATCTGCGGCACCCAGGACATCCACCGGGAGCTGGAGCAGAAGCTGGCTGCCTTCCTCGGCTTCGAGGACACCCAGCTCTATTCCAGCTGCTTCGACGCCAACGGCGCCATCTTCGAGGGGCTGCTGGGCGAGGAGGACGCCATCATCAGCGACGCGCTGAACCACGCATCCATCATCGACGGCATCCGCCTCTGCAAGGCCCAGCGCTTCCGCTACGCCAACTCCGACATGGCCGACCTGGAGGTCCAGCTCAAGGCTGCGGACGCCGCCGGGGCGCGCTTCAAGCTGGTGGTGACGGATGGGGTCTTCAGCATGGACGGCTACATCGCCAAGCTCGCGGAGATCTGCGATCTGGCGGAAAAATACGGCGCCATGGTCATGGTCGACGACAGCCATGCCGTGGGCTTCATGGGCGCCAATGGACGCGGCACCCACGAGCACTGCGGTGTTATGGGCCGCGTGGACTTCATGACCGGCACCTTCGGCAAGGCCCTGGGCGGCGCTTCCGGCGGCTACATCGCCGGCAAGCAGGTGGCCATCGACTGGCTGCGGCAGAAGGCCCGTCCCTACCTGTTCTCCAACTCCGTGGCTCCCGCCATCGTGGCCGCCACCCTGAAGGTGCTGGACCTGCTCAAGAACAGCCAGGGCCTCATCAAGCAGGTCCACGAGAACGCCCGCTACTTCCGCGCCGGCATGGAGAAGGCCGGATTCAAGCTGCTTCCGGGCGAGCACCCCATCGTGCCGGTTATGCTCTACGACGCGCCCCTGGCCCAGGAGTTCGCCAAGCGCCTGCTGGACGAGGGCGTCTACGTCATCGGCTTCTTCTTCCCCGTGGTGCCCAAGGGCCAGGCCCGCATCCGCACCCAGATGAGCGCGGCTCATACGAAGGCCGATCTGGACCACGCCATCGCGGCCTTCACCAAGGTGGGGCGCGAACTGAAGGTGATCGCCTGACCTACAGCACGATGTACCGGTAGATCCCCGGCCCCTGCTCCTTCAGCAGGAGCTGGATGGTCCAGCGGCCGTCTGGGTAGCGTTCGTACATCGTGGCGCTCAGGACGGACTCTTTCAGCCACTCTCGGATGTCCTCGTAGTGTTCGAAAACGGGGGGCTCCCAGGTCTCACCCCCGGTTCCCCTGGCGTCGGACCCTGGCTTGATGTACTCCAGCAGGCGCGCCAGCGCGGCTTCGGGTGTCGACATGGGGGCTCCGGGCGATCGGTTCGGATAGGCGGTGGCTCGTGAAGAAACGGCTATCCGTCGATATGGTTCCGGGCCTCGAAAGCCTGGTCCGCCTCAGGGGAGACGGACCGGATCAGGGCCCTCAGCGCGTCGACGCCATTCGGCTCGAGCTCCCGCGAGAACTGGATGGCCATCCCATTGGGATCGGAGCGGACCACGGTTCCCCGGGTCACCACCCGCCTGCCAGCCTCCGCCTCTTCGAGCAGGATGGCCACGCCGCAGGCCGTGCCCACGGGCAGCCGATCCGGACCACCGATCAGGATGCCGCCCATGCTGATGTTGATGGCCGACGGGAACGCGATGATGCGTTCGGGGGTCACCACCTTCACGCGGTAGGCGATGGGAACGCGGGGGTATTGTCGCTGGTCGGGAGTCGCGCTCATCAATGGGCTTCCGGGTTCGGCTGGCCCGGTGATGATAGCGCGGAGCCATGGCCCTGAAGGTGGACATCGGTCACGGCTCGCCCGGAGGGGTCGGCCTGGTTGGCGAAGGAAGCGTCCCACCGCAGGGCGGTTTCCGTGCTGCAGGCCACGCTGCGCTCGAAGGGCACGCAGTTCACGGCCGTGGCGCTGGGGAAGTGGTGCTCGAAGATCTGGCGGTAGAAGTAGGCTTCCTTGGTCTCCGGGGTCTTGACCGGGAAGCGCTCCGCGGCGCCGCGCATCATGGCGTTGCTGATCTCGCGCTCGGCCGTGGCCTTGAGGCTGTCGATCCACCCGTAGCCCACGCCATCCGAGAACTGCTCCTTCTGCCGCCAGAGCACCTCGTCCGGGATGAGGCCGTCGAAGGCCTGGCGCAGCGGGTACTTCTCGATGGGCCTGGGTCGGGGCGCGTTCCGGGGCAGCTTCACAGCTGGGTCCAGGCGCATCGCCACGTCCAGGAACTCCCGGTCGAGGAAGGGCACGCGAGCTTCCACGCCCCAGGCCGCGCTGGACTTGTTCGCCCGGGCGCAGTCGTAGAGGTGCAGCTTCTGGAGCTTGCGGACGGTCTCCGCATGGAGCTCCGGACCGTCCGGCGCCTTGTGGAAGTAGAGGTAGCCGCCGAAGATCTCGTCGGCGCCTTCTCCGGAGAGCACCATCTTGATGCCCATGGCCCGGATCTTCCGCATCATGAGGTACATGGGCGTCGAGGCTCGGATCGTGGTGATATCGAAGGTCTCCAGGTGGTGGATGACGTCCGAGAGGGCATCCAGCCCTTCCTGGACCGTGAAGTGGATCTCGTGGTGGATGGCGCCGATGTGATCCGCCACCAGGCGGGCGGGAGCCAGGTCCGGCGCGCCCTTCAGGCCCACGGCGAAGCTGTGGATCCGGGGCCACCAGGCGGGCGTGGTGCCCCCCTCTTCCACGCGGCCGTCCCGGTACTGGGCGGCGATGGCCGCCACCAATGAGGAATCCACGCCCCCGGAGATCAGGACGCCGTAGGGCACGTCGCACATGAGCTGCCGCCGCACCGCGGCCTCCAGGGCTCCGCGGAGTTTCGCCGGCTCGTAGGGCTCCTGGGGAACATAGCCGGGCTGGGCCCAGTCCGGCTCGTAGTAGCGCTGGAAGCCCTTGTCCGCCTCATGGGCCAGGTAGTAGTGGCCCGGGGGAACCTCGCGGATCCGCTCGCAGTGGCTCACGAGGGCCTTCATCTCCGAGGCCACGTAGAGTCGCTCCTCCCGGTCCCAGCCCAGGTAGAGGGGGATGACCCCGATGGGATCCCGGGCGATGAGGTAGGTCTCCCGCTTGGAGTCGTAGAGCACGAACGCGAAGATCCCGTTCATGCGGTTGAGGAAGTCCCTGGGCGACAGCTCGTCGTACAGGTAGAGGATCACCTCGCAGTCCGAGAGGGTCTGGAAGTCGTGGGTCTCCCGCAGGCCCCGCCTCAGCTCCTTGTGGTTGTAGATCTCGCCGTTGACAGCCAGGACGGTGCCCTGGAGGGTGTCGATGAGGGGCTGGGCGCCGTGCTCCACGTCCACGATGGAGAGGCGCTCGTGGACCAGGATGGCCCGGTCATCGCTGTAGATGCCGCTCCAGTCCGGGCCCCGATGGCGGATCTTCCGGGCCATGGCCAGGGCCTGGCGCCGGAGCTCCGCCGCGTTCGAGCGCGAGGGATCGATGTCGAGGATGGTGAGGATGCCGCACATGGGAGCTCCGAGGGGGGATAAAGAAAAACCCCCGATCCGCTGTCGCGAATCGGGGGTGGTCCGGGAATTCAGGTGTCTAGGTGAGACCCTCTCCGGCCCACGCGCGATTCGCGCGAGGGAGCGGATTATTGAAGTTGCGGTTGGTCCGCAGAGAGGGGAAGGTCATGGGCCGCCTGAAAGAACCATATCGGGAGGTTTCACGAACCGTCAAGCACGGATGCGGAGGTGGCCGGCCTTGCCGTTGATGATGATAATGGTGCGGTTGGAGGCGCCATGAAAGCCCTGTTGAAGACCAAGCGGGAGGAAGGCATCTGGATGGGCGAGGTGCCCATGCCGGAGATGGGCCCGAACGATGTGCTCATCAGGGTCCACAAGAGCGCCATCTGCGGCACCGACGTGCACATCTACAACTGGGACGATTGGGCCCAGAAGACCATTCCCGTGCCCATGGTGGTGGGCCACGAGTACTACGGCGTCATCGAGAAGGTGGGCGCGGAGGTCGAGGGCTACAAGCCCGGCGACCGCGTGAGCGGCGAAGGGCACATTACCTGCGGGCACTGCCGGAACTGCCGGGCCGGCAAGCGTCACCTCTGCCGGAACACGGTGGGCGTGGGCGTGAACCGCACGGGATCTTTCGCTGAGTACCTCTCCATCCCGGCCTTCAACGTGTTCAAGGTGCCGGACAACGTGCCGGACGAGGTGGCCTCCATCTTCGATCCCTACGGCAACGCCGCGCACACGGCCCTCAGCTTCGACATGGTGGGCGAGGATGTGCTGATCACCGGCGCGGGACCCATCGGCATCATGGCCGTGGCCATCGCGAAACACGTGGGCGCCCGGCACGTGGTCATCACCGACGTGAACGAGTACCGCCTCGACCTGGCCCGGAAGATGGGCGCCACTGTGGCCGTGAACCCTATGAAGAAGGGCCTGCCGACGGTCATGAAGGAACTGGGCATGACTGAGGGCTTCGATGTGGGCCTGGAGATGAGCGGCAATCGCAATGCCTTCGAGTCCCTGCTGGAAGCCATGCATCACGGCGGCCGGGTGGCCCTCCTGGGCATCCTCCCCGGCGACTGCGCGATCGACTGGAGTCAGGTGATCTTCAAGGGGCTGATTCTGAAGGGGATCTACGGCCGCGAAATGTTCGAGACCTGGTACAAGATGGCCGCCATGGTGCAAAGCGGCCTGGACATCACCCCCGTCATCACCCACCGCTTCAGCATTGATGACTTCCAGAAGGGCTTCGACGCCATGCGGAGCGGGCAGAGCGGCAAGGTGATCCTGGATTGGGGTGTGAAGTAGCTCTTCGTCCCGAGGCACCTGCAAAATGCGGCCATTCGGCCGCATTTTGCTTGCTGCGCACTCAGTGCGCAGCAAGCAAAGACGTTTGGTTGGAACCTCAGCGCACCGGCTGAGGCTGGGGGATGGGCGGGTAGGGGCCGTCGGTCCAGGGGGCGCCGTCCTTGATGAGGATGTCGCCCGCAAGCCCCTCGCCGCCAGGCAGGCCGTCGGTGCCGAGGCAGGCCAGGTAGTAGCCGTCCAGCTTGGTGTTGAACTTCTGCCGCGCAGGACCCCGCTTCACCTGGACGTCCTCGATGGGCCGGGCGACATAGGGCCGGTAGAGGAACGGATGGCCCCAGGGGGCCTCGGGAACCTGGTCGAGGTATTCAGGCACGAGGCCCTGCAGGGTCTCGGGATACTCGCCGGTCTTGGCCTTGTAGCGGATCAGGGCATCTGTGATGCGCTTGAGGGCGGCGCGGACCTGCTTCTGGCGGTCGGCCAGGTCGCGGCTCACGAAGGCCTCGATGAGGAAGAGGTCCTTGGTGGCCTGGTGGGCGGCGTCCGAATCCGGGTAGCGATCCACCAGCTGCTTCATCATGGCCCGGGCTTCGAGGCTCCGGCCTTCCAGATTCAGCTTCCGGGCTTCTTCGTAGAGGTTCCCGGGGAGTCTGGGGTCCTCGGAGCTGCATCCGGCAAGCAGGGCGAGAAGGGCCAGGGCAGGGACGAAACGCGCGCGGTTCATGGCATGAACCTTAGCAGAGGCGCGGGACGGTAGGATGGAAGGATATGGGGGGCACATGATCGACAGGCCGATGCTGGTGGGCATCGTGGGAGGCTCGGGCAGCGGGAAGACGTCCGTGGCCGCGGAGCTGGTGAAGCGGTTGAAGCGCCGGTCGGTAGTTACCCTCCTGCTGGATATGGACGCCTACTACGCTCCGCTGGAACTGGTGAAATCCCGCTTCGACGGCCTGCCCGTGAACTGGGACCACCCCCATGCCTTCGACCTGGAGCTCATGGCCGCGCACCTGGCCGCCTTGCGCCGAGGGGAGAGCATCCGCAAGCCGACCTATGACTTCACCATCTCCGACCGGACCGGCTGGGGTGATCCGCTTCCGCCGGGGCAGGTGGTCATCCTGGAAGGCCTGCTGCTCTTCGCCCTGCCGGAACTGCGCGACCAGCTCGACATGAAGGTGTTCGTGGACACGGACGCCGACATCCGCATCCTCCGCCGCATCCGGCGGGACACGAAGGAGCGGGGCCGCAGCCTCGAGAGCGTCATGGACCAGTACGAACAGAGCGTGCGCCCCATGCACCTGGAGTTCGTGGAACCGAGCAAGCGCTGGGCGGACCTCATCGTCCCGACGGGGGTGGAGAACCGCACGGCGCTGGACGTCATCACCCACCACATCTTCAGCCGCGTGCTGGACCAGGGAGACCATCATCGTGTTTGAGCACGGCATCCACCTTTCCCCCGAGACCTACCGCGACCTTCCCGAGGCCGTGCAGCGCCTGGACGTGCGCGAGCGGTGGGAATACGACCTGGCCCACCTTCGGGGCGCCACCCTCATCCCGCTTGGCGAACTGGCGGACCGCGTGGGCGAGCTGGATCCGTCCCGACCCGTGGCCGCCTACTGCCACCACGGCGCCCGCAGCCTCCACGCGCTCCGGTTCCTGCATGGAGCGGGCTTCACGGACATCGCGCACCTGGCGGGAGGCATCGACGCCTACAGCCTCATGGATCCTTCCGTCCCGAGGTACTGATGCGGCTGCTGCACCGTCACCCGGAGGGGTTCGATCCCAACGCGGCCTGGACCCAGGAGTCGGAGAGCGTGCGTCAGGATTCCCGGCTCTTCCGGCAGATCGTGGCCCAGCGGCGCAGTCCCCACACGGGGCGGCAGCACGCGTTCTACCGCCTGCAGGGCCCGGACTGGGTGAACGTGGTGGCTTTCACGCGGGAGGGCGACCTGCTGGTGGTGGAGCAGTTCCGGCACGGCATAGATGCCCCGACGCTGGAGATCCCGGGCGGGGGCTGCGATGCGGGGGAGGCCCCGGAGTCGGCGGCCCGGCGGGAGCTGCGGGAAGAGACGGGATTCCGATCGGACCACTGGGTATCCCTGGGCTCGTGCACTCCGAACCCGGCCACCCAGAACAATCGCTGCCACACCTTCCTGGCTCTGGACTGCGACCCGGAGGGAGCCCTGGCGCTGGATCCCGCCGAGGAGCTGCAGGTCTGGGCCTGCGCCTGGCCGGAGTGGCGCGCCCGCATGGCCCATGGGGAGATCCACCACGCCTTGGTATTGGCGGCCTTCCAGCTCCTGACCCTCTGGGAAGGCTGGCCTGCGCTGCTCGGGGCGCTGGAGGCCTCGGCTGAAAAGCACGGACAGGATTAACAGGGTTCAAACGAAGTACAGCGCCTCACTCATCCTGTTAATCCGGTTTTTCATCCTGTTAATCGGGTCTCCGCCTTTTCCTGGGTTCGGCCGAGGCGCTAGTCTGAAAGGTGTATCCCTATGAGGTGTGCCCATGGCCAGCGAATGCTCTTTTGATGTGGTGTGCAAGGTGGACCTGGACGAGGTGAAGAACGCGGTGTCCCAGGCCATGAAGGAGATCGGCCAGCGCTACGACTTCAAGGGCTCGGTGTCGAAGATCGAGCTGAAGGATGACAAGGTGCTGGTGCTCAGCAGCGATGACGAGGTGAAGCTCAAGGCCGTCATCGACGTGCTCCAGACCAAGCTTCACAAGCGGGGTGTGAGCATCCGCAGCATGACCTACGGCAAGATCGAGCCCGCCGCGAAAGGCAGCGTCCGCCAAGAGGTCACCATCCAGCAGGGCATTCCCGTGGAGAAGGCCAAGGGGCTCATCAAGGCGCTGAAGGACTCGAAGATCAAGGTCCAGGCCAGCATCCAGGGCGACCAGCTCCGGGTGAGCGGGAAGAGCCGGGACGACCTGCAGGAAGTCATCGCCCTCTTCAAGAAGGACGACCAGGGACTGGACCTGCAGTTCACCAACTACCGGGGCTAGGAGTTCTTCGTTGAGCCGACTCGACCTCTCCCGCTACTTCCTCCCCATCGCCCCCAAGCTGGCGGGTGTGGAGGCGGAGCTCCAGCGCATCCTACAGAGCGACGTGGAGGTGGTCCAGAAGCTGGCCGACCACGTCCGGGGCGGGCAGGGGAAGCGCCTGCGGCCAGCCCTGGTGATGCTGTCATCCCGGTTCTGCGGCGTACCCAACGACGAGGACGTGCGCTTCGGCGCCGTCTTCGAGCTGATCCACACAGCCACCCTGGTGCATGACGACGTCATCGACCACGCCCAGCTCCGGCGGGGCATGCCCACCCTCAACCGCCTCTGGGGGAACACGCTGACGGTGCTCTTCGGCGACCTGCTCTACCTGGTGGCCATGAGCGAGGCCATCGCGGGCCGCAGCTGGCGGATGATGGAGATCTTCGCGGAGGTCACCACCCGCATGATCGAGGGTGAGCTGATCCAGAACGATGTGCTCTTCAAGCTCGATACCAGCCGCAAGGACTACTTCGACATCCAGGAGCGGAAGACTGCCTTGCTGTTCAGCGGCTGCACGGAGACGGGCGCCGTCCTCACGGGCCGGAGCCCGGAGGAATGCGTCGCCATGCGCCAATACGGCCTGGAAGTGGGTCGGGCCTTCCAGCTGGTGGACGACCTCCTGGATTACACCGCCACCAGCGAGCAGCTGGGCAAGCCGGCCTTCAGCGACCTGCGCGAGGGCAAGCTCACGCTGCCCATGCTCACCCTGCTGGAGAAGGCCCCCGACGAGGCCCGGTCCCTGGTCCGGACCATCTGGGATCGGGGCGAGGAAGTGCCCATCCCGCCCGACGAAGAGGCCCGGCTCCGGGATCTCATCACGCGGCATGACGCGCTCTCCGAAACGAGGGAGCTGGCGCTCAAGGCCTCCCGGAACGCCGTCGTCCAGGTGTCGGCCGTGAAGGGGGACGACGCCACCGGGGGCCTGCTGCGGGAGATCCCCGAGGCCCTGCTGTCGCGGAGCATGTGAGGATTCCCGCTCAATCTCCGAGGCGGACCATCAGGTCCTGGAACCGCGGGTGCGACCGCACGGAATCCAGGTCGCCGTCGTGGAGGAACCAGCCCTTCTGGGTCAGCCCCCCGGCCACCGCGCGTTCGAGGCAGTCCAGACTTTCCTCCGGGGCGTGAGCCAGGGCGTGGATGCAGCCCAGGTTGTAGAGGAGCATGGGATCGTCGGGGTCCAGGCTCCGGGCCATCCGGGCCCAGGCCAGGCCTTTCTCCCGATCCCCCAGCGCCACCAGGGCGTTGGCCCCCAGGTAGCGGGCCCGCACATCGTCGGGCACCCGCTCCAGGCGCTCCTCCACCAGGGAGAGGCCAGCCCTGCGGGCGCGTTCGGCCTCATCCTCCAGGCCCAGGCTGTGGTAGACCTGCGCCACGAGCAGAATCGCCTGGAAGTCCTCCGGGCGGAGGGCCGCCGCCCACTCGAAGAACTCGATGGCCCGCTCCGGCTTGCCGGTGGCGAAACAGTGGCGCGCGTAGAAATAGGCAGCCTCGTAGAGGTTGGGGTCCAGCCGGAGGGCGGTCTCGAAGGCTTCCTCCGCCTCGTCGGCAAGCCCGGCCGCGGAGAGTGCCACCCCCCGGGATGCGTGGGCCTCAGCCAGGCCGGGGTCCAGCTCCAGGGCCTTCCGGCTGCATGACTCTGCCAGCTCCCTCTGCGTCTCGGCGCGATCCAGGTAGATGTAGCTGTAGGCCGCGCAGTTGGCCAGGCCAGCCCAGGCGGAGGGGAAGGCCGGGTCCAGGTCCAGGGAATGCCGGAACATCTGGGCAGCGAAACCCATGCCCTGACGGCTGAAGCGGAAATAGTACTGGCGGCCCCTCAGGTAGTAGTCATAGGCGTCCAGTCCCACCGCGTGCCTGGCATGCCCAGGGGCGGGCACATGCAGGGCCGAGGCCACGCACCGGATGACATCGTCGAGGGTGACGAAGAGCTCCTGGCGGCTGAAGACATAGGGCTTGGCCCAGGCCACCTTGCCCGATTTCACATCCACCAGGGTCGTATTCAGGGTCAGGAGGGTCCCTTCCTGCATGAGCGAGCCGGCCAGGATGGCGGTGGCGTGCAGCCGCCGGCCGACCTCCGCGGGCGAGAAGGGTGAGTCTCCATACCGGAAGGAGGTCGTCCTGGACAGGACCTGGAGGCCCTCGATCCGGTTGAGGCCCTGAAGCACCTCATCGGCGGTGCCTTCGCCGAGGTGGTCGTCGACGCCGTCAGGTCGCGGATTCAGGAAGGGCAGGACCGCGACCACCGCCAACCCTCTTCGCGCTTTCGGATGGAGCAGGGATCCCTTCGCGGCGGCCGATCCATATGACCGGGGGGACTTGCCCAGGTGCAGGGTCATGTTCCACCTCCAGGACAGATGTCATGGCGTGCGGGCCCAGGCTTGCTGGGTACATCAATATGAATAAAGGAGACTTCTGGCGTGTCTCCATCGGCGGGATCGAAAACCGGAGGCCGGGGTGGATGGACACACGCGCCCTCACCCGCAGGTGGTATCCAGCATGGGATGCGGGTTCAGTTGCGCAAGGGGAGGGCTCTAGCTCTCGACTTCTCCCAGCCGCAGATCGAACGGGATCCCGGCCCGCTTGCAGGCCGCGATGAAGCTCTCCTTGTCGGGGCATTTGAGGTAGGCCTCCATGGGCTCCACCTTCTTGTCCTTGATGAACTCGACCAGAGCATCGTTCATGAGCCTCTGGCCGTAGCTCCGGCCCGTCTGCATGGCGCTGGGGATCTGGAAGTTCTTGCCTTCGCGGATGAGGTTGGCGATGGCGGGGCTGATGAAGAGGGTCTCCAGGGCGGCGATGCGGCCGCCGCCGATCTTCTTGAGCAGGGTTTGGCTCACCACGCACTTGAGCGCGTCCGCCAGCATCACGCGGATCTGCTGCTGCCGGTCGGCGGGGAACTGGTCCACGATGCGGTCGATGGTGCCGATGGCGCTGCTGGTGTGCAGGGTGCCGAAGACCAGGTGGCCCGTGATGGCGGTCTCCAGGGCGATGGCGATGGTTTCCAGGTCGCGCATCTCGCCCACGAGGATGATGTCGGGGTCCTCGCGCAGGGCGGCGCGGAGGCCGTTCTTGAACCCGTCCGTATGGGTCCCCACCTCGCGCTGGTTCACCAGGCAGCCCTTGCGGGGATGCACGAACTCGATGGGGTCCTCGATGGTGAGGATGTGATCGTGGCGCTTCTGGTTGGCCAGGTCGATGATGGCCGCCAGGGTGGTGGACTTGCCGCTGCCCGTGGGACCGGTCACCAGCACCAGGCCCTTGGAGAGGTCGCAGAGGCGCCGGATGGGATCGGGGAGGCCCAGCTTGTCGGGGTCGGGGAGCTGGTTCGGAATCACGCGGCAGACCAGGCCGGGGCCGACGCGATCCATGAAGTAGTTCACACGCAGGCGGCAGCCGCCCGCCTCGTAGGCGTACGCGAAGTCGGCGTCGTGGTGTTCCTGGAAGTGATGCCAGGCCGCCGGGGTGGCCAGGGCCTCCATCATCTCCAGCAGGGTGGCGGGTTCCAGACGATCGAAACCCTCCATTTCCTTCATGTCCCCATGGACACGGACCAGGGGGGGTTCCATGGACGTGCAGTGGAGGTCGGAGCCCTGCTTCGAGAGAAGCGCCGAGAACAGACGCTCCGCCAGAGGATGGCCCTGACTCCGCTCGGACCGCAGGGGCGAGACCGCCGGAGCGGGTGGGGGAGCGGCCGGATGGGGAGGCACCGGCCCCTGCCATTCCGCGATGAGGACGGGGATCCCACCTTCCCGATCCAGCCGGATTCCGAAGGTCTGGCCGTCCAGTTCGTGCTGGAACTGGGCCTTTCCTTCCATCTGCCAGGAGGCTTTGAGGTCTCCAGGGACCACTTCACCGGCCAACACCTCCACCATCAGCGCGGGGAGGGGGTTGGGCAGGAGGTCCATGGCCTCGCCGGTCTTGAGCTCGAGGCGGGGTTTCTGGTCAGCCACCAAGTGGAGGCGGCGGCCTCCGCGAGCGATGACGTGGGACAGCAGCCGGTCGATCTGGGGCATGGACAGCTCCTGCTTAAAGGATGCCACGAGTCACAGCCTTCAGGGTTCGGCGGCGCCGGCCCGGGCGGTAGACTGGAAGGCGACCTTTTCGGGAGTGAGCATGAATATCCACGAATACCAAGCCAAAGAGCTGCTGCGGCAGTACAAGGTGGCCACGCCCGACGGGAAGGTCGCCCAGGACGCCGAAGAGGCCCGCATGATCACCAAGGAGTTCGGCGGAGCCAGCGTCGTCAAGGCGCAGATCCACGCCGGCGGCCGTGGCAAGGGCGGTGGCGTGAAGTTCGCGACGGATCCCGACAAGGCTGCGGAGCTGTTCAAGGCCATGATCGGCATGCAGCTCGTCACCAAGCAGACCGGCGCCGAGGGCCGCAAGGTCCGCACGGTGTTCATCTCCAAGCCCATCGACATCGAGCGCGAGCTCTACCTGAGCTTCCTCGTGGACCGCGTCACCAGCCGGGTCACCATCCTGGCCTCCACCGAAGGCGGCGTGGAGATCGAGGAGGTCGCCGAGAAGACCCCCGAGAAGATCGTCAAGGTCGCCATCGACCCGGCCCTGGGCCTCAGCGGCTTCCAGGCCCGCCAGGTGGCCTTCGCCCTCGGTCTCGAGGGTGACGCCTTCAAGAAGGGCGTGGTCTTCCTCCAGAACCTCTACCGGCTCTTCGTGGAGAAGGACTGCTCCATGGTGGAGATCAACCCGCTGGTCGTCACCAAGCAGGGCGATGTGACCGCGCTCGACGCCAAGATCGGCTTCGATGACAACGGCCTCGTCCGGCATCCGGACGTGCTGGCTTACCGCGACCTCAACGAAGAGGCCGAAGAGGAAGTCGAAGCCAGCAAGTACAACCTGAACTTCATCAAGCTGGACGGCAGCATCGGCTGCATGGTGAACGGCGCGGGCCTGGCCATGGCCACCATGGACATCATCAAGTACTGCGGCAGCTCCCCGGCCAACTTCCTGGATGTGGGCGGCAGCGCCACCGAGGACGCGGTGAAGAACGCCTTCCGCATCATCCTCCAGGACAAGTCCGTGAAGGCCGTGCTGGTGAACATCTTCGGCGGCATCATGCGCTGCGACATCGTGGCCTCCGGCATCGTGAACGCCGCGAAGGAGATCGGCATCAAGGTGCCGGTGGTTGTGCGCCTCGAGGGCACCAACGTCGAGGAAGGCAAGAAGATCCTGGCGGAAAGCGGCCTGAACCTCATCGTCGGAGCCGACCTGAAGGATGCCGCCGAGAAGGTGGTCGCCTCCATCAAGTAGGTCCATCCACGGAACCCGGAATCACATTTTCGAGAGGTATGACATGGCTGTTCTCGTGGGCAACCACACCAAACTCATCGTCCAGGGCATCACGGGCCGCGAAGGCCTCTTCCATGCCAAGGGCTGCCGCGACTACGGCACGAACGTGGTCGGCGGCGTGACCCCCGGCAAGGGCGGCACGGAGATCGAGGGCTTCCCCGTCTTCAACACCGTCAAGGACGCCGTGGCCAAGACCGGCGCCAACGCCACCATGATCTTCGTGCCCCCCGTGGCCGCGGCGGACGCCATCCTCGAAGCCCTCGACGCGGGCATCGAGCTGGTCGTCTGCATCACCGAGGGCATCCCCGTCCTCGACATGGTCAAGGTCAAGCGGGTGCTCCCCAACTACCCCAAGAGCCGCCTCATCGGCCCCAACTGCCCCGGGATCATCAGCCCCGGCCTGGCCAAGATCGGCATCATGCCCGGCCGCATCCACAAGCAGGGCAACGTGGGCGTCGTCAGCCGCTCCGGCACCCTCACCTATGAGGCCGTGGGCCAGCTCACCGCCCTGGGCATCGGCCAGAGCACCTGCATCGGCATCGGCGGCGACCCGGTCAGCGGCACCAGCCACATCGACGCGCTGGAGATGTTCAACAACGACCCCGACACCCACGCCGTCATCATGATCGGCGAGATCGGCGGCAGCGCCGAAGAAGACGCCGCCGCCTGGGTGAAGGCCAATATGAAAAAGCCCGTGGTGGCCTTCATCGCCGGCCAGACGGCCCCTCCGGGGCGCCGCATGGGCCACGCCGGCGCCATCATCTCCGGGGGCAAGGGCACCGCCGCCGAGAAGATGAAGGCCCTGACCGCCGCGGGCATCACCGTGGTGCAGAGCCCCGCCGACATGGGCAAGGCCCTGGCTGAGCGGCTGAAGTAGCCCTTCGATCCTGACCGGAACAAGGCGGCCCCTCGGGGCCGCCTTCGTTTTGCGCCTTCACGGGGCAGGGGCGGAGGCCGCATGATGACTGTCATGACGGCAAATTCTGGTTCCCGATCCGAATCCCGCCGGGGCGGGTTCCTGCGCAACCTCCGGCGCTTCCATGCCTGGGTGGGCCTGAGCGGAGCGGCCTTCGGCCTGCTCTTTGGATTGACGGGGTTCCTCCAGAATCACCGCGCCGTCATGAAGATCGAGGCGGGGCAGGTGGAGGCCCACAAGGTGCAGCTGGAGCTGGACCAGCCGCCGGCGACGATCGAGGATCTGGCGGGCATCCTGGCCACCCGGTTCGGGGTTCCCATGAGCCGCATCCGGTCGCGGGTGCTGCCTCCCAGACCCGCGCGGTTCGGCGGCCAGGATGTGAAAGCCTCCGCCCAGTGGCTGATTCAAGTGGGAGGCCACGCCCATTTCTCCCGCGCCATCTACCTGCCGGGCAACCGGACGGTGGAGGTGGAGCGGAGCGATGCGAACGTCGTCGAGACCCTCCAGCGCCTGCACAAGGCCGAGGCCGGGCAGACCGGCTGGATCCTGCTCACGGACTGCTTCGCGGGAGCCCTGGTCTTCCTTGCCCTGAGCGGGACGCTGCTCTGGACCCGGCTGGCGGGTCCGCGCCTCCTGTCCGCCTTCCTGGCCCTGGGTGGTCTGGCCACGGCCATCCTCGTCGCCTCCAGAGCCTGGTAGCGCCGCTATGCTGGGGGCGGAGGGCTCATGCTGATATCCAGAGAGATGGTCCTGGACCAGGACATCGGCCTCAACGCCACGCTGTTCGGCGGCGACATGATGTCCCGCATGGACAAGGTGGCGGGGATCACCGCCTCGCTCATGTCCCGGAACCGCCGGTTCCTCACCCTCAAGGTCTCCGAGCTGGTCTTCCACAGCCCCGTGCGAGCCGGGGAGATCATCGAGTTCTACGTGGCGGTCGCCCGGCAGGGGCGCACCAGCATGACGCTCCAGATCGAGGTGCAGGTCTACCAGCCCGTGTCTGATGCCCGGCGGGCCGTCACCAGCGGCGAATTCGTCATGGTGGCCGTGGACGAAGGGCAGCATCCCGAGCCCATCCTGTGGAAACCCGAGGCGGTCCAGGCCGCCGCGGAGGCCCACCGGGCCCGGAGCGGCCAGGCCTGAAGGGCGTATCCTGGTGGCATGACGGATCTCATCAAGGCCCATCTGGATCACCGCCGCGTCTGGCGGGATTTCGACTATTGCTATCCCGTGATTTCACGGCGGAGCCGCGGGGTGAGCCTGGGCGTGAACCTGAACCCGGACAAGGTCTGCAACTTCGATTGCGTCTACTGCGAGGTGGACCGGCTCACGCCCGCCAAACGGAAAGATCTGGACCTGGACCTGCTGGACAAGGAGCTGGGCCTGCTGCTGGACCTGGCCACCAGCGGCGAGATCTATGACATTCCACCCTTCGATTCGGCCCGCCCGGAGCAGCGGCGACTCAACGACATCGCCTTCAGCGGCGACGGCGAGCCCACCACGGCCCGCGAGTTCGCCGAGGTGGTGACGAGGGTCGCCACTCTCAAGAAACAGCGCGGCCTCGACCTGGTGAAGCTCGTGCTCATCACGGATTCGAGCCGCCTGCAGGCCCCGGAGGTGGTGAAGGGCCTGGAGACGCTCATGGCGAACCAGGGCGAGATCTGGGCCAAGCTCGATGCAGGCACCGAGGCCTTCTACCGCGAGATCTGCCGCAGCCAGGTGCCCTTCCAGAAGATCCTCGACAACCTCCTGGCCACGGCCCGGCGCTGGCCCATCCTCATCCAGACCCTCTTCCTCAGCTGGAAGGGGCAGGGGCCCTCCGCCGCCGAGGTGGCGGCCTACTGCGACCGGCTGGAGGCCATCCTGGCCCAGGGCGGCCGGCTCCGAGCCATCCAGCTCTACACGGTGGCCCGGCCCACGCCGGAAGCCGAGGCCCGCCCCCTGTCCCGCCAGGGGATGGACGAGCTCGCGGCGCAGGTGGGCGCCCGGCTGCCCAGCCTGCCGATCGAGGTCTACTACGGGCCGGAGGCCTGGGACTGATGCGCCCCCGATGGCCATTCGCCGCCGCGATCCTGGCGGCGGGGCTGGGCACCCTGCTGGGCTGCCGCTCCCGCCGCACGGCCCCGCCACCGCCACCGCCACCTCCGCCGCGCCTCCGCCTCGTGGCCGTGGGGGACATCCTCATGCACCAGGATGTCAAGGCTTCGGCAGAGCATGCGCCGCAGGGCTTTCCGGCGCTCTGGGCGGACCTCGTGCCCCTCTTCCGTGGCGCGGACCTGGCCTTCGGCAACCTGGAGACGCCCGTGGCGCCCACCACCGGCCGCCCTGGGGTGCCCTTCCAGTTCAATGCCCCGGCGGCCCTGCCGGGCGCCCTTCGGGCGAGCGGGTTCACCGTGCTCTCCACGGCCAACAACCATGCCTTCGACCAGGGGGCGAAGGGCGTTCGCGAGACCCTGGACCGCCTGCGGGCCGAGCAGCTGCTCGCGGTGGGCAGCGGGGAGGACCGGCCCAGGGCGGAGGCGCTCCAGATCGTGGAACGGCAGGGGCTGAAGGTGGCCTTCCTGGGGTTCACGGACATCTTCAATGTGAACCTCGACCGCAAGGCCACGGAACCCTGGGTGCGCCCCCTGGACCTGGAACCTGCCGTGGCCGCCGTGCGGGAGGCGCGCTCACGCGCCGACCTGGTGGTGGTGAGCGTCCACTGGGGCAACGAGTACCAGCGCCAGCCCACCAAACGCCAGCGGGACATCGCCAGGCGGCTGGTGGAAGCTGGCTGCGACCTGGTGCTGGGCCACCACCCCCACGTCCTGCAGCCCGCGGAAATCCTGGAGGCGGGCGGTCGCAAGGCCCTGGTGGCCTATTCCCTGGGCAACTTCATCAGCAACCAGGACCGCATGTACCGGGCCGACCTGTTCCCCGTGGCGGGGGGCGATAGCCGCGACGGCGCGGCGCTCCAGGCCATCTTCGAGCAGCGCCGGGACCTGGATGGGCGGACGCATGTGGCCCTGTCGGAGGCCTCCTTCGAGCCTCTGTGGACCGAGAACAACTGGGGAGCCCCTGCCGCGAAGCGGGAGATCCGCGTCATCCGCGTGGCTGCGGCCGAGGCCCGGGCACGGGCCGAGGTGGAGGCCCTCTCGACGCCTCAGGAGGGCCCGGAGGCCCAGGCCCGCCGGGCTGAGCTGCTGGAGAAGCAGGAATACCTCCGGACGCTCATCCTCCGGCGCCGGCGGATCACCGAGACCTTGGGCGAGGCGTTCGTCCGCTAGGTGCTATGCCAGGCCCAGTTCAGCCCGGTTCTCGTGCAGCACAGCGATGATGCGGGCCAGGTGCTCTTCCTCGGTGCCTCCCACGGCCTCCAGGAGCATGCGGAAGCCCTCGGCCACCTCGAAGCGGTCCACGCCCGCGGCGAAGGCCTTGTCCTTGAGCTTCTTCTTCACGCTCTTCGGCTCCAGGCCCTCGGTGCGGGTGGGGCGCACCAGGGCGCAGGCCATGACGAAACCCGTGATCTCGTCCGAGGCCAGCAGGGCCTTGTCCAGCAGGTGGTCGTAGGGGACGTTCCAGCGGGTGTAGTGGGCGCTGATGGCGTGGGCCAGCTCCGTCTCGCCCCGCTCGCGGAGCCAGGCGACGATGCGCTTGGGGTGCTCCTCCGGCCAGCTGTCGTAGTCCGCGTCGTGCAGCAGGCCCGCCAGGCCGAAGCGCCCGGCGTCCTCTCCCAGCTTCTCCGCGAGGTCGCGCATCACCAGCTCCACGGCCCGGGCATGGGTCCGCAGCTTCTCGGAGGGCGTCCATTGGCAGAGCAGGGTCCAGGCTTCATCGCGGGTGAGCATCGCAGGCCTCAGTAGATGGGGATGGCCGGGCTGAGCGGCGCGGGTTCGGGATCCCCGGGATAGCGCACGGACTCCAGGAACAGCCCCGAGGCCGGAGCCGCCTTGGCCGCCCAGTACAGATTCGCCGCCTCGGTGGGCGCATGGAGGTCCTCCAGCACCCGACGGGGTTCCTCTTCGCCCAGGGCGCAGGCCACAGAGGCGCCGACCATGCGCCGCACCTGGCGGCGGAAGAAGTGGGTGGCGCGGACCCGCAGCAGCACGAGGGATCCGGATTCGGCGACCTCGCAGCGGAGGATCCGGCTCAGCCCATCCTCCTCGGCATCCAGGTCCGCGAAGGAGCCCAGGTCCTGGTCGCCCTCGAAGGCGGTCCAGGTCTTCCGCAGCCGGTCCAGGTCCAGGCTGCGCTTCACCCACCAGATCCAGGGCTTGCCGAAGGCGCTCCGCCGCCGGCTGATCTGGTAGAGGTAGGTGCGGTCGACCGCGTCGAACCTGGCGTGGAAGCGCGGCGCGCAGGACCGGACGTCGCGGATGGCGATGTCCTGGGGCAGGGTGGCGTCGAAGATCCTGCGCAGCTCGCCGGGTCGCGGCGCGCCCTTGGTCTCCAGGTGCAGGTGGGCGACCTGGCCCAGGGCGTGCACGCCGGCATCCGTGCGGCCGGCGCCGCCCAGGTAGACCAGCCGCAGGCCCGCCTCGTGGATCGCGTGTTCCAGGCTGCCCGCCACGGTGCGGACGCCTTCGCGCACCTGCTTGGGGCCTTGCTTCTGCCAGCCGTGGAAGCGGCTGCCATCGTATTCCACCAGCAGGCGGAATGCGGTGTAGGGAACGGGTTTCGCGGCCACCATCAGGCTCCGGCGACGGATTTCACCGCCTCGATGAGGGCCGCGGGATCGTGGATCGGCTTCGAGATGTAGCCTTCCGCGCCCGTCAGCTCCAGGTACTTTTCCCGGTCTCCGAACATGGCGTGGGCGGTGGCCAGCAGCACGGGGATCCGGCGGGTGGCCTCGTCCCCCTTGAGCAGCTTGGTGATGAAAATTCCGTCCACCTTCTGGCCCTGGTAGCTCGAGCGGGAGAGGCTCACGTCCATGATGATGGCCTTCAGGTCGGCCTCCCGGGCGAGCCGGAGGATCTCGTCAACCTCTTCCGACACCAGCACCTCGTAACCGCCCTTCTTGATCAGCACGGTCTGGATGAACTTGATGTTGATCGGATCGTCCTCCACCAGGAGGATTCGCTCTGCCATGGCTGCCTCGTTTGCACCAGCCTATCGGCAATCAGTGGTAAGTTCCCTCTTTTTGCTGTCTTTCCAGGTCGTCCAGAAGGCTGTCCGGCACCTTGAGCCCGCCCCGGCCCGCGCCCAGGCGCAGGCCCGGTTTGTTGGCGCCGTGGTAGTCGCTGCCGCCGGTGACCACCATGCCCAGGCGCGCCGCCAAGGCCACGAAGTGCTTCTGTTCCGCCGCCCGGTATTCGCCGTAGTAGCCCTCCAGGCCCTCCATGCCCTCGCGCTGGAGGTCCTTCATGGCCTCGTCCCAGCGGAAGGAACCGCCGGCGAACCGGCCGGGGTGTGCCACGACGGGCACGCCGCCGGCCTCCCGGATCCAGCGCGCCGCCTCCGCGGGGCTCAGTTCTTCCCGGGGTACGAAGCCCGGGCAGTCGTCCCCGATGAGGCGTTCGAAGGCCTCTGGCGCCCGCTTGACGAAGCCCCGGGCCGCGAGGGCCTTGGCGAAATGGACCCGGGAGATGAGGGGGGTCTCGGCCTGGGCCCGGACATCTTCGTAGGTGATGGGGCAGCCCAGCTCGGCCAGGCGGGCGAGCATGCGGCGATTGCGGTCATCCCGGCGCAGCCGCAGCTCATCCAGGCGGCCCTGGAACCGGGCGTCGGCGGGATCCACCAGGAGGCCCAGCACGTGCAGGGAACGGCCCAGGAAGCGGCAGCTCAGCTCAGTGCCCACCAGGAGGCGCACCTTCACCTTCGGCTGCATGGCCAGGAACTCCGGGATGCCGCCCAGGGTGTCGTGGTCCGTGAGGCAGAGGGCCCTCAGCCCGGCCTCCTCGCCAAGCAGCGCCAGGCGCTCCGGCGTATCAGTGCCGTCCGAGTGGAGGGTATGGCAGTGGAGGTCGATCAATGGGTACCTGGTGGATGGGCTCGCCCCGGGGACGCCTCCGGCACGGACCGGAACGAGGACCCGGGGCGGGGCAGGGCCCCAGCTCGAAAGCTTGCGCTACTGGACGAAGTTCGAGGCGCTCTGGGCCTCGTCCACAGGCTCATCCATGGCCAGGCGGCGGAACAGCTTCACGTCGGCCAGGGACAGGATGCTCATGTAGGCAAAGCCGCTGAAGAAGAGCCAGAGGAAGGGCACCGAAGCCCACTTGCGGATGTAGATGGCCACGAAGAGGGCGGCGAAGTAGTAGACCGCGAAGCCCAGTTCCAGGAAGGTCAGCAGGCTCTTGGGCACCTTGTAGGCCCGCTTGGTGACGGACTTGCCGTTGGCGTCCACGCCGTACTTGGGGGTGCGCTTGAACTCCTTGTCGTCCGTGAAGAATCCTTCCATCACGGCCTTGGCCTGGTTCAGGGCGAGGCCGATGCCCAGGCCCATGAGGCCGGGGATGTACTTGAGGCGGGTCTTCCAGCCGGTGTTGTCGGTCAGCTCTTTCTGGGAGAGGCCGAAATAGAGGCCCACGCTCACCGCGTTCAGCAGGAAGAAGGGGCCGTCCGTGAGCAGCAGGACATGCATGGGGGTCCCGGCCCGGAAGATCATGCTCGGCACCATGATGATGCTGAGGATCACCATCAGGATGTAGTTGCAGTTGGCGGTCAGGTGGAACCAGCACTCCAGCTTGGTGTGCAGGCTCTCGTCGGACTTCCAGATGGTCTTCATGAGCTTGCGGATGACCTGGGCGTTGCCCTTGGCCCAGCGGTGCTGCTGGCTCTTGAAGGCGTTGACCTCCACGGGCAGCTCGGCGGGGACGACGAGATCCTTGAGGTAGACGCCCTTCCAGCCCTTGAGCTGGGCGCGGTAGGACAGATCCGCGTCCTCGGTGATGGTGTCGTGCTCCCAGCCGCCGGCGTCGGCGATGGCGGACACGCGCCACATGCCGGCGGTGCCGCTGAAGTTGAAGAAGGCATGGGACCGGTGGCGGGCCGTGTGCTCGAAGACGAAGTGGCCGTCGAGCAGGATGGCCTGCACCTGGGTCAGGAGGGAGAACTCGCGGTTCAGGTGGGCCCAGCAGCCCTGGACGAAGGCCACCTTCCCGTCGGCGAAGTGGGGCACGGCCTTGCGGAGGAAGTCCTCCGTGGGCAGGAAGTCCGCGTCGAACATGGCCACCAGCTCGCCCTTGGCGACCTTGAGGCCTTCCGAGAGGGCGCCGGCCTTGAAGCCCGTGCGGTCCGTGCGGTGCAGGTAGTGGATGTCGAAGCCCAGGGCCTTGTAGCGGTCCACCACGGCGCTGGCCACCTTGACGGTCTCGTCCGTGGAGTCGTCCAGCACCTGGATCTCGAGCTTCTCCTTGGGCCAGTCCATCTTCACGACGTGGTCCATGAGGCGCTCGATGACGTTCATCTCGTTGAACACCGCCAGCTGCACGGTGACCACCGGCAGGTAGGTCGCGTCGCCCACGGGCTGCGGCACGTCCTTCTTGTGGCGGTAGTAGAGCAGCAGCATCCAGAGGCGGTGCGCGCCGTAGATGCTGAGGATGGTGAGCAGGGTGAAGTAGGTGCCGAGCACGATGGTCTTGACGACTTCCAGCACGGAATGGGCCTCCAGGGGCCCGGGGGTCGCGGGCCTGCCGTAATTGTGCCATGGAGAGTCGGAAAAACCACGAAAAACATGACAATCTACCACTCCATTTCCGATCCGTCCGATAGGATGCTGGCATGGCCGACCTCGACAACTTGAACCTCCCCAGGACCATCGGTCGCTATCAGGTGCTCCGCCTCCTGGGTTCCGGGGCCATGGGCAGCGTGGTGCTCGCCGAGGATCCCCGCATCAAACGGAAGGTGGCCATCAAGCTCATGAAGCTGGATGCGGTGCGGACCGAAGCCGACCAGCACGAGCACCTGATGCGCTTCCAGCGCGAGGCCGAGGTGTCCGGCCTGCTGAACCACCCCGGCATCGTGGCCATCTACGACGTGGGCGAAGAGGAGGGCTACGGGCCCTTCCTGGCCATGGAGTACGTGCCCGGCAAGCCCCTGGACGGGCTGATGAAGGAGGGCGGCCCGCTGCCGAACAAGGAGAAGCTCCGCATCGCCGCGGGCATCGCCGAAGCGCTGGACCACGCCCATGCCAAGGCCATCGTCCACCGGGACGTGAAACCCGGGAACGTCATGGTGGGCGAGGACGGTCGCACCAAGCTCATGGACTTCGGCATCGCCAAGCGCGAGGACGCCAGCCTCACCCAGACGGGCACCTTCCTCGGCACGCCCAGCTACGCCAGCCCTGAGCAGATCCGCGAAGGCAAGGTGGACAGCCGCTCGGACATCTTCAGCTTCGGCGTGCTGGTCTTCGAGCTGATGAGCGGCCAGTCCCCGTTCCCCGGCACCTCCATCAACACCATCCTCTACCGCATCGTCAACGAGCCGCCCGCGGAGGTTCAGCCGCCGGTGCTGGGCGTCCTGCCCGACGGGTGGCACCGGGTCTTCGACAAGGTGCTGTCCAAGCGCCCCGAGGACCGCCACCCCACCTGCACGGCCTTCGTGCGCGACCTGCTGGACGCCGTGACGGACATCGCCAAGGAGGACCGCCGCGAGCTCCTGGGCATCCTCAAGATGAACGGCGAGGCGCCCATACCCGCGATCCGCTCCACCGCCTACGACGAGACCATGGTGGTGGCCCGTCCCGAGCCCCGCGGTACCGGCCGGATCTGGATCGCCGCGGCCGCCGTGGCCATCCTGGCCGTGGGTGGCTGGTTCCTGTTCCGGGGCCCGAAGGCCGCCCGCCTCCAGATCAATTCCCAGCCCACGGGCGCCAAGGTCTTCGTGAACGACCTGGCTGTGGGCGCCACGCCCATGAACCAGCCCCTCCAGGCGGGCGACACCCTGCGGATCGAGCTCAAGGGCTTCCGGCCCCTGACCTATGCCTTCAAGCCCGGCGAGGCCCCGCCGGTCTTCCCCCTGGAGCCCATCATCACCGAGGAGGTCATCGATTCCGTGCCGCCCGGGGCCACGGTGGTGCTGGATGAGAAGGCCCAGGAGGGCGTGACGCCCCTCAAGGTGCGCTGGAACCAGGGCCAGCCCCACCGCCTGACTCTCACCAAGGAGCAGCTGGGCTTCGCCTCGGACTTCGCCCCCGGCGAGGTCCCGGCCGGCCGTGCCTTCGAATTGAAGGAGGCCACCACCGCCGACACACGCCAGGAGCCGGCCCTGGACCCCAATGCCCCCGGAACCCTCAAGCTGGCGGGCGCCTTCGGTGTGCGCGTGAAGGTGGATGGCAAGGACATGGGCGATCTCGCCCCCGGTGCCAAGCTGCCCCTGCCTCCCGGTGCCCACAAGGTGGAACTGACCAGCGCCCGGCACTACTTCAAGGACAGCCGGAACCTCAGCGTCACCGCCGGCCAGACCCTGCCCCTGAACCTGCCCGCCCTCGCGACCCTCACCGTCGAGACCTTCCCCGGCACCGGCAAAGTCCTTGTGGACGGTCAGGACACCGGCATCGAAAGCGACGGCAGCGGCGTCAAGCTCGCCGAAGGCCGCCACACCGTCACCGTCCGAGGCCCCAAAGGCACCAAGAGCGAGACCGTGGAGGTGCGGGGAGATAAGGGGTTGAGGTTCCCGTTGTGAGATGAGGTCCGGAAGGTGGGTCGCGCGTCTTTTCGGATTCTTTCAATTGCTATTGCTATTTTCTAGCTCCAATCATCCACACCCAATTTGGGTCATAGAGATTACTGAATACAGTCTTTCCTGTTTTCCGCTCCTCTACATTTATATTTATCTATAAATAAAATTATTTCTCCAATATTTATTTAACCAATTATCATAATTTAGATAAAACTCATCATCTGCTACTTCTAGGTGCTCAAATGGCATATGCAAAACTAGAATTTTCAAAGGGTGAGATCACAAGGGCTGGAAATATTCTAAGGGATCCTTCATCAAGGCGTGAGGACCTTTGGTGGGCATTAACTGTGTTGAGTAATTTTCGAGCCGCGCATTATTATCCCATCAATACATTTCAGGCAACGCTTAGGCAGAAGTTGAAATCCATCGATTCTTCAGCGCTCGTTGCTCGTCGTCTCAAACGAACCCCATCCATTGTCGCAAAACTAGAACGAGAATCAGGAATGGATTTGTTGAGAATGCAGGATATTGGTGGCCTTAGGGCAGTCGTAAAAACACTCAAGCAAGTTCGAGCTTTATATGACAATTATAAGCAAACAAATTTTCTGCATAAATTATCTGGCGAAAAAGATTATATTAATTCACCTAAAATTTCAGGGTACAGGAGTGTACATTTGATTTATAGATACTATAAAAATGATATTATTGACTATAATGGCTTACGATTAGAACTTCAAATTAGGACTAAAGTCCAGCATGCTTGGGCCACAGCTGTGGAGACTCTCGGCACCTTTATTGATCATTCTTTAAAATCGAGCGAGGGTCCAGAAGAATGGCTTTCGTTTTTCTCTCTGGCGGGTTCCGCCTTCGCTCACCTGGAAGGTTGTAATCCAGTACCAGGCTACGAGCAATTGTCAGCAATCGATACCTATAAACTGACAGCGAAACGTGCGATTGAGTTATCCGTCTTTGACCAACTTACTACATTCAGCTCAGCCGTAAACACATTGAGTAATACCAAATTAAAGGGCAGTTATTATCTCTTGGTCTTAGATCCAAAGAACAAGACAGTTTTCTATCGTCCTTACTCAAAAGAACGCCTTCAAGAGGCAACGGAAGATTATCTTACTGAAGAGAAAAAGGCCATTGAAGGCTCAAAGACTCAAGTTGTCTTGGTGGCTGCAGATTCTATCACTTCACTAAAGCGTGCCTATCCAAATTACTTTCTTGATACGCACGAATTTTTAAACTTAATTACTAGAGTTTCATCAATTGCTTCGAAATGACATGCCCACTAGTGCGACCTAGCCATTCGATCAACTCGGCCCCACGCATTCTCTCAGCATTTCGCTCCCCTGGACCCGTTCGCCGACTCGGTGCAGACGGGTCCGGTTGCCTTCCTTCGTTGCCGTAGCATCATCTGGCCGTTTGTCATGATCGACGCCGATTCAACCATTCGGCCCCCAGAAACGACCGTTCGGCGGTTTCTGCTGCTGGCCGACCTCAGGTCCGGTTTCATGGGTGGGTCCCGCGAGGAGCTCATCCCGTATGCCATTCCTTTCCAGCGACCTTCAGCCGCATCCGGCGCCCGCGCGCGTGGCGACCTACGCCCCATGGCTCAGGCCGAAGCGGGCGGGGTGGCAGGTCCCTCTGGCCGGAGCCGCGGCACACGATGCCCGCCAGGTTCTCCGGTTGGATCGGCTGCAGGAGCTCTCCAGCTTCGAGGCGTTCGAGGAGCACCTCGCCACCGTGCTGAACAGCGGCGTGTGCGTGTTCTTCGACGGGGCGGAACCATTGCTGTTGGCCGGACAGGGCACCGCGGGCGCCGTGAGCGGCCTGCGGATCGCGATCGGGCTGGATGAACGCGGGGCTTCCCGCTTCCATGTCCTGGGCCCGGGCGTCGATGCCTCCTTCGCCATGGCCGACGGGGCCTTCCTGGCCGGTGAATCCGACCGCCGGCGGATCGACCTGATCCGCTACTGGTACCAGCACGCCAAGCCCCATCTCATCAAAGCCTGGACCGATTCACGGTCCTTCCACCCTCCGGTCGGGCCCCACGACGCGGCCTAGGGGAGGAAGGATTCCCTCCACGTCACCCTGCGGGTGACGTGGAGGCCGCAGGGCTGGCTGCGACCTCGGCAGGGGTGCAAGTGAAAGCCCGGCTCTGCCGGGCTTTCACGCGGGGGCCCGGGGGTATGCGCGAAGCGCGGGACCCCCGGACAGCATTGGTTGGGGAGGAAGGATTCGAACCCTCGGTACGCAGGATCAAAACCTGCTGCCTTACCACTTGGCTACTCCCCAGGCGGAAAGGCAAGCATAGCGCGGGTTCGCGTCCCGCCCAAGCCCTCAGGTCCGGAGCGCGGCCTCAGGAGCTGGTCTTGGGGGTAAAGCCGAATTCCTCGACGCTCAGAAGGTCGGGGCGCACCTGGGCGGCTTCGCCGCGCTCGAGGCGGCTGAGGGCGCGGTGACCGGTGGCGGTCTCATAGGCCAGCAGCACCTTCTCCTCGATCTGCTCGCGGAGGGGGTTGTTCAGGGGATAGGCGATGTCCTTGAAGCTGCCGTCCCGCTTGCGGCGGCTGGGCATGGCCACGAAGTAGCCGTCCTCGCCTTCCACCACCCGCAGGTCGCCCACCAGGAAACAGTCGTCGATGACCAGGGCCGCGAAGGCCCGCAGCTTGTCGTCGCCTTCCACCTTGGTGATGCGGATGTCGGTGATGTTGAGCATGGCGGTCCCCGGGTCCTCGGCCTCCGTCCTCAGGGGCGGAGCCGATCTCCAGGTTAGCCGATCTCGACCCAGCCCCACTGGCGGCCGGTGGTCTCGCCGCGGCGGTAGGAATAGAGCAGGTCGGGGCGGCACACGGTGCAGAGGGCCACGCTGCCCTCCTTCGCGGGGTCCAATCCGAGATCCAGGGCCTGGGCGCGCAGGAACCCGTGCAGGTCGAGGTGGGCCTTGCCGGGAGGGCCTTCGCTGCGCAGGGCCTCGTGCCAGGCGGTGTCCTGCCGGGCGGCTTCGACGACTTCGTCGCCCACTTCGAAGTGGCAGGCCAGGATGGCCGGACCGAAGGCCCAGACGAGGTCGGCCGGGTGCCCTCCCAGGGCGCGGTAGCGTGCCGTGCCGCGGCGCAGGATGCCGCCGCCGGGTCCGGGGTCTCCATGGCCCGTGGCGCCCCGCCAGCCCGCGTGCAGGGCGGCCGCCCACGGCGTTCCGTCCGCCAACGGCCCCGCCAGCAGCACGGGCACGCAGTCGGCCACGCGCACTCCGATGCGGACACCGGGCGTGGTGGTCCAGAGGCCATCGCCCTCGACGACCGCATCCGCGGCTTCCACGATGCCGCAGCGATGCACCTGGTTCAGGCGCCGGGAGGGCAGGGCCTCCGGGGGATCGAGGCGGGTGGAGAATCCCCAGCTCAACGGGAAGGGAGGCTGGACGGATGGGACGAGCAAGGCCTCAGCCCTTGGAGCCGAGCCTGGCTTCCAGCCACGACTTGATGCGGTTGGCGTCACCCAGCCGCGAGTACTTGCCCCAGGAATCCAGCAGAACGATGAGCACCGGGCGGTTGGCCAGCATGGCCTGCATGACCAGGCAGCGGCCGGCCTCCTCGATGTAGCCGGTCTTGGAGAGGCCGATGGTCCAGCGGGGGCTGCGCACCAGGGCGTTGGTGTTCGGGAACTGGATGCTGCGGCGGCCCGACTGGATGGTAGTTTCGGGTCGGGTGGTGAAGTCGCGGATTTCGGGATAGCGGTAGGCCGCTTCCATGATGCGGGCCAGATCGTGGGCGGTCGCCACATTGCCGGCGGAGAGGCCTGTCGGATCCTCGAAGCGGGCGGCCTCAAGGCCAAGGGTCTTGGCCTTGGCGTTCATGGCCTCGACGAAGGCGGAGAGGCCGCCGGGGAAGGTGCGGCCGAGGGCGTGGGCGGCGCGGTTCTCGGAGGCCAACAGGGCCAGGAGCAGGGCCTGCTCCCGGGGCAGGTGGGTGCCCACGGGCAGGCGTGACTTGCTGTGGCGCAGCATGTCCATGTCATCCCGGGTGATGGTGAGCATCTCCTGGGGATCCAGCCGGGCGTCCAGCAGGACCATGGCCGTCATGAGCTTGGTGAGCGAGGCGATGGGCTGGATGGCCCCGGCCTGCTTCTCGATCAGGGCCTGGCCGGTGGTCTGGTCCAGCACCAGCGCCGAGGCCGACTTGAGCGACAGCTTGGTCTGGGGGCGGGAGGCCGCTTGCAGGGCGGTGAGGCCCACGAAGCACAAGATTCCCAGCCTCTGGATTCCCCGTTTGAATCCCATGCCTGCTCCATGAAGATAACGATTGTCGTCACTCGTTCCTAGTCTACTGGATCGAATGGTCGATTCCTTCAGTGAAAATGGTCAGGGCCAGAGCAGGATCAAAAGGCTGAGGTCGGTCACCGCCCAGGCACCCAGGCCCCAGTACATGCCAGTTTCGTGCCGGTGGTCGCTCCAGGCGCGCCAGCCGGCCAGCCAGGGCAGGAGCACGGCCAGCCAGGCGGCCAGGGAGATCCCGAGGGGCCAGAGGTGACGTCCCAGGGCCATGACCGCGGCGCCGAAGAGCAGGTGAGCCACCAGGGCGGCGACCAGGGCCAGGGCGAGGCTTCGCCCCACGCCCACCCGGATCACCAGGGTGCGGTCGCCCCGGCGGGTGTCCTCCGCCACCTGGTAGATCTGGGTCATGGGGTAGAGGGTGGCGAAGAGGAAGGCGAAACCCCAGGAGGCCCATAGGATGGCCGCATCGAAGGGCCGCCCCGTGATGGCCCAGCCCGCCAGGGGCGTGAACAGGCCGAATCCGATGCAGTTGATGAGCAGGTCCCAGCCGGCCCGGGCCTTCAGGCGGATCGGGGGCACGGAATACAGGACGCTCATGACCACGCAGGCGAGGTTGATCAGGGCGAAGGGCCGCGGCAGGAGGAAGCCCAGGAGGGCGGAGGCAGCCAGCAGGGCGGACGAGAAGGCCAGGAGGTGCTCGGGGGGCTTCGGCGGCGCCTTCAGGTAGCCGATGTCGCCTTCGTCCTGGTCGAAGGCGCTGTTGATGGCCAGGGTGCCGCCGTTGAGCAGGGCGACGAAGACGAGCCATCCCAGCAGGGTGGGCGCGGCTTTCAGGGCCCAGCCAGTGGCCAGCAGGGTGCCCAACAGGAAGTGGGCCGTCATGATGGGCCACTCCAGGGGCCGCAGGTGCAGCACATAGGCCATGGCCCTGGGGCCCAGGAGGCGCTGGAAGAAGGCCCGGATGGGGAAGCCGCGGGCTCCTGCCGTCACGCGATGCCTTCGCGCCGCAGGGCCTGGACTTCGCCCGAGGGACGCCGGGGCTCCACCAGGGTCTCCATGGCCGCCAGCAGGTGGGGCACGCTGAAGTCCGTGTCCACGCACATGCCATGGGGCAGGGACAGGGAGATCACATAGCAGGGGATCTCGGGCATTTTCGTGAGGCCTTTGAGCAGCCGGTCCGTGCAGCTCACGGCCACCACCAGATCAGGCCGGTATTCCCGCGCCTCGCGGTAGGCCTTGTGGCTGCGGTTGGTGATGCGGCCCTCCCAGCGGTTCGTCAGCACCAGGTTCATGTAGTCGCCCACCGGGCACAGGCCGCAGTCGTAGCAGGCCTCGAGATCATCGAGGATGCCGGCCTTGCAGCGGGCCATCTGGATGCAGTGGGGAAGGAGGATGAGGGCCCGCCTGGCCCGGTGCGCGCTGAAGGCCTCGCGGACCTGCTGGTTGTTGTAGCCGCAGTAGGAGAGGATCCAGGCATCCTCCTGCCCGAACCAGCGGGCGATGGGCCTGAAGGCGTGGGCCCAGATGCTGTCCTGCCGGCGGATCGCCGCCCCGTTCCGGAGGAGGGCTTCGCCCCGGAGGAAACTGGGCCAGGCCGCGGCGAGGGCGGCCACACCCGCCAGCAGCCACCATCCGCGGCCGGCCGAATGGAGGGCCGCCACCGCGAACGCCACGACCGAGACGGCCGTGGGCAGGCCCCGCCGGATCCAGAGGAAGAGCGCGCCCCGTTCGTCCGGCAGGGTGCCGGGCTGGGGCAGGGCGCGGGCTTCCTTCACTTGGAGGCTCCGGCCAGGCCGATGATCTTCTTGAGATCGTCATCCTTCCAGCGGAGGCCGCCGCCGAAGAAGACCGTGCGGAGATCCTTGTTGCCGATGTCCTGGACGCCGGCCTGGACGTAGGCGCCCTTCCAGAACTGGTAGCTGGTGGTGAAGCGGTAGCGTGGATTCGGCTTCTCTGGGCGCTTGGTGAAGTCGTAGGCCAGGACGCCGAGCCGCAGGCGATCGTTGTCCAGGGTGCGGAGCTCGATGCCGCCGCCACCCTTGCCCTCCACGATGCCGGCGGAGAAGACGGCCGCGCCCAGGCGCTTGGCGAACTGGGCGGACACGGTGAAGCTCTGGTCCGTCGTGACGGACCTGGTCTTCTCGAGGACGGTGACGGGCAGACCCGTGACGGGGTCGAGCTGAGTCACGGTGCGGGTGCTTTCACTCAGCTTCCCGTCAGGCGTGGAGGCGAAGCCCAGCGCGTACCAGTAGTCCGGCTTGGGCGCGATCTCGAGGCCGAGGGCCACGCGGCTGTCGTTGCGCTTGTCCCACTGGGCCGCGTCCATGTCGAGGCGGAACTCCATCTTGTTGAATCCGCCCAGCAGGCCGTTCACGTTGTCGACGGCCTCGTTGATCTTCTTGATGGTGGTGTCGTCGTTCAGAAGCTTGCCGATGGTGCCCTGGCCGTTGTTGATGCGGTCGGTGAGGACCTTCAGGTTGTCCGCCGTGCCCTGGAAGCTCTGGGCCAGCTTGCGGACATCCGTCATCACGCCCTTCAGTTCCGGCCGGTTCTCCTCGAGGATGGCGTTGAGGTTCTTGCCCACGGTCTCGAACTGCTGGGCCAGCTTGGGCAGCTTGTCCCGCAGGTCGGCGGTGATGGCTTCGACATTGCCCATGGTGTTGTTGATGGCGCTGTGGTTCTCCTGCGCCATGGACCGGAACTCGGCGGTCAGCACGCGGATGTTGTCCACGATCTCGTCGATCTTCTCCCGGCCCTGCTCGCCGCCGATGGATTCGTTCAGGGCCTGGGTGACGCCCTTCACGTTCTTGCCGATCTCGGAGAGGGTCTCCATGAGGTTGTCGAGGCTGACGCCCGCCTTGCTGGGCAGGGGCTGGTCCTGGGGAAAGGGGCCCTTGGCGCTGTGGCCCGCGTCCAGATCGATGAACTTCTCGCCCAGGATGCCGATGGAGCCCAGCGACACGAAGGCGTCCGCATAGACCGGCACGGAAGGGTCCAGGCCCACCACCACGCGCGCCTTGCCGTTCTCGAGGGCGATGGTGCGGACATCGCCCACCTTCACGCCGGCGATGCGCACGGCGCTCTGGACATTCAGGCCCGCCACCGAGTCGAAGTAGGTGAACCGCTCGGACTGGTTCTTCTTGCCGCCGATCTCCAGCTTCTCGGAGCGGAAGACCAGCACCGCCAGAAGAACGATGGCGCCCGTGAAGAAGAGGCCGACCTTGGTTTCGGGCTTCATGGATGGGCCTCCTGGGATTTGCGCTTGGGCGGGGGCGGGTCTTGAAGGAACGGGCCGTCCGCGTCCCCCCGCAGGAACTGCTGGATGACGGGATGCGGGTTCGCCTTGAAGGCTTCCGGCGGCTCGCAGGCGATGCATTCGCCCCGGAAGAGCAGGGCGATGCGGTCGGCGATCTCGAAGGCGGACTTGAGGTCGTGGGTGATGGTGATGGTGGTGACGCCCAGCTCGTGCTTGAGGTCGAGGATCACGCGGCCGATGACGTCGGTCATCACGGGATCCAGCCCCGTGGTCGGCTCGTCGAAGAGGAGGATCTTGGGCTTGAGGGCGATGGCCCTGGCGAAGCCCACGCGCCGCTTCATGCCGCCGGAGAGCTCCGCGGGCTTCAGCTTGTCGGTGCCCTTCATGCCCACCATGGAGAGGCATTCATCCACGCGGGACCGGACCTCCTCCTCGCTGATGCTGAGGTGCCGGCGGAGGCCGAAGGCCACGTTCTCGAAGACGGTCATGGAATCGAAGAGCGCGGCCATCTGGAAGCACATGCCGATGCTCTGGCGGACCTTGAAGAGCTCTTCCCGCTTGAGCTGGGCGATGATCTTGCCCTCGATGGCCACATGGCCCGAATCCGGCGTGAGCAGGCCCATGATGTTGCGCAGCAGTACCGTCTTGCCGGTGCCCGAACCGCCCAGCACCACCAGGCTTTCGCCCTCCTGCACCTGCAGGTTCACATTGGACAGCACGACCTTCGGACCGAAAGCCTTGGACAGGTTGACGACATCGATCAGGGCCATGCCGTCACACCAGCAGGAGCTTGGTAAGGAAAAAGTCGGAGATCAGGATCCACAGCGAGCTGGTCACCACGCTGCTGGTGGGAGCGTTGCCCACCCCTTCGGCGCCGCCTTGCGTGCGGTAGCCCTTCCAGCAGCCCACGAGGGCGATGATCATGCCGAACACCAGGGCCTTGTAGAGCGCGATGCGAAGGTCCCGGAAGGCCAGCAGCTTGTAGAACTCATGGCTGTAGACGAAGGCGCTCTGGCCTTCCACGCCGACCAGGATCATGTAGCCGCCCCAGAAGCCGACGTAGATGGAGATCACCGTCAGGAGGGGGACCACCACGATGGAGGCCAGGAACCGCGGGACGAAGAGGTAGTGGATGGGATCCGTCGCCAGGCACTCCAGCGCGTCGATCTGCTCGGTCACCTGCATGGTGCCCAGCTCCGCGGCCATGGCCGAGCCGATGCGGCCCGAGAGCATGAGGCCCGTGATCACCGGGCCGAGCTCGCGGACGATGGCCAGGCCCTCCACCTGCGCGGCCAAGCCCTCGGCCTGGAACTGGCGGAAGCCGAAGGCCAGCTGCACCGCGAACACCATGCTCACCGCGACACTCGTGAGGATCACGACCGGCAGGGAGTGGACACCCACGGCCTGGAACTGGTTCAGCAGGTTCTTGCCGTCGAAAGGCCGCTTGAAGATGGCCACGAAGGTCCGTCCCGCCAGCGTGGCGAAGTCCCCGGCGGTATCGAGCGCGCTGAGGACGCTGGCACCGGTCTTGTCGATGAAGGTCAGAACCATGGGGCTCCGGGGGCAAAGAACCAGCTTACCCGAGTCAGCCCTTCTTCTGCCGGGCGCGGAGTTTTGACGCGCCGCCTTCTTTTTCCGTCTGGGCCGTCCGGCTCAGGGCCAGGGCATCCGCCGGCACGTCGCGGGTGATGGTGCTGCCCGCTCCGATGAGGGCGCCATCGCCGATGGTCACGGGAGCCACCAGCTGGGTGTCTGATCCCACGAACACGCGGTCGCCGATGACGGTCCGGTGCTTGTTCACGCCATCGTAGTTGCAGGTGATGACGCCCGCGCCGATGTTGGTGCCCTCGCCGATCTCCGCATCGCCGAGGTAGGCGAGGTGGTTGGCCTTGGCGCCGCGATGCAGCTTCGCCTTCTTGGTCTCCACGAAATTCCCGACGTGGACGTTCTCAGCCAGGTCGGTCCCCTCGCGCAGCCGGGCGAAGGGCCCCACCTTGGCGCCGGCCCCCACGATGGCTTGCTCGATGACGCAGTAGGGCCGGACCTCCACGCCTTCGCCCAGCACGGAGTCCGAGATCACGGTCCCCTGGCCGATGCGGCAGCCCTCGCCGACGCGCACCGCTCCCTCCATGCGGACGCCGGGTTCCAACAGGACGTCGCGCGAAAGGACCACCCGCGGGCCGACCAGTGTGCTGTCGGGATGGAGGAAGGTCACCCCCTCGGCCATCCAGTGCCGCTGGATGCGCCGCTGGGCCGCGGCCTGAAGGGTGGCCTGATCCTGCCGCGAGTTCATGCCCGCCAGCTCCTCGGGATCGCAGACCTCCACGGCCACGGGGAGCTCCCGGGCCACGGCCGCCACGGCATCCGTGAGGTAGTACTCCTTCTGGGCGTTGTGGTTGGTCAGACCCTGGAGGGCCTTCCTCAGGGCGGGCCAGGGGAGGGCATAGGCGCCCCCGTTCACGCGTTGCACCGCCAGCTGCTCGGGTGTGGCGTCCTTGGCTTCCACCATGGCCGCCAGGCGGCCGTCCGGATGCTGGATCACCCGGCCGTACGAGCCCGGGGTCTGCATGTCCATGGCCAGCAGTAGGGCCTCCGCGGAGCAGAGCCGAGTCACGGTGGCAGGAGACGTGAGGGGGACATCGCCGCAGAGGATGACCGCCTTGGAGGCGCCGAGCCGGTCGAGATCGGGGATGCAGACCTGCAGGGCGTGACCGGTGCCCAGGGGTTCACCCTGGTCCACGGCCGTGACGGGACAGGGCAGCAGGCCGGCCTTCCGCCAGGCTTCGAGCGCGCCCAGCACCAGCTCCTTGCCGTGGTGGACCACCACGATCGCCCCGCCCAGGTCGGGCGGCAGCGTCCGCAGGGCCCAGAGGAGGGAAGGGTCACCCAGGATCGGATGCAGTACCTTGGGAAACCGTGATTTCATGCGGGTTCCAAGCCCCGCTGCCAGGATCACCGCCACCGTCGACATACCGCCTCCAGTCTCCAGCCTACAACAGCCACAAGGTTCACTCGGTCGGGGCCCTCAGCAGCGCCAGCACGGACTTGGCGAAGGCTGCGGACTCGAATGGCTTCTCCAGGAATGCGATCCGGCGCAGGCCCAGGGAGCCGGGATCCATGGGCAGCGGCTGGCCCATGCCGATCACCAGACTGGGGATGGGCTGTTTCTGGAAGGCGCGGAGGGCCCGGTGGAAGCGCTCAAGCTTCGGGGTGCGCTCCAGGATCAGGGCGTCGGGCTGCGGCTGCCCTCGGCTTCCCCTCAGGAGGTGCGGCAGATCCTCGAAGCTCTCCGATCGCCCTCCCAGAAGGTGCACGAGGTCGGCCAGCGCGCTCCGGGCCAGTGGGTCGCCGTCCACGATCCAGAGCATTCGCCCGGCCAGCATGGGGCCGTTCAGCGGGCGTACCGACGTGACGGCGGGAAGGTACACCCTCGGGCGGACTCCCGCCTGATGGTCCCGCTCCAGCTCCAGCATCCCCCCGGCCTCCAGCACGGATTCCCGCAGCCAGCCCAGACCGAACAGCTCGCGGGACCAGCCCCCGGCTTCTCCCGCGGTTTCCGCATGGAGCAGGCCGAAGGCGTGGCCTCCCAGGTCCGCGGCCTCCAGCATCAGGACCAGGTCCTCCCGTCCCGTGCGGTCGCGGGCATGGAGCAGCAGCTGGGTCGCGATGCGCTTCAGGGACTCCGGCGCCACGGCCAGGGAGAGGGGCGCGGCGCGCAGGTCCAGGCTCCGGCCCGGTGGCAGGACCTTCCGCAGGCCGGGAAGCAGGTTCTCCAGCGCGGGCCGGCCTTCCACCTGGCCGCGTGCGGCTGGGGGCGGGTACAGGCGGCAGGAGGCCTCCTTCACCCGCCCGGCGGCTTCGCGGAGAACCCCGTCGGGAGCGTCGGCCAGCAGGCGGTCCGAGGCTGCGGAGAGGGCCAGGAGGGCATTGGCGCCAAGCCTGCGGCGATCCTCGTCGCCGCTGGCGCGGAGCGCCCCGCCAGACTGCAGGGTCAATGCCCCGGCGGCGGAATGGGCGATCCACACGAGGCCCATGCCGCGATCGAAGGCTGTGGCTTCCAGCAGGACTTCACTGAAGGTCCCGTCCTCGCTGACCTGGGTGGCCACCACGGAGGCGCTCCCGAATTGGAGGAGCTGGTCCCGGATGGCCTGCCAGACGGGCTGGTCGCCTCCCTGGAAGAGCGCGTCCATGACGTAGCCGCGCAGCTGATCGCGGGGCAGCCCCACCAACTGGCTGAACGGGCCATTGGATTCGAGGACGCGGCCCTGGTCGTCCACCAGCCACATGGGCTGGCGGGGATCGAGCCCCAGGGCCAACCCGGGGAGTTCCGCAGGGCCCGATTTCTCGATCAGGGCCAGGGCCATGCGGAGTCCCTGGCCCCGTCCCTCCACCCAGGCTCCCTGCTCCCGCAGCCACTGCAGCTGCTGGAGGGCGACCAGGCCAAGAAGCAGCCCCGCGAGGAGGGCCGATGGCCAGGAGAACCGCGGCGCGCCCGGCGGCAGCAGGAGCTGGGCCAGCGCGCCTGCGCCCAGGGTGGCGGCCCCCACCAGGGGCATCCGCAGCTCCAGTTGGCGACCGTGTGTCCACCGGTAGGCCAGGTCCGAAAGGACCAGCCAGAGCAGGGCTTCGAAGGCCGCGCCGATCCAGAACCTCACGACCTCCTGCCAAGGCAGGTGGAGCCTGGCGAGGAACAGGGCGAGGAAGAGGCTCGCTCCGCCGACCCCCACGGCCAGGCGCCTCACCCCTTGGACACCCTCCCGTTGGGCCTGAAGGAAAAGGGTGAATCCGAACAGGGCGGCGCCGAGCTGGGCCGCCGGCAGGGGTAGGCCGGTGAGGTAGGCCCAAGGCTGGGCCAGCACCGCGAGGATCCCGCCCAGGAAGTAGCCGTAGCTGAGCCCCACGCGTCCCCTGCGGCGGAAGATCCAGAACCCGAGCCAGGGCGGAAGGGGCAGCAGGAGGGCGGAAATCAGGTCCGCGAAATCCATGGTGTGCATCAGAGGAGCGTGGCGGGCCAGAGACCGCGGAGGGCGTTCAGGCACCAGAGCTGCCCTCCAGCGCAATCATCGAGGGTGATGGGAGCGCGCTGCACGCGCCAGCCCCGCTCCTCCGTCCAGCGGGGGAGGTCCATGCGCTCCGCCACGCTGGCCACGCGACCTTCGATCGGCGGCAGGATCAGGAATTCCTCACGCTCCAAGGCGACGGTGGCGATGGCGCTTTCAGCCAGGGTGCCGTCCGGCCACAGCAGCAGCGCATCCTCCGCGCCCCGTCGCCAGGCTTCGGAAAGCACCTGGGGCCGCCAGGGGCCGGAGAGCCCCTTGTGGAGCGCCAGCGGATCAGGCCGCAGATCCCCCATGGGATGCGGCATGGGCGCGAGTCGGTACGGCGCGGTGGCCTGGGGAAGAGGCTCCAGCCGTGCATCCAGGAGGTTGAGGTCCAGGTGGAGTTCCAGCCGCAGGGCCGCCTCCGGAGCGGCATGGCGCTCCAGCCACCGGCGGAGCTCCCCGGCGGCATCGTCCAGCCACACGGGGGATCGGCCCAGGGCGCCAGCCCCGGCCTGCAGGCGGTCCATATGGGCGTCCAGGTGCTGGGGTGATCCGTGGCGCACGGGTAGGGCGGTGCGGGGGACCGCGCCGGCATGGACATCCACGCCGGACAGCGTGGCGCCCGGCCCGAATTCGGCTCGCAGGGCCGGGCTCAAGAAGCGACCACCTGGGCGGCCCAGGGTTCCTGGCGGGCCCGCCCGGCGAGCCGTACGCCCAGCGCGGCGGCCTCGAGGAAATTCCTGGGATCCGCCATCCACTTGCCCGCCTTGTCGAAGGCGGTGCCGTGGTCGGGGCTCGTCCGGATGTAGGGCAATCCCAAGGTGAGATTCACGGCCCGGGCGGGCTCCAGCAGCTTGATGGGGATGAGCCCCTGATCGTGGTACAGCGCCACCACGAGGTCGAACTCGCCCGACACGGCGCGGTGGAACAGGCTGTCCGAGGGCAGGGGGCCCGAGAACCGAGGCGTCGAGGCGGCTTTCGGATCCCTCGGGAACGGGGACGGCAGGTCGGCGAAGGGCCCCGCGGGACCCGCCTTGCGGAAGGCGGCCTCGGCCCGGTCGCGGGCTTCAGCCAGCAGGCCTTCCTCATCTCCGAAAGCGCCAGCCTCTCCTGCATGCGGGTTGAGAGCGCAGAGGGCCACACGGAGGTCCGGATTCCCCGTGAGGCGGATGAACTGGCTTGCCGAGAAGGCCAGGGTCTCGGCCACGGTTTCCGCGTCCAGATCCTCCACCACGGAGCGCAGACTCTGGTGAACCGTGTGCAGCACGACGGACAGGCGGGGGCTGACGAAGGCCATGCGGACGATGGGCGCGCCAGCCAACGTCTGCAGGAACTCCGTGTGGCCGGGGATGGGGTATCCGGCGAGGTGCGCCGCGGACTTGGCCATGGGCAGGGTTGTCAGGGCATCCACACGGCCGGACAGGGCCATGCCCGCAGCCCACCGGATGGCTTCCACGGTGGCCCGGCCTGAGGCGGCAGAGCCGCGGCCCAGCTTCAGGCGATCCGCGCGGATCTCAGGGGTGGGATCCAGCCAGAGGGCGGTGGCCGACCCGCTCGGATCGCCCACCTCGAGGCCGCAGGCCGTTCCCAGAAAACCTTCCGGAGCGGGGGCGGGGGCGTCCGTCCACTGCCAGAAGGCGCGCCTGCCCTCGGTGCCCTGGAGCAGGTCCACGCCGGCACGGGAGCCCACCACCGTCACGTCCCCCCAGGAGCGCAGGGTCGGCAGCGATCTCAACAGCAGCTCGGGTCCGATGCCGCAGGGATCCCCCAAGGTGATGGCGATGTGCGGTGGGCGGCTCATGGTGGTCCCGGTCGGGCGCTCCCATCCTCAGTCGTAGGCGGGGATCTCCACCTCCGCGTTCAGCGACTCCTCCTTCTTGGCAGGGCGGCTGCGGCGGATCCGGGGTTCCTCCTCCTGCTTGTAGATGTACTTGATGTTGTGCTTGGGCACCAGGACATTGGGTTCTTTCACCCGATTGATCTTCAGGCAGTGCTTGTCGTACCACTCGATGACGCCACGCACCTTCTCGTCGTCCTGGAGCACGATCACCATCGGCGTCTTGGACTGCATCTGCTTGAGGTAGTAGAAGCTCTCGGCGTTGGTCTGTTCGGGTGGCGCGATCCTGCGCCGGGGACTCCCCAGCCCCTGGGGTGCGGTGGCCGCCGCTGGGTTGACCGCCGGATTCGGCTCTCCGCCCGCCGTGATGGGAGGCGGTACCGGCGTCATGACCTCCCCGCCTCCCCCCTTGGCGGGGATGCCCAATTTATCCTTGAGTTCGGTGAGGTTCGGTCGGATGAGCTTCCGATTCATGGCAGATCCTGGCCCGGTGGGCGGTGCGGGGGGATGTCAAAGGCATTGGCGTGTGGCCATTCCTTCTCAAGCCTGGGCGGTGCCTGCGCAAAGGCAGGATCCAAAAGCCGTAGAAGGGATGAACCACTTTGGCAGGTGCCAAGTGGACCCTGCAAGGGTGTGTCTTGATTTAGATGACGGAAAGCTGCCGGAAGTTTACGCCGGATCCCCGTGCTGTGCCAACGGCTCTCCTTGGTGACACACGGGTAGGAAAATCCGGACCCGGGTGCCCGCTCCAGGGCGGCTCCGGACCTCGATTCGCCATCCCATGGCCTCAGTGAACTTGTAGACCAGGCTCATGCCCAGCCCCGACCCCTCCTCGAAGCTGCCGGAGAAGGGCACGAACAGGCGATCCAGTTGCTCAGGAGCCATGCCGCAGCCGTTGTCTTCCACCTCCAGCTGGACCTGCCCGCCGGAAACGCTGGAGGTGAGCCGGACCCGGGGTCGCGGAACGCCTTTCACGGCCTTGCGGGCGTTGCTCAGGAGGTTCATGAGCATCCGGTGCACCCCGACCGGGTCGGCAAGAATAAACGTTGGCGCCGGCTCCGGCATGTCCAAGGGGAACCCTTCGGTCCGCGGGTCCATCTCCCAGCTCGCGCGGACTTCTTCGAGAATCCTGCCGAGGGGGAGCACCTGGCCTGGACCGGCTTCGGGCCGGGCGAGGTCGAGGAAGTCCGAGACGATGGCGCCCACCCGCTGGGTTTCCCGGTCCAGGATGCCCAGCACGCGCGACCTGACGTCCTCCGGAGCCTCTGGCCGCTGCAGGAGCTGAACGCATCCGCTGATGGAGGCCAGCGGGTTCCTGAGCTCGTGGGCGAGGCCCGCCGCCAGCTGCCCGATGGACGCCAGCCGCTCGCTGATCCGGGTGCGCTCCTCGAGGGCCTTGATCTCCGTCAGATCCTGGAACAGCAGCAGTTGGCCTGTTTCCTGGCCGCTGGGGGCCCGGAGGGAGGTCAGATGTCCGCCCAGGATCTGGGGAGGACGACCTGCCACCGGAAGTGCCACCTCGAAACGGTGCTGAGCGAGGAGGGGTTGCGCCAGGGGAAGCACCTCGTGGACGGGGAGGCCCAGGGGCACGGGATGACCCAGGATGGCGGTCGCGGCGGGATTCGCCGACGTGATCCGTCCATCCAGATCCAGCGTGATGAGACCGGAGGACATGGACTCCACGACTCGGAAGTGCAGGGCCGACAGCTCGTCCACCGTGGCTTCGCTGGCGCTGAGGTCTGTGCGCAGGCGGTCGAGGTTGCGGCGGATGAGCACCACCACCAAGGTGGTGGCGAAGATCTGCAAGGAGGCGATGCCGAGCAGGAAGGGCAGGTGCGTTCCATCAGGATCCGTGGTTTCGCCCGACAACCCGAAAGCCGGAAGCAGCCCGAAGGTGAAGCCCAGCACCAGGAGGATGTGGGTGATGGATGAAACGACACCCACCCAGACGATCCCCGTGGTGCCCAGATAGAAGGCGGAGGCCAGCACGGGGAAGATGTAGAGGGTGGAGAAGCGCTCATGGGCGACTCCCTGGTACGCGATGACCAGGCTGACCAGGGCCAGGTCCAGCACCAGGTTCCACCAGATCCAGGGCAGGGCGGGCGTCGGGAAGATCTGGTCCCGGGCACGGAGGCCGAGGCTGGCCTCCCAGATCGACTCGAGAAGCAGCAGCACCAGGCAGGTCAGATACAGATCCTCGCCTGCGCCCACGACGCGCCCCTCGGCGGGCAGGGCCAGATGCAGCACGAGCAGGCCGAAGCTGGCGTAGAGCCGGAAGGCGAGGGGAAGGAACGGCTGGCTGGCGTCCGGGGCGCCCAGCCGGCCCAATGTGCGCTGGAGCATAGGGTCCAGCATGCCCGAATCTGGCATCCTAGGACCATGCCTGACCCTGCCCCCGTTCCCTCGCCTTCCCTGCGCGCCGCCGGCATGCGGCAGACGCCCCAGCGCGAAGGGATTCTCCAGGTCCTCCGGAATTCGGATCGCCCGCTCACGGTGGAAGAGATCTGGGAGCGCATGCCGGAGCGCCGTTCGGGCCTGCCCACGGTGTACCGGAACCTCGAACGCTTCGTGCAGGAGGGCTGGGCGGAGAGCATCATGGGTCCGGATCAGGTGATGCGCTTCGTCCGCTGCGACTCGCGCCGGCATCACCACCACCTCCAGTGCGAGCGGTGCGGTCGCACGGTGGAAGTGGACGCGTGCGGTCTCGACGAATCGCTGATCGAACTCGAGACCCTGTCGGGATTCCGCATCACCCGGCATCAGCTGATGCTGTTCGGACTCTGCCCCACCTGCCGGTCCGAAAAAGACCGTTGACCGTATCGCGCGCCATTGCTAGTCTTGATGTCTCACGCGGGTGTAACTCAGTGGTAGAGTGCAACCTTGCCAAGGTTGAAGTCGTGGGTTCAAATCCCATCACCCGCTCCACTCCACCCGGGCCGCGCAAGCGGCCCGGATCATGTCAGAAGCTTCATCGCACCAAACGCAAGGCGCCGTAGCCAAGTGGTAAGGCCCGGGACTGCAAATCCTGTATTCATCGGTTCGATTCCGATCGGCGCCTCCAATCAGCCCCCGCAAGGGGGCTTTTTCATGCGCCGATCGGAATCGAAGTCGCGGATGGCGCGGCAGGGCCTGCTACGGTGGTTCCGGAGATTCCACCCATGAAACGCGCCGCGGCTTTCTTCTGCGCCTGTCTCGTCGCATGCCTCCCGGGTCTCACCCAGGCTTCTCTCTCCGCGCTTCCCGCGCCCCTTTCGCGGCCCACGGTGGAAGAGGTGAGGAAGTCCATGGGCATTCCCTCTCAGGGCGATCTCCGGGGACAGCAGGATGCTGTGGGGTTTGCCTCGACGCCGAAGCAGATGGCCAAGGTGTGGGAACGGGCGGCCCTCCCGCCGGCGCCGGAGGCGCTCGGGCCCATGCCTTCCCCTGGGGTGGCCGGTCTCATCTGTCCCCATGACGACTACCTCTATGCAGGCCGGGTATACCGCCAGCTGATCCCGTTGGTGAAGGCCAGGACCATTGTTCTGGTGGGGGTCTTCCACAAGTACCGCCGCTTCGGCGCCAAGAACGCCCTGGTGTTCGATCCTTACCGGGCCTGGCACTCCCCGGATGGCGAGATCCCTGTCTCCGGCCTGCGCGAGGATCTGCTGAAGCGGATCCCCGCCACGGATGTCATCCAGGAGGCGGCCATGCAGGACAGCGAGCACTCGGTCGAGGCCATCGCCTACTGGCTGAAACACCAGGATCCGGGCGTCGAGATCGTGCCCATCCTCCTGCCCTCGGCCTCTTTCGAGCGGTTCCAGCAACTGGCCTCCCACCTCGGGAAGGCTCTGGCAGAAAGCATGCGGGCACGCGGCTGGACGCTCGGCCGGGATCTGGCCATCGTCATCTCCTCCGACGGCATCCATTACGGCGAGGACTTCAAGTACACACCTCACGGCAGCGGCGGTGTGCAGGCCTATACCGAGGCCGTCGAGCGCGACCGCCAGCTGCTGAAGGGCCCCCTGGCCGGGCCGGTGACGTCGGCGAAGGCCCGGGCCTTCTACGAGACGGTGGTCAATCCGCAGGATCCTGACCAGTACCGCATGCCCTGGTGTGGCCGGTTCTCCATCCCCTTCGGCCTTCTGCTCATGGATGAAACCGCCAGGAGCCTGGGTCGGCCTGCCCCGGTCGGGCACCCCGTCGCTTTCGGCACCTCCATCAGCTTCCCCCAGATCCCGGTCTGGGACCTGGGCCTGGGGGCGACCGCGGAGGCCAACCTCTACCACTTCGTGAGCTACCCCGGCGTGGCCTACACTCTGGGCGGGCAGTGACCCTTCCGCCTCACTCGGGTCGGGCGCTGATCCAGCCACCACCCAGCACATCCCCGTCCCGGTAGAAGACCACAGCCTGGCCCGGGGCGATGGCCCGCTGGGGCTCGTCGAACACGACCTTCATCCGGCCATCCGGCAGGGGGATCACAAGGGCATCAGCCTCGGGAGCCCGACTGCGGATGCGCGCCTGGCAGACCAGGGGGCCTGGGGGCGGTGCATCCACCCAGCTCAGCTCATGGGCCACCAACGCCCGGCTGAAGAGCTCCGACTCGCCGCCCACCCAGACGGTGTTCGTAGCGGGTTCGATCCGGACCACGTACAGGGGTTCGGCGAAGGCGACTCTCAGGCCCCGCCGCTGGCCCACCGTGTGCCGCCAGTACCCGTGATGCCGACCAAGAACGCGACCATCGAGGTGGCGGATGTTCCCATCTCCCAGGCCCGGGTCGCGCCCCTCCGCTTCCAGGAAGGCGTCGTAGCGGTCCTGGGTGACGAAACAGATCTCCTGACTCTCCGCTTTATCTGCCAGATGTAGACCCAATTCAGCACCTAGGCTTCGTACTTCAGCCTTGGTCAAATGGGCCAAGGGAAACAAGGTCCGCGCGAGGGTGGCCTGGGTGTGGTTGAAGAGGAAGTAGCTCTGGTCCTTGGCCGGATCGGAAGCCTTCCGCAGATGCCAGCGGCCATCCTCGAGCTGGATGGTCCCGTAGTGGCCCGTGGCGACGAAGGGAGCCCCCAGCGAATCGGCCCGCTCCATCAGGGCAGAGAATTTGAGGTGCTGATTGCAACGAATGCAAGGACTAGGGGTTTCCCCGTCAAGATAGCTCTGGATGAATCCCTCGATGACCGTATCCCTGAACCGGGCCTCGAAATCCATCACGTAGTGGGCAAACCCCATCTCGAAGGCCACCCTGCGCGCATCCTGGAAGTCGTCGAGTGTGCAGCATTTCCCATCTGAACCTTGAACGGTTTTCTTGTCGAAGAGCTGCATGGAAATGCCGATGACCTCGTAGCCGCTCCGATGGAGCAGGGCGGCCATGACCGAGCTGTCGACCCCACCGGACATGGCCGCAAGAACCCTGTCCCCAGGCCGGAGCGAGGGGTGGTCTTGGAGGGACGCTTGAGCGCGAGATAGCAGTGAACTCACGATTCAGATCCCCGGGGCTGCCGTGGAGGGGTCATGATCAGTTGTAATTCTTTGACTTAAAGAGTTCGTAGGCGGTCTGGTAGTAGGCCACGGCAAGGTCGTCATGCCCTTTCCCTTGCGGAGCGGGGAGGTACTTGTCCTTCTCGAAGTCATAGATCTTCGAGACTCTGCTGCCGTGCAGGCCGAGGACGGTGAGGAGACCATCCTTCATCAGGGCCACGTGGTCGTTGTGATTGAACAGCAGGACCCGACCCGATTCCGGGGTGTTCAGCACATCCTGGCCGAACCAGGGCGCCGTGTAGGACAGGCCGAGCAGGCCCATCAAGGTGGGGGCCAGGTCGATCTGGGACATGAGGCCGTCCGAGCGCCTGGGGGATAGATGTGCTGGTGAGTAGAACATCAGCGGGATCTCGTAGGTCCGAAGCGGGATCTCCTGGCGACCATAGACCCTGGCGCCGTGGTCCGCCACGACGATGAAGAGCGTGTCCTTGAACCACGGGTGCTTTTCCGCCTCCCGGAGGAACTGCCCCTGGGCGAAGTCGGCGTAGCGCACGCCGGACTCCCGGCCTCCTCCCGAGGCCTTCACGCCGATGGCTTCCAGGCCGGGACGGAAGGTGAAGGGCTTGTGGTTGGAGGTATTCATGATGTGGATGAAGAACGGGCCGCCCTTGGCCGACTGCTGATCCGCATAGGACAGGGCCATGTCGAACAGATCCTCGTCCGAGACCCCCCAGATGTTCTCGAATCGGGGTTTGGTCTTAAGGCTGGTCCGGTCGAGGACGTCGTAGCCGTTGCTCTGGAAGAACGCGTTCATGTTGTCGAAATAGCCGTAGCCGCCGTACAGGAAGGCGGTCTGGTAGCCCTGGGCCCGGAGGACGGATCCGAGGGTGGCCATGCCTTCGTGGCCGGGCCGCCGGAGGATCGATTCGGTGGGAACCGGGGGCAGGGAGGTGGACAGGGCCTCCAGGCCGCGGACCGTCCGGGTTCCCGTGGCGTACACATGGCTGAACCAGAGCCCCTTCTGGGCGAAACGGTCGAATTCGGGCGTCCAGTCCCGGGACGAGCCGTACAGACGGCTGAACTCGGCCCCGAAGGATTCGCTCGACACGAGGATGACGTTCAGCTTCCCCAAGCCGTCGGGGCGGGCCGGGAATTGGCGATCCAGACGGCCTTCCGACAACCGGGTGAAGGTCCCACCGCCCATCGACAGCTGGGAGGCGAGCTGCTTCAGGTTTTCGGTGCGGGGCCGGGTGGCGTAATAGGCGTGATAATCGATCTCGCTGGTCCGGAGCGCCCGGAAGAAGGTGGACAGGCCGTTCTCCGCCAGCTCGTTGGCGACCCGGTTCTGGGACGCGGCGACAAGAGTGGCGGGGATCCAGGCGATGGCGACCGCCAGTGCACCGCCATAGAGGGCCATGGCGTAGCTGCGCCTCTTGAGGTTCATGGGCATGGACAGAGCCTTCGCCCAGTGCCCCCGCAGCCGCCAGGTGGCGATGGCGGCCAGCACGGCGCAGGCGAGAAGGATCTTGACGACGGGGTATTCCGACCAGATGTCCCCGGCTACTTCCGTCGGGTACATCAGGTAGTTCACCGACACCAGGTTGAACCTGGAGTTGAACTCTTCGAAGAAGAAGAACTCGCAGGCCGCGAGGAAGAGCCCGCCCAGGACGTACAGGAATGTGGCGGCGGAGGAGGCGATGGGCGCCCCGGCGCGCCCGGGTTCGGCGGGAGCCTTGAGCCACAGGTACAGGGCCAGTGGGAAGAGCACGTAGAGAGCCTGGATGGCGTCGGAAACCAGCCCTGCCGGCAGGACCCAGAGCAGGGAGGCGATGGATACCTGCGCCTCGCGGCCGGACGTCAACCAGAGGGCCACCCGCAGGAGCGACCCGAGGCCGAGGTACCAGGAGGCCAGCAGGAACAGCGGGCGGTACCTGGCGGCCAAGCCGCTGTCGGTGGAAGAGAGCGTCGGTCGGTCAGTGGTCAATCGGGTTCCCAAGAAGGTTCCTTTCGGGTTCAGCAACAGAAAACAAGCACCCCACTTGGAAAAGCGTGGAATGCATTTTCCCATTCTCGCATCCCCGGCGGGACCTCGTCCATGAGACCGGCTCTCAAAAGCACCAGCCGGCTCAGGGAAGCATTAGGTCCGCAGCTTCGACACGCGGAGCAGGGCGCCGGCGCCCAGGAGGAGGTAGGGGGCGAGGATTCCCCAATAGGCTGGCATTTCGGAGGCTCGGGCCGCGCCGCCGAACAGTGTCTGGAGGCCGAAGAAGACGAGCCCACTGACCAGCCCGGCGCCGATCGCCTGGCCGCGTCCCCCCCGGGGGCCCGGGAAGGTGTAGGAGAGCATGGCCAGGACGAGCAATGGCCCGGCCAGCCAGCCCAGGAGGCGACCCCACAGCAGGTAGGAGCGCTCGGAATCCGGCGCCCACCGCTGCCACTGGATCAGGTCGAGGGTCGAGGCCTCGGCTGCGGAAGGGGCGGTCCGGAGGGCCCGATCCGGGAAGAGATCCTGGGTGGCCGGGCCGGCCACCAGATGGGCCCCCCCCCAGGCCAGGGCTTCCGACCGTTCGGCGCCGGGCTGCCATCGGAGGAGGATGGGGGCCTCGCCTGGAGCCTTCAGGGGGAATCCCCACCGGGCCTCCGGGGCCAGGTGCCACAGGACCCCTGTGGATCCGAGGTACATCCACGGCGTGGAGGAGGACGATCCGCGAGGTCGCTGCAGGATCTGCTGATACAGGGCCCGGGCCTGGGTCCTGGCCAGCGGCGCCAGGCCCGCCTGGAGGAGGAAGGTGGCGAGGACCACCGCGCCCCAGGCGAATCGGCTGGCCCAGATCCATTGGAGCAAGCTGACCCCGCCCGCTCGGATGGCCAGCCATTCCCGGTTGAGCGCGGCTTCAGAGAGGGCGAGCATGCTGCCTAGAAGGAAGGAGATGGGGAACGCAACCTCCAGGAATGGCGGGAGATTCCAGATCCAGTATCTAATGAAAACAAATAGATGAATGTTGTTCTTCGACAGGTCTCCGGCTAGGTTCGAGAACTCGATGAGGAGATCCAGCGCCAGGAGGCTGCCCAGGGTCAGCCCCCAGTTCCGCCACCAGGCCAGCGTGGACCAGTGCCGGAAAATGCCGCGTCGCGTCCCCTGGCCATGGATCCAGCGGAGAATCGAGGCTTTTGCAGCCGACCAGCGCGCATGCAAGGGGGTCAGGTGCAGCGCGCGGGCGAGTGGACGAAGCCAGCGAAAGAGGACGCCCCGACGGGTCCGGTGGGGTGAAAGCCGACGAGTGAGAATCAGCCAGCCGGCGCCGAGAAAGAGGATGGGAAGAAGGAGTGTCGGATATATCGATTTAACTTTTCCACTCAAAATCATGTTTTCAAAATATTTCATCAACAAGTAATAGACGAGGATCACGCCCAGGCTCTTGAGCACGGCCCCTCCGCGGTAGAACCTCGGATGGCTGAAACCCAACGCGATGCCCATGAGCAGCAGGGCGATCCCGGCCACGGGGAGGGTGAGCCGGCGGCTGAGTTCCAGGGCCGACTGCTGGCGCTGGGCGTCCGGAATCGCCGGATCCCGATAGATCTGCATCAGGGCTCGGGAGGACTCGTACCTCAGCGGAACCGGCGCGAGGAGGCGGGGGCCCGAGGGTATGGCGAACCGGAGGATCTGCTGCTCCTGCCGCAGGTGGATGACGCTGCCGTCCCCGGACGACTGGAACAGCACACCCTGGAGGTCCGACAGGTGAAGCCGGATCTCCGAATTTCCCGACAGGGTGTTCTCCAGCGCGTAGGTCATCCGGGACGCGGTCATGTGCTGGGTGCCCTGGGGCGTTGATTCCATCAGGTGGATCTGGCCGCTCTCCGAAACCCAGATGGCGGTATCCGGAGAACCCGGGGGATGCCACGGTGGGCTTCCGGGACGAAGGAATCTGGCTTTGGCCTCCTCGGACATCTTCTGGCGCAGGGACTGCTGGAGGCCCGCCGAGACCGGCACCAGGACGTGGGCATTGAAGGAGGCCAGGAACAGGAGGCCGCAGGCCATGATCAGCCAGGGGAAGGACCAGGTCCGGCGCCCCGCGCCGAGCCCTTGCGCCGCAACGAGCTCGGACCCCTCCATCATCTGCTGCGTTCCCAGCAGGCCCCCGAGCACCGCCGCCATGGGGAGGACCATGGAGAAGGTTTCCGGAAGAGACAGGAGGAGAAGGGGGAACATCCAGCGCAGGGGGGCGCCCTGGGAGAAGATCTCCCGCGAGATGGCGATCATCTCCCACGAGACCAGGAGAAACCCGTAGAAGAACAGCGCCCCCAGGAAGGGGGTTGCCCAGCGGCGGAGGATGTATCGGGTCAGAACGGAAGGCACTCTAGGTCCAGATTTAGCTTTCGATAATGTATATTATGTAACCTTAAAATAACCCGAAAACCGAAGATGGAAGTCACAAGACCTTTGCTGTCAGGAGATCATGAATGTGGATGAGGCCGACGGGGCGATCCGGCTTCCCCACCATGAGGAAGGTGATCTTCCGGGTTTCCATGTCACTGGCGGCTTCCAGAGCCAGCGCATCCTCCCCGATCATCGCGGGTGTCCGGGTCATCATCTGCTCGGCCTGAAGGTCGAGCGGGTTCCTTCCGTCCTTCTCCGCGCCTTCCAGGGCGCGCCGGATGTCCCCATCGGTGATGACGCCCAGGAGCTTCGGGCCCTCCATCACGCTGGTCATCCCCAGCCGTCCTCCCGTCATAGCCCGCAGCACCTCGGTCAACCCGGACGAGGCCGGCACCATCGGCCAGGTTATGTGCATCAAGGCCTTCACTTTCATGAGCTTCGCTCCCAGACTTCCAGCGGGATGATTCAAGGCGAAGCTGTCCCGGGTGAATCCTCGACGGGACATGAGGCTGGCGGCCAGGAGGTCTCCCCAGATCAGCTGGAGGGTCGTGCTGGCCATGGGGGCCAGATCGAGGGGGCACCCCTCGCCCTGAGGGAGCCGGTAGCTGAAGGTCCAATGCGCCGCCTGCCCCAGGCTGCTTTCGGGACGGGCGGTGATCGCCGCCAGCGGGGTGCCCAGGCGCACGAGGCTTGGCAGCAGCCGGACGAGTTCCTCGCTCTCCCCGCTGTTGGACAGGGCCAGCACAGAATCCTCCCGGGTCACCATCCCGAGATCTCCGTGCAGGGCTTCGGCCGGATGCAGGAACAGGCTCGGGCATCCCGTGGATGCCAGGGTGGCGGCCACCTTCTGGGCGACGAGCCCGGACTTGCCCATGCCGGTGAGCACCACCCGGCCGGAGCGCGACAACACACTGCCGCACCAGTCATCCACCTGGACTGGATCCCAAGTGTCCCGCAGTGCCTTGAGGGCGGCCTGCGCGGCCTCCAGCACCGCCTGTCCGGCCTCCAGGGCCCCTGTGGCGTGATTCTGGTCCTTCACGGTTCCGGCTCCGATGGCGTGGTGAACAAAGGGTTCATGCTACCAGTCATTCTCCATCCTCATTCCCCGTCTTGGTCCGTGTCTTTCCCTTCGCGACCGTGTCGTCCGTGGGCTGTCCCCCGCGTTTGCTACACTGGCCCCGGCCCTGTAGCTCAGCGGTCAGAGCTGGCGGCTCATAACCGCTTGGTCGTGGGTTCGAACCCCACCGGGGCCACCATCTGCGCGCGCCGCTCTCGCGGCTCGCGCAGGCGGCGTCGGGCTCAGACGATCCACTTCCGCAATTCACCTTCCGCGAAATTCAGGTGCGCCAGCATGGCTTCGGAGGCCTTCTGGGGCGAGCCTGAACGGATGGCCTGCAGGATCTCCGAGTGCTGGTCGATGATCCTCTGCGCGTTCTGGACGTTGTCCTGGTACAGCTGGCGCCTCGCCACGGAGTTGGCCTTGGCGAACTCTTCGGACACCGTCTTGAAGAGCTTGGTCAGGAGGCTGTTGTGGGTGGCCTCGGCCACTGCGTAGTGGAAGGCGGCGTCGAACTCCTCGCCCTTCTCCGAGTCCTGGAGGTTGAGCCGCTCCCGCATGTTCGCCAGCATGGACTCGATCTGATCGAGCTCTTCGAAGGTGGCCCGCTGGGCGGCCAGGCTGGCCGTGGCGGTCTCGAAGATCCGGCGCATCTCGAACATGTCCAGGAGCGAGTTGCGCTCCACCGCCAGGAACATGGCCAATGGACGGATGATGTCGTCGGTCTCGGTGCCCCGGACGAAGGTGCCCTCGCCGGGCCGGATGTCGATGATGCCGAGCATCTCCAGCGTCCGGATGGCCTCGCGCACGGAGGCCCGGCTGACCTGGAACCGGTCGGCGAGGTCGCGCTCGGCAAGCAGCTTGTCGCCAGGCTTCAGCTTCCCCTCGGCGATGAGGTGCTTGATCTGGTCCACGATCTCTTCGTAGAGGCGTTTGGTCTTGATCGGGGTAAGTTCCATACTCATAACATCCTAAGTGACGAAAAGCGAATGAGATGCGAAATGTGATCAAAAACCGGGTTCTTGCGTATGGTCTGACCACTAGACCCATTGTAGGCTTCTGCCAGGCTCTTTTCCAAAACTCTACCTTTTCATCCCCTACCCCCATCCCTGGAGGCAGCATGACCCCCTGGACCCAAGTCTATTCCCCGGTAGCGGGGAATATCTTTCTCTCCGCACTGGTGGCCGCGTTGCCGGTCTTCGTCCTGCTGGGCTTCCTGGCCAAGCACGTGAAGGCCCATTATTCGGCCATCCTGGGCCTCATCACCTGTTACGTGGTGGCCGTCCTCGTCTACCGGATGCCCGCGAGCATGGCGGGCATGGCCGCGGTGCACGGCGCCCTCTACGGCCTGTTGCCCATCGGCTGGATCGTGCTCAACGCCATCTTCATCTACGACATCACGGTGAAGTCCGGTGATTTCGAGGTGGTGAAGCACTCTATCGCCGGTCTGGCGGCAGACCGCCGCATCCAGGCCCTGCTGATCGCCTTCAGCTTCGGCGCTTTCATCGAGGGCGCGGCGGGCTTCGGAACGCCCGTGGCGATCTCCGCGGCCATGCTGATCGGCCTGGGCTTCCGCCCCCTCCAAGCCGCGGGTATCGCGCTCATCGGCAACACGGCCCCCGTGGCCTACGGCGCCCTGGGCAGCCCGCTCCTGGCCCTCGCGGGCGTGACCGGCCTGCCGCTCGAGATGCTGAGCGCCGCCGCGGGCCGCATCCTGCCCTTCTTCTCGCTGATCGTGCCCTTCTGGATCATCTGGACCATGGCCGGGCGCAAGGCGATGCTGGAAGTCTGGCCCGCCTGCCTCGTGGCTGGCGGCAGCTTCGCCATCACCCAGTTCCTGGTGAGCAACTTCCACGGCCCCTGGCTGGTGGACATCATCGGCGCCATCGTCTCCATGGTCGCCCTGGTCCTGTTCCTCAAGGTCTGGCAGCCCAAGACCATCTGGCGCTATGAGCACGAGCGCGAAGAGGCCCACGAGTCCGGCCCGAGCCACAACACCGGCAAGGTCGTGAAGGCCTGGATGCCCTGGGTGTTCCTGTCCCTGTTCGTGTTCGCCTGGGGCACCCCGCAGGTGAAGACCTTCCTCAACGGAGGCCCCAAGGACAAGCCGAACTTCCTCGCCGGCTACACCGTCAAGAACATTGAGATCCCCCTGCTCCACAACAACGTCCAGAAGGCCCCCCCCGTGGTGGCCAAGGTCTCCAAGGAGCCCGCCGTCTGGACCTTCAACTGGCTCTCGCTCACGGGCACCAGCCTCCTCCTCGCTGGCATCTGCAGCGGCCTGCTGGCCGGTTTCGGCCCCATGGAGCTGGTCAAGATCTTCGGCAAGACGGTCGCCCGCGTGAAGATCTCCCTGCTCACCATCGCGGCCATGCTGGCCCTCGGCTTCACCTCCAAGGCCGCGGGTCTGGACGCCACCATGGGCCTGGCCTTCGCCAGCACGGGCGTCCTCTTCCCCTTCTTCAGCGCCATGCTGGGCTGGCTGGGCGTGGCCCTGACGGGCAGCGACACCTCCTCCAACGTGCTGTTCGGCGGCCTCCAGAAGATCACCGCCCAGCAGCTGGGCCTGAACCCCATCCTCACCGCCGCGGCCAACACCACCGGCGGCGTCATGGGCAAGATGATCGACGCCCAGAGCCTCGTGGTGGCCTCCGTCGCCACCAACCAGCAGGGCGAGGAGGGCACCATCCTCCGCTACGTGTTCTTCCACAGCCTGGCCCTGGCGGCCATGGTCGGCGTCGTGATCTTCCTCTACGCGAAGGTCCTGCCCGCCAACTGGATGCCCCAGCTTCCCCCGGCCCCTGCCGCCGTGACAGCGCCGGCCCCGGCCGCCCCGGCTGCTCCGGCCACCCTGCCCGCCCCCGCCCCTGCCAAGTAGGCCGGGCGGCATTTTGACGTAAGACCCGGGTCCCGCCGCGCCCAGCAGGCCGGCGGGACCTTTTTCCGCGATACCCCGACCAGAGGATGTTTCTCATGAGCACCGCCACCGCCACTTCCCTGAGGGATTCCCTCGTCTCCATCGTCGGGCCGGACCGTGTGCTCGACCGTCCCGTGGACCTGATCGCCTTCGCCGCCGATGCGAGCTTCTACCGTCTCATCCCCAAGGCGGTGGTCTTCGCGGCCGATGTGGAAGAGGTCAAGTCCCTGTTCCGCGTCAGCCACGAAACCCTCACCCCCATGACCTTCCGGGCCGCGGGCACCAGCCTCTCCGGCCAGTCCGTGTCGGACGGCATCCTGGTGGAGGTGGCCCGCAACTGGCGAGGCATCCAGGTGCTGGAAGGCGGCGCCAAGGTGAAGGTGCAGCCCGGCGTCATCGGCGCCCACGTGAACCATGCCCTGCGGATGTTCCGCGCGAAGATGGGCCCCGATCCCGCCTCCATCAATACCTGCACGGTGGGCGGCATTCTCAACAACAACTCCAGCGGCATGTGCTGCGGCGTGATTCAGAACGCCTACCATACGCTGGAATCCCTGACCTTCGTGCTTCCCTCCGGTACGGTGATCGACACGGCCGCGCCCGATGCCGACCAGCGCTTCCGCGAAGCGGAGCCGGCCCTGACCGAGGGTCTGCTGAAGCTGAAGGCCGAGATCGAGGCGAACCGACCCCTGGCCGAGCGCATCCGGGCCAAGTACCGGATGAAGAACACCACCGGCTACTCGCTGAACGCCTTCATCGACTTCGATCGGCCCGTGGACATCTTCCGGAACGTCCTCGTGGGTTCCGAGGGCACCCTGGCCTTCATCGCCGAGGCCGTGCTGAACACCGTCCCCGATCTTCCGGTCAAGGTGACGGGTTTCCTCATCTTCCCCGACCTGCATGCGGCCTGCGCGGCCATCGTGCCCCTGCGCGACGCCGGTGCCGCGGCCCTGGAACTGCTGGACCGGGCCTCCCTGCGCTCCGTGGAGAATCAGGCCGGCACGCCCGCCAGCATCAAGACGCTGCCCGAGGGCGCCGCCGCGTTGCTGGTGGAGTTCCAGGGCAAGGACGAGTCCGCCAGGGCCGAGCTGGAGCGCCTGGCCCTGGACGCCGCCGCCCACCTGACGCTGCTGGAGCCCGCCCGCTTCACCCACGATCCCGTGGAGCAGGCCCTCATGTGGAAGATCCGCTCGGGCACCTTCCCCTCCGTGGGGGCGGTCCGCCAGCGGGGCACCACCGTGCTCATCGAGGACGTGGCCTTCCCCATCGAGAAGCTGGCCGACGCCGCCGTGGACTTGACGAAGCTCTTCGCCAAGCACCGGTACGACGAGGCCATCCTCTTCGGCCACGCCAAGGACGGCAACCTGCACTTCGTCATCACCCAGTCCTTCAACGACCAGGCCGCCGTGGACCGCTACTCGGCCCTCATTGACGACGTGGTCGAGCTGGTGGTCAAGAAGTACGACGGCGCGCTCAAGGCCGAGCACGGGACGGGCCGCAACATGGCGCCCTTCGTGGAGGCCGAGTGGGGCCCCGAGGCCAAGGGTGTCATGGAGCGCCTGAAGGACCTGGTGGATCCTGCCCGGCTCCTGAATCCCGGGGTCATCCTCAACGCCGACCCCCATTGCCACCTGTCCAACCTCAAGCCCATGCCCGGCGTGGAGGAGGAAGTCGACAAGTGCATCGAGTGCGGCTACTGCGAGCCCAAGTGCCCCAGCCGCGAGCTGACCCTCACGCCCCGGCAGCGCATCGTGGTGCGCCGCGAGATGGCCCGCCTCGAGGGCAACCGCGAGAACCCCGCCCTGCTCTCCTCCCTTCAGGAGTCCTTCCCCTACATGGCGCTGGACACCTGCGCCACGGACGGTCTCTGCGCCACGGCCTGCCCCGTGGGCATCGACACCGGCCAGCTCACCAAGCGGTTCCGCCGCGCCAGCCACAGCCGTCGGGCGCAGAAGATCGCCCTCTCCGTGGCCCGCAACTTCGCCACGGTGGAGCCGGCCATGCGCCTGGCGCTCCGCTCGGGCCACCTCGTGCAGAGCATCTTCGGCCCCAAGGCCATGCCCTTCATCACCCGGACCATGAAGGCCTTCGGCGCCTCCCACCAGTGGAGCCCGGAGATGCCCAAGCCCGCCAAGGCCCCCCTGCCCTCCACCTCCCTGGAAGGGGCCCAGGCCATCTACTTCCCCGCCTGTCTCTCCCGCATGATGGGCCACCTGCCCGGCGAGTCCGAGGAGATGAGCCTGGTGGAAGCCCTGGTGAAGGTGTCTCAGCGGGCCGGTTATCCGGTCCACATCCCCTTCGACGTGGAAGGGACCTGCTGCGGCGTGCCGTTCTCCTCCAAGGGCTATGACGAGGCCCACCGCTACACGATCAACCGCACCATCGAGAAGTTCTGGGAGTGGAGCCAGCAGGGCCGCCTGGCCATCGTCATGGACACCAGCCCCTGCACCTATGGCGTGCTCACCAGCCGCGGCTACCTCACGCCCGAGAATCAGGCGAAGTTCGACAAGCTGAAGATCCTCGACAGCCCATCCTTCGCCAACGACGTGCTGCTGCCCCGCCTGCGGGTGACGAAGAAGGTCGACTCGGTGGTCCTCCACCCGGTATGCTCCATCACCAAGATGAACCTCCTGCCCAAGCTGGAGGGGGTCGTCAAGGCCTGTGCCGACAAGGTGGTGGTGCCCCGGGATGCGGGTTGCTGCGGCTTCGCCGGAGACCGCGGCTTCACCCATGCGGAGCTGACGGCCTCGGCCACCAAGCACGAGGCGCGGGAGGTGAAAGCGCAGGCCTTCGACGGCTACTACGCCAGCAGTCGCACATGCGAGGTGGGCATGACCCGGTCCACGGGCCAGGTGTATCGTAGCTTCCTGTACCTTCTCGAATCCGCCACCCGACCGGAGGCCTCCAAGTGAACGGTACCAAGCCCAAGAAGGTCTACTTCTACGGCACCTGCCTCGTGGACCTGTTCTTCCCCGACGCCGGCATGGCCGGCATCCAGCTCCTCCGCCGGGCCGGCGTGGAGGTGGTCTTCCCCGAAGGCCAGACCTGCTGTGGCCAGCCCGCCTTCAACTGCGGCTACTGGGAGGAGGCCCGGGACGTGGCCCGCACCCAGGTGGCGCTGTTTCCCGAGGACCTGCCCGTGATCCTGCCCTCGGGCAGCTGCGCGGGCATGATGAAGGTCCACTACCCCGAGTTGTTCCACGGCCAGCCCGACGAGGTCAAGGTCCGCGCCTTCAGCGCCCGGGTCTACGAGCTGACGCAGTTCCTGGTCAACGTACTGGGGCTGGAGCTGAAGGACCTGGGCGAGCCCGTGAAGGTCACCTGGCACAGCTCCTGCCATGCGGTGCGCGATCTGGGCCTGAAGGGCGAGCCCCAGTCCCTCATCCGTCAGCTCTCGAACGTGGAGCTGGCGCCGCTCACGCGCGAGCACGAATGCTGCGGCTTCGGCGGCACCTTCTCCGTGCGCCATCCCGAAGTCTCCGGGGCCATGGTCACGGACAAGATCGCCGACGCGACGGCCACCGGGGCCTCCGTGGTCCTGTCGACGGACGGCGGCTGCCTGATGAACGTGAACGGCGCGCTGGAAGCCAAGAACGGCAAGCTCAGGGTCCAGCACATCGCCGAATTCCTGTGGGAGCGAACCCGTGCACGTTGAGAACGAAATCCACTTCAGGGATGCCGCCGCCAAGGCCCTGCTGGACCCCCAGCTCCGGGCCAACTTCCGCCGCGCCATGGACGGCCTCATCGCCAAGCGCCGCAATCAGTTTCCCGATCCCCGGGACCTCCAGGACCTGCGCGACCTCAGCACAGCCATCCGCTCCCGCAGCCTCCTCTGCCTGCCGGAGCTGCTCGAGCAGCTGGAGGCCAGCTGCGCGAAGAACGGCATCAAGGTCCACTGGGCCGAGACCTGCGAGCAGGCCAACGAGCTGATCCTCGGCCTGCTGAACGCCCGCGGTGCCAGGACTATGGTCAAAGGCAAGAGCATGGTCTCCGAGGAGATGCACCTCAACGCCTTCCTGGAGCAGCACGGCATCGAGGCCCTGGAATCCGACCTGGGCGAGTACATCATCCAGCTCGACGGCGAGACGCCGAGCCACATCATCATGCCCGCCATCCACAAGAACAAGGACCAGATCGCCCGGCAGTTCGCCCAGAAGATCAAGGACGCCAAGTACACCGAGGACGTGGATGAGCTCACGGCCATGGCCCGGAAGGTGCTGCGCGAGAAGTTCTTCAACGCCGACGCGGGCCTCTCCGGCGTGAACTTCGCCGTGGCCGAGACCGGGACCCTCTGCCTCGTGGAGAACGAGGGCAACGGCCGCATGAGCACCCACGTGCCCCCCATCCACATCGCCGTCATGGGCCTCGAGAAGGTGGTGGCGCGGCTGGAGGACGTGGCGCCGCTGTACTCGATCCTCACCCGCTCCGCCACGGGCCAGCCCGTGAGCACCTACTTCAACATGATCACCGGCCCCCGCGGCGAGGGCGAGAAGGACGGCCCGCAGGAAGTCCACCTGGTCATCCTCGACAACGGCCGGTCGAGAATCTATGCGGATCCCCAGCTGCGGGCCACCCTCCGCTGTATCCGCTGCGGCGCCTGCATGAACCACTGCCCTGTCTACACGCGCGTGGGCGGCCACGCCTACGAGGCCATCTACCCGGGCCCCATCGGCAAGATCCTCACACCCCAGATGGAGGGCGTGGGCGTGCGCCACGACCTCGTCCACGGGTCAAGCCTCTGCGGTGCCTGCGGCGAGGTCTGCCCCGTGGAGATCCCCATTCCCGAGATTCTGGTGCGCCTGCGCCGCGAGGCCACGCACGAGGACCTGGCTTCGACCGTGGCCGGCAAGGGCACGGGACGCACAGCCACGGAGGACTGGGCCTGGCGCCTGTGGGCGGGCCTGAACCGGAGGCCGGGCCTGTACCGGCTGGCCACCTGGTTCGCCACACGCTTTGGGAAGGCCCTGCCTGCCAACGCTCCCCTGATCAAGAACTGGACCCAGTCCCGCACCAAACCCGTTCCGGCCCGCCGCTCCCTCAGCGAGCGCATGCGGACCGAGGGAGTCCCCCATGAGTGACGCACGCACCGCCATCCTCAGCCGCCTCCGCGCCTCCGGTGAGTCCGGTCCCCTGCCGGCCCTGGATACGGCCGTCCTGGAACGCCGCCAGTGGCCCGCGGCCGAGCGCCCCGCCCTGCTCCGCAAGGGCATGGAAGCCGTGCACACGGAGTTCCTCGAGGCTAAGTCCGCGGACTGGCCGGTCGTCATCCGCGCCTTCTGCGAGCGCGAGGGCCTGAAGAGCCTGCTCTACGGCCCCGCCAGCGAGGCCGGCGCCACCCTGGCCGCCGCCTGGCCCGCCGGGGGGACGGAGCTGAAGCCCTACGACCGCCCCATCGAGGCGTTCAAGGACGAGCTCTTCCACGGCGTGGACGCCGGCTTCACCGGCACCATCGGCGGCGTGGCCGAGACCGGCAGCCTCCTCCTGCTCCCCGGCCCCGCGGAACCGCGGCTCATGTCGCTGGTGCCGCCCATCCACATCGCCCTGCTGCGCGCCTCCACCATCCACGACACCTTCTGGTCCGCCGTGAAGGCCCTAGGCTGGGGCCGCGCCCTGCCCCCCAACGCCCTGATGATCTCCGGCCCCAGCAAGACCGCCGACATCGAGCAGACCCTCGCCTACGGCGTCCACGGCCCCAAGCGCCTCATCGTGGTGCTCGTGGACGATCTGGCGTAGACGCAAGCCCACCCTCGCGCTACACTGCTCCTTCGTGGCTGGGTAGCTCAGGTGGTTAGAGCGAGGGTCTCATAATCCCTAGGTCGGCAGTTCGAGTCTGCCTCCAGCCACCACTCAACACACCGGAGCCGAGCGGCTCCGGTGTTTTTGTACGCCCACCGTAGCCCGCAGACTCGAACTGCCGAGAAGCAGTGGCGGCCAGGTAGCCCGCAGCGAGCAAGGCCCCAGTGGGGCCTGCGCAGCGTCCGCGGGCGTGGTCAGCCACGCGCCAGTTCGAGTCTGCCTCCTTCGGGCCACGTGGACGTGGCCCGAAGTCTTACGTCAGCCACCACTCAACACACCGGAGCCGAGCGGCTCCGGTGTTTTTGTACGCCCACCGTAGCCCGCAGACTCGAACTGCCGAGAAACAGCGGCGGCCTGGTAGGCCGCTGGCCAGTTCGAGTCTGCCAGTCGGATCCCTCCCCTCCCCCGTTGGCGGATAATGGCCCTGCATTTAGTCCGCCCCTCACCCCCGGAGGCCCCATGAAAACCCGCACCCTTGGCCACTCCAACCTGATGGTCTCCGCCCTCGGCCTCGGCTGCATGGGCATGAGCGAGTTCTACAAGGGCGCCACGGAGGAGGAATCCATGGCCACCATCCACCACGCGCTGGACCGCGGCCTCAACTTCCTCGACACCGCCGACATGTACGGCCCCTTCAAGAACGAAGAGCTGGTGGGCCGGGCCATCAAGGATCGGCGGCAGCAGGTGGTGCTGGCCACCAAGTTCGGCAACATGAGGGGCGAGGACGGCAGCTTCCAGGGCGTGAGCGGCCGGCCCGACTACGTCCGCGCCTGCTGCGACGCTTCCCTCAAGCGCCTGGGCGTGGACCACATCGACCTCTACTACCAGCACCGGGTGGACCGCACCGTGCCCATCGAGGAGACGGTCGGGGCCATGGCCGACCTCGTGAAGGCCGGCAAGGTGCGGTTCCTCGGCCTGTCGGAGGCCGCCCCGGCCACCATCCGCCGCGCCCACGCCGTCCATCCCATCACAGCCCTCCAGACGGAATACTCGCTCTGGAGCCGGGATCCCGAGGATGAGATCCTTCCCACGGTCCGCGACCTGGGCATCTCCTTCGTGGCCTACAGCCCGCTGGGCCGGGGCTTCCTCACAGCCCGCTTCCGCACGCTGGAGGACCTCCCCGAAGGCGACTACCGCCGCAACGCGCCACGCTTCCAGGGCGAGAACTTCCAGAAGAACCTGGACTTGGTGGCGAAGATCGAGGGGCTCGCGCACCAGAGGGGCGTGAAGGCCTCGCAGCTGGCCCTGGCCTGGGTGCTGGCCCAGGGGAGAGACATCGTGCCCATCCCAGGCACCACCCGGCGCAGCCACCTGGATGAGAACCTGGCGGCCCTGGAGATCACCCTCTCGGCCGCGGAACTGGCCCAAGTCGAGGCGGTGGCGCCCAAGGGAGCGGCCGCCGGGCCGCGCTACCCGGAAGCCACCATGGCCCATGTGAACGGCTGACCCCGGATCGCTTTCGGGAACCAAATGGGACTCAACCTCATCGTTGGGATGCGGGTCTGTTCTGTGAACCGGAGGACACCATGCCACGGGGCGCTTTGAAATCATCCTTGCTGCTTGTCGGGACCTTGGGCATGACCGAGGCCCCCGAGGAATCGACCTCCCTGCCCGCCGCGGTCTCGGTCCGGCCCGCTCCGCGGACGGAGGGCATCGCCTCCGTGGTCCAGCAGTGGGCCACGGCCTGGCTCGAGGGGAACACGGAGGCGATGTACGCCTGCCTCCATCCCTCGCTGGCCAAGCACATCCTGGGGATGGAGCCTGCCTCCAGCCGGGAGGCCCTCCAGCGGCTCATCGGTATCCAATCACTGCTCGGAAGGGCGGTCAGGGGCCATTTTTCTGAAGGCGACGTGAAGATCCTGGACATTCAGGGCCGCAGCGGGAGTGCCCGGATGGAGCTGGGCCCATGGACCGCCTTCATCCACCTGGCGGCCCATCATGAAGGCTGGGCCATCGCGAACGTGCTCTGGGAATGGCGGAGCGGGGCCGCGCCCAGACGCTGACGGGTCGTCTTGGTCAACAGAGCCGATCCCGCCACACTGGATCGCATGGCTGAGACCCGGCTTCCCATCGCCAGACGCATCGCCCACCTGGACATGGACGCCTTCTTCGCCTCGGTGGAGTTGCTGGAGCATCCTGAGCTGAGAGGCCTTCCCGTGGTGGTGGGCGGCAGGCGATCCGTGGCCGACGCGGAGGGTCGTTTCCCCAGGCTGAAGGAGTACGCGGGACGGGGCGTGGTCACCACCGCCACCTACGAAGCCCGGGCCTTCGGAGTACGCAGCGGCATGGGGCTCATGAAGGCGGCCGCGCTGGCGCCGGAGGCGGTCCTCCTGCCCGCGCACTTCGAGGCCTATGCCCGGGCCTCCCGGGCCTTCAAGGCCGCGGTGGCCGAGGTGGCGCCCCTCATCGAGGATCGCGGGATCGACGAGATCTACATCGACCTCACCGAGGTTCCGGGCGGTTCGCTCGAGTTGGCCCAGCGCCTCAAGGCGGCCGTCCGGCAGGCCACCGGCCTTACCTGCTCCATCGGGATCACGCCGAACAAGCTGCTGTCCAAGCTGGCATCCGAATTCCAGAAGCCCGATGGCATCACCCTCCTCGGGTACGACGACATCCCCACGCGCATCTGGCCCCTGCCCTGTTCCGCCGTCAACGGCATCGGCCCCAAGGCCACCGCGAAGCTGGAGGGTCTCGGCATCCGCACCATCGGGGACCTCGCGAAGGCCGATCCATCGTGGCTGGTGGAGCACTTCGGGCGGAGCTACGGGACCTGGCTCCACGAGGCGGCGAACGGCTGGGACGACCGCCCCCTGGTGATCCTGCGGGAGCCCAAGTCCATCAGCCGGGAGACCACCTTCGAGCGGGACCTCCATCCCAGGCTGGACCGCGAAGCGCTCTCGCGCATCCTGTGCGACCTCTGCGAGCGGCTCGCGGGGGATCTGGGCCGCAAGGGCTACCTGGCCCAGAACGTGGGCATCAAGCTGCGCTTCGAGGACTTCACGACCGTCACCCGCGATCACGCCTTGCCGCATCCCGTGGCCGATGCGGCGGCCCTGCTGGAGGCCGCCCGGGGCAATCTCCGGCGCGTGACCCTGGATCGCAGGCTGAGGCTGCTGGGCATCCGCGCTGGCGCGCTGGTCAAGCCTGGCCAGCCCCTCGTTCCGGAACCGGACCGTCCGGCCACACCGGGGCTGTTCGATGCGCTCGAGCCGTAAGCCCCGCCCATCACGCTGAGGGCTCATCCCCATCGTGCCGCTTTGCCTGGTGGCGCTCCGGGTACAGGGCATCGGCACAATCCGGGCAGATGCCGTGCGTGAAATCGGCATCGGAGTGGGCGCTGATGTAGTGTTCCAGCTGGTTCCAGTAGCCCGTGTCATCGCGGATCTTCTTGCAGCTGGCGCAGATGGGGAGCAGCCCCGAGAGCTGCTTCACCTGGCCCAGCGCCGTGGACAAGTCGGCGTTCCGGGCCTGGAGTTCCATGGTCCGCTTGGCCACGAGGGCCTCCAGCTCGGCCTTGCCCCGGGCCAGGGAGGCCACGCGCAGTCGCAGGATGAGGACGCCGAGCCCCAGGAAAGCCAATCCGCCCAGTCCCATGGCCCACCACGTGCGCCACCAGGGTGGCCGGACGCGGAAGTCGAGGCCCACGGCAGGTCCGAAAGCTCCATCCCCCTGGGCGGCCCGGACTTCGAAGCGGTACTGGCCACCTGGCAGAGCGGGGTACCGAACGCGGGTGCCATCCACCTCCCGCCAGGCGTCTTCCAGCCCCAGGAGGCGCACCTGGAACCGGACCTGGGATTCATCGAGGTAGGTGGGCGCCGCCACGCGGAAAGCCACCGTGGCCTCGCTCCGGGGGAATGGGGTGAGCCCGGCGAAGGGCGGCTCGGCCTGCCGGGCCCCATGGGTGATCTGGACGATGTGCGCCGTGGGCGGCACCATCGGCTGATCTGGCCCGACGTCGTAGCGCACCAGGCCGGCGGCGGTCCCCACCCAGATGCGTCCGCCTTCGGCCAGGAGGGCCTGGATGGCGCAGTCCTCGCTGACCATGCCTTCCTGCCGACCGATGTGCAGGGGCGGATCCACCCGATCCAGGCCCTGGTCCGAGGTGGCCCAGGTCCGGCCCTGCGCATCCACCTCCACGGCGTAGAGGAGGTTGGAGTGGAGCCCCTGCCCTTTGACCCGCTGCTCCAGCACCGTCAAGCGCCCCTGGTCGATGCGGATCCGGGTGAGGCCCTGGGGTTCCTGGTAGTGCACCCAGGCGCTGCCATCCGGCAGGAAGGCCAGGCCATAGAGCCCGAAGGGCTTCAATCCATCGGCCTCGGTGAAGAGCTTCCAGGTTCCGGAGGGATCACGGAGGTAGAGGCCCGCCGTGGTGGCGGCCCAAAGTCGGCCCTGGCCATCCTCCCGGATGCGGAAGACCCCGAGCGGGGTGGTCCCCTGCGGCGCGACGTCCTGGACGAGGCGCCGCTTCGCGGGATCCCAGCGGAGCACGCCCTGCCGGGCATGCCCCAGCCAGGTCCTTCCCTGCGAGTCGGTCATCACGGTGTTCACGGCGAACCCGAAATCGCCCAGAGGCGCGGTCTCCGCCTGGCGGCTGCCGGGGTGGAGCCAGAGGGTGGGGCCGATGGTGCTGACCATCCAGAGGGTGCCTGCGCGGTCCATGGCCAGGCTCTTGATGCGGTGACCCTCCGTGCCGGGGATCCGGATCAGGCCCGCGGTCCCCACCCGCAAGGCCCCGTTGTCCGTGGCCGCCAGCAGGACACCCCGGGCGTCCCGCGCGATGGACCAGACCACCTCGCCGGAGATCCCCGTTCCCAGGCTGTGGTTCCAGACCCGTCCCCCGCCCTGCAGCCGCGCCAACGCCGTTCCGAGAATCCACAGCGTGCCCTCCCGATCGCGAAAGACGGTGCGGACCCATCGGAACGGCAGTCCTCCCGAGGCATCCAGCTGCGTGGTCTCGGCCCCTGCCAGGTGGAGGGCACCGCCCTGGGTCGGCAGCCATACCGATCCGTCTGGATCGAGAAAAGGAATGCTGTTGGGGGAAAGGCTCGCCCCCAGGCGCCGGGACTCGTCGGTGAACCAGAGGCCCTCGGGCGCCTTCATGGCCAGGGACCGGCCCGATCCTGCCCAGATGCGGCCCGCCCCGTCCTCCACCACCATGGCGACACCCGTGGCAGGAAGGCCGTGGTCCGGCCCCCACTCGCGCTCCGACCCGTCGGGCAGGAAGGCCTTGAGGCCCGCCTCCGTCCCCAGGTACACAGTTCCGCTGGGCCCGCCGCCGAGGGTGAAGACCCGTCCCTCCGGACGCCCGGTCCGCTGGCGGAACCGGAGGCCTTCCTCCTCGACGAAGAGCCCTTGCCGGGTCAGGACCCAAAGGCGTCCGCCCTGCCCCAGGGTCAACGCATCCGCGACCGGGGGCGTGGCGGCCCCACCGAGGGTGATGGTCTCGATGCGGCCTTCCCGGATCCTCACGAGGCCCCGGAGCGTGGCTACCCAGACCCCGCCACCCGAGGCCGGAAGCACCCGGTGGATGAAGCCGGAGGGAAGGCCGTCTTCCCGGCTCCATCGGCGGCAGTGGCCGCCCTCGTAGCGCAGGAGGGCACTTTCAGTCCCGACCCAGAGAAACCCATCCGAATCCTGGGTCAGGCAGGTGATGGCGCCGGAGGGCAGACCCTGGTCGGGACCGAGCACCGCGAAGGGGCGGCGCCAGCCGTCCGCGGACAGGTGGAACGCCCCCAGGGCCACCACCAACAGGATCCGCAACCACGCCATGTCCACTCCCATCGCCATCCGACTGAACGGCAGCTCAAGCCGCGAGCCTGACTCCAGGACGCTTCTGGTCAGGCCTGGCCCAGCACCCGCCGGTAGAGAGCCTCGTACCGGTCCACGATGGGGCCTTCCGCGAAGGTGCCGAGCGCGCGCTCCCGGGCCGCGTCCCCCATCTTCCGGCGGAGGCTCTCGTCGCGCAGGAGCTTCAGCGCGTCGGCGGCCATGGCCTCCACGTCCCCGACCGGTTCCAGGAAACCGTCCACGCCGTGGCGCACCACCTCGGGCAGCCCTCCCACGCGGCTGGCGATCACCGGTACGCGATGCCCCATGGCCTCCAGGGCGGCCAGGCCGAAACTCTCCGTGGCGCTGGGCAGCAGGAACAGGTCCGAACAGGCCAGGACGGTGCCGATGTCGAGCTGCTTGCCCGTGAACCGCACTTCGGCGGCGAAGCCGCGATCCCGGCAGTAGGCCTCGGCTTCCACGCGGTCGGGCCCGTCGCCCACCATCACCAGGCGGGCCGGGATCTCCCGGCGGACGCGCTCGAACACCTTCAGCACGTCCATCACGCGCTTCACCGCGCGGAAATTGGAGATGTGCGTCAGCACCGACGTGGCCTTCGGCGCCAGCCAGGCCCTGCAATCCGGGCGTTCCTGGCCCGGAGGCTCGACGAAGTTCCCGATGACGTCGATCTCGCGCTCCACGCCGAAGGTGCGGTAGGTCTCGTCCCGGAGGTATTCGGAGACGGCCGTCACCCCGTCGCTTTCCCGGATGGCCATGCGGACCATGGGCAGGTAGCTGGGATCGCTGCCCACCACCGTGATGTCTGTGCCGTGGAGGGTGGTCACGACCTTCAGGCCCGGAATGGCCATTCGCGCCAGGAGCGCCGCCATGGCGTGCGGAATGGCGTAGTGGGCGTGGATGATCTGCAGGCCGTGGTGCTCGGCCACGTCCGCCATCTTGGAGCCCAGGGCGATGGAATAGGGGGCGTCCTCGAAGAGGGGGTAGGTGGTGGCCCGGACCTCATGGAAGCTGATGCGATCCTCGAAACCCAGGAGACGCGGCGGAACGCTGGGGCTGAGGATGTGCACCTCGTGACCCCGGGCGGCGAGGGCCTTGCCCACCTCTGTGGCCACGACGCCGGAGCCTCCGAAGGTGCTGTAGCAGGAAATGCCGATGCGCATGTGGGACCCTCACTACCCGCTATGATGAACGGGTCCCGGGAATCCTGCCCATGCCTCTTCTGTTCTCCATCGCCTATTACGCCCTTGACGTGATGATCTACCTCCTCCTGGCGGTGGCCATCCTGTCCTGGTTCCCCATCGATCCCCGGAACCGGTGGATCCGGCTGCTCCACACCCTCACCGACCCGATCCTGCACCCCATCCGGGCCCTCGTGCCATCCATCGGAGGGTTCAGCTTCGACATCCTGATCGCCGTGATCCTGCTGGGACTCATCCAGCGGGTCTTCCTGCGGGCCTTGGTCTCATGAGGTGAACCATGAAGTACACGCCCCTCGACATCCAGCGCCGGGAGTTCGAGAAGGCCTTCCGGGGCATTGAGGAATCCGAAGTCCGGGCCTTCCTCCACGAGGTGGCCGCGGAATGGGAGGAGCTGCTGGCCGAGAACCAGAAGCTCAAGGAAGAGATCATCGACAACCGGGAGCGGCTGCGCCAGTACCAGGAGCAGGACCGAATCTTCCGGGAGACCCTGCTCCAGGCCCAGCGCACCCGAGAGGACGTGCTGGACGGCGCCAACCGGGAGAAGGAACTCATCCTGCGGGAGGCCCAGTTCAAGGCCGATGAGGTCATCCGGGAGGCCCAGCAGCATGTGGTGGAGCTCGAGGTCCAGATTCGCAACCTGAAGATGGAGCGCACCCGGTTCGTCCGGGAGGTGGAGACGCTCATGGAGCGGACCCGCCGCCACATCCAGGAGGAGGCACCGGACATCTACCTCGCTCCGCCGCCCACCCTGAAGCTCGAGGGGCTGGATCTCAGTTCCCTCGACGAACCCGCCATCCCGCCCGTCCGGCGCCCCAAGCCCACGAATTAGCTCTCAGCCGATTGCTGATAGCTGACAGCTGACATCCCCGGAGTTCGCATGTCCCACGCGGTCATTCTCAAAGCCCTACGAAGCCCCATCGGAAAGTTCCAGGGCTCTCTCGCAGCTCTTGCGGCCCCGGACCTGGCCGCCCAGGTGGTGAAAGCGGTCCTGGCGGCCGCGCCGGGCGCAGAACCCACCGAGGCGATCTTCGGGAATGTGGTGAGCGCCGGCGTGGGCCAGGCTCCTGCCCGTCAGGCAGCCCTGCGTGGCGGCCTGCCCTCCAGCATCTCCGCTCTCACCATCAACAAGGTCTGCGGCAGCGGCCTCAAGGCCATCCAGCTCGCCGCCAACGCGGTGCGCCTCGGCGACCACGACGTGGTCCTGGCGGGCGGCATGGAATCCATGTCCAATGCGCCCTACCTCATGCCCAAGCTCCGCGCCGGGGCCCGCATGGGCCACACGGAAGCCAAGGACGCCATGATCCTCGATGGCCTGTGGTGCGCCATGACGGACCAGCACATGGGGCATACAGGCGAGCTGGTGGCGTCCAAGTACGGCGTGGGCCGGGAGGCGCAGGATGCCTGGGCCGCCGAAAGCCACCGCAAGGCCGTGGCGGCGATCCAGTCCGGCGCCTTCAAGGCCGAGATCGTGCCCATCGCCGTCCCCGGCAAGAAGGGCGACGTGATCGTGGCCGAAGATGAAGGTCCGCGCGCGGACACCACGCCCGAGACCCTGTCCAAGCTGCGCCCCGCCTTCAAGAAGGACGGCACGGTCACCGCCGGCAACGCCCCCAGTGTGAACGACGGCGCGGCGGCCGCCCTGGTGACGACCGAAAGCTACGCCAAGGCCCACGGCCTGCCCATCCAGGCGCGCATCCTCGGCGCCGCCACGGCCGGTCTGGACCCCGAGTGGGTGCTCATGGCGCCCGTGGAGGCCATCCGCAAGCTCCTCGCCCAGGTGGGCTGGAGCGTGGCCGACGTGGACCTCTGGGAGATCAACGAGGCCTTCGCCGTGCAGCTGGTGGCCACCATGAACGAGCTGAAGCTGCCGGCCGACCGCATCAACGTCCACGGCGGTGCCGTGGCGCTGGGCCATCCCATCGGCGCCAGCGGCGCCCGGGTCATGGCCACCCTCCTCCACGCCTTGGAGCGCCACGGCAAGCAGCGCGGCGTGGCCGCCCTCTGTCTCGGAGGCGGAAACGCCATCGCCATGGCCGTCGAGCGCGTGTAGTACCGCAGCGAAGCGCGCATGCAGAAGGGGGCCCGCCTGCCCGGGCCCCTCAGCAAACCAGCCCCCACTAGAAGCGGTTCCCCCGCAGCCC
>NZ_JAKZLD010000001.1:584201-1650676 GCF_022808835.1 Geothrix mesophila
CCCCGGGGGGGGGGGGGGGGGGGGGGGGCCCCCCCCCCCCCCCCCGGGCCCGCCCGGGGCCCCCCCCCCCCCCCCCCCCTTCTGCATCCCTGCCCAGACTAGAAGCTGTACCGCAGCTGCGCGCCCAGGATTTCGATGGTGGCCTTCATGGTGGCGTTGAGGCTGCCCCGGGTGAGGTTGTCGCCCGCAGAGGTCAGATTGATCTTGGCGTCATTGATGAACAGGTGGGTGTAGCCCACATCGAGGGACATCTTCTTGGAGAAGGCGTAGCTCATGCCCACGGAGAGCCACTTGCGGTCGTTGTCGGGGATGCGGGGGGTGCGGTGGTTGTCGTCCACGGCGCCCTGGTCGAAGCCCACGCCGGCCCGGAAGGTCCAGGTCGGGTCCATCTTCCAGGTGCCGCCCAGGGAGTAGAACCAGGTGTCGCGCCAGCTCTCGTCCGTGACGGAATCCGCGAGGCCCGTATCGAACTTCACGCGGAGTTCCTTGAACCGGGACCAGGTGCTCCGGGCCACTTCACCCTGGAAGGAGAAGGCGGGATCCACCTGCCAGTCAAAGCCCAGGGAGGCCGTGGCGGGGAGGGCGAGGTCGGCCTGGCCCTTGCCGTTGCGGAGTCCGGCGCCCTGGAGGGCGGCCAGATCCGTGGAGGGCATGGTCGAGGGATACTCGAAGGTGGCATCGCCCTTCAACGTCATGGTCATGGCCGCGGAATAGGCGCCGCCCAGGCGGAAGGCCTTGGTGGGCTGCCAGGTGAAGCCCGCCTTCCAGCCGTAGTCCCAGCCGTTGCCCTTCAGGCCGGCCTTGCCGTCCCAGGCCCCGGGGATGGCGTAGCCAGGGGTGCCGAAGGTGGCGTTGGGGGCCCCCATGGCGACGGTGGCCACAGGACTGTTCTGCGTGGGGCTCGGCGCCACGGGGGACATGCCGGCAGCGGCCAGCCCGGAGCCAACCTTCAGGGCCAGCGCGGTGCCGTAGTCCACGCCGTTGGTCAGTTCGGCGTCGGCATAGCGGGCGATGAAAGCCACGCCGAAAGAGAACTGGTCGTTCACCCGGTAGGCCAGGCTGGGCGCGATGTCGATGACCTTCAGATCGGACTTCAGGCCGTGGTACCGGCCGATCCAGTTGGCGTCGTACTCGGTGGTGAGGCCGAAGGGCACGTTCACCGAGAGGCCCAGCTTCAGGTCCTTGCTCGCGCTGTACATGATGTTGAATTCAGGGAGGATGGCGGACTGCCCGGAGTTCCCGTGGCTGGAGGGGCCGGAGATCGGCATGAGGCTGGTCGTGGTGTTGGGGTACACGTTGAAGCCGAGCCCGGTGAGCGCGGGCGTGCGTGTCGCCGTCATGCCATCGAGCTTCACGTCCAGGCCGACGTAGGTGCCGCCGAGGGAGAACTGCCAGCCCTCGTACTGGGTCATCACCGCGGGGTTGAAGAACAGGGCGCTGATATCGTTGCCCCCCGCGCTGACGCCGGCAAAGGCATTGCCCTGGGAGCTCGGGCTCTGCTCGCGGAGCTGGAAGCCGGAAGCCTGGGCCTGGGGAGCGAAGGCGCCGGCGGCGATGAGGGTCAAGGCCGTGAGGGTGAGGCGTGAACGGTGGGTCATGGGCGCATGGCTCCTAATCCCGGGTGGGGGTGGTGGCTGTTGGCAGCCGATTCCGAAGGTGGAAGATGGACCACAATACCAAATCGATGCAGACCTGCAATCACTCCCGAGAGCCTACCCTAAGGAAGGATCGCGACCTATAGGTCACCATCCATGAGCGGAGTGAGGCACCCCGACAGGCTCTTCCCCTCGGCCAGCTCCCTCACCAGGGCGGACCCGATGACCGGTGTGGCGCCCATCGCGCGGACCGCCGCCAGGCTTGAGGCATCGGAGAGCCCGAACCCCACGGCCAGGGGCCGGCTCGAGATCCCCCGCAGCTGCGCCACGCGCTCGCGCACGGGAGCCAGGTCCGTGCTTTGCGCCGTGCCGGTGACGCCCAGGCGGGCCACCACATAGGCGAAGCGCTGCGCGAAGGGCGCGGCGGGTCCGGGGTCCGGGCGCTCTGCCAGCACCTGCCGGGCCCGGTCCAGCGTGGTGGTGGGCGCCAGCAGCGGCACCATGGGATAGCCCGCAGTGCGCAGGTCCGCTTCGAAGGCCGGCTCCTCCCCGAAGGGCAGGTCCACCACCAGCAGGGCTTTCACCGGTGTGGGAGCGAGGAGTGTCTTCAGCCGTTCCGCGCCGATCTGGAGCAGCGGGTTCAGGTAGGTGAACAGGATGAGATCGGGGCTGTCCTTGAGGCCGGCCAAGGCCTGCAGCACGCGAACCGGCGTGGCCCCACGTCCGATGGCACGGTGCGCCGCCGCCTGGAGCACGGGGCCGTCGGCGATAGGATCCGAATGGGGCAGACCCAGTTCCAGGGCTTCGATGCCGAGGGATCTGGCCTCGGAGAGCTGGGCCGGCAGGGCTTCGAGGCTGGGATCACCGGCCATCAGGAACGGAAGGAGAGGGTTCATGTCAGATCTCCAGGCGCGACTGGTAGGTGGACAGGTCCTTGTCGCCGCGGCCGCTGAGGCCCAGCAGCACCGTGGCGACACCTTCGGCGGCGAGGGCCGGCAATGCCGCCAGGGCATGGCTGCTTTCCAGGGCGGGTAGAATGCCCTCGCGTTCGCAGAGCCAGCGGGCCCCGGCGAGGGCCTCATCGTCGGAGGCGCGGCGCACTTCCACTTTCCCGTCCAGCGCGAGAGCGGCCAGCTCGGGACCCAGGGCCGGATAGTCCAGGCCCGCACTGATGCTGGCAGTCTCGGCCGTGTGGCCGTGTTCATCCTGGAGCAGCAGGGTCTTGCAGCCGTGCAGCACCCCCGTGCGTCCGCCATCGAGGCGGGCGGCGTGCTCGCCCAGGGCGCGGCCGTGGCCACCCGCCTCCACGGCGAGGCGTCGCAGAGGATCGCCCAGGAAGGGCACCAGCAGGCCCAGACCGTTGCTGCCGCCGCCGGCGCAGGCGATCACGGCTTCGGGAAGCGCCCCGGCCTGCTCCAGCACCTGGGCGCGGGCCTCTTCGCCAATGACCGTCTGGAAGGTTCGCACCAGCGTGGGGAAGGGATGCGGCCCCAGGGCGGAGCCCAGGATGTAGTGGGCGTGATCGCAGCGGCCCGCCCAGGCCCGGAGAGCCTCGTTCACGGCCTCCTTGAGGGTGCCCTGCCCCGCCTCCACGGGCACCACCTTGGTGCCGAAAAGCCGCATGCGGGCCACGTTCGGGGCCTGCCGGGCCATGTCCGTAATGCCCATGTACACCGTGCAGGCCAGGCCCAGCCTCGCGCAGGCCGCGGCCGTGGCCACGCCGTGCTGGCCCGCGCCGGTTTCCGCGATGATCTCCGTCTTGCCCATGCGACGGGCCAGCAGGGCCTGGGCCAGGGCGTTGTTGATCTTGTGGGCGCCAGTGTGGGTGAGGTCCTCCCGCTTGAGGTAGAGGGCCTTGAACCCCAGCTCCGCCGCCAGGCGCGGGGCGGCCGTCAGGGGCGTGGGACGGCCCACGAAGTGGCGCAGCTCGGCCTTCAGCTCCGCCTGGAACGCCGGGTCGGCGAGGGCCGAACGGAACGCGGCCTCCAGGTCCAGCAGAGGCTGCATGAGCGTCTCCGGGGCGTAGCAACCCCCGAGGGATTCGGCGCCGAAGCGCGTGGGAAGCGCGAACGCATCAGCCATGGATTCCCTTTCCTGCTCGTGATTCCTGTCTCACGGCCGCCACGAAGGCGGCCACTTTCGCTGGATCCTTCCGCCCGTGTGCAGCTTCCAGCCGGCTCGCCGCGTCGAAACCCCGCAGACCAGGCCGGGCACTGGGCGGAAGTGCGGCGGCACGAGCCATCAGGTTGGCGCCATCCAGCCCTCCCGCCAGCAGGTAGGGCCCCGGCGGCGGGAAGGCCATGGCATGGCCCTGCCCCGAGCCCCCCACCACACCCGTCTGTATGGCGCTGGGTTCCCACAGGTAGAGATCCGCGGGTATCGACGCCTGATCCGGCTCATCGGCCCAGGGCAGCAGGACGACGAGGCCGGCCTCGCGCAGCAGGGCGACGCCCCGCTCCCGCTCGGGCACCGGCAGGTAGGGCTGGATTCGCCGGAAGCTGTGGCGGCGGGTCATCTCGAGCATGGACTCCGCATGATCCGCGACCATCACGAGGACGGCCCGATCCATAAACGGCCGGGCCACGGACAGGTCCGCACAGTGACGCGGGCTGGGGGGGTGGCACACGAAACCCAGCAGGTCCGCACCCTGCCCCGCGGCGAAGGCCGCATCCTCGGCCCGGACGAGGCCGCAGACCTTGGCCAGGAGGCTCATCGGGCCTCCTGGCCAAGGTCCGCGAAGACGCGTTCCAGGAAGCCCTTGGGATCCGGGCTGCGCATGAGTGCCTCGCCGATGAGCACGGCGTCGAAGCCGGCCCGCAGGGAGACTTGCGCGTCCTCGGGTGTGGCGAGACCCGATTCGCGTACCAGCACCGCCTCCGGAAAGGCCTTGCGCAGGGGCGCGGCGGTGGGCTCGCCCAGGGTGAAGGTGGCGAGGTCCCGGGCATTGATGCCCACCATGCGCGCCCCGGCCTCCTGGGCGAAGGGCACCTCCGTAAGGTCATGCAGCTCCACGAGAGCCTCCAGCCCGCGTCGGCGGGCCGCTTCCAGGAAGGCGGCCGTGTGGCCCTTCAGTACCCGGACGATGAGCAGCACCGCCTCCGCGCCGCAGGCTTCGGCCTCCGCGAGCTGGGCCTCGGAGACGACGAAGCCCTTGTAGAGCCGCGGCAGACCGAAGACCGCCGCGGCGGTCAGGTGGGCGGCCGCCCCGCGGAAGTAGGTCGGTTCCGCCAGGATGGAGAAGGCCGTCGCGCCGCCTTCCCGGTAGGCCTGGAGCTGGGCCTGCAAGGGGGTGCCGGCGGCGAAGGGGCCAAGCGAAGGCGAGGCCTGCTTGTATTCGGCGATGACGGCGCCGCCCAAGGTCGCGGCATCCCGGCGAAGGGCCGATTCGAAGGGACCGGGACCGTCCAAGGGAGCACGGAGGGCCGCCGCCGCGGACCCGGCCGAGGACAGGCGCGCCAGTTCCGACACCAGCACCCGCTGGAGGTGCGAACTCTTCGGAAGCCCGGTGCCGCGCACCAGGGAAGCGGGATCCGGCAGGGCGCTCATGGGTTCACCCCCGCCCCGGGGAAGGGCGGGACGAAGCCGCCGTCGAGGGCGCTTCGCATCTCGCGGAAGCTGGCATCCACGCCCTCCAGCGAACCGCCGCGGTGCAGGGCCAGCCCCAGGGCCGCCTGGAGGGCCACGGCGTCCGCCACGGCGGGCCGGAAGTCCGCGTGGCCGGCGCCGGCGAAGATCCCCCGGGCCACGGTCAGGGCTTCGGCCCGGTCCGCCACGCGCAGGGCGTGCCGGGCCGGCTGGGCGATGCCCAGCTCCCGCGGCACCAGGACCTGGGGCGCCCGGACCCGGCCGTCGGTGACCGCCAGGATCGTCGTGGGGCCTTCGATGGAGGCTTCATCGAGGCCCTTCCCTTCCGCGTCCTTGCCGTGGATCACGAAGGCCCGCCGCAGCGTCGGCCGCCGGGCCAGGGCCCCGGCCATGGGCGCCAGCAGGTCCTCCCGGGCCACGCCCAGCAGCTGCAGCGGCGGATTGGCCGGATTGATGAGTGGCCCCAGCAGGTTGAAGATCGTGGGGATGCCCAGGCGGCGGCGGATCTCCCGCAGGCGGCCCATGAGCGGGTGGTAGGCCGGGGCGAAGAGGAAGGCGAAGTGGTGGGCCTGCAGGTCCTGGGAAAGGTCGGCGCTGGCGCGGGCCAGGTCGTAGCCCAGGGCCTCCATCAGGTCAGCGCTGCCGCAGACACCGGTGGCGGCGCGGTTCCCGTGCTTCACCACAGGCACGCCGAGGGCCGGGAGGAACAGCGCCGTGAGGGTGCTGAGGTTGGCGGTGGAGGCTCCGTCGCCGCCCGTGCCCACCACGTCGATGGCGTCGTCGGGCACCTCCGGGAAGGGAACCGCCACCTCGGCGAGGGCCTCGGCGAAGGCCGCCAGCTCGTGAGCCTCGGGCACCCGCTGGGCCAGCAGGGCCAGGCAGGCGCCCACCAGCAGAGCATCCGTGTCCTGGTCGATGAAGATGCGCATGAGCTCCGAGGCGGTGGCTTCGGGCAGGGGTCGGATGGGGTTGTGGGTGGTGAGCAGGGTCATCGGGTCAAATCCTTCGAGAGGCGTAGGAAGTTCGCGAGCATGGCCGGCCCGTCCGGCGTAAGGATGCTTTCGGGGTGGAACTGCACACCCCAGCGGGGCAGATGCCGGTGGGCCATGGCCATGATTTCCCCGCCGGGGCTGCGGCCTGTGACGCGCCAGCAGTCGGGGAGCGTGGCGGGATCCGCGATCAGGCTGTGGTAGCGGCCCACGGAGAGGCCTTGGGGCAGTCCCCGGAAGAGCCCGTCGCCTTCGTGCTCCAGCGCCGTCGCCTCGCCATGCAGAGGCTCGACCGCGCGAACCACCCGGCCGCCGCTGGCCGCCGCCAGGGCCTGGTGGCCCAGGCAGACGCCGAGCATGGGGATGTCCCAGTCCGAGCCCGCCAGGGCCATGTGGGCGTGGCTCTCCGTGGGGTGGCCGGGGCCCGGTGACAGCACCACAGCCCCGGGGCGCAGGGCCTTCGCCTCGTCGAGGGTGATGGCGTCGTGGCGCACGACCTTCACCGGAGCGCCCAGCGTCTCGAAGGCCTGCACCAGGTTGTAGGTGAAGGAATCCAGGGCATCGATCAGCAGGATCATCGGGAGCCTCCGGGCAGCTGGACGCCGAGGGCCTGGGCGATGGCGCCCAGCTTGTGCAGGGTCTCGAAGTATTCGGACTCGGGCTTGGAGGCCCGCACCACACCGGCGCCGGCCTGGATGTGGGCGACGCCGCCCGCATAGACCGCCGTGCGCAGGATGAGGGCCGTGTCCAGGGCGCCATCCGTCCCCAGGCGCAGCAGCACGCCGCCGTAGGGCCCGCGCGCCTCCCCTTCCAGTTCCGCGATGCGCTGGCAGGCGCGCAGCTTGGGGGCGCCGCTCACGGTGCCGGCGGGAAAGGCGGCGGCCAGGACGTCCAGGGCGTCCACGCCCTCCCGGAGCTTGGCCTTCACGGTGGTGGTGAGGTGCAGCACGTGGCTCGTGCGCTGGAGGGCGAGGGGCTTCTCCACCCGGACGCCGCCGGGAACGGCCACGCGGCCCAGGTCGTTGCGGGCCAGGTCCACCAGCATCTGGTGCTCGGCCAGCTCCTTGGGGTCACGCTTCAGGGCCTCGAACCGCTCCGCATCCTCCTCGGCGCTCTCGCCGCGGGGCACGGTGCCGGCGATGGGGAGGGTCTCGGCCTCGCCGCCCTGCACCCGCACCAGCATCTCCGGCGAGGCGCCCACCAGGGAAAAGTTCCCCCACTCCAGCAGGAAGCCGTAGGGACTCGGATTCAGGCGGCGGAGGCGGCGGTAGGCTTCCAGGGGCTGCGGCGGATTCTCGATTCGGAATCGCTGGCTGGGTACGAGCTGGTAGACGTCGCCGTCCAGGATCCGCTCCTGGGCGGCGCGGACCATGCCTTCGTAGGTCTCGCGGGTCACCTGGGCGGCCGCCCGCGGAGCCGACGCGGCGGAACCCGGATCGCGGGCGCCCGCCAGGAGCTGCTCCCGGAGGCCGCGGAGGCGGCGGAACCCGGCCTCCGGGTCCGCCTCCAGAGTCTGGAGTTCCGCCACCTGGTGCAGGTGGTCGAAGACAAGGGCCGTGTCGAAGCGGCGCACCCAGAGGCCGGGAAGGCCGAGGCTGTCCCGGGCGGGCTGGGGGAGTGTGGACTCCATGGCCCCCACGGCCTCGAAGCCGAGGTAGCCCGCGCAGCCCACGCCGATGGGGAGGGGCACCTTGAAAGCTGGCAGTTCCGCAGCGGGATCATGGACGGCGCCAGCAGGCGGCGGCCCCGCCAGGGCCCGCAGAGACTCGATCCAGCCCCGGGCTGGCGGATCCAGGCGGCACTCGGCGGAACCCTCCAGCAGCACGAAGCTGTGGCGGCCCACCCGCTCGCCCTGGTCGCAGGATTCCAGCAGCAGGCTGGCGCCCGCCGGGCGCAGGGCCAGGTAGGCGGCGAGGGGTGTGAGCAGGTCCGCGGGAAGCGGGTGGCGGATCAGGTGCATGGGGAAGACCTTGGAAAACCACAGACCGGCTTTGCCGGGATGGGGTGTGGGGGTCCGGGGGTGTGCGCGAAGCGCGGAACCACCGGAGAACATCAAAGAAAAAGCCCGACCGGAAGGTCGGGCTCGGAAGGTCCGGGTTGGCGTGGGCCGCTAGGCCTCGCACAGGGAGCCGTCCGAGCCCGCACGCCACCACCAGGCCCCGTGAAGGGAGCCCTGGCGAAGGGACAGGGAGGACAGCGTCATGGAACCGATGTAACCCCATCCACGCGGGCCCTGTCAAGTGTGGTTTGATGAAGGATTGCTTGCGGACGGCCATGACCGAGGATCGCCCCACCACCATCCACACCGAGGATGCGCTTGCGCCCAGGGATCCCTGGCGCTTCCTCCGCCCCGCCCTGCGCGGCGGCTTCAGCCGCTGGGGCTGGGGCCTCATGACCGGGTGGCTGCTGGTGCTCCTGGGCCCCGTGCTGGGCTGGGCCGGTCATCTGCGGCGGGCCGCGGGATGGAGCGCCCTGCCCAGCCACTGGGGCGAGCGCATCAGCGCCCGCGACATCTGGGAGCTGTGGGAGAACGGAGGGCTTCAGCACCGTCTGGCGAATTCCCCGACGGTGCACCTCTTCGGCTTGGGCCTTGTGGTCGTCCTGTGGTGCGGCTGGCGCATGCAGGCGGAGCGGGTGGGGTTGAAGGCCCGTCTGGGCTCCTGGCTGCTGGGCGCGCTGGACACGGTCCTGATCGGATTCCTCCCCGTGGGCCTCCTCGCATGGCTCGGGGACGTCGTCCTGACCTGGCTCGGAGGCCTCGGAATCGACGGCCTGGGCTGGACCTCCTTCTTCGGCCGCCCCCTGCTCTGGATGGCGGCTGTGGCGGCCCTGAACCTCCAGTGGTGGTTCTGCCGCCTGGGGCGCGCGGCCGGCCCGACCCGCGGCTACCGCGCCCACCTGAGCGACTGTTTCCTGCGGCTGTGGACGCACCCCGTCCAATGGGGCCTCCTCTCCCTCGGCGGCGCGGCCCTGAGATCGCTCCTGCCCTTCCTGGTGCTGGTCCTGGCCTGGCGCATGGGAGGCGGCACCCCCTTCCGTGTCGGCCTGTTCCTCGCGCTGCAGTTGGCCGTCACCCTGCTCAACGGCTGGCTGATGGGCTGGCTGCTGCGCACCACCGCCCTGTTCTGCGCCCATGATGCCACCGTGCGCACCGCCCGCGCCGCCGTGAAGGACCTGTCCCGTGAAGCCATCGCCAGCTAGCGCCCTGGTCGCCCTCCTGCTTGCCGCTCCCCTGGCGGACCAGCCGCCGAGCGCCAAGGCCGAAGTCATCCCCGTCACTGAAGCAATCCCGGATGACCCCGAGATCCAGAAGGTCATCGCGCCCCTGGCGGAGGAGATCCGGGCCAGCTTCGGTCAGCCGCTGGTGCAGGCACCCCAGGGCGTGTTCCGCGGAAGGCGGGGCGAGGAGAACCTGCTGGGCTACTGGGTCTCCGACGTCATGCGCCAGGCGGCCCAGCCCCTGGTGGGCACTCCGGTTCGCTTCGCCATCACCAACGCGGGCGGGCTGCGGGCCAACCTGCGTCCCGGCCAGCTCAAGGTCGGGGACATCTTCGAGCTGATGCCCTTCGAGAACGAGCTGATCGTCATCGAGCTCACCGGCGCCGAAGTCATCCAGGTGGTGAAGGAGGGCCTGCTCCGCCGCGGCGGCGAGCCTTGCTCCGGCGTGAAGGTGAAGGTCGAGGGCACGCCCCAGCAGGCCACCCTCACCGTCACCTGGGAGGATGGCAGTCCCATCGATCCGGCGGCCGTGGTGAAGGTCGCCACCACGGACTACCTCTACGGGGGCGGCGACTCCATCCCCACCCTGAAGAAGGGCCGGAAGCCGTTCACCACGGGCGTCACCCTGCGGCAGATGCTCCTGGACCAGTGCGCCGCCCTGGGGAAGGCGGGCAAGGATCTGCTGCCGCCCGCGCCGGGGCGCTACACCGTGCCCGTGCCGATCCTGGAAGCCATCCGCGACAAGACGTTCAAGCTGTAGGAGAGACCATGGAACGCCGCACGTTTCTCGCCTCCCTTAGCGCCGCCGCCGTCGCCTCCCGGGTGCCCCTCAAGGCCGCGGATGGCCCGGCCGCGGGTCGCATCACCCTGCTGCACACCAACGACACCCACTCCCGCATCGAGCCCTTCGGCCCCGGCAACGGCGCCATCAGCGGCAAGGGCGGCATGGCCCGGCGCGCCACCCTCGTGAAGCAGCTCCGGAGCCAGCTGGGCCCCGTGCTGCTGCTAGATGCCGGTGACACCTTCCAGGGCACGCCCTACTTCAACCGCTACAAAGGCCGGCTCGACTACCAGCTCATGCGGATGATCGGGTACGACGCCACCACCCTGGGCAACCACGACTTCGACAACGGCGTGGGAATGCTGGTGGAGGCCATGGCATCCATGGAGAAGCTCCAACACAAGAACCCGCCCTTCGCCTTCCTGAACTGCAACTTCGACTGCCAGGGCGCCCCCGAGCTGGCCAAGCGGATCCGTCCCTACCTGGTCCGGCAGTTCCCGGGCGTGAAGGTGGGCATCACGGGCGTGGGCGTGGCCTTCGCGGGCCTCGTGGCCCCGAAGAACCATGAGGGCATCGTCTGGAAGGATCCCTACGAAAGCCTGAAGCCGGTGGTGAAGCGGCTCCGGGAAGTCGAGAAGGTGGACCTGGTGGTGGTCCTCTCGCACCTGGGCTACGACGTGAAGGACGCCGCCCACGACGACCTGCGCCTGCCCGGCCAGGTGGCGGGTATCGACGCCGTCATCGGCGGCCACAGCCACACCTTCCTGGAAGCGCCGGTGAAGGTGAAGCAGGCCCAGGGGGAGACCCTGGTCTTCCAGGTAGGCTTCGGCGGCGTGAACCTGGGCCGCATGGACTTCACCCTGGCGCGCGGTGAGGTCAGGGCGGCCTCCGGAGCTGCCATGCCGGTGGTGGGCTGAGGGACTTGCCCAGGACTGGAGTGACGGAAGTCCCAAATCCCCGTCCCCACAGGGAAACCCGCTTGATGGCGGGCTTTCACCGTGGGAGCCTGCCTTGAATGCCCTGTGCCGGAACAGCGGGGGTCCAGGCCCCGGCGCTGCCGTAAACGCCCATAAGGAGAGCCCATGACCACGCAGAAGATCATCTGGACAGAGATCGACGAGGCGCCCGCACTGGCGACCTATTCCCTGCTGCCGATCATCCAGGCCTTCACCAAGGGCACGGGGATCTCCGTCGAGACCTCCGATATCTCCCTGGCGGGCCGCATCCTGGCCAACTTCCCCGAGAACCTGACCCCAGCCCAGCGCGTCCCCGACAACCTGGCCGCCCTCGGCGCCCTGGCCCTGAAGCCCGAAGCCAACATCATCAAGCTCCCCAACATCAGCGCCTCCATCCCGCAGCTCAAGGCCGCCATCAAGGAGCTCCAGTCCCAGGGCTTCAACGTGCCGGACTACCCGGAGCAGCCCACCGAGGAAGTGGAGAAGGCCATCCAGGCCCGCTACGCCAAGGTGCTGGGCAGCGCCGTGAACCCCGTGCTCCGCGAGGGCAACTCCGACCGTCGCGCTCCGCTGTCCGTGAAGAACTACGCGAAAAAGCACCCGCACAAGATGGCCGCCTGGGCCCCGGATTCCAAGGCCCGCGTGGCCCACATGGCCGCCGGCGACTTCTTCGGCAGCGAGACCTCCACCACCCTCGGCAAGGCCACGACCGCCCGCATCGAGTTCGTGGGCGCGGATGGCGCCGTCAAGGTTCTCAAGGACAAGCTGCCCCTCCAGGCCGGCGAGGTCCTCGACGCCTCCGTCATGAGCGTCAAGGCCCTCCGTGCCTTCTACGCCGAGCAGATCGACGCGGCCAAGCGGGACGGCCTCCTGCTCTCCCTGCACCTCAAGGCCACCATGATGAAGATCTCCGATCCCGTCATGTTCGGCCACGCCGTGTCCGTCTTCTACCAGCCGGTCTTCGAGAAGCACAACGCGACCCTCCGCGAACTGGGTGTGAACACCGCCAATGGGCTGGGTGATGTCTACGCCAAGATCCAGGCCCTGCCTGAGGCCCAGCGCGCGGCCATCGAGGCGGACATCCAGGCGGTCTACGCCACCCACCCGGCCCTGGCCATGGTGGACTCCGACAAGGGCATCACCAACCTGCACGTGCCCAACGACGTCATCGTGGACGCCTCCATGCCCGTGGTGGTGCGCGACGCAGGCAAGATGTGGGGCGCCGACGGCAAGCTCCACGACACCCTGGCCATGATCCCGGACCGCTGCTACGCCACGATGTACAAGACCGTCATCGAGGACTGCCAGAAGCACGGCGCCTTCGATCCCACCACCATCGGCAGCGTGCCCAATGTGGGCCTCATGGCGCAGAAGGCCGAGGAGTACGGCTCCCACGACAAGACCTTCTTCGCCCCGGCTGCCGGGACCATCCGCATCGTGGACGAGTCCGGCGCCACCCTGCTCTCCCAGAAGGTCGAGGAAGGCGACATCTTCCGCGGCTGCCAGGCCAAGGACGCCCCCATCCAGGACTGGGTCAAGCTCGCGGTCACCCGCGCCCGCCTCACCGGCGCCCCCGCCATCTTCTGGCTGGACAAGGCCCGCGCCCACGACGCCCAGATGATCGCCAAGGTGGAGACCTACCTCAAGAACCACGACACCAAGGGCCTGGACATCCGCATCCTGTCCCCGGACGAGGCCATGAAGGTCTCCTGCGAGCGCATCCGCAAGGGCCTCGACACCATCAGCGTCACCGGCAATGTCCTGCGCGACTACCTCACGGACCTCTTCCCCATCATCGAGCTGGGCACCAGCGCCAAGATGCTCTCCATCGTGCCCCTGCTGGGCGGCGGCGGCCTCTTCGAGACCGGCGCGGGCGGCTCCGCCCCCAAGCACGTCCAGCAGTTCCAAAAGGAGGGCTACCTCCGCTGGGATTCCCTGGGCGAGTTCTCGGCCTTCTGCGCCTCCCTGGAGCACGTGGCCAATGCCTTCAAGAACGCCAAGGCCGGCGTGCTGGCGGAGACGCTGGACCAGGCCATCGCCAAGTTCCTCGACAACGACAAGTCCCCTGCCCGCAAGGTGGGCCAGATCGACAACCGTGGCAGCCACTTCTACCTGGCCCTGTACTGGGCCCAGGCCCTGGCGACCCAGGCGAAGGATGCCGAGCTCCAGGCCCGCTTCGCCAAGGTGGCCCAGCAACTCGCCAGCAGCGAAGCCAAGATCAACGAGGAACTGATCGCGGCCCAGGGCAAGCCCGTGGACATGGGCGGCTACTACCATCCGGACCACGCCAAGACCTCCGCCGCCATGCGTCCCAGCGCCACCCTGAACGCCATCATCGACGCCATGGCCTGATCCAGTCCGGAACCGCCGAAGGCACCTCGCGGGTGTCGGGATGCACAGTGTCCCGGCACCCGCTGGCTTTTCGACCAAAACTCAGGTGTGGGGCGAAGCTGGCCGTCAAGCCGGGTATGACGTGTTCGCCCATCCCTGCCCCAACCCGGCACCCTCTCTCCCGGAGGCGCACCGTGCTTGGTTTCGCGCCTGATTCCGTGCGCAGAGCGGCGTCCGGCGCTCCAGGTGGATCCGTCGCCTGAATTCGACTGGCTCTGAGGCTGGCAGGGCACGCATGGCCCATTCGTGCGGCCGCCCCGGAAGAAATTTGCCGGGCATTGAGCCTCCTAGGCAATTACCGCACTCAGTATAAATTTCCCATGAATATTCACGATTTATTTATGCAACCCTAGCAGAAATGCCACGGGTCTGAGATGAGGGAGCCATGGGGCATCCTCGCTCACGTCCGCCCCCCCCAAACACCTCAAGGAGCCATCTATGCACACGTTCTCCCGTATCTTCGCGGGCGCTCTTCTTCTGGCCGCGCCGGCCGCTTTCGCACAGTCCGCCACCGCGACGGCGTCCAGCGTCCCCGCCTCGGCCCGCATCTACGTGCCCATCTCGGTGAGCCTCACCAATAGCGGCCTGAGCTTCGGTGACATCTTCGCCAGCACCACTGGTGGCGACGTGACGCTGGACCCCCAGAACAACACCCGCACGACCACCGATCCGGCCCTTGGCGCCACCGGCTCTGTCAGCGCGGCGACCTTCAAGGTGACCGGGAAGCGCAACGCCACCTACGCCATCACCCTCCCTGCCGACGGTAGCGTGACGCTGACCGGCGCTGGCGCCGCCATGCCCGTGAGCAAGTTCACCGCCTCGGTCGAGAACGCCGCCGCCACCGGCACGGCCACGGGTCTGCTCCCCAATGCGGCGAATGCCTCGCAGACTTTCGCGGTGGGCGGCACCCTGACCCTGGGCGCCAACCAGACCGATGGCGACTACGCCGGCACCTTCAATGTCACGGTCGCCTATAACTGAGGCCCGCTGATCCGCTGGTCACCCAGGGCGTACCCGCGCCCTGGGTTTTCTCCGTACTTGAGGTCTCATGTTTCGTCTCCGCTCCCGGGCCATCTCCAGCCTGTTCTTCGGTCTGCTCTCGCTCGGCCTTCCGGCCCAGGCGCCCCTACCTCCCGCTGACGGGGGCATCGGCGACCTCCTGGTGGCCCCGACCCGGGTGGTGTTCGAGGAGCGCAAGCGGAGCGCCGAGCTGAACCTCTCGAACATCGGGCAGGCCCGGGCCACCTTCCGGATTTCCCTCGTGCGCATGGAGATGGACGAGACGGGCGGCATCAAGGAGCTGCCGTTCGACCCGGGCACCGAGAACCTCCGGTCGCTGTTCCGCTTCTCCCCCCGGCAGGTGACCCTGGACCCCAGGGAATCCCAGACCGTGCGGATCCAGGTGCGCAAGCCGGCCCAGCTGCCCGAGGGCGAGTACCGCCTGCACATGACCTTCCGCGCGGTGCCCCCCGACGCGCCCGCGCCCCAGGCCGGGGCGGAGACCCCCAAGGGAATCGCCATCAAGCTCACGCCCGTCTACGGAATCGCCATTCCCCTCATCGTGCGGCACGGCAAGACGTCCGCCAGCGTCTCCATCACCTCGCCCGCCTACGATGCCAAGAGGGGGGTATTGAGCTTCCGCTTGAACCGCGACGGCAACCAATCGGTCTACGGCGACCTCAAGGCCACCCTCCTCCCAGCTGCCGGAGCCCCGGAAGTCCTGGCGGAGGCCTCGGGCCTGGCCGTGTACACCCCGAATGCCGGCCGGATCGTCGCCCTGCCCATCCGCGGCCGATCCATCCCCCCCGGCAGCCGGATCCGCATCACCTACTCCCAGCCCATTCTGGATGGCGGCCGCCTGTTCGCGGAAACCGTCATGACGACCCCCTGAATGGGCCGCTTCGCCGTCCGCAAGGCCCTCCTGGGCCCGGCCCTCATGGGGGTGGCGGCGATGCTGCATGCCGGAGGCCTGGCTCCCGCAGAGGCCACCGCCCTGCCGGGGATGCTCGTGAACCGCTCCGAGGAGGAAGTCTTCCTCTTCGCCCTGCGCCTGGACCAGGCGACGGTCAGCAGCACCTTCCCCGGATTTCCCGTGAAGGACGGCGTGCTGGTGCCCCTGGGAGAGCTGTGCCGCCTGCTGGACCTGGCCATCGAGGTCGACCCCAACCGAGGGCGGGCCTCGGGCTTCTTCATTGACGAGAAGCGCCGCTTCAACCTCGACGTCGTGGCGGGAACGGTGGTGGTGGCAGGTCGCAGCCTGCCGCTCGACCGGTCCCTGATGGAACTTCACGCGGATGACATCTACGTGGATACGCGCCTCCTCGCCACCTGGCTGCCCCTGGATTTCCAGGTCGTCCTCCGCAGCTCATCCATCACCGTGTCGCCCCGGGAGCCCCTCCCCATCCAGGAGCGCTGGAAGCGGGAGCGCATGGTCGGCCGGTTCCGCCCCTCGGAGGGTCCGAAGGTCTTCCCACGATCGCCGGACCCCTATCGCGTCCTCGAAGTTCCGATGGTGGACGAGACCCTGCGCCTGACCGCCCAGACATCGCCCGATGCGGATCGGCACGTCCGGGCCCAGAGCACCACGTTCGCCGCGGGGGATTTCCTCGGACTGTCTTCGAACCTCTACGCGATTCTCGATACGGAGAGCGGCCTCTCGGAGTTCCGGGTGGCCATGGGCCGCCGCGACCCCCACGCGGGCCTGCTCGGCCCGCTCAGGGCGACGGAGTTCGCCTTCGGGGAGGTGCTCGATCCGGGCTTGAACCTGCTCACCCTGCCCATGGCCGGCACGGGGGCCCTGCTCACCAACTATCCGCTCCAGCGGGAAAACGCCTTCGACCGCCATTCCTTCCAGGGGAACCTGTCGCCGGGCTGGCAGGTGGAGCTCTACCGGAACCAGGCTCTCCTGGGTTTCCAGGCCTCCCGCCCCGATGGCCGCTATGAATTCCTGAACGTGCCGCTCTACTTCGGCTGGAACGATTTCCGCCTGGTGTTCTATGGCCCCCAGGGCCAGCGCCGTGAGGAAGTCGTGCGCTTCGATGTGAGCGAGAACCAGACCCCGGAAGGCGAGTTCCAGTACCGGCTGGTGGGCGTGGATCCCCGCCAGGCTGGAAAGCGCGGGCAGATCGAAGGGCGCTACGGAATCTCCCGGCAGTTCACGGCCGGGTTCTCCTTGTCCGGTCTGGATCTGGACGGGCGCCATCACGCCTACCGCGGGATCGATCTCCAAGGCTTCTGGAAGCCTCTGTCGGCGTCCTTCAGCGCCGTCAGCGACCAGCTTGGAGGCAGCGTCGCCCAGCTGGGCCTTCGGAGCCGCCTGGGCTCCACCAGCCTCACGGTCAAGCATGCGGAGCTCCAGGATGGCTTCTCCAGCGAAGTGTTCCGGCCCATCTACGGCCCGATCCGGAGCCGCAGCGGCCTGGAGACGTCCTCCCTGCTGCCCAGCCTGGAGCGCAGCCTCGTCACACTCGACCTCGGCGCCGCCCGGGACCGGCTCGTGGCGGGCGGCAGCATCGATCGCCTCTACAACCGCGTCTCCACCTCCTTCCAGGGGTACTTCCTCTCCAACGAAGTCACCCTCACCAGGGGCCTGGACACGGCAACCCCCTTCCCCACCACCACGATCGGGGACTTTCTCGCCAGCAAGTTCTTCCGGACCTTCTCCCTGCGTGCGCAGGCGAACTATCAACTGAGCGGCGGCGCCCGGCGCCTGAACGCCCTGTCCACCTTCCTGGAAACGCCGGTCTTCATCCCCTTCAACCTCCGGGCCGGGCTCACGCATTCGGTAGCCTCCAACGACACCCTGGTGCAGCTCGGGGCCTACAAGACCCAGGGCGCCTATGCCCTCAGCGTAGAACTGGGCTACTCCACCCGCAGCCGCCTGTCCCTGGACCTCACCTTCCGCGTGGGCCTGGCCCGGGAACCCCGGAACGGCCGGATCCATACGCAGGCGCAGAGCATCGCCGGGCATGGCGCTGTTTCCGCCCGCGCCTTCCTGGATGCCAACGGGAACGGCGTGATGGATGGCGATGAGAAGCCCCTCCAGGGCGTCGGCTTCCTCGCGAACGGCGCCTCGCAGCCAGGCAGCACGGACACGAAGGGCGTGGCCTTCCTCACCAATCTCTCCGGCGATCTCGACGCCAACCTGTCCGCCAACTCCACCACCCTCGAAGACCCGTTCATGCGGCCCCAGGGCCCGGGCCTGCGCGTCACCCCGCGCCAGGGCCATGTGGCGCAGCTCGAGGTGCCCGTGGTGCTGTTCGGCGAGGTCACGGGAACGGCCTACCTGAAGCGTGATGGCGCCTCCGGAGAGCTCCCCGGCCTGCTCCTGGAGCTCGTGGACAACCAGGGCAAATCCATCAAGACCACCCGGACGGCCTTCGACGGTTTCTACACCTTGTCCGATCTCCCGCCCGGAACCTACCAGCTCCGGGTGCCTGACGCCGAAATCCAACGTCTCGGGCTCTCGAAACTGCCGCCCATCCCCGTGATCGTGACCTCCGAGGGCACGGTCGTGGACGGCCTCGATCTCCTGCTCACCCCAGACCGCTCCAACCCGCTCCTTCCGGGGCAGGACGGCCGGAAAGAAGATCAACCATGAGCTTCTCCGCCCTCTCAGCGCTCTCCCGGCGGTTCTTCCTGGCGGCCCTGGCACTCGCGACACTCCCCGCCCTCGGCCAGGCCTGGGTGCCGGTCATCAACAAGTACTCGGACATCTCGCTGGGCTATGTCATCCCCAGCGCCTTCGGGGGGACGGTGGTGCTCGCCTCGCCATCCGGGAATCGGAGCGCCTCGGGCGGCGCCGCCCTGGGGTCCTCCGCTGGCGTCAGCCTGGGCAGCTTCACCCTGTCCGGCAAGGTGGGCGACAGCTGGTTCGCCTCAGCGGGCAGTCCGGTGCCCTTCCCCCTTGTGGGACCGGGCGGGGCAACGGTGGTCGTCACGGCCGTGGACTGCCAGCCCGCCACCAGCGGCACCTTCCCTTCCACGGGCACCACGGGCTACTACTACCTGGGGGCTACCGTCACGGTCGGCTCGAGCGCCGCCACGCCCGCGGGAACCTACACCGGCAGCTACACCCTGAATGTGATGGATCCCTTCAAGGGAGCCGTCACCCCCATGACCTTCTCGGTGCAGATCCAGGTCGCGCCGGTCATCAGCCTCACGGAGCTCACGGGGCTGCGGTTCGGGGCGGTCTTCACCAGCCCGGCCCCGGGAACCGTGGTGCTCAGTCCCGCCGGCACGCTCAGTACGACGGGCGGCGTGAGCCTGGGATCGCAACTGCCGGTTGGACCCGCCACCTTCTCCGTGACCGGAGCCGCCAACGCCACCTACGCCATCACCCTCCCGGGCAGCGTCGTCCTCAGCTCTCCGGATGGGACCCTCACGGTGACCGCCTTCACGAGTTCTCCCGGCCCGACGGGGCGTCTGGATCCCACCGGGCGGCAGACGCTGAGCGTGGGCGGCACGCTGAACGTGGCCGCCGGCCAACCCGACGGCGACTACGCCGGAACCTTCAGCGTGACCGTGGCCTACAACTGATCTAGAGGCCTACAACCGATCTAGAGAGAGCCGGCCTGGATCGGCGCGCCGAAGGCGTCCCGGATCATCAGGACGCCCCCCGCATGGCGGATCTCGCGGGCGAGGAACCGCTGCCGACCCTCGACCACACTCCGGGACGCGAGAACCTCGAGAGGGGTTCCCGCTTCGAACAGGCCTGACGTGTTCCACGCACCGGTGTCCACCCGCAGGACTCCGGCCGCCAGCCGGATCCGGATCGACCGGCCCTCCCAGCCTTCGACCACACCCTGGATGGTCACTTCCGTCGAAAGGTCATAATCCGCCGCTTCCCGGGGTCGGATCCGGACGGTGCAGGTGGCGCTGCTTGTGCTCTGGGCCATGACCACGGCTTCCGAGCCACCGGCCAGGGCCAGCAGGAGCCCCAGGCGGCAGATCGATCGGAAGGTTCCAAGGCGGCCCATCGGGCGCTCCTCGCAAGTGGTCAACCTTCTTTTCGACCCTGCGGAAGGCCGCGATAACACCCCCGATTAAAAAAAGATTGAGTCAATCGAGGCCGGCGGCCCCGGGACCACGCTCGATTCAAACGTTGTTATTAAATATATTAATACAAATTTGACGACACGACAGGCTGTTCCCGGCCTCCTTTGCCGACCCGATCATCGGCTGGTCCGAGGCCGGTAGCGGAGGAAGGATTCACACGGCCAGCGACTGTTTCTGTCCGCGGCCACGCAGGGTCAGAACAGCCCCACCACGCGGCCCGTCTCCGGATCGATATCCACGTCGTAGAAGCCGGGCCTCGTGGGGAGGCCGGGCATGGTGGCCATCTTGCCAAGCAGCGGGTAGAGGAAGCCGGCCCCGGCGCTCAGGCGGACATCCCTCACCGGGATGCGGAAGCCCGTGGGGACGCCCTTCAGGGCAGGATCATGGCTCAGGCTCAGGTGCGTCTTGGCCATGCAGATGGGTAGGCGGTCGTAGCCAAGCCGCGTGTAGGCCTCGATCTTCGCTTCGGCCTCCGGCGCGTAGTCCACACCGTCGGCGCCGTAGACCTCCGTGGCGATGGCCTCGATCTTCTGTTTGATGGGCTCGTCCACGCCGTAGAGGAAGCGGAATTCAGATGGGCGCTCGCAGACGCGCATGACGGCCCGGCCCAGATCCAGGGCCCCTTCCCCGCCCAGGGCCCAGTTCCGGCAGACCACCGCATCTTCCGCGCCGCTCTCCAGGGAGGCCCGGCGCACCAGGTCCAGCTCCGCGGGGCTGTCCGTGGCGAAACCGTTCACCGCCACCACGACCGGCACGCCGAACTTCCGGGCGATGCGGATGTGGTGCAGCAGGTTGGGCAGACCCTGGCGGAGCAGGTCCAGGTTCTCATCCACGTAGACCGCGTCCAGGGGCTTCCCCGCCACCACCTTGGGCCCGCCGCCGTGCATCTTGAGGGCGCGCACGGTGGCCACCAGAACCACGGCGTTGGGCTTCAGCCCCGAAACGCGACACTTGATGTCGAAGAACTTCTCCATGCCCATGTCGGCGCCGAAGCCGGACTCGGTGACCACGTAGTCCGCCAGCTTCAGGGCGATCTGGTCGGCCAGGATGGAGCTGTTCCCGTGGGCGATGTTGGCGAAGGGGCCCGCGTGCACGAACACGGGCGTGCCCTCCAGCGTCTGCATGAGGTTCGGCTTCAGCGCATCCTTCATGAGGACGGTCATGGCGCCGGCGACGCCCAGATCCTCCGAGGTCACCGGGCGCCCCTGGCGATCAAGGCCCACCACCATGCTTCCCAGCCTGCGCCGCATGTCCTGGAGCCCCGTGGTGAGGGCCAGGACGGCCATGATCTCGCTGGCCACGGAGATGTCGAAGCCCGTCTCGCGGGCGAAGCCCTGCTCCTCCTCGCCCCGCCCCACGGTGACGCCCCGCAGGAACCGGTCGCTGGTGTCCAGGATGCGGCGCCAAGTGATGGCGGCGGGGTCCAGATCCAGGCGGCAGACGCGACGGCGCTCCTCCGGCGTGAAATCGTCGGGATTCCCCTTGGTGATGCCCAGCTTCGCGCAGCGCAGCTGCAGCGATCGCGGGAACTTCCTTCCGGATTTTCCTTTCGGGAAAATCCGCTCGAACAGCTGCTCATCCGAAGCGCCGGCCTCATGGAGGATACGGGCGTCGATGGCCGCGGCGCAAAGGTTGTGGGCCGCGGTGATGGCGTGGATGTCCCCGGTGAGGTGGAGGTTGAAGTCCTCCATGGGGATCACCTGGCTGTAGCCGCCGCCCGCGGCTCCGCCCTTGATGCCGAAGGTCGGGCCCTGGCTGGGCTGGCGGATGCAGGTCACCACGCGCTGGCCCAGGTGCGCCCCCAGGGCCTGGCTGAGTCCCACCGTGACCGTGGTCTTGCCTTCCCCCAGCGGCGTCGGAGTGATGGCGGTGACATCGATGTACTTGCCGTCCGGACGGCCCTGCAGGCGGTCCAGCACCTCCAGCCGCACCTTGGCCTTGGTGGGGCCGTAGAGCTCCAGCTCGTCCGCCTCGAGGCCCAGTTCCGCGGCCACCTGGTCGATGGGCTTGAGGGTCGCCGCCTGGGCGATGTCCAAATCCGAGGGCACCGGGGTTCGGCGCTGCAGGACCGTGGGAGTGAAGGGCCGCGTGACGGTGGTCATGCCGTCTCCTCGAAAAGATCCACCCCAACTATAAGTAAAAAACGACTGTATGGTCGCAATTGAGCCGCCTGTGTTGATTCACGTCACAGCCGCCCCCATGCTGGATCCATGCGTCGTCTGACCGGGGTCGCCACCCATCGCTTCAGGGAGAAGGCTTCGGTCTTCCTCACGGAGCTGCACCCCGCGTTGGATGCTGAAGCCCGGGCCGCCGTGCTGGCCTCGCTTCGCAAGCGGGACTTCGACGCCACGCATCACTGCAGCGCCTGGCGGGAGGGCATCCCCGTCGCAGCTTTCGGGGCCGATGATGACGGCGAACCTTCCGGCACGGCCGGGAAACCCATGCTGGCGGTGCTGGAGGGAGCCGAGGCCACCGACCTCATCGCCGTCTGCATCCGCTGGTACGGGGGGACCAAGCTCGGCACTGGCGGTCTGGTGCGGGCCTATACAGAGGGCGTCCAGGGCGCCTTGGCCGAAGCCGAAGCCCAGGGCCTCTGGGAGGACGTCCGGATCCTCCGCCAGGGAGAGATCCGTGTCCCCGCGGCCCAGGCCCACCTGCCCTTCGCCTTGCTGGGGGCCTTCCCCGCCGCTTCCGTGACTAGCCAGACCTTCGAGGGAGACGCGGCCATCATCCGCTTCGAGTGCCCGCCGGATATCTGTCCCGCCCTCGACCACGCCTGGCGGGAGCGCAGCCGGGGCGGGACGATCGCCTGGACTTGACCACTCGCCGATCCCCACCCGCCGTTCGCCGATCCCGGCCCGGTTTCCTGTCAAGACGCCCGTAGCTTGGTCGTGCGGAAGGAGGCGCCCATGATCCAGCTGGGATGGTTCATCGACAGCCCCTGGTGGTGGCTGGCCCTGTGGCTGCCCACACTCGCCTTCAGCTTCTCCGCGGGTTCCGGCCGAAAGGAGCGCCACCCATGAACGTCCAGGAACGCCCCCCTGTCTTTTCCGTGAAATTGGTCCTCGGCCTGGTGGTCATCGCGACAGGTTTGATCCTCCTGGTGGACAGCCTCCACTGGTTCGACGCCTGGCACCTGCTGGCCTGGTGGCCGCTGGCGGTGGCCGCTGTGGGTCTCGCCCGTCTGGCCCAGGATGGCCCCCTCAGCCTCCGCGGCCACATCTGGCTGGGCTTCGCCGTCGCGGGTTTCATCTCCCAGTTCGGCCCCTGGGGGCTTCTGGAGCGCTGGTGGCCGGCCTTCCTGGTTTGGGGCGGCCTCATCGTCACGCTCCGCGCCCTGTTTCCCCAATGGAGCCCACCGCCGCGCTGCAGGCGCCGCCGGCCGTCGCCATCCGAGCCCGATTCCTGTGATCCTGATTCCGGATCCACGCAGGTGAACCCATGAACGCCCCCGACGACACCCGGACGCCGAGTCCGTTCAGCCCCAAGCTGGTGCTGGGCGTCGCCATCATCGTGGCGGGCCTCGTGCTCACCCTGGACAACCTCGGCCTCGTCCAGGCCCACACCCTCTTCAAGCTCTGGCCGCTGGCGCTGGTGGCCGTAGGCATCGCCAAGATCCGCCAGGACCGGCAGAGCAGCAGCACCGGCGGATGGTTCCTCGTGCTGGGCGGCGCCTTCCTGCTGCTCTTCACCTTCGGCCACGGCCACCTGGCGGATGCGCTTGGCCCCATGCTGGTGGTGGGCCTTGGCATCCTCATCGTCACCAAGGCCCTCAAGCAGAGCCGCGGCATCCCGCCCGAGCTGGCCCGCTCCGACGACTTCCTCCAGGGCACGGCCATCTTCGGCGGCTTCAAGCGGCGCGTGGCCACCCAGGCCTTCAAGGGAGGCGAACTGACGGCCATCTTCGGTGGCTACGAGGTGGATCTCCGCCAGGCCGCCATCGAGAACGGCCAGGCCCGCATCGATGTCTTCGTGCTCTTCGGCGGGGGGGAGATCCGTGTGCCGGACGGCTGGGAGGTGGTCCATCGTGCCACGGCCATCGCCGGCGCCCTCAACGACGGCACCCATCACGGGCCCGCCCCCGTGGAAGGCCGCCCCCGGCTGGTGATCACAGGGCTGATTCTCTTCGGCGGGACCGAGGTCAAGAGCTGATGCATCCCCTCCTGGCCAACCGGGCGCGTCTGGGGGCCTACCTCCTGGGGTGGGCCCCCATCGCCCTGCTGCTGATGGGGATCGCCCGGACCCAGAACTGGAGCTGGGCGGAGGGCGCCGCCCTGGCCCTGCCCCTCTGCCTGATCGCGGCCTTCCTCTTCCTGTCCGCCTGGTTTCTCTGCCGGGCGCTCCCGCTCGGCCAGCGGGTGGAGGCGCTGGGCTCCCACGGGGCGGCCTGGGGCCTGGCGGCCGTGCTCATGGGTAGCATCTGGGCGGGGCTGGCCTGGCTGCTGGCTCGGGTCCTGGCCTGGATCCCCGGCCTCGGCGCCCTGCCCCGCCACGTGGACATCGCCCTGCCCGTGCTCACGGGCCTGGGCATCCTGCTCTACCTGGCCTCCGTGGCCCTCAGCTACCTCATGCTGGCTCAGGAACGCGCCCTGGAAGCCGAACGGAAAGGCGCCGAGCTCCAAATACTCGCCCAGGAGTCAGAGCTGAAGGCCCTGCGGGCCCAGCTCAATCCCCACTTCCTGTTCAACAGCCTGAATTCCCTGTCGGCGCTGACCGCCGTGGATCCCGCCCGGGCGCGGGAGATGTGCGTGCTGCTTTCGGATTTCCTCCGGCGCAGCCTGGGCCTGGGAGAGCGCCGCCAGGTGGCATTGCGAGAGGAACTCGACCTGGCGCGGGCCTACCTGGCCATCGAGCAGATCCGCTTCGGCACCCGGCTGAAGCTCGACTGGCGCATCGATCCCGCCGCCGAGCCGGCCCTCCTCCCCACCCTGCTGCTGCAGCCGCTGGTGGAGAACGCCATCAAGCACGGCATCGCGGCCCTGCCCGAGGGCGGCACCCTGGCCGTGGCCGCGGAGGTGGTGGAAGGGCACGTCCTGCTGAAGGTGGATAATCCACTGGATGCCGACGCTCCGGTCCCCCAGGGGCTGGGGCTCGGGTTGCGCCAGGTCCGCCAGCGCCTGCTGGGCCGCTTCGGGAACCGGGCCCGGTTCGAAGCCACGGCCCAGGACGGCCTCCACCGCGTCACGCTGGTCTTCCCTCTGGAGATGGAACCATGAAAGCCCTGATCATCGACGACGAGGATCTCGCGCGTTCCGTCGTGCGCGAGCATCTGGCCGCCCACCCCGACGTGGAGGTGGTGGGTGAATGCGCCAACGGCTTCGAGGCCCTGAAGGCCGCGGCCGAGCATCACCCCGACCTTGTCTTCCTGGACATCCAGATGCCCAAGCTGGATGGATTCGAAGTCCTGGAGCTCCTGGAGGCGGAAGGGAAGCGTCCTGCCGTGGTCTTCGTCACCGCCTACGACCAGCACGCCATGCGCGCCTTCGAATCCCATGCGGTGGACTACCTGCTGAAGCCCTTCTCGAAGGAGCGCTTCGACGCGGCCCTGGCCAAGGCCCGGGCCCTGCAGGCGACCCAGCCCGCGGCTCCCACCCCGTCCGCGACGGACCTCGCCGCGGCGGCGCGCCAGGGGAAGCCCCTGGAGCGCATCGTGGTGAAGGACGGCCCGAAGGTGACGGTGGTCCACCTCGACCGCCTGGATTGGATCCAGGCTCAGGACGACTACGTGCTCCTCCGCACCGAGGGCCGGAGCCTGCTCAAGCAGCAGACCCTGGCCAACCTTGAATCCCAACTCGATCCGAACCGCTTCATCCGCATCCACCGCAGCTACATCCTGAACCTCGACCGCCTCGTGCGGGTTGAGCAGGACAGCAAGGAGCACCGGGACGCGATCCTCCGCGACGGCACGACCCTCCCCATCAGCCGCGCGGGCTACCAGCGGCTGCGAACCCTGTGGGAAGGGGCCTGAAAGCGACAGACCCTTACACCGCTCCGTGCAGGCGGCAGGGGTGGTGATGGCAGTGCCCGCAGCGTCCTTCGCAGGGCAGCCCCGGCGCCAGATCCTCCTCATGGTCGATCGCGCCCTTCACGCTGGGCTTGGGAGCGGGCAACGGCACGATGCACTTGGCCACGCGGATGGTCTCCGCAGCCGCCTTCCCGGGCCTGGGGGCCGGGGACTTCTTGCGGGAAGGGGCGGCGGGGGTCATGGAAGGCTCAGGCTTCGGGGCGCTTGAAGCTCTTCGCGACCTTCTGCATGAGCAGAGGGTCGCCCTCGATCTGGATCTTGCCGGTCATGAAAGCCTCCTGGGCGTTCAGCGTTCCGGTGCTCATGGCAATGAAGTCGTCGGCCTTGGCTTTCAGGAGCGTATCACAGGGTTTCATCAGCCGGGGGAACACCATGCAGGCGCCATTCCGGATGAAAAGCGTGTAGCCCAGGTCATCAATCTGGTAACCCACGGCCGCTTCAAGATCTCCGGCTTTTTCGGCGTTGAAACGCTCAGGCATGGACTCCAGGAGCGCCTCCGCCGGGTTCACGGCGGCCTCGAAGTGGGCCGTGTAGGACGCCACCTGGCTCACGTCCCCCTTCACCGTGATGGCGCCTCCGAGAAGGGCCGCCACCAGGTTCAGCTTGCCGACATTGAGGGCCGCGAAGTCCGCGTCGGAGATGCCCAGGGCCGCGCCGCCCTCCACCTCTCCCGGCCGCACGGAGAGCCCCTCGGGGCTGAAGTCCAGGCGGTAGGGCACGCCGTCCACCTTCACTTCCATGGTGCCGGTGGCGCCGCCCTTGTAGCGCTTGCGCAGCGTGGCCAGGGCCTTGCCGCCGGGCGTGTCCGGGAAGGTGATCTCGGGCTCCTGGGACCAGGCCTTCCAGGCCTTGCGAAGGACGGCCATGTCGCCGGAGAAGCGAAGCTGACCGCCCAGAAGGGCCGGTCCGGGGTCCGAAATGCCGCAGACCAGGGCGCGCACGGCCGCTTCGTCGCCGGCCACTTCGGCGCCGTCGCCCCAGGTATCACCGCCCACGGTCACCTTGATCCCGGCCCCGGCCAGTGCCAGCCGCGCCGGCACGAGATCCTTCAGGGGCTTCACCGGCCCGCTTTCCTTCTGGGGCTTCTTGAAGAACTTCGGGAATTTCTGGAGCAGGCCCAGGTCGCCGGTGCCCTTGAGCTTGCCGGTCATGAAGGCCTGCATGGGATCGAGCTTGCCTTCGTTCAGGGCGATCCAGTCCTCGGCGCCGATCACCACCACGGAGGTGGCGTCCGGCTTGGCCTCGCGGGCCAGGGAGAACACGCCGTTGTCGATGCGGCAGGTGTAGTCGCCGCCGCCTTCACCCGTCACCTGGTAGTAGACGGAGACCGTGAGCCCCTGTGCCTTCTCGGGCAGGAAGAGTTCAGGCATGAGCGCAAAGATGCCATCCACCGTCAAAGCCATTTGATCACCTCGGAATGTGGGATCGAGCATGGCCGGGGCCTTGAACTTCATGCAACGGTTACCAGAGGTCAAGCTCCGCCATGCCATTCTCGCGACGCAAAAGGGGCCGGATGGCCCCCTTTGCGTCCTGGCGAAAGCTTCACTTCAGACGGAACGGCATGGTGAGCTTGAACCTTGCGGGTACGGGTTTGCCCTTCACCTTGGCGGGTTCGAATTCCCAGGTCCTGGCATAGCCCACGGCGCAGGCATGCAGCTCGGACGGGCCCGAGATGGCCTTGGCGTCCTGAACCTTGCCTCGGGCATCGATGGTGACGACCACCACGACGGTGCCCTGGATGCGCTGGGCCTTGGCTTCGGACGGATAGGCGGGAGCTTCGGGCTGATGCTTGACCTTGATCTGCTTCCATTCCATCTCCACCGGGGAGGCTGGCGAGGCCATCGGGGTGTCGGTGGCGGATAGTGTGCTGAGGCCCAGTCCGGTCGCCAGCACCAGGGCGGGCAGGAGCGCCACCAGGGGTGGGATCGGGGTGGATGTGAAGCGGGGGCGCAGGATGCGCTGAATGCGAGACATGAGCTTGCCTCCACTGGCCGCAGGAGCCAGATCGGGAATCAGGTTCGAATGGGATCGGAGTTCCTCCAGCCCGAGAAGGGCAGAGGCGTAGAGGATCGGATCGCCGCAGGTACGCACGGCCGCATCGTCGCAGCAGTGCTCACGCTCCTGGCGAATGCGCCGGGAGAGCCGCCAGACGGCAGGGTGATAGAACAGCAGCGCTTCCGCGAGGGTCTGGATGAGGTTCGCGAGGAAATCAACCCGTCGAACATGGGCCAGTTCGTGAGCCAAGAGGGCTTCCAGAGCTTCGGGAGACAGAGCCAGCAGGGCCGCAGCCGGAACAAGCACCACGGGTTTCAGCCAGCCCAGCACCACCAGCGAGTCCACCCGGTCGGACAACCCAAGACGGACCGGAATCCGCACATGGGCGCGAACCTTCAGGACCTCGAACCGCCCCAGCCACTCGGCGGGTGGCGGCTGGAGGCTGCCAAGACAGGGCCCGTAGAGCCAAGTCACGGCTTGTCCCACCTGCACGAGGCGGAGGCTGAATCCCAAGAACCAGGCCAGGAACAGCCAAGGGATCCAGAGACCGAAAATGCCGTGCAGCCGGAACATCCAGCCCCCGAAGCGGCCTCCCTCGTCCATGGGAGCGATCAGGACAGGATCGTTCGTGGGTAGGGAATCGCCGCCGATCAAGATCCAGACCAAGGTTCCCGCGAAGGCGAGAACCAGCAGGCCGAGGGTCGCGAATGCGATGGCGTAGCGGAGTTCCGCGGAGCCTCGCCGTCCCAGCCAGAGTGCTGCCTCCGCGAGCAGGGCGAGCAGGGCGCCCTGCCAGAGGCTGTGGAGCAATGTCCAGCCCATGGCCTGCATCAAGGGGGAGGATGAAAGGTCGATCATCGGACCCTCCCCTTCACGTCATTCAACAGCTTGCGGATGTCCTCCAGCTCCTCGGCCGAGGCGGGCTCGGCTTCGAGGGCCTGGAGGACGAGCTCCCGACGGCTGCCTGCGAAGGCCTTCTGCAGAAGTTCCTTCAACAGGCAACGCTGGGTTTCGGCTTCCCCCTGGAGGGCCTGGTAGGTGTGGGAACGCGCGCGTTCGTCCCGGATCACCAGGCCCTTCTCCACCATGATCTGCATGAGCTTCAGCACGGTGGTGTAGCCCATGTCCCGGTCCTTCGACAACTCGGTGTGCACATCCCGAACCGTCGAAGGTCCCCGCGACCACAGGACCCTGAGGATGGCGAGCTCACCATCGGAAGGGCGGATGGGCGCGATGGACATGATGTCTCCAGAGAGGTCTGGAGATAACATACGAACCGATTCGTAGGATGTCAACGAATCGGTTCGTACTTTTTTTGGAGGTCCTACCGGAGGGTCTGCACCAGGAGCTTCACACCCTTTCGGGTGGTGTCGATGTCCAGGGGTAGGGCCTTCCCCGGAGTTGAGTCCTCGGCCCATTGCAGCAGGTACCTGGATCCGAACATCTGGATGCCCTGTCCGAAGCGGGCTTCCACGCCGTCGCTCAGGGGGAAGGCATAGCCTCCCGTGGCCGGTGCGACGGACCCCACGTGCCCCATGACATTCTGGCCCGCGCCCGCGACGGAATAGATCGTCACCCCCGTGGCCGCTGCCTTGGCCTTCAGCGACGCCTGCAGGAGGGTCATGTCCCTCGTGGCGAGGGTCGCGGATTCCGCGGGTCCGCCTGCGTCTCCCCGCTCGCGTCGGAAGGACTGGGTCATCGCCCGCTTCACCATGGGGTGGGTCATGTCATCCATCTCGCAGCGGGAGAAGACGACCAGATGCTTCTGGCCCGGCACCGCCGCCGCAAGGTCGAGGATCGACTCGAGGGCCTTGGATTCCCTGCCGATGGTCGCCAGCATGCCAGTCACGAAGGACGGGTTGTTGAGGTTGAGCCGGTCGAGGACGTTGACCCCGCGCTGGTCCACCGTTCCGCGGGCCCACCCCGGCGCTCCGCCCCGGAACCGGGCGAGCATCGCGTTCAGGGCCTCCTGGCCGGCATCGCCATCCGGCGAGTCCGTGAAGTCCGCCTTGAATCCCGCTCCCTGGAGGGTTTCCTTCGGAGTGCCGACCAGGCTTTCGGGCAGCAGGTCCGGAACCTTGGCCATGGCCTCGGCCCAGCGAGCCCGGTTGACCGAGAGGCCAGGCATGAGGGATTCCAGCGAGTCCTTGCCCCGGGCCACGATCAGGACGCGGTCCCCTAGGGGGACCTTCGTCAGGAAATCCGCCGCGGCCAGGAAGGCCGTGGTCCGGTGCCCGGTGTCCCGGATGGGCTCGAACACGAGGATCCAGGACTGGGAGGCCTCCGCTGTCTGGGCCGGGGTCTTCACCTGAACGATGGGTCTGGCCTTGCCATCCACCCGCACCTTGAAATCCTCGGCCTTGAGGTCGGCCACCACACCCCCACGCTCGTCGAGAGCCAGCACCCAGGCCTGCGTCCTGGCCGGAACAGGCTGACCTGCGACCAGCACCACTCCAAGGGTCAATCCGAGGCACCAACGGTGGAACATATGAGGCTCCTGATTTGGGGATGGATGGATCTTCATTAGATCATGGCGGCGAAGACCCGCGAACCGGCTGAGGATGCGTCACGTCCCCAAGAATCTTTTTGGTCGTGATGGCGGCCCGGACCACAATCGTTCCATGCGGATCGCGGCCGTGGACGTCGGGTCGAACTCCATCCACCTGGTGGTGGTGGAGGCGGATCCCATGGGCGGGCAGCAGATCCTGGCCCGGGAGAAGGCCATGGTGCGGCTGGCCCGGGGCGAAGCGACCTCCGGCGAGATCGGACCTGAGGCCTTCCAGGCGGGCCTCGACGCCCTGGCCCAGATGGCCAAGATCATCCGTGGCTTCGAGTGCGAGACCGTCATGGCCTGCGGCACGGCGGCCCTGCGCGACGCGAAGAACGCGCAGGCCTTCGTCTTGGAGGCGGAAAAGCTGGGCATCTCCATTCAGGTGATCTCCGGCGAGGAGGAGGCCCGGCTCATCCACCAGGCGGTCTCCCACGCCATCCCCTTCCCCCTGGAGCCCATCACCCTGGTGGACATCGGCGGGGGCAGCACGGAGCTGACCTGGGTGCAGGCGGGGCGCGTGGCCGCCAGCATCTCCCTGCCCTGGGGACTCCAGCGGCTGGCAGATGCCGCCCGGACCTCGGACCCTCCGTCCGCCCACGACCTCAAGCAGCTCCGGAAGATGATCCGCCGCATCCTGAAGAAGGCCCGCAAGGACCTGCCCACCGAGCTGCCAGAGCCCGCGCTCCTCCTCGGCACCTCCGGCACGCTAGAGGACCTCGCCCGGGGCTCGGACGACGGCCTGGGCTTCACGGCGGAGCAGCTCCGCGCCTACGCCCTGAAGCTCTGGCGGGCGGACGCGCAGCAGCGCATCGACCGCCTGGGCGTGGATCCCAAGCGGGCCGAGGTGCTGCACGTGGGCGCCATCTGGGCTCTGTCCCTGATGGAGTGGCTGGGCACACCGCCCCTGCGCCACCTCGCCGTGGGCCTGCGGGAAGGCATGATCTGGGAGGCCCTCCAGCATGGCGGCGCGGCCATCCCACCTCTGTCGGACCGCCGGCGGGCCTCCATCGAACAGCTGGCGGCGCGGCTGGACCCTGATCCCGGCCACAGCCGCCAGGTGGCCCGGCTGGCGGACCAGCTCTTCCTGGCCCTCCAGCCGCAATTCGAGCTGGGCGATACCGAGCGCCAGTGGCTGGCCTTCGCGGCGCGCCTCCACGACATCGGCTTCTCCCTCTCCGAGAAGAACCACCACAAGCACGGTGAATACCTGGTGCGGAACGCCACCCTTCCTGGTTTCTGGCCCGAGGAGATCGACCTGATGGCCCAGGTGGTGCGCTTCCACCGGGGGAAGCCGCCTCACCACGCCAGGCACGAGGCCTTCCGCGCCCTGCCGCCCTGGCGCCGCCAGGTCGTGCGCAAGCTGGCGGCCATTCTGCGAGGGGCCGACGCCCTCGATCGCCGCCGCCGGCAGGCGGTGCGGGATCTTTCCGTGGTCATCGACGACGAGTCGCTGAAGGTGCGACTGGGCGCCGCCGGTGACACGGAACCAGAGAGGGAGGCCTTCCTGGAGAAGGCCTCCCTCCTGGGCACCCTGCTGGACCGCAGGATCGAAGTCACCGTAGGCTGATTCCTCCATGACCCTCGACGAACTGATCAACGACTGGAACGGACCGCTGGCGGGAGGTCGCGTTCCAGTCCTGCTGGACGAGACCCTCCGTGACGGGCTCCAGAGCCCCTCAGTGCGCGATCCCGACATCGCCGCCAAGCGCGACCTCATCCATCGCCTGGCGCGCCTCGGCGTGGACGCGGTGGACCTGGGCATGCCCGGCGCCGGCCCCAAGGCCCTGGCCGCGGTGCGGGCCCTCATGGTGGAGATCCGGGACCACCGCCTGCCCATCCACCCCCAGGTGGCGGTGCGGACCATGGAAGCGGATCTTGCCCAGGTGGCCGAGATCCAGCAGCGCGTGGGCACCGCCCTGGAGGCCGGCGCCTTCCTGGGCTCCAGCCCCATCCGCATGGACGTGGAAGGCTGGGACCTGGCCTTCCTCGTGGACATGGCACGGAAGGCCGCCGCCTTCTGCCGCCGCCACGAGGTGCCCCTGATGATGGTGACCGAGGACAGCACCCGGGCCCGGCCCGACGTCCTGAAGGCCATCTACGGCGCCGCTCTGGAAGAAGGCGCCCAGTCCATCTGCCTGTCGGACACCTGCGGCCACGCCACGCCCGATGGCGCCCGGCGCCTTGTGCGCTTCATCAAGGACGAGGTCGTCAAGGACCGCTCCGTGCGCATCGACTGGCACGGCCACAACGACCGGGGCCTCGGCGTCGCCAACGCCATCGCCGCTTTCGAGGCCGGCGCGAATCGCCTGCACGGCACCATCCTGGGCATCGGCGAACGCTGCGGCAACGTGGCCCTGGATCAGCTCATGATCAATCTCCACCTCATGGGTTTCCCAAAGGGGGACCTCTCGGACCTGCCGGCCCTGGCGGAGCGCGTGGCGGAATTGTGCGACGTGGAGATCCCGGCCAACTATCCCGTGCTGGGCCGCGATGCCTTCCGCACGGGCACGGGCGTGCACGCGGCGGCCATCGTGAAGGCCCTCCACCGGGGCGATGTGGAGCTGGCGGACACGGTCTATTCCGGCGTCCCCGCCGCCCTGGTGGGCCGCCGCCAGGAGATCGAGATCGGCCCCATGGCCGGCCACAGCAACGTGGTCTACTGGCTGGAGCTCAACGGCTACGACCCCAGCCCCGACCGGGTGGAGCGCATCCTCCAGGCCGCCAAGAACAGCCCGCGGATCCTCAGCGAGGCGGAGATCCGGGCCGTGCTGTAGGAGCCCTCCTTCCGACGATGAGCCTGGCCCTGGGTTGAGTGGTCAGGTAGGCCCACAGCCACTCGAAGAAGACGAAGACGCGGCTGCGGAAATCCACGAGCAGCATGAGGTGGATGAAGAGCCAGGCCAGCCACGCCGGGTAGCCCGTGAAGCTCAGGCCGCCCACGCGGGCGACGGCGCGGCCGCGGCCCAGGGTCGCCATGCTGCCCTTGTCCCGGTAGCAGAAGGGCCGCCTGGGCTGGCCCGCCAGGGTGGCCAGGAGGTTGGCCGCGGCCCATTCCCCTTGCTGGATGGCCACGGGCGCCACGCCGGGCAGCGGGCCCCCGGTGCCATGGGTGAAGGCCGCCAGGTCGCCCACCGCGAAGACCTCGGGATGGCCCGGGAGGCTCAGGTCTGGCTCCACGATCACCCGCCCGACACGATCCACGGGAACGCCGAGGCCAGCGCCCAGGGGCACCGCGGCCACCCCCGCCGCCCAGAGCACCGTCCGCGTGGGGATGCGCTCCCCACCCAGCTGGACGGCCCGCTCGTCGATGCCGGTGATGGGCTGGCCCAGGCGCACCTCGACACCGATGCGCTCGAGGCTCTCCACGGCCTTCTCGGACAGCCCGGAACCCAGGTTGGCCAGGATGGCCGGCCCCGCCTCCACCAGAATGACCCGGGCGCGATCCGTGCGGATCCGCCGGAACTCCCGCGGCAGGGTCAGCCGGGCCATCTCCTTCAGCGTGCCGGCCAGCTCCACGCCCGTGGGGCCGCCTCCGACGACGACGAAGGTCAGCCACTCGCGGCGGAGTTCTGGATCCTCCTCCTGCTCCGCCTGCTCGAAGCTGAGCAGGAAGCGCCTGCGGATCTCCAGGGCGTCCTCCAGGGTCTTGAGGCCCGGGGCAAGGCCTGCCCAGGCATCCCGTCCGAAATACGAACTACGGGATCCCGCCGCGAGGACGAGGAAGTCATAGGGCAAGTTCCTCCCGTCCGCCAGGAGGACCCGCCGGGCGTCCAGCTCCACGGAAACGACCTCCCCGAGCACCACCTCGGCATTACCCTGCTCCCGGAGGATGTGGCGGATGGGGGCGGCGATGTCCGCCGGCGAAAGAGTGGCTGAGGCCACCTGGTAGAGGAGGGGTTGGAACAGGTGGTGGTTCTGGCGGTCCACCAGCACGATGCGGACCGCCGCGCCGGCGAGGGCCCGGGCGGCCCGCAGCCCCCCGAACCCGCCACCGACGATGAGGACCGTGGGCCGGTCGACCCCCTGATCCGCCACCGGCCTTCAGTCCCGCATGTGCGTCACGAGGACGTAGGAGGACTCGATTCCCGTGAGGGCGTGGGGCTGGTCCTTGTCGAAGACCACCCGGTCGCCAGGCGCCATGGGAATCCAGGTCTCGCCCTTGAGCACCTCGATGCGCCCGGTCAGGAGTTGGGCGGTGGCGACGTAGGGGGCCTTGTGCGGGGCGATCTTCACTCCACTGGGCAGGGCCACGAGAACCACTTTGACACCGTGATCCACGTCGATGAGCGGCAGGGTGGCCCGCTGCGATTCGGGCATGGGCAGCGCTTCCTGGAGGTTCGTGATGGGCATGGGGATCCTTTCGTCGCGGCTGGTTCAGGCCGCATCTTTCGGTTCAGGAGAGAAAACCAGCCGCAGGGTGGCGTAGGCGATGGGCAATGCGCCCGCGAGCAGGAAGACCGTGTCGGCCACGATGCGGATCCACTCCAGCGTGTGGAAGGCGCCACCCATGAGGTAGTCCAGGCGGCGGGCGTGCCAGTAGCCATGGGAGAGCACGTCCCAGAGCTGGATGACGCCACCGGGGAACAGGTCCAGGAGCAGCATCAGGCCCAGACCGATGTTGAGTCCCCAGAAGCCGAAGCGGATCGCCGGCTCCACGCGCTCCCAGGCGCGGCCGCCCTTGAGCTCCCGCAGGCAGAACACCAGCACGGCCAGGGCCAGCATCCCGAACACCCCGAACATGGCCGCATGTCCGTGATTGGCCGTGAGGGTGGTGCCGATCTCGAAGTAGGACACGATGGGCAGGTTGATGAGGAAGCCGAAGACGCCCGCCCCCACGAAGTTCCACACGCCCACGGCGATGAGGAACTTGATGGCCCAGCGCTGCCGCGCCGCCAGGGGCTTGCCGCAGTCCTCGCAGTTCTTGTCCTGCAGGCGGATGAAGTCCCAGGCGTCCAGCGTCAGCAGCGTGAGCGGCACCACCTCCAGGGCGGAGAAGCTGGCGGCCAGGCCCATGTTCAGGGTTCCCTGCCCCGTGAAGTACCAGTGGTGGCCGATGCCCATGATGCCGCCGGCCAGGTAGAGGATGGCATCGAGGTACACCAGCCGCGTGGCGGACTTCGAGGTCACGAGGCCCAGCTGGTAGAACATCACCGCCACCAGCACCGTGGCGAAGAGCTCGAAGAAGCCCTCCACCCAGAGGTGGATGATCCAGAAGCGCCAGTTGTCGATGACGGCGAAGTTGGTGCGGGGCCCGTAGAACAGGGCCGGAACATAGAAGAGCGGGATGGCGATGGCCGCGTAGAGGAAGAGGGTGGGCAGCTCCCCCTGCTCACCGCCCTTCATGGCCGGGCGCAGCGCCCGGAACATGAGGAAGAGCCAGAAGATGAGCCCCACGGCCAGCAGCAGCTGCCAGAAGCGGCCCAGGTCGAGGTACTCGCTTCCCTGATGACCCAGCCAGAACCACAGGCTGCCCAGGTAGCCGTTGATGCCCGCGAACTCGCCGAAGAGGCTGCCGAAGACCACGATGGCCAGGGCCCCGAGGAGCAGGAGGGCGCCCGCCTTCTGGCCCTTGGGCTCCGCGCCGCCCACGAGCGGCGCCAGGAAGAGGCCGCCGCCCACCCAGGCCGTGGCGATCCAGAAGATGGCTAGCTGCAGGTGCCAGGTTCGCGCCAGGTTGTAGGGCAGGATGCGAGCCAGGTCAAAGCCGTAGAACCCCCCGGGCTCGACGCGGTAGTGCGCCAGGGCCCCGCCCAGGGCCGCCTGGCCCAGGAACAGCAGGGCCACCACGGCGAAGAAGAGGCCCACCGCCTTCTGGCTTGGCGTGAGGGTCCAGGCGTGGAGCCGGCCCTCCTCCGCGTGCCTCCAGCCCGCCTCGCCGCCCCAGCCCAGGTAGTCGAACTTCCCGAAGATGAAGAGGATGAGGCCCAGGCCGCCCAGCAGCGCGATGAGGCTCATGGCGCTCCAGAGGTAGGTCGACGCCGTCGGGGTGTTGCCCACCAGCGGCTCATAGGGCCAGTTGTTGGTGTAGGAGTAGTCCTTGCCCGGACGCGGCGCCACGGTGGCCCAGGTGGCCCAGGCGAAGTAGGCCGTCAGGTTCCGCAGCTCCACCTCGTCCTGGATGAACTTCGCGGACAGGCCCACCGCGGGCTTGTCACCGGAGAAGTAGGCCTTCCACTCGGCGACCTGGGTGCGGTAAGCCGCCACTTCCGTGTCGGTGAATTGAAGGGTGTCCGTGGCCGGGTCATAGCGGTTCCGCTTGGTCTGCGCGGCCAGCAGGCCTCCGACCTCCAGGGCCCGGGCCGGATCCAGGTCCTTGAAGGTCTTGCCGTACCGGGCCTGGGCCAGGACGTCCCGCCCGATCTCCGCCTGCCGATGCAGGTATTCCGCCGTGTAGTCGGGGCCCAGGTAGGCGCCATGGCCCCAGAGGGTGCCGTGCTCCATGAGGCCGTATTTCAGGAAGACCTCCTGGCCGTCCTTGATGTCCTCCCCCGTGAAGAGGACCTGACCCGCCTCGCCCACGACGCGCGCTGGAATCGGGGGCGCGCCGGCGTAGGTCTTCGCCGTGACCCAGATCAGCAGGCTGAAGCCGAAGATCATCACGAGGATGACGGCCTGGCGCCAGCGGGGGGAAAGGGGTGTGGAATCCTGATGGGAACCGCTCATGACGCGCATCTCCTTGGTGGATCCGGAAAAACCCATCAAACAGTGCGCTCGAACGACACAATGCTCAAGCAGAATTCGGACACGGGGGTTCGAAACCAGGCTCCCAGCTTCTTCCTCGGATCAACTGCCCTGCCCCAGCCCCGTGACCTCACCCGCGCTGAGGCGCCGGATGCCTTCCGCCGTCGCCACCTTCAGGCGGCCGTCCGGCTCCCAGCCCAGGCACGTGCCCTGCCCGTCTTCCCAGCGGATGGAGACGCCGGCTTCGGGCCAGCGGAAAGGTGGTTGATAATTTTGAGCCAAATCATTCCACAATTTTGAGATATGAACCGCCAATTCACGCGCGGCTGGAAATTCCAGGCCCAGGTCGCGCAGGCAGGCAGGGGGGAAGGCCCGACCGGGGATCTCAGGAGCAGCGGTCAGGTTCACACCCAGGCCAAGAATCAGCCGGCCACCGATCTGCTCGCCCAGGATGCCACCCACCTTCATCAGGCGACCCGCTTTCCAGGCCACGAGATCGTTGGGCCACTTCAGGCCCAGGATCCTGCCCTCGGGGTCCAGCACCTGTGCAGCGGCGGCCATCGCCCGCTGGAGCACCAGGCCCGGGGCTACGCCGGCGCACGCGGGCAGAGCCGCGGATAGCCAGAGCCCGGCTCCCGCGGCGCTTTCCCAGCGGTTGCCCTGGCGACCCCGGCCTTCGGTCTGGCGGTCCGCCAGCACGGCGCAGAAACCCAGGTGGGGGTGCCGCCGGAGAAAGGCCTGGGTGGAATCCACCGAGGCCAAGTGGATCAGGGGCAGGTCCACGCTACTTCCGGCTGCCCTGGTTGCGGAGCCAGAGGATGCGCAGGCCATCCAGGGTGAGGTCCGGCGCCTCCAGGCGGATGTGCTGGGTATGGGGCCCGATCACCTTCGCCAGCCCGCCCGTGGACACCACCTTGGCCTCCGGACACTCGGCGAGCAGGCGATCCAGGATGCCATCCACCATGCCCACATAGCCGTAGAAGATGCCGGCCTGCATGGCCTGGACGGTGTTGCGGCCCACCAGCCGGTCGGGCTCGGCCACCTCCACCCGGGGCAGGCGGCTGGCCCGCTGGAAGAGCGCGTCGGCGCTGATCTTCAGGCCTGGGCAGATGAGGCCGCCCAGGTATTCCCGCTTGGCGTTCACCACATCGAAGGTGGTGGCCGTGCCGAAGTCCACGACGATGACCGGCGCCCCGTAGGCCTCGATGGCCGCCACCGCGTTCACCAGCCGGTCGGCGCCCAGTTCCGCGGGGTTGTCGATGAGGACCTTCACGCCGGTCTTCACCCCCGGCTCCACGTAGAAGGCGTCCACCCCGAAGTAGACCGAGGACAGGCTCATGAGGATGGGGTGCAGGGGCGGCACCACGCAGGAGATGGCCACGTGCTTGATCTGGCGGGCCTCGATGCCCTGGTGGCGCATGAGGGCCAGGGCCGAGACGCCGTACTCGTCCACCGTGCGCTCCCGGCTGGTGGCCAGGCGCCAGGAACAGACCAACGGGGAGTCGGGTCCCTTTGACAGATCGTAGATCCCCAACACCACGTTGGTGTTGCCCACATCGACGGCCAACAGAAGACTCATGCTCGCTCCGAACCATCTAGGATCGCCGGAGCCGCCCGCCCCCGCCAGCCCCTTGTGATGCCAATCCTCCGCGCCTCCATTACCCTGGGTGGTCTGCCCGGAGTCCACCATGCCCCGCACCCTGATCGAGCCGTTCCGCATCAAGTCCGTGGAGCCCATCCGCATGACCACGCCCCAGGAGCGGCTGGAGCTGCTGGAGGCCGCCAAGCTGAACGTGTTCAAGCTGCGGGCCGAAGATGTGCTGCTGGACTGGCTGACGGACTCCGGCACGGGCGCCATGAGCTCCGCCCAGTGGGGGGCCATCATGGTGGGCGACGAGAGTTATGCCGGAGCTCGCAGCTTCTTCCGGCTCGAAGCCGTGCTCCAGGACATCACGGGCATGGCCCACTTCGTCCCCACCCACCAGGGGCGCGCCGCCGAAAAGGTGCTCTTCACGGCCGTGTGCAAGAAGGGCGACCTGGTGCCCAACAACTGCCACTTCGACACCACCCGGGCCAACCTGGAATACAACGGCGTGGAGGCCGTGGACCTGGTCATCCCCGAGGGGCTCCAGCCCAGCCGGATCCACCCCTTCAAGGGCAACATCGACCTGCAGCGCGTGGAGGAGGCGCTGAAGAAGGACGGCCACCGCATCCCCTTCGGCATGATCACGGTGACCAACAACACCGGTGGTGGTCAGCCGGTGTCCATGGCGAACCTCCGGGCCTACTCGCAGCTGCTGAAGAAGTACGGCAAACCGCTGATCATGGACGTCTGCCGGTTCGCCGAGAACGCCATGTTCATCAAGCTGCGCGAGGACGGCTACCAGAACACACCCATCAAGGCCATCTGCCAGGAGATGTTCAGCTACGCCGACGGCTGCACCATGAGCGCCAAAAAGGACGGCATGGTGAACATCGGCGGGTTCATCATGCTCCGCAGCGACGAGTGGCTGGATCCCGTCCGCAACATGCTGATCCTCACCGAGGGCTTCCCCACCTACGGCGGCCTGGCGGGCCGCGACCTGGAGGCCCTGGCCGTGGGCCTGGAGGAAGGCATGGAGGAGTCCTACCTGCGCTACCGGCTGCGCACGGCGGAATACCTGGGCGAGAAGCTGGAGGCCGCGGGCGTGGGCTTCGTGAAGCCTACGGGCGGCCACGCGGTCTACATCGACGCCAAGACCGTGCTCCCGGACATGCCGGTGTCGCAGTACCCGGCCTGGGCCCTCTGCAACGCCCTCTACCTGGAAGGCGGCATCCGCGGCGTGGAGATCGGCTCTGTCATGTTCGGCAAGCACCTGGACGACGGCACCGAGACCTACCACAGCATGGAGCTGGTGCGCCTGGCTTTCCCGCGCCGCATGTACACCCAGAGCCACTTCGACTTCGCCGCCGAGGTCATCGCCGAAGTGAAGGCCAAGGCCAAGGAGATCCGTGGCGTGAAGATCGTCAAGCAGAGCAAGTACCTGCGCCACTTCACGGCCGAGATGGCCTGGGCCTAGGATTCCAGGAGTCTCCTGCACGGTCGCGGCGATTCTTGGATAGCATGGGCGGAACTCACCGTTCTGGAGCGCCCGTGACCTCTGACGTGGAAGCCCTCTTCGCCCGCCAGCGAGCTGCCCGCTGGCGGGTGGCGGCCACGTCCGCCGACCAGCGCCGGGCAAAGCTCCGGGCCTTGCTGGATGCCCTCATGGCCCACCGGGCTGAGGCCCAGGCGGCCCTGGCGGCGGACTTTCGGAAGGCGCCGGAGGAGGTGGACCTCACGGAGCTCTACCCCGTCATCTCTGAGATCCGGGACGCCCTGCGCCATCTGCCGCGCTGGATGAAGCCACGCCGGGTGCCCACCCCCATCGGCCTCCTCGGCAGCGTAGGCACCGTCATCCACGAGCCTCGGGGCGTGGTCCTTATCATCAGCCCCTGGAACTACCCCATCTACCTGACGCTCGGCCCCCTGGTATCCGCCCTCGCCGCGGGCAACTGCGCCGTGCTCAAGCCCTCGGAATTCACCCCCCGCACCAATGCCTTCCTCCGGAAGCTGCTGACCGGTCTCTTCCCGGAGGAGGAAGTGGCCCTGGTGGAGGGCGAGGCCGACGCAGCCCAGGCCCTGCTGGCCCTGCCCTTCGACCACATCTTCTTCACGGGCAGTCCTGCCGTGGGGAGATCGGTCATGAAGGCCGCCGCCGAGCACTTGGCCTCCGTGACGCTGGAGCTGGGCGGCAAGTCCCCCGTGCTGGTGGACGCGGACGCCAACCTGCGCGAAGCCGCCCGCAAGGTCGCCTGGGGCAAGGGGCTCAATGCGGGCCAGACCTGTGTGGCGCCGGACTACGTGCTGGTCCACACCCGCGTGCATGACGCCTTCGTGAATGAGCTGAAGGGCGCCTTCGAGACCTTCTACGGCGCCTCGCCTGAAGCCCGCAGGGCCAGCCCGGACCTGGCCCGGATCATCAACGATCGGCATTTCACGAGGATCCAGGCCCTTCTGAGTGGGTCCGCAGCCCAGGTCGCCTTCGGCGGCGAGGCGGACGCCGCCACGCGCTACATCGGTCCGACGGTGCTCACGGACGTCGCCCCCACCGCGCCCATCATGCAGGAGGAGATCTTCGGCCCCCTGCTGCCCGTGCTGCGGGTGGAAGACATGGGCGAGGCCGTGGCCTTCGTGAACGCCCGGCCCAAGCCCCTGGCCCTCTACGTGTTCAGCGGCAGCGGCCGATCCGCCGGGGCCCTCCTGGCCCGCACCACGGCCGGGGGTGGTTGCATCAACGACACGGTGCTGCACTTCGTCCACACGGGCCTCCCCACGGGCGGCGTGAACACTTCGGGCTTCGGCAAGGCCCACGGCCGCCACGGCTTCGAGGCCTTCTCCAATGCCCGGGGCATCCTGCGCCAGCCCACGCGCTTCTCGGGCATCCAGCTCATGTACCCGCCCTACACGGGTTTCGTGCGGCGTATGATCGACTTGACCCTGAAGCACTTCTGACCCGACTCGGGTGCCATTCGTTCCGCGAGGCCCCCGAGGGCCCCTAGAGACGTTCCATGCAACTCAGCCACCTCCTCCAGTCGCGGGCCAAGCGCAGGAACCTCAGGGTCCTGGCGCACGGCCGCCGCATCATCTTCCTCATGCTCCCCCTGGGCGCCTTCACCGGGTGGATGATGGGCCTGGCCGTGGCCGCCTACCTCGCCCTCTTCGAGTGGTTCCGGGAGAGCATGACCCGGAACCACCTCGTCCTCCTGCTGCCCCTGATCGGCCTGCCCCTCGCCACCACGATCCTGGCCCTGGGCGGCGTTGGCGACGTGACCCTGGCCGAGGACATCGAGATCTCCCACAAGGACCCCTACCGGGCCTTCCCTTTCCGGGAGTCGTTCATCAAGGTGCTGGCCTGCTTCGCCACCATCTTCCTCGGAGGAAGCGCGGGTCTGGAAGGGCCTGGAAAGTGGTTCGGCGCCGCCGTCGGGCTCCAGTGCCACCGGCTGGTCCGGTCCCTCTCCCGCCGGCTCCAGTTCTTCCGCAGGCTCCTGATGGACGCGCACACCATGGTGGCCTGCGGCGCGGCGGGAGCCCTGGCCTCAGTCTTCCGTGCGCCGCTGAGCGCGGCCCTGTTCGCGGCCGAGCATGACGGCACCCTCCGCTCGCTCAACCTGGTGCCCACCCTGGTGGCCGCCGCCTCCGGCTATCTGGTCTTCGCCGCGATGATGGGACACCAGCCCCTGCTCACCCTCACCCGACCCTACACCCTGGCCTGGCACGAGATCTGGATGGCCCTTCCGCTCGGCCTGGCCTGCGGCCTGGGCTCCAGCTTCTTCAGCGCGGCCCAGGCCAGCTTCCGCAGGCGGCTCGCCTGGCTCCCCCTTCCCCTGCGGGGTCTGGCGGGCGGTGTGGGACTGGTGGTGCTCATGCTGCCGGGACACCTCCTGCTGCCTGGCATCCCTGTGGCGCGCGGAGGAGGCGTCGAGCTCGTGAACCACCTCCTGGCGACCCCGCCCGACCTGCGCATGGCCCTCATCTTTCTGGGCGTGAAGATCCTGGCCACCGCCCTCACGCTCGGGTCCGGCGGCATCGGCGGCACCTGGTTGCCGGCCGTGGCCATGGGCGCCTGCCTCGGCTCCGCCTTCGATGCCTGGTTCCTGCCGGGCTATCCGGGGCTGCTCACGATGCTCGGAGCCACAGCCTTCGCGGGAGCCTTCAACGAGACGATGCTGGTTCCGGTCGTGTTCCTGGCGGAGACGACGGCCCAGGCGGCCCTGGTGGTGCCGGCCCTGGTGGCCACTGCTGTGGCCTATCTGGTGGCCCGGGAATGGGACTGAAGGTGCCCCCCGTCCAGGGCTACGGCGCCCGTTCTGCTAATGCCGTCCCACGAACTCGTCCATGCTGCGGTTCACGCCGAAGAAGCTGAGCACGGCGTCGAAGAGGAAGGGCGGGAGCACGCGGATGACGGGTACGGTCATCACGAAGCGGGGCATGATCAGGCGCGAGCGGTTCCCTTCAACGGCGCCCAGGATGCGCCACACCACGTAGGCGGGCTTGAGGATGGGCAGCAGCCACGCGAAGCGGGTCTTCACACCCTCGAACATGCCCGTATCGATGAAGAAGGGGCAGACCACCGTCGTGCGCACAGGGCTGCCCAGCCGCTTCAGTTCCATGCGCAGGGATTCGTCGAAACCCACGGCGGCGAACTTCGAGGCGGAGTAGTCCACCAGGCGCGAGGTCCCCGCCAGGCCCGCGGCGGAGGCCACCGTGACGATGTGCCCCTTCCCCGCCGCCAGCATGTCCGGCAGGAAGGCCCGGACGGTCCAGAAGTTCGCCAGGACGTTGACCTGGAAGGTGCGCTCGATGCCTTCGTCGCTGCACTCCAGGAGCGTCTTCCCGGACACGATGCCCGCGTTGTTGACGAGGATGTCGACACCGCCGCGCTGCCGCCGGATCTCCGCGCAGGTGGCCTGGACGGCGGTGCGTTCGGAGAGGTCGACCGCGAAGCCCCTGGCCTCCCCGCCCTTGGCCAGGATCGCCTCACAGAGCGCATCCAGGCCCTTCGCGTCCCGGTCTAGCAGGCTCACGCGGGCGCCTCGGGCTGCGGCCTCCAGGGCCATGAGCCGGCCCAGGCCGCTGGCCGCACCGGTGATGAGGACGTGGGCGCCTCGGAAGGAAGTCATGGAAGCCTCGGGGGTTTCCAGGATCCTAGCAGGCTCTGAGCTCGGCTCTTAGCTCGGCTCTTAGCGCTGGGCTTCCTCCAGGGCGCCCTGGGCCGCCTCCCAGTCGCTCATGGCATAGGCCAGGTCCGCCTCCAGCGTCTTCTGGGCGTCCAGCTTGGCGCTGAAGGCCTTCCAGTCGGCGGGATCCATGGCGGCCATCTCCTTCTGGAGCTCCGCCAGCTTCGCTTCCAGCTCCGCCACCTTGGCCTCGGCCTCGGCCACGTGCTTCTCGAAGCGTTTGATGGCCCGCTGTTTGTCTTTGTCGATGGGCTTGGGAGACGGAAGCTGGGGCTTGGCAGGGCCCTGCGGCTTCGCTGCCGGGCTTGGCTTCGCCTGCGGAGAAGCAGCTTTCTTGGGAGTCTCTGGCTCAGGGCTGCCATTGATTTCTTCGGCGCTCAGGTCCAGGTCCACCCAGGCCTGGTGGTCTTCGTAGCCGCCTTCGCGGAACTCCGCGCGGCCTTCGTGGATGCGCAGGAGCGAATCCGCCACGCGGCCCAATAGGTAACGATCGTGGGTCACCACGATGGCCGCGCCGGTGAAGCTCAGGATGGTGTCCTCCATGGCTTCCATGCTGGGGATGTCCATGTGGTTGGTGGGCTCGTCCAGCAGCAGCAGGTTCACGCCGTGGCGGATGAGCGTGGCGATGCTGAGCCGGGCGCGCTCGCCGCCGGAGAGGGCCGTCACGGGCTTGTCCACGTCGTCGCCGCGGAACTGGAACTTGGCCAGGAAGCCGAGCACGTCCTGCTTCAGGGCCTGGGGGTTCACGGCGTGGATCTGCTGGAACACGGTGTTGCGCGGGTCCAGGTTCTTGTGATGCTGGTCGAAGTAGCCCAGCTTCACCTGGCTGCCCAGGCGGGCCCGGCCGGTGATGAAGGGGATCTCCTCAGAGATGGCCTTCAGCAGCGTGGACTTGCCGGTGCCGTTGAGGCCCACGATGCCCATCTTCTGCCCCCGCTTGATCTGGAGCTGTTCCAGCGGCGCGTAGAGGGCCTTCCCACCCCAACCCACGCTGGCATTCTCCAGCACCAGGGCCACGTCACCGCTGCGCTGGGTCTCGGGAAAGCTGAATTTCACTTTCCGTCGGTCCCGCAGAGGTTTCTGGATGCGTTCCAGCTTGGCGAGGTGCGTGCGACGACCGCGGGCCTGCTTGGTGTTCTGGCCCGCGATGTTGCGGCGGATGTACTCTTCCTGGTTCTTGATGTAGGCCTGCTGCTGCTCATAGTGGCGCTCCAGCAGCTCGAGCTCCTGCTCCTTCTTCTCCATGAACTCGGAGTAGTTGCCGTCGTAGGCCCGGGAACGGCCCAGTTCCAGCTCCAGGATCTCGGTGGCGATCTTGTCCAGGAAGTAGCGATCGTGGCTGATGACCGCCACGGTGGCGTCCGTGTCCTGGATGAACGACTCGAGCCAGCGCAGGCTGGGCAGGTCCAGGTGGTTCGTGGGCTCGTCCAGCAGCAGCAGGTCCTGGCCCTGGAGGATGGCCTTGGCGAGCATCACGCGGCTCTTCTGGCCGCCGGACAGCGTCTCCACCGGGCGCTCGAAGTCTGCGGAGCCGAAGCCCAGCGCCTGGAGGATGCTTTCGGCGCGGGCGCGGATGGTGAAGCCGTCGAGGTGCTCGAAGGCTTCCGTCACCTTCTGGTAGCGGGCCATCACCTCATCGAGGTCGGAGCCCGTCTCGCCCATGCGGTGCTCCAGCTCACGCATCTCGTGCTGCAGCTTCTCCACGTCGCCGAAGGCCGCCAGCGCCTCCTCCAGCACACTGCCCTCTGTCTCGGGCACCAGGTCCTGGGCGTAGTGGCCCATGCGGATGCCACGCTCCTTCGTGGGCTTCACCACCGTGCCGCTGTCGGCCTCCAGCTGGCCCAGCAGGAGCTTGAAGACGGTACTCTTGCCCGCACCGTTGCGCCCGATGACGCCCCAGCACTCGCCCTCCTGGATCGCCCAGGTCACATCCTTCAGCACCTCCTGGGGGCCGAAGCGGAGATCCACGTGGTTGAGGGAAGCGAGCATGGGGTTTGAGCTTTCGGCTATCAGCTATCAGCTATCGGTGCGAGGGTGGCTGACAGCTGATAGCTGAAGGCTGACAGCAAGAAGGCCACCTTGCGGTGGCCTTCTGTTTGGTGGAGCCAATCGGGATCGAACCGACGACCTCTTGCATGCCATGCAAGCGCTCTCCCAGCTGAGCTATGGCCCCAATGGGGAAGACCCAGTATCACACTCCTTTGCGGCTTCCGCAAGCAGAGATCATCGGGGTGCCAGGCGGAGCTTCTGGCCCGCCATGACGCGGTCGCCTTTCATCCGGTTCCAGGCCTTGAGATCCATGGGATCCAGACCGTACTTCCGGCCGATGGCGGCGAGGGTCTCACCGCGACGGACGACATGGATGCGGGGCGTGGCCTCCGTCCTTGCAGAGGCGCCGGGCCCCTTGGAACCAGGCAGCAGCACGCCATCCCCGGGGTGCAGAGCCTTCACAGCCTCCGGGTTGAGCCTCATGAGCTCACCCAGTGGGATCTTCCGGGCCCGGGCGATCTTGGCGAGGGTGTCTCCGGGTTTGGCCCGGTAGGTGGCGCCGGTGGATGTGGGTTCGGAGGAGGTGGCGTCGGTCCGATCGGCGTTGGCCGCAGAACTGGGCGCGCCCGCGGATGCCGGAGAAGGAGCCTCAGACCGGACGGGAACCTGAGGGATCGCCGGGGCGGCGCCGCTGCCCGCTTCGACCGCCGGGGCCGGGGCGCCTTCCGCAGGAGGAGCGGACACCACGGGAACGGCCGGGAGAGGATCCAGGGGCCGGTCGCCCAGCAGCTTCACGCGCTCGATCCTGGGCGCGAGATCCCGCGCGTCCAGAAGCAGGCTGGGCGCGGGAGGAATCAGCAGGCGCTTTCCAGGCTTGAACTGCCGGGCGGTGATGTCATTGGCATCGAGCAGGTCATCGGGCGTCAGCTTGAACCGTTTCGCGACCTTCACGAGGGTGTCGCCCCGGCGGACCGTGTAGTGCTGGAAGTTCAGCCGCCGGCCCGCCGGCATGCGGGCGAGCTGCCGCATGCACTCCAGAGCCTTCCCGGGGGGCACGCGGAGGGTGTAGCTCCCCGGAGGCGTGGAGCCTCGCAGAAGCTCCGGATTCAGGGCCTTCAGCGTCGACGCGTCCGTCCCTGCGCACCGGGCCAGTACCGCGAGGCTGGTCTGGGTGGGGACCGTGACCGTCTCGTAGACGTAGGGCGCGAGAGGGGCGATGTTCAAGCCGTACCGGACCGGATTGCGTCCCACCAGGATCGCGGCGCAGAGCTCTGGAACGTAGTTCTTGGTCTCGGTGCGAAGCCAGCGGGAGCGGGCCAGGTCCCAGAAGTTGCGCGTGCCCACGTTCTGGATGGCGCGCTCCAGAGTCAGAGGGCCCGCGTTGTAGCCGGAGGCCGCCAGGTACCAGTCCCCGGAGATCTCGTAGAGGCGCTTCAGGTAGCGGGCCGCGGCCCGGGCGGACTTGACCGGATCGCGCCGTTCTTCGACCCAGGCATTGGCGGTCAGTCCGTAGATCCGCCCGGTGGAGCGGATGAACTGCCACATGCCCACGGCCTTGGCCCGACTCTTGGCCTCGTTGCGGAAGCCCGATTCGATGACCGCGAGGTAGGCCAGGTCCGAGGGGACGCCCTCCTCAGCGAAGACCTGCCGGATCATGGGCATGTACACCGACGCGCGGCCCAGGGCGTTCTCCATGAAGCCGCGCTTGGTGGTGGTGAAGACGCTCACCCAGGTGAGCACCTTGTCGTTCAGATCGATGGGGAAGTCGTAGGTCGCCCCCTGCTCGGCCGCGCGCACCTTCTCCAACTCGCTCTTGAGCTCCTCGCCGCTGATGGAGATCACCTCCTCAGCGGCCTTGAGCCCGGGTTCCGCCTCTCCCGGCGCCTCGGGCTCCTCGGCGGCCAACTGGTCCTGCACTTCCTTCAGGCGCTGGATCAGCTCCTGCACCTCCGGCCTGCGGAGCAGCTCGGGAGACCAATCGGCCGTGAGGACATCGGCCTCATCCGAGCGGGTTCCGGCCGTGTCCTCATCGTCCGCCTCCAGAGCCTTCTCAGCGGCTTCGACCAGGGAGCGCAACCGCGCGATCCGCGTCGCATCGGATTCGGGCGCCCGGACGGGGGCGACCACCGCCTGGGGCACTCCCGGGGGCTGGGAGGACGGCAACGGTCCCGGGACCGGCACCGTCCCCCAGAGCAGGGCTGTCAGGAGCGGAAACGGCATGAGCCTAGTGGCTTTCCGCGCTCACCAGGGCTTCGTAGGCGGCGGCGTCCAGCAGGTCGGCGGACAGGGCGCCGGACAGCTTGATCTTGACCATCCAGCCCTTGCCGTAGGGGTCCTCGTTCACGGCTTCCGGATGGTCGGCCAGGGCCGCGTTCACTTCGAGGACTTCGCCGGCGGAAGGCATATTCAGCTCGGACACCGTCTTCACGGACTCCACCGTACCGAACTCCTCGCCAGCTCCGAAAGAGGCGCCGGCCTCCGGAAGGTCCACGAACACCACGTCACCCAAAGCGTCCTGCGCGTAGTGCGTGATGCCCACCAGGGCAGTGCCGTCGCCCGCGGGCTTCACCCACTCGTGGTCCTTGGTGTACTTCAGATCGGCAGGGAACATGAATCCTCCAGGTTGGTCTATGAAAACTGATAGCTGACGGCTGAGAGCTACTTCTGGCGCTTGTAGAACGGCGTGGGGATGATCTCCGCATCCACGGCCCGGCCGCGGATCTCGATCTGGATCCGCCCGCCGACCTTGGCCAGCTCGGTGGGGACGTAGGCGAGGCCCAGGTTGAAGCCGCAGGTGGGCGAGGGCGCGGCGCTGGTGACAAAGCCGATCTGCTTGCCAGCCTGCACCACGGGCATGTGGTCGCGGGCGATGTCCCGCTTCTCGAGGGTCTTGAAGCCCACCAGCTTCCGGGGCGCGGGAGCGGCCTTCGCGGCCAGCAGGGCATCCCGGCCAATGAAATCCCCCTTGTCCAGCTTCACGATCCAGCCCAGCCCGGCCTCCAGGGCGTGGATGCTGTCGTCGATCTCGTGGCCATAGAGGGCCATCTTGCACTCCAGGCGCAGGGTGTTGCGGCAGCCCAGGCCCGCGGGGACCAGGCCAGCAGGCTTGCCGGCGGCCAGGACGGCGTTCCAGAGCTTTTCGGTGTCGGCGGCGGCGCAGTAGAGCTCGAAGCCGTCCTCGCCGGTATAGCCCGTGCGGCTGATGAGGCACTTGATCCCCGCCACCTCGCCGTGCGTGAAGAAGTAGTAGCCGATGGGATCGAGCGGGGTCTTCGTGAGGGGCTGGAGGATGCCCACCGCCAGCGGGCCCTGGAGGGCGATCTGGCCCGTGGCCGGGCTCTCGTTCACCACCGTGCAGTCGAAGGCCGCGGCGTGCTTCTGAACCCAGGCGAAGTCCTTGTCGATGTTGCCGGCGTTCACCACCAGGAGGAATTCCTGCTCGCCCTCGCGGTAGACCAGCAGGTCATCCACGAAGGTGCCGTTCTCGTAGAGGAAGGCGGTGTAGTGCACCTGGCCCAGGGCCAGCTTGGAGACGGCGTTCGGGGTGAGGTACTCCACCAGGGCCAGGGCTCCGGGACCCTTCACGCGGAACTCGCCCATGTGGCTGACATCGAAGAGGCCCACCTTGGTCCTGACCGCTTCATGTTCCGCGATGATCCCGGTCGGGTACTGCACGGGCATGTCCCATCCGCCGAAGTCCACCATCTTGGCGTTCAGGGCGCGGTGGGCGGCGTTCAGAGGCGTCTTCATCAGCTCGGACACAGAAGTGGACATGGGGAACTCCGGTTGGAAAGCCCCAGTCTATCGCCGGGGCACCCAGGGCAGAAGGCCCGGTAATTCCCATCCCAGCCTCCACAGACCGCTCTCCTCCTGCCTTGTGACCAGACGCACAGCCAGCGGCAGGACCATCACGCCGGTATCCGCCGCACGATCAAGCTCCGCCGCATAGGCCGGATCGATCTCGCGGGCCGCATCGAACCGGTCCACGTCCGTGCGGTGCACGAACAGGGCGATGGCGGCGCGGTGACCTTGGCGGACCATGGCCTGGAGCTCACGCAGGTGCTTGGTTCCACGTTCGGTCACGGCATCAGGGAAGAGGGCCCAGGGTCCGCCCTTCAAGGTGGTATTCTTCACCTCGATGAAGATCTGGCGACCCTCCCCATCCTCGGCCAGCACATCGATGCGGCTGTTCTCGGCGCCGTATTTCACCTCCGTGCGCACGCCGCGCAAGCCGGGCAGCCCGGGCAGCGCGTCCCGCCGGGCGGCCTCGGCCACCACCCGGTTCGGCATGCCGGTTTCCACGCCCACCCAGCCGTCGGCCCGCTCCACCGCCAGCCAGGTGAACTTCAGCTTGCGATCGGGATTCGAGGCGGGTTCCAGCAGTACCCGATCCCCGGCCTCCCAGCACGTCTTCATGGAACCCGTGTTGGTGGTGTGAGCGGTGACGATGGAGCCATCCCCCAGCTTCACATCCGCCAGAAACCGCTTGTAGCGCTTGATCAGCGTGCCCGGCACCAGCCCGGCCTTCTCGACCAGGATCATGGCCACTGGGCCAGGATGCGTTCCACGGCTTCTGACAGGTCCGCGGCCACCAAATCTGCCATGGACCCGTCCACCTCGACCCCATAGCCCGTGCGGACCAGGGCCACCCGGCACCCCGCCCGGCGGCCGGCCTCCAGGTCGATGGCCTTGTCTCCGACCATCCAGGACCCGGCCAGGTCGAGATCATGCTCTTCCGCCGCTTTCACCAGCATGCCCGGGTTCGGTTTGCGGTCCGGGTGATCCGCCACGGCATACTCCCCCTGCCCCTTCTCGTGGTGGGGGGCGGCGTACACGGCGTCGATCCAGGCGTTCTCCAGGGCCAGCAGCGTCCCCATGCGGCTCATGACGGCGGCGAAATCCTGCCACCCGTATTTCCCCCGCCCGATCCCGCTCTGGTTCGTGACCACCACTACCGGGATGCCCCTGGCATTGAGGCGGGCCACGGCCGCCGCAGAGCCCGGAATCATCGCCAGGCGGTCCGGTTCGCTGAGGTAATCCACCTCCTCGTTGAGGGTGCCATCACGATCCAGGAACACTGCGGGCTTCACGGGGCCTCCTCCCGGTTCAAACAGGGACTGGAGCAGGATGCCAGAGATGGCACACTGTTGGGCCGTTCCGAGGTTCGCCCCATGATCGACAAGCGCATCAGCACCGCCCTGGAAGCCGTGAAGGACATCCCCGACGGGGCCCACCTCGCCGTGGGCGGCTTCGGCCTCTGCGGCATTCCCGAGCACCTCATCGCGGCCCTGGCCCAGACCGGCATCAAGGGCCTGACCTGCTATTCCAACAACGCCGGCGTGGACGATTTCGGCCTGGGCATCCTCCTGCGGAACCGCCAGATCCACAAGATGGTCAGCAGCTATGTGGGCGAGAACGCCGAGTTCGCCCGCCAGTTCCTCAGCGGCGAGCTGGAGGTGGAACTGGTGCCCCAGGGCACCCTGGCGGAGCGCATGCGGGCCGGCGGCGCCGGCATTCCGGCCTTCTTCACACCCACGGGCGCCGGCACCAAGGTGGCCGAGGGCAAGGAAACCCGGCGGTTCCAGGGGCGCGAATGCGTGCTCGAGCAGGGCATCTTCGCGGACTTCGCCCTGGTGAAGGCCTGGAAGGCCGACCGGCTGGGCAACCTCGTCTACCGAAAGACCGCCCGCAATTTCAACCCGATGGCCGCCACCTGCGGGAAGGTCTGTATCGCAGAGGTGGAGGAGATCGTCGAGGTGGGTGAGCTGGATCCCGATGCCATCCACACCCCCGGCATCTTCGTCCATCGGCTCGTGCTGGGGACGGCCTACGAGAAGCGGATCGAGAAGGTGGTGACGCGCGTCAGTCCATCCGGAGGCTGAGCCGGAGAACGGTTCCACGAGGGGCGGCCAGAAGTTCGACGGTGCCCCCGTAGGCGGTCATGAGCTGGGCGCAGGACGGCAATCCAGCCCCGGGGCGCCGCCCCGGCTCCGGGGCCGGAGCCTCAGGCCGCAGCCCGGACAAGGGTTCGAAGGCCCGCTCCAGGAGTTCCGGAGCGATGGGGCCGCCGTCGTCCTCCAGTTCCAGGCGGAAGTGCCGCTTCCCTCCCCAGGAGCGCAACTGGATCCGGCTCGCGGCACCCCCCAGCGCATGGGCCACGAGGTGCCCCAGCAGGTCCGAGAAATCGGTGGAGACCCCGAAGATCAGGTCCCTGGGGGCCTGCAGGTTGAGCTCCAGCGGGAATTCCGGTGGGAGCGTCCCGTCCACGTGCAGGATCTCCAGTTCCTGGTGGATCAGGTCGTGCAGGTGGATCCACTCCGGGGGGCTGGCTTCGACCTGACCCGTCCGGCGGAGCAGGACCCGGACCAGGTCGTCCACCTGGGCGATGGCGCGGCGGATCGATTCCATGGAACGCTGGCAGGCCTCCCGCTCCTCGGGGGGCGGGATATCGGCCCGCTCCATGTGGACGGACAGGATGTGGCTCTCCTCCTTCAGGGTCCGCACCGGCGTCTGGAGGCGCTGGGCCATCTGAAGGAAAAGGGCGCCGAGAGCAGTCTTCCGGTCCTGGGCCACCAGGGCGCGCTGGGCGTTCTTGAGCGCCACATAGGTGGATTCGAGCCCCTCGTAGCTGGTGCTGAGGGCCTGGCTGGTCTCGTCCAGGTGGCTGATGAGCTCGGCGTTCTCCACCGTGACCTGGAGGCTGCTGGCATAGAGGGCGGCCAGCTCCATCTCGAAGGCCTGGAAGGCCGCGCCGGAGCGATCCGCCGCGAGGAACCCCCAGAGGCGGTCCTCACCGGAGCGGCTGCGCAGGGGCAGCAGCATCGCCTGGGCCCGCGGATCCCACAATCCCAGGTCGATCCCCTGCTCCCAGGCCGCTGTCTGGCGGAGCTCCGTGTTCATGAGGACCAGGCCGGCCGGAAGCGCCTCCACTCCGGCGGCCAGGGGCTGCTCCCTGGGCAACACGGGCGTCTCCTCCATCCCGCCGGGACCCCAGGTCCAGCCTTGGAAATAGGCCCCGCTCGAGTGCAGATGGTAGGTGGTCAAGCGCTCGAGACTCAGCTCTTCCCGCATCTGCCCCAGGACCCGCGAGCGGATCTCGTCCACGTCCCTGAGGGGAATGGTCTCCCTGCTGAGGGCCAGCAGCCTGGAGAGGTGGTGGCTGCGCTGCTCCAGCACGGCCTGGACCTCCAGGAGCTTCCGGTTGCCCTCCTGCGCCTCGCGGAGCTGGGCCTCCAGATGCTCGACCACCTGGTGGGTGAACTGCCGGAGGGCCGCGCCTTCCCGTCCCTGCTCGAGGCGGTCCCGCTGCCCGCCGAGGTAGGCCTCGACCTGCCCCACGAACAGGAAGGGATCGATGGGCTTGGAGATGAACCCATCGCAGCCTGTCACCAGCGCGGTCTCCCGGTCGCTGCGCATGGTCTTGGCGGTGAGGGCGACGATCAGGACACCATTCATGGACGGGTTCTGACGCAGCTTGGTGGCCACCTCGAACCCCGAAAGGCCGGGCAGGTTGATGTCCAGCAGGATCAGGGCCGGCTTGAGCTGCACGGCCATCTCGTATCCCTTCAGGCCGTCGTCCGCCCAGTGCGGCTCGAACCCCGCCTGGGAGAGCAGGCGGTGGACCAGCCGCCAGTTCATGGCGTTGTCCTCGATGCAGAGGATCTTCCGGAGGTTGCTGCTCATGCCGCCACCCCGGTGACCAGGGGCATCTCCACCTCGAAGACGCTGCCCTCGCCCTTGCGGCTGGAGGCCCGGATGCGGCCGTTCATGAGTCCCATGAACCGCTGGCTGATGGCCAGGCCGAGGCCCGTCCCTCCGAAGCGCCGCGAGATGCTCCCATCCACCTGCTGGAACGGTTTGAACAGGCGGCCCAGGTCCTCTTCCGTCATGCCGATGCCCGTGTCCTCGATGCGGACGAAGAAGCGATCTCCAACGGCCTCGGCCGTGATCCGCACGGACCCGCTTTCCGTGAACTTGACCGCGTTGCCCACGAGATTCGTGAAGACCTGCCGGAGGCGGTCCCGATCCCCCATGACGCGGAATGGGCCGTCGGGACGCTGGTACTCCAGGGTGATGGGGCGATCCTGGACCAGACCCGCCGCCATGGCTTTCACTTCGTCCAGCAATGCCACGGGATCCACCTCCTCGAGGTCCAGGGCCATCTTGCCCGCTTCGATCTTGGAGAGGTCGAGAATCGAGTCGATCAGACCCAGAAGAGACCGCCCGTTCTGGTAGATGATCTGAAGATCCTCTTTTACCTCCTCCCCCAGCCGCCCGCCAGGGTCCTGCATGAGCATGCCCGAGAATCCGATAATGGAGTTCAGGGGGGTCCGCAGTTCGTGGCTCACGTTCGCCAGGAATTCGTCCTTCAGCCGGTCCACCTCCTTCAGCTTCTGGTAGCTGGTGAGCAGGCTGTCATTGAGATCCCGTAGCTCCCGGGTCTTCTCCTGGACCTTCTCCTCCAGGGTGCTGGCCCAGGCCTTGAGCTCCATCCGGCTCTGCTCCAACCCTCGGGTGCGCTCCTGGACGAGCTGCTCGAGGTTGGCGCGGATCTCCTCCAGTTCCCAGATGGTTTCCATGAGCTGACGGGTGCGTTCCTGGACGCGGTATTCCAGCAGGCGGTTCTGGCGCTCGATCTCGTCCCGGGAGACGCGCAGCTTGTCGGTCATCACCTCGAAGGACTGGCTCAGGTCCTGGATTTCGTCCCGTGTGGAGACCTTCACGGAGACCGTCTCCAGGTGGCCCTGGGCCACTTTCTGGGCGGCCTCGGTCAGCTGGATCACCGGCCGGAGGTAGCGGTTCGAGAGGAAGATCGCCGCCCCGATGCCCAGCACCAAGGTCACCAGGCCCACCGCCAGGCTCGCGCGGATGTTCTCGCGGACGGCCCGCTGGGTCCCCTCTGTGGTGAAGCCGAGCACGAGGGTGCCCACCTGGTCGGCCCGTGGCTCCTCGTAGAAGACCGGCGCCACGGCCACCAGCATGTTGCTCTCCCGGCGGGTGTACGTGTGGGAGATACCGTCCCGCAGCACCTGGCCCGTGGCCCACTCGGGCGTGGTCGGCGTGCTGTCCAGGGCTTCGCCGTCCGAGCCGTAGACGGCGCTGAACCGGAAGGAGGGGATGTTCTGGACGCCCTGAAGGACCTTGGCGATGTCCCGGGTGTTCCCTTTGCTCACCGCCGGGCCCAGGGCATAGCTGGCCGTCTCGGCCACCTGTCGGGCGCTCAGTTCAGCCTGGGCGCGGATCTGCTGTTCCACCCACCGCGGGTAGTAGAGCAGGTTGAAGGCGATGAACGAGAGGACCAGGATGCTGATGACAGCGCTCAGCTTGGTCTTGATGGACAGGCGGTACATGCAGGGGGCCCGGGGAAGCGGCTTCCAGCCTAACAGTAGCGCTACAACTTGAAGAGGTTCACCTCTCGGTTGAGCATGTGGACCTGGACCCCCAGCTGTTCCACGGCTCCGCTGGAGTCCTCGATGGCCCGTTCGCTCTCCAGGGCCTTGCCCAGCACCCGGTTCATGGTCTCCTTCAGGGACAGCACATGGTTCTCCTGGCGGGCCAGGATCTCGTGGAGGCTGCTGGCCAGGGTCCGGACCTGCTCCGTGGCCTTCGCGATTTCATCGCTGCCCGCGCTCTGCTCCCGGGTCGAGTCCCGCACCACGCTCGTGGCCTGCTGGACGTTCATGGCCAGGGACAGGATGTGGTTGCTGGTCTGCTGCTGCTCTTCCATGACCGAGCGGATCGTTTCCACCTGGTGGTGGATGTTCCGGTTGGCCTCGTGGATGAGGCTTGCCTGGCCGCCCTGCTGGAGGGTCTCGCTGAGGATGCTCTCCACCACCCGGTCCATGCCCCCGACGGATTCGAGGATGGCCTGGAGGGCCTCTTCGCTCTGGACCACGGATTCGGCTCCGTCCCGGACGGCGTCGATCCCCAGCTCCACCTGCTGGTAGGCCTTCCGGATCTCCGCCTGCAGGGTGCCGATGATCTGCTGGATCTCCTGGGTGGAACGCCCGGTCTGCTCGGCGAGCTCCTTGATCTCGTCGGCCACCACGGAGAACCCCTTGGCCTGCCCCTCCCCCGCCACGCCGCTCTGGGAGGCGATGATGGCCGCGTTCAGGGCGAGCAGGTTGGTCTGCTGGGCGTGGCTCCCGATGTAGTCCAGGATCTTCGCGATGTCCGTTCCCTGCTGCAGGAGGGTGCGCGTGGTGCTCTGGAAGTCCTGGACGACCCGGTCGATCACCTGGATCTTGTCCCGGTTCCTGGCCACCAGCTCCATGCCGCGGGCCACGGTGTGGATCACGTTCTTGGCATAGCGCCGGGCGATCTTTACGTTGTCGTCGATGGCGGAGGCGCTCTGCTCCAGATTCTCCGCGAACTCCCGCGTGTGCTCGGCATGGCCGGCGAGGTGGTCGACGTTCTTGCCCACGTTCTTGATGGAGATGTCGAAGTCTCGGATGGCGGAGGTGATTCCCTCGACCACCAGCAGCAGCTCATCCATGCTCCGGTTGATCTGCTGCACGCTGGCGGCCATCTGAACGATGGTCGAGTTGGTGTTCTCGGAGGCCAGGCTCAGCTCCATGGAGCTGGCGCTGATGCTGATGGAGGTATCCGTCAGCTCGTTGATCTCCTCGTGGAACGATTCGATGAGTTCGCGCTGGCCATGGCTGGACTGGCGGACCCCGTCCGCGGACTCCCGGATCGCGCTGGAGGCCCTGGCCAGGTCGCGGCTGGCCGAACGGATCTGGACCACCATGCCCCGCAGGCTCCCCACCATGCGGCCGAAGCCTTCGGCAAGGGTGGCCACTTCGTCATCGCTGTAGACGGCCTCGAGGGTATCGATGCGCCCCTCCCCCACCCGCTTGGCGTTGCGGCTGAGCAGCAGCAGCGGCTGCTGCACGTCGCGGAGGATCAGCTGGATGAAGTAGATCAGGAAGATCCCGGCCAGGAGCAGGATGGCCAGGCTGGGCCGGAACGCCTTCCAGATGGCGTCCGCGTATTCGGACTCGGGGATCACCGCCCGGAGCTTCGAGCCGTCCGGGAGGGGCTGGATCACGACGATATCGCCGCCTCCCCCGGGCTGGAGGCGGGAGCCGAGCAGGTTTCCCCCCTTGCTAGCGGGGAGCTGGAGCGAAATGCCGCCGCCAGTGCCGAGCCTCAGCGTGCCCATGAAGGCATCCAGGTCTTCCGGGGTGGTGTTCATCTCCTGCACGAAGGCCACGGAATCCTCGAGATTGGCCAGCTCGTTCCTGGCGTAGCTCGTGACCTTGGTGCGGATGGAGGACTGGAGCGTGAGCCCCGACACCAGGAGGGAGAGCATGAGCACGCCCCCGGTCATGGCCAGGATGCCGAAGCCGAACTTGGCCCGCAGGCTGGTGGCGAAACGCGCTTCAGATTCGGTGAACCCCGGTTGTCCGGCCAGGAGCCGGTAGATCTTCATCAGGTTCTGCTTGGTCAGGAAGTACTGGCTGATGGCCGCCAGCGCCACCACAACCAGGAATATGGCCGCCATGACCGAGCTCACCAGGATGCTCTGGCCCAGGTGCAGCTTCACCCACAGGTAGGTCCCGGCGCTCAGGCAGGCCCCAAGGTAGAGGAACAGCAGCGATGAGGTCTGCGGGAACCGGGTCAGGGAGCGGTAGAGGTCCGCCTTGAGGACTCCTTCCGCCAGGAGGCCGTCCAGGCGGCGGATCTGGAGCATCGAGGCCCCCACCGCCAGCGCCAGCAGGCACGCCGTGGCAGCCAGCCCCGGGAGGGTCAGCCGGAATTCCGGAGGCGCCGTGAGCACGAACAGCAGGAAACCCACCAGGAAGGCCGAGAGCCAGACGAGCCCGGTGCTCCGCTTCAGCCGGGCGAGCACCATCGCCAGGACGGACGGATCCACCCTGGCGGGAGCCTCAGCCTTGAAATCAAGCTGGGGTCCAGAAATGGAATCGGGCTGCACCATACTCGCGTGTTTCGGCCAGAGCCCAGCCGTCCTGTAATTCCAGCCGGATGCCCCGGTCCGTCTCGAACACGAGGACGCCGCCCTCCGCCATCCAGGGCCTCAGCCGGGCGGCCATCCGGCCCCAGAGGGCCTCGGCCTGGTCGTAGGGGGGGTCCAGGAACACCACCGCCTGGTCGCGGAAGGCATCCGCGGGCAGTCGGCGGAAATCCGCCCGCATCGTCCTGACCTCAGTCGCGTGGGCGTTCCTGAGCAGGCAGGACCACCCGGGCTCGGAGACTTCCACGCACGTGACCGGCCCGTACCCCCGGGAATGCGCCTCGAGCCCCACCGCGCCGGTACCGGCGCACAGGTCGAGGAAAGGGCCCGAAGGCCATCGCTGGAGGATGGAGAATAGCGCCTCGCGGGCCCGGTCGGAGGTTGGCCTGACCCGCAGGTCGCCGGCTGGGGGGGCCGTCAGGCGCCGCCCCTTCAGGCTCCCGGCGATGATCCGCATGGTGCCGGAATCTCAGTAGGCCCAGCGCAGGAGCGTGGAGCCCCAGGTGAAGCCCGCGCCGAAGGCGGACAGCACCACCAGGTCGCCCTTGGCCATGCGTTTCGCCTCCACGGCCTGGTGGAGGGCGGTGGGGATGGTGGCCGTGGTGGTGTTGGCGTAGCGGTCGATGTTCACCATCATGCGGGAAGGATCGAGCTCCAGCCGCTTGGCGGCGGCATCCATGATGCGGATGTTGGCCTGGTGGGGCACGAACAGCTTCAAGTCGCTGCCCCGGAAACCGTTGCGGTCCAGGAGCAGCTTGCTGTTGTCGGCCATCTCACGAACAGCGTTCTTGAACACCTCGCTGCCGGCCTGGTGGATGTAGTGTTCCTTGGCTGCCACGGTCTCCGCGGTGGCGGGCTTCAGCGAACCGCCCGCGGGCATGAACAGGAAGCAGCCGCCGGAGCCGTCCACCTTGTGCTCGAAGTCGAGGATGCCGAGGCCATCGTCCACCCGCTCCACGATCACGGCGCCGGCGCCATCCCCGAACAGGACGGCGGTGGCGCGGTCCTCCTTGTTGATGATGGTGGACATGATGTCCACGCCCACCACGGCGACCCGGCGCACGCCGCCGGCGGCCACCAGGCTGGAAGCCGTGGTCAGGGCATAGAGGAAGCCCGAGCAGGCGGCATTCAAGTCGAACCCGAAGGCGTTGGTGGCGCCCACCATGTCCTGGATGCGGCAGGCCGTGGCCGGGAACAGGGTGTCGGGGGTCACGGTGGTGACCAGGATCACATCCAGCTCGGAAGCCTTGATGCCACGGTTATCCAGCGCCATCTGAAGGGCCGGGGCGCCCAGCTGGGAGGCGCCGGTGCCGGGCTCGACCCAGCGGCGCTCGCGGATGCCGGTGCGGGTGCGGATCCACTCGTCGTTGGTCTCCATGATCTTGGAGAGATCGTCATTGGTGACCACGTTGGGAGGAAAACATTGCCCAGTTGCGGTGATTCCGACGGGGGCGGCAAGGCGACGGTTCAAGGGGGCCTCCGGGCACGAAACCCCCATCATCGCATGGACGGCCCAGGCAGTCAGCGGGCCTTGCGGAGGCGGTGCAGGAGCGCCAGAAGCCGATCGGGATCCAGCACCGGCAGATCCTGATTCTCCAGCCGGCACAGCCCCGCCAGGATGGGCCCCCAGGCATCCTCGGCCGGAGGGTCGTTCAAGCCCCCCTCCGGGGCCTCCACGGTGCCGGCCAGCCCTTCTAGGGGCAGGCCCAGCCGGGGCCGGAGGACCGCCAGTACCGCGGGGGGCGCCGCGTGGTCCGAATCTCCCCCAACCACGCCCCAGTCCAGCACCGGAAGGAATTCCCCATGATGAAGCACCACCCCCTGGATGCCCGGGGGGCCGCTGGGAATGGGCGTCACCGGGGAGCCCGGCACCACCTCCCGGAGTTCGGACACGGGCAGCAGGAACGCCCGCCCGGCAGCCCTGGCGTGGAGGAGCAGGCGTGATTCAGACATCGGCCACCCGCTTCATGAGGGAATCCATGGCCAAGCCCATGACCGCTTCCGGGTCCAGCACCCAGAGGACGCCGTCCTCCTGGAGGCTGCCACCCATGATGCCCGGGGCGTGGGCCAGCTCGGGCAGGCTCCGGAGCAGGAGCTCGACGCGGCCCGCGACCTCGTCCACCCCCAACGCGAGGTCCAGCCCAGCCTCGGCGGCGGCACCCTGCTGGCGAAGCACCACGAAGAACTGCTGGCCTCCGGATGGCTCGGGCAATCCCAGGCAGGCCTGGAGCGATTCCATGGGCAGGTCCCGGCCCAGGACCTCGATGCGCCCGCCCCCGTGAACGGGAGCGAGGCTCGACTGGACCCGAAGCACGTGGTTCAGCGGCACCCCAAAGGTCTGCTGGCCGCAGCGGACCTTCAGACAGGCGATCACGGCCCTGGACAGGGGCAGGCTCAGCCGGACCAGGCTGCCCCGGCGGGGTTCGCTGGAGATCTGGATGTCGCCGCCCATCCCTTCCACCTCGGCCCGCACGACGTCCATACCCACGCCCCGGCCCGAAATCTGCGAGGCCCGCTCCTTGGTGGAGAAGCCGGGCTCCAGGGCCAGCCGATGGAGGTCTTCAGCGGAGTGGGCCTGCCCCTCCTTGAGCAGCCCCATGGCGAGGCCGCGCGCCTCGATGCGGGCTAGGTCGAAGCCGCGCCCGTCGTCCCGGAGGTCGAAGCGGAGGTTCCGGCCCCGCTGAGAGGCCGAGATCTTCAGGGAACCCGTTTCCGCCTTGCCCTGGGCCGAGCGTTCCTCGGGGCTCTCGAGCCCGTGGTCGAGGGCGTTCCTCACAAGGTGGAGGAACGGCTCCGTGAGCCGCCCGAGCAGGCTTCTTTCGAGCTCCAGATCCCCGCCCTGGAAGGTGAGCCGGACCGGCTTCCCCATGTCCCGGCTGAGGGCCCTCACCATGGGCTCGATCCTCTGGAACAGGCTCTCGACCTTCACCATGCGCATCTGAAGGAGGGCCTTCTGGACCTCCAACAGGCCGGCCTCGATCTCCCCCATCATGGCCATGGGCCGGGCCAGGCCGGGATCCTGGATCTCCCGGAGGGCCAGGCTCGCCGAGTCCCGCACCTGCGCGACGGTCATGAGCCTGGCCTCCAGGGCATCCACCCGCTGGGCCGGCAACCTCAGAACCTCGGCATCCTGAGGCAATGCCTCCGGGGAATGGGAGGCCACCGGCGCGGGTCCCGGCGCTGGCGGCGCGACTAGGGGGCCGGGATCCGCCTTCAAGCTGGCCGGCACCCGGTCCGGGTCGGCCAGTTCCATGATTTCCAGATTCTCCTCCGGAAGGACGCCCAGGGCGTCGGTCTCCAGCGCCGGCGCGGCCACCAGCAGGAGGAAAAACAGGCCGTCGCGGTCGTCGTGCATCTCGAGCGGCAGGGTGGAGATCAGCTCGCCCTGGGCGCCCGCCGCCTCGCTGATGCTCCGGAGGCGGTCGTCGAAGGTCGCCAGGTCCAGCCGGACGCTGACGCCCTGGATGGGAATGCCCACCAGGAGCACCGCGGTCACCCGCGTCCGCTCGTACTCGGACAGAGCCTTCAGCATGTCCGGCGGGAGGTCCAGGAGCGCGGTGAGGTCGAGGACCGCGCCTTCGGACGGCCTGGCCAGCGCCTCCAGCTCACCAAGCTGGCGCCGGATGGCGTGCAGGTAGTCCTCCGGCTCCGGCCGTCCCCGCCGGAGCTCGGTCAATCCGGACTCCAGGGCCTGGATGCCGGCTTCGAGCGTTTCGATCAGCGAATCCGTGGACCGGAGCCGCCCCTGGCGCATCAGGTCGAAGATGTCCTCCATGCGGTGGGCGGCCTGGCTGAACCGGGGGAAGCCGAGCATCCCCGCCATGCCCTTCAGCGTATGGGTCGTGCGGAACAGGGCGTTCACGGAGGCTTGCACCACGTGCGGCGGCTGGGGCGATTTCAGCGTCGCCAGCCTCTGCCGGGCCTGCACGAACAGGTCCTCGCATTCAGCCCAGACATCGTCAAAGGAGGGATCCATGGAACTCCCGATGAGGTGGCATCGGCAGGAGCGTCCAGAGACTGGAGTCCGGAGGGTTCAGTCCCCAGGCCCCGGTCCTCAGGCCTCGGTCCTCAGGCCTCATCCCGTCTAAACTGCTCCCATGCGCACCCTCGCCGTCCTCCCCTCCCGCTTCCAGGCCTCCCGTTTCCCGGGCAAGCCCCTGGCCCTCATCGCCGGGAAACCCATGATCCAGTGGGTCTTCGAGGCGGCCAAGCGGGCCCAGGGCGTGGACCGGGTGGTGGTGGCCACGGATGATGGCCGCATCGCCGACACCGTGAAGGGCTTCGGCGGCGAAGCCGTGATGACGGACCCCGCCCTGCCCTCCGGCACGGACCGCACGGCGGCCGCTCTGGAAGCACTGGGCGAATCCTTCGACTGCGTGCTCAACATCCAGGGGGATGAGCCCGCCATGCACCCCGACACCGTGGCTGCCGTGGTGGCCCTCATGCGCGATCAGCCGGACCTGCCCATGGGCACGGCCGCCTGCCCGTTCGCCCATGCCGACGAGCTGTTCAACCCCAACGCCGTGAAGGTGGTGGTCGACGATCACCGACGGGCGCTCTACTTCAGCCGCAGCCCCATTCCCTACCTGCGCAATTCCTCGGTCTTCGAGCCGGACTTCCGGCCCTGGATGAAGCCGGAGCAGCTGGCCCACTTCAAGCGCCACCTGGGACTCTACGCCTACCGGCCGGATGCCCTCAAAGCCTTCACCCGGCTGGCGCCCCACCCCCTGGAGCAGCTGGAGATGCTGGAACAGCTCCGCGCCCTGGCGGCGGGCATCCCCATCGGCGTGGCGGACACGCCCTTCCTGAGCCTGGGCGTGGACGTCCCCGCGGACGTGGCCGCGGCGGAAGCCCTGCTGCGGGAGCGGGGGCTGGCCCACTAGGCGCCGCCGGTCCAGGCGCTCTAGGCGCCAGCCGGTCCAGGCGCTCTAGGCGCCAGCCGATCCAGGCGCGCTAGACTCGAAGGACGGCCGAAGCCTGTTCCTTGCCAGGAGAATCTTGTGAGCCACCACAAAGTCGTCGTCATTGGCACCGGCCCCGCGGGCTACACCGCGGCCCTGTACGCCTCCCGGGCCAACCTGGCGCCCCTGGTGTTCGAAGGGGCCCAGCCCGGCGGCCAGCTCACCATCACCACGGAAGTGGAGAACTTCCCTGGCTTCCGCCAGGGCGTCGCGGGCCCGGCCCTCATGGATGAGATGCGGGAGCAGGTGCTCCGCTTCGGCACCACCATCAAGTCCGAGACCGTCCTCAAGGCCGACCTCCAGGCCCGTCCCTTCAAACTCTCCACCGACAAGGGCGAGTACACCGCGGACGCCGTGATCATCGCCACGGGCGCCTCGGCCAAGTGGCTGGGCATCAGCAAGGATGAGCAGCTCTCCCGCACGGGCGGCGGCGTGAGCGCCTGCGCCACCTGCGACGGCTTCTTCTTCCGCGGCAAGGAGATCGCCGTGGTGGGCGGGGGCGACACGGCCATCGAGGAGGCCACCTTCCTTACGAAGTTCGCCACCAAGGTCCACCTCATCCACCGCCGGGACAAGCTCCGCGCCTCCAAGGCCATGCAGGATCGGGCCCTCAAGAACGAGAAGATCCAGCCCGTGTGGAACAAGGTCGTGCTCGACGTGCTGACCGCCACCCACGAGACGCCCATGGGCGAGAAGGTGGAGAAGATCCGCGCCCTCAAGCTCAAGGACACCGTGGACGGCTCCGAGTCCGAGCTGCCTGTCGAGGGGCTCTTCGTAGCCATCGGCCACCAGCCCAACACGGGCCTGTTCAAGGGCCAGCTGCCCATGGACGAGACCGGCTACCTCCAGGTGGAGAAGGGCTCCAGCCGCACCGCCATTCCCGGCGTCTTCGCCTGCGGCGATGTGCAGGACCATGTGTACCGGCAGGCCATCACCGCCGCGGGCAGCGGCTGCATGGCCGCCATCGACGCCGAGCGCTGGCTGGTGGACCAGGGCCTGGCGGAATGAAGGTCGCCGGGCGTGAATGAACAGCACCTCGAACCCCTGAAGCCGCATCCGGAGGGCCGGGCCCTCCGGGCGGAAGTGGACCTGGGCCGCATCGCGCGCAACCTCGACCGCATCCGCACCCTTGTGGGCGGGCGGCAGATCTGGGGCGTGGTGAAAGCCAACGCCTACGGGCATGGGGCCGTGCCCGTGGGCCGGGCCCTGGAGTCCGCCGGGGCCTACGGGCTCGCCGTCTCCAGCCTCGAGGAAGGTCTCGAGCTGCGCCGGGGAAGCATCCGGTGTCCGATCCTCGTCCTGGGGGGCCTGCGCCCCGAGGCCCTGCCGGCGGCCAGCGCGGAGAACCTCACCATCGCGGTGGTGGGGCCGGAGCATCTGGAGGACTATGCCCGCCTCCTGCCCCAGCACCCCGTGCGGCTCCACCTGAAGCTGGACACGGGCATGGGACGCTTCGGCCTCCTGCCCTCGGAGCTGGGGGACTGCCTTCCGGCCCTGCGCCGCCTCTCCCCATGGATCGAAGGCGCCATGGGCCATTTCGCCACGGCGGACGATCCGGATCCTGGTTTCGCCCACCGTCAACGGCGGGTCTTCGACGCCTGCCTGTCGCAGCTGGCGGACGGAGGCGTCCATCCGGCCCAGCGCCATCACGGAAACAGCGACGCCTGCCTCCGGGGCCTGCTGGACCAGGACACCCACGTGCGCCCCGGCCTGGCCTTGTACGGCCTGGCCATGGTGGCCGAAGGCCGCGCGCTCGGCCTGGAGCCGGCCCTGGAGCTGGTGGCCGAAGTGGCCCGGGTGAAGGCCATGCCCGCGGGCACGACGGTGGGCTATGGTCGGACCTTCGTGGCCCCGCATCCCCTCCAGATTGCCACCCTGGCCTGCGGCTATGCGGACGGCTACCGCCGCGACCTGGGGAACCGGGCCGTCGTGGGCTTCCGCGGCCGGACCTTCCCCGTGGTGGGCCGCATCTCCATGGACTACCTCACGGTGGCCCTGCCCCTGGACGTGCCCGTGGCGCCGGGGGAGCCCATGACCCTGTACAGCGGAGACCCCGCGGCGGCGCACAGCCTCGAACGCCTGGCCCAGCTCCTCGGCACCATCCCCTACGAACTGAGCTGCGCGCTCCACCGCAGGATCACCCGCCGCTTCCTGCCGTAGGAACGGCCCTCAACGCCGGAAGCTGAAGAGGTCTCCCAGCCCCCGGAGGGTGAGGGTCAGGTCGATGCGATCCTCCCGCCCGCCGGACACGAGGTTGGTGTTCAGGGCCACGTGGGTGTACTTCAGCACGTAGGCCACGCAGGGCTCCACGTAGGCCAGGGCCACCTGGCTGGAGGCGAAGGCGCTCATGTGGAAGTCGTAGTTGGCGCTGAATTCCAGGCGGAGCCGGTCGTCCCAGAAACGCTGGACGCCGCCTGCCTGCAGACCCTTCTGGCGCACCAGGAACCGGTTGATGCCCGTGGAGAAGTAGGCCAGGTTGAACCGGCTGCCGTCCTTGACCTTGAAGTCCATGCTCAGGGCATTGTCCGAGCCGCCGGCGCCCAGGTCGGAGGAACGGCGGAGGCTGATCCGCAAGCGCTCGTCGGGTTCCACGTCCAGGTCCGTGTCCACGCTGGACCAGCCCTTCTTGTAGCGGCCATCGCTGAGGATGATGGGCGACGCATGGTAGCGGGTGGCGATGCGGAGGCGCGCCAGATCCGCGAACCCGGTGCCAGGCCCCGACCGGCCGAAGATGTGCTGCTTGAGGCCCACTTCGAAGCTCCGCTCGCCCGAGGCGCTTTCGTTCACGCCCGGGAAGGCATCCACCGAATCGAACCGGGGCAGCCTGCCCGCCTCGCCGTACAGGCTCGTCTGCGTCCAGCCGAAGTAGGGCTCGGCGACATGCTTGAGTTCGCCCTTGTAGCCGAGGATCGAGACATCCTTGAAGGTCCGCCCCACCTGCGGTCCCGACAGCCGCAGATGCCCCGAGCCCAGGAACCGCGTCGCCGCCGCCCCGTCCACCTGGAAGGGGCTGGTGGCGGGATTCACCACGGTGTCGGTGGCCCCGCCCTCCGGATCGAAGACGGAAGAGCCCAGGCTGGCGCTGTAGTGGGTCGCGCGCCCCATGGCCTCGAAGTCCGCGCGGAAGGGTCCCCACTGCCCCAGGCGGCCGTGGATGCGGGCGTTCGCATCCTGGCGGTCCCAGGCGTAGGTATCCGCGGGGGCCGTGGCGCTGCCTTCGATGCGGTAGGCGAAGCGGCCCACCCGCACGCCGCCATCGAGGTACAGGGGACCGACCAGGGAGACAGGGAAGAAGCGGAATTCCGCCTGGGGCAGCGTCTGCCGCCGGAGGGAGGCCGGGAAATCCGGGCTGTAGAAGGGATCCCCCTGGTCCTTGGTGTAGAAGAAGCTGCGCTGCTCGGCGGCCGAGAGGTTGAGGTTTCCGAAGGTGTAGGTGCGCCCGAGGTAGATCGCCGAGTCAAAGCTGGTGGCGCCCAGGTAGCCGAGGCCCTTCCCGAAATCCGCATCGACGAGGTTGTCCGAAGCCTGGTTCACGTCCGCCGTGAGCTGCCAGCCATCCTCACGCTGCCACACCTCCTTCAGCGAGTAACGGTAGCGGCGCTCGTCGAGGCTCTTCTGGTGGATGGTCTGGCCGGAGAAGCTGCCCTGGTGGGTCAGGTCGGGCCGCCAGCGCGCTTCTCCGCCCCAGAGGACGCCCTCCTTCGTGAAGTACTCCGGCGACAGGGTGGCGTCCACCGAATCCCCCATGACCTGGTAGTAGGAAAGCCCCAGGGTGGTGCCGAAGGCGCTGGACATCCCGATTTTCGGGGGGAGCAGGCCCGAGGTCCGCTCCGCCTGCGCCGGATACAGGGCGTAGGGGACGTAGTAGATCGGGACGGCCCCCAGGAGCACCCGGGCGTTCCACATGCTGGCGAAGCCATCCAGGTCGATCTTCAGGGAGGAGAGACGGGCCTTCCAGCCGGGCTTCTCCTCCGGGCAAGGGCTCAGTTCCACGGCATCGAAGGCCCAGGTGCGCAGCGTGGTGAAGGCCACGTGGCTGGAGCGCAGGGTCCAGCTTGGAGGCAGGTCCATCTGCAGCGCCCAGGCCTGGCCCGATCGCCGCTCCCAGTCCATCTCCAGGCGCTCGCCCCGGAGCCGCAGGCCCGGGCCCTCCAGGCGGATGTGCCCTTCCGCCACCAGGCGGCCGTCCGGGATGTGGTACCGGATGCGGTCCGCCAGCAGCAGCAATCCCTCGGACTGGATGGCGCCCTGCTCCAGCGTCCAGACATCGGCCTCCTCGAAGACCCCTTCCCCTCGGTAATCAAAGGGCACCCTGGCCAGACCCGGCCCCCGGTCCACGCGGAAGGGGCGGAGGGGCAGCAGCTCCGCGGGCGTGGGCGCATCCAGCGGAAGGGGCTGCGGAAGGTCGGGCAGGCCCTGGGCCGCCAGCAGGGCCGGCACGGCACCCAGCAGCAGGCCTCGGGTCCTCCCGGGGATGGCCATGGGCGGTCAGTGATGGTGCGGCAGCAGCCGCGAGCTGACGAGGAAGATGCCCACCCCGGCCAGGAGCGCTACCGTGCTGCGGAAGCCGGAGACCTTCTGCACTTCCGGCAGAAGGTCGGAGCTGGACACGTAGAGCGCCAATCCAGCCGTGAGTCCCAGCACCGGACCCGTGGGGAGGCCCAGCATGGACTGCCCCGCCGCTCCCACCAGGGCGGCCAGGGCCAGGGTCGCCGCGGCCAGGATGGCGCCCCGGTTGCCGAAGCCCCGCACCAGGAAGATCGACGCGATGGTGCCGCCCTCGGGAATGCGGTGGAAGAGGATGCCCAGCACCACCAGGGGACCGAGGTTGCTGTGGGTGGCCAGCGCGGCGGCGATGGCCACGCCGTCCATGAGGCTGTGCAGGGAGAGCCCCACCAGGGCGAGGACGCCGCTCAGGGGCGTCCCATCCTTGTGGGTCTCCTCGCCGTAGTGGAAGTGGAGCGTGATGCCGTGCTCCATGATGTGGACCAGCAGGTAGCCGGCCAGGACCCAGAAGGCATTGCCCTCGCCGCCCTTGGCCTCCATGCATTCCGGAATGATGCGGACCACGGTGACGGACAGCAGGTAACCCGCCGCCACCCCGGAGAGCAGGCGCATGAACTGCGCCCGTCCCTGGAGGAACCGCACCACGCCCCAGCCGCCCAGAAGGGTGGCCAGGGACGCGAGAGGGGCCAGCCAGTAGATCGACATGGACGGCTACTCGGCCTTGGGTTTCTTGGCGCGCGTGACCTTGGCCTTGGCGGGGGCTTCCTCAGTCTTGGCGGAGGCCTCCTCGGCCTTGGCCGCGGCTTTGGGGGCGGTCTTGGCAGCTGTCTTGGCCGCCGCCTTGGGCTTCGGTGTGGCCTTCTTCTTGGCGGGAGCTTCCGCCGCAGGTTCAGCGGCCTGGACCGGCTCGGGCGCGGGCGGCACCGCCGCCGCGGGTTCCGGCAACGCAGCCACCTTGGCTCGGGGCGTGCGCTTGGGCTTGGCCGGGGCCGCCTCGGGCTCGTGGGCGGCGGGCGTGGCGCCGCCAATCTTCGGCCGCGGGCTGGGAGTCAGGAGGCTGGCCACGAGGTCCGCTGTGGCTTTCGGCGGCTCGGGCTGGGCCTCATACGAAGGCTCAGGGCGGGAAGCCGGCTCGGTGGAATCGGCGGCGGGCATCACCGCCCCCTCGCCATTCCGCTCGGCGCCACCCTTCCGGCGACGGCGGCGGCGCTTGCGCTTGGCGCCTTCGCCCTTGGATTCCCCGCCTTCGGCGTCGGTCCCTTCCTCTTCTTCCTCGTCCTCGGGCTTGGCGCTCTCGAAGAGGGCGCGCAGCCGCTCCCGCTCATCCAGGGCGGCCCGCTGGAGGTCGCGCCGGTCGTACTTGAAGGCTTCCTTCTTGGGCTCCTTGGCGGGCTCACCCGGAGTGCCCAGGGCCTTCTCGAAGGAAATCGGGCTGTCGCCGCCCAGGACCACGGTCTCGTCCTCCGGAGCGCCCTTTTCACGGTGCGGCTTGGGTGCGGCCTTCTCGACCGGGGCTTCCTCCGCCCGCTCAATCTCGGCGGCCATCTCGCCGTAGGACATGGACCAATCCGCCTGGATGAGGATCCTGGCGTCGCTCTGCTCCTCCAGCTGTGCCAGGTCTCGGCGCTTCTGGTTCTGGACCGCCGCGGCGATGGCCGGGGCGAGCTTCACGCGGATCTCGCCGATGCCACCCTTGGCCAGGATACCCTGCAGGCGACGCACCACGGACAGCACCAGGGCTTCCAGGGTCTTCACCTTGCCGGTGCCGGCGCAGGTGGGGCAGGCTTCGTGGTTCACGTGCTGGAGGCTGGGCCGGATGCGCTGACGGGTCATGACGAGCACGCCGAAGCGGTTGATCTTTCCCACCTCCATGCGGGCCTTGTCAGCCTTGAGGCACTCCACCAGGCGGTCCTGCACGGCGCGGATGTGGGAGTCGCGTTTCATGTCGATGAAATCGATGGCGACCAGGCCCGCCAAGTCGCGCAGGCGCAGCTGCCGGGCCACCTCCTCGGCGGCCTCCATGTTCGTCTTGAACGCCATGTCCTCCACACCGTCACCGGAGGTCTTGCCGCTGTTCACGTCGATGGCCACCATGGCTTCGGTCTGATCCAGGGCCAGGGCACCACCGCTGGGCAGGGGCACCTTCCGGCCGTAGATGCGGTCGATCTGCTCCTCCAGCTGGAAGCGGGAGAAGAGGGGCTTCTTGCCCGTGTAGTGCTTCAGCACGTCCAGGTGCTGCGGCATGGTGCGCTTGAAGAAGGACTGGGCCGCATGGAACGTGTCCAGATCGTCGATCTGGACTTCCTCCACGTCGGCGCTGAAGGTGTCGCGCAGGGTGCGGGTGACGACGTCATCCTCCTGCCAGACCAAGCCGGGGCCGTGGCGGTGCTTGTAGCGGTTCAGGACTTCCTTGTAGGTGTCCAGCAGGTACTCCAGATCGCGCTGGAAGTCCTCCTTCGTGACGCCCAGGCTGGCGGTGCGGACGATCACGCCGATGTCCTCGGGGATCTCCAGGGTGTCGACCAGCTGCTTGAAGTGGCGGCGTTCCTCGGTGCCCTCGATCTTGCGGCTGATGCCATTGACGGGGTTCCCGGGCGTGATCACCAGGTACCGGCCCGCGAGGCTGATCTGGCCGGTCATCATGGCGCCCTTGGTGCCCAGTTCCTCGCGGACGGCCTGGACGAGGATCTCCTGGTCCCGCTGGAGGATCTCCTGGATCCGCCCCCGGCGGCCTTCGCTCATGTCGCGGGGCAGCTCCCCGAGGGGCAGGAAGCCGTTCTTCTGGCCGCCGAAGTGCACGAACGCGGCCTGGAGGCTGGTGTCCACCCGGACCACCTTGGCCTTGTAGAGGTTGCCCTTGATCTTCTCGTTGTGGAGGAACTCAACGTCGTAGTCGAACAGCACGCCGTCGATCAGGCTGGCCACCCGGATCTCTTCTGGATCGGTGGCGTTGATCATCATGGTTTTCTTGGGATTCAAGGATTCTCCTGTGGGTTCCCAGGCTACGGCTGGCGCATGGCAAGCGCGGCGGCCTTCCTTGGGGCTGGATATCGGGATGGGAGGTCGGGAAACCGAAGGGGGCCCTGCCCTGGCTTCGGCCACCCGGAATGGAAAAAAGGGATGGTCGCGATCCCCGGGGGCAAAGGGCGTGGCCTCGATCTGCCCGCTGGATCTTCAACCATTAAATCCACTTATTCCCTGGGGGGCAAGCCTAGAACCCCCTAGGGGGCCCCGAGCGGCCCGGCGGAAGTTACAGGGATGTCACACCCATGGTCACAGGCCTTCACCCAGGGCCCTCAGAGTCGAGGTCATTGAAGGAGGCAACGATGAAGATCCGATTCATGGCCCAGGCCGTCCTGGCTGGTCTGCTCGTGGCCGGGACCGCCCAGGCCCAGACCGTGACCGTCATGGGCTCCACCGCCCTGGGCCCGATCGTCAAGAAGGCGGCCGAGGATTACATGAAGTCCCATCCCGGTGTCCAGATCGCCGTGAGCGGCGGCGGCTCCATGACCGGCCTGAACCAGGTAACCAGCGGCGGCTGCCATATCGGCATCTCCGATGTGTTCGCCACCCCCGACCAGGAGAAGGCGGGCATCAAGAACCACAACATCGTGGTCCAGCCCTTCACCCTGGTCGCGCATCCGGGCGTGGGCGTGAAGAGCCTTTCCGCCCAGCAGGCCGAGCAGATCTTCACCGGCAGGATCGGCAACTGGCAGGAGGTCGGCGGGCAGAACCGGAAGATCGTCCGTGTGATCCGCCCCGAATCCTCCGGTACCCGCGCGGTCCAGAAGAAGACCATCCTGCACGACCAGGAGTTCGCCAAGGACGTGCTGATCCAGGATTCCACCGGCGCCGTCGTCACCGCCGTGGCCACCACGCCCGGGGCCGTCTCCTTCGTGGAGCTGGAGCACCTCGAGAAGAACAAGAACCGGATCGCCGGCATCGCCTACAACGGCGTGGCCTGCTCCAACGAGACCGTGAAGTCCGGCAAGTACCCGGTCTTCTCCTTCGGCCACGCCTACACCAACCCCGCCAAGCTGGGCGACCCCAAGGTGAAGCAGGCCGTGGAGGACTTCCTGGCCTACATCCTGAGCCCGTCGTTCCAGCAGAACGTGATCAAGGCCGGCTACCTGCCGGTGGATTACGTGAAGTCCCTCAAGACCAAGCTTTGAGCTCCATCGGGACCACCCTTGCCCACCCGGCGGCCCTGCCGCCGGGTGGTTTGCGGAAAGGCGAGCCCATGCCCCAGGCACCTGAAGTCTCCATCGCGGCCGCCTCCGAAGGCGGCTATCCCGTGCTTGAGGATGGGCTCAGCCCGGCCGGTGCCGGCGCACCCGCCTTCAAGCACAGCCGGCTCCAGCGGCTGGCGGACCGCTGGGCCCACCTCGGCTTCCTGGTCTGCAGCCTCCTGGTGGTGGGCCTCATCGGAGGCATCCTCTACTTCCTGGCCACCCGCGGGCTGGCCGCCTTTCTGCCCATGGCCGGCAACACCGGGAGGACCCTGAGCTTCTCCGAGGTCTTCCTGTCCGCGGACTGGGCCCCCTCCTCGGATCGCTTCGGCATCCTGCCCTTCATCGCGGGCTCCCTGGGCGTCACCGGGCTGGCCCTTCTCATCGCCGCCCCGGCCGGCGTCCTCACGGGCGTGTTCATCGCCAAGATGGCCCCGGCCTGGATGCGCAACCTCATGCGCCAGGTCATGGATCTGCTCGTGGGCATCCCGTCGGTGGTCTACGGCATCTTCGGGCTCACCGTGGTGCTGCCCCTGGTGAGCCGGACCTGGTTGGCGGACGCCCCGGCTTCCGGCTTCGCCGTGTCCGCCCTGATCCTGGCGGTCATGATCGTGCCCACCATCGTCAGCCTGTCCACGGACGCCTTCGAGTCCCTGCCCGCCGCCCTGGACGAAGGCGCCCAGGCCTTGGGCTCCAGCCGCTGGCAGTCCATCTGGCGCGTCCTCATTCCCGCGGCCCGCCCCCGCCTGCTCACCGCCATGGTGCTGGGCCTGGGCCGGGCCATCGGCGAGGCCATGGCCGTGCAGATGGTCATCGGCAACAACCCCCAGTGGGTGGCCCTCATGCGGGAATCCACGGACCGGGCCCCGTTCCTCCGCGCCCTCTTCACGCCGGCGGCGACCCTCACCACCGAGCTGGTGCAGGAGCTCCCCAACACGGCGGCCGGCTCCACCTGGAACAACGTCCTCTTCGCCATGGGTCTGCTGCTCTACCTCCTGACCATGGTCCTGATCCTGGCCACTCGTCGCCTGGGCCGCGGGAAGGAGGCCTGATGAACGTCGCCGTCCCCGTCTTCCGCCGCTCCCGGACCTCCAAGGTCGTGGACCGCCTCATGCGCGGTGTCCTCTGGGCCATCGCGCTGACGTTCGTGGCCGTGCTGATCCTCTTCGTGGGGGCCATCCTCAAGCAGGGCTGGCCGGTCCTGAACCTGGGCTTCCTCACGAAGATGCCCGAGACCCTCGACGCCGGCGGCGGCATCAAGCCGCAGATCTTCAACTCGATCTACCTGGTGGTGCTCTCCCTGGGCATTTCCCTGCCCGTGGGCCTGGGCGCCGGCATCTACATGGCGGCTTATGCGGGCCAGGGCCGGGCCCTGCGCTTCCTCCGACTCTGCATCGAGACTCTCGCCGCCACGCCCTCCATCGTGCTGGCCCTCTTCGGCATGATCGTCTTCGTGCAGGCCATGGGCTGGAGCTTCTCCATCCGCTCCGGCGCCCTCACCCTGGCCCTGCTGAACATCCCCGTGATCACCCGCGTCACCGAGGTGAGCCTGCTGGCCGTCCCCCGGGAGCTGAAGGAAGCCAGCTACGGCCTGGGCGCCACCAAGCTGCAGACCATCCTCAAGGTGGCCCTGCCCTACGCCGCCACGGGCATCCTCACGGGCCTGGTGCTCACGGCGGGCCGGGCCTTCGGCGAGAGCGCCATCCTGGTCTTCACCGCGGGCACCAACGCCAGCGCGCAGTTCCCGGACTTCCGCCTCACGGTGCCCGGTGAGACCCTCTCCGTGCACCTCTGGTACGTCACCTCGGACGGCACCCTGCCCGACGCCCGGGAAATCGCGGCGGGCACCGCGGCCGTGATGATCCTGGTCCTCCTCACCCTGAACCTGCTGGTCCGCCTGGTGGACCGCGCCATCCGACGGCGGACGCGCTGATGCTCATCCCGACCACCCCCGAAACCAAGCCCATCAAGCTGTCCGTCCGCGACATGGACTTCAGCTACGGCCCGAAGAAGATCCTGGACGGCCTGTCCATGGACATCCACGCCGAGCGCGTGACGGCCATCATCGGCCCCAGCGGATGCGGCAAGAGCACCTTCCTCAAGTGCTTCAACCGCATCCACGAGGTCGCTGCGGACGTCGACGTCAGCGGCGACATCCAGATCGACGGCGTGGACATCTACCGCGGCGGCATCGACGTAGTGGACCTCCGGCGCCGCGTAGGCATGGTCTTCCAGAAGCCGAACCCCTTCCCCAAGTCCATCTACGAGAACGTCGCCTTCGGGCCTCGCCTCTTCGGAGTCAAGGACCGCGCGACCCTGGACGGCATCGTGGAGGACGCGCTGCGCAAGGCCGCCCTCTGGGATGAGGTGAAGGACCGGCTCAAGGAAAGCGCCAGCGGCATGAGCGGCGGCCAGCAGCAGCGACTCTGCATCGCCCGGGCCCTGGCGGTGAATCCTGAAGTGCTCCTGATGGATGAGCCATGCTCGGCGTTGGATCCCATTGCCACCGCCAAGATCGAGGACCTCATCACCGAGCTGAAGGAGAGCCTCACCATCGTCATCGTCACCCACAACATGCAGCAGGCGGCCCGGGTCAGCGACTACACGGCCTTCTTCTGGCTGGGCAGGCTGGTGGAGATGGACCTGACGGAGCGGATCTTCACCACGCCGAAGGTGCAAATGACGGAAGACTACATCACGGGGAGGTTCGGCTGATGCGGCAGTTTGACACGGAACTGAAGGAACTCCGGGAAGGCATCATGGCCATGGCCGGGGTGGCGGAGGAGATGCTCGAGCTCACCATCCAGGCCCTGGCGGAGCCATCCCAGGCCAAGGCCGACCAGGTGAACCACCTGGACCGCCGCATGGACGAGTGGGAGCTGAAGCTCGATCAGCAGTGCATCGACCTCCTGGCCCTCCGGAACCCCGCGGCCTCGGACCTGCGTCGCATCGCCTCGAGCCTGAAGATCATCCCCGAGTTGGAGCGCATCGGCGACCACTGCTGCAACATTGCCCGCCGCGTGGGCATGGTCCATCCGCCCATCCTGGCCGGGAATGATCTGGAGCGCCTGGGCACGGAGACCCGGAGCATGGTCCGCCGGGCCGTGGACGCCTTCGTGAGCAACGACGCCGCTCTGGCCCATGCCGTCATCCTGAGCGACGACAGCGTGGACGCCCTCTACGGGAAGCTCTATCGCGACTTGCTGCGCAGCATGCTGGCGGATCCCCTCTGCATCGAACGGGCCAGCCACCTCATCCTCGTCATCAAGAACTGGGAGCGCATCGCGGACCAGGCCACCAACATCGCGGAGGAAGTGCTCTTCATCCTCGAGGGCCGCAGCGCCAAGCACACCTATCTCCGCGGCGATTCCGTAGAATAGGGGGGAAGGATCCCATGCCCCACATCCTCCTCCTGGAAGACGACACCGAGATCCGTCTCGGCCTGGAACAGCATCTGCGCCGCGAGGGCTTCAGCCTGACCAGCGTGGGCACCGGCCGCGAGGCCCTCCAGGCGCTCGGCGCCTCCGGATCCCGTCTGGACGCGGCCCTCCTCGACCTGAGCCTGCCAGACATGGACGGACTCGATGTGCTCCGGGCCATTCGTGGCCACAGCGCGCACCGGAGCCTTCCCGTCCTCCTCGTGACGGCGCGGAGCGAGGAGATCGACCGGGTCCTCGGCCTGGAACTGGGCGCGGATGACTACATCTCCAAGCCATTCTCCACCCGGGAACTGGCGGCCAGGCTGCGGGCCATCCTCCGCCGGTCCACGCCGGCGGAGCCGTCCGAACGCCCCCGCCAGCTCACCTTCGGCCCGATCACGGTGGATCTGGACATGCACACGGCCCGGGTGGACGGCCAGCTCGTGGACCTCACGCGCCGTGAGTTCGAGCTTCTGGTGTACTTCCTCGCCAACCCCCGCCGGGTCCTCACCCGCGAGAAGATCCTGCAGCAGGTCTGGGGACTGGAATACCTCGGCGAGAGCCGCACCATCGACGCCCACGTCCGCCGCGTCCGGGCCAAGATCGGCCCCGTGGCCGCGGAGCAGATCGAAACGGTGGTGGGAGTCGGCTACCGCCTGGGCGGGCCCAGCGAGGCTTGAAGACTCCCGCTGGGATTCAGCCCGGTCCCCTAGACCTGGTCGCGCTCCCCGGGCTGGGGCGGCAGGATCACCCGGAAGGTGGCCCCTTCCCCCGGCCGGCTCTCGAGGGCGACCTCGCCGCCCATCAGGCGGCAGAGGTGCTTCACGATGGCCAGTCCCAGGCCCGTGCCGGGCTTGGCCTTCGCGGCCTGGGCCCGGTAGAACCGTTCGAAGATGCGCCCCTGCTCCGCCTCCGGGACGCCTGGTCCCTCATCGCTCACCTCCCAGACCTGCCCCTGGGCTGAGAGGCGGACGCCGAGCCGCACACGGCCTCCGGGCGGACTGAACTTGATGGCGTTCGAAAGAAGGTTCTCCAGCACCTGACTCAGACGGAGGGGGTCCGCCAGAAGGGTGGCCCCGTCCGGGGCTTCGACGTCGACGTCCAACTGGACGGAGGCTTCCGCCAGCCGGGCCTGCTGATCCTTCACCACCGTGGCGATGAAGGCGGCAAGGTCGAGCCGGACCGGCTCCAGATGCATGGCCCCACTTTCGATGCGGCTCAGTTCCGACAGATCTCCCAGCAGCATGGCCAGCCGGTCCACGGAACGAAGGATGGAGCGCGTCCCGCCCAGGGCCGCCTCCGGCAGGTCCTCCTCCTGCAGGTTTTCCGCCGCGATCCGGATGGCCGTCACCGGCGTCTTCAGCTCGTGGCTGACGTTGGAGATGAACTTCTGCCGGGTGGTTTCCAGAGCCTCCTGACTCGTCACATCGTCGACGGTCAGCAGCACGCCGGAGATGCTGCCCACCGGCGCGAAGGGGATGGCCCGCACCCGGAGCGTGCGGCCCGCCCGCGCCAGCCGCCACTCGGAAGGAACGCCCTGGTAGGCCCGCTGCACCGCCGGTGGGCTGTCGGCATCCCGGAACACCTCGGCCACGGCCATCCCCTTGTCCAGGGGCGCGCCCAATCCCAGGTGCCGCTGGGCTGCCGGATTGAACTGCTCCAGGCCGCCCGTGGGTCCGAAGAGCAGCACGCCCTCCTCGAGCCGGGCCATGATGCCGGGGAGCAGGCGATCTTCGCGGGCCGCACGCTCCCGGAGATCCAGGTTCTCCTGTTCCAGTGCCGACCAGGCCTGGGGGAGATCCGCGATGGCACTGGGCCGCGACCCGCCCAGGAGGCGCCCCAGGGGTTCCGCCACCAGGCGCACCTGCCAGCGGGCCATGAGGATGACCACCATCACCACCGTGGCCACAAGTCCCAGGATCCAGGGCGCGGACACCCCTTTCTGGACCGTCATGCCCAGTCCCAGGCCCAGGAACAGCACGGCCCCCAGGCAAACGAGGGCGCGCTCCAGGAAGGCCCTCACGCCGGGCCCCGCCTCGCGATGTGAGCTGTGTTCCGCCATGCCTTCTGACCATACACCGTCTACGGGGTCACAACCCACCGGCCGGCGGCCAATTTACGCTCCGTTTGCACTCCCGGAACCGGTACAGTGGAGGACGGATCTGTGGGAGTGGTCATGTCCTTGAATGCCGTGATGCGCTGGCTCAAGCCTCGGGAGATGGTTTTCTTCGATCTCCTGGAATCCGCTTCGGGCAACGTCTACCAAGCAGCGCAGCTATTCGATCGTGAGATCCGCAGCGGCGATCCGGACCGGTTCGCAGAGCTGCGCCGGCAGATGAAGGACCTGGAGCACGCCGGCGACGACATCACCCACGAGATCATCGACCGCCTGAACCACACCTTCGTCACGCCCATCGACCGGGAGGACATCCTGGCTCTGGCGCATTCCATCGACGACGTGATCGACCGCATCCATTCGGTGTGCGAGCGCCTGATCCTCTACCGCATCAGCCACGTGATGCCCGCCGTCACGGAGATCAGCTCCATCATCGTGGAAGGTGCCGGCGAGATCCTCCACCTCACCCGGTCCCTGCGCAACATGTCCAACCAGAAGGAGATCGGGGATCGCATCCGCCGGGTCCACGCCCTGGAGAACAAGGCCGACTCCATCTACCACGCGGGCCTGGCCCAGATCTTCCAGGATCCCAAGGATCCCATCGAGCTCGTGAAGTGGAAGGAGATGCTCGAAAAGATCGAGGACGCCACCGACAAGATCGAGCTGGTGGCCAAGGTCATCGGCTCCACCGTCATGAAGAACGCGTAGGCCGGAGCCACTCATGCTCGAAGGCATCATCCCGGCCCTGGTGCTGATCGTCGGCCTCGCGCTCGTATTTGATTACATCAACGGCTTCCACGACACCGCGAACGCCATCGCGACGGTCGTTTCCACCGGCGTGCTCAGCGCCCGGAACGCCATCCTCATGGCGGGCATCCTGAACTTCGGCGGCGCCCTCCTGGGCACCCAGGTGGCCACCACCATCGCCAAGGGCATCGCGGACAGCCAGTTCGTGGTACCCGCCGTCATCGTGGCGGCCCTGCTGTCCGCCATCGTCTGGAACCTCATCACCTGGTATTTCGGCATCCCTTCCAGTTCCAGCCATGCGCTCGTCGGCGGTCTCGCCGGCGCCGTGGTCGCCCAAGCGGGACGCGGCGCCCTCCACACCGCCAAGCTCGAAGAAGTCGGGACCTTCCTCATCGTGAGCCCCGTGGTCGGCTTCTTCATCGCCATGCTCCTCATTATCGTCATCCTGTGGATCGTGCGTCATACGGCCGGGCACCGCGTCAACCTGGCGTTCCGGAAGCTCCAGCTGGTCTCTGCCGGTGCCATGGCCTTCACCCACGGCACCAACGATGCGCAGAAGGCCATGGGCATCATCGCCCTGGCCCTCATCACCTACGGAAAGCTCCACACCCATGGCGTGAAGGTCGACGTCCCCATCTGGGTCAAGCTGGCCTGCGCCACGGCCATGGGCCTCGGCACCATGTCCGGCGGCTGGAAGATCATCCGCACCATGGGCGCCAAGATCGTCAAGCTGAGGCCCATCCATGGGTTCGCCGCGGAGACGGCCTCGGCCATCGTCCTCTTCGCCACGGCCCACATGGGCATTCCGGTCAGCACCACCCACGTGATCAGCGGCGCCATCATGGGCGTGGGCGCCAGCATGAACGTCTCCGCCGTGCGCTGGGGCGTGGCCGGGAACATCGTCGTGGCCTGGGTGCTCACCATCCCCATCAGCGCCCTGCTCGCCGCGGGCTTCCTCAAGCTGCTGGCGCCGTTCTTCTGATCCGCAGGAATGTCGCGGCAAAATCGCCGCGCCTTCGCAGGCCCGTCATGACTGCCTCCGATCCTGGTGCAAACACCAGGGAGGCCCGCCATGACCATCGCGACCCTCAGCCCTCATCCCGAAGGCGCCCGCTACGCCGTCCGGCCGCTCGGCAGCGCCGACTTCGCCCACCTCCAGCGCCTCGAGTCCGAGATCTGGTCCGGGGACGGGGCCGGCCAACTGTGCCCCCACTACCTGCGCCTCTGCACCGAGCTCTACGGCGACTGGTGCTTCCTGGCCATGGACGGCGGCCGGCCCGTGGGCTACGTCCTCAACTTCGTGAAGGGGACCACGGTCTACTGCGCCACGCTGGCCGTGCATCCCGACTTCCAGAAGGGCCGGGTGAACTACCTGCTCATCCGCGCCATGGTGGCCAAGCTGCTCCAGGAGAACGTGGAGGAATGCCGGTTCCTGGTGGAGCCCGGCAACGATGACGCCCGCAGCGTGCACCATGCCCTGGGCGCCCGCGTGGTGTCGGAGGTCCACGATTACTACGGCCCCGGCGACACCCGGCTCTGGTCCGCCATCACCCGGGACGACCTGGAGCGCGTGCGGGCCCGCTACACCCGCCTGAAGCTGGTGAGCTAGTGAGCTGGGCCGGCGTCCTCTGGCCGACTTTCGCCCTGCTGCCCCGGCTGGCGGCCGGGGCGGAGCCGCAGCCCGGCATGCATCGCTGGGCGCGCCGGCTCCTCCCGGCCCTCGGTGTGGACCTCGAGGTGGCGGGATATCCCCGGAAAGACATCCCCCTCTGGGTGGCCAACCACCTCAGCTGGGTGGACCCCGTGGCCCTCATGAGCCTCCGTCCCATGGGCACCATCGCCAAGGGCGAGGTCACCGGCTATCCCGTCATCGGCCGGTGGGCGCGGCAATCCGGCATCCACTTCGTGGATCGCGACGACGCCACCAGCCGGGCGGCGGCCCTGGCCCGCTTCGCCGCCTCGCTGAGGGAAGGCCGGGACATGCTGCTCTTCCCGGAGGGCACCACCACCCGGGGCGAGCGTCTGGCGCCGTTCTACGAGGGTGGCCTGCGGGCGGTTTTTGAACTGGGCCTGCCCGCCCAGCCCTTCCGCCTCAGCAGCCCGGCCCCCCATTACCCATGGACCGGCGACGAGACCCTCCTGCCGCACCTCCGCACCCTCTTCACCACGCGCACGTCCCTCACCGTGGTGGCAGAGCCGCCCCTGCATCCGGCCGGTTTCAAGGATCCGGACCAGTGGATCGACGCCTTCCGCACGGCCCTCGAACCTCGGAGCCGCCATGTCCACTGACGTCCTCATGCAGGGCCTCCGCACGGGGCTCACGCCCTTCCTGGGCCTGCCCCTCGTCCTCGACCCGCGGCCAGCCACAGGCGTAGTGCTGGGGGTTCCCTGCGACGCCGGCGTGATCAACCGCCCGGGCGCCCGCCTGGGCCCCTGGGCCCTGCGGGCAGCCTCCATGGGCCTCGGGACCCACCCCATGCCCGACCATCTCCGCGAGGGGCGGCCCCTTCTGGGCTCCGGCGCCGCCCACGGGTGGCTGGATGGCGGCAACATTCCCACCCTGCCCTTCTCCCTGGCCGAGGCCATCCGGACCGTCCAGGCCACCGTGGGCGCCTGGGCCATGACCGGCTGCCGCACGTTGATGTTGGGCGGCGACCACAGCCTCACGCTCGGCGCCCTGCGGGCCCTGGCGCTCCAGCACGGTCCCCTGGGCCTCCTGCACCTGGACGCCCACCCGGACGCTGCGGATGGCGCCGCCTGGGGCACGGACCTCCATCACGGCACCTGGGTCCGGCAGGCCCTCGAGGAAGGCCTGCTCGATCCAGGGCGGGTGGTGCAGGCAGGCCTGCGCGCGCCCCGGTTCGACGACGGCGAGCTGGCCTATCTCCAGGCTGCCGGGGTACGGATGTGGACGCCCGCGGACCTGCGGGACCCGCGCCTGGTCGCGCGTCTGGCCGCCGATATCGCTGCCGTGGGCCGGGGCCCCGCCTACCTGAGCCTGGACCTGGACGCCCTTGATCCCGTGCTCGTGCCCGCGGTGGCGGAGCCGGTCCCCGGCGGGCTCAGCTTCGAGGAGACCGTGCGTCTCATCCAGGCCAGCCGCCTGTGGAGCGAGCCGTGGGTGGGCGCGGACCTCATGGAACTGGCCCCCATGCTGGACGGCGCCGAGGCCAGCGCCCGGGTCGCCGCCCACCTCGCCCTTCACCTCCTCGCGTGAGACTCCCATGAGCGCCTTCGACGCCTTCCGCGCCTGCCACGGCGAACCTGGCTGGGATGACATCGTCAGCGGCCACGACTTCGGACTCCTCGAAGCCGCGGAGATCCAGGCCTGGGTGGCGGACGAAGGCCCGGCGGCCAGCCGCCTGCGTCTGCTTGGCGGGGAAGCCCTGCGGACGTTCGAGGCCCACCTCTGGGCGGCCTGTGCCGAGGCCGTGGGCAGGACGCCCCGGCCCGGGAGCACGGGCTGGTCCCGCGCGCAGGACCGCTGGCGGGAGGCGCTCCTGCGCGAGGCCCTGGCGGGAGAATGCACCACCGCGCAGCTGGCGGCCAAGGTGGAACGCATCTACGAACAGGTCGGCTGTCCTGAGGACATGCTGCTCATGCTGCGCCCGTCCCAACCCTGGTCCGGCACCCCCGCGACGGTGGATCCCCAAGCAGTGCAACAGTTCCTGAACCAGACTAGTCGTACCCCATCCGATCGGACGAAGCCCGGATTCTAGGGTTGTGCCACCCTGTGGGCTCCTCCGGAGTCCCGATGCCCCTGTCTGACCCCAGGCTGGACCAACTCCTGACCGGCGGCCCACCGAACCTGGAGCAGCTGCTGCGGTGGCTGTTGGAAGCTTCGCCGGTGAGCTCGGTGGACGGGGAGCCCCGGCGCACGACGCGGTTGCGGCGGCTCCACGGAGGCTTGGTCTTCCGAGGGCTCACGGGCCCGCTTTCCGACGCCTGGAATCACGCATCGGCCATCCGTCTCCTCGCCGAGACGGGCCTGCCGGACCGCACCACCCTGATGGGCGAGGGCTTCCTGCGGATCGTGGACCGGATCATCCCCCGTCTCGATCCCGAGGGCGACCTCTACGCGCTCCTCGACCGCCTGGACCTGGATGAAGAGGATGCCGCCTGGGTGGAAGGCCTGCCGACGGATCTCAAAATCCTGTGGGCCCCCCTGCTGACGCCTCCGCCGGACATCTGGGCCCATGCAGCCCGCCTGCTGGCCCACCGGGCAGCGGCTGTGGGCCTCTCCCGAGATCTGCTGGCCCTGGACCCGGAGGGCAGCGACGCCGATTCCCCCTTCTTCCGCCTCACGCGGGTGGTCCATGACGCCGGGGAGCAGCCCCGCGACCCCGCTGCCCGGGCCGCCTGGGAGGCCTGCTGGACGGCCTGCGGCGCCACCCTGGCCGAGGCCCATGCCCGGCTCGATGAGCGTGGCGTCTCCACGGACCTGGTGTTCCGGCTGGAGCTGCTGGAGGCCCAGCTGACACGGATCGGCCAGATCCTCGATTTCGCGGCGGGTCGAGGGAATGGCGCGGCTTTCGCCGCCGAGCTGGTGCGGGGCAGCGCCGCGCAGCATGGGCTGCTGTCCCTCCTGCGCACCACCGTCAAGCGCCTGGCCCGCAAGGTCGTGGAGCACACGGGCGAGACAGGTGAACACTACATCGCCCGAGACCGGTCCGAGTGGTGGGCCATGGGGCGATCAGCGGCGGGCGGCGGCCTTCTCACCGCGGGAACGGCCCTGTTCAAGATCGGCCTTTCCGCCCTGGCCATGGCCCCCTTGCTCTCCGGTCTCACCTTGACGGCCAACTACGCGGTGAGCTTCTGCGCCATGCAGCTCCTGGGCTTCAGCCTAGCCTCGAAGCAGCCGGCCATGACCGCCTCGGCCCTGGCCCGGGCCCTGGAGATCGACGATGGCCAGACACGGGAGATCGAGCTGGTGGCGTCCATCACCCGCACCCAGGCCATCGCCACCCTGGGCAACGTGCTGACCACCATGCCTGTGGCCGTGGGGCTCGTGGCGGCGTGGGTCTGGTTGACGGGCCACCCGCCCCTGGACCAGGAATCAGCCCTCCACAGCCTGCGGGGCACCCACCCCTTCCACGGCTGGACCCTGGTCTTCGCGGCCCTCACGGGCGTGCTGCTCTGGCTCTCCAGCCTCGCCGCCGGGTGGACCGCCAACTGGAGCGCCTATCGCTGTCTTCCCGAGGCCCTGGCCCAGAACCACCGCATCCGCTCCTGGCTGGGGGCCGAGAAGGCCGACGCCCTTGGCCGTTTCATCCAGAAGCACCTGGCGGGTTTCGCGGGCTACACGGCGCTGGGCGCCCTGCTGGTCTTCGTGCCCATGGCCTTCGCCTTCGCCGGAATCCATGTCGAGGTCCGTCACGTCACCCTCCAGGCGGCCTCGCTGGCCCTGGGTTCCGCCATGCTGTGGTTCCAGGGATCCCTGGTCTGGACGGATGTCCTCTGGAGCCTGCTGGGCATCGGTCTCATCGGGGTCATGAACTTCGCCGTGTCCTTCGCCCTCGCGCTGTGGACGGCCTTGCGCGCCCGCGATCTCAGCGGCCGGGCGAGCCGTCGCCTCTGGTGGGACATCCTCAGGGCCTTCAACCGGAATCCGGGACGATTCCTCCTCCCGCCGCGCCGGGATGCTACCCTCGACAGCCGCCTCCCCGGAGATTCCCATGCGTAGCGTCCTCCTCCCCGTCCTGCTGCTCGCTTCCACCGCCCTCCCGTCCGCCGCCCAGGACAAGCCCGCCCCCGTGCGCCTGACGCCCTTGCGCGTAAGTCCCGCCTGCACCGTGTCCCAGGACATCGGCATCAGCCGGATCGAGCTCGCCTTCGCGCGACCTGCGGTGAAGGGCCGGCAGATCTGGGGCGGCCTGGTGCCCTACGGCCAGGTGTGGCGGGCCGGCGCCAACAGCGCCACCACGATCACCTTCAGCCACGCGGCGCAGGTGGCCGGGAAGGCCGTGCCCGCGGGCACCTACGGGTTCTTCGCCATCCCCGGGGAGAAGGCCTGGACGCTCATCCTCAACAAGAAGGCCAAGCAGTGGGGCGCCTACGAGTACAAACAGGCGGAAGACCTGCTGCGCTGGGAGGCCGTTCCCCAGGCGGGCCCCTTCCTCGAGTACCTGGACTACCGGGTGGTCCCCACGGGCACCGGCAGCGCCACGGTGGAACTGGGCTGGGAGAACCTCCGCGTGAGCTTCCCCGTGGTGTTCGACACCAAGGCCATCTACTGGGCCCACCTGGAGGACACACTGAAGAAGGCGCCGGACACGGACTGGGTGCCCTGGTACCAGGCCGCCGCCTACTGCCAGGCCCAGGGCATCGAGCCCCAGAAGGCCCAGGCCTGGATCGAGAAGAGCCTCAAGTCCGGCGACAGTTTCTGGAACCACGAGACGGCCGCCCGGATCTACAAGGACGCCAAGCGCATGCCCGACGCCCTCGCCCAGCTCCAGAAGGCCATCGACCTCTCGAAGGGCAAGGCCCCGAAGGAATACACCGAGAACCTGGAGAAGGAAATGGCGGACTGGAAAGCCGGGAAGTAGGGCTCAGACCCCTTTCTTCTCCGCCCCCCAGATGACCTTGTGCAGCTGCATCTGGACCCGCACGGGCAGGCCGTCGGCGATGACCTGCTCGGCGAGCCAGGCGGGGTCGAGGCTGCCCCAGACGGGGCTGAAGAGCACTTCCAGGCGGTCCCAGACCTTGCGCTCGGCGCACCAGGCCCGGGCCCATTCGTAGTCCGCCTGGTCGCAGAGCACGAACTTCAGCTCGTCCTGCCCGGCCACCATGTGGTCGAGGTTCGTTTCCAGCCAGCGGTGGACTTCCCCGCTGCCGGGGGTCTTGCGATCCACAATCTTGATGACCTCCCGGGGCACCGGCGCCAGATCGTGACTTCCAGCGGTCTCCAGGGCCACCTCGTAGCCCAGGCCCAGCAGGGCCCGCAGCAGGTCGGGGGCGTGGGGATGGGCCAGGGGTTCTCCCCCCGTGAGCTCCACGAACGGGGCGCTGGGGCCCTTCCGCGGGGGGCCGAGGCGCTGCCGGGTCTCGGCGAGGAGCTCTTCCAGACTTCGCATGGTGCCGTCGTAGAAGGCGTACTCCGTATCGCAGTACGAGCAGCGCAGGGGGCAGCCCGTCAGGCGGATGAACACGCAGGGGCGTCCGATGCGGGCGCCTTCCCCCTGGATGCTGTGGAACACCTCGTTGACCTTGAATTTCATCGATCCACCCAGCGCCGCCCCCCGTCCAGGGTGAGGACGTCCCCCGTGAGGAAGGGGCTGTCGGCGGCGTAGCGCACCGCGCGGGCGAGGTCCGCAGGGTCGCCCAGGCGCTTCAGCAAGGTGCGGTCGGCCAGGAACGTCTCATCGCTGCCTTCAGCGGGCAGGATCGCGCCCAGGGCGTGGCCCACCACGCGCACCCTGGGCCCCAGGAGCTGCGCGAGCCCGGGCACCAGGGCCGCGAGCCCGGCCTTGGCGGCGCTGTAGGGCAGGCGCTTCAGCCAGGGATGGTGGATGGAGGTGTCCAGGAGGATCTGGAGGCAGGCGCCCTCGCACAGGTGCGGCGCCAGGGCCTGGGCGCAGAGGAAGGGAAAGCTGAGGTTCATGCGCCAGGTGGCGTCGAGCCGCTCGGGTGTCCAGGTTCCGAGCGGCTGCTCAGGGAAGGTCCCGGCCAGCAGCACGGCGCCCGAAATCAGTCCACCAGCCACCTTCAGAGACTGGAGATCTGCCATCATTCTGGAGCTCACATCCGGGTTCTCGGCATTCCATACAAACGTCCGGATCCCCGCCCGCTTCGAAAGGTCCTCTACCCACGTTTCACCATCCCAGGGTTCCGAGCTGGTCAGCACCAGATCATGGTCCCCGGCCAGATTCTCAGCCAGGGCCCGCCCCAGGCGCCGCCGTCCTCCCACCAGCACCCAGCAGGGCCTGCCGTTCCGCGAGATCCGCTCCATCGGGGCATTCTTCCACAAAGGTCCCATGAACCCCTACCTCAAACGCATCCGTTGGCGCCTGCTGTGGATCAGCTTCGCCTGCCTCGTGCTGGCCCTGGGGTCGTTCGGCCTGAACCAGTGGGTGTACGCCCCCTCGGACGACCAGTGTTCCTGGGTGGTGGAGAACGGCAAGATCGTCATCCGCGAGATCCTCCCGGACGGGGTGGCGGAGGAGGCCGGCCTGCTGGAGGGCGATGAACTCCTGAAGATCCAGGGGCGCGCCTTCGAGCCCACGGTCGAGGGAACCCTCAAGGCCCAGCGGTTCATCAACGCCAAATCCCAGGGCACCATTCTGATCTACACCGTGAAGCGCCAGGGGCGGGCGATCCTGCTCCCCATCCGGCTGGTGAAGCCGCTGGATCTGGAGCAGGTGGCCCTGCTCCTGAACGGCATCCTCGCCTGGGCCATCTCCCTCCTGGTGGTCCTGTCCGCGCCCGAACGCAAGACGGCGCGGCACTTCTTCTACCTGGCGGCCACGGCCCTGCTGATGTCGGGCGCCACGGTGGGGCTCAACGCCCCGGCACCGCTGCGGATCGCCGTGGGTCTCATGGCCTCCGTCACGGCGGCCCTGCTTCCTCCCTTGTGGATCCACTTCTTCCTGCGGTTCCCCCACCCTTTCCACCTGAGGAAGAACCGCCGATTCCTCCAGGCCATCTACGGCACCTACGCCCTCATGGCCCTGGTGCAGTTCCTGGTGTTCCTCTGGGCCATCCTCAGCGACGGCACGCTCCGCACCCCCGCCGGCGCTCCCCTGGAAGGCTCCCTCAAGACCCTCCTGGCCGGCTACCCCATCCCGCTCTACGCCGGCGCGGCGCTGGCCGGTCTGGGGTTCTTCCTGGTGGGTACGTTCCGGACCCACGAGCGACTGCGCCGGGCCCTGCTGCCTTCCCTCATCGTGGCCGCGGTGCTCTGCCTGGATCTCCTGGCCTGGACCGTGCTCCGGGCGCGGTACGGCAACAGCCTCCTCTTCCGCCGCCAGGTCTTCATCTTCATGCTGCCGGTGCCCCTGCTGCCGCTGAGCTTCGCCTTCGCCATCTTCCGGCACGGCCTCTTCGAAGTGCGGAAGGTGCTGCTGCGGTGGGTGAGCTACATGGCCATCCTGGCGCTCACGGTGGCGGGCTACCTGGGCGGGCTCGCCTGGGCCTTCTCCCACCTCTCCTCCATCCCGCCGGGCTGGGCCGGCGCCCTCATCGGCCTGCTGGCCCTGCCCCTGGGCTGGGCCCTGCGCCGCCTGCTGAAGGGCATCCGCCGCCGCTTCCGGCGGGACTTCGCCAGCACCCGCGAGATCGCCCTCAGTGCCGTGCGCGAGCCCCGGAAACGCTTCAGCGAGGAGGCCCTGCTGAAGTCCCTGCGGAAGGCCCTCGACGAGGCCTTCCGGCCACAGTTCCTCGAGGTGCTGCCCATCGAGTCGCGGCAGATCCTCCTGCCCGCAGCCGAGTCCATGGATCGGGAGGATCGGCGCAGGCACTTCCCGCCTCAACCCCTCCGGATCCCGCCCGGGCTCCTCCGGCTGGCCCGGGAGAACCGCGAGCTGGTGCTGGGACTGGGCAGCGAGGAGGCCGACTGGATCCGCGAGCAGGGCGAGGGCCTCCGGGCCCATGTGGACGCCCTGGAAGCCCAGCTTCTGCTGCTGATCCTGGCCGGAGACCACCCGCACAGCGCCGTGCTCCTGGGGGGCAAGTACGCGGAGCTGAACTACGGCCGCGAGGACCGCGAGCTTCTGCGCGAGGTGGCCCTGGCGGCTGGCCAGGTGCTGGAGACGGCGGTGATGCACCAGCGCCTGCTGGCCCAGGAACGCCTGAGCCAGGAGCTGGAGACCGCCAGGCGCATCCAGGAGGGCCTCATCACCTCCCACCTGCCGCCCATCCCCGGGTTCCAGGTGGCCCTGCGCCTGGAACCCGCGCTGGAGACCGGTGGAGACCTGCTCTTCGTGAAGCGGAGGCCCAGCGGGAAGTGGCTGGCGGCGGTGGGCGATGTCTGCGGCAAGGGCCTCGCGGCGGCCCTCTACATGGCCCAGGCGACCGCCCTGCTCGAGCAGGCGGCCCAGCGCGAGGACCAGGGGCTGGAGGAGATGCTCCAGTCCATGGATCACACCCTCCGCCAGCTGCTGGGCCAGAGGGGTTTCCTCACCCTCGTGCTGCTGGAGTGGGACCAGCACGGGAACTACCGGCTGGCCCGTGCCGGCCACCCGGGCGCCCTCCTGCTCCAGGGGGTCGTGGAGGACTGTTCGACCGAAATGACGCCCCAGGGCCGTGGCCTCGGCCTCCGCCCCGCGGCGCCGGGGAACTGGGAGGTGGTCGAAGGCGTCCTTCCCCCCAAGGGCTGGGTGGTGCTGTACAGCGACGGCCTGTCCGAGGCGATGAACCGCGAGGGCGAGCTCTACGGCGTGGCCCGCCTCTGCGGCCAGCTCCGCCGCCTCTGGGGCACGGGCAGCCCCCGGGCGGCCTGCGAGGCGATCTTCCGGGATGTAGCGTCATTCGATACTCAGAACCGGGATGACCGGACTCTGTTTATCCTGGGAAGGGAGCATTCATGACCCGCCGCCCACTCCAATGGACCATCCCCACCCTCCTGGTGCTCCAGCTGCTCATGCTCTGGCTGCAGGGCGCCCAGCTCCACCGCCAGAACCAGGTGCTCCAGGGCCTGCGGGAGGACATCCAGGCCCTCACCGAATCCCTGGATTCCAGCCAGGGCCCCGTTTCCGACAGCGACGAAGCCGATGTGGTGCCCGCCAGCACCGGACCCAAGGTCCAGCCCCAGAGGCATGTTGCGGTGCTGGGCATCCAGGAGGAACAGGAAGCCGCGGCCAAGGAACTCCAGGCCTCCCGTGAATCCGGCCAGAAAGCCGTGAAGGACGCCCGCGAGGCGCAGTCCAAGATCTCCATCGAAGAGAACGCCAGGAAGGCCGAGGAGGCCAAGAAGGTCCAGGCCGCCACCAGCTCCTGGATGAACTGGGCCTGGGGCGCCATGGGCCTGGTCGCGGCGGCTCTCGTGGGCCGCGCGGTGATCCGCCGGAGGGGCTGATGTCCCTGCTCGAATACCTCCGCCTGGATCCGGAATGCCGGAACCTGGCCGAAGGGGCTGTCCACGCCGTGGCGCCGGCCCTGGAAGATCCCGATCCCGCCTCGGTGGTGATGCAGCTCAACGAATGGGCCTTCACCCTCGCGGGGCGCATGCCCCTGCCCTGGGACACCGACCGGGCCCTGGAGGCGCTCAACCACCTGCTCTTCGAGGAGCTCGGCTTCGATGGGGATCGCGAGACCTACGATGATCCCCTGAACGCCCTGCTGCCCGCCGTGGTGGCCCGCCGCAAGGGCCTGCCCATCTCTCTCTCCATCCTGTGGATCGACCTGGCCCGGCGCATGGGCTTCGATGCCGTGGGCGTGGGCCTGCCCGGCCACTTCATCGCCGCCCTGCGCTTGCCGTCCGGCCTGCTGTGCTTCGATCCCTTCAACCGTGGACGCGCCGTGGGCGAAGAGGGAGGCGCCGCCCTGGTGAAGGCCGCCAGCGCCGGACGAATCACCTTCCACCGCGACATGCTGAAGCCCGCCACGGACCGCCAGATCCTCGTCCGCCTCGTGCGCAACCTGCACCTGCGGTTCATGCACGTCGAGGACTGGGAAGAGGCCCTGTGGACGGCCACCCACCTGATCCTGCTGGATCCCGGCGATGCCCGGTCTCACAAGGAGCGCGCCTTCGTGCACCTCCAACGGGACGAGCCCGCCCCCGCCCTTGCCGACCTCCGCGAGGCCCTGCGCCTCAGCCCCGACCCCGATCCCGAGATCCAGGCCTGGCTCCAGCAGCTGGAGTCCTCCAGCTAGATCGCCCTCAGGCGACCGGATCGGCCCGTTTCCGGACGGCGACGGCCACGTCCGCGCCTCGGTGAAGGAAGACGATCTGCACTCGGACGGGGCCACTCGGAAAATGGAAGGTGAACTGGAACGTCCTGGAAGCCTCGTCCCGCTCGCAAAACTCGCGGAAGACACCCTGGAACTCCTGGACCGAGGTGCAGGGGGCGATCTCGGTGAAGAAATGGCGACCGATCACGGCGCTGGGCTCACGGCCCGCGAGCGCGCCTTCCGCCGGATTGTAGGCGAGGACGGTCCCGTCCCTGGCCAGGATGATCACGCCGAACGGCAGGCCGTCCAACGCCTCCTCGGACAGATCCGGAATGCGAAGCAGCTCCCGGTAGCAGGACCGGCAGATGCCATGGGAATGGTCCACCCCGCTCCGACCGATCACGGCTCCGCACCACGCGCACAGCACATCACCCATCGCAACCCCGGCTCATGGAATGTGGATCAGGGCGGATCGCAGGCCGGCCCGCGCCGCGCCTCTCGCTACCCGCGACCGATGACACGGGTCACCGGGCCTTATCCACCATCTGGATCAAGGCCGTCTCCACTTCACGGGCGATGGGAAGCAGGGCCGGCTCCTTCGACAGGCCCTCGAGCAGATCCGAGGGCGGAATGAGACCGATCCGAGTGCGTCCCTGATCCGTGTAGACGGAGATGCGGCAGGGCAGCGCCATGTTCAAGCGCAGGTCGAGGCCAAGGACCTTGGACGCCTGGCCCGGGTTGCACACCTCGAAGACCCGGCAAGCCTCGGAAAACGGGAATCCCTTGCTGCGCAGGGTGTTCCCGAGGTCATGGACGTGGAGCACGCCGAAGCCTCCCGCCTGCACCGCAGCCTCCAGGTCGGCCGAAGCCTGCTCGAAGGGTTTATCGGATTCGACGATGTAGTACATCTCCGCCTCCTGTCGATCGCGTGCACGCCATCATACAGAATGCGGGGGCCGACCGGCCCCCGCATTTAAAACTGAAAGCTGACAGCTGACGGCTACTTCTGCTGTGCTTCCACGACGGTAAGCGCCGTGAGGTGGATGATGTCGTTCATGTCGCTGTGCCGCTGGAGCACGTGGACCGGGGCGGCCATGCCGCAGGTGATGGGGCCGATGACCTCGGCACCCGCCAGCCGCTGCACCAGCTTGTAGCCGATGTTGCCGCTGGTGAGGTCGGGGAAGATCAGCACGTTCGGGCCGCCCGGCAGGTCCACCCAGGGGTAGCTCTCGGCCAGGATGCCCTCGCCGAGGGCCGTGTCCGCCTGCATCTCTCCGTCGCACTTGAGGTCGGGGCGCTGGAACTTCACGATCTCCACCGCCTTCTGGACCTTGCGGACCAGGGGGTGGTCCACGCTGCCGAAGTCGGAGAAGGACAGCATGGCCACCTTGGGCTCCATGTTGAACCGGTCCTTGGCCAGATCGGCGGTGAGCAGGGCGATCTCGGCCAGTTCCTCGCTGCTGGGCTCGATGTTCATGGTGGTGTCGGAGAAGAACAGCACGCGGTTCTTGAGCACCATGGTGTAGACGCCGCACACGCGCTTGACGCCCTTGCGGGTGCCGATCACCTCCAGGCAGGGCCGGATGGTGTCGGGGTAGTACATCGTCAGGCCCGCGATGAGGCCGTCCGCCTTGCCCAGGCGGCACATCAGGGCGCCGAAGTAGATCGGCTCCATCACCTTGCGGCTCGCCTCGTCGCGGGTGACGCCGCGCCGCTTCCGCAGCTCCAGGTAGGCGTCCTCGGCTTCTTTGCGCCAGGCCACGGTGCCCGGATCCTGGATCTCGATGCCGTCCAGCGAAATGCCGTGATCGGCGGCCACGGCCTTCACCTTGGCGGGATCGCCCACCAGGATCGGCACGCAGATGCCCTCGTCCACCATCTGGGAGACGGCCTGGAGGATCAGTGGATGCGTGCCTTCAGGGAAGACCACGCGCTTGGGATTGGCCTTGGCGCGGTGGATGACGCTGCGGATCACGTCCTTGCTGCGGCCCTGGAGGCCCTCGAGGCGCTCCTTGTAGGCCTGCATGTCCGCGATGGGCTGCTTGGCCACGCCGGTCTCCATGGCGGCCTTGGCGACGGCCGGGGCCACCCACAGCAGCACGCGGGGATCGAAGGGCTTGGGGATGATGTACTCGGGACCGAAGGTGAACTTCTGGCCGGAGTAAGCCTTCACCACGGAATCAGGCACCTCCTCCTTGGCCAGCGCGGCCAGGGCCTTGGCGGCAGCCAGCTTCATCTCCTCGTTGATCTCCGAGGCGCGCACGTCCAGGGCGCCGCGGAAGATGAAGGGGAAGCCCAGGACGTTATTCACCTGGTTCGGGTAGTCGCTGCGGCCCGTGGCCAGGATGATGTCATCGCGGGTGGCCTTGGCGGTGGGGTAGTCGATCTCGGGGTCGGGGTTGGCCAGGGCGAAGACGATGGGGTTCTTGGCCATGCTCAGGAGCATCTCAGGCGTCAGGGCGCCCTTGCTGGAGCAGCCCACGAACACATCGGCATCCTTGATGGTGTCCGCCAGGGTGCGCCAGTCGCTGGGCTTGGCGAACTTGTCCTTGTACTGGTTCATGCCGTCCTTGCGTCCGGTGTAGACCAGTCCCTTGGTGTCGCAGAGCCACAGGTTCTCGAGCTTGACGCCGGCACGGATCATCATGTTCGCGCAGGCGATGGCGGAGGCGCCGGCGCCGCTGAACACCACCTTCATGTCCCCGAGCTTCTTCTTCACGATCTCAGAGGCGTTCATCAGCGCCGCGGTGCTGATGATGGCCGTGCCGTGCTGATCGTCGTGGAAGACGGGGATGTTCATCTCCTTTTTCAGGCGGGTCTCGATCTCGAAGCACTCGGGGGCCTTGATATCCTCGAGGTTCACGCCGCCGAAGGTGGGCTCCAGGGCCCTCACCACCTGGCAGAAGCGATCGATGTCCAGCTCATTCACTTCGATGTCGAACACGTCGATGTCCGCGAACCGCTTGAACAGCACGCCCTTGCCTTCCATCACGGGCTTGCCGGCCAGGGCGCCGATGTTGCCCAGACCCAGCACGGCGGTGCCGTTGGAGATCACGGCCACCAGGTTCCCCTTGGCGGTGTACTTGTAGGCGTCCTCGGGATTCTTCTCGATTTCCAGGCAGGGCTCCGCCACGCCAGGGGAGTAGGCATTGGCCAGATCCCGCGCGGTGGAGCAGGGTTTCGTGGCGATGACCTCGATCTTGCCCTTCCGTCCCTGCGAATGGTAATCGAGGGCTTCCTGCTTGCGTTTCATGGCCACACTCCTTGAATTGAGTGCCCTCATGTTGGGCTGAATGCCACCAAGCTTACACCTCGTGTTGCGCGATCCTGCCTGCAAGGTCATCAATCCACGCCTTTGTTGCACGGATCACAAGAGATGCTTTCGCGACGCGCCGCGCCGGAGTACGATCCGACGATCCCCACCCGGAGCCCCCATGCGCGTGCTGCCCTTCATCCTGCCCTGCCTGCTGGTTCTTCCCATGGCCGCCCAGAAGGCCAAGGTTCCGGCCAAAACAGCCTTGCCCGCCAAGGAAGACAAGGTGGACTGGGACGGGGAGTGGACCCTCTCCGCTTCACAAAGTGACAAGGTCGAAGAGCGCATCGACGAGCACGTCAAGGACCTGAACTTCGCCATGAAGCTCCTCTGGAAGAAGAAGCTGCAGGGCGCTTGCCGGGAGTTCAACAAGCTCGACATCCTGGCCGGCGAGACCTTCTCGGTAACCATGGGGAGGGAGCGCCCCATCGATACCCCGGCCGACGGCACCGAGAGCGACTGGAAGCGCAGCGACGACAAGGTGTTCAAGGCCACCCTCACCAAGGACGGCCCCACCATGGTCCAGACCATCGCCGGCGACGGCTACACGCTGAAGTACGTCTACTCCATGCGGAAGGACGGCAACTCGCTGGCCCTCCAGGTGACCTACACCCACCCCAAGCTGGACAATCCCTTCAGCTACAAGCTGGTCTTCAAGCGGAACGACTGAGCCCGCTCGGGCACACTAGGCGGATGCGCAAGCTCGCCCCGCCGCCCCTGCCCTGCCGGCCCCCCTGGTGGGCTCCATCTGGCCACCTGCAGACCATTCTCGGCAACTACCTGCCCGGAGAGCCCTCACGCCATCCCTCCGAGCCCTTCCGCATCCTGCTGCCCGATGGCGACCAGCTCACCGGCCGCCACTACCCCGGCGAGACGGACGCGCTGGTGCTGGTCTTCCATGGCCTGGGCGGCGACGACCAGGCCCACTACATGCGCCGCACGGTCGCCCTCGCGCGCAAGCTGGGTCACCATGTCTGGACCGTGAACCACAGGGGTTGCGGCGAGGGCCGGGGCCTGGCGAAACATCCGTACCACAGCGGTTCCGGCGACGACCTGGGCGCAGCCTTCACTGCCGCGCGGGAACGGCATCCGGGCCTCCGCCAGCTGGCCATCGGCTACTCCCTCTCCGCGAACGCCCTCCTGCTGAACCTGGGCGACGGCCTGCCGAGGCCAGCGGCCCGACCCGATTGCGCGATCGCCGTGAACCCACCGGTCGATCTGGGCGCCTGCTCCCAGGCCATCCACACGGGGCTCAGCCGCCTCTACGAGCTGCGTTTCATCAAGCGATGCCGCAACGCCATCCGCCAGCGGGTGGAGGACGGACTCATCCCGGACATCTACCGGACGGGTCCCTTCATGAGCCTGCGCGAGTTCGACGATGCCTACACCACGAAGGCCGCGGGCTTCAAGGACGCCGACGACTACTACGCCCGGTGCTCCGCTCGGCACCACCTGTCCAAGATCACCGTGCCGACGGTGGTCCTTCTGGCCAAGGACGATCCCTTCATCCCCTGGGAACACGCGGCCGAAGCCAGCCCCTCGCCTTCCGTCCATCTCCACCTGGAGGCGCATGGCGGCCACATGGGCTACCTCAGCCGGGACCTTCCTGGCCACCGCTGGCTGCCCTACGCCGTGGAGCACTACGCCAAGGCATTGCTCCAGGCCTGAAGGCTCCCTCCGGACCAGTGGGAGCCCACCGCCATCAGCGCCTTCTCGGATCCCGTACCCTGCATCCAGAGAAGAGACATCCCCTGGGGGGAGACTGCGATCCTGGGTGACGTGCACGCGCCTTCCCGGCACTCAGCCATCACCTTCGGCTTGGACCAGGCTCCCAGGCGGGTGCGGAGCACGACCTGGTCCCCATCCTTCCCATGCTGCACCACCAAGGCCCCTGCCAGCCCATCGCCGCCCAGGCCGATGGCATAGTCATGGCTCCGGGCTCGGCTGCGGTCGAGGCATACCGCGCCCGGCTCCCAACCTCCATCCTGGAAGGCTCTGGCCAGCAGGTGCGAGCCTTCCCCGCTCTCGCGCTGACACCAGGCGGCCAGGGCCTCTCCGGACCCGTTCATGACCAGGCGAGGCAGGGATATCTCCTGGGCCCTCGCCAACGTGGTGGGCTCCCGCCACGCTCCCGCCACGACATCGAAGAAACAGGCTTCCAGGATGCTCCGCTGGCCATAGGGCGCATGAACCCAGAGCGCCACGGCATTTCCATGATCGTCCATGGCCACCTGGTGGTGGCGGGCGGCGTGCGCCACCACCGGCACCGGGCGATCGGACCAGATCCGATCCGCGGGCCAGTGATGGCTGGCCAGCAGTCCCTCGAAGAGGCTGTCCCGAGCCTCCCAGAGCACCATGGCATGCTCGCTGTGGTTGACCGCGAGCTGCGGCGAAGCCGCGGGGTCCGAGGCCAGCCCGAGGATTGTGGGCCCTTCCTCCCAGGCTTCCCCCCGCGTGTCGAAGGACTGGGCCATCACTTCGATCCTTCCCACCTTCTCGTGAAGCCAGACCACCAGCGCGTTGCCCCTGCGATCCACCGCGATCTGGAGCTTGCGGACCCGGCCAGTCGTCCGGAACACCACATGCTCCGGGCTCCCACAGGTTCCGAGGGTCTTCCCGAGGATCCGCCGTTCCCCCCCGAGGTCGGTCAGCCAGACGGCCAGCCCCCGGCCCTCAGGGTTGATCGCAAGGCGGGGCGTGGTTCCCGCGCCAAAGGGAGCACGCCTGAGCGCCGGCGCTGAGACAGCCCCCACGGGCAGGGTCCACAAGGTCCCGTGATTCTCCCAGAGGGCGATCCCCTGAGCCCGGCGATCCACGGCCAATCGGGCGTCGCCCAGATCTCCACGGTCAAGGGGTGCTGGCATCGACCACGTCCCGGCGTGCGACGCTTCCGGGGCGGAACGGAATCCCCGAGTCAGGCGCTTGAGGAGGTCCAGGGACATGGTGCGCTTCCGTGCAGGTCGGAAAGGGGCTGATGGGTTCAGCCAACCTCACCACGCACCGACGATCATGTCAACAGAGGCCCATGTCACAATGGTGTCGCTTGGTATTTATCGCTACAGACCAATCCCATGCCCCCCCTGCCGCAAGGCCCCCACGAGACCTGGAAGCAGGTCAGCCACCGCCTGGATCTGCGGGCCGGTGGTGCCCAGCCCCAGGCTGAAGCGGATGGTGCCTCGCGCATGGGCGTCGGGCACACGCATGGCGCGCAGCACATGGCTGGGCTCCCGCATGCCCGTGCTGCAGGCGCTGCCGGTGGACACGCAGATGCCATGCTCCGCCAGCTTCAACTGCAGCGCTTCGCCCTCAAGACCCGCGAAGCCCACCAGGCTCGTGTTGGGCAGGCGATCCGTGCCCGCGCCGTGGATGCGGACCTCCGGGATCTCCGCGAGGATGCGGGCCTCCAGGGCGTCGCGGAGCCCCCGCACCCGGTCCATCTCCGGCAGCCGCGCCAGGGCCCGTTCCGCGGCCTTGCCCAGGCCCACGATGCCGGGGACGTTCTCCGTGCCCCCGCGGCGGCCCCGCTCCTGGGAGCCGCCCAGCATGAGCGGCTTCAGCCGCACGCCCCGGCGGATCATGAGCAGGCCCGTGCCCTTGGGCCCGTGGAACTTGTGGCCGCTGAGGCTCAGGAGATCCGCGCCCCAGGCCGCGGCGTCCACGGGGACCTTGCCCATGGCCTGGGTGGCGTCCACCAGGAAGAGAGCACCCTTCGCCTTCGCGACTTGGCCCGCTTCGGCCACGGGGAACAGCACGCCGGATTCGTTGTTGGCGGCCATGACGGCCACCAGGGCCGTGTCCGGGCGCACGGCGGCTTCCAGGGCCGCCAGGTCGAGCCGGCCCTCCCCGTCCACGCCCACGTCCGTGGCTTCGCCGCCCTGGGCCTTCCACCAGGCCACCAGGGCCCGCACGGCGGGGTGCTCCACCTCCGTCGTGACCAGGTGCCGCTTCGTCGGGAAGGCCTCCCACACACCGCGGAAGGCGTGGTTCAGGCTCTCCGTGCCGCCGCTGGTGAAGACGATCTCGGCGGGGGTGCAGCCCACCAGGGCCGCCGCCTGCTCCCGGGCGGCCACCACGGCGCCATCCGAAAGGTGCCCGAGGGCATAGGCCGCGCTGGCGTTCCCGAAGCGCTCCGTGAACCAGGGCCGCATGGCCTCGAAGGCCTCGGGGTCGAGGGCGGTGGTGGCGTTGTGGTCGAGGTAGATCAGGTCCATGGGCCCTATTGTTTCATCTCGGCGCGCGCCTGGAGAAAGGCCAGAGCCTCGGACCAGGGCGGACGGCCGGGGGCCAGGGGCAGATCGTTGTGGGTGGCCCGGGGGACCTCCCAGATCCGGACGGGCCCCGGGCACCCCTCGGCCAGGCGCCGCCCCTGTTCCGCACCCACCACCTCGTCCTGCCCGGCGATCACCATGGCCACGGGTCCGCGGTAGCCACGGATGGCCCCCAGGCTGTCCCAGCGATCCCGCATGATCAGCTTCATGGGCAGGTACGGATAGTGGTGGGCGGCCACCTCGGTCATCCGGGCGAAGGGGGTGGCCAGGAGGAGTCCCGCCACCAGCTTGGGCTCGGCAGCAGCCACCTGCGCCGCCACGCCGGACCCGAGACTCTCCCCCAGCAGGATCACCGGCGCGCTGGACTCCGCCTTCAGCTGGTGCAGCGCCACCCGGGCATCGGCCACCAGCGAGGTCTCCGACCGCTCGCCCTCCCGGGGACCGTAGCCCGGGTATTCCAGCAGCACGCCCTCGAAGCCCGCGGCCTCGAACACCGGAAGGTAGTCCAGGCGGCCCAGGGCATCCCCCGCGTTCCCGTGCAGGACGAGGATCCGGGGTCCACCGGACCTCGCGGCCCGCCGCCAGCCGAGCACGCCGCCCTTCGTGTCCCGCCAGGGCACCAGGCGCGCGCCGACGGCCCGCTGGATGGCCTCCAGCTCGGGCTCGCGATCGGGGAAGTACATCATCCGCCGCTGGGTCAGGAAGGCCAGGAGGCAGAGGACCGCATAGAGCCCGATCCCCCAACCCACCAGCCTGAGGAAGCTGACGATCCAGAGGGGCCAGGATCTGACCAAGGCTCAACCCTCGCTCGCCCGGAGGCGGGCCAGGGCCTCGGCCCGTGCCGCCAGATCCGGCGCCTTGCCTTGGAAGGTCTTCCCCGAGCCGCCGCCCTTGGCGCCGAGGACCGCCGCCACAGTCTTGCCGAGGGTGGGCACGTCCAGCGCGGAGGCCTCCCCCGCGCTCAGCAGGAAGAGCCCCTGCCCACCCGACTCGGCCGTGAGGAACACGGCCTTGGCGGGATCCGCCACGAGCACCTGGCGCGCCAGCTTCTGGAGGAAGGCCATGTCGCGACCTTCGGCGTGGGCCTCCACCAGGCCCTCCGGTCGCGCGGCCAGAGCCGCCGCCTGAACCTCGGCCAGCTCATCCTCGAGCTTGCGCACGCGGCGCTCGGCGACCTGGAGCTGATCCAGCTTGGTCTGCAGGGCGGGCACCAGGTCCTCGTCCGGCGCGCCCAGCAGGGCCCGCAGGGCCGCGTTGCGCTTTTCATGCGCATCCAGGCGCAATCTGGCGCGCCTTCCTGCCACATAGAAGAGGCGCATACCTCCGCGGATCGACTCGGTACCCAGCAGCTTGAGGGCCTCGATCTCGCCCGTGTGGCGCAAGTGCGTACCCCCACAAGTGTTCAGGTCCACGCCCGCGATCTGCACCAGACGAATGTCACCTGTGTGGCCCTCCGGCAGGCCCCGGGACCGCACGGCTTCCAGTTTGTAGGCCTCCGGACTCACCCGCCGGGCCGAAATCTCACGGTGCGCCCGGATCTCGGACGCCACGGCCTCTTCCAACCGCGCCATGTCGCTCAGCGACGCGGCGGCCGCAGTCACCTCGATGTCGCAAACCGTTGCCCCCAGGTGGAAGGCCGTGGTGGCCCACTGGAAGCGGTCCTGGGCCACCGCCGTGAGCAGGTGCTGGCCCGTGTGCTGCTGCATGTGGTCGAAGCGGCGGGCCCAGTCCAGTTCCAGCGCGGCCGGGCCTTCCGCCAGAGGCGAAGCCAGGTAGTGGCGGATCTCGCCCTCCCGCTTCTGAACGTCCAGGACCGCCACGCCGCCCAGCATTCCCCGGTCCGCGGGCTGACCGCCCCCCTCCGGATACAGGATCGTGTCCTCCAGGATCGCGAAGGGACGGCTCTGCTCCTCTCCCGTACGGAGCACACGGGTCTCCAGGGTGGTGGCGTAGGGATCGCGTTCGTAGGCGGGAATCGTGTCCATGGGACCAGCCTACCCCGGAGTGACTCGGGCCGGGCCGCCCCTATCCTACGCGCAGGCAGGACGCGCTAGGCTGGAAGGACTGTGAACCACGCCACCCCGCTCCCCGAACGCATGCGACCTTCGACGCTGGACGAGGTGGTGGGCCAGGCGCACCTGCTGGGTCCCAAGGGCGCGCTGCGGCGGCTCACGGCCGGGGGCCGGCTGCCCTCCATGGTGATGTGGGGACCGCCGGGCACGGGCAAGACCACCCTGGCCCGCATCCTGGCGGAGGCCACGGGCCACGGATTCATGGAGTTCTCGGGCGTGAGCGGCAGCGCCGCGGAACTGAAGAAGTTCCTCCAGGAGAGCCGGGAGATGCCCCTCTTCCGCACGGTGCCGCCGGTGGTGTTCCTGGACGAGATCCACCGCTTCAACCGGGCCCAGCAGGACATCCTCTTGCCCTTCCTGGAGCGCGGCGAGGCCATCCTCATCGGCGCCACCACGGAAAATCCGGCCTTCTACCTGAACCCGGCGCTCCGCAGCCGCTGTCAGCTCATCGCCCTCAAGGCCCTGGAGCCCGTCCACATTCAGCAAGTGCTGAAGCGGGCCTGGGCCAAGGAGCGGCCCGGACAGCCGGAGCCTGCGGAGGTCTTCGAGTGGCTCTCCCACTGGGCCGGCGGGGACCTGCGCTCGGCGCTCTCGGGCCTGGAAACATGGATGGAGATGCCGGATCCCGACCTGGAGTCCCTCCAGGGCGCCCTGGGCGGCCGCATGATGTTCGACCGCGCCGACGGCCACTATGACCTGGCCAGCGCCTTCCAGAAGAGCCTGCGGGGTTCCGATGCCGACGCCGCCCTCTACTACCTGAGCCGCATGATCCGCGGCGGCGAGGATCCCCGCTTCATCGCCCGGCGCCTCATGGTCTGCGCCGCGGAGGACGTGGGCAACGCTGATCCCCAGGCCTTCATCCTCTGTGAGGCCGCCAGCCGCGCCGTGGAGCAGATCGGCTGGCCCGAGGCCCGCATCCCCCTGGCCCAGGCCGTGATCTACGTGGCCAACGCCGCCAAGAGCAATGCCACCGTGCTGGCCGTGGACGCGGCCCTGGCCGCCGATGACGCGCCCATCCCCGAGGCCATCCGCGACGCCCACACGGCCACGGCCCGGAAGGCCGGCCGCGGCGCAGGCTACCACTACTCCCACGACGACTACGACCGGGAACAGACCTTCCTGCCCGACAAAATTCGCGGCCATTCGTTTTACGAACCGAAGCGCCCCCAGGAACGCAGCTGGCGCGACCGCCAGGAGCCTGATGCAGCAGCCCTCTCGGCCCTCTGGGAAGCCTGGGTGGAGGCCCACCCCGAAGGCGGCGAGCTGCCCCTGGACATCTGGAGCGCCGAGCTGGCCTGTAGCCGCGAAGGCTTGGCCCGGGCCATCCACAAACTGGCCCAGGGGAAGTTCACCCTGGGCCGGAAGCTGGAAGCGAAGCCGGTCTGATCAGTCGAGGTGCCCCAGGCGCCCCTCCTGGTAGTCCCGGATGGCCTGGTCGATCTCGTCGCGGGTGTTCATCACGAAGGGACCGTAGTGGGCGATGGGTTCCCGGAGGGGCTCCCCCGCCAGCAGCATGAGGCTGGCAGGCGACGTGGCCTCCAGGGCCAGGGTGTCGCCCTCACCCAGCAGCGCCACCGCGTCGGCCGGCACGTCCGTGCCTTCCACATGGACCGTTCCGCTCAGAGGCACCACGGCGGCGATCCACCCTTCAGGAATTGCCTGCTGGAAGCGGGCTCCGACCTCCAGCTCAAGGTGGGCGTAGGCGATCCGCGCCGGAGTCTGCGCGGGGCCCGTCACGCCGGCCCAGGTGCCCGCCAGCACGCGGATGCGGCCGCCGGGCAGGGCCTGCCAGGGCATGGCCTCCGGCTGGAGGTCCGTGTAGCCGGGCGCGGATCCCTTGGCCGCCTTGGGCAGGTTGATCCAGAGCTGCACGCCTTCGATGGGGCCGCCGGTCTCGAGGTGCTCCGGCACTGGCATCTCCTCGTGGACGATGCCCGAGCCCGCATTCATGAGCTGGGCGCCGCCGGGCCGCAGCAGACCGGATCCACCCGTGCTGTCACGGTGCCGGAAGGCGCCTTGGATGAGGTAGGTGAGGGTCTGGAAGCCCTTGTGGGGATGGGGCGGGAAGCCCGCATCCGTGCCCGGAGGCAGCACCATGGGACCGAAGTGGTCCATGAGCAGGAAGGGATCCATGGCGCGGAAGGCATCGGCCCCCCGGTGTCCCTGACCGGGCACCAGACGGGTCAAGGGAACACGGTTGCCGTCCTCCGTGGGAAGACCGGGCACGAGCGTGGCGACAGATTTGATGGTCATGGCGATACCTCAGGCGAGATCGAAGAGCAGGACTTCGGCGGACGATCCGGCCGCCACGGTGAGGGACGGTTCCCCTTCGATGCGGGCCGCGTCTCCGGCGTTCATGGCCGCGCCGTTGAGCGTCACGGTCCCCTTGGCCACATGGAGGAAGCCGGCGCGCCCGGCTGGCACCGTGGCCTGGACCTCGCGGCCGGGATCGAGACGCGCCGCGAAGACCTTCACGTCCTGGAAGAGCTTCACGGACCCCTCCGCCCCGTCCGGGCTGGCGATGAGGCGAAGGCGGTTTTCCAACTCCGGGCCGGGGAACGCCACCTGGTCGTAGCGGGGGGCAAGGCCCTGGCGCTCGGGCACGATCCAGATCTGGAGGAAGTGCACCGCCTCCGTGGCCGAAGCGTTGAACTCGCTGTGGCGGATGCCGGTGCCGGCGCTCATGACCTGGGCCTCGCCCGGCCGGATGACGCCATGCGTCCCCAGGCTGTCGCGATGCTCCAGGGCCCCGGAGAGCACCCAGGTGAGGATCTCCATGTCCCGGTGGCCATGGGTGCCGAACCCTTTGCCGGGTTGGACGCGGTCCTCGTTCAGCACGCGCAGGGCGTGGAACTGGGTGTGCTCGGGATCGAAGTATTCCCCGAAAGAGAAGGTGTGGCGGGTGTCGAGCCATCCGAAATCGAAGTGGCCCCTGGCTCCAGCAGGTCGCAGCGTGATCATGGCGCCTCCTGGATCCATTTTACGTGTTTAAACTCGTATTTCAATCCCCTCCTGAAAAAAAACGGCACCGATGGATGACCTGGACGTATCTTTGGGGCATCCGACGGAGGCCGCCGTGATCACGCGGGTGCTGGTGGGTGTGGATTTCTCCGAAGCCTCGAAGCAGGCGCTGGAGCGTGCCGGGAACTGGGCATCCCGTTGCGGCGTGCCGCTGGTGGCCATGCACGTGCTCCAGCCTCCCGCCCCCATGCTGCCCGAAGCCCAGATCGCCCTTCCCGACCCCGCCTGGCTGAAGAGCATGGAAGACCATGCCCGGGAGCAGCTTGAAGCCTGGGTCAAGCCCTTTGGCGGCACCGAGGTCATCGTGAAGTGGGGCGGACCCGCGGAGGAACTGGTGTCCGCGGCAGACCCGACGACCCTGCTGGTGGTAGCCCAGGTGGGCCACTCCACCCTGGAGCGGCTGCTGTTCGGCAGCACCGCGGCCCGGGTGGTGAGGCTGGCGCCCTGCGACGTGCTGGTGGTGCGCACCGAGAAGGCGCGGTAGCTCAGAGCGACGCCACCAGCGCCTCGAAGGCCGGGGCCTGGCGGCGGAGAATGGCGTCCGCCGCGCGTTGCAGGCCTTCGAGATGCCCGGGGCTGGCGTCATCCATCTCGCTCAGACCCGCGTCGAGGTCTGTCTGGAAGCGGAGGTAGCGCGACCTGCCGTCCTCACCGGCAGGCAGGAGTTGGCGCAGCTGGTAGTCCACGGTGTCCGCCACGCCATCGAAGATGACGTCCAGGATGGGCCGGGCCCAGCCCGCGACACCCCACCCCTTCGCCTCCTCGTAGCGGTAGGGCGTGGTGTGGATGCCCGTGCCCAGGGACACCAGCAGGATGTCCTCGGCGCTCCCGCCCTGCCCCTGCCGGGCCTCCGCGTAGGCGCACATGGCCGGGTTGTTGGCGAAGACGCCGCCGTCCACCAGCACGTCCCGGTCCCCCGGCCAGGACACCAGCAGCGGCTCGAAGTAGGTGGGCGCGGCGCTGGTGCCGCGGGCCGCCACGCGCATGGGCACGTCGTAGCGGGCGTCCGCGCGGGCCCGTCGGCGGCGATAGAAGAAGGCATCCCGCTTCTCGAGGTCGTAGGCCGTCACCAGGACCTCCACCAGGGCGTCCTTGAGGCGGGTCTCCCCGAAGTACTGCACCAGCACACTCTCCAGGCCGTCCGACGGGTACTTGGCCGCCCGCAGGCCCATGGGATTCGTGAGGCGCCGCCATAGGCTCTCGTCGAAGATCCGGGCCCCCTCCTTCAGGTAGAGGCCGGCCAAATCCTGGGCCGAGTATCGGGGACGCCCGTCCTGCCCAGGCGCCGCGAACCCCAGGGCCAGGATGCCGCCTGTGCTGGTGCCGGCGATGAGGTCGAAGCAGTCGGCCACCGCCCGACCGGTCCGTCGCTCCAGCTCCGCCAGCACCAGGGCGGGGATGAGGCCGCGGATGCCGCCGCCATCGATCGAGAGGACGCGGAAAGGTTTGGGCATCCGGCATTTTATGCGCAGAAAAACGGGCCGTGCGGCCCGTTTTTCGCAAAAGAGAACGACCTATTAACGGTAGGCGGGAATCCCAGTCACTTCCTGGCCGATGACGAGGGTGTGCATATCGTGCGTGCCCTCGTAGGTGTAGACGCTCTCGAGGTTCGCCATGTGGCGCATGACGGGGTACTCGTCGAGGATGCCGTTGGCGCCGAGAATGGTGCGAGCCTTGCGGCAGACTTCGAGGGCGATGTTCACGTTGTTCATCTTGGCCATGGAGACCTGGGCGGGCGTGAAGGTCTTGGCGTCCTTCAGGCGACCGAGCTGGTGGACGAGCAGCTGGCCCTTGGTGAGCTCGGTGACCATCCAGGCCAGCTTCTCCTGCTGGAGCTGGAAGCTGGCGATGGGCTTGTCGAACTGGATGCGGGTCTTCGCATAGTCCAGTGCGCACTGGTAGCAGGCATCCGCGGCGCCGAGCGCGCCCCAGGCGATGCCATAGCGGGCCTGGGTCAGGCAGCCCAGGGGCCCCTTGAGGCCCTTCACGTTGGGGAGCAACGACTTGGCCTCGTCCACGATGACGTCCTCCAGGACCAGCTCGGAGGTGGTGGAGGCGCGCAGGCTCCACTTGCCCTTCATCTCGGGGGCGCTGAAGCCGGGGGTGCCCTTCTCCACGAGGAAGCCGCGGATGCCATCCTCGGTCTGAGCCCACACCACGGCCACGTCAGCCACGGTGCCGTTGGTGATCCACATCTTGGTGCCGTTGATGCGCCACTTGCCGCCGGGTTCGCGCACGGCCTTGGTGAGCATGCCGCCGGGGTTGGAGCCGAAGTCCGGCTCCGTGAGGCCGAAGCAGCCGATCTTCTCGCCCGTGGCCAGCTTGGGCAGCCAGTACCGCTTCTGCTCCTCGCTGCCATAGGCGTAGATGGGCCACATGACGAGGCTGCCCTGCACGGAGGCAAAGGAGCGCAGGCCGGAATCGCCCCGCTCCAGCTCGTACATGAGGATGCCGTAGGCCACGTTGGACACGCCCATGCAGCCGTATTCCTCGGGCAGCGCCGGGCCGAAGAAGCCCAGCTCGCCCATCTTGGGGATGAGGTGCTTGGGGAAGGTCTGTTCCTGGGCGTGCTTTTCGATGATGGGCAGCACCTCGGCGTTGACGAACTTCCGCGCGGTCTCGCGGATCATCCGTTCTTCCTCGGTGAGCAGGCCCTCGAAGCCCATGTAATCGGTGATGTGGGTGAACGTGGCGTAGGCGCCGGCCATGGAAACCTCCTGGATTGCCCTGAAGCCTCGGGCGGGGAGTGGGAAAACGACGCTGCAGCAGCGCGCCGGGGCCAGTCTAGCGCTCCCCTGAAACCCAGGCAGCAGAGCACAGGCCCCCACACCCCAGCTTCCTGTCGCGGCAGGAATCGCTTTGACGGATTGTCAATACTCCCGGGACAGTCACTCCCCTTCGAGCATCCGCGGACCGGTGGCATGCGGGGTCTCGTGGCAGTGGCGGCAGCGAGCCTCGTAGGCTTCGGCGGCGCCCACCAGCACCTGCCCGCCGGTCTGCACCATGCGCTGGGTGCGGCCAGCCAGCGCGCCGCACACCATGCAGATGGCCTGGAGCTTGGTGACGTATTCGGCCTTGGCCAGCAGGATGGGCATGATGCCGAAGGGCTCGCCGTTGGAGTCCTGGTCGAGGCCGCCGGCGATGACGCGCACCCCCCGGTCGGCCAGATCCTCGATGATGGGGATGAGACCCTCGTCCATGAACTGCACCTCGTCCAGGGCCACGACCTCGGCTTCCGGATCCAGGTGGCGCGCCAGCTCCACGCTGTCCTTCACCGGGATGGCGTCGTGTTTGCGCTGGCTGTGGCTGGCGATGGCGGAGACGTCGTAGCGGTCGTCTAGGGCGGGCTTGAAGACCTGGACCTTCTGCCGGGCGATGATGGCCCGCTTGATGCGCCGGATCAATTCCTCGGACTTGCCCGAGAACATGGGGCCGCAGATCACCTCCAGGCAACCCTGGCGCTGGTGCACGAACATCGGAAATCCTTATCGCTTGGGCCGCGGGGCGGGTTCGGGATCCTTGGCCGGGGACATGGGGTCGGGGAGGCTGGTCAGGTCGGGAACGGTGTTCTTCCCGTCCACGGAGCTCCCCAGCAGCTTCGCCAGCGCCGAGCCGCCGTCCTTCGGAGCGGCCATGCGGAGCGCCCATTCATGCCGGAGGCGCGTGGGCCCTCCCGGCACGACCCGGACATCCACCGGCTGGAGGCTGGCCAGCCCCAGGTTGACGGAGCCGCGCTGGTTGGGCACGTACATCGCCAGGGGAACGGCGAATCCCAGCACGACCAGGGGCCACAAGAGCGGGCTGGGCTCCCAGGCCTCGGGCGCCAGGTCAGGGTGGCCTTCCACCCAGGGTCGGATCACCTTGACCGCGGTGTCTCCCGACTTGGTCTCCAGCAGGCCCGCCTCCAGGAGGTCCGCGATGGCCTTGCAGGTATCCAGTTCCTCGTAGCGGCTGATCTGGGTGATCTCCCGGGCGCTCTGGGGATGGTCGAAATAGGAGAGGACCATCTCCTGCTCATGGGTGAGCCCCGAGGATCCGTGCACCTGCCCCTTCCCATCCAGCACCGACGAGACTTCGCGGTCGATGTCGAGATGGAGCGCCTGGGCCCTGGGGGATTTCCCGAGAGGCGTGTCGAGCCCCGGCAGTCGGCGCTCCACCTCGGGCCACTCATCCTGGATGCGCGCGGCCTCCATCAGGACGGTGTCCACGGGGATCGGCACGAAGTGCTCCCGATCCAGGTCCGTCGGCAGGAAGGAATCGAAGCGGTAGTCGCCCTCCACCCAGCGGAAGGTGCGGTGGAGGATGGCGGTGGCCTGGTTGAAGAGCGCGTCCTGCAGGTCCGTGGGGGTGACCTTGCCGCTCTCCAGCAGCAGGGTGCCCATGCGCTTGAGGGTCTGCCGCTGGACCTGGACCATGCCCAGGAGTTCCTCGCCGGTGAGCCGGCCCAGGCGCACGAGCATGGTGCCCAGGCGGTCCTCCATGCGGACCTGGTTCGAGTCGCAGCCGACGATCTCGCCGTTCTCGAAGAAGACTTTGACGAACTCCTGCCCCTGGGACAGCACCAGGGTGCCGTTCTTCCCCTGGATCTTGATCATGTTGAACAGGGAGAAGAGGTCGAAGTCCCGGAGGGATCCTTCCAGCGCCATCTCAGGCCCTCCTCAGGAACAGTTTCAGCCAGGAGCGGAGGTAGAACACGGCGACGAGGACCGTTCCGATGGCCATCCATGTGGAGGTGGGATCGGGGATGGCCTCTCCCGGGTACCGCACCGAACGCCCGGTGGCGAGGACCATCCCCGCGGCGAGACACAGAGGGATGAACTCCATCAGGGCCTCCCGGGTCTCTCCCAGGAAGGCCAGATCGCAGCCGGGAAGCAGGACGATCAGGGTCTTGTGGATCCACCGCGTGTTCCGCTGATGTTCCGCCACCTCGTCGAGCTTCTTCCGCCGGCTTTCCGTATGGAGACCGTCCCGCAGGACGAAGAGATGATGGCACTTCGAGCAGACGTCGGGATCGGGGCTGTCCGTGGTGTGGTAGGGCTCCCCGCAACGGATGCACTGCCCCGGATGGGCCAGGCGGAGGCTCCTCCGGACCCGCATGAGGAAGGCGGAGATGCCGAGGAGGGGCAGCAGGAACGCCGCCAGGAAGGCCGGCTCGGAGAGGGGCAACCGGCCCGCCTGGCTGTGGGTTCCGGCGGCTTCCGCGAGCGCCTCGGAACGGGCGGTCGTATCGGGCATGGGGATGGGGTAGGCGCGCACATCCTTCCGGGCGTCATTCAGGGCGATGAGACTCGCATAGGCCTCAGGATCCGCCGCCTTGGCATCCTCCTGCTTGGAGGCTCCCAGCGCGGTATCGAGCCGATTGAAGGCGAGGACGCTCTGGTTGAGGAGGATCTCCATCCGGGTTCCGGCGCGCTGCGCCTCCTGGAAGGTCTTCTCGGCGCCCGCCGTATCCCCCAGCTGGTACAGGGCGACGCCGAGATTGTTCAGCACCTCCGCCTGGTCCGGATGGCGGCCCACCAGGCCCTGGAAGGTTCCTTCGGCTTCCTTCCATTGCTGGTTCTGGAGCTGTTCCCACCCAGCGAGGAATGCCTGATCGGTGGGGGGCAGCAGCTTCAGGGCCTCCGCCGGGATGGGCTGGACATGAGGCTGAAGCTGGAGGGTCTCGATGCTGGGCGCCGGGTCGCGGGCCGCGAGAGGCTCCATGACAGCCAGCACGGGATGGACCAGCTGGAACAGCATGATGAAGACGGTGACCTTCACCTCGATGGGCAGCAGGAAAGGAGCCAGCAGGAAGAGCCAGACCAGGGCGGCCACCAGGGGATCCAGACCCAGGAGCACCGGCCCTGCGAGGATGATGGCTCCGATCAGGGCGGCCAGGGCCGGGCTGATCCCCTTGTGCTGGAGCGGCTCCTCCCAGATGTGCCGCAGCACGTGGCGATAGCGCAATCCCATGGTGAGGGCCCAGCCCCAGAGCAGCAGCGTGGCGCTCAGCCGCAGGATCCCCAGGTGCTGCAGCAGCCAGAGCCAGCGGTGGGCAGGCTGCTCAAGGCGCTGGCGGGTGAGGCGGAGGAGATCCGGGAAGCTCCAGAGCCACCCCCGCGGGCCCTGCTGGCGCATCAGCGCGATCCTGGTCCCGAGCAGCGTGGGATGGTCGGGCGCCCACCGCTCCACAGCCTGGAGCGCCTCCAGCCCGAGCTCCGGCCGACCGGCCAGGCCTTTCTGGCGGGCCCAGAAGGCCGCGGCCTCCACCAGCGGCGTGACATCCATCGTGGAATAGGTGCGGCGGAGCATCTCGACTTCGAGCTGGGCGGTCCTCACCGCTTCCGGGTCCCCCTTCGACAGGGCCTCGAACAAGTGGTTCGCGCGATGGCTGAGGGCGATGGCCGATTCGGTGGCCGCTGCCGGTGCCGCGGTCGAGCCGGTAGGCGCGGGCCCGAGCGCGGGCGTGGGCGCGGCCGGCAGGATGCCAACCCCCGCGCAAGCTGCGAGAACCACCGCGCGGAAGATTCGGGCGAGTCCCATGGCCTTCCTTTCGAGGTTCATGGCTTGGGATCCCCGGGGACGCCTGTTGCGGGCTTGAGGTCCATCAGGCGCATGCGCAGCCCGTAGAGGAGGTCCTCGAGCTGGCGCGTTTCAGCATCGTCGCGGGAGGCTTCGGTCTTGTCCTTGAGCACGCCGAGCAGGTCCACGTAGAAGCGGGCCACCGCCGGGTTCGCGGGAGGCACGTCCTTCATCATCGGATGGGGCACGCCGAGGGCCAGAAGTGCCTGCTCCGCCAGGAGATGCATCAGGGCGGTCAAGGACGCTTCCGGCACCGCAGGATTCATGGGCTACCTCAAACACTCTCAGGACTTGTCTGCCGGGAAGCCTACCACAGCCCTGCTTTTCCCGCACCTGACGCGAAATGCCCCGGGATGGGCGGCAGGGGAGACCGGGGAAGCGCTTTTTTGACGAAAAGCACTCGGCGCCGGAGCAGCCCTGTGGAACGATGGATGGGTTTGGAGGAAACCCCATGCGACGCCTCATCTCAGCGCTCCTCATTCCGGCCGCCTGTCTGTCCCTGTACGCGGAGACCACCGGTCGCATCAGCGGCAAGGTGGTGGCCAAAGACGGCAAGCCCATCGCCGGAGCCAAGATCATCCTGAAGCGCCTCGACCGCGCCTGGACCAAGGAACTGACCTCCGACAAGAAGGGCAGCTTCCTCCAGGTGGGCCTGGACCCGAAGGAGTTCGAGCTCACCGTCAAGGCTGAGGGTTATGTCGAGCACAAGGAAATGATCCGGATTCCCCTGGCCGATGTGCTGATCAAGGACATCACGCTGTACACGCCGACCGAATCCCGCACGATGGCCCCCGCCGCAGGCGGTACCCAGGCCGTTCCCGAGGATCCTGGAGCCGCCCTGGACGCTGAAGGCCGGGACGCGTTCAACGCCGCCATCCCCCTCTACAACGAAGGCAACTACGCCGAAGCTCTGCCCCATGTGGACAAGGCCTACAAGACCCTGACCGAGGCCATGGGCAAGCTGAAGGACGAGACGGCCAAGACCGAACTGGCGCCCGAGATCCTGAAGATCGAGCGTGTGCTGGGCATCTGCATGGCCCAGGCGGGCGAGAAGAAGGAGGCGGCCGAACCTTACCTCCTGAAGGCCCTGGAGCGGAACCCGAAGGACGAGCGTGTGATCGCCGGCCTCATCGAGACCAGCAAGGCCAAGTCCGACAAGGCTGCCGAGCAGAAGTACACGGCCATGCTGGAAGCCATCCAGGGGCCCAATCCGGACGTGATCTACAACAAGGGGGTCGAAGCCTTCAACGCCGGCAAGACCAAGGAGGCGAAAGCACACCTGCTGAAGGCCCTGGAAGTGGACCCCAAGTACGCCGAAGCCCACTACCTGCTGGCCATGGTCGAATTCGGCGAGAACAACCTGCGCGGCACCAAGCAGCACCTGGAGAAGTACATCGAGCTCGCGCCCGCCGGCAAGAACGCCGCCACGGCCCGGGAGATGCTGAAGGATCCCTCGCTGAAGAAGATCAAGTAGTCATCGTGTTCCAAAAAGCGGGGGCCCCGACCGGGGCCCCCGCTTTTTGAAACAAGGAAGGAATCAGAGCAATTCCAGGCTGATGGGGCAGTGGTCCGAACCCATCACGTCGGCGTGGATGCGGGCGTCCTTCACGCGGTCCAGCAGGGTGCGGCTCGCGAGAAAGAGGTCGATCCTCCAGCCCACGTTCCGCTCTCGCGCCCCACCGCGGGCTGTCCACCATGTGTAGAGTCCCGGCGTGACCGGATTCCGTTCGCGGAGGACGTCCGCCAGCCCTGCGCCCAGGTAGAGCTTGAAGTCCTCCCGCTCCTCGGGTGTGAACCCGGGATTCTTGACGTTGTCTTTGGGCCGGGCGAGGTCGATCTCCTCGGGCGCCACGTTCATGTCGCCGGTGAGGATGATCTGGTCCCCGGCCTGGTGGTGCTTTGCCACGATGGCGGCGAGGTCCCGGGCGAACTGGCGCTTGAAGGGGAGGCGCACCAGGCCCTGGGAGGCGTTGGGGAAGTAGCCACCGATGAAGACGAGCTTGTCCTTCCGGGAGACGATCATGCGTCCTTCCGCATCGTACCCGTCGATGCCCAACCCCTTGGCGTGGGTGAATCCCAGGTCCTTCTTCGAAAAAGTCGCCGAGCCGGCATAGCCCTTCTTGCTCGTGGCGGGGAACCAGCAGACGTCGTAGGCGCTCTCGATCTGCCGCCGTACGCCCAGGTCCGCCTCCTCCCACTCGCAGCGGATCTCCTGGAGGGAGAGGACGTCCGGTTCCGTCTCCTCTAGCCAGTCCATGAAGCCCTTCTTCAGGACCGACCGGAAGCCGTTCACATTCCAGCTGTAGAAGCGCATGGGTCCTCCCTCAGGGGACCAGTCTGGCATAAGCTTCTGGATCGAAACCAATGACCGTGGCCTTGGGATGCACCAGGATGGGCCGCTTGAGCAGGTTGTTGTCCTGGACCATGAGGGCGATGGCCTCGGCCTTGGAGAGCTTCCGGTCCTTCAGCTCCAGCTCCTTGTACTTCGGGCTCTTCGTGCCCAGCATGGGCGCGGGGTCCGCCGGAAGCATGCCTTCCAGTTCCGCGGCCTCCAGGGGTTTCTTGAAATAGTCGCGGATCTCCACCTCGATGCCCAGCTCCGCCAGCTTCGCCTTGGCGTTCCGGCAGGTGGTGCAGCTCGACTTCATCCAGAGGACCGGCTTCACGGATATTCCAGTCTTCACAGTTCCCCCACGAAGCGGTCCAGCAGCCGGTCCGTCCGCCAGCGCAGCCAGCCCAGCAGCACGAAGCCGGACCAGCCCTTCAGGCGGCCCTCCAGGCGGAGGTGAGCACCCTTGGGGTCCGGGGAGACGATCAGCGAGCCGGATTCCTCGCTGCCCGCCAGGCCCCTGGACCATCGCAGCACCAATCGGTCCGCCTCGACCGAAGGAGCCTGCCAATGGCGCAGAGACTGGAGGCTCCGGAAGGCCGCGGGCCCCGGATCCCGGAGCCTCCCGGCCACCAGGTCGAAGGGGGCGTCCGTGAGGAGCTCCGCCTCGAAGCTGAAGACGGGATGCTTCACTTCACCAGGAACCCGGGCAGAGCATCCGCGGGCGGCGCCACCAGGTAGGGCTTGCTGGCGCTGTCGCTGGCGGCCAGCAGCATCCCGTGGCTCTCGATGCCCATGAGCTTGCGGGGGGCCAGATTCGCCACCACCACCACCAGCCGGTTGAGCAGGTCCGCGGGCTCGTAGGCCTTGCCGATGCCGCCCACGATGGTGCGCTGCTCCAGGCCGATGTCGACCTTCATCTTGATGAGCTTGTCGCTCTTCGGCACGCGCTCGGCCTCGAGGATCTTCCCCACGCGGAGGTCCACCTTGAAGAAGGTGTCGGCGTCCACCGTCTCGCGGATCTCAGGCACGTCCAGGGTGGGCTTGGTTCCGGCGGGGGCCGCGGAGGCCTCGAGGTCACTCATTTCTTTCTCCTTGTCGATGCGCTGGAACAGGGGCTTGGGCTCGCCGATGGGGCCGATGGCCGGCCCGTCCAGCGCGAAGCCGTGGAAGGTGCGCTGGCCCACCTGGTCCGCGTGGCCCAGGGATTCCCAGAGGCTCTGGGCCATGTCGGGCATGACCGGCGCCACCAGCAGGGCCGCGGCGCGCAGGGCCCGGTAGAGGTTCGCCAGGACCGCGTCCAGCTTGGGATCCTTGGCGGGATCCTTGGCCAGCTTCCAGGGCTCGGCCTTCACGATGTAGCCGTCCAGGGCGCGCAGGTAGGTCCATAGCGCGTCCAGGGCGCCGTGGAAGTTGTTCGCCCGCGCCTGCTCCAGATACTCGGGGAAGACCGCGAGGAGCTGCTGGGCCATGTCCCGGTCGAGGTCGTCCATCGCGGTGGGCATGGGCACCACGCCGCCCCGGTAGCGCTGGATCATGCTGAGGGTGCGCGAGGCCAGGTTGCCCAGGCCGTTGGCCAGGTCCGCGTTGAGGCGGTCCATGAACCCCTCGTAGCTGAAGCCGCGGTCGTGGCCCACCTGCATGTCGCGCATGAAGTAGAAGCGCAGCGCGTCGTTGCCGAAGCGCAGGAGCGTGTCGGGACGCACCACGTTGCCCTTGCTCTTGGACATCTTGTCCTCGCCCATGAGCCACCAGCCGTGGGCCAGGATGGTGGTGGGCTGGAACATGCCCGCGGCCATGAGGAAGGCCGGCCAGTACACGGCGTGGAAGCGGAGGATGTCCTTGCCCACGAGCTGGAGGTCCGGCGGCCAGGTGTTGGCCGGACAGCCCGTGAGGTAGTTGAGCAGCGCGTCGAACCACACGTAGATGACATGCTTCTCGTCGCCGGGCACGGGGATGCCCCAGGTGATGCTGGTCCGGCTGATGGAGAGGTCCTGAAGGCCGCCCTCCACGAACCGCTTCACCTCGTTGAAACGGAAGTCCGGCTGCACGAACTCCGGGCGCTCCTCGTACAGCTTCAGGAGACGATCCTGGTAGGCGCTGAGGCGGAAGAAGTAGGTCTCCTCCTCCAGCTCCACCAGCTGGTGGGCGAGGCCCTGGGCCTGCAGCTCCTTGGCCTGGGTCTCGGTGACATAGGCCTCGTCGCTGACCGAATACAGCCCCTTGTAGGTGGCCTTGTAGATGTCTCCCTTGTCCAGCAGGCGCTTGAAGAGGCGCTGTACCTGGGCCTTGTGGTCCTCGTCCGTGGTGCGGATGAAGCGGAAGTGGGTCATGCTCATGCGCTGCCAGAGGTCCGTATAGTTGGCCACCACCTCGTCTGCCAGCTGCTTGGGCGTGATGCCCCGGGCGGCGGCGGCCTTCTCCACCTTCTGGCCGTGCTCGTCCGTGCCCGTGAGGAAGTACACCTCCTCGCCACGCATGCGGTGGAACCGCGCGATCACGTCCGCCAGCACCGTGGTGTAGGTGTGGCCGATGTGGGGCCGGTCATTCACGTAGTAGATGGGCGTGGTGATGTAGAAGGGCTTGGACACGGCAACTCCGAGCCTTCCAGTCTACCGGCCCCGGCCCTGCTCGGCGAGTCAGGCCCGTCGGCCCTTCCAGCAGGTGGCCACATGGTCGTCCACCAGGCCCATGGACTGCAGGTAGGCGTACATGATCGTGGGCCCCACAAAGGTGAAGCCCCGCTTCTTGAGGGCCTTGGACAGGGCCTCGGCCTCGGGGCTCACGGCGGGCACCTCCGCCAGGGTCTTCGGATGGTTCGCCTTCGTCTTCCCGCCCACGAAGGCCCACAGGAAGGCGTCGAAGCTGCCGAATTCCTTCTGCACGGCCAGGAAAGCCCGGGCATTCTTCCGGGCCGAGAAGACCTTCAGGCGGTTCCTGACGATCCCCGGGTCCTGGAGGACGGCCTCCAGCTCGGCGTCGGTCATGGCCGCGACCTTCGCCGGCTCGAAGCCGTGGAAGAGCCTCCGGTAGGCCTCCCGCTTGCGGAGGACCGTGATCCAGCTCAGCCCCGCCTGGGCTCCCTCCAGCACCAGCTTCTCGAAGAGGCGGCGGTCATCGTGCTGGGGAACGCCCCACTCCTCGTCGTGATAGGCCATGTAGAGCGGGTCTGAGCCGCACCACCCACAGCGAATCTTCCCGTCCATGTCTTCGTCCCTCCCCTACGAAGAACAGGGCGGCAGCGCCGCCCTGTTCTTCGCATGAACCTCAGGAAGCTTAAGCCTCCACCACCGTTGCCTTGATGATGCGGTCGTTGGCGCGGATGGCCTGCACGACCTTGATGTCGGCGTCGGAGGCGCACTGGCCGAAGACCGTGTGCACGCCATCGAGGTGCTGGACGTTGCGGCGGTCGCCGTTCACCACGAAGAACTGGCTGCCGCCTGTGTCCTTGCCGGCGTGGGCCATGGAGAGGGCACCCAGCTTGTGCTGGTGGGGGTTGCCGGCGGTCTCGCACTTGATCTTCCAGCCGGGGCCGCCAGTGCCGGGCATGCCCGTGGCGCCGGCGCGGGTGTTGGGGCAGCCGCCCTGGATGACGAAGTCGGGGATGACGCGATGGAAGGCCAGGCCATCGTAGAAGCCGGACTCGATGAGCTTCACGAAGTTGGCCACGGTGCCGGGGGCCTCCTTGGGGAAGAGCTCCAGGTTGATGTCGCCCTTGTCGGTCTGGAACAGCACGCGGGTCATGGTTCACCTCTCTGCGTCAAACCACCAGAATAGAAGGCGGATCCCCCGGAGTCAGCATGAACTTCCTGCGCGCCCTGCCCTGCCTCTTCCTGGCCTTCAGTCTCCAGGCCCAGGCCCCGGGGCTCGAGGCCGTGGTCCGCGGCGGCGGGGACCTCACCCTGGATGGGATCTCCTATCGCCTGAAGCTGGCCTCCGTGGCCTCCATCCCGGCCCGGTCGGGCTTGCCGCCCCTGGTCCGCCTGACCGGCCGCCTGGTCCCGGAGGAACCCGCCCGCGCCTTCGATCTGGAGCTGAGCGTCCTCAAGAACGGCACCCTCTACCTGCTGCGCGTGGTGCGCCAGAAGTCTGGCGGTTACCCCGACTCCTGGGCCGCCACGGGGAAGACCCGGGTGTGGTTCACGCGGCTGGAAGACCACAGTGGGGGACGGCTGGAGCTGGCCTGCTCCGGTCCGCTGACCGGCGTCATCGGCCGGAAGCCCAGGAATGCCACCTGGCGCGGCTCCATCTGGGCCGAGCTGCCCTGAGACCTCGGGCCCGTTGATCGCATATCATCAAAGGTTCCGGAGGTTTCATGAAGCTCCATCCCCTCGTTCCCGCCCTCGTGCTGCTGGGATCCGTCTCTTTCCTGGGTTGCCGCAAGATGCCCCTGACGCCCAAGACGCCCATCCCCGCGGGAACGGTCGTGTTCCGCTTCACACGGAAGGTGCAGGGTCCGGTGGAGCTGAGCCTCGACGGAGCCCGCATCCCGGTCCAGCAGCTGCCCAAAGGGGCCACCAGCCTCATCGTGAAGGGCCTCGCCGCCGGCAAGCACCGGTTCTTCCTCACCAGCCAGCGCGAGACCTTCAGCCCCGATCTCGGAGAGCTGGACATGGCCGGAGACAAGGGCCTCTACCAGATCACGCTGGTCCAGAAGCTGGATGCCGTCCTCTACGGCAAGCCGGACCCCCTGCCCACCGCCGAAGGGCTCCCCGGTGTGACCGCAGCCCTCGCCAAGTAACAATGGCGCTGGTGGCCCGCACCCGTCGGGCGAACCTCACCACAGACCTCATCATCGGAGGGCGGGGAACCCTGATGGGCCGATTCCTGGCTGCGGGCCTGCCCGTGGCTTCGGCCTGCTCGGGCCGGGGAGCCTGCGCCCGGTGCGTGGTCACGATCCTGGCCGGCGCCGCCTACCTGACGCCGCCCCGCCCCCATGAATCCCAGACGCTGGCGCGCAACGAAGCCGGGCCAGACCAGCGGCTCAGCTGCCAGTGCCAGGTCACGGATCCGGCCGCCGAGGTCCTGGCCACCACGGGCTACTGGTGAAGCGCGGGGCCTGGTTCTCCCTGGGCGTCCTGCCCCTCCTGGCCGTGGGAGGCTTCATGGCGTGGAAATCAAGGGCGGTCGCCAGGGAGCTGGTGGACCCGCCTTTCTACCATCCCCAACCCCTGTCGCGGGTGGAGGCCACCTACCAGGAACTCGCCGCGGGCGGCGATGGAGACCCCGGCGGCGCCTGGTCCTCCGAGGAGGTGGACGGCCTCCAGCTCTGGCGTCTCCATCGACGCGCGCCCTCCCCCGGCATCGTGCTGCTCCTCCACGGATTCGGCGATGACCGCTGGGGCACGAGCCCGGCCCTGAAGTGGTTCCCCGAACTCGATGCGGCGATCTTCACCTACCGGCGGCGGGATGACGCCCTGCGGAGTGGCGGCGCAGCCCCCGCCGTGACCTTTGGCGTGGCGGAATCGCAGGACGTGGTCCGCATGGTCCACCATCTGGAGGCCTCAGGCATCCCCCGCCGGAGGATCCTCCTCATGGGCCGGAGCCTGGGCGCCTCCGTGGGCCTGCTGGCCCTGGCGGACCTGGAGCGGGAGGGCCGCGGGCCCCTCGCCGGCCTGGTGTGGGAAGGCGCCCCCGCCAGCAGCCGCAGCTTCGCGGAGCGCCTGGTGCGCGGGCCCGTGGACCGGTGGTGGCACCTTCTGGCTCCCCCCATCGGGGCCCTGGCCAGCCGGGCCGCCGGCCGCATGGGCGGCTACGATCCTGCCGACACGGATCTGCTGCGCCAGACCGCGGGCCTGCGCTTCGCCACACCCAGCCTCTGCTTCCTCGCCACCCAGGACCGCCTGGCCCCACCCGAGGTGCAGCGGACCATGGCCGCCCACTTCATCACCAGCCAGGTGATCGAGGTTCCCACCTGGCACCTCCACTGCTCCGAGGTGCTGGGTCCCCGGTATGCCGGAGCCATCCGCGAGGCCACGGACGCCTGGTTCCGGAACGAGGAAGGGGGCCGCTGAGGGCCCCCTTCCAGGTCGCGACCAATGGAGGGGCTAGTCCTCCTCGTGGGCCGCGACCGTGGCGCGCAGCAGCTTGGGCGTGATGCGCTGGACGATGGGCTCGAAGACCTTGTTCACCAGCTCCTCGTCGTACTGGACCTCGGCGCCGGTCCCCGCCACCTTCACGCTGGTGTCGTTGACCTTGTCCTCGTCCTTCCAGGCACCCAGGATCTCGCCGGTCTCCACTTCGATGAGGCGGATATCCAGGCGACCCGTGAACGAGGCCTTCTTCACGTTCACACTACCGGCCACCGCGCCAGCCGTGCTGTCGCCCGTGAGCTTGCCCACCAGGGCGCCCACGCCCCAGCCGGTGCCGAAGCCGCCCTCCTTGTAGGCGAAGCGGGTGACCTTGCCGGTCATCACGTACTTCACGCCCAGCAGCTTGCCGATCTTCTGGACCGTGCTCGTGTCCACCTCGCCGCTCTGCTGGAAGTTGAGCTCCTCTCGGATCTCGGAGAGCCGCTCGCGCTCGATGACGCGGATCTTGCCCCGGCCCTTCTCCATGATCTCCGTGGTGAAGAGGTCGCGGAGCTGATTGGAGATCGTGCCCATCTGGTTGCCCCAGCCGCCGAAACGCCAGCCGTGCCAGGCGTCCGGCGCGGCCTTGAATTCGAGAATGGCGATGCGGGGCAGCTTGGCCTTCTCTTCCTTGGAGAGTTTCTTCTGGGCAAGGGCCGGCGTGGCGACAGCCAGGGCGGCCAACAAGGCCAGGAGCAGCTTGCGGAAGCGCATGGGGACTCCGAGGGTGGGGGGTAGTTGGCTACTCGTCGATCAGCTTGCTGCGAAGCTCCTTGCCGAGCTTGAAATAGACCACGCGCTTCGGCGGCACCTGGATGCTCTCGCCGCTGCGGGGGTTCCGGCCCTGCCGGGCCCGCCGGTCCCTCAGGCGGAAGCTGCCGAACCCGCGGAGTTCCACCCCTTCGCCGGTCCGGAGGGACTCGATGATGCTCTCCAGGAACGTGTTGACCAGGAGATCCGCATCCTTCTTTCCCAGTTCGAGCCGCTCCATCAAGTGCCGGGAGAGGTCAGCTTTGGTGAGGGTCTCCATCGCTTCCATGGGAACTCCGAAGGGGGTGAGGGCTCAGGTGGCTTGAAGGCAGTCCTCAATAAATCCCCATCCATGCCTTCCGGTCAAGAGGGATATCCTCACCCATTTGAAAAAAAGGGGGGCGATGCCCCCCTTTGGCCAAGCCATCCGGCCGATCAGTCCATGAGCCATTCGAGAAGGAACCGGGGGCCCTCGCCGCTGGCGCCGTGGGTCCGGTAGTCCCGTTCCTTGCCCGACCAGCTGCCGGCGAGATCCACATGGGCCCAGGAAGCGTCGCCCACGAACTCCCGGAGGAAGAGACCGGCGGTGATGGTGCCGCCCCACCGGATGCCGGTGATGTTCTTCAGGTCGGCCAGCGGGCTCTTCAGCAGCTCGGCATACTCCTCCACCAGGGGCAGCTGCCAGAGATGCTCACCCGCGGCGCTGCCGGCATCCAGCAGGCGGTCCACCAGCTTCTGGTCCGTGCCCATGACCGCGGAGACGCCGTCGCCCATGGCCACCAGGGCCGCCCCCGTGAGGGTGGCCAGATCCACCACGTGGTCCGCGCCCAGTTCTCCGGCGTAATGGAGCAGGTCTGCCAAGACGAGCCGGCCCTCGGCATCCGTGTTGAGGACCTCGATGGTCTTGCCGCTGCGGCTGCGAAGGACGTCGCCGGGCTTGTAGCTGGTGCCCGAGGGCATGTTCTCCACCAGGCCCATGAGACCAGTCACCTGGACGGGGATCTCCAGCTGGGCGCAGGCGGCCATGGTCGCGAGCACGATGGCCGCGCCGGTCATGTCGTCCTTCATGGTCTCCATGCCCGAGGCGTCCTTGAGGGACAGGCCGCCGGAGTCGAAGCAGACGCCCTTGCCCACCAGCACCACATGCTTCTTGGGCTTCTCCTTGGGCTTGTACTCGAGTTTCACCACCCGCGGAGCGCGCGGGCTCCCCTGTCCGACCGCCAGCACCGAACGGAAGCCACCCTTTTCCAGAGCGGGGACATCCAGCACCTCGCAATGGAGCTTGTGCTGCTTGGCCAATTTCACGGCCATTTCGGCGAACACTTCCGGATAGAGATCTCCCGCGGGGGTGTTGGCCAGGTCCCGGACGCGATGGCAGGCGGCCACGCCGGCCTCGATGGCGGGGAGCTTGCGGCGGGCCTTCCGGGTATCGTCGCCGTTGGTGAAGATCTCGATGGAGGAGAACTGCTTCGGGTCCTGTTTCCCGCCCTTGAACGTCACGAGGTCGTAGTTCGCGAGCAGCGTGCCCTCGGCCACCGCGGCCTGCACAGCATCGTGGTCCAGGGTGGAAGTGGACGGCGAGAGCACGCCGATCTTCTTCCACTTCTTCTTGAGGCAGAAGCGGCCCGCGGTTCCCACCGCCTTGCGGATCTTGTTGAGCGTGACCTTCTCTTCGTCACCGAGGCCGACAAGCACCATCCAGCGGCTCTCCTTGACGCCATTGGGGTGATGAAGCGGCACAACTTCGAGATAGTCCGCCTTGAAATCCTCTTCATCCATCACCTGGCGCGCGACCTTGCTGATGGCAAGTGGCAGGCGATGGCGTTCGCGCCCGGAGAACACGGGGACGATCAAGGCGTCTCCCGCGAAGTCCTTACCCGTCTGAGAGCTGATATCCACTGAAGGCATGGAGGTTCCTCCTGGCCCAAGAGCCTAGGTCCTGATCGGAAAAAAGAAAAGCCTGTTTTTCATCATTATTTGTCATGAACATCTGATTTATTAGCTGCAACTTTTTCAACACTAGCCATTAGAAGGAATTCCAGCCTCTGGTGGGATGATGTCCTGCATGGATCTCGCCCCCCGGCACCGCCGGCCCTTCCCTCTCCCCGGGCCCTGGCCCGACTGCGCGCGGGGCCTGCTGGAGCGCGGGGCCGCATGGCTCCATACCGGCAGCACCGGGGATGGGCTCCTCGGCCTGCCGGGGGGGCCAATCCTGGCCTCCCGGTGGTCGGGCGCCGCCTGGACCAGCCTCCTGGAGGGCAGGCCCTGGGCGGGATCACCCTGGCAGGCCCTGGAAGCGGCGCTCCCGGAACACCCCGGGCCATGGATCGGCGCGGCCTCCTTCGAGCTGGCCTGCGACGAGGCTTCGCTGCCCCGCCAGGAGTGCACTCCCGGCACCCTGGGTCAGCATTGGCAGGGCATCCAACAGGCGCTGCACGTCCAGAACGGAGAAGCCGAGCTGTGGTCCTGGAGCGAGGTACCTCCGGATCCGGAGACCTGGACGTCCCTTCTCCGGCCGGGAGCCCCTCCCCAGGCATCGCCCTTGAGCCTCCAGGCCCGCTGGACCGAGGTCGAGCATCGGGCCGCGGTGGAAACAATCCGAGAGCGCATCCTCGATGGTGGCTTCTATGTGGCCAACCTCTGTGTTCCCTTTGATTCCATCTATCCGGGAGATCCCGTGGACCTGGCCCTGGGGACCTTCAGGCGGGCCCGCCCGCCCTTCGGCGCCCTGCTGGACCTGGACGGCCTCCGACTCCTCTCCTTGAGCATGGAGGGGCTCCTGTCCCGCCGTGGGGAGCGGATCTGGTCCCAGCCCATCAAAGGCAGCGTTCCCCTGACTGGCGATGCGGCGCAGGACCGGCTCGCCGCGGAGGCCCTGGCGGCGGATCCCAAGGAGCGGGCCGAGCACACGATGATCGTGGACCTGGTGCGCAACGACCTGGGCCGCGTGGCGCGGACCGGCACCGTCACCGTGAGCCGGGCCATGCATGTGGAGCGCTACCCCACCGTCCAGCACCTCGTGAGCACAGTGGAGGCCGAAGCCCGTCCAGGGTTGGGCCTGGCCGACCTGCTCCGGTCGATCCTCCCCGGCGGCAGCGTCACGGGAGCTCCCAAGCGGGCCGTCTGTGCGCATCTGGCCCAGGCCGAGGCGGCGCCCCGGGGGTTCTATTGCGGGGCCCTCGGGTGGATCGCCCCCAACGGCGACCTCGACCTCGCCCTGCCCATCCGGACCGCCCAGATCCGCGGCGACGCCCTCACCTACTGGGCCGGAGGAGGCATCACCCGGCGCAGTGATCCGGCCCGCGAGTGGGCGGAGCTTCACCTGAAAACCCGGGCAATCAGGGGGTGAACGTGCTGCCAGATCCAAAGAAGGAAAAGATCTCCACGAAGGACGCGAAGAACATTCACGACAAGGCCACGAAGGAAGCCCGCAAGAGCCGCCGAGACCTTCAGCCGCCACAGGACCACCTGGGTCCATTCGTGAACTTTCCCAGCCCGCAGGGCCCTTCGTGCCCTTCGTGGAGGCTTTTCATTGCGGAGGGGAGCTCACCTCAGGCGGCGCTGGCCCGCTTCAGCAGCTCTTCGAAGCGCTCGAAGAGGTGGGCCCGGGGGCCCTTGGGCTGGCGCTTGAGGACCATGCCCGCCTGATCGGGGGTGCGTCCCCCCTTGTTCTGGTTGCAGATGAGACAGCACCCCACCAGGTTCTGCCAGGTGGTGGAGCCGCCCTGGCACAGGGGGACGACGTGGTCCACGGTCGTGGCTTTCCGCTGGCAGCCTTCGTACTGACAGAGATAGTGATCCCGGCGCAGGACACGGCGCTCCAACCGCCCGATGAGAAGCTTGGAATCGCTGCAGGCCTGCACGTTCGGAAAGATGATGAGTTCGAGACTCCCCTCCAGGCTCCTGTGCCGCTCGAAGGTGGCTGGGTTGAGCACGTGGGCGCGGCCCGCCACCACGGCGCAGAGGGCGCGCCTCCGGCTCACTTCCTGCATCGGGACATAGTTCCGGTCGACGGCAATCACCTCACCTGCCCCGTGACGTTCCCGGCCCTTCAGCATCACACCCCCGGATTGGGCCGTATCCTAAGGCATTCCTCTGATTTGTGAAGTGAATTATTCTGATTGATTGGATAAATCAGGCATAGATGAATCCTCGAGCTCCAGTGACAGGCCCGCAGGACCGACCTCCGGGGCCGCCTCCACGCTGGCAAGCTTCTTTTCCATCTGGTCCCGCCGGGCCGCGACATCCCCCAGCTTGCCGCTGGCTTCTTCCAGCTTCCTCTGGACCGCCGCGAGGGCCCCGCCGAAGCGGCCGAACTCCGCCTTCACCTGGCCGAGCACCTTCCAGATCTCGCTGGTCTGCCGGCTGATGGCCAGGGTCTTGAAACCCACCTGGAGGCTGTTGAGGAAGGCCGTGAGGGTCGTGGGACCCACCAGGATGACCTTGCATTCCCGCTGCAACCGCTCGAAGAGGCCCGGACGACGGAGGACTTCGGCGTAGAGCCCCTCGAAGGGAAGGAAGAGCAGCCCGAAGTCCGTGCTGCTCGGCGGCGCGATGTACTTGTCGCGGATGTCGCGGGCCTGGGAGAGCAGGCGGGTCTCCAGGGCCCTTCCGGCGGCCTCCACGGCCACCAGGTCACCCGCCTCGTAGGCCTCCATGAGGCGCTGGTAGTCCTCCAGGGGGAACTTGGCGTCGATGGGAAGCCAGACGGGGCCATTCTCGTCGGGCCCCGGCAGCTTCACCGCGAACTCGACCACCTCCGGGGATCTCGGGCGGATGTGGACATTGGCCTGGTACTGCCCCGGGGACAGGAACTGCTCCAGCAGGGCCCCCAGCTGCGCCTCGCCCAGCACGCCGCGGGCCTTCACGTTGGTCAGGGCGCGCTTGAGCCCGCCCACGTCCTGGGCCAGCCCCTGCATCTCGCCTAGGCCGCGCTGCACCTGCTCCAGCCGCTGGGCCACCAGGTTGAAGCTCTCGCCCAGGCGCTTCTCCAGGGCCTCGTGCAGCTTCTCGTCCACGGTGCGGCGCATCTGCTCGAGCTTCGCCTCATTGGCCGCCTGGATGGCGTCGAGGCGCTCCTGAACCTGCTGCTGGACCTGCCCGAGCTGGGCCGCCTGCTCAGCGCGGGAGGACCGCAGGGCCTCCTGGATCGTGGCCGAAAGCTGACGGAACCCCTCCGCCAGCTTTTCGGCCTGAGCCGTCCGGAGTTCCCCGAGCTCCGCCAGCAGGGGCCGGATCTGGGCCGCGAGGGCTTGGTGCGATTCGGCACGGTCCCTGGAAGCCAGCTCCTCGGCGTGGCGCCGCAGGGCTTCGAAGGGTGCGGGGTCCACGGGTGCCCGGCGCATGGCCGACCACGCGGCGAAGAGGGCGGCCAGACACGCGAGGAGGGAGAGGGCGAGGGAAAGGCTCATGCCCCATCATCGTCCGCTGGATCCGCCAGGGAGTGTCCATTCGGCCCGGCGCCCTTCGCCCTCGGGGACTAGCAACAGCTCGGCCACCCAATCCGTAGGCCAGGGGCCCTCCTGGCCCGCCCACTCGACCACCAGCCGGTCCTCTGGCCCGATGGTCTCCTCGAGCCCCAGGGACCAGGCGCCTTCGGGGCCCGGCCGGTAGAGATCCAGGTGGAAGAGGCGCCCTTCCGGCAGACCGTAGCGGTGGAGCACGGCATAGGTGGGCGAGGCCACCTCGTCCGGATCACCGCCCAGCCCCCGCAGGAAGCCCCGGGTCCAGGTGGTCTTGCCTGCGCCGAGCTCGCCCCGCAGCAGCCAAGTTCCGCCAGGCGGCGTGATCCCGGCCAAGGTCTCGCCCAGGGCCTCGGTGGCGGCATCGTCGGCGAGGTAGCGCTCAGCCACGCAGCAGCTCCGGCAGCCGGTCGGCCAGATCCCGCGGCAGCAGGCCCGCCCCGGGAAGGAGATCGGCGGCAGCGCCATGGAACCAGGCGGCGGCGGCCACGGCCTCCCGCATGGGCAGGCCCTGGGCGCGGAAGCCCGCCACCATGCCCGCCAGCAGGTCGCCGCTGCCTCCGGTGGCCAGACCCGGATGGCCCGTGGGATTGATCCACAGATCCTCGCTGGCGCCGCCGGCCAGCACGCTCTGAGCGCCCTTGAGCAGCAGGACGCCGGGCTTGCCGGCGGCCACCTGGCGGGCCTGGGTCAGGCGCTCGTCCATCAGCATCGGCCGGGGCAGCCGGAACAGGCGCGCGAACTCGCCGGGATGGGGCGTGATGGCCGTGCCGGGGCGTTCCATCCAGCGCCCTCCTTCGCCTTCCTTGAGGGCAGACGCATCCAGCACCAGGGGCCCGTCCCAGTCGGGCACCTGGGAGATGCCGCCTGGACCGGCGAGGAGGACATCGGCCTCGGGCGGCGCGCTCCCCTGCCAGGGCCGCACCATGGCCTCGGGCACCTGGGCGGCCACCTCGGCCCGAACCTCGGGATCCGTCAATACAGTCACGAGGCCCGCGCCCACGCGCAGCGCCCCCAGGGCCGAGAGCACCGCGGCGCCGCTCATGCCCAGGCTGCCCGCGCGGATGGCCACGTGCCCGAAGCTGCCCTTGTGGGCGTCCCAGGCGCGCGGAGGAAGCGCGGGGCGCTCCAGAAGGTGCAGGGCGGCCCTGGGCGCACGGTCGAGTGGGATGGGCACCACGGTGATGTCGCCGCAGGCCTCCCGCGCGGGCATCAGGCCATGGCAGACCTTGCGGTGCCCGAAGCAGGCCGTCCGTGTCGCGCGGATGGCTTCGCCCGGGATCTCCGCGGAGCTTGGGTCCAGACCGGAAGGCAGGTCCAGGGCGAGCACCGGAAGGCCGGAAGCGTTCAGGGCGCGCGCCCAGGTCAGGGCCGCTCCCTCCAGGGGCCGTGTGGTGCCCAGGCCGAAGAGCCCATCCACCACCCATCCCCGCCAGAGCTGCATGGCCTCGGTGGGGGCCGCCGAGGTGCGGATCTCGCCCCCGAGCCCCTTCCAGAGGCGGGCCTGGTGGGCCGCGTCGCCGCGCCACCCCGGCTGGGCCGAGGGGGACCACACGGACACATCCCGGCCCTCCAGGCGCGCGAGGCGGGCCAGGGCCAGGGCATCGCCGCCGTTGTTGCCCGGACCCGCCAGCACATGCACGGGTTCGCCTGCGGGGATCAGGGCCAGCGCTCCGAGGGCCGCATGCTCCTGGAGCACCAGGGACGGGATGCCCCAGCCTTCGATGGCCTGGCACTCCGCGGCCCGCATGTCGTCGGCGGTGAGGAGGGGGATCATGGGAGCAGTCTAAGGCTCTTCAGCCAGATATGCCCGGAGTGCCTTCGGATAGAGTTCCATCTCCGCCGCATAGACCCGCCTCTGGAGATCCTCGGGGGTGTCGCCCGGGAGGACGGGGACGCGCATCTGGTCCAGGATCCGGCCGTGGTCGTACTCGGCATCCACCAGGTGCACGGTGGCTCCGGACTCGGCTTCACCGGCTTCCAGCACGGCCCGGTGGACGTTCATGCCGTACATGCCGGGCCCGCCAAACCGGGGCAGCAGCCCCGGGTGGATGTTGAGGATCCGCCCCTCCCAGCGCCGGGGCACCGTCAACTTCTTCAGCCAGCCGCAGAGGCAGATGACCTCCGCGCCGGCCCTTTCCGCCTCCCGGTAGCAGGCCTCCGAAAAGGCCTCGTCCGAGTCGAAGTCCTTCCGGACGACTGAGACCGTGGGCAACCCCTCCGCCTCGAGCCGGGGGATGCCCCCGGCCTTGGCGGTGGAGGCGAGGCCCAGGACCGGAACGGCGGGCACGCGGCCCTCCTGGCAGGCCCTGAGCAGGTTCAGAGCGTTGCCGCCGGTCCCGGAGATGAAGAGCGCGATCCGCTTCACTGGAGGGCCGTCAGCACGGCCACATCCGCGATGTCCTGGGGGCTGCAGCCGCGGCTGAGGTCGTTGGCCGGGCGGGCCAGCCCCTGGAGCAGCGGGCCCAGGGCCACGGCGCCGCCCAGGCGCTCGGTGAGCTTGTAGGAGATGTTCCCCGCATCCAGATCGGGGAACACCAGGACGTTGGCCCGACCCGCCACCGGGGAGCCTGGCGCCTTCCGCTGGCCCACGGAGGCCAGGAGCGCGGCGTCCGCCTGCAGCTCGCCGTCCACGGCCAGGTTCGGTGCCCGCTCCTTGATGAGGGCTAGCGCGGCGCGCACCTTGTCCACCCGGGCATGCTCGGCGGAGCCGCGGGTGGAGAAGCTCAGCAGGGCCACGCGGGGCTCCACGTCCAGCACCCGGCGGGCATTCTCCGCGGAAGCCAGGGCGATGTCCGCCAGCTGCTCGGGCGTCGGATCCGGCACCACGGCGCAATCCGCGAAGATCATGGCGCCCTGCTCACCAAAGGCGGTATCGGGATGGATCATCAGGAAGAAGCTGGAGACGGTCTTGATGCCGGGCGCGGCGCCGATGGCCTGGAGGCAGGCCCGCACCGTTTCCGCGGTGGTGTTCAGGGCGCCCGCCACCATGCCGTTGCAGGAGCCCGCCTGCACCATCATGGCGCCGAACCAGAGCGGGTTCTTCACGGCCTCCAGCGCCTGGGCCTCCGTGATGCCCTTGGACTTCCGGCGCTCGAAGTAGGCCCCGGCCAGCTCGGGCAACAGGGGACTGGCGAGGGGATCCACCATCGCCGCCCCCTTCAGGGAGAGGCCCTGGGCCCCGCCCCGCTTCGCCATGTCGGCGGGATCACCCAGCAGGGTGATGCGGCAGAGTCCCTGGTCGAGCAGCAGCTGGGCGGCCTGGAGGGTCCGGTCATCCCGGCCCTCGGGCAGGACGATGTGACGCTTGAGGACCTTGGCGCGATCGCGGAAGCGCGCCATCCAGCGGGCGTGATTGGCGTGGCTCATGGGAGTCTCCGGTGTCGGGTGGAGGGTTTGGGTGAGGGCGGGTCCGCCAGGAAGAGATGCGGGTCCTGGCCCGTCCGGTCGCAGAACGTGTCCGCCAGGCTGGGCGCGCCAGAGCTGGGCTCGTCGAGGTACACGGTTTCGACGCGGTGCATGGGCAGGAAACGGGTGCTGAGGGCCACCTGGTCGGCCTGGCCCGTGCGGACCAGGGTGAGGACCTCCGTCCAGGGCGCGAGGTCGACGCCCCGGATGGCGATGCCCGCGGCCTCGAGCCCCAGGAGCCTGCCCCACACCCGCTCTCGCGGGGAGTGCAGTACCACCACCACGAGATCGCCGGAACGGAAGGGCATGGACAGGGGCATGGGTCGGCTCCAGATCGATTCTTACAGGGCCGGACCTTCGACGATGAGGCGGCCTTCGGTGAAGCCCTCCATCGCCCATCGGGGACCTTCGAAGCCGTTGCCGCTGGCCCGCACGCCGCCGAACGGGGCGGCGTCCAGGCGGAAGGTGGGCGGCAGGTTCAGCAGGACGCCGCCGGCCTGCAGCCTCGCCTCCGCCAGACGGAGGTGCCGCTGGTCCCGGCTGTAGGCGCTGGCCCGCAGGCCATAGCGCGTGGCGGCTGCCCGATCGAGGCCCTCCTCGAAGCTGTCCACGGGCGTGAGCACCGTGATGGGGGAGAAAGTCTCCTCGCATTGGAAGGGGTCGTCCTCGGGCAGGCCCGCGAGGATGGCGGGCGGAAGCAGCGCCCCCTGCCGGGATCCGCGCAGGAGCACCTCGGCGCCCGCGGCCACCGCCCGGTCGAGGCCCCCGTCCATGCGACGGGCCGTGGCCTCGTCGATGAGGGGACCGACCACGGTGGCGGGATCCATGGGATCGCCCACGGGCAGGGCCGTCACGGCCGCCACGAAGGCCGGGGCGAAGGCCTTCCAGAGGTTCCGGTGCACATAGATCCGCTGGGCCTTGGAACAGCTCTGCCCCGCCCCGGCCACGGCGGCGGGTGCCAGCGCGCGAGCCACGGCCACCGCGTCCACGCCTTCATCCACCACCACGGCGCCGTTGCCGCCCAGCTCCAGCAGCAGCCGCTTGCCGGCCAGGATCTGCTCCAGGTGCCGCCCCACCCGCTCGGAGCCCGTGAAGCTCACCGCCGCGATGCGCGGATCCTTCGCCAGGGCCTCGGCCGCGACCGGATCCGAGGGCGCCAGCTGGAGCAGGCCATCGGGTGCTCCGATGACCCGGCGGGCCGCCTCGAACGTGTCCCAGAGCTGCTTCGAGGTGAGAGGCGCCTGGGGGCACGGCTTCCAGATGGCGCTGCAGCCTGCGGCCAGGGCCGGTCCAAGCTTGTGGATCGCCAGGTTCACCGGAAAGTTGAAGGGGGTGATGGCCAGGACGGGACCCACGGGAAACCGGCGGAGAAACGCCCGGCAGCCGTCCGCGCCGGCCATCAGGTCGTAGGGCACCGCCTCTTCCCCGAAGGTTCCGATCGCCTCGGCCGTGGCCCGCAGGGTCGCCTCGGCCCGGCCGACCTCGCCCCGCGCCAGGGTGATGGGCTTGCCGGTCTCCTGCGTGAGGAGACGCGCAAGGTCCTCTCGCCTGTGACCCAGCTCGTCGAACCAGGCATCGATGAGCCGCCTCCGCTCCAGGCGAGAGGTGGCCCGCCAGGCTTCAAAGGAGCTCAGGGCCGCTTCCACCATGCGTTCCCCCGCCGCTGTCACCATGGTCGATCCTCCAGGAAAGGCCCAAGCCGCGCCCCGTCGCGCTCCAGATTACCCCCGGCCGGGGGGCCGGCGATTTGAGGGCGGTCACATCCGCGCCAGCGGGACCTTGGCAGGCTGCGCTAGAATCGGGGCAGGAGCACTCCCATGACCAAGCCACTCGTCCCCGCCGATCTCCTCAAGCAGGTCCAGGCCGCGGACAAGCCGGTTCAGGTGGCCAGCGCCGGAAAGCCGAAGGCCGATGCCCACCCCAAACCCGTGGTCAAGGCCTCCGCCCGCCCCCAGGGCAAGAGCAGCGTCGCCCACACGCGCATGAGCAACCGCGGGAAATAGCGCCGGCGGGCGCAGGCTTCAGAGCACCACCATCGCCAGGGCCGCCACCAGCGAGGCGGCCAGCATGGCCGTCAGGCGCATGCCGAAGGCACGGCCGCCGGAGATCCACGAGAATCCGGCCTTGGCGAGGGTGTTCGCGCCGATGGCCAGAACGATGGCCAGGACCGCCGTCCGGGAATCCAGGCCGATCGAGTGGACCTGGCTGCTCACGGCCAGGGTGATGGGGGTCACGTCAGCCAGCCCCGAAATCCCCGCCGTCACGAGCAGTCCCCGATCTCCGAACCACGCGCGGGCCGCAGCCGACAGGAGTAGGACCGTGGCCAGGGCCAGGCCCCAGGCCAGGGCGCGTTTCAAGTGGAAGGGGTTGCGCAGGGGCATGTCGTCCGTACCAACGCCGAGGCCCTCGCCGGACCGGTACATCCACCAGGTCGCAGCCAGCAGGGTCACCACCATGGCCGCCATGGGCAGCAGGAGCGGACGGAGGAGACTCCCCCCCCCGACGACTCCCGCGAGGAAGGCCACGCGAACCGCCATGGTGGCGCAGGCCAGCATCACGGCCACCTGGCCGGCGCTCCGCATCGAGGGGTGCTCCCGGGCCTGCCTGGACATGGTGACGGCCACCACCGTCGAACTGACCATCCCGCCCACCAGGCCCGTCAGCGCGGCCCCCCGCCTGGATCCGAGCACGCGGCTGAGGGCGTACCCGAGAAAATCCACGGACGCCACCAGAGCCACCATCCACCCCACCTTCTGCGGCGAGAGCACGCCCCACGGATCCAGCACCCGGGACGGCAGCAGAGGCAGAAGGATGGCGAAGACGAGGAGCAGCTGCATCGCCGCGATCAGGTCTTCACGATGGAGCCGGGGGATCCAGGCTCGGATCCAGGGCTTGGACAGCAGGAGCAGGGTCATGATCACAGCCAGCGCCACCGCCAGCAGCGCGTCCCGGGTGAGGAGCATGCCCAGCAGCGGCGCGGCCAGGGCGGCGACCTCGGTGGTCAGCCCGCGATCCGGCGAACTGGTCCGGAAATAGAAGAGGCCGATCAGGATCGCCGCGAAGGCCTGGACGGCGATGGGCATGGCCAGGCTTCCGCCCCCCACCTTCACCGAAATCCAGCCCAGAAGGGTCAGCAGGGCGAAGGTGCGCGCCCCCAGGGCGCCCTGAAGGCCCTCGATGCGGTCGGTCTCGCGGCGGTTCAGCGCCTCGTGGCTCTCACGGCTCCGCTCGAAGCCGCTGCTCTCCCGCTCCAGCCCCATCATCAGGCCAAGGGCGGCGGCCATGATGGCTTCCTTCAGGGTGGAGAAGTCGAGGGTCAGCATGGTGCGCTCCCGTTGGTCTCTAATCGGCGGGATGCCAGGTTTGGATGTGACTGATGCGTTTCAGGACTTCGGAGACCAGGCCGGGAGCTCCCGGACCGAGGCTCCGGACCCGGAACTGGTCCGCGCCGGGGAGGTGGACCACATGGACCGAGGCACCACCCGGGAAATCCGGATGCAGGCTGAGAGGGCGGGCCAGGGACTCGAGATCCAGCTCCTCAAGCCAGCCCTCCGGCAGCGGCGCGATGCGGGCGCCTGGCACCCGTGCGCCGACCTCCCGGGCCTGGACCAGCACCAGGTGCCACCGGCCCTCCTCCTTCCCGCGCCAGCACAGGAAGGGGGGAAGGTTGCCGAACCCGATGCCGCCCTTGCGGATCTCCGGCCAAGCCCTCAAGGAAGCCACACCGGTCGCGTCCGCCGCCTCCATGGCCAGCGCCCCGAGATCCGGCGAGGCAGGGGGAATCCAGGGTTCCACGCTCCACATGCCGTCGAGCATGGCAGATCGGTTAGGCTGGGCCCATGGGTTACGACGCGCCGATTGAGAAGGCCCGAGATGAGCAGAGGGGGAAGGCCGTGAATCCCAAGCCCGTCATCGCCACCGGCCAGCAGATCGGCGCCGGCTGGAGCCCCGCCCTGTCCGTGGCCAAGGCCCTCGCCGCCCTGGCTGAAGCCCGCCGGACCGGGGCGGAGGCAGTCTATTGGCTGGCCGACGAAGACCACGATCGGGCCGAGGTGGCGTCCGTCGTCGGCGTGTCCGGGGGCCGCCTCGCGCGCCACCGCTTCCGTTTCGATGCAAGGCTGGGCACCGCCACCGGCTGGCTGCCCTGGACGTCCGTCCACCAGGCCGAGGCGGAGGCCCTCTGGGGGCCCGTGCCGAAGCCCGATGAGCCCACCCTGCGCGGCCATGTCCTGGCCCTGGGCCGGGCTCTCTGGAATCGAGGCCTCCGTCCCTTCTCCCCCACGAATCCCGCCGTGCGCCAGCCCATCCAGGCGGAGCTGGAGCGCTGGCGGGGCCTTGGCCTGGAAGCCGATCTGGTCCGGCAGGCGGGGCGGCTGGAGGCAGAGGGCGCACCCCTGCCGCTGGATCCCCGGGTGCAGGCGGCCTGGTTCTCGCTGGATCCCCGCACGGGATTCCGCGAGCGCCTGGACCCGGGCCAGCCCCTGCCCGCGGGCCGCTGGCTCAGCCCTGGGGCGGCCATCCGCCCCCTGATGCAGTCCCTGCTGATGCCCGTGGCCGCCGTGGTCCTGGGGCCATCCGAACGTGCCTACTGGCGGCTCTGCGAGCCTCTCTGGGAACGCGTGGACCTCCCGGCGCCGAAGATCCTTCCGCGACCCAGCGTCTACGTGGTGCCGAAGGGCTTCCATGCCACGCCGGGCCACATGGAGGCCCTGCGCCTGGGCGCCTGGGACCGCCTCGCCGCCTGGCCAGGCGAGCTCCCGAGTTCCCGGTTCCGGACCACGGAGGCGGACGAAAGCTGGCCGGCCCCCCTCCAGACCCGCTTCCGGCAGGAGCAGGAGCGGACGCGACAGCGACTGGCGAAGCTGGATCGGCGCCTGCACCGGGAAGCGGCCGCGACCATGTTGGGCGGTGACCCCGAACGGCTGCGCCAGGCCCTCTTCCCCTTCGGCACCCCTCAGGAGCGGGTCATTCCCGGCCTCACCTGGCTGAGGAACGAAGCCCTGCTGGAAGCCGTCCTGGCGCGCATGGACGGCGCCCCCGTGATCTTGGTGGAGGAGCCATGAGCCACGATCTGGACCTGCTTGCCCTGGGCGCCCACCCTGACGACGTGGAAGTCCACGTGGGCGGGATCCTGGCCCTGGCCTCGGATCGGGGGATGAAGGCGGCCATCCTGGATCTCACCAGCGGCGACCTCGGCACCCGCGGCACCGCGGAGACCCGCCGCACCGAGGCCCAGGAAGCGGCACGGATCCTCGGCGTGACCCGCACGGTCCTCGATTTCCCCGACGGGCGGTTCACGGAGGATGAGGTCTTCCGGATCCGCCTCATGGCGGAGATCCGCCGGATGCGGCCCCGGGTGCTGCTCCTCCCCGCTCCGGACGACCGCCACCCCGACCACCGCCGGGCCCATCGCCTGGCCCGGGAAGCCGCCTACTACGCAGGTCTGAAGAACTACCCCTGCCCCGGGACGCCCTGGCGACCAGAGGCGGTGGCCTGGGCCGGTGGCGAGAATCCGGCCCAGCCGAACCTGCTGGTGGACGTGAGCGCCGTGTGGGACCGTCGCATGGCCGCCTTCGACGCCTTCGGGAGCCAATTCAACCAGGACCCCTCCCAGCCCGTCACGCGGATCGCCCACCCCGCCTTCCGCCGCGGTGTGGTGGGCCGGGCCATGCACTGGGGCTCCCTGCGGATGTGCGAATGGGCCGAGGCGCTCTGGTGCGACATGCCCGTGCCGAAGGCGCTGCTGGAGGTCCTGGCCCGGCTGGAACCACCCGCATGAACCGGTTTGAATCCGACCTGCTCGCCCAGATCCAGCGCCGGGGGGATGGCGTCCATGGTCGTGTACTGGTGGCCTGCTCGGGCGGCGGGGATTCGACCGCGCTCCTCGTGCTCCTGTGGACGCTCCGGAAGAGCCTGGACCTGGATCTGGCCGTGCTCCACGCGGACCACGGCCTGAGGGCGGAGTCGGGAGAGGATGCGGACTTCGTGCGCCAGCTCTGCCGCGCCCTCAACCTGGATCTCGCGGAAGCCACCCTCGGCGTCAGGGCCCACGCGGATGCCCACCGGCTCGGGCTCGAGATGGCCGCCCGGGCCCTCCGGTGGGATTGGTTCCGCCAGGAAGCCAGGCAGAGCGGCGCGGCAGCCGTGGTCACGGGCCACACCCTGGACGACCACACGGAGACCGTCTTCCTGCGCCTGGCCCGGGGCGGCGGCCTGGGCTGCCTGCAGCCTCTGGCGCCACGCCAGGGCCTCCGCTGGTCGCCCCTGGCGGAGATCCGCCGCGCCGATCTGAGGTCCTACCTGGCGACCCGGGGCATCCCCTGGCGGGAAGACGCCAGCAACGCCGAACCCTTCACGGCGCGGAACCGCTGGCGGCCCCTCCTCGACACCCTGCGGCGTGAGGCGCCCGACCTGGACCGCCATCTGTTCGAGACCCATCTCCAGGCTGAGGAGGCCAGGCACCTGGCGGGTCTGCTCATCGCCGGTTGGGAGGGCATCCGCTGGTCCATTGCCGATCATGGAATCACCTTCCGGCGAGGCGCGTGGGCCGAACCGGAACTGCGCTGGACGCTGGAATGCGCCTTCCGCCGTCTCGACTGGCCGCGGGAGGCGGCCCTGTTGCGAGGCCTCGCGCCATGGCTCGCCACGCGCCTCGAGAAAGGCCGCAAGCCTTCCTCCTGGGGGATTTTCCATCTGGATCCCGAACCAGATGGCGATTACGTGCATCTTAGGTTCAGCCGCCTTCCGGGGCCTAGTACACTGGAAGGACACTTGGGCGAAGGCCCGAAGGAGTGACCCTTTGAATTCCATGATGAAGAGCGTGCTGGTCTGGCTGGGCATCATCGCCCTCTTGGTGCTGGCCTTCCGCCAGATCCCCCAGAACAGCCGCCAGATCGAGATCCCCTTCTCGACCTTCTACACCGAGGGCGTCGGCGGCAAGTACAAGTCCGTGACGCTCTCCGGCTTCGATGTCGAAGGCACCTACAAGCAGCCCGACAAGAACCCCAAGACCGGCGAGGTCATCGAGAAGTTCCGCACGGTGGCCCCTCCCATGCAGGATCTGGGCAAGGTCATCCTCAGCTGGAAAACCGAAGGCCAGCTCGATGAGTTCAAGGCCGCCAAGCCCAGCGAGAACAACTTCGCCTACGTGCTGATGTTCTGGGCGCCCCTGCTCGTCTTCGTGGTGCTCTGGTTCGTCTTCATGCGCCAGGCCCAGATGGGCGGCAACAAGGCCCTGAGCTTCGGCAAGGCCCGGGCCAAGGGCCTGTCCAGCAGCGCCAAGCGCGTCACCTTCGCCGACGTGGCCGGCTGCGACGAGGCCAAGGAGGAGCTGAAGGAGATCGTGGAATTCCTGAAGGACCCCGCCAAGTTCGTGAAGCTGGGCGGCAAGATCCCCAAGGGTGTGCTGCTCATGGGTCCTCCGGGGACCGGCAAGACCCTGCTGGCCCGCGCCATCGCCGGCGAGGCCAAGGTGCAGTTCTTCTCCATCTCCGGCTCCGACTTCGTGGAAATGTTCGTGGGCGTGGGCGCCAGCCGCGTGCGCGACCTCTTCGAGCAGGCCAAGAAGAGCGCCCCCTGCATCGTGTTCATCGATGAGATCGATGCCGTGGGCCGCCACCGCGGCGCCGGCCTGGGCGGTGGCCACGACGAGCGCGAGCAGACCCTGAACCAGCTGCTGGTGGAGATGGATGGCTTCGAGGGCAACGAAGGCGTCATCCTCATCGCCGCCACCAACCGCCCCGACGTGCTCGATCCCGCCCTGCTCCGCCCCGGCCGCTTCGACCGGCGCGTGGTGGTGGACCGCCCCGACGTGAAGGGCCGCCACGAGATCCTGAAGGTGCACACCACCGACAAGATCCCCCTCAGCCCCGACGTGGACCTGGAAGTCATCGCCCGCGGCACGCCCGGCTTCGCCGGCGCCGACCTGGCCAACCTCTGCAACGAGGCCGCCCTCACCGCGGCCCGCGGCAGCAAGAAGTGGGTGGAGATGGTCGATTTCGAGAACGCCAAGGACAAGGTCTACATGGGCGCCGAGCGCCGCAGCCTCGTCATGACCGAGGCGGACAAGCGCATCACCGCCTACCACGAGGCCGGCCACACGGTCGTCGCCCACGTCGTACCCGACAGCGACCCGCTCCACAAGGTCACAATCATTCCCCGCGGCCGGGCCCTGGGCGTCACCTGGCAGCTCCCGGTGACGGACCGCTACAACACCACGCGGGACTACATGGAGAGCCGCATCGCCATCGCCATGGGCGGCCGCATCGCCGAGGAGATCTTCTTCAACCAGCTCAGCACCGGCGCCGCCAACGACATCCAGCAGGCCACCGAGATGGCCCGGTCGATGGTCACGGAGTACGGCATGAGCGACAAGCTGGGCCCGCTGAACTTCGGCGGCGGCCAGCACGAGGTCTTCCTGGGCCGTGACTTCGCCCAGCACCGGGAGATCTCCGAGGACACTGCCCGCCTCATCGACGTGGAGGTGCAGGAGTTCGTGCTGCGCAACTACCGCCGGGCCAAGGCCGCCATCGAGGCCCACCGCGACAAGCTGGTGGCCATCGCCGAGGCCCTCCTGGTGCGCGAGACCCTCGACGGCGAGGACATCGACATCCTCATGAAGGGTGGCACGCTGCCCCCGGCCAAGGGCGGTGGCACGCCCTCCGCCCCGGCCACCGTGGAAGGGCCCAAGACCGATCCCGGCCTGAACCCCGCCCTCAAGCCCGCGTGAGGCCCGTACCGTTTCAATGGGGACCACTCCTTGAGGGTGGTCCCCTTTTCCTTGGCATCCTCAATCTGACCCCAGACTCCTTCAGCGACGGGGGGCGTTACCTGGATCCCTCGGCGGCCCTGGCCCAGGCCCGGCACCTCGTGGCCGCAGGAGCCCGCATGCTCGACCTGGGCGCCGAAAGCACCCGCCCCGGATCCGCGGCCGTGGACGCCGCCACGGAATGGGGCCGCTTGGAACCTGCACTGACGGCGCTGCAGGAGGCTCTGCCGGGCATCCCCCTCAGCCTGGACACCCGGCACGCAGCCGTGGCCGCGAAGGGTCTGGACGCGGGAATCACCGTCATCAACGATGTGGCCGGTCTGGCCGATCCGGCCATGCTGGAGGTGGCCGCCGGTTCCACCTGCGGCCTCATCGCCATGCGCAGTCGGCGCCAGGGCGAGGGCTTCCTCATGCCCCCCTACGACGATCCCGCCCCGAAGGACGCCTCCCTGGCGATCGCGGAGCTGATCGAGGTCCGCGATCGCCTGCGGGCGGCCGGCATCGCGGATCAGCGTCTGCTGCTGGATCCCGGCTTCGGCTTCGGCACCACCTTCGCCGAGGACCTGGCCCTCTGGAACGCCCTGCCCCGACTGCCGGAGGCGTTGGCCTGGCCCGCCGCCCGGATCTGCATCGGCATCTCCCGCAAGCGCTTCCTCGCGACCCGCGCCGGTAGGTCCCTCGCCCCGGACCAGCGGGATGGCCTCACGGCCGCCGCCCATGCCGAGGCCGCGGGGTGGGGATACAAAGTCTTCAGGACGCACGCCATCAGGTAAACTTCCGGCATGAGTCTCTGCTACTTCGGAACCGACGGCATCCGCGGGGTCGCCCTGCGCTCCCCCCTCACCCTGGAGGAAGTCTCCCGCTGGGGCGCCGCCTGGGCCCAAGTGGCCCGGGAAGCCGGCGTGAAGCGGATGGTGATCGGCTGGGATCCCCGATCCAGCTCCGGCCCCATGTCCGAGGCTTTCATCCTGGGCCTCGGGATGGGCCTGAAGGTGCTGGTCCTCGGCATGGTCCCGACCCCGGCCGTGGCCTGGACCGTGGCCCAACTGAGCGCGGAGGGCCCCAAGACCTGGGGTCTCATGATCTCCGCCAGCCACAACCCGCCCGAAGACAATGGCCTCAAGGGCTTCAATGAACTGGGCGAGAAGCTGGAGGAGGATCAGGAACAGGCCATCGAGGCCGCCTTCGAGGCCATCCCCGAGCCGACCACCATCTCGATCCCCCCGGAGCATCTGGACCTCAGGCCGTACCTGAGGCACCTGGGCGGCATCGACCTGCCCCGGAACTTCGGCGTGGTCATCGACTGCGCCCATGGAGCCACGGCGGAGGCAGCCCAGGAGCTCTTCCGGGGTCCTGCCATCCACTGGATCGGCGTGCCCGCCGATGGCCCTTCCATCAACGTGGGCGTGGGTTCCACGCATCTCAACGCCCTGTCCGCAGCCGTGGTGGCGCACGGCGCCCAGCTGGGCATCGCCTTCGACGGTGACGGGGATCGCTGCCTGCTGGTGGATGGTCAGGGCGACCTGGTGGACGGCGACCAGATGGTGTGGCTGCTCGCCCAGGACCGCAAGGCCAGCGGAGACGCGCCGCCAGGCGTGGTGGGCACCGTGATGACCAACGGCGGCCTGGCTCAGGCCCTGGCCGGCGCGGAGATCCCCTTCGTCCGCACCCCCGTGGGGGACAAGTTCCTGCTGAGGGAGATGGCGAAGCGTGGCTGGGATCTGGCCGCGGAGGCTTCGGGACACCTCATCCAGAAGCGCGTGGGCCCCAGCGGTGACGGCATGGCCGCCGCCCTCGGCATCCTCCGCGCGCTCCTGCATCGGCCCGCGGATCGTCGATGGGCCTGGGCCTTCCGTCCTTGGCCCCAGCGCCTGGTGAACGTGATCGCGAAGGACCGCCGGTCGGTGGAATCCTGCCCGGACCTGATGTCCGCCATGGCCGCCATCGATGCGCGCTGGGGCGAGGGGGTGCGCCAGGTGGTGCGCTGGTCCGGGACGGAGCCCAAGCTCCGCCTCATGGTGGAAGCCCAGGAGGCCGCCTGGGTGGACCAAGCCCTCCACGAGCTCGAGACCGCCGCCCGCCGCGACCTGGCTCTGGCCTAGGAGCGGACATGGCCCCGGATGTCCGCCGCCCCGTCGACCGCTGGCTGGTGCTCTTCGCGCTGGCCCTGGTCGCGGTCGGCATGGTGTGGATCTATTCCGCCTCCGCCATCAAGGCATCCCAGAATCACGCAGCGGCCACCGCCTTTCTGACCCGCCAGCTCATGGGCGGCGTCATCGGCATCGCTTTCATGCTGGCGCTCTCCCAGGTGGACCTGGCGCCGCTCCAGGACCATTCCCGCCCGCTCCAGATCACCTACGGGATCCTGGTGCTCCTGCTGGTGGCGGTGCTCCTCTTCGGCCCCAAGGTCAACGGCGCCCACCGCTGGATCCGCCTGGGGGCCATGAGCCTCCAGCCCTCGGAGCTGTTCAAGCCCCTGTCCGTGCTCCTCGCCGCCGGTTGGATGGTGCGCCACCGCGAGGCCTGGTCGAGCCATCGCGATGCCCTGCCCAAGCTCCTGGGCCTGGCCGGCATCATGCTGGTCCCCCTGGCCCTCATCCTGCGCGAGCCTGACTTCGGGACGTCGTTCCTCATCGTCTTCGTGACGTTGATGGTGGTGTTCCTTGGCGGTGCCCCCAAGTGGATCTTCGCCGTGGCCATCCCCATCCTGGGCGCGCTGGGGACCGCCTTCGTGGTGCTGTCGCCCTACCGTCTGGCCCGGGTGACGAGCTTCCTCAACCCCGCCGCCGATCCCCTGGGCAAGGGGCACCAGGCGCTCCAGAGTCTCGTGGCCGTCGGCAACGGCGGCTTCATGGGCGTGGGACTCGGCGGCGGCAAGCAGAAGCTCTTCTTCCTGCCCGAGGCGCACACGGATTTCATCTACGCGGTGATCGCCGAGGAGGCCGGCCTGATCGGGACCGTGGCGATCCTCGCGCTCTTCCTCGCGATCCTCTGGCGCGGCCACCGCATCGCCCGGCGCGTGAATGACCCGTTCCTGAAGTTGTGCGCCATGGGCTTCGTGCTGCTGCTGGTGGTGCAGGCCCTGATGAACATGAGCGTGGTGCTGTCCCTGGCCCCCAACAAGGGCATCCCCCTGCCCTTCATCTCCTTCGGCCCCAACAGCCTCATCGCCAGCCTGGTCTGCCTGGGGCTGCTGCTGGCCATCAGCAAGGAGGCCGGTTCAGCCTAGCCGGATCGGCTCGTCATCATCCTCGTCCACCAGGGTGATGTTGGAGCCGCCACCGAGCAGCACCGCGTCCTCGTACATATTCTTGAGCTTGGGCTCGAAACGGTCGGCCTGCGCCAGGCGCGGGTCAGGTTTCAGGTCCAGGGTCTGACGCATGAGACCCCGGAGGGCGGCCGGTTCGAGCCCCAGGATGGCCGCATGGATCTTCAGCGGGTTGCCTGATTCGGAACTCCTGGTACGGGTCGTGCTGACAAGGACGTCCCCCTCCCATCGGAGCCCCGTCACAAGCGGCCGCAGATCCAACGGCTTGACCTGCTTGCGGCCCTCGATCCGTCCCTCTTTCTCCCAGAGCCATTCCGTCGCGGACAGGAAGGCCCCGGTCCGCTTCCTGGCGTCGTCCGCCTGGTCCGCCGGACAGGGCCAGCGCCAATGGGAAGCCTCGGCAAGATCTGCCAGCGACGAAGCGTACGGGGGATGGGACTCCCAGCGGTGGATCCGCAGGCCTCCCGGAAGGCGTTCGTTCAGGGCTGACATCAGAGCCTCGGGCGAACCCGCGGGTTCCACCCGGAAGACCGCCTCTGCCCATTCGCAGAGACCGCCGGCCCCGGAGGGGAGCGGCAGTTCGAGATGCAGCGCGGGGCGGGGCCGCTTGCCGAGATCCAGCGCCAGCCGGATTCCCTCCAGGCGGAAGGACTGGAGGAGGATCACATGCACCTCGCCCTCATCGAAGTCGATGGCCTCACCCTCTTTCGCATAGCCCACGCGCACACAGGCGCGCCGGGTATCGAGTTGCCATGTCGCTTCACGCCGCTTCTGGGCCCGGGTCGCCAGGGGCGCCAGGAGCGCGGAGATCTGCTGGAGGTATTGCGGGTCTGCAAGCTGCCGATCGGCCCGAACCAGGCAGGCACCTTCTTCGATCAGGTCCTCTTCCACCAGAGATTGGACGAGGGTCGTCGGATCGGCGTGAGCTCCGCGCAAGGCATTCTGGAGAGCGCGGAGAGCGGATGGCTCGCGGCTTGCTGATCTCTGCTCCATGGCGGCCAGAAGCGCCGAGAGCCGAACCTGCCGGGCCAAGGCCTCGGCGGGGATGGAGGGATGGTGAGTGCGCGGGTCCACGACTCCAGAATAGTGACGCCGACCCGGATGCGCCGATGAAACCCCATCTGGATGGGCGTGCAGAAATCGAGAAAGGGTTCACCGCGTTACCGTGAAGAGGTGATGGGATTTCCACATCCTTTGTGGGAAGCGCGACTGCAATCCGGGAGAATTCCTTCCATCTCAAGCCACTTGGGTCCGTGCTGATTTTTGGTGGCAGGTTCCCGCCTGCGGTGCCAGTTGACAGCTGTCGTCGGGCTCGTTCCGACCGTCATCAAGACACATCCTTTGCCTTCCACCTGCGGACCCGCCAAGCTGGAATCCACATGATCCATGACCCCTACATCGTCCCTCCCCTGCCGGCCTCGTGGCCGTACGAACCCGGCAAGCCGCTCAAGCCTCTGGGCTGCCGCATCAACCTCGACTTGCCCGGTCTGGGCGGCGGCTGGCGCATCTGCACGCCGGGTGGACAGCTCATCACCGGCGAGGCCGTCCCCCTGGAGGGCGCCTTCGGCCGCGGGGGGATCCTGCGCGTCGGCGACCTGGTGATGCGTCCCTACCGCCGCGGCGGCCTGCTGCGCCACCTGAACGAACGGACCTACCGCACCCACCTCCGGTTCGCCGCGGAGCACGCGGTTCATCGCGGCCTCTGGGAGGCTGGCTTCCCCACCGTGGAGCCGCTTGGCTATGCGTGGCGCCCCAGCGGACTCGGAGTGGAAGGTGTGCTCTTCACGCGGTTGGCCGAAGGCGAAGCCTGGCCGCGCCGGTGGGACCTGAGCCTCGAGCGGGCCGAGGACATCCGGCGAGCCATCGCCGCGCTTGGTGAGTGGGGCCTGTGGTCACCCGATCTGAACGCCACCAACATCCTCCTGCCTCCCGGCGGCGGTGCCCTGGTCCTCGATTGGGATCGGGCCCAATTCGAGCCCTCAGGCACCGACTTGCGGCCCCGCTACCGCCGACGGCTCGAACGCAGCCTGCGGAAGCTGAGTGCGCCCGCGGAGGCCCTGGCCGTCATTGGATCTGCACCGCTTCCTTGATGAGCACAGGCTTCACGGGCAGGTTCAGGAAGTCGCTGCGCTTGTTGCTGGTCTTCACGGCCTTGATGCGGTCCACCACGTCCATGCCCTTGATGACCCGGCCAAACACGCAGTAGCCCCAGGTCTTGTCGTTGGCCTTGCCCTTGAAGTCCAGCGAGGGGTTGTCCACGACGTTGATGAAGAACTCCGCGGCGGCGCTGTGGGGATCCGGCGTCCGCGCCATGGCCACGGTGCCCCGCTTGTTCTTGAGCCCCGCCGCCAGGGCGCGGTCGGCCTCGTTGGGGATGGAGGCATCCGTGCGCTTCTTCCCGAGGTAGTCCACGTAGCCGCCGCCCTGGATCATGAACCCGGGGATGACGCGGTGGAAGATCGTGCCGTTGTACTGACCCTTCTTCACGTACTTCAGGAAGTTATCCACGGTCCGGGGCGCCGCCTGCGGCTCCAGTTCCATCACGATCACGCCCATGGACGTGGTGAGCTTTACCTGGGGCTTGGGGCCCGCGCTCAGGGCCATGGTGGCGAAGGACAGGAGGGCGGCGATCAAGGGTCGCATCAGGGGTTCTCCAGGGGGGGTTCCCCAGCATAGCGTCACGAGGCCCCGGGTGCGCCAGAGGACCTGCCAGCCGTTGCGGCGGAGCCTCCGGCGGCGTAGGGTGGAAGCCTCGCCACACGATATTTGAGGGAGCTGCCATGCCCGCCTACCAGCTCACCGTGAACAACCGCGTCCGCACCGTGGACGTCGACGCCGACACGCCGCTTCTCTGGGTCCTCCGGGACAACCTCGGACTCACCGGCACCAAGTTCGGGTGCGGCCAGGGCGTCTGCGGCGCCTGCACCGTGCACCTGGACGGCCAGGCCGTGAAGTCCTGCCAGACGCCCCTGAAGGAGGCCGCCGGGCGCACCATCGTCACCGTGGAGGGCCTGTCGAAGGATGGCTCCCATCCCGTGCAGAAGGCCTGGATCGCCGAAGACGTGGCCCAGTGCGGCTACTGCCAGCCAGGCATGATCATGAGCGCCGCCGCCCTGCTCAAGCGCAAGGCTCACCCCTCGGACCATGACATCGACGAGGCCTTCGCCGACCATGTCTGCCGCTGCGGGACCTACCTCCGCATCCGCAAAGCCGTGAAGCGCGCCGCCGGAGGTGTGAAATGACCAGCCGCCGCGACTTCCTGAAGGTGACCGGCGCCGCGGGCGCGGGCCTCGTGCTGGGCCTCCACCTCGAAGCCAAGCCCCGGCCTGGAGAGGCCGCCAAGACCGTCTTCCATCCCAACGCCTTCCTGGCCATCCGCCCCGATGGCACGGCGCAGATCACTGTGCCCAAGACGGAGATGGGCCAGGGTGTGCGCACGGCCCTGCCCCTGGCCGTGGCCGAGGAACTGGACCTCGACTGGTCCAAGGTCGAGGTCGTCACCGGCCAGCCCGGCCCGGATTTCAAGTCCATGCAGACCGGCGGGAGCACCAGCGTGAGCACCACCTGGACGCCCCTGCGCAAAGCCGGAGCAGCCGCCCGCGAGATGCTCAAGGCCGCCGCCGCCGCCCGGTGGAAGGTGGAAGCCGCCCAGTGCCGCACAGAGAAGGGGTTCGTGCTGGGACCTGACGGGAAGAAGCTTGGCTATGGCGACCTCGCCGAAGCCGCGGCGAAGCTGCCCGTGCCGAAGGACGCCCCGCTGAAGAAGGCCGCGGACTACCGCCTGGTCGGCAAGCGCACGCCCCGTTTCGACGGCCCGGCCATCGTCACCGGCAAGGCCGTCTTCGGCCTCGATGTGCGCCGCCCGGGCCAGCGCTTCGCCGCTGTGCTGCGCTGCGCCGTGATCGGAGGGCAGCCGAAGGCCTGGGATGAAGCCAAGGCCAAGGCTGTGCGTGGCGTGAAGGCCGTGGTGAAGGTGCCCACGGGCCTGGCCGTCATCGCGGACAGCACCTGGGCCGCCTTCAAGGGCCGGGATGCCCTGGCCGCCACGACCACCTGGGAAGAGGGCGCCGCGCGGGACTTCAGCTCCCCTGCGCTCGAGGCCAAGATGCGAGCCGCCCTCACGGGCCCCGCCGACGACGCCCGCCGCGAAGGCGATCCCGCCAAGGCCCTGGCCGCCGCGGCCAAAGTGCTGGAGGCGGAGTACAGCTTCCCCTACCAGGCCCACGCCACTGTGGAGCCCATGAACGCCACGACCGCCCTGAGCGAGGGGGCGGCAGAGATGTGGATGGGCAGCCAGTCGCCGAACCGGGCCCAGGAGCGGGCCGCCACCGCCCTGGGCCTCAAGCCGGAGCAGCTGAAGTTGAACGTCGCCCTCATCGGCGGCGGCTTCGGGCGCCGGCTCGGCACGGACTTCAGCACCGAGGCCGCCCAGGTGGCGCAGGCCGCCGGGGGCGGGCCCATCCAGGTGGTGTGGGACCGGGAGGACGATCTGCGCCACGACCTCCACCACCCCGCGACGCTCCATCGCCTCAAGGCTGGGATCGACGGCGCGGGTGCCCTCGCGGCCTGGACCCACCGCATCGCCGGCCCGGCGGTGCTGCGGTCCTGGCTGGGAGGCCAGAAGGCGCCCTCGCAGGCCACCACGGAGACCAACGGCGCCTACGACATCCCCTACGCCATCCCCGCCGTCGCGGTGGATTTCGCGGAGGTGGAGGCGCCCACGCCCCTGGGCTGGTGGCGCGGCATCCAGATCGTGCCCAACGTCTTCGCCCGGGAGTGCTTCCTGGACGAAGTGGCCCACGCGCTCGGCAAAGACCCACTCCGTTTCCGACTGGACCTGCTGGGCGACCGGAGCATCGTCAAGTTCGGCCGGGACGAGGCCGACATCCGGCGCCTGAAGAAGGTGCTGGAGGTGGCTGCCGCCAAGGCCGGCTGGGGCCGCAAGCTGTCCGCGGGCCACGGCCTGGGCCTCGCCTGCCACGCCTACGACGGCCGCACCTACGCCGCCGAGGTGGCGGAGGTCTCGGTGGTGAAGGGCCGGCTCAAGGTCCACAAGGTGACCTGCGCCGTGGACTGCGGCCTGGTGGTGAACCCCGCCGGGCTGGAGGCCCAGGTGGAGGGCGGCATCGCCTTCGGCCTCTCCGCCTTGTTCTCCCAGATCACCTGGGCGAAGGGCCGCACGGTGCAGACCGGCTACCACGACTTCCCCGTGCTCCACATGGCGGACATGCCCCTCGTCGAGACCCACGTGATCCCCAGCGCCGAAGCCCCATCCGGCATGGGCGAGCCCCCGGTGCCGGTGGCCATCCCGGCGGTACTGAACGCGGTCTTCGCGGCCACGGGAAAGCGGATCCGGAAAGTTCCCATTGAGGATGGATTGATCTAGTTTTTCATATCGCACCCTCGCCATCAAACAGGCGTAGCATGGGGGCCGCCATCCCAGATGGAGGTGCCCATGGCGGAGTACACGCTCTCGATCAACGGCCAATCCCATACGGTTGAAGCATCCCCGGACATGCCCCTGCTGTGGGTGCTCCGCGACCGCATCAAGCTCACGGGCACCAAGTTCGGGTGCGGGCAGGGCCTCTGTGGCGCCTGCACCGTCCACCTGGGCGGAGAGGCAGTGCGGTCCTGCGTGACGCCGGTGAGCGACGTCGGCGCGAAGCGCATCACCACCATCGAGGGCCTGGATCCTCATGGCGCCCATCCCCTTCAGAAGGCCTGGATCGAGGTGGACGTCGCCCAGTGCGGCTACTGCCAGACGGGCCAGATCATGACCGCCGCGGCCCTGCTGGCCAGGCATCCGAAGCCCACGGACAAGGACATCGACCAGGCCATGGGCGAGAACGTCTGCCGCTGTGGCACCTACCTGCGGATCCGAGAGGCCATCCACCGGGCCGCGGGCCAGCGGAAGGAGGTGGCCCCATGAGCACCACCCGCCGTGATTTCCTCAAGACCACCGGGGCCCTGACCCTGGCCTTCGCCCTGCCCGTGCGGCTGAAGGGCGCGACGGCCCAGGCCCCGGAATCCGCCTTCCAGCCCAGCGGCATGCTCCGCATCGACCCGGACGGCACCGTCACCGTCTGGGCCACGCGCACTGAGATGGGCCAGGGCGTCCGCACCAGCATGACCATGGCCATCGCCGAAGAGCTCGAGGCGGACTGGTCTCGCGTGAAGATCCTCCAGGCCTCCACCGCACCGAGATTCGGCGATCTCGGCGTCACCGGAGGCAGCCAGACCACGCTCTCCACCACCCAGGCCCTGCGCAAGGTGGGCGCCCAGGCCCGGGAGATGCTCCTCCAGGCCGCCGCGGACACCTGGGGCGTGGCCAAGTCCGAGTGCCTCGCCCGGGACGGCCACATCCAGCACCCACCCACGAAGCGGAGCCTGGCCTATGGCGACCTGGCGGCCCGGGCTGGCAAGCTCACGCCGCCGCCGGAGCCGCCCCTGAAGGCCCCCAAGGACTTCCGGATCCTCGGCAAAAATACCCGGCGCCTGGACGGCCCGGATATCGTCACAGGCAAGGCTCAGTTCGCCACGGACCTCCACCTGCCCGGCATGCTCGTGGCCAGCATCGAGCGCTGCCCGGTGTTCGGCGGGAAGGTGAAGTCCTTCGACGCCTCGGCGACCCTGAAGGTACCCGGCGTGAAGCAGGTACTGGAGGTGCCCAGCGGCGTGGCGGTCTTCGGCGAGGACACCTGGGCGGCCTTCGCAGGCCGCGAGGCGCTGAAGGTGCAGTGGGACGAAGGGCCGGCTGCCAAGCTGGACAGCGCCTCCATCCGCCGGCAGTACGAGACGCGGCTCAAGAGGCCCGGCAAGGTGGTGCGCCAGGTGGGCGACGCGTCCCAGGCCCTGCCGAAGGCCGCCAAACGGATCAAGGCCACCTACGATGCGCCGTTCCTGGCCCACGCGACCATGGAGCCCATGGTGGCCGTGGCCGACGTGAAGTCCGGCCGCTGCATGATCTGGGCACCCACCCAGGCCCCGGGCATGGCCCTGCCCGCCGTCGAGCAGATCACGGGCCTGAAGGCCGACCAGATCGAGATCCAGGTCATGCTAGCGGGCGGCGGCTTCGGCCGCCGGGCCATGGCGGACTTCATCGCGGACGCGGTGGCCTGCTCCAAGGCCGTCGGCGCCCCCGTGAAGGTGCAGTGGACCCGGCCCGACGATTTCCAGCACGACGGCTACCGCCCCGCCACCCTGCACGAGCTGGAGGCGGGCCTGGATGCCAAGGGCCGCCCGGTGGCCTGGATGCACCGGTTCGCGGGGCCCTCCATCGCCGCCTCGAACCACTTCCCCTGGCCCCCGGAAGCCGTGGAGCTGGCGGGCGCCGCGGACCTGCCCTACGACATCCCGAACCTGCACGTGGAGTGGGGCCAGAGCGACACGCCCGTACCCATCTGGTTCTGGCGCGCCGTGCCCGCGAGCTTCAACCCCTTCGTCACCGAGTGCTTCCTGGACGAGCTGGCCCACGCGGCCGGCAAGGACCCCCTGGCCTTCCGGCTGGCGCACCTTCCGAAGGCGTCCCTGAAGCTGGGCCAGCACACCTTCGACCCCGCCCGCTACCGCGCCGTGCTGGAACTGGCCGCGGCCCAGGCCGGGTGGCGGAAGCGGAAAATGCCCAAGGGATGGGGGCATGGCATCGCGGCCCACGCCTACCTGGACTGCGGCACCTATGTGGCCCAGGTGGCGGAGGTGGAAGCCAAAGCGGACGGCGGCATCCGCGTCCATCGCGTGGTCTGCGCCGTGGACTGCGGCATGGCGCTGAACCCCGGAAACGTCAAAGCCCAGATGGAGGGCGGCATCGCCTTCGGCCTCAGCGCGGCCCTCTACGACGAGATCACCCTCAAGGATGGCCGCGTGACCGCCTCCAGCTTCGCGGAGCATCCCATCCTGCTGCTGCCGTCCATGCCCAAGGTGGAGGTCCATATCGTGCCCAGCGACCTGCCGCCCGGCGGCGTGGGCGAGCCGGGCCTGCCGCCCCTGGCGCCCGCCGTGGCCAACGCGGTGTTCGCGGCCACCGGTAAGCGCCTGCGCAGCCTGCCGCTCCTCCCTCCAGCGCTGCGCAAGGCTTGATCTTCGCCCGGCAAGGCATAATCCCCTCATGCACAAGGAACTCCAGGACATCCTGGCGCTCGTCCGGGACCGCGGAACACCCGTGGCCCTAGCCACGCTCGTCCGCGTCGAAGGCTCCAGCTACCGCCGCCCCGGCTCCCGGTTGCTCACGGACGGGCAGGAGGTGCTGCGCGGCTCCCTCAGCGGCGGCTGCCTGGAAGGCGAGGTCATGGCCCGTGCCCGGGAGACCCTGACCGATGGCCGGCCCCGCCTGCTCCGCTACGACCTGCGGGGCGACGCCGACCTCGTCTGGGGCAGCGGCAGCGGCTGCGAGGGCCTGCTGGACGTCCTGGTGGAGCGCATCGATCCCGCCGCGCCGCCCGAGTGGCTGGCCTGGGTCGAGCAGGCCCGAGGCTCGCGAACCCCCCTCACCCTCCACACCGACCTGACCCCCGATCACTTGGGGATGCGCAGCATCCCCACCCAGCCGGACGCGCCGGCGTCCGGCTTCACCGAAACCTTCACTCCGGCGATCGCCCTCTGGATCCTGGGCGCCAGCGACGACAGCCGGCCCCTGGTGCGGATGGCCAAGGAGCTGGGTTGGAGCGTGGGCCTGCTGGACCACCGCCCCGCCTTCGCGCGGCCTGAGCGCTTCCCCGAGGCGGACGCGGTCCTGTCGGGCCACCCGACCCAGCGGATCCCTGGGCTGGGACTGGATGCGCGCAGCGCCGTGGTCCTCATGACCCACAACTACCTGAAAGACCTGGAGGCCCTGCGCGCGCTGGCGGCCTCCGGAGCCGGCTACCTCGGCCTCATGGGCAGCCGCGCCCGCAGCGCGAAGATCCGCGAGGAACTCGCCGCGGAAGGGATCTTCCCCGGAGACCGCCTGCACAGTCCCGTGGGCCTGGACCTGGGTGCGGAGGATCCCGAGACCATCGCCCTGGCGGTGCTGGCAGAGATCCAGGCCTCCTTCCAGGGCCGCACCGGCGGCTCCTTGCGCGCCACGCGCACCACCGTGTCGGCCCAGTGACCGCCGCCATCATCCTCGCCGCCGGCGCGGGCCGCCGCATGGGTGGCCCCAAGGCACTGCTGCCCTACGAAGGCGAAACCCTCCTGCGCCGCGCCGCGCGGGTCGCCCTGGAGGCCGGGTGCAGCCCGGTGATCGCCGTGGTGGGGGACTGGAACCCGGGGCTCGAGGACCTCGCCGTGCTGCCCGTCATCAACCCCGAGGCCGCGGAAGGCATGGCCAGCTCCATCCGGGCGGGCATCGCCGCCCTGCCGCCGGAGGCTCCGGCCGTCCTGGTCCTCACGGTGGACCAGCCCGCTGTGGACGTCGCCCTCCTGCGCCGCCTCATCGCCCTGGCCATTGCCGATACCGACCGCCCCGCCGCCTGCGCCTACGCGGGCACCCTCGGCATTCCGGCCGTGCTGCCCAGGCGCTGCTTCCCCGAGCTCCTCGCGCTGCGGGGAGACGCGGGGGCCAAGGCCATCCTCCTGCGCGAAGCCGCACGGAGCCTCCCCTTCCCCGAGGGCGCCCACGACCTGGACTCCCCGGAGGATCTTCCCCCGGACAGCGTCAGGCGCTGAGGGCGGGCCTCGCCCGGCCGAAGCGCGGGGGCCCGGGGGGACATCGCGAGCGAAGCGAGCAGGCCTCCGCCTGGTGCCTCGCTCCCGCGAGGCGCCTGCTTCCGCTGCGCGGCTCGCAGGGGCGGAGCCTCCCCCCCGGACAGCATCAGGCGCTGAGTGGGGGCTTCTTCTGCAGGTGGTCGTAACGCTTGCGCGCCTGCTCCAGCTCGGACAGGTGCGTGCCGGCCCACTCGCACAGGGCACCGAGGGGCCCGATCAGCGTGTGACCCAGCTTTGTCAGCTCGTACTCCGTACGGGGCGGCACCTCTGGATAGACATGCCGGGACACGAGTCCGTCCCGCTCGAGCTTCCGCAAGGTCTGCGTCAGCATCTTCTGGCTAATGCCGCCCACCTGGCGGTGCAGGTCGCCGTAGCGCTGCTTCCCCTTCGCGAGCAGGTAGATGAGCAGCGTGGTCCACTTGTCCGCGATGAGGTCCAGAGCTTGCCGCGTGGGGCACTGGGCGCTGAGGACATTGGGTTCGAGGGAGCAGGCTTTACGAACCATGAGGTTCCTACCTTCCGAAATAGTGCCTACTTTCTTTTGGAATGTAAGCTCCCTAAGTTTGGGTCACGGGCGGATTGAATGCAATCGTCCAGATAGGAGCCAAAGATGACCCAGATCTCCATCGTGTTCCACAGCGGCTACGGCCACACCAAGGTGCTGGCCGAGCAGGTCAAGGCCGGCGCCGAGACTGTGCCTGGCGCCAAGGCCACACTCATCCCCGTCGAGGACATCGAGGCGCACTGGGGGGACCTGGAGGCGGCGGATGCCATCGCCTTCGGCAGCCCCACCTACATGGGCAACGTGAGCGGCCCCTTCAAGACCTTCATGGACGCCAGCTCCAAGCCTTGGTACGAGCGCAAGTGGAAGGACAAGCTGGCGGCCGGATTCACCATCAGCGGCAGCCCCAGCGGCGACAAGCTGAACACCCTCCAGTCGCTGATGATCTTCGCCATGCAGCACGGCATGGTGTGGATCGGCACGGCGGACCTGCCCGGCAGCGAGGAGGGCATCAACCGCCTGGGCAGCTTCAGTGGCCTCATGGCCCAGGCCGGCCAGGTGGCCCCTGAGGTCGAGCCCAATGAGGCGGACCGCAGGAGCGCGATGCGCCTGGGCCAGCGCCTGGCCGAGGCCTCCGTGCGCTGGGCCAAGGGCGCCTGACGAAGGCCACGGCGAGGCCGAAGCGATTGTCATGACCGGGAACCCCTCCAGATCCGTTAACCTGGAGGGGTTCCGCAGGAGCCTCCGAATGTCCGATCTCATCCAGCACCTGACCGACCAGACCTTCACCGAGGGCGTCGCCCATGGCTACACGGTGGTGGACTTCTGGGCCCCCTGGTGCGCACCCTGCCGCGAGCTGGCTCCCCTCACCGAGACTCTGGCCGCGGAGCTCGCGGGCAAGGTCCGTTTCGCCAAGCTGAACGTGGACGATTTCACCCCCCTCTCCGAGCAGTACGACGTCCTCAGCATGCCGACCCTGGTGATCTTCAAGGATGGCGAACCGATCGACCGGATCGTGGGCTCCATGCCCATCGACCAGCTGCGGACCCGCATCCAGCGGTCCATCTGAAGCTCATTCCCACATCTGAATCCGAGGTAACCGTGAGCATCATTCCAGGCGATAGCCTGCTCCAACAGCTGAACTGGCGGTACGCCACCAAGAAGTTCGACCCTGCCAGGAAGATCTCTCCCGCAGACTGGGCGAGCCTCGAAGAGGCTCTGATCCTTACGCCCTCCAGCTACGGCCTCCAGCCCTGGAAGTTCATCGTGGTCACCGACCCAGCCCTCAAGGCCAAGCTGCGTCCCGCCTCCTGGAACCAGTCCCAGGTCGAGGACTGCAGCCATCTGGTGGTCCTCACCGCCAAGCAGGACATCACCGAGGCCGACGTGGACCGCTTCGTGGCTCGCATCGCCGAGGTGCGTGGCGTCTCCACCGAGAGCCTGGCCGGCTACAAGGGCTACATGGTGGGCGACCTGGTGAAGGGCCCCCGCCACGCCGTCATCCAGGAATGGGCCGCCCGCCAGACCTACATCGCCATGGGCAACCTGCTGACCTCCGCCGCCCTGCTGGGCGTGGACGCCTGCCCCTTCGAGGGCATCGAGCCCGCCAAGTACGACGAGATCCTGGGCCTCAAGGGCACCGGCTACACCACCATCAGCGCCTGCCCCCTGGGCTACCGCGCGGCGGACGACAAGTACGCCGCCACCCCCAAGGTGCGGTTCGAAGCCAAGGACGTCGTCGAACACCGCTGAGCGGGCAAACAAAAGCGCTCGCAGAGGGTCGCCGAGAGGGCGGAGGATGCAGAGGCGAAGGAATAACCTTCCGCTGCGGCCTCTGCCTTCTCATTCTTTTCTCTGCGAGAGTATTTCTTCTTCGCGGCTTTCCAGCCGCATCCAAGGAGGTCCTCATGCTCACCCGCGCCCTCGGAACCCAGGGACTCACGGTGTCGGCCCTCGGCCTCGGCTGCATGGGCATGTCGGACTTCTACGGCCACCGCGATGATGCCGAATCCACGGCCACCCTCCGCCACGCCGTCGACCGGGGCATCACCCTCTTCGATACGGCCGACGTATACGGCCCCCACACCAACGAGGTCCTGGTGGGTAGGGCCCTCGCTCCGGTGCGGAGCAAGGTGGTCCTCGCCACCAAGTTCGGCATCGTGCGCGACCCGGCCAATCCCACCGCGCGAGGTGTCTGCGGGCGCCCCGACTACGTCCGCAGCTCCTGCGACGCCAGCCTGAAGCGCCTGGGCGTGGAGGTCATCGATCTCTACTACCAGCATCGGCAGGATCCCGAGGTCCCCGTGGAGGACACCGTGGGCGCCATGGCAGAGCTCGTGAAGGCCGGGAAGGTCCGCTTCCTGGGCCTGTCCGAGGTGAGCCCCGCCACCCTGCGGCGGGCCCACGCGGTGCACCCCATCAGCGCCGTGCAATCCGAGTATTCACTGTGGACCCGCGATCCCGAAGGCGGGCTGCTCCAGGCCTGCCGGGAGCTGGGCGTGGGTCTCGTGCCCTACAGCCCCCTGGGCCGAGGCTTTCTCACGGGCCAGATCAAGCGCTTCGAGGACTTCGAGCCGGACGACTACCGCCGGAATTCGCCCCGCTTCCAGGGCGAGAACTTCCAGAAGAACCTGGACCTGGTGGCCCGCCTCCAGGACATGGCCACCGCCCGGGGCTGCACTGCCTCCCAGCTGGCGCTGGCCTGGGTGCTGGGCCAGGGGGGCGACGTCGTGCCCATCCCCGGCACCAAGCGGCGGGATCGCCTGGACGAGAACCTGGGAGCCCTGGACCACGTGCTCTGCCCCGGCGAGCTCGTGGAACTCGGCGGCCTCTTCCCGCCGGGCGCCGCCGCGGGGGCCCGCTACCCCGAATCGATGATGCGTCTGGTGGGCCGCTAGCATCCAAGGACACGGGAGGCGCCATGGCCCGCCGTACGGATGTCCCAGCTGACAATGTCCCAGGCCCCTTTTTCGTGGACCGCACCTGCATCGACTGCGGCACCTGCTACCAGTTCGCCCCGGAGACCTTCGAGGGCGGCGAGGACCGCGCGCGGGTGCATGCGCAGCCCGGCGATGCCCAGGCACGCCTGCGGGCCGCCATGGCCCTGGTGGCCTGCCCGGTGGGGTCCATCGGGACCGACGACCGGACCGACGTTCCCGCTGCGACGAAGGCCTTCCCGCATCCCGTGGCGGAAGATGTCTATTTCTGCGGCTACACCAGCGAGAAGAGCTTCGGGGCCTGGAGCTACCTGATCCGGCGGCCCGGGGGCAATGTGCTGGTGGACTCCCCCCGGGCCTCCGAGGTGCTCATGAAGAACCTGGAGACCCTGGGTGGCGTCGCAACCATGGTCCTCAGCCACCGGGATGATGTGGCGGACCATGCGGCCTACCACGCCCGGTTCCAGTGCGAACGGATCATGCACGTGGCGGACGGCTTCACCGGACTGGAGCGCCTGGTGGAAGGCGACGAGCCCATCTCGCTGGCGGAGGACCTGCTTCTCATCCCCACGCCGGGCCACACGGCCGGGAGCGTCTGCCTGCTGTACCGGGACGTCCTCTTCACGGGCGACCACCTGTGGTGGAATCCGGTCCAGGGGCGCCTCTCCGCCTCCCGCACCTACAACTGGCACAGCTGGGCGCGGCAGCTTGACAGTTTGGAAAGGCTGCTCGCCTTCGATTTCGCCTGGGTGCTGCCGGGACACGGAAGCATCCACCACGCGGATTCCCCCGCGGCCATGAGGGCCGACCTGCGACGGGCCCTGGGTCTCCTCCGACGCTCTTGATCGCCGTCCCGGGCGCGCCGTGGGACACTAGGGGCCCTCCGCCGGAGTCCCCCATGACCACCGCATCCGATGCCCCCGTCCTCTCCGCGCCCCGCGGCTCCCACCTCCACTGCAAGGGCTGGGTGCAGGAGGCGGCCCTGCGCATGCTCATGAACAACCTGGATCCGGAGGTGGCCGAGCGCCCCGAGGACCTGGTGGTCTACGGCGGCCTGGGCAAGGCGGCCCGCAACTGGGATTGCTTCCACGCCATCGTGAAGGAACTGAAGCACCTGAACGACGACGAGACGCTGCTGGTGCAGAGCGGCAAGCCCGTGGGCGTGGTGAAGACCCACCCGGATGCGCCACGTGTCCTCATCGCCAACTCCAACCTGGTGCCCAAGTGGGCCACCTGGGAGCACTTCCGCGAGCTGGATCAGAAGGGCTTGATGATGTACGGCCAGATGACCGCCGGGAGCTGGATCTACATCGGCAGCCAGGGCATCGTGCAGGGCACGTACGAGACCTTCGCCGAGGCCGCCCGCCAGCACTTCAACGGCACCCTCGCGGGCACCTGGACGCTGACCGCCGGCCTGGGCGGCATGGGCGGCGCCCAGCCCCTGGCCGTCACCATGAACGGCGGCGTGGCCCTCTGCGTCGAAGTGGACCAGACGCGCATCCAGAAGCGCCTGGACACCCGCTACCTGGACGAATGGACGGACAACCTCGACACCGCGCTGGCCCTGGTCCAGCAGTACGTGGACGCCCACGAGGCCCGCAGCATCGGCCTGCTGGGCAACGCCGCCGAGGTGCTGCCCGAGATCCTGAAGCGCGGTTTCCAGCCGGACCTCGTCACGGACCAGACCAGCGCCCACGACGAGTACAACGGCTACATCCCCGCGGGTCTCAGCCTCGATCAGGCGGCCGTGATGCGGAAGGACCAGCCGGAGGCCTACGTGCAGCGGGCGCTCCAGTCCATGCGCGCCCACGTGGAGGCCATGATCGAGTTCCAGCGCCGCGGTTCGGTAACCTTCGACTACGGCAACAACATCCGCGCCCAGGCCCAGAGGGCCGGCTGCGAGAACGCCTTCGCCTTCCCCGGCTTCGTGCCCGCCTTCATCCGCCCCCTCTTCTGCAAGGGCATCGGCCCCTTCCGCTGGGCGGCCCTCTCGGGCGATCCCGAGGACATCGCGGTCACCGACGCCGCCATGATGGAGTTGTTCCCCCAGAACGAGGGCATGATCCGCTGGCTCAAGGCCGCCAAGGAGAAGATCGCCTTCCAGGGCCTGCCCGCGCGCATCTGCTGGATCGGCGCCGGCGAGCGCCACCTGGCCGGCCTCAAGTTCAACGAGCTGGTCCGCACCGGCAAGGTGAAGGCGCCCATCGTCATCGGCCGCGATCACCTGGACAGCGGATCCGTGGCCAGCCCCAACCGCGAGACCGAAGCCATGAAGGACGGCTCCGATGCCGTTTCAGACTGGCCGCTGCTGAACGCCATGACGGCCGTGGGCGGCGGCGCCTCCTGGGTGAGCTTCCACCACGGCGGCGGCGTGGGCATGGGCTACAGCCAGCACAGCGGCGTGGTCATCGTGGCCGACGGCACTGAGCGCGCCGACCGCTGCATCAGCCGTGTCCTCTGGAACGACCCCGCCATGGGCGTCTTCCGCCACGCTGACGCCGGCTACGAGAGCGCCCGCGACCACGCCGAAGCCATCGGCCTGCACATCCCCATGAAGGGCTGACCATGTCCCGTCCCTGCCCCTGCACCTCCAAGAAGCCCTATGACCGCTGCTGCGGCCCCTTCCATGCGGGCACGGCCGCGCCGGAGACGGCGGAGGCCCTGATGCGCTCCCGCTTCTCCGCCTACGCCCTGGGCAAGGTGGACTACCTGATCGCCACCCGGCCCGAGGCCAAGCGGGCCGAAGAGAACCGCGACGAGCTGCTGCAGTACTGCAAGTCCGTGAGCTGCGTGGGACTCAAGATCATCAGCAGGGAGAAGGGTGCCAAGGGCGACGACACCGGCGTGGTCACCTTCCACGCCAGCCTCCAAGCCAACGGCCGCCGCACCCTCCACATCGAGACCAGCACCTTCGCCCGGGAGAACGGCCGCTGGGTGTACGTCGACGGGGTCGTGAAGTCCTAGGACCCGTCGTTCAGAAGACAACCAGGGTGCGAGTGCGCAGCTTGTGCACCAGCATGCCCAGGGGGATGAAGAAGATCCGGAGCGCGGGGCTGTGCCGGCGGCGGTCGCCTCGGGATCTCAGCGCGCGGCGCTCCGTCCCGGCGTCGCGGTCGTAGGCCCAGGAACTCTGGCTGGTCCGTCGGTCCATCTCGGGTTCCACTCCTTGGGAGCAATATAGGCCATCCGGGGCTTGGATGCCGCCCCTGGATTCCACCGGCGGAAAACTTGGCCGGGAGCTGATCCCCTGGGCCGGTCCTGCGTAGGCTACTCAGAACCTCCAGGGAGTCCCCATGCCCACCCGCAAGGAAACCATCTGGTTCATCGTCCTCGCCTTGCTTCTCAGCTGGGGGGTCGGTGCCTGGTGGCTGCTGGATGAGCGCCGGACCATCCTTATCCGGCTTCTGATGTGCGTCCCCGCCCTCGTCGGGATCGGTTGCGCCTGGGTGTTCCGCCGGGAACTCCCGCGGGCGGCGGGGTTCACCTTCACGGGCTGGAAGCCCTGGCTGCTGGCCCTGCTCTATCCCCTGGCCATGGCCCTGTTCTGTGCGGTCCTGGCCTACGGATGGCGGGCAGTTTCGGGCCAGGCGGACTTCATCCGCTTCCAGCCTGAGGCGGTCAGCGTGCACATGAGCCGGACCCGCGTCCTCCACGGGCCCCTCGTCTTCGCCTTCTACGGCGGCCTCTGGCTGGCGTTCCTGCTGCCCTGGCTGCTCGTGGCCGCCGCCTACCGCTGGCAGTGGCCTGAGCGCCTGCGCGCCACCCTGCCCGCAGGGTGGGCCTGGCTCCATCACGCCTTCCGGATTCTCCTTTTCGTGCCGACCTTCCTCACCCACGGGATCTTCCCCGGGGAACTCGGCGAGGAACTTGGCTGGCGGGGGTACCTGGTCCGGCGGTGGATGGACCGCCCTGCCGTGGCCGCGGCCATCACCATGCCGGTCTGGGCGAGCTTCCACCTGCCCATCGTTTTCTCCTCGGCCCAGAAGGGCCACCCGATCCTGAACAGCGTGTTCCTGCTCTCCATCGCCGTCGCCGCCGTGCCTTTCGCGGCGCTGTACCGCTGGGGGCGCTCCGTCTGGCCCTGCGCCGTCCTCCACTTCAGCTGGAACCTCTGGAATCCCATCCTGCTGGGCAATGTCTACACCGGCCATGCCGGCCTCTTCGGGGGACAGGTCCGGATCTTCAACGGCGAGGGGCTCTTCGGACTCATCTTCAATGGGCTGATCGCGGCGTGGCTGTTCTGGCGGTGGGGGCGGGAGGCGGAAAGCTGAGGCGTACTCAGTCAGGCTTTCGGAAGGGCACCACGTTGGCCGGGCCTTCGGTCGTGCCGTCCGGGGCGGACTCCAGGTCCTCCATCCGATAGCTGTTCTCGGTCCCGTTGTCCCAGCGGACGTAGTAGGGTCGGGGGGCCGCCCCAGGCCGGTGGGGGCGCTCCCCGGCGAACAGGACCGTCCCGGTCGTACCGCCGCCCTGGGCCTGGGGGACGAAGTGCGGCCAAGCGCCCCCGTAGCACACCACACCCGCGCGGCTGAGCCGCACGCGGTCACCGGGTTGGAGGGGGTAGTCCATGGGGGGCTCGTCTGGGTTTCTATCGAGGATTCATCGAGGATTCGAGGTTGGGCGCCGACCCATGCCAGCGGGATTCGAACCGCGCCCGGCTTCGCCGGGTGCCGGCCTTCTGCGGCGCGACATCTAGTCGCGCCTCGGGCGGTCCCACTCGACCCAAGATCCTCGCGGCGCATGCGCCGCGAGGGCAGGTTCGAATCCCGAAGGGATTACTCCAGAGAAAAGGGCCCCCCGCGTGCGGGGGGCCCTTTTCTCTGGAGCCAACTACAGGATTCGAACCTGCGACCTGCTGATTACGAATCAGCTGCTCTACCAGCTGAGCTAAGTTGGCGCTGGCCTCCCAGTTTGCCCTGGGAGGTCGTTTGAATCAACTACTGGGCGAAGCTGACGGGCAGCTTCATGTGGAGGTTCCTGACGAGGAAGGCCCACAGGTCGGCGCGCTCGGCGATGAGCTTGGCGGTGGGCTTGCCGGCGCCGTGGCCCGCGTTGGTCTCGATGCGGGTGAGGACCGGGGCCGGGCCGGCCTGGTCGGCCTGGAGGGTGGCGATGAACTTGTGGCTGTGGGCGGGCACCACGCGGTCGTCGTGGTCGCCGGTGGTCACCAGCGTCGGGGGGTACTTCACGCCGGGCTTCAGGTTGTGAAGCGGCGAGTACTTGATGAGATTGGCGAAGCCTTGCGACGTGTCGCTGGACATGTAGTCGCTCTTCCACATCCACCCGATGGTGAAGGTGTGGTACCGCAGCATGTCCATGACGCCCACGGCGGGCAGGGCGGCGCCGAAGAGATCCGGGCGCTGGGTCATGCAGGCGCCCACCAGCAGGCCGCCGTTGGAGCCGCCCTGAATGGCCAGCCGGGGGGTGCTGGTGTACTTCTCCTTGATGAGCCACTCGGCGGCGGCGATGAAGTCGTCGAAGACGTTCTGCTTCTTCTCCCGCTTGCCGGCCTCCCACCACTCCTTGCCGTACTCGCTGCCTCCCCGCAGGCAGGCCACGGCGTAGACGCCGCCCATCTCCATCCAGACCTGGGAAATGGGTGAGTAGCCGGGGGACTGGGCGATGTTGAAGCCGCCGTAGGCATAGAGGAGCGTGGGGTTGGTGCCATCCAGCTTCAGCCCCTTCTTGTAGGCGAGGAACATCGGCACCTTCGTCCCGTCCTTGCTGGGATAGAAGACTTCCTTCACCTCGTACTCGGCGGGCTTGATGTCCACCTTCGGCTGGCGGAACACGGTGCTCTTGCCGGTCTTCAGGTCGTAGCGGTAGAGCGTGGGCGGCTGGTTATAGGAGGTGAAGGTGTAGAAGGTCTCGGTGTCCTGGCGGCGGCCGTTGAAGCCGCTGAGGTTGCCCAGCCCCTCGGGCTTGATCTCCTTGAGGAAGCGGCCCTTCAGGTCATAGAGCTTCACGACATTGAGGGCATCCACCTTCCAGGTGATGGCCAGGGTGTCGCCGAACAGATCGGCTCCCGCCAGGACGTCCCGCCCCTTCCCTTCGGGGACGATGTCCCGCCAGGCCTTCGGGCTCGGGTCCTTCAGCTCCACGGCCACGATGCGATGGCGCGGCGCGCCGGCGTCGGTGTGCACATAGAAGATGTCGCCGTCATTGCCGAGGATGGAATAGGACCCGTCGTACTTGTCGAAGAGCGGCACCACGGGACTGCCGGCCTTGCGGAGGTCCTTCAGGAAGACGCGATTCTTCCGCTCGGTGCCCTGGCGCTGGGAGATAACCAGCCAGTGGCCGTCGTCGGTAACCTGGGCGCCGAAGCCCCAGTCCGGCTGATCGGGACGCTCATAGACCACCGCGTCCTTCTCGACGGGATCGCCCAGCTTGTGGAAGAACAGCTTCTGGTTCTTGTAGACGGCGGTCAGGGCCTTGCCGGCTGCCACCTTGGGATAGTCCGTGTAGTAGAACCCGCTGCCATCCTTCGCCCAGTCGTTGACGGCCATGCGCCCGGCCGGGAAGGCGTCAGGAAGATCCGCGCCGGTGGCCACGTTACGAACCTTCCAGGTGCTCACGTCGGAGCCGCCCTTGGACAAGCTGTAGGCCACGAAGGTCCCGTCCTCGCTGAAGCGCAGGCCACCCAGGGCCACGGTGCCATCCTGGCTCAGGGCGTTGGGATCGAAGAGCACGCGGCCCTTCTCCTCCAGGCGCTCCGTGAGGTAGACCACCGCCTGGTTCTGGAGGCCGGAGTTGTAGGAGTAGACGTAGTACTTCCCGTGCTTGCTGGGTGCGCCGTACTTCTCGTAGTTCCAGAGGCGGGTCATCCGGGCCTCGATGGCCTTGCGCTCGGGGATCTGCGCCAGGTAGGCCTGGGTCACCTGGTTCTGGGCCGCAACCCAGGCCGCGGTCTCCGCGGAGTGGTCGTCCTCCAGCCAGCGATAGGGGTCGGTCACCTTGGTGCCGAAGTAGTCGTCCACCACGTCTGCCTTGCGGGTGGCGGGGTAGGTCAGCGGCGTTTGGGCCATGAGGGCGGTCGCCGCCAGGGCCAGCGCGCACGCGCGGGATCGGATGCAGATCATCTGGGAACCTCCGGAAACATGGGGAGGTCCCCAGGATACCTCGCATCACTATGTTTGCATCGGAAAACGCATCGGGAAACGCGTATCAGGGCGTCTTCATGCCCAGGTTCTTCACGAGGAAGGCCAGCACATCGGCCCGCTCTTCGATGACCTTGGCCGTGGGCTTGCCTGCGCCATGCCCCGCACTGGTCTCGATGCGGGTGAGGATGGGCGCCGGACCCGCCTGGGCCACCTGGAGCGTGGCCGTGAACTTGTGGCTGTGGGCAGGCACCACGCGGTCGTCGTGGTCACCGGTGGTGATGAGCGTCGGCGGGTATTTCACGCCGGGCTTGATGGTGTGCAGGGGCGAGTACTTCATGAGGGTCTCGAAGCCCTCCTTTGTCTCGCTGCTGCCATAGTCGCTCTTCCATCCCCAGCCCAGGGTGAACTTGTGGAAGCGCAGCATGTCCATGACACCCACTTCCGGCACCGCGGCGCCGAAGAGGTCCGGGCGCTGGGTGAGGCAGGCGCCCACCAGCAGGCCGCCGTTGCTGCCGCCGTTGATGGCGAGCTTGGGCGTGGAGGTGATCTTGTGGGCGATGAGCCACTCGGCCGCGGCGATGAAGTCGTCGAAGACGTTCTGCTTCTTCTCCTTCCGGCCCGCGTCGTACCACTCGAGGCCGTACTCCCCGCCGCCGCGGAGGTTCGGCATGGCGTAGACGCCGCCCATCTCCAGCCAGACCATCCGCGAGACGGAGAAGGCGGGCGTCAGCGACACGTTGAAGCCGCCGTAGCCGTACAGCAGGGTCGGGTTCTGGCCGTCGAGCTTGATCCCCTTCTTGTGCACCAGGAACATGGGGACCTTCGTGCCGTCCTTGCTGGGGTAGAAGACCTGCTCCACCTCGTAATCCGCGGGCTTGAAGGCGACCTTCGGCGCGCGGAAGACGGTGCTCTTGGCGGTCTTCAGGTCCAGACGGTAGATGGTTCCGGGGTAGGCGAAGCTGCCGAAGGTGTAGAAGGTCTCGGTGTCCTCGCGCCGCCCGCCGAAGCCGGTGACCGTTCCCAGGGTGGGCAGGGTCAGCGCTCCGGCCTTCTTCCCCTTCACGTCATAGAACTCCACGGCGGAATGGGCATCGCGCATCCAGGTGGTCACGAAGCGGTTCCCCACGAGGGAGACGGATTCCAGGACATCCCGGCCCTTGGCCTGGGGAATGATCTCAGTCCAGTCGGCGGGTTCGGTCTGGCCTTTCCGGATGGCCACCAGGCGGTTGCGGGGCGCGCCCTGGTTGGTGACGACGAAGAAGCGGTCTCCTTCGTTGTCGACCACGCCGTAGGTGGCGTCCATGCGGTCCAGGAAGGGCTCCACGGGGCTGCCGGGCTTCGTGAGGTCCTTGAGGAACAGGCTGGTCTCGGGGTTGGTGCCCTTGTTCCCCGTGATGACGAGCCAGTGGCCGTCGTCCGTGACCGTGCCGCCAAGGTACCACTCGGGCTGGTCCGGGCGCTGATAGATGAGCGCGTCCTCGGACTGGGGGGTGCCCAGCTTGTGGAAGTACAGCAGGTGGTTGTTGTTCACGCCCGTGAGCGCTCCGCCTTCCTTCGGGGCCTCGTAGCGGCTGTAGAAGAAGCCGCTGCCATCCTTCAGCCAGGAGGCGCCGCTGGCCTTGGACCAGCGGATCTCGTCGTAGAGATCCTTCCCGGTGGCCACGTCGCGCACCTTCCAGGTCTGCCAGTCCGAGCCAGCCACGGAGACGGAATAGGCCATGAGGCCCCCATCCTCGGTGAAGCTCGCGCCGCTGAGGGCCACGGTGCCGTCCTTGCTCAAGGTGTTGGGGTCAAGGAGCACCCTTCCCTTTGCCTTGGGGTCCTCCGTCACGTACAGGACCGACTGGTTCTGGAGGCCGGTGTTGTAGGAGTAGAAATAGCGACCGCCCCGCTTGAAGGGGGCGCTGAACTTCTCGAAGTCCCAGAGGCGGGTCATGCGCTCCCGGATCGTCGCCCGCTGGGGAATCTGGGCGAGGTAGGCGAAGGTGACCTTGTTCTGGGCTTCCACCCAGGCCTTGGTCTCGGCGCTGTTGTCGTCCTCCAGCCAGCGGTAGGGATCGGCCACCTTGGTGCCGAAGAAATCATCCACCACGTCACCTTTCCGGGTGGGCGGATAAGTCAGGGGGGTCTGGGCGGATAGGGCAGTGGTGATGGCGAGGGCCATGGGGAGGATCCTCATGCGGTGGTCTCCAAACGGGCTGACATTCTCCCACCAACGAAAGGCCCATTCCCAGCCGTGCATGGCTGGCCGCTTGGTGGTAGGCTCCGGCCAGCCCTGGAGGTCTCTTTGGTCCCACCATCCAGCAAGAAAGTCTTCGTCCTGGATACGAACGTCCTCCTGCACGATCCGAACTCGATCCTCCACTTCCAGGAACACGATGTGGTGCTGCCCATCGTCGTCATTGAAGAGATCGACCACTTCAAGAAGGACCAGACCGAGATCGGCCGCAACGCCCGGACGATCTCCCGCATGCTGGACAAGCTCAGGGCCAGCGGCAGCCTCAGCCGCGGCGTGCCTCTGGGCGACGGCGGATCCCTGAAGGTGGATGTGGAGAGCCACCCCCTGGACCTCGGCATCCTCCGCGAGGACAAGCACAAGGCCGACAACCAGATCCTGGCCTGCGCCAAGCAGCTCCTCGGCACGTCCAAGGAGAAGGTGGTCCTCGTCACCAAGGACACCAACCTCCGCATCAAGGCCGATGCCATCGGCATCCTGGCCGAGGACTACACCACGGACCGGGTGGAGATGGATGAGCTCTACTCAGGCCACAAGAGCTGGGAGGTGGATCCGGCCCAGGTGGACCTCCTCTACGACGGTGGCCTCCCACCTGACCCGGAACTGCACCTCCAGCCCAACCAGTTCGTCACCCTGGTGGACCGCTCCAACCCCAGTCACACCGCGCTGGCCCGCTTCATGGCCGGCGAAGCCCTTCTCCGGCCCATGCGCCGCGTCGAGGCCTATCCCTGGGGGATCAAGCCCCGCAACCGCGAACAGCAGTTCGCCATGGAGCTCCTGCTGGATCCCACGGTCCAGGTGGTCACCCTGGTGGGCAAGGCCGGCACCGGCAAGACCCTGCTGGCCATCGCCGCGGGCCTCCAGCAGGTGGTGGATGACGAGGCCTACGACAAGATCCTGGTCAGCCGGCCTGTCATGCCCATGGGACGCGACCTGGGCTACCTGCCCGGGGACGTGGGCGAGAAGCTGCGGCCCTACATGCAGCCCATCTACGACAACCTCGAGTTCATCGTGGCCGCCAACACCGAGGCCCGGCGCCGCAGCACCATGACCGCCGGCCAGCTGGAGGAGGCGGGCTACCTCAGTGTGGAACCTCTCACCTACATCCGGGGCCGCAGCATCCCCAAGCAGTACCTCGTGGTCGACGAGGCCCAGAACCTCACGCCCCATGAGGTGAAGACCATCCTCACGCGCGCCGGGGAAGGCACCAAGGTGATCTTCACGGGCGATCCGTACCAGATCGACAACCCCTACGTGGATTCCAGCACCAACGGCCTCAGCTTCCTCGCGGATCACTTCAAGCATCTCGATGTATCCGGCCACGTCACCCTGATGAAGGGTGAGCGCAGCAAGCTGGCAGAATTGGCGAGCAACCTGCTCTAGGAGCCCCATATGGCAGATTCCTCCTGGGACAACGGCGGACACGGCGTCCCCCTCAAACCCGGCCTGCCCCTCTGGGCGAAGGTCGCCATGGGCTGCGGCATCGCCTTCCTGGTGGCCCTCGTGACCTGCGTGGGCGGCGTGGCCTATGTGGCCAACAAGGCCAAGAAGGATCCCGAAGGCTTCAAGAACAAGGTCATGGGCTTCGCGCTCGACAAGATCCGCCCTGATTGGGAGGACTTCCGCGTCGTGGTGGATCAGCTCCGCACGCCCGAGGGCTGCCGGGCCCTCTATGCGGCCAGCCCCAGCCTGGCGAAGACCTGGCCCACCGAATCCGACTTTCTCCAATCCGCGTCCAAGTGGCAGAAGGACCTTGCCCCGGTTCCGGATCTCACGCCGGACCTGATGGAGCACCAGGGCCTCCGCATCCACCGGGATCTGGGCGGCAAGGTGGAAGTGGGCTGGAGCCCGAAATCCGGGCGGGCTGTCTACGTCACCTTCGAAAGCGCGCGGAATCCCGGGGACAAGGGACCTCGTCGCGTGCTCGAAGTGGATGTGCGCTGATCGGATCCGCTGAAACCCTCTGACCGTTCCGGATTGAGGATCAGCAGGTTTTCCGCCAAGATTCAAGCATGACCGCCGCTTTCGGATCCGTATCTGACGCCCTCGCCCTGCTCATGAAGGGCACCGTGACCTGCCACAAGGTGGAACAGCTGGAAGCGAAGCTGAAGGAGGGGCGGCCCCTGCGGATCAAGGCCGGCTTCGATCCCACGGCGCCCGACCTGCATCTGGGCCACGGCGTGCTCATCCGCAAGATGGCCCAGTTCCAGAAGCTGGGCCACGAAGTGACGTTCCTCATCGGGGACTTCACCGGCCTCATCGGCGATCCCACGGGCAAGAAGGCCACGCGTCCGCCCCTGTCCCGCGAGGAGGTGCTGGCCAACGCGGAGACCTACAAGGCCCAGGTCTTCAAGATCCTCGATCCCGAAAAGACCAAGGTCCGCTTCAACAGCGAGTGGCTTGGCCCCTTGCACGGCGAGCAGTGGATCCGCCTGGCCTCGCGCTTCACCGTGGCGCAGATGCTGGAGCGCAACGATTTCGCCAAGCGCATGGAGGCCCGCGAGCCCATCTCCCTCCACGAGCTGCTCTACCCCCTCACCCAGGCCTACGATTCCGTGGCTCTCCAGGCGGATGTCGAGCTGGGCGGCAATGATCAGCTCTTCAACCTCATGCAGGGCCGCATCCTCCAGGAGGCGTCGGGCCAGAAGCCCCAAGTGGTGCTCACGGTCCCCCTGCTGCTCGGTCTGGACGGCGTGGAGAAGATGTCGAAGTCCCTCGGCAACTACATCGGCTTCATGGAGGATCCGGACACCCAGTTCGGCAAGGCCATGAGCGCCAGCGACAGCCTCATGTGGGACTGGTACCTGCTGCTGACGGATAAGCTTCCCGCGGAAATCGAGCTTCTCAGGCAGGGCCATCCGATGGATGCCAAGAAGGCGCTGGCCCGGCAGATCGTGTCGGATTTCCACGGCGCCGCCGCTGGCCGCGAGGCCGAGGAGCGCTGGGTGCGCCGGTTCTCCGAGCGCAGTCAGGAAGAGGCTCCCGAGGTCGCCATGGCCCCCACGGAAGGCGAGGTCCCCCTCAGCCGCCTGCTGGTGGATCGCGGCCTGGCCGCCAGCCGCAAGGAGGCCGAGCGTCTCATCGGCCAGGGCGCCGTCAGCCTGGATGGCCAGAAGGCCGGGGATCCAGCCTTACGGCTGGCGCTGAGTTCCGGCCAGTCCCTCCTGGTCAAGGTGGGCAAGCTCAAGCTCGAGCGCTGGATGATCTCATGAGCCTTCCGGCCCTCAAGGACCTCTTCGCCCGGCATCGGACAGGAGCCACCGGCCTCTGGCGCCTGGGCCAGGAACCCAACCGGATCGTCTACTTCGAAGGCGGGAACGTGGTGTTCGCCGCCAGCAGCCACCCCCAGGACCGCCTGACCCACCTGCTGGTGGAACGCGGCAAGCTCACCCAGGTCCAGCTCGACTACGCCATGGCGAACCTCAATCCGACCATGTCCATCGGGCGGAACCTCATTGAAATGGGGTTCATCACCCAGCGGGACCTGCTGGACGTGGCCCGGGCCCAGGTGGAGCGGGTGGTCTGGGCGGTCATGGCGGAAACCATGGAACGTCCGGCCTTCGAGGCCAAGGCCCTCGATGCCTCCACGGTCCGTCTCCCCTTCGATACCCCGGGCATGCTGCTGGCGGGCGTACTGAACCTCCAGGACCGCGAGCCCCTGCTGGCGGAGCTGGGTCCCCTGGACCAGGTGGTGGCCCTGGAGGTTCCGCGTCTTCCCGAGCTCAACCTCCCCCCCGACCTGGTCCGTCTCCCCGGCCTCCTGGGCGGCCAGCGGACCCTCCTGGACTTGAGCCGCGAGGCCGGGGTCGAGCCCTTCCGCCTTGGGGCCTTCGTGCTGTACCTGCGGGAGATGGGCTGGGCCCGCCTGCAGATGGCGCCGTCGTCCCTGGGAGTTCCCCTGGCCCTGGAACCGGAACCCATCCTGATCGCGCCGCCTGTGGCGCCCCCCGTGACGTTGCCGGTTCCGCCGCCTTCTCCGGCCGTCCCCTCCCTGATCCAGGCCATCGAAGCCAGCCAGGTCCCCACCACGAACCTGGAGCACCTTTCCGAAGCCCTGGACCAGCTGGGCGCAGAGGACGAATGGGAGGAGCCCGGCCAGGGTGGCCTCCAGCCTCCGCTCTCGCCGGAACGCTCCCTGCCCATCCATCAGACCGCCGCAGGCAGCACGGAACCTCCTGATTTCGAATCTCTTGAACCTAAGAGAACCTCCCGACGTCCCCTCTTCCTGTTCGGGATTCTTCTGCTGGTTGCGGGCCTGTGGGGCGGTCTGCGGTGGTACCAACGAAACCCCATCATTCTTCCGAAACTTGCCCAGCCTTCTCCGCTGAACCCTCCCACGCCGGCACCAAAGCCGGAGCAACCCCTCCCCGAGGCCAGCTCCGTGCCCGAGGTGAAATCAGAGCCCAGGCCTGAGGCCCAAGCCGCCCCCAGACCCGACGCGAAACCGGTTTCCGAACCGGCCCGGGCGCCCAAGGTGGTTCCTCCGGCCCAGTCGAAGCCCGCTCCCAGGCCCTCGGTTTCCTCCCAGGCCGAGCGCCTGAAGGCCATCCAGGCGGGCAACTGGAAGTTGGCTCACAATCAGGGTTTAACCCTATGCGCCGCCAACCAGGGCAAGTGGACCCTGCGCCTGGAAATCGCGTGCCAGGGTGATACGGTCCAGCGCGCGGCCAGCCTCCTGAAGGGTCAGACTCCGGACCTCTTCCTCCTGCCCATGACCATGCGGAACGGCCGCACCTGCCATCAGATCTTCCTCGGCACCTACGAATCAGAGGCCGCGGCTCTGGCGGCAGCCCGTCGCCTTCCGCCTCCCTTCCTGACCGAGGGGAACCGTCCAAAGCCGTTCAAGGTGGACCAGATCCCCAGTCGGCAATAGGCATAAGCAGCGGTTTCGCTGCACATATTCCTATTCCAATTTGCAGTCCTTTACAAAAGGGCTAGGCTTCGCCATACTTTATATGTATACGAACTGGTCCATTAAACGTGACCTGTTGATCTTTGTTTGTGGAGCCCGATGCTGTCACCCTTCCATCCCACCAATTGGAGCAAGGCCTGTGCGCTCTGGATCCACGAGATCCATGTCGCCTTCGACCCTCCGACGCCGGTGGACCCAGGCAAAGGCGGGTTCCTCAGAGTCATGCGCTGGAGCACCCCTAGGGTGGCCACGCTGGTCGCCCTCAGCTTCACCCTCCACTGCACCCGTCCCCCGGCGACCTATGCCTCCTCCTCCGCCGGCTCCCGCAATGGCGCCCAGCCAGCGGATGGCCAGGCCTACGTGGAGGAGGGTGTGGCCAGCTGGTACGGCGGGGATGACGACGGATTCGCAGGCCGGCAGACGGCCAGCGGGGAAATATTCGATCCGGAGCAGTACACCTGCGCCCACCGGACCCTTCCCCTAGGCAGCTTCGTGGAAGTCGAGAACCTGGAGAACCGGAAGCGCGCCGTCTTCCGGGTGAATGATCGCGGTCCCTTCATCAAGGGAAGGGTGTTGGACCTCTCCAAGCAGGGGGCCAAGGACCTGGGGTTCCTGGGCCATGGGACCGCCCGCGTCCGCCTGCGGTCCGTGGATGCCATGGGCCTTCCCACGGCGCTGGATCCGGCCGTCGACCATGCGGACCCCTTCGTGGTGCAGGTGGCAGCTCTTTCGGATCCCAAGAACATCGAGTCACTTACACGTGAACTTGAAAACACCTTCGGTGTCGTGACGCTCCAGAGCGCCACCACCCGCGGCGGCGTGGCCGTGAAGCGGGTCCGGGTGGGCAGCTACACCAGCCGCCAGGACGCCGAGCAGGCGGCCGAGCGACTCGCCAAGCTCATGAAGGATCGCGGTGTCGAACCCTTCATCACCCGTCAGCGCTGACATGGTCCTGGGGGGACCGCCTGCTCGCTCCGCTCGCGATGTCCCCTCCGGGACCCCCCACGTGGTGCCCGGGCCAAGCCCGCTCACCACGTCTGATCCCCTGCGCCCCTACCTGGTCATTCCTGCCGGTGGGCGGGGTCTGCGCATGGGCGGTGGCCTGCCCAAGCAGTTCCGCGATTGGGGCGGCCGCCCCCTGCTCCAGGCCACGGTGGAAGCGTTCCTGGCGCCGGGCATGCCTCACCTCGCCGGCATCGCCCTGGCCGTGCCTGAAAGCCACCTGGAGGAAACCCGCTCCTGGTCCTTCAGCGCGCCCTGCTGGGTGGTGCCGGGCGGCGACACCCGGCAGGCCTCCGTGTGGGCTGCCCTCCGGGCCCTGCCCGACCAGCCCCTCGCCCCGGTCATGATCCACGACGCCGTCCGGCCCTTCCCTCCAGTGGCGCCCCTGTGGGAGGCCCTGGACGCCCTGAATCAGTTCGACGGCGTCCTGCTCGGCGAACCTTCCACCGACACCCTCAAGCGGGTGGACGAGAACGGCCGGGTGCTCGGCACCGAACCTCGGGAGGCCTTCTTCCGGGCCCAGACCCCCCAGATCGCGCGCCTGGGCACTTGGCTCAATGCCTTCCGTGCCGCCGACGCCTCGGGCTTCAACGCCACGGATGACGTCGCCCTGCTCGAGCGCCTGGGTCTGGCGGTGAAGCTGATCCCCAGCCCCAGCTCCAACCTGAAGCTCACCACCCCCGAAGACTGGGAGCGCACCCGGCCAGGTTGACCACGGGGTGTGGTGGATGGACCCACATCCACTCCTTTGTCATAACTAGTCAAATCGTGAAATGATTTGACTAGGATAACGGCACAGAAATGGCTTATCAGTCTGCGAGGACGAACCATGCCCCGCAGCACCACGCCCCAGACCCTGAGCCGCGAGATCACCATCTCGGGCCATGGCCTGCATGGCAACCGCCCCTGTTCCGTGCGCCTGGTCCCCGTGGCCGAGCCCACGGGCATCGTGTTCGTCCACACGCCCACCGGCACCGTGATCCCCGCCAAGGCGGATCTGGCCGGCGATCTGGTGCTGGCCACCACCCTGGTGAAGGATGGCGTGCGCCTCCAGACCATCGAGCACCTGCTGTCGGCGCTCATGGGCCTGGAAGTGGAGCACCTCCGCATCGAGGTGGACGCTGAGGAGCTGCCCATCCTGGACGGCAGCGCCGCCCCCTGGGTAGAGGCCATCCTGCAGGCGGGCGTGAAGGGCCTGGAAGGCCGTCGCCGGTTCATGAAGATCACCCAGCCCATCGAAGTCCGGAACGGCGACCGCTGGATTCGCGCCCTCCCCTACGATGGCCTCCGCCTGCGCTACGTCATCGACTTCCCCATTCCCGCCCTGGGCCGCCAGAGCCGCGAGCTGAGCCTCACCCCCGACAAGTACCGCCGGGAGCTGGGCGCCGCCCGCACCTTCTGCCTGGCCCAGGAGATCGACATGATGCGCGCCCGCGGCCTGGCCCTGGGCGGCAGCCTGGACAACGCCGTGGTATTCGGCGCCGACGGACCCCTGAACGAGTCCCTGCGCTACGAGGACGAAGCCGTCCGCCACAAGATGCTGGATCTGGTGGGCGATCTGGCCCTGCTCGGCGCGCCCCTGCTGGGCCTGGTGGAGGCCCACGCGGCCGGCCACGCACTACATGTCGCCTTGGCCCAGGCCATCCTCGCGGCACCCGGCTCCTGGGAGTGGACCGAGGAAGCCGAACCCGCCAACGTGCGCTTCTTCTTCCAACCCGCAGGGCTCACCGCCGCAGCGCAGCCTGCCTGAACCGATTTACGGTTGCGGCCCACGACAGGGACCTGTCAGCCTGTTCCCTTCACCCGAGAGGTGCATAGGTGTTACTTCATCTCCTTCAGTGACCTGACGAACCGGGCAGACGCGCCCGGGCAGGTGAGCGACTGGGTGGCCGCGCTGGCGCGGAACGGGGAGATGGAAGAGGACACGCGGGAGGCCGTCAAGGCCATCCTGGCGGACGTGCGCCGGGATGGCATGAAGGCCGTACTCGACTGGACGTTGCGTCTTGATGGCGTGGCCCTCGACCCCGCCGCCCTGCGCATTCCCGAGGCGACCCTCCAGGCCGCCCGCGCGGACCTGGACCGCCGCCAGCCGGACCTCATGGCCGCCCTGCGGGAGATGATCGCCAATGTCCGCCGGTTCGCGGAGGGCCAGCGCGGCTGCCTGAACGACCTGGAGCTGCCCCTGCCCGGCGGCGGTACCGTGGGCGAGCGCTGGTGCCCCTTGAAGACCGCGGGCGTCTACATCCCCGGCGGGCGGGCCTTCTATCCGTCCACCCTCGCCATGACCGTCATCCCCGCCCAGGTGGCCGGCGTGGGCCGCATCGTGGGCGTCACGCCCCCCAAGCAGCAACCCACCCTGCCCGGCGCCTGGGGTGTGGATCCGCTGGTGCTGGCCTGCGCCGCGGAGCTGGGCCTCACGGAACTCTATCCCTTCGGCGGCGCCCAGGCCCTGGGCTGGCTGGCCTTCGGGGAGCCCGCCGTGGACCTCGTCGCCGGTCCCGGCAACCGCTTCGTGGCCGAGGCCAAGCGCCAGCTCATCGGCACCTGCGGCATCGATGCCCTGGCGGGCCCCACAGAGCTGCTGGTGCTGGCCGACGCCAGCGCCGATCCCGCCTGGCTGGCCGAAGACCTCATGGCCCAAGCCGAGCACGACCCCGACGCCGCCGCCGTGCTGGTGAGCGCCGACCGCGCCCTGCTCAAGGCCGTGGAGACCGAGCTCCGGGCCCGCGTGGAGGCCTCGCCCCGCCACGCCATCCTCGAGCAGAGCCTGGGCGCCCACGGGCGACTGGTCTGCGCCGAGCGCGAGCTGGCCATCGCCCTGGCCCAGGCCTGGGCACCCGAGCACCTCGAGCTCTGCGTCCGCGATCCGGAAGCGTGGCTGCCCGCGCTGACCACCGCCGGAGCCGTCTTCATCGGCAGCGCCAGCGCCGAGGCCTTCGGCGACTACGGCGCCGGGCCCAACCACGTGCTGCCCACGGACCGCAGTGCCCGCTACACCAGCCCCCTGGGCGTGGCCACCTTCCTCAAGCGCCAGAGCCTGCTGCGCCTCTCCGCCGCCGACGCGGCCGCCATGGCCCCCTGGGTCGAGCGGCTCGCCGAGGCCGAGGGTCTGGTCCACCACGGCCGCAGCGCCGGCCTGCGCGGCCATCACCACCCCTAGGGAGCGCCTCCTCGCCGAGCGCTCCGTTCCGCTTCTTCTCCCAAGAGGCCTGGTTTCCTCCTACCCTCATCCCGAGCTGCCCATGTCCTTCCTCCGACCTGACCTTGCCGACCTGCCCGCCTACCGGCGGCCTCCCGAGCCGCCCACGGGCCTCCGCCTGCACATGAACGAGGCCGGGTCCGACTGGCCGGCCGAGGCCCGCGAAGCGCTGCTGGCGCGGCTCCAGTCCATGCCCTTCAACCTCTACCCCGAGCGCCAGGAAGAGCTCACCGAGCGCCTGCGGAAGCGCGTGGGCGCGCCCGAAGGCGGCCTGCTCCTCGGCCCCTCCAGCGGCGCCCTGCTGGACCACGTGGCCATGGCTGGCCTGAGCTTCGGCGACACGGTGGCCATCCCGGATCCGGGCTTCAGCCTCTACCCCATGCTGGTGCGCCGGAACGGCGGCCAGGTGCGCAAGGTGCCCCAGGGTACGGGCTTTCCGCTGGAACCCTGGTTCGAGGCCCTCGACTGCCGGCAGATCTGGCTCACGCTGCCCAACAACCCCACCGGCGCCTGGGTGTCTCCGACGGAACTGGAACCTCTGCTGGCCGCCGCCGCGGCCCGTCCCGAGCCGCCCCTGGTGGTGATGGACGAGGCCTATGCCGAGTTCGCCCCGGCCACCCACCGCCTGGCCGTGGACCGCTACCCGAACGTGGTGCTGCTGCGCACCTTCAGCAAGGCGCTGGCCTCCGCCTCCTGGCGCCTGGGCTACCTCTTGGGCAACCCTGCCCTGGTATCGAAGCTGGCCACGCTGCAGCTGCCCTACTCCATCCCCGCCGCCAGCCTGGAGGCCCTGGACGTGGCCCTGGACTTCGCACCGGCCTTCGAGCCCGCCGTGCGGGCCCTGCCGGAGCGGCGCGACCGACTGGCGACGTCCCTGGCGACGACCCTGCCCGCGCACCGCGTCGCCCCCAGCGCCGGCAACTTCATCCACGTGACGCCGGATCCCTCGGACACGCTGGAAGCCGAGGGCATCAAGGTGCGCCGTCTGCCCGGCACCGGTGCCGCGCGGCTCACCATCGGCACGGAACCGGACACGGCCCGCGTGGCCGCGATCCTGAGCACGCCGCTGCCGAAGCCCGCGCCGCAGCCGCGCCGCCGCCTGCTGGTCCTGGACATCGACGGCGTGCTCATCGACGCCGACCGCAGCTTCCTGGAGGCCGTGGCCCGGGCCCTGGCGGAGCTGCGGCCGGCCCTGCCCTGGTCCGACGGGGCCTACCGCGCCTTCAAGCGCCTGGGCGGCTATAACAACGACTTCCGCCTCGCAGCCGGCGCCCTGGCCCTGGCCGAGGTGTATGGCGACGTGGACCTCCAGCCCGTGATCGAAGCAGCGGACGGCTGCGGCTTCCCGGAGCTGGATGCGCGCACTGAGACCCTGGAGCCCTCGGCGCAGGTCCTGGTGCAGAAGCACTACGCCGACACTATCCGCCTGGAGCGCCCCTTGGTGGACTTGGCCGAACTGCAGGCCACGGGCTGGGAGCTGGCGGTACTCACGGGGCGACCACCCGAAGAGCTGGACCTGGCCTGGAAGGTGCTGGGCTTCTCGCTGCCCGCGGTCTGCGACGCCGCGCCCCACCTGCGGAAGCCCGAGCCCGCGGGCCTCCTGCAGCTGGCGGACGCGTACCGGGCCGAAGAGGTCGTCTTCGCGGGAGACACCATCGATGATGCCCGCTGCCTGCGCGCCGCTGTGGCCTTGAAGCCCGAGGTGGCCTGGCGCTTCGCGGCCCTCGGTCCCGATCGCGCCCGTTTCGCTGCGACAGGGGATGTCCAATCCGGAACCCTCCGCGACATCCTGCCCACCCTGACTCAGGAGCAGCCATGAGAACCGCCAGCCTGACCCGCGCCACCGCCGAGACCCAGGTGAAGCTCAGCCTCTCTCTCGATGGAGGCGAAGCCCGCATCCGCACCGGTCTGGGCTACTTCGACCACATGCTGATGCAGCTCGCGAAGCACGGGGGCTTCGGCCTCGAGGTGGAAGCCTCTGGCGACCTGCCCGTGGACAGCCACCACCTGGTGGAGGACGTGGGCCTCTGCCTTGGCGAGGCCCTGAAGACGGCCCTGGGCGACCGGGCCGGCCTCGCGCGCTTCGCTCACGCCTACGTGCCCCTGGACGAGGCCCTGGCCCGGGTGGTGGTGGACCTCTCGGGACGGCCCTGGTGCGAGTTCCACGCGGACCTTCCGCCCGTGATCCTCGGCGACGGCTTCCAGGTGGAGATGGTCCGGGAGTTCTTCATCGCGCTCGCCATGCGCGGCGGCCTAGCCATCCACGCGGACCTGATCCGCGGCGTGAACACTCACCACAAGGTCGAGGCCCTCTTCAAGGCCCTGGCCAGGGCCCTGCGCCAGGCCACCCGCGCCGAAGGCTCGGGCGTGCCCTCTACCAAGGGGACCCTGTCCGCATGAGCTCCCTCACCCTCATCGACTATGACGCGGGGAACCTCGCGTCCCTGGAGGGTGCCCTGGAGCGCCTGGGCTTCCCCTTCGTCCGCGCCGCCTCTCCGGATCAGGCCGCGGAAGCGGGCCCCATCGTCCTGCCTGGCGTGGGGCACTTCGAGGCCGCCCAGCGCTCCCTCCGGGACCGGGGCTGGTGGTCCGCGCTGCCGGGACTGGTGGCCGACGGCCGGCCCCTGCTGGGCATCTGCCTGGGGCTCCAGCTGCTGGCCGAAGGCAGCGAAGAAGCCCCCGGCATCCCCGGACTGGGCCTCATCCCCGGCCTCGTCCGGCGGCTGGGCCCCGGCGTGAAGGTCCCCCACATGGGCTGGGGCCAGGTGCGCCAGGCCCGTCCGCACCCAGCCCTCCCGGATCCCGATGGGGCCTGGCTCTACTTCGTGCACAGCTACGCCCTGGAACCCGCGGATGACACCCTGCTGGTCGCCGAGCACGGCCGCCCCTTCACGGCGGCCGAGGTCCGAGGCCGGGTGATGGGCTTCCAGCCCCACCCGGAGAAGTCCGGGCCCGACGGCCTGCGGCTGCTCCGCGCTGCGCTCGCCTGGATGGGTGCAGCCGCTCAGGAGGCGTCATGCAGCTGATCCCGAGCCTGGACCTGATGGAGGGTCGCCTGGTGCGGCTGCGGCACGGCGACCGCAGCCAGGCCACCTTCTACGACTTCACGCCCGAAGCCTGGGTGGAGCGCCTCGTCGCGGCCGGCGCCCGGCGCATCCACCTGGTGGACCTCGACGGCGCCTTCGGCGGCCCCCGCCAGGGCGCCTTCACGAGCTTCCCCGCCCGCTTTCCGCAGGTCCGCTTCCAGCTGGGGGGCGGCCTGCGGGATCGCGCCGCCATCGAGGCGGTGCTGGCCCTGGGCTTCGATGCCGTGGTGGGCACCCTGGCCGTGGAGCAGCCCTCGGCCCTGAAGGGCCTCCCGGGCGACCGCATCGTGGCGGCCCTGGACCTCAAGGGCCAGCGTATCGTCACCCGGGGCTGGCAGGCCCCCAGCGCCTGCGAGTCCACGGACGTCTTCGAGGCGCTGCTCACCCTGGGCTTCGACCGGGCCCTGGTCACGGACGTGAGCCGTGACGGCACGCTGGAGGGGCCGGGCCTGGAGGCCGCGGCCTGGGTGGCCCGGGAGGGCTTCCGAGTGCAGGCCTCCGGCGGCGTGAAGGACCTCTCGGACCTGCCTGCGTTGGCTGCGCTGCCGGGCGTGGTGGGCGCCATCAGCGGCAAGGCGCTCATGGAGGGCTTCATCCCGCTCGACGACCCGCGCACCCGCGCCGCCCTGGCAGGAGGCGCCTGATGCCCGCCAAGCGCGTCATCCCCTGCCTCGACGTGAAGAACGGCCGCGTCGTGAAGGGCATCCAGTTCAAGCAGCTCCGCGACCTGGGCCATCCCGTAGAGCTGGCCCGGCGCTACGACCAGGAGAGCGCGGACGAGCTGGTCTTCCTCGACATCGCCGCCTCCCTGGAGAACCGCGGCACGCGGGAAGCCTGGGTCCGCGACGTGGCCCGGGAGCTGAGCATCCCCTTCACCGTGGGCGGCGGCGTGTCCAGCGTGGACGACGCCCGCAGCCTGCTGCGCGCCGGCGCCGACAAGGTGGCCGTGAACACGGCCGCCGCCCTGCGCCCGGAGCTCGTGGCCGAGCTCGCGGACGCCTTCGGGGCCCAGTGCGTGGTGGCGGCCGTGGACGTGAAGCGTGACGCCGACCTCGGGTGGCGCGTCTACCTGAAGGGCGGCTCCGCGCCCACGGAGCGCTCCGCCGTGGACTGGCTCTGGGAGCTCAACGACCTGGGCGCGGGCGAGATCCTGCTCACCTCCATGGATCGGGACGGCACCGGCGACGGCTTCGACCTGCCGCTGCTGGACCTGGCCTCGGACCTGCCCATCCCCCTCATCGCCTCCGGCGGCGCGGGGCAGGAATCCCACTTCCTGGAGGCTCTGGCACACGGCGCTGACGCCGTGCTGGCCGCCACGCTCTTCCACGAGGGCATCCTGCCCATCCCCCGCCTCAAGGCCTACCTCGCCCAGCAGGGCCTCTCCATCCGGATCTGACATGGACCTCGATACGCTCCGCTACGATTCCCAAGGCCTCATCCCCGGCATCGTGCAGGACCGCGCCGGCGAGGTGCGCATGGTGGCCTGGCTCAACCGCGAGTCCCTTCAGCTCACCCTCGACACCGGCTTCGTCACCTTCTGGAGCCGCTCCCGCCAGGCCCTCTGGGTGAAGGGCGAAAGCAGCGGGAACAGGCTCCAGGTGGTCCAGATCCGCCCGGACTGCGATTCGGATGCCCTGCTCATCCTCGCGGAGCCCGAGGGCCCGAGCTGCCATCGCGGCACCCGCAGCTGCTTCGATGCCGCTCCCGAAGGAGGCCAGGCCCCCGGCCCGTGGCCCGCCACCCTTCCCTGGCTTGGACGCCTCGAAGCTCTGCTGACCTCCCGCAAGGCGCTGGCGGATGTGGACGGCAGCTACACCCAGAGGCTCTTCGCCCAGGGCGTGGACCGCATTGCCAAGAAGGTGGTGGAGGAGGCCGGCGAGGTGGTCATCGCCGCCAAGAACGACGACCGCGGCGAGTTCCTCGGCGAGGCCGCGGACCTGCTGTTCCACCTCGACATGCTGCTGCTCGAGCGCGGCGCGAGCCTGCTGGACGTGGTGGAGGTGCTCCACCGCCGCCACGCCGACCGCACGGGAGGGCCCGCCTGATGGCCGTCCGCACGCCCCACTTCCCCGACCTCCTCTTCAACTCCGCCGCCCGGCTCCGCCGCTGGGAAGGCACCCTCATGGGCCACTTCGCGGCCCACGGCTACCGCGAGCTGCATCCCTCCCTCGTCCTGCGCGAAGCGGTGCCCGAAGGCGCCCTACGCTTCTTCGACGGCGACGAGCTGGTGGCCCTGCGCTGGGACTTCACCGTGGCCCTGGCAGGCCTCCTCACCCGCACTTTCCCCGCGCCGCCGGACCGCGTGACCTATGCCGGCGCCGTGTTCCGGCGGCCCGTGCAGCCCTGGGAGGCGGTGGAGCGTTTCGAGGTGGGCTGCGAGCGCATCCAGCCCGAGGGCGAGCCTTCGGCGGAAGCGGACGTGGAGCTGGCCCGCATGCTCATGGCCGTGCCCGGCCTCCTGGGCCTGAAGAGCGCCATCCTCCACCTGGGCAACGCGGCCCTGGTGCGCCGCCCCCTGGAAGCCGAGGGCCTGTTCGGCGAGCTGGCGGATGCTGTGGTGGCGGCCCTCTCCCGCCGCGCGCCCCACCGCGTGCGGGAGGCCCTGGACGGCCATCCTTCTGCCGCACGGCTGACGGCCCACGCCGAAGCCCTGCTCTCTGAGCTCGACGGCCCCGGAACCCTGGGCGCCCTGGCCTCCAGCCCCTATGCGACCCTGCTGGAGGAGGAAATGCACCACATGGACCGTGCCCTCCAGGCTCTGCTGCCCATCCTCCCGCCCAACCTGGAGCTTCGCGTGGACCTGGCGGACGTGGCCGGACTCGGCTTCTACACCGGTCCCACCCTGCGGCTGTGGGCCCCCGGCGCCCAGCAGGAACTCGCCGCGGGCGGCCGCTACGACCGCCTCTTCCCGGGACTGGGCCGCCCCTGGCAGGCTGCGGGCTTCTGTGTTCGCCTGTCCCGCCTGCTCGACCTGGCCGCCACCCGCCCCGACCTCTTCGAGGAACCCCGATGAACCAGACCCTGCTCATCGCCTTCCCCAAGGGCCGGCTCGGCGACGAGCTGGTACCCCTGCTGGCGGGCACGCCTCTGGCCCTCGATGCGGCGGCGCTGAAGTCCCGCGTCCTGCGCATCCCCACGGCCACCTCCGGCGTGGCGGCCCTGCTGCTCAAGGGCGCGGACCTGCCCCGCTACGTGGCCGCCGGCGTGGCTTCGCTGGGCATCGTAGGCTCGGACACGCTGGACGAGATGGACATGGACCTGCTGGAGCTGGCGGACCTGGGCTTCGGCGCCTGCCGCCTGTCGCTGTGCGCCAAGGCGGGTGTCAGCCTGGAGGACCTGCGGGCCAAGCCCCACCTGCGCCTGGCCACCAAGTTCCCCAAGGCCACGGAGACCTGGCTGGCCCGCGAGGACCTCACCGCCGAGCTGGTGCCCCTCAGCAGCAGCGCCGAGCTGGCGCCCCTGCTGGGCCTGGCGGACGCCATCGTGGACCTGGTGCAGACCGGCGGCACCCTCAAGGCCCACGGCCTCGTGGAAACCGCCATCCTCGGCCACTCCTCCGCCCGCCTCGTGGCCGCCCGCGGCGCCTACCTCAGCGAGCCCGGCCGCATCCGTCCCCTGGCGGAGATGCTGCTCGGGGCGCTGAAGGCTAAGCCCTAGATCTGGCGCAGATCACTCCGATGCACCCGGACGGACGCTGAGGATCTCCAGGCGCATCGTCCCGGCAGGTCGCCGCCACACGACCTCGTCGCCGGATTCCGCGTTCAGCAGAGCCTCGCCCAGCGGCGAGACCCAGCTGACCTTCCCCCGGGAAGGATCGGCTTCGTCCTCACCGACAAGGGTGTACGTCGTGATGACGCCGGCTTCGTCGCAGACCTCCACGGTGGCCCCGAAGTGCACCCGGTCCCTCGACTTGCCGTCGGGGGTCACCAGGACGGCGCGGTTCAAGCGTTCCTGGTAGTAGCGCAGGTCGCGCTGGACGATGGCCAGCTCCTGGGGGTTGGCCAGCTTGCCCTCCGCCAGCAGCCGGCTCTGGCGCGCCTCCAGGCCCTCCTTCAGGCCCTGCAGCTGTCGGAGCCCGGCGGGCGTCACGTAGTTCGTGTGGGGGCTCTGGGGTCGGTCGGGCAGGACCTCGGGGCGCCCCGTGTCATCCGGATCCTTGATGAAGGCTCGATTCACCGTGTTGCTCTGAAATCAGTTGGGAAGGGCATCCAGGGGTGCGTCCCTGGAAGGTCGCAGCCCATGGTGAGTCCTGCGGCCGGACCAGATCAAGCCCCGGAGGCCCAGAACCGGTTCCGGAGGCTACACTCAGGGATTTCCCATTCAGGACACCATGGACTCCCACCTCCGCCGAACGCCCATCGATGACGACCTGGGCCTAGGCCTCCAGGCCGGCCGCGAACGCGGGGTCAACAAGGACGGCTCCTTCAACGTCCGCCGCATGGGCCTGCCACGCTTCCGCCCCTACGACCTCTACCACCACCTCATCACCATGGGCTGGGGGCGTTTCCTGGGGCTGCTGTTCCTGGCCTTCCTCGTCACCAATGCCATCTTCGCCTTGATCTACCTGGGCATCGGCATGGAACAGTTCACCCGCCAGGGGGGCATGGCATTCCGGGAGCGGCTGCAGGACGCATTCTTCTTCAGCGCCCAGACCCTCACCACGGTGGGTTACGGCCACATCAGCCCCCACGGGTTCCTCGCCAACGCGGTCGCCGCGCTGGAATCGCTCCTGGGCCTCCTGAGCTTCGCCCTGGCCACGGGCCTCCTCTACGGACGGTTCTCCCGACCCCAGGCGTGCCTGCGGTTCAGCAACCTCGCTGTGATGGCCCCCTACCAGGACTTCGCCGGCTTCATGTTCCGTCTCGTGAACATGCGCAGCAACGAGCTCATCGAGGTGGAGGCCACGGTGAGCCTGTCTCTCCAGGATCCGGCCTCGACCACGCGGCGCTTCATGCTGCTGCCTCTGGAACGTCCGAAGATCCACCTGTTCCCCTCCAGCTGGACGGTCGTGCACCCCATCGATGAGGCCAGCCCCCTGTTCGGCATGACCGAGGCGGACCTCCGCCATGCCAAGGCGGAATTCATCGTCCTCATCAAGGCCTTCGACGACACCTTCTCACAGACCATCTACGCCCGGACGTCATACACCGCCGACGAGGTCCGCTGGACGGCCCGGTTCAGGCCCATGGCCTTCATCGGGCCGGACGGCATGACCGAGATGGATGTGGCGCGCCTGGACGCCGTGGAGGACCTGGCTCCCGCCCCCCGGAGCTGATCACGGGGGCGGGCTCAGCCCTGGACTTCGCCGTAGATGTTGTCCCGCTGCCAGGGCTCGTAGCCGGCGGCGCGGATCATGCGGGTCATCTCGTCCTTGTTCACGCTGTAGCAGGTGCCCGCCGCGCTGACGACGTTCTCCTCGAGCATGAGGCTGCCCATGTCGTCGCAGCCGTAGTGCAGGGCCACCTGGCCGGTCTTGCGGCCCATGGTGACCCAGCTGCTCTGGATGTGCGCGAAGTTGTCGAGGAAGATGCGCGCCACGGCGATGGTGCGGAGGTACTCCACGTCCGTGGGCTTGGGTACCTTGCCTTCCCAGGGCGTGTGGCCGCTCTGGAAGGGCCAGGCGGCGAAGGCCGTGTAGCCGCCGCCATTGTTCCGTGCCAGAGCCCGGTCCTGCTGGTCGCGCAGGGCCTCCAGGTGCTCGATGCGCTCAGCCATCGTCTCCGTGATGCCGAACATCATGGTGCCCGTGGTCTTCACGCCCTCCTCGTGGGCCGCCTCCATCACCTCCAGCCACTTGTCGCGGCCGCCCTTGAGGGGCGCGATCTTCTTGCGGATGCGGTCCACCAGGATCTCGGCACCGCCGCCGGGGATGGAGCCGAGGCCCGCCTCGCGCAAGTCCGCGATGGTCTTGCCCAGGGTTTGGCCGCTCAGCTTCGCCATCATCTGGATCTCCACCGGCGAGAAGCCGTGGACCCAGATGCCCAGGTCGTGGTGGAGGTAGCGCACCAGGTCCAGGTAGTAGTCCCAGGGCAGGTCGGGGTTCACGCCGCCCTGCAGCAGAAAGCCGGTGCCGCCGATGGCCTGGGTCTCCTCCGCCTTCTGCTTGAGTTGTTCCTTGGTGAGCACGTAGCCGCGGCTGTCCCCGGGCTTGTGGTAGAAGGCGCAGAACGTGCAGTAGACGTTGCAGACGTCCGTGTAGTTCACGTTGCGGTCGATGACATAGCTCACGCGACGGGGATCGTTGTGGCGATCCCGGGCGGCGGTGGCGGCCACGGCCAGATCGGGCAGTTCCGCCCGCTCCATGAGCACCAGGGCTTCTGCGGCGGACACGCGACGGCCCTGGAGGACGCCCTCCAGGATCGCCTCGGGGGTATCGAGGGTCTTCAGCATGCCTAGACCTGGTACCCCATGACCTGGAGGCAGCGGCGGCAGACGCACTCCTGACCAGGGACGCCGTGCTGGAAGTGCTCCAGCGTGTAGGGATTGCGGCACTTCTCGCAGATCTGGGTGGGCTCGGTGGTGGTCTTCGGGGCGTAGAGATGGGTGGGATCGGGCATGGCGGACTCCGGAACCTCCAGGATATCAAAGGCGGTCCCGGAGGACCGCCTTTGATTCGGAAACGCGGGAATGGCTACTCTTCGACGGCGCCGGCCTTGGCGCTTTCGTGGGGCCGGTCGTTGCGCTTGCCTTGGTGCTTGTGCGCCTGCACGTCGAGCTTCTCGATGGCCTGCGTGATGCTGGCATACATGTCAGCGGTCGTGGCCGAGGCCACAAAGGCGTTGGCGCGGGTTTTCAGCGTGATCTCCGCCTCATGACGGTGCTTCTCCACACCCAGGATCACATGGACGTCGATGATGTCGTCCAGATAGGTGGCCATCTTATCCAGCCGCTCTTTGGTGAACTGCTTGAGGGGCTCGGTGAGCTCCACGTGACGGCCGGTGTAGTGGACCTTCATGGGACACTCCTGAAAGGGGCCGGGCGGCCCGGGAATCATGGAACCGGCGCAGGAGGGGCCGCGGCCCGCTACCGGCGTCGACGCTGGGAGGCCGGAGGAATCTTGAGTTCCTCGCGGTACTTGTTCACCGTGCGGCGGGCCACCTTGATGCCGTCCCGCTCGAGCAGGCCGGCGATGGCCTCGTCGGACAGCGGCTTGGCAGGGTCCTCGGCCTGCACGAACGCCTTGATGCGATGTTTGACCACGGTGGCGGAGATGTCCGAATCCTTCGGGCGCGCCGAGAAGAAGTAGTTCAGGTCGTAGAGGCCCTGGGGCGTGTGGATGGTCTTCGCCTTCACCACCCGGCTGATGGTGCTCTCGTGGAAGCCCGTGGCCTCGGCCACGTCGCGCAGCACCATGGGGCGCAGGCTCTCGATGCCGTGCTCGAGGAATTCCTTCTGGAGTTCCACGATCTGCGCGGAGACCCGCAGCACGGTGCGGTTGCGATCCTCCACGCCCCGGATGAAGTCCCGCGCGCTGCGGAAGCGCTCGCGGATGAAATCCTTGTCGGACTTGGCCTCGCTGGAGGCCAGGAACCGCTGGTAGTCGCCGTTCACGCGCAGGCGGGGGAGGCCCTCATCGTTGAGGTAGATCTTCCAGTTCCCGTCCTCGCCCTTGAGCACCACCACGTCGGGCTTCACCACCCGCTCGCCCTCGGGATCGAAGGCCCGTCCCGGCGAGGGGTTGAGGTGCTTGAGCTGGTCCATGGCCACGCACAGCTCCGCGTCCGTGCAAGCCAGGGCTCGGCGCAGCTTGGCGCTGTCCCGCTGGGCCAGCAGGGCGGAGTGGTCGTGGATGATGCGCACCGCCAGGTCGTCGGGCTCGGCGCCGGCGTGACGGAGCTGGAGCAGCAGGCTCTCCTGCACGGTGAAACAGCCGATGCCCGAGGGATCGAACTCCTGGAGCACGTCGAGGGCTCCGCGCAGGGCCTCTTCCGTGACGCCCATGTCCGCCGCCAATGCGGCGGGCGTGGTCTCCACGGAGGGTTGATCCGGATCCAGGCGCAGGAAACCTTTGGGGTCCAGACGGTCGATCAGGCGCTCCACCAGGGCTGCGCGGGGATCCTCGTGTTCCAGGGTTTCGTAGAGCTGACCCACCAGATGGTCCTGGAGCGATTCATTGGCGCTGAGGCGGTCCTCCCAGGAGAGGCGATCTTCCTCCGGCAGGTTGCTGGTGCGCGGGAGATCCTGGTCCCAGCTGTTCTCCGCGCCCAGCTCGGTCTCCTGGACCTGGGCCACGCCCTCTTCCGTGAACTTCTCCAGGTCGCTCTCGGGGTTCATCTCACCCGCCGCATCCAGGATCGGTCCCAGATCCATGGTGTCCACCCCTTCGGGCAGTTCCACGCCCTCGGCGGCCTGGTCGGAGGTGGCTTCCGTCACATCCGAATCGCGCCCTTCCTCGATGGCCTCGAGGGTTGGCACTTCGTCGCTGTCGTCGGCCAACTCCAGCAGCGGGTTGTCCTCGAGCTCGCGCTCGATGGTCTGCGACAGCTCCTGCAGGTTCATCTGCCACAGCTTGAGCTTCAGCTGCATGGCGGGCGTCAGCGCAAGGGTCTGGCTCTGGGCCAGCCGCTGGGAGAGGTAGGGGCCCGCCGCCATCAGTCCAACCTGAACCGGTCGCCCAGGTAGACCCGGCGGATGTCCGGATCCTCTGCGATCTCGCTGGGCAAGCCGTGTTTCATGATCATCCCGTCCGCCAAGATATAGGCCCTGTCGGCGATCTGCAAGGTCTCGCGGACATTGTGATCCGTGATGAGAACGCCAATGCCTCGCGCCTTGAGGTCATCGATGAGGCCCTGGATCTCCAGCACGGACTTGGGATCCACGCCGGCGAAGGGCTCGTCCAGGAGCATGATCCGGGGTTCGGTCACGAGGGCGCGTGCCAGCTCGCAGCGCCGTCGCTCGCCGCCGGAGAGGCTCATGCCCAGCGTGTCGCGCACCTTGCCCAGGTGAAAATCGGCCAGAAGCCGCTCACAGCGGTCCTTCTGCTCCGCCTTCGGGATGGGCTGCAATTCCGCCAGCGCCATGAGATTTTCCCACACCGTCAAACCCCGGAACACGCTGGATTCCTGAGCCAGGTAGCCGATGCCCAGCCGCGCCCGCCGGTGCATGGGCAACGCCGTCACGTCCTGGCCCAGCCACCGGATGTCCCCGCGGTCCGGGGCCTCCACACCCACCACCATGTAGAAGGTCGTCGTCTTGCCCGCGCCGTTCGGCCCCAGCAGTCCCACCACTTCGCCCATGCCCACACAGAGGCTCACGTCCCGCACCACGGTGCGGTCGCCATATCGCTTCTGGAGGTTCACGGCCTCGAGGCAGGGGGTGGGCTCTGTCATGGTTCTATCAGAACATACTGCCCCGCCTGATGGCGCCGAAGGCGCGCGCCGGGGCCGGCGCGCGGAAGGGATAAGCTTCAGCGGAGGGCGCGGCCGGGGGTGTATGGGGCCTTGGCGGCATCCAGGCTCTCTTCCAGAGTCCTGAGTGCCGCCTGCGCTGTGTCGAACCGGCTCTGGAAGGCCTTCAAGCCATCCTCGGCCCAGGCCAGGTTCTGGCGCTGGGTGCCGGTGGGAAGCTGCGTGGTGGCCCATACGCTGCCGGTCACCTCGCGGATGCGACCCACGATGCCCGGGGCCGTGGGTTCCTGGTACCTGGCCACGGTGGCGTCTCCACTGAGGAGGGTGCGCAGGTCCTTCAGCTCCCCATGGAGCTTCCTCGCCTGCTCCAGCCGCGTCGCGTCGGCGGTGGGCGTCTCCAGCAGCGCCTTCCGGATAAAATCGAGGCGGGTCTGGATCTCGCTCAGCCGCTCGGAAGCGCCCATGGCTCGGCGCTGGGCCTCGCCCATGCGAGCACAGAAGGCGCTGTATTCAGTCCACTGGGCTGCGGTGAGGCGGTCGGCGTCGAGGGGTTTCACGTCGAACGCGACGGGACCTGCCACGGGCTTCAGCACGCCATCCACCTGGAAAGAGAGGGTGGCCTGGTAGCGCCCCGGCGCCGCGAGGGCGCCATGATCGCCGTAGTCCCAGGGATCCCGGTCGCCCGCGGCCTTCAGGCGGATGGGAGACGGGTCCTGGAGGCGGAGGTCCCACGCCAGGCGGTGAAGCCCCTTCTCAGGCTCTGCGGCGAGGCGCCGGACGACCTGCCCGTCGCCCGCGGCGATGGTCAGCACCACCGCGGGCGGGATCTCCCTGTCCTCGGCGCGGAGCGCGTCCCAGGCGGGAATGGCGGGATCCTGGCCGGCCTTGGCGGCCTCCTTCTCCTTCTCGTGGCGCTGGTTCTTCAGGGCCTTCGGCTCCTCCTTCACGTGGTAGGTGAAGACGGCACCGAAGGGCGGATTGGGCGAGAGGAAAAGCGAGTCGCCCTGGAAGGATTTCCCGGGCCCGCCGAACGGGACAGCGGGGATGTAGGCCTGGGCGGGCCTCAGGTTGTAGAGGTGCGCTTCGGTCGCGAAGTCCTCCGGCTTGGCCTCGCGCAGGGCGGTCAGGTCATCAAGGATGAAGAAGCCGCGCCCGAACGTGGCCACCACCAGATCACCCTCCCGCTCCTGGATGGCCAGATCCTTCACGGCGATGCTCGGAAGCTTGGAGAACTTCGACCAGGACTTGCCGGCGTCGAGGCTGAAGAAGAGGCCGAACTCCGTGCCGCAGTAGAGCAGGCCCTCCCGGGCCGGGTCCTCGCGCACGGTGTAGACGCTGCCCCGCTCGGGGAGCCCGGCGGCAATGGATTCCCAGGTGCGCCCGCGGTCCCGAGAACGCAGCAGGTAGGGCCGGAAGTCGCCGGTCTTGTGGTTGTCGAAGGCCGCGTACACAGTGCCGGCCTGATGGGGACTCGCCGACAGGCAGGACACGTAGGTCAGGTCGGGCACGCCGGGAAACCGGTCCGTCTTGTGCCAGGCCTTGCCGCCGTCTTCGCTGACCTGGAGCAGGCCATCGTCCGTGCCCACGTAGAGCAGGCCCTCCGCTTTGGGGCTCTCCGCCAGCGAAACGATGTTGCCGAAGAAGCTGGTGGAGGTATTGCGGGCCACGGCGTCCACGCCCCACACCTTGTCCATGATCTTGAGGCGGCTGCGGTCGATCTTCCGCGTCAGGTCCGGGCTCACGGCGGCCCAGTTGTCTCCCCGGTCGTCGCTGCGGAAGAGCTTCTGGGCGGCGAAGTAGAGGCGCTTCCCGCTGTGGGGACTGATCAGCAGCGGGGCATCCCAGTTCCAGCGGAAGGGCTCCTCGCCGGGTGCGGGCTGGGGTTGGAGCTCCACCCGCTCGCCCGTGCGGCGATCGAAGCGGGCCAGGCCGCCGTACTGGCTTTCGGAGTACACGGTGTTCGGATCGTCCGGATCCACCTGGCTGTAGAACCCATCCCCGCCCTGGGTCACGAACCAGTCCTGGTTGGTGGAGCCGTGCAGATTCCGCGTGCGGCTGGGTCCGCCCATGGAGAAGTTGTCCTGGGTGCCGCCGTAGATGGTGTAGAAGGGCTTCGCGTTGTCGACGGCCACCCGGTAGTACTGGATGACCGGCAGGTTGGCGGTGAAGACCCAGGTGGCGCCCCGGTCCCGGCTCTCGTACAGGCCGCCGTCGCATCCGGCGAGCAAGTGGTCGCTGTTCGCTGGGTCGATCCACAGCGCGTGGTTGTCCACGTGCTTGTGCTTCTCCCCCACGCGGCGCCAGGTCTTGCCGCCGTCCTCGGTCACCTGCATCCAGGTGTCCATGGAATACACGCGCTGGGGATCCTTCGGGTCGCAGAAGAGTTCCTGGTAGTACTGCGCGCTGCCGGAGACCTGCTCGTTACGGCGCTCCCAGGTGCGGCCCCCATCCTTGCTCCGGAAGAAGCCCCCGGCCTTGTTGGCGGCCTCGATGGTGGCGTAGACCGTGTCCGGCTCGCCTTCGGGAACCGCCAGGCCGATGCGGCCCATGTCCTCCTTGGGCAGGCCGTCCTTGAGCCGGGTCCAGGTCTGGCCGCCATCCAGGCTCTTGTGGATGCCGCTGCCCGGGCCACCGTCGATCATGCCCCAAACGTGGCGCCGCCGCTGGTAGGTGGCCGCGTAGAGGACGTCAGGATGCCGCGGGTCCATCACCACGTCGGTGACGCCCGTGTGCGCGTCGACCGTCAGCACGGCCTTCCAGGTCTTGCCGCCGTCGGTGGTCTTGTAGAGCCCACGCTCCCCGCCGTCGTTCCAGAGGGGCCCCTGCGCAGCCACGAAGACCACCTGGCTGTTGCGCGGATCCACGAGGATCTTCGCGATGTGCTCGCTGGTCTTGAGCCCCATGTTCTCCCAGTGCTTCCCTCCGTCGAGGCTGCGGTACACGCCGTCGCCGTAGGCCACCGAGCGTTGGGAGTTGTTCTCACCGGTGCCCACCCACACCGTGTTCGGGTCATGAGGGTCCACGGTCACGCACCCGATGGAGAAAGAACCTTCTTTGTCGAAGAGGGGCGTCCAGGTGGCGCCGGCGTTCACGGTCTTCCAGACCCCGCCGGAGGCCACGGCCACGTACCAGGTGTCCGGCCTGTGGGGATCGACGGCGATGTCCGACACCCGTCCCGACGTGACCGCCGGCCCCAGGTTCCGGAGGGGCATATCCACCAGGGGCGAGTCCTTCCGGGCCTGCGCGGCCTTGGACGGCGGGGCCGCCAGCACCGGCACGACCGCCAGAAGAAGGGCCAGGGATGGCAGGGACCGGAACCGGTTCATGGTGCCTCCTAATACGATGTCTAACCCATCATGCCCGAGACCGGCCAGGGATTCACCACCCGGGTCCCGCGCCCTTGCCGCGCACGCGGCCCTGCCATTTGGCCGTCTGGGTTCCAGGCTCGAGATCGAGGGCCTCGCCCTGCCCTTCGCCGAGGCGGCCCTTGAGCGTGACGGCACCCTGGGCCTGGACCAGCTTCGCCGTGCGGTCCGGCCCCACGACGACCGTCACCCTGTCCGCCGCCAGCCGCCAGCCTTGCCCCTGGCACTCCACGCCACCGCTGAGCAGGATCTTCTGGCCTTCGCTCTGTCCCTGCTCGGCGCGCAGGTACAGGTCCCCGTCCGCCGCGGCCAGGGTGCCGTTCAGGCCTTCGGGGAAGGCCACTGTCTCGCCCTTCCTGAGGATGCGCGGACCGGACAGGCGCTCCCGCAGGCGGCTCCAGGCCGCGGGCCGCCCCGTGAGCGTCCAGAGCGTGTCTTCCCAGACAAGCCGCGCCCCCCGCAGATTGCCTCCAGAGAACAGGTTCACCTGCACCGGCCCTTCAATGGTCCAGGAGCGGGGATCGCCCTGTCCCGCCCCGCCGCTGAAGGTCCCGTCCTCGCCCCGGCCCAGCACCGGAGCCTGGAGCTTCCAGCGCCGGGTGGCCCGCTCCACGGAGATGCGGGGGGAGGACAAGTTCCGCCGTCCCCAGGTGAGGATCGGATGCCCCTCCGCCACGGCGTGGCCCACGGGCAGGGACTCAGGAAGATCACCGCCCGGCTTTTCCCGCATGAGCACCCGCGGGGCCCGCAGCACGAGGCGCTGGCCATCCATGGGCTGGTCCCACACCACATTGCCTTCCAGGCGCAGCCCGGCGGGCGTCCACCTCGCGCCCTCCGTGGAGAGGAGCTCCTCGCCCTCGGGCCCCGCGCGCCGGGCCCGGAAGGTGCGGAACTCCACCTGCTGGAAGGTCGCCCCCGGCGCGGGCCGGGGCGCCACGCCGCCCTTGGCGTCGCCGTGCCAGCCATCGGAGCGTTCGAAGGACAGGGGACCCGGCCAGGTGACCGTGTCCGGGGTCAGGTCGGCTACCGAGGCCTGGAGTGATCCTTCGGTCAGGCGGGCCTTGACGCCCTCCAGATGGCCCGTCTGGAAGCCAGGCATGGCCCAGAGCCGCTCAGCCTCCATGGCTTGGAGGGTGGCCGGCCCGGCCCCGGCTGGAGGGGCCTGCCAGCGCACGGGGCCCTGGTCCACGCGGAAGCGGCCGTCCGCCTCGCGCCGCCACCCGGCGGGCAGGTTCCAGACGCCCCGGGCGGAGCCCTCCAGAGCTTCCCAGCGCAGGGGCGCCAGGCCCTCCCATTCCCCTCCGACCCAGCGCAGGGCGGGGCCGGCGTTCTCCACGCGGCCCTTGCCCAGGAGCGCCTTGGTGGCCGGGTCGGCCACTTCCAGGTCCAGTGGACCCTCGAGCGTCCACACCCCCGCCTGACGATGAGCCTTGGGCGACAACATGCGCCACTGTCCGGTCTGCTCATCCAGGCGGCCGGTCACCGTCTCCAGGTGCAGATCCTCTTCCGACCCTTCGATGGTCCGGTAGGTCAGCACCATTCGGTTGGGTCCCAGCTGCTCCGTGAGCGTCCCCAGGGTGCCCTTGGTGCCCGCGCCGAAGAGGGGATCGCCGCTCGCGGTCCGTCCGGGCATGCCTTCGTTGCCCACCATGAGGAAGCGCAGGGTGAAGCCCAGGGTCCCCACCGCCAGGGCCCAGCCGAGGCCACGCCAAAGCGGGTGCCGCGCCGGGGGGAGATCCTGGAGCAGAGCCCGGACCTTCATGGCGCCATCTCCCCGAGCGGGGCGTCCACCAGCCAGGAGCGGCCCCAGCGGGCGCTGCCCTGGGGGGTGGCGGACACGCAGAGCCGATCCCCCACCCGTGGCTGCGCAGGGCGCGCGTGGCCGGCGAACCAGGTGACGGGATCCGCCAGACCCGCCAGGCGCAGCTTCCAGTGATCGGCCCCGAACGAGGACGAGGAGGCCACCGGACCCTCCAGCCTTGCCAGGGGCGGCGCGAACCCCTGGCCGAAGGGCTCCAGGCGGGCCAGATCCGCATCGTCCGGGAGGTCCCCGGGCGCGCCATCCACCAGGAGCGGCTGAATCATTCGCCCTCCGGCCTGGGCCTGCGCAGCCTGGGACTGGGCGCCCCGCTCCAGGGCCTGGCGGACGAAGGCCAGCCGCGAGGCTTCGAAGCTGAGGCCCGCAGCCGCGCGGTGGCCGCCGCCGCCCAGGATGAAAGGCTGGGCCAGGACCAGCAGCTCGCCGAGGTCATAGCCTTCCGGAGCCCGCAGGCTGCAGTGCGCCACGCCGTCGATCACCGTGCAGACGCCCGCGGGCCGGCCCGTGGCGCGCATGCGGTGGCCCGCCACGATGCCGATGACACCCTTGTGGGCGGTGGGATCCAGCGCCAAGTCGAACGCCACACCGTCCGGAGGCGGCAGGCGGGAGGCCAGTTCCTCCTGGATGGCCCGGCGCTCCTGGTTGAGGGCTTCCACCCGGGCCATCAGCACCTCGGCCTCGGCGGCGTCCCGCGTGAGCAGGAGACGCACGGCATCTTCGGCCCCACCCATGCGACCCACGGCATTGAGCCGCGGCGCCAGGCCGAAGGCGATGTCCTGCCCGCCCAGGGCGCCTTCCTTCTTCGCGGCCCGCAGCAGGGCCGCCAGGCCGGGGCCGTTCTTCCCGCCCAGGGAATCAAGTCCCCGGCGCACCAGCAGGGCGTTCTCGTCCCGCAGCGGCATCACGTCCGCCACGGTGCCGATGGCCACCAGCTTGAGCATCCCATCCAGGAAGGCCGCGTCGGCGCCCGTGGGATGGGGCACGGCGCCGAGCAGGGCCTGGGCCAGCTTGAAGGCCACGCCCACGCCCGCCAGGAAGGGGTTGGCGTAACCGTCGAGGTGGGGATGCACCACGGCGCAGGCCGGCGGCAGCTCCGGGCCCAGGGCATGGTGGTCCGTGATCACCCAGTCCAGGCCCAGCTTCGCGCTGGCCGTCACCTCCGCCACGCTGCGCACGCCGCAGTCCACGGAGACGATGAGCCCGGGGTCCCGGGCCTCCTTCAGCTCCCGGATGCAGTCCATGTGCAGACCGTAGCCATCCGAGAACCGGTTGGGGATGAAGAAGGAGACCTCGGCACCGATCCGCTCCAGGGCCCGCACCAGCAGGGCCGTGGCCGTGACGCCGTCCACGTCGTAGTCGCCGTAGACTACGATGCGCTCGCGGGCCTCCACGGCGCGACGGATGCGCGCCACGGCCGCATCCACACCCGGCAGCAGGTGCGGATCGGTGCTCCGCGCCCAGGAAGGGTCCAGCCGCCAGCCCAGGTCCTCGGGCCGGTCCACGCCCCGCAACCAGGCCAGCCGCGCCAGGCGCGGCTCCAGGTTCCAGGCCGCGGCCAGGGCCTTCCAGGGCGACGGCCCCGCCGGGATCTCCCGCCGGAGAGCCCAGATCTTGGCATCCATCTCAGCCCACGCTGCCCATGCGGGCGAACTTCTGGTACCGCTCCTCCACCAACTGCTCGGCGGACAGCTCGGACAGCTCGGAGAAGGCCTCGATGACCGCCTCCTTGAGAGCCGCGGCCGCGGCGTCGAAATCCGAGTGGGCGCCGCCCAGGGGCTCCTTCACGATGCCGTCGATGACACCCAGCTCCAGCAGGTGCGGGGCCGTGAGCTTGAGGGCCTCGGCGGCCTTGGAAGCCTGGCTCGCGTCCTTCCAGAGGATGGAGGCGCAGCCCTCGGGCGAGATCACCGAATAGATGGCGTTCTCCATCATGAGCACGCGGTCCGCCACGCCTAGGGCCAGGGCCCCGCCGCTGCCGCCCTCGCCCAGGACGATGGCCACCACGGGCACTTCGAGCTTGGCCATCTCCAGCAGGTTGCGCGCGATGGCCTCGGCCTGGCCGCGCTCCTCGGCGTCGACGCCCGGGTAGGCGCCCGGCGTGTCGATGAGGCAGAGGACGGGCCGCTGGAACTTCTCGGCCAGCTTCATGAGGCGCAGCGCCTTGCGGTAGCCCTCGGGCTTGGGCATGCCGAAGTTGCGAAGGATCTTCTGCTTGGTGTCCCGGCCCTTCTGCTGGCCGATGATCATGACGGGGTTGCCCTCGATCCAGCCCATGCCACCCACGATGGCGGCGTCGTCGCCGAAGCGCCGGTCGCCGTGCAATTCTTCGAAGCGCTCGCAGATGCGTTCCAGGTAGTCGAGCGTGTAGGGGCGCTTGGGGTGGCGGGCGAGCTGGGCCCGCTGCCAGTCCGTGAGGTTCGTGAACAGCTCGGCCTTCAGCTTGTCCAGCTTCTTCTGCAGCTTTTCCCGTTCTTTCGACTGGGAGGGGTCCATCTCCATGGCCCGGATCTGGGCCTCCAGCTCGAGCACCGGCTTTTCCAGCTGCGAGAGATCCATGGCCTGTTCGGGTGTCGCGTCTTTCATGTGACCTCGGGTCAAGAAGAGGAACGAACCAGTGTAGCCGAGACTCCGGATTCAGGCTCCGTGCCGTTCCGGGGCGGTTGAGCGCAGAATCAGGGGGGAGCCGCCATGCTGACGTCACCCTTTCCCCTCCTTGGCCTCACCGGCGGCATCGCGGCGGGCAAGAGCTTCGTGGCAAGGCAGATGGCAGATCGGGGCTGGGCCGTGATCGATGCCGACGCGCTCGCCCGGGAGGCGGTGCGGCCCAGAAGCGACGGGCTGGCGGCCGTCGTGGCGGCTTTCGGGCCCGGCTGCCTCCAGGCCGACGGCACCCTGGACCGCGCCTGGATGGCCGTCCATGTGTTCGCGGACGACGGGGCGCGGGCCCGGCTGAACGCCATCCTCCATCCCCGCATCGAGGCCCTCCTGGCGGAACGCCTCCTGGCGCTCCCTCCCGGCACCCGCGGCGCGGTGCTGGACGCGGCGCTGTGGGTGGAGCGGGGCCGGGCCCACCACTTCGACGCCTTCTGGGCCGTGGACGCTCCGGAAGACCTGCGGCTGGCGCGCCTCCTGGCCCGGGACGGCATGCCCCGGGAGGCGGCCCTGGCCCGGCTTCGGGCCCAGGCCTCGGCACCGGAGCGCGCGCTCCATGCGGACCTGGTGATCCCCAACGACGGCAGGGATCTCGCGGAGATCCTCACAGGAGCCGAGGCCTCCCTTCTGTCAAACTGGAAGATCCGCCGCGCGCGGACCTGGAGATCGCCGATGCCCGCACCCTTCACCGCCGACCAGCTCCGCGAGGTCCTCACGGCCCTGCTCCACAGGGGCGGCGACTACGCCGAGGTCTTCGTGGAACGGCGTCGGGCCCACGCCCTGGGCATGGACGACGGCCGCATGGAGGACGTGCTCTCCTCCGAGACCTTCGGCGCCAGCCTGCGTCTGATGGACGGCGAGACCACCCGCTTCGCGGATCTCATCGCCCCCGCCTTCGAGGAGTTGGTGGAGGCCGCTCGGACCCTGGCGGCGCCGGGCATCGGTTCGTCTGCAGACCTCCCCGCCCTGGCGTTGAAGATCCATCCCACCCCCAGCCCCGTGGAGCGGGATCCCGATATGGTGCCCCTCGACGAGAAGGTGGCCCTGGTGCGCCGCGCCGAGGCCCAGGCACGGACGGAGGCCGAGGCTCTGCGTCCCGGCGCGCTGAAGCAGGTGTCCGTGGGCTACGGCGACAACACCCAGCGGGTGTGGATCGCCGCGGCAGAGCGCAATGACGGCGTCTGGACCGGCCGCCTAACTGAAGACCATCGCACCCAGGGCGTCCTGCGGGCCAATGTCACCGCCGGCGATGGCAGCCAGCTCCAGACCGGCTACCAGGCCCTGGGCGAGACGCGGGGCTTCGAGCTGTTCACGGACGAGGCAGTGGCCCGCACCATGAAGGAGGCCGTGCGCCTGGCCATCCAGGCCCTCGACGCCCAGCCCGCGCCTGCGGGCACCTTCCCCGTGGTGCTCAGCAGCAGCGCCGGCGGCACCATGATCCACGAAGCCTGCGGGCATGGCCTGGAGGCTGATCTCGCGCTCGCGGGCATGAGCGCCTTCGCCGGCAAGCTGGGCCAGAAGGTGGCCGCCGACGGCGTGACGATCATCGACGACGGCACCCTGCCCCACAAGCGCGGCAGCCAGGCCATCGACGACGAGGGCAACCCCGTCAGCCGCGTGGTCCTCATCGAGAACGGCGTGCTGAAGGCCTACCTGCAGTCCCGCAAGACCTCGCGGAAGATGACCACGGAGCCCACGGGCAACGGCCGCCGGGAGAGCTACCGCCACCTGCCCATCCCCCGCATGCGCAACACCTTCCTGGCCGCGGGAAGCGAGGCGCCCGAAGCCATCCTGCGCGACCTGGACCGCGGCCTGCTGGTGAAGCACATGGGCGGAGGCCAGGTGGATACCGTCACGGGCAACTTCGTATTCCAGGTGACGGAAGGCTACTGGGTGGAGAACGGCGAACCCAGGTATCCCGTGAAGAACGCCACCCTCAGCGGCTGCGGCCCCGAAGTGCTGAAGCAGCTCACCCGCATCGGCAGCGACCTCCACCACTTCGACATCGGCACCTGCGGCAAGGACGGCCAGGGCGTGCCCGTGAGCGACGCGCTGCCCACCATCCTCTGCCCTTCCCTCGTGGTTGGCGGCACCGCCGAGCCCCTGCCGAGCGTGATTTGACGGAAGCGCGCCTGCGGGTGGTGCAGGCCGACATCACCACCCTTGCCGTGGATGCCATCGTGAACGCCGCGAACAGCAGCCTCCTGGGCGGCGGCGGCGTGGACGGGGCCATCCACCGCGCCGCGGGACCGGGGCTGCTGGAGGAGTGCCAGGCCATCCGGAACCGCCAGGGCGGGTGCAGAACGGGACGGGCTGTCATCACGGGTGGTCACCGTCTGCCCGCGACGTTCGTGATCCACACGGTCGGGCCTGTCTGGCAGGACGGGGACTCCGGCGAGGACGACCTGCTCGCATCCTGCTACCACGAGAGCCTCCGCCTGGCCGAGGCACAGGGATGCCGCACCGTGGCCTTCCCCGCCATCAGCACCGGCATCTACGGGTTCCCCGCGGACCGTGCCGCCGGCATCGCCATCAGGGTCTGCCGCGAGTGGCTGGCGGCCCACGATCTCCCACAGACCATCACCCTCGTGGCCTTCGATGGCCCGGCGCTGGCGATCCTGCAGCCCGCCCTCAAGAAGGAAGCCTGACATGACCGATCCGTTCCGCACCTTCATTCCCGAGTCCCTCGAAGCGCGCCTCCAGGACGGCATCCAGCACGCCCTGAAGCTGGGCGCCGAGGGGGCCGAGGCCTTCGTCTCCGTGTCCCGCGGCCGCAAGGCCAAGGTGCAGAACGGCGCGCTCGAGGACCTCACCACCAGCAAGCGCGGGGGCCTGGGGGTGCGCGTGATCCGGGCCGGCGGCCAGGGCTTCCGAACCGGCCTGGCCACCACCACGGACCTGGCCGCGGCGGATTTCCGGGAACTCTTCGCCCAGGCCTGGGAGCTGAGCGCCCTGGGGGACGAGGATCCCTGGCTGCGGCAGGCCGATCCCGAGGGCACGGACGATCTCCCCAGCCGGTTCGATGCGGCCGTCGAAGCCCTCACGCCCGAGCAGCGCATCGCCTGGGCGCTGGAGCTCGAAGCCGAAGCCCGGAAGGCCTCCCCGAAGGTCGCCGCCGTGCGGGAGTCGGCCTGGAGCGACGGCTCCGGCGCCAGCCTGCTGCTCACGCAGAAGGGAGTTCGGACGCCGGACGCGTGGTCCAGCTGCTCCGCGGCCATCGAGCTGGCCGTGGCCGATGGAGACGAGCGGCAAGCGGCCTGGCACTGGGATGTGGCCCGCCGGCCGGGTCTTGATCTCGCCGCCATCGGCGCCGAAGCGGCCCTCAAGGGCGAACGGAAGCTCCATCCCCAGCGGCTACCTGCCGGGAAGTACCCCGTGGTGCTCCACCCGGAGGTGGCCGTGGACCTGCTCGGCATCGTGGCCGGCACGCTCGACGCCGAGTCCGTGATCAAGGGCCGCAGCCTCTTCGCCGGCAAGCTGGGTGAACCCATCGCCTCGCCTCTGCTCACCCTGGTGGATGACGGCAGGCTGGCCGAAGCTCCTGGCCGCCCTGCCCTCGGCACAGAGCCATGGGATGCGGAGGGTCTGCCCACGCGGCGCAACGTCCTCATCGAGGGCGGCACCCTGAAGACCTACCTCCACACCCTCAAGACCGCAGCCGAGCTCGGCCAGGCGCCCACGGCCAGCGCCGGCCGCGGCTTCGGCAGCCAGCCGGGCGCCACCACCTTCAACCTCTTCCCCTTGGCCGGGGACACGGCTCCTGACGCCTTGTACCGCATGGCCGGAAACGGTGTGCTCATCACCGAGATCATGGGCCTGCACACGGTGGACCCGGTCAGCGGCGACCTCAGCGTGGGTGCCTCGGGCCTCCGCATCCGCGATGGGGTGCTCGCCGAGCCCGTGGACAAGCTCACCTTCGCCGGCAACCTCCGCGACTTCCTCACCCGCATCGTGGCCCTGGGCAGCGATCTCCGCTGGTACGGCGGCAGCGCGGGGCTGAGCCTCCTGCTGGAGGACATCGCCCTGGGAGGCGCCTGATGGGACGCGAATTCTGGGACACGCGCTATTCGGAAGCCGAGCTGATTTACGGCGCCGAGCCCAACGATTTCCTGAAGGAGATGGCGCCGCGCATCCCGCCCGGCCCCGTGCTGGGGCTGGGCGAGGGCCAGGGTCGCAACGCCGTGTACCTGGCCACGCTGGGCCATGCGGTCACGGCCGTGGACCAGTCGCCGGTCGGCTTGGCCCGCGCCCGGGAACTGGCCACCAGCAGAGGTGTGACCCTCTCCACCGTGGTCGCCGACCTGGCGGAGTTCGACATGGGGTCGGCGCCTTGGAGCGGCATCATCTCCATCTTCTGCCATCTGCCGTCGGTCCTTCGGCGCGATCTGTACCCACGCTGCGCCGCGGCCCTCGCCCCCGGCGGAGTCTTCATCCTGGAAGGCTACACACCACGTCAGCTGGAATACGGCACCGGCGGACCGAAGGAACCGGATCTGCTCGGAACCCTCGACGAGCTGCGGAGCCTCCTACCTGGCCTGGAGCTGGAGGTGGGCCGGGAGCTGCTGCGGGACATCCGCGAAGGTGCCCACCATCAGGGCCTCGGAGCCGTGGTGCAGGTGGTGGCCCGCAAGCCCACCGCGTGACCTTCCAGACCTGATCTGCAATCCTGAAATGTTGCCTAAGGACCTTCCATGAGCCTGGATTCCGCCCGCGCCTACCTCGCCTTTCCCCACCTGGAGCCGGAACTCCGGGCAGAGCTGGAGCCCATGCTCAAGGCTGCCGAGGCCGGGGATGCCAAGGCGGCGGCCGAGCTGGAAGACCGGTTCTCCGAGCCCCTCGCCTTCGGCACCGGCGGCCTGCGGGGCTTCATGGCCGCGGGCCTGCGGCGCATGAACCGTCCCAACGTGCGCCGGGCCACCCTGGCCCTGGCCGCCGTGACCCAGCGACGGGCCCCCGGGAAGAAGGTGGCCGTGGTGGGCTACGACACCCGCATCAACTCGGATGTCTTCGCCTCCGAGAGCGCCGCCGTGCTGGCGGCCGCGGGCTACCAGGTGTTCCTCGGCACGCGCCCCCTGCCCACGCCCTTCCTGTGCTTCGCCATGCGCCGCCTGGGCTCGGCCTGTGGCGTGATCCTCACCGCCAGCCACAATCCCAAGGAGTACAACGGCTTCAAGGCATACAACGACCTGGGCGGCCAGGTGGTGGAGCCCTGGGATACGGAGGTGGAGGCCCACATGGCCACCCTGCCCCTGGTGCCCGAGCCGCCGGTGGCGCCGGCCGGCCGCATCCAGCCCATTCCCGCAGAAGTCGAGGAAGCCTACCTCGCCATGGGCCAGGACCTGCTCCAGCACCCCGAGACCTTCGAGGCCGCCCGCATCCTCTACACGCCCTTCCATGGCACCGGCGTGGCCTTCGTGCCCGCCCTCTTCGAGCGGGCCGGGATCCCGCTCACTCTCAGCCCCAGCCAGGGCATCCAGGACGGCACCTTCCCCACCGCCCCGCGCCCCAATCCCGAGGAGCTCGCCGCCTACGCCGCGCCCCTGAAGGAAGCCGAGGCCATGGGGGCTGAGGTGATCCTCGCCAACGACCCGGATGCGGATCGCATCGGCGTGGTGGCCAAGCGCGACGGCGCCTGGGAGCTCATGTCCGGCAATGACCTGGCGGGCCTCACCTTGGAGTACCTCTGCACCCAGAAGGGCCGCAAGGGCGCTGTGGTGAGCACGGTGGTCACCTCCGACTTCATGGCCGAGGTGGCCCGCCACCATGGCCTGCCCGTCGTATGGACCCTCACGGGCTTCAAGAACATCGCCGTGTGCATGGACCGCCTGCTGGAGCTGGGCGAGCCCTATGCCTTCGGCGCCGAGGAGAGCTACGGCATGCTGCTGCCGCCGGACCTGCGCGACAAGGACGGCGTCACCGCGGCGCTCGTGGTGGCCGAGATGGCCGGGCACTACAAGGCCAAGGGGCAGACCCTGTTCCAGGCTGTGGAGGCCCTCATGACGCGGGTGGGCACCTTCCACAACCGCCTGGTGAACCTGGAGGATCCCCGGCCCGGCGGCGCCAAGCGCTTCGCCGAGGCCATGGGCCGCATCCGCGCCGCGGGGCTGGCTTCGCTCGGTGGCGAGAAGGTCGTCAGCTGGGAGGACTTCCAGACCGGCCTCTGGCATGGCGACGGCCGCACGGAACCCATCCTCGACCGCCCTGACCAGCGCGCGGTGGCCTTGCCCATCTCCCGGAGCAACGTCCTCAAGTTCCGCCTGGAGAGCGGCGCCTTCGCCGCGTTCCGCCCCAGCGGCACCGAACCCAAGCTGAAGGTCTACCTCCAGGGGCGCGGTGAGGCTGCCCAGCTGGACCGCCTGGAGGCCGAGGCCCGTTCCCTGCTCGGCCTTTGATCACCTCCATAAAAAGGGCGGCGCCGAACCCGGCGCCGCCCTTTTAAGGAGCAGGAGAACTACTTCTTCTTGAAGGTGGTCAGCTTGCCCTCGGCCCAGCCGTGGCAGTCCTTGCACTGGGCTTCCTTGTACTTGGCGAGCATCTTGGTGGTCGCGGCATTGAACTTCTTGTCCTTCGGCGCGCCCTCGTGGCAGGCGGTGCACTTGGCGCCCTTCACGGTGGTCATCTTCGCCATGGCCGCCGGGGCGGCCGCGAGGATGAGGGCGGTGGTGAGGAGGGTGATGCGGCGCATGTCAGCTCCTTCATAGGGGTGGTGATCCGATCCGCAGGGGATCAGGGTGAGGGGAGAGAGGCAGATGGGCGGCCGGAGTTCCGGTCGCGACCACCCGGCCCCGCCTGGGAGGGCGAGGCGCGGATCTGCGTGGTCGTGGTATGCCAAAGAGCGGTTGGCTCCGGCGCTGAGCGGTCTCAGTGCGCGAGGCGGGAGGTCATGGCGTAGATGATCAGGAAGAGCAGCACGAGGCCCACGCCGAAGAAGATGTAGCCGGCGCTGCGGGCGATGCCCTTCCAGGCTTCCCACTCATCCTTGACGCGGAAGCTGTCCAGGCGGCCTTCGGCCACCAGGCGGTCATACCAGCGCTTCCGCTCGTGGAGCATTTCGGACTTCGAGATGCGGCCCGAGAAGATGACCGTATCCATGGGGAACTTCTCCAGCCGGAAATGGGTGTTGAAGAAGTGGACCGTGAAGATGAACCCGGCCGCCAGCAGGGCCTCGTCGGAGTGCACGATCAGCGAGACGTTGATCATCCAGCCGGGCATGAACTTGCTGAAGAACTCGGGGAACCACATGATCAGGCCCGAGACGCCGATGGCGAAGACGCCCCAGAACACGGCCAGGTAGTCGAACTTCTCGAAGTAGGTCCAGCGGTCGAACTCGGGACGCGGGCCCTTGCCGAAGAACCAGCGGTTGTGGGCCACGAAATCCTTCACATCCTGCTTGGTGGGGATCATGGAATCGGGATGGGCCATGGCCTTGAAGATCCGGTTCAGGCGGACGGCGCCGGTCTCGGGATCCTTCAGGAAGCCCCGGTTCCGCCAGAAATGGCCCAGGGTGGTGCCCACGTGCAGCGCGAAGTAGGTGAAGGTGATCACCGCCCCGAAGTGGTGGAGGGTGCGGGCGACATCAGCCCCTCCGAAGAACCGGAAGATCGCCTTGGCCCAGTCGGTGTAGTAGAACTTCAGCGGCATGCCGGTGATCGTCAGCAGCAGGAAGCTCGTCACCACCAGGATGTGAAGGAAGCGCTCGAAGGGCTGGAACCGGGTGAACTGCTCGTCGTCTTCCTGGATCTTGATCTTGGCCTCCCGGAACTGCTTGGAGTCGTGACGGTAGAGCCAGACGGACCGGAACAGCCACAGGAGCGTGTGGGCGCCGAACAGGGAGAAGGTGCACACCAGCAGCGTCGTCATGACCAGGAACACGTAGTGCAGCACCGGGTAGTTCTTGCGGTCCATGGGGTTCGCATGGGGCGCGTACTTCGCGAAGCTGGCCGAGGCATTGGCATGGCACTGCTTGCAGGTGTTGACGATGTTCGCGGGGGAGAGGCGGGAGTTGGGATCCGCGGCCCGCAGGACATCATGGTGGCCATGGCAGTCGTAGCAGGCGGCCACGGCGCTGGCGGTGTTGGCCTTGCCCAGGGCCATGGCCTTGCCGTGGTAGGTGTCGCGGTAGTGCTCGAGCCGGTCGGCGTGGCACTTGCCGCAGACCATGTCGCTGCCGGCCTTGAAGTGGCCGCTCACCGGCGTCTCGATCTGGTGGGCGGAGTGGCACTGGATGCAGACCGGCCCGCGGGGATCGCCCTTGGCCAGCAGCTGGCCGTGGATGCTCTGGTTGTAGACCTCCTCGACCTTCACGTGGCAGCGGCCGCAGGTCTTGGCGACGTTGGCATGGTTGATGGGCGAGCTGCGGTCCACGCTCCGCTTGATGTCGTGGACGCCATGACAGTCATTGCAGCTCGGCGCCACGATGAGCCCCTTCACCAGCAGAGCCTTGCCGTGGATGCTCTCCTGGTACTGGGAGGCCACCGCCGGATACTTCATCTTGTATTCATCGGTGAGGTTCTTGTTGGCGTGGCACTTCGCGCAGGTCGTCGACAGGTTCATCTTGTAGACCGGCGAGTCCGTCTGCTTCACGGGCACGATGTAGTGGTTCCCATGGCAGTCATGGCAATAAGCCGCTGCCGTCGCCCCAAGGGTCTGGCTCACGCCATGGATACTGCCCGCGTAGTGCTTGGCCTGCTCGGCATGGCATCCATCGCAGTTCACATCTGTGTAGGTCTCAGTACCTTCCTGGTGCTTGTCCGTGAGTTTGACGTGGCAGTCCCGGCAGGATAGGGAGGCGTGTACCGAGGCTGCGAACCGCTGCCCGTCCACGAAGAGCGATTGCTTCGTGCCATTCACATCCTTGGTCATGTCCTTATCGCTGTGGCAGTCGAAGCAGCTTTCCTTGGCGGCCGCCTTGGCAGGAGCGGCATGCAGGGGTGCCGAGGCGAGGAGCAGGCCGGCGACGAAGGCCAGCAGCAGGCTTCCGCCGCGTCGCCTGGCGGCGACGGGAGCCTGAGTATCGGTAGAAGTCCAGGTCATGGGGTTGGTTCCTATGGGGTGGGGAGGGGTCAGTGATGCGCTAAAGGGGGTGGCATCAGGCGTCGTGGTGTTCGGTTCCGTGCTTCTCGATCGTCTTCCGGTAGTACTCGGGCCGGGTCTCGCGCATGTGGTCCGCGGAGGCCTTGCCGTTCAGCCAGGCCAGGTCCATGGGGTAGACATCGGGATCGAAGATCACCAGGTACCAGTGCCAGACAAGGATGGAGAGCGTGGCCAGGATCGCTTCGTACCAGTGGGCCGCCGTGGCCGCGTCCAGGATCCACTTCGGGAAGTGGCGCAGGCTCCAGTTCTCGGCCCACAGCAGGACGCCCGTCACGGCCATCACCACGGTGCCCCACATGAATGCCCAGTACTCCATCTTCTCGGGGTAGCCGAACATGCCGAAGGTGGGACGTTCCTTGATCAGGCCCAGGTTGAACCGGAACATGTTGAAGATGTCCTTGGCGTCCTGCCAGGAGGGGAGCAGCTCCACGAGGATGATGCGGTCCCGCTTCGACAGGGCGAGGTGGACGAAGTGGAACACCGTGCCCGCCATCATCACCACGGCCGCGATGCGATGGACCACGCCGCGGAGGCTGGAGGTCGGATCGAAGGACTGGAAGAGCTTCACCCAGGCCGATTCCGGGAACTTCAGGGCAAAGCCCGTGACGACAAGGGAGATGAAGCTCACGATCACCATGCCGTGCGTGATCCGGAACGTCAGGTTCATGCGCGGGAAGCCCTCGTGGGTGGCCCCGTGGTGCGGTCCGCGCCGCAGTTTGGCCAGCCAGTCGAGGAAGTTGTGAAGCAGCATGAACCCGATGGTCAGCGGGATGAGGGCCATGTAGGCCAGCCGGATCCAGCGCACGGAGACATGCTCCGTCATGGTGGCTGTGCGCACGTGGATGGGGGCTGCCGCCAGCTTAGCCCCGGCGCCCGGATGACACTTCCCGCAGGTCTGGGCCAGGTTGGCCGGATTCACCGTGGACCTGGAATCCGCCGAGGGCAGGATGTTGTGCACCCCGTGGCAGGATGCGCAGTTGGCGGCGGACTTCCCTCCGCCGCGGACCGCGAGGCCGTGGAAGCTGTCCTGGTAGGCGGGGACCTTGTCGCCGAACCCGTAGCGGGTGTTCAGCCGCTCGTCGCCGTGGCAGCGGCCGCAGGTGCTGGTGGACACGCGCGCAGAGTTCACCAGGGAGCCGGGCTCCGAGGGCGCCAGGATCTCATGCTCGCCGTGGCATCCCGTGCAGGTGGGGGAGTCCTTGGAACCGCGCTTCAGGGCCAGGCCGTGGACACTGTCGGCGTAGATGGTCTGGATGTCGCTGTGGCAGACGCCGCAGGTGTCCGCGACGTTGGCCCGGTTCACCTTCGCCTGGGGATCCCGCGAGGCGAGGATGTCGTGGCTGCCATGGCAGTCGGAACAGGAAGCCGCGGCGGCGTTCCCCTTGGCCACCTCGCGCCCATGGACGCTCAGACGATAGGCCTCCACCGGCTTGACGAAGGGGATCTGGTGCTTGGAGAGGAAATCCGGGTTGGAGTGGCAGGAGCCGCAGGTGTCGGCGAGGTTCTTCTTGGCCACCTTCGAGGCGGGATCGCTCGCGCCGAGAATGCCGTGGGCCGGTCCATGGCAGGAAGCGCACGTGGCCGCGTCGGTCATCCCGTTCTGCTTGGCGACGCCGTGGACGCTCTTCTTGTAGGCCTTGACCTGGTCCGCGTGGCAGTCCGCACAGTTCACCGGCGCGGGTTTGTCCGCGTGGGGCAACTTGGTGATGCTGCTGTGGCAGTCCGTGCAGCCCATGCTTCCGTGCTTGGTGGTCGCGAATTTCGCCAGATCGATGTCATGGCAGGCGACACAGTCATTGGCTGAAGGGGGAGCGGCGGCGAGGAAGGCGGAGAGCAATCCAGCGAGCAGCAGACGCATAGCTACCTCACATGTCGGCTATCACCCTAGCGCGGTTACCTCCCAATAAGATACCTGATGGTGATTTAGATCACGGACCGATTCCAGATCCGAAATCCTTGTATGTTCTTAGTTACATGTCGCTACAGATGTCGGAATTCATTGACAGGACACCCCCCGGAGTACAGAAAAAACCGGGCGGGAGACCCGCCCGGCGAGATCGCGAGCCCGCGTCAGCGGCTCACTTGCCCTTGTAATCCTTGAGCCAGTTCAGGTCGACCTCGGCGGCCTTCTTCTTGGCCTTGGTCTCCTCGAGGAACTTGCCGCGCGCGGTCATCTCGCCACCCTTCTTGGCGGCGCCCACGTGGCAGGCCTTGCAGTCCTTGACGTCGGTGAAACCCAGTTCCTGGGCCTTCTTGACGAAGGGCATCTTGGCCTGGGCGGGAAGAGCGAGGAGCAGCGCCGCAGCGGCGGTGAGGATGGCGATACGCATGATGCCTCCGGGATGGGTCCCGCAGGAGCGGGACGGGTTGGTCACGATATTGCAATTCGGATGCCTGGACCACCCCTTCAAGCGACACTCCGGCCTTCTGATGTGACCTAGAGCACCAGATGCTCCTGGTACTCCCCGAAGACGGCCCGGAGCGCGTCGCAGATTTCTCCCACCGTCGCCTCGGCCTTCACGGCGGCCAGGATGCGCGGCATGAGGTTCTCCGTGCCCTTGGCCGCGGCGGACAGCTCCGCCAGCCGCGCGGCGGTGGCGGCCTGGTCCCGGCCTGCCCGCACGGCGGCCACCTGGCCCCGCCGGGTTCCGCCCAGGGCCTCGTCCACCCGCAGGAGGTCCGGAGCGGCCTCGCCGCTGATGGCGAAGCGGTTCACGCCGACCACGACCTGGGTGCCCTTCTCCACGGCCTTCTGGTAGGCATAGGCGGCGTTCTGGATCTCCCGCTGGGGCAGGCCCTTCTCGATGGCGGCGACCATGCCACCCAGCTCGTCCACCTTGGCCAACAGCGCCGAGGCCCGGGCTTCCAGCTCATCCGTCAGGGATTCGATGAGATAGCTGCCCGCGAAGGGATCCACCACGTCCGCCACGCGGGACTCATGGGCCAGGATCTGCTGGGTGCGCAGGGCGATCATGGCGCTCTGCTCCGTGGGCAGGGCCAGGGCCTCGTCCCGGCTGTTGGTGTGCAGGCTCTGGGTCCCGCCGCAGACCGCGGCCATGGCCTGCACGGTGGTGCGCACGATGTTGTTGTCCGGCTGCTGCGCCGTCAGCGTGCTGCCCGCCGTCTGCGTGTGAAAACGCAACATCTGGCTTTTTGCATCGGTCGTCTTGAAACGTTCCTTCATGATCCGCGCCCAGAGGCGGCGGGCGGCGCGGAACTTGGCCACCTCCTCGAAGAACTGGTTGTGAGCGTTGAAGAAGAAGCTGAGGCGCGGCGCGAAGGCTTCCAGCTTCAGGCCCGCATCCAGGGCCGCCTGCACATAGGCGATGCCGTCGCCCAGCGTGAACGCGATTTCCTGGGCCGCGGTGCAGCCCGCCTCGCGGATGTGGTAGCCGGAAATGGAGATGGTGTTCCAGTTGGGCACCTGGTCCGCGCAGAAGGCGAAGATGTCTGTGATGAGGCGAAGGCTGTGGCGCGGCGGGAAGATGTAGGTTCCGCGGGCCATGTACTCCTTGAGGATGTCGTTCTGGATGGTGCCGCTCACCTTGTCCCAGGAAACCCCCTGCTCGTCCGCCACGGCCAGGTAGAGGGCCAGCAGCACCGAGGCCGGGGCGTTGATGGTCATGCTCGTGCTGACCTTGTCCAGCGGGATGTCCCGGAACAGCGTCCGCATGTCGTGGATGGAGCTGATGCTCACGCCCACCTTGCCCACCTCGCCCAGGGCCATGGGATGGTCGGGGTCCATGCCGATCTGCGTGGGCAGGTCGAAGGCCACGGAAAGGCCGGTGGTGCCCTGCTCCAGCAGGTAGCGGTAGCGGGCGTTGCTCTCCTCGGCGGTGGCGAAGCCGGCGTACTGGCGCATCGTCCAGAGCCGGCCGCGGTACCCCGTGGGCTGCACATGCCGCGTGAAGGGGAACTTCCCGGGCGCGCCCAGGTCGCGCAGGGGATCATGACCGGCGAGATCCGCGGGCGTGTAGCTGTTCTTCAGCGGGATGCCCGAACTGGTCTCGAAGGCCCGTTCGCGGAGTTTCGCGGGATCTTCCACCACCGTGAGCTGCGCGCGCACCTGGTCCAGGAAATCCTTCTGATACATGGGGCCTCCGTGGAGTCCACGATAGCATCGGGACTGCGGCCCCTGGCGGGTCCTAGGTCACCATCACGATCTGGGATTCCCGGTCCTCCTGTTCCAGGACGCTGGCAATTTCCTCGGCTGGCACCGCCTGGCCGAACAGGAACCCCTGGGCGCCGTGGCACTGGCGCTCCCGGAGGAAGGCCAGCTGTCCCTCGGTCTCCACGCCCTCGGCGACCACCTGCAGGTTGAGGCAGGCACCCATGGCGATGATGGCCGTGGCGATGGCGGCGTCGGTGGGGTTGTGCTCCAGATCGCGGATGAACGACTTGTCGATCTTGAGGGTGCTGACGGAGAAGCGCTTGAGCTGCGCGAGGGAAGAGTAGCCCGTCCCGAAATCGTCGATGGAGACGTGGATGCCCAGGGCCTTCACCTCATCCAGCACGGCCACGGCCAGCGCCGGGTTCTGCATGACCACCGTCTCCGTGATCTCCAGCTCCAGCCACTGAGGATCCAGCCCCGTCTCCTCCAGGATCCTCCGCACCGTGGCCGCCATGCCGGTCTGCTGGAGCTGGTAGCCGGAGAGGTTCACGCCGATGCGCATGGGACGAAGCCCCTGGACCTGCCACCGGGCGCCCTGGCTGCACGCCTCGCGCAGCACCCACTCACCGATGGGGAGGATGAGCCCGGTCTCCTCGGCCAGCGGAATGAACTCGGAGGGGGAGAGAAGGCCGAGGTCGGGATGCTCCCAGCGGACCAGGGCCTCGATGGCGGTCATCCGGCCCGTGTCCACCTCGACCTTCGGCTGGTAGAGCACGCGGAATTCGCCAGCCTCCAGGGCGTGGCGGAGCCCGGTGGACAGCACGAGCCTCCGCTCGGCGTCCTGGTCCATCCCCGGATGGTAGAACTGGTAGTTGTTCCTGCCCCGGCTCTTGGCGTGATACATCGCGCTGTCGGCCTTCTTCACCAGGGCTTCGCCGCCCTCGCCATCCTCCGGGAAGAGGCTGATGCCGACGCTGGCCGTCACGAAGATCTCCTGGCCGCCGATGTGGAAAGGCCGCGCCAGCGGCCTGAGAAGCCTCCCCGCCAGGGCCGAGGCCTCCTTGGGATCCTGCATATCGTTCAGGGTCACGATGAACTCGTCGCCCCCGATGCGGCTGACCGTGTCGCTTTCTCGGATCGCGGCCTTCATCCGCTGCGCGGCTTGGCGCAGGAGCTCGTCGCCCACCGCGTGGCCCAGGGTGTCGTTGATCAGCTTGAAGCGGTCCAGGTCCACGAACAGCACCGCCAGGCTCCGACCGGACCTCCGGGCCGCCTCCTGGGCCCCGTTCAGCTTCTCCAGCAGGGAGGCCCGGTTGGGCAGGCCCGTCAGGCCGTCGAAGTGGGCCATCCGGAAGAGCTGCTCCTCGGCCTGGCGCCGCGCGGTCACGTCGCGACAGATGCACCAGACCATTCCCGGGCGCCCGTCCTTGAGGGTCGGGGCGAGGTTCCCCTCGACGGAGATGCGGGCCCCGCTCCTGGCCAGGACGTCAGCCTCCATGACGGTCCCCCGCGCCTCCTTCATGGCCCGCCCGAATTCCTTCAGCAGGCGGGCCCGGTGGTCGAGGTCGATGAGATCGAAGAAGGTGGTGGTCTCCAGATCCTGGAGGCCGTACCCGAGAGTTCTCGTCCAGAGGGGGTTTGCGTAAAGGAACCGGCCTTCGGGCGTGAGGCAGACGATCAGGTCGTTCGCCGTGTCCACGAACTGCTGCAGCTGGGCCTCGCGGGTCTTCAGGGCCCGGTGCTCCCACCGGATGACTCCCATGAGGCGGGCCGTGATGAAGGCCACCGCCGCGTTCAGGATCGCGGCCCAGGACCAGGCCAAGCACAGGTAGAGCGGATTGGCGCCAAGGCCTTCCGAGGTGAACGGCATGGCCACCGGTGGCAGCAGGCGGAAATAGTGCCCCGCCAGCATGAGGCCGTGCATGGTCCCGCCGATGGCGCCGACGGCCCAGACCTCTCGCGGACGGGGCAGCAGGAAGGCCGCCTCCATGGTGGCGATCAGGTAGGCCGGCCAGAACCAGCTGGACGGCCCTCCGCTGAAGTGGATCAGGACCGTGATGAAGAAGAGGTCCAGCAGGATCTGGGCGTGGTCCGAGTACCGGAAGCCCCTCACTCCGAACCAGCCTTGTTGGAGGACCAGGCTGTAGGCAGCCACGGACGCCACGGCGCCCGCCAGAAAGGCCAGCTGGGCTTGGGTGAGGAAGACCCTGTAGGCGCTGACGGAAAGGATGCCGCCGGCGAAAAGCCCATAGGCGCCGATGATCGCCAGCAGGATCCAGCGGGCCATGGCCACCAGCCTCGCGCGGGTTTCCTGGTCGGTCCAAGGGGTGGTCCCGAGGGGCATCCGCCCGGCCGCCAGGAAGGCGCCCGAATCGGTCTTCAGCCAATCTGCGGTTTCGGTCCAGGGTGGCACGGGCCTCCTTATTCATTACCCAATGGTCAACTGTCTACGATCCCGGCGGGACCGTCAGTGATTGCCGTCACCCGGCCAATACGCCTAAATACGTGTAATATAAATTTTTATAACTCAATTATCGCATTTTTATACCAATTCGCGCCCGGGCCGGCCGGTCCTCCCGCCCCCCTTCCGGCACGCCTTCCTCCACGCCCCTCCTGGGCGAATCTTCGCGAAGCTATGCTTCCAGAAACCCCGAGGGACCCACTCATGCCGATGCCACCCTCCACCCCCCCCGTTTCCTATCGCCTGATCCAGGGCGCCGATCTGTGGACTGGCCAGGGCCAGCAGCACGGCCAAGCCGTGGTCATCCGGAAGGGGAGGATCCTGGCGGTCGGTCCCGTGGACGTGCTTGCCAAGGCCCATCCCCAGGCGCAGCGGGTCGAGCTTCCGGGCGGCACCCTCCTGCCCGGGTTCATCGAAGGCCATGCCCACGTAGGAGGGCTGGGCGCCCTCAGCCGGAAGGCGGATCTCACAGGGCCGGCGGACCTGCCCGGCACGCTGGAGCGCATCCGGGCCTGGGCCGCCGCCCATCCCAAGGGCTGGGTGCTGGGACGGGGCTGGGACCAGAACCGGTGGCCGGGCAAGGCCTTCCCCAGGGCCGCCGACCTGGACGCCATCGCGGGTTCCCGGCCAGCCTTCCTCCAGCGGGTGGATGGCCACGCGGCCTGGGTGAACAGTGCCGCGCTGGCCCTGGCGGGCATCGGCCCCAAGACGCCGGATCCCGAGGGCGGGCGCATCCTGAAGGACGCTAGCGGACAGCCCACAGGCGTCCTCCTGGACGCGGCCGTGCAGCTCGTGGAGAAGCACATTCCCGAACCCAGCTCCGCCGAACTGGAAGCGCGGCTCAAGGCGGGCCTCACCGCCCTGCGCGCCGACGGCTTCACGGCCGTGGCCGACATGGGCGTGGGCGCCCGGGAGCTGGCCGCCTACCGGCGCCTGGCCGCCGCGGGGGCCCTGCCCATCCGCGTGTTCGCGTACATGAACCACGACCATGCCCTGATGCTCCGCGAGCTCAGGCAGGGCCGCGCGAAGTCCCTGTCCTTCTTCCAGGTGCAGGGCGTGAAGTTCTACCTGGACGGCGCCCTCGGCAGCCGCGGGGCGCGTCTCCTGGCACCCTACGCGGACGAGCCCGCGACCCGCGGGCTCTGGGTCACGGACCCCGCCAAGGTCGCGCTGGACGTCTCGATCACCCTGCGCGCCGGATTCCAGCCGGCCATCCACGCCATCGGCGATGCCGCGAACCGGGCGGCCCTGGACCTGATCGCCCAGGCCATGAAAAAGGGAAGAGGCGCCCTGCCCCCGCGCATCGAGCATGCCCAGATCGTCACCGCCGAGGACGCAGCCCGCTTCGGGAAGCTCGGCGTCGTGGCCAGCATCCAGCCCGTCCACTGCACCTCCGATCACAGCTGGACCCCCGCCCGCCTGGGTCCCGACCGCGTGAGCGAGGCCTTCCCCTGGCGGACCCTTGCGAACGGCGGGGCCCTGCTGGCCTTCGGAAGCGATGCCCCGGTGGAAGACCCTGATCCCTTCGTGAGCCTCGCGGCCGCGGAGACGCGCCAGGACCCAGCGGGCGATCCGCCTGGCGGTTTCCTGCCCGCGCAGCGCCTCACGCGTGCCGAAGCGCTTCGCGCCTACACCAGCGGCAATGCCGCGGCCCTGGGCCATGCCAAGGAGCTGGGCACGCTCCAGAAGGGTGCCGTGGCCGACCTGCTGTGGGTGCAGGTGCCCCTGGGCTCCCTCACGCCCGAGGCGCTCCGGAAAGTGAAGCCCGCTCGGCTGTGGGTGAACGGGGTGGAAGTGCCGCTCGGACACTGAAACAAGGATCTCCACGAAGGACACGAAGCAAGGCATGAAGGGCACAAAGGGCACGAATGGATGGATCTTCATGCTCTTGGATTTCCCTTTGTGCCCTTCGTGGAGGTCTTTAACCTCGATGAAGACCGCCTCTGGAATACTGGAACCATGAGCCTCCGCCCCGCGTCCCCCCTGCTGGCCCCGTCCCTCCTCTCCGCGGACTTCACGCGGCTGGGCGAGGAGCTGGGGATGATCGCCGCCGCGGGCGCCCAGGTGGTGCATGTGGATGTCATGGACGGGCGCTTCGTGCCCAACATCACCATCGGCCTGCCCGTGGTGGAGAGCCTGCGGAAGGCCACCTCCCTGCCCCTGGACTGCCACCTGATGATCGTGGAGCCCCTGCGCTATGCCGCCGACTTCGTGAAGGCGGGCGCCGGCTGGGTGAGCATCCACCAGGAGGCCGATCCCCACCTGCACCGCACCCTGGCCGCCATCCGGCAGGCGGGCGGCCAGGCCGGCGTGGTGCTGAATCCCGGCACGCCCGTGGAGACGCTCGTCGACCTGGTGGGCGACTTCGACTTCGTGCTGCTCATGAGCGTGAACCCCGGCTTCGGCGGCCAGAGCTTCATCCCCCGTGTGCTCGACAAAGTGAAGCGCCTGGATGCCCTGCGGGCCGAGCGGGGCGTGCCCTTCTTCATCCAGGTGGACGGGGGCGTGAGCCTGAAGAACGCCGCGGACCTCATCCGCGCCGGAGCCGATTGCCTGGTGGCCGGCAACGCCGTGTTCAAGGCTGAGGATCCGAAGGCCGCCGTGGCGGGTCTGCTGCACGAAATGGCCACCGGGCGGCAGGCATGAGTCTCGACCTTCAGCGCTACAACCGCCTGCTCTGGGCCGTGAACGGAACGCTCCTGCTGGCGGGCCTGATCGTTCTGCTGATCACGGGCCTCACTGCGCTCTGGCCCTCCCGCGACCGGGGGCAGAGCCTTCCGGCCGGCGTCCCGGCGACCACCGCGGACGCTCCCTCCCGGGCCGCCATCCTGCGCCTGGGCCTCCCGAAGCCCCTGAAGGGCACGGACACCCTGCTCGTTCCCGTGGAGGGACTCCCGCAGGAATCCGAGGAGCCCCGAGGCATCGGGAGCTACAGCAAGGGCGCCCCCAACGTCCCGCTCTTCAACCTCCTCTTCGTGGATGCGAAGACGCTGGCCTCCCGGCCCCTGCTCGCCCGGAAGAGCCTCATCCTCCGCTACGACACCCTCGAGGATGGGGAAGAGGGCAGGAGCGCCCGGGTCGATGGCCTTCTGGTGAGCATCGTCGATACGGACACGAACGGGAATGGCCGCCTCGACGAAGGCGACGAAGCCCGGATCTGGCTCTGCGACGCATCGGGCCGGAATCTGCGCGCGGTCACCGCCGCGGGAACCACATGCGCCAATTGGCAGTACGACAGCCTCCGCCGAACGGCCTACCTGGTCGTAGAGACCCGGAGCGAGGCGCGGAAGGCTGAATCGGCGGAGGTGCTCGCGGTGCCCATCGATGGTGCCCAGCCCGCCCGTCCGCTGGCATCGAAAGCCCAGATGGACGAGCTGCGGAACCTGCTGCAGCACTGATTCCGGCCCGGCGAAAACCGATCTCCAAAGGACCGGAACACCCCGGCCGGAGGATGGTGCAGCATGGGCTGGCACTGATCCTGCTTTTCCCGCATCTTATCCAGTGCCTCCATCGAGGACGTGGAAAGGAGGAGCCCATGACGCGCCATCGAACGTCCAGCACCTTGGTTCTATCGCTTCTGGCAGTCCTGGCCATGCCGGCCTCGGCCCAACACGACCGCCGGGAGGAAGGCCCCCGGCCTGATCGCCCGCGCGAGGGCCGCGCCCCCGAACGAGGCCCTGAGCGAGGTCCCGATCGAGGTCGGGAGCAGCCGTCCCCCATGCGGGCCGTGCCCCAGGCGCCCCGCCCCTCGCGAGACATGGAGCGGGCCCGCCCCATGCCTGGACCCGAACGCCAGGCCCGGCCCGAGCGGCAGGAGCGGGCGGAACGCTTCTCCCGGCCCGAGGGGCGCTCAGAAGGACGCCCCGAAGGACGCATGGACCGGCGCGAGGCCCCCGGTGCCATGAGGCCCCCCACCGACCGCCGGGAGCCCTCCCGCCCCCAGGGCCGGGACGTGCGCCCCTCTCCGCGCGCCGCCGAGACCGCCCGCGCCTGGCAGTCCCGGGACACCTGGCGCCGCGACGCCTGGCCGGCCCGGTCCAGCTGGCGTGAGCATCGCGCCCAGCACTGGGAGCGCGACCACCGCACCTGGGCCCAGCGCGGGGGCTATGGCGGCTATCGCATCCCCGAGCCGCAGTTCGTCTCCCGTTTCGGGGGGAACCATCCCTTCTTCATCGGCAGCCGGCCGGTGATCTACCAGGGGTATCCCCGGTTCCGCTGCGGGGGCTACTGGTTCCTCATCGTGGATCCCTGGCCGGAGTTCTGGGTGGATGACTGGTACCTGGCCGATCGCGTGTACATCGACTACTACGGCGACGGCTACTACCTGGTCAATCCCCGCTATCCGGGCATCCGCCTCGCGATCACGGTCTTCCTTTAGCGATCAGCGCCTCCTTGGCGCCGCGCCTCAGGCGCTTGACTTCCCGCTCCCGTCGCAGCGCCTCGGCCTTCGAGGCGCAGACCTCACAGTAGGCCAGCTCCAGGGGACCCCGGCCGCGGGTGTACTTCGCCCCGCGGCCCTCCTGGTGCTGCTTCAGCCGCGCCGCCACGTCGAGGGCGATGCCGCAGTAGAGGGTGCCATCACCACACTGGAGCAGGTACACCCACCAGGTCATGGCATCCGCCACGAAGGCGGAAAGGCCTCGGCGAGGATCTGTTCCGCCGTGGCGCCATGAGCCGCACGGAAGCGGGCCGTGCTGAGGCAGAGGCCCACATTGTGGCCCCAGCCCCGCCCCTTCAGGCGGAGGGATCCGTCCGGTAGCGTCTCGGCTTCGCAGGCATTGCTGGGCCACGCAGTCCAGCCGTACCGCCGTCCCGCGGCGAGGCGCAGCGCCTCCACCGCGAAGGGCCCGGAGGCGCCGAGCTTCACCCCGAGTTGCCCCGGCCTCAGGCCGAGGACCACATCCCGCTTCAGGGCCGCGACCTGCGTGGCATCCAGGGTGCGTTCCCAGGCCAGCCAGCGATCCTCGGGCACTTCCAAGGCCGCGCCGACCTCGGCCGGTCCGTCGCCCCAGACTTCCCGGGGACTCAGTGGATGCCCACCGGCGGAACCCGTGAAGAAGGCCCAGTGGGGATCCAGATCCAGGGCCGGAGCCGCCTCCGCGGCCTGGACCGTGCCCAGCACGGCCCCGCCCCGCACCACCGCGCAATGGGTCAGCGGGCAGAGGACGCCGCCCGGGTGCTGCCGGGGATGGCCGTCCAGCCAGCGGCTCAGCACCGCGGCCAGGGCGCGCCGGGCCTCGTAGGGCGAGTCGGCGCCAAGTTCCCCCTCCGTGGCCGCGGCGATCCAGGCGGTCCGGGGGGCCGTCCACGCCAGGCGCCAACCCTGCCGCTCAGCCCGGAGCCACACGGTGCCCCGGAGGATTCCGACGGGGAAGCCCGGCTGGAAACGGACGGTCCCGCGAAACCGCCACGCCTTCCCCAGGTGATGCGACAGGCGATGTCCATTCACGACCATGGGCCCACGCAGGCGCTCCGCGGGCCAGACCACCGTGACGGTCTCGGCCAGGATGGGGGCTTCCTTGACCCAGCGTTCCGCGGCGACACCGGTCCGGCCTGGCGGCTGCGGCAGGGCGCCGCCGCGCAGCCAGGCTCGCAGCCAGCGGTAGGCCCAGACCTGCTCGCGGGTGGCGCCTGCCGCCAGGGCCCGGTCCAGGCGCGCCTGGACGCCTGCCGGCGGCGCGGCGGGCCAGGTCTTGGGCGGTTTGGCATGGCCTTCCGCCCACAGGCACCGCGCCTCCTCCACCCAGCGCCGGAGGCGCGCGTCCCGAAGGCGCTGGTGGGTCAGTTCATGGCGCAGGATGACCCCGAGGTCCCGCCGTCGCAGCTGCTCCCAGGGGCGCAGGTGGAGGGTGTCTCCCAGCCACTGGCCGCTACGGCCGGGAGGTGCGCCCGTGGCCTTCTCGAAGGCGGCCGCGTCCGGGTGGATGCGGACCCGCCAGGGCCCCGCGGGCCAGGGGCCGAAACCCACCGTGGACGCGAAGGCCGTCCGCAGGGCCTCCTCCAGCGCGCCATGGTCGGCCCCATCTCCCTCGATCAACGGTGGCGTGAACGGCGGCGCGGGCGGCGGGGCGACCAGCAGGATCAAGGCTTCAGCCCCAGGATCTCCCGGATGCGCGTCATGCCTTCCTGCTTGCCGCGTCCCCGCGGCAGGTGGAGCACCACCAACACGGAACGCCGGCCGCCCGCCACCCAGGCGCTGGTGGCGGACGGATCGCCGGGCACCGGGCCCGTGCCGGTCTTGAACCACCAGTCCTCTTTGCCGAACAGGTCCTTCACCTCCACCCAGAAACCCGCCAGATAGCGCTTGCCGAAGGTGACGACCTCCGCCTGGCTTGGGTCCATGAGCCAGCGCAGGAAGGCCTCGGGGCTGGTGCGCAGAAGGTCGCCATCACCCACCCAGGCCGCCGTCAGCGGCGGGAGCCCCTCGCCCGGTGGCATCCGGCGCCCGAGGAAGGGCTCGAAGGCCTCCTCGAGCCGGGCCCTGGCCGCATCCGGACCGTAGTCCTCCACCCAGCGTTCGCGGGAACCCGCGATCCAGGCCAGGAAGGCGAGGTTGCAGCTCTCCTGGAGAGCCCGGGCCAGGTCCACGCGGCCATGGCCCTCGCGGTTCCAGCAGACGAAGGGCCCATCGGCGCCTTTGCAGCGGTACTGGACGCCGGAGGTGGACCACTCACTCCCTTCCAGTTTCATCCAGATCAGCTTGGCCAGGCTGCCCATGGGGGCTTCCCTGCGCGCCTCGCCATAGGCATGCACCTCGCCATCCCCCAGGGTGATGGCGAAGCCTTCGCCGGGCCGGAGGATGGGTGCCCGGGCGGCGGCCACCACCGCGGGCGTGGGCCCGGCCTCCGGCGCCGGCTGGGCAGCCAGCAGGCAGGATGCGAGCAGGAGGCCGATCAACCTAGGGTTCCACATCGAAGGTCCCCAGCATGACAGGGCCGGAACCCGGCAGGATCAGGCGTTCCCAGGTCCAGCGGCGCTCCTGGTCCGTGCCGCCATCGAGCACCGCCTCCACGTGGATGCGGGCGGGCTTGCCGCCCCGCCAGCCCCCGGTCCACTTCAGCGCGTAGGTGCCCGGCGGCGGCGTGTCGTGGGTGTACTCGCCGGACCAGCGCAGCATGCCACCCGAGGGCGTACGGCGACCGCCCTGCGCCAGGGCCCCGTCCGGTTCCTGCACCTGGAGGCTGCCGCTGGCGTACTCGTCGTTGACCTGGAGGCTCACCACGCGGAGCCGCGTGCGGGTGGTGGACACCCACCAGCTCCGCACGACCTTCAAGCCCGAATCCGGCTCCAGGATCTCCAGCCGGTTCTCGCCGTTCTGGGCGGTGAGCTCCATGTTCAGAGTGGCGCCCACGCTGGCCTGCCAGCGCATCGAGGCGCCATTGAACCATACCAGCAGGGTGCGCGAGCGCCAGGCGTTGCGAGCGGCCTCCGCCTCCCGCGCCAGCCGCTCCCGGCGCAGCTGATCGGCGGTGCGGGTGTCCTCGGCCGGCGGCTCGTAGCCGCCCTCGTCCTCTTCCTCGAAGAAGCGCGGCTGGGGCTCGTCCTTGGGCGGGTTCGGATCCTTGGGGTCCACCAGCTTCACCTTCAGCGCCACGGTGCGGTCGCCGGACCAGCCGCCCAGGGCCGGCGACACCTCCATCCGCCAGAGCTTCAGGTCCGGCACGTAGGCCGCGGCGGGAGCTTTGGCCGGGGGCGGTTTCTGCGCCCCGAGGAAGGGGGTCGACAGCAGCAGGGAGAGAATCAGCCCGGCCTTCATCGCGCACCTCCATCCACCACCTTCAGGTCAAGGCCATCGCTGGTGACCCACTGCCCTTCGTTCGACATGAGGCTCAGCTTGGCGGGCCTGAGCCGGTAGTGGCCAGCCATACCCGCCCGCAGGAGGATCCGGACGGTCTGCGTATCCCAGCTCCAGGTGTGGGGGAACAGGAACGTCACTTTGTCCGCGTGCACCTCGATCCGCGGTTTCACCCAGCGATCCGAGGCCCCTTCCTCCGTGAAGGGCTTCCCTTCGAGCACGAAACCCTCCAGCTTCACGGTGGGATTGAGGCCGCCGGGGATCGGCACCTCCAGCATCACGTAGTCCGCGTCGCGGTCCGTGCGGAAGGACACCTGCATCCAGGCCTCCTCGCCGGCCTTCATCGTCCCGGTCCAGGGCTGGCGGATCCAGCCCTGGCTGGCGTTGCCGGTCTCCTGGGGCGTCCTCAGGCGCCAGAGGTCGCGGGTCACGGACATGCGCAGCGCCGTGGACGCGTCGCCCTTGGACACGCCCGCGGCGCTGCCGGGGACCTGGTAGGCGTAGGTCCACACGAGCAGTCCCCTGCCGCTGGCGCTGACCGTGACGGGCTTCGGCTCGGCCATGGCGAAGGTGCCAGCCCGGGCTTCCCGGGCATTCCAGCGACGGGCCTGCGGCCGCTCCTTGAAGTCCCAGGTGGGGCCCCCCTGCACCGAGGCCTGGATCGCGAGCGCTCCCCAGTCCAGCTTGCGGGTCTTCAGCAGGTAGGGCAGCAGGTCCACGATCTGGCCCGTGCTCCAGGTGGAATACCAGCCATAGCCGCGGTACTCCGAGGCCAGGAACGTCTCGCCCTGGCGGATCAGCGGCGATTGTGGGCGCACCAGGCAGAGGGCCTTCAGCGCCATCACCGTGGGCACCACGTCGCCGGAGGCGTAGCCCCACCAGACGTCGCGCCGCCCCTCCCAGCGGGCTAGGCCGCCCTTCACCACGGCCCGCTGCTCCAGGCGCTCAGCCAGGACGCCAGCCTTCGGGTGCTTGGCCTGAGCGGCGGCCAGGGCCACCATGGCCAGCACGTGGTCACCGGACCACTGGCCCTTCAGCACCTTGTCCGCGGCGCTGTCCACCAGGCCGGCGATGGGCTCGCCGGTCTGGGCCAGGGAGGCCAGCAGGAAGGCCGCATCCGCCTGGGGATCGGCGGTCTGCCCGTGGCTGTTCCGCTGGCGCTGGGCAGCCGTGGCCTGATCCGCCTGCCGCGCCACCTGCTGGAAGAGGTTCATGGCGGCCAGGCGGCCCCGGCGGTAGACGCCCTCATCCACGGCATAGCCCAGGCGCTTCATGGTGGCGAAGCTCTGAATGGCGTAGCCGGTGGTGTGGGGGTTGGCATCCAGGCCGAAGTCGTTGGGCGCGTACCAGCCCCAGCCGCCGTTGGGCTGCTGGTAGCCGTACACCTTGAACACGCCGTCCCGGATGTTGCGATCCAGGTTGGTGAGCTGCTTCCAGTCCAGATCCGGCATGGCGCCCTGCTTCACCAGGTCGGCCACCAGCAGGTTGGGCACGAAGCTGGACAGCGTCTGCTCCACGCAGCCGTAGGGGTAGCCGATGAGGTAGGGCAGCGAGGGCGCAGCCAAGTGCTCCAGGTTGCCTACGGGCGTGAGCACCAGGGCCGCCTCCCCCTTCGCGGAGGGCGGCGCCGGGATCGTGACCGTCTGGCTGCCGCCATCCAGCAGGATGGAGCCTGACAGGGAGGCCGGCACCAGCTGGTCCAGCACCGTGACCTTCTGCCGCTCGGCGTCCTTCAGGCCGCCGCCCTCCACGCGGGCCGTGACCGTCAGCGGGCCGGTCTTGTCCGAGAACAGCGGGAGGGCGAAGCGGTACTCGCCCTGGTCCTGCAGGGTGAAGGTGCCTTCGGGCGTTCCCGAGAAGCGGCCGTTCTGCACCTCCATGCGGATCCGGCCCTGGATGGGCTGGCCCGAGAGGTTCCGCACCAGGGCGATGGCCCGGGCCTCCTCGCCCACGCTCAGCGTCCGCGGCAGCGTGAGGGCCACCTGCAGGGGCTTGGAGGCGGGCTTGGAGGCCCGACCCACACCGACCTTGGTGTCGGCGGTGATGGCCGTGGCCGTGGCCCGCCAGGCCGTGAGGTTGTCCGGCAGCACCAGGTCCACGCTGGCCTTCCCGTCCCGCCCGGCGGCCACGAAGGGCGCCCAGTGGGCGGTGTCCTTGAAGTTCTGGCGCACCTTCTCGTCGTCATCGGCCTTGAAGTCGCCCCGCTTCGTCTGCTTGAGGCTCCACACGGGCCGCTGGCGGCGCAGCAGGTCGTGGAAGCTCCAGTCCGTGGAACCCGACCGCAGCACGCCGTGGCGGCGCGTGGGGTGGAAGAAGCGCACGGGATCGGGATTCAGCTCCTGGCTCAGGGCATAGATGGCCTCGTCCACCACGCCGACGCTGAGGTCCGCGGCGGAGGGCTTCCCGGCGAAGTCTTTCACTTCCACGGACACCTTCATGGGCTGGCCGGGCTGGTAGCGCTCCTTGTCGGTCGTGACGGCCACCTGGAGGCGGCGGTCCCGCTTCGGCACGCGGAGCGGCACTTCCACCATCTGGCGGCGGCCTTCGCTCACGATCTCGAAGACGGCCCAGGCGTTGGGCTGCATGGCGGCGGTGATGGGGATCTCGATCAGGGCGGTGGTGCCCTGGACGATCCGGCTCTGGTGCCGGCCGAGGTCCTCATGCTCCAGAGTCCAGTGCAGGGTCAGCCGGGGCCGGGGCAGCTGCACGAGGACCCGGGCCGTGTCGCCCGGCTGGTACTCGGGCTTGTCCGCGGCCGCGCGGAGATCCGGCACCGCCGGCAGCGGCGTGCCCTCGGCTGCCACGGTGATCTGACGCTGGGCGGTCACGGGCCGGCCCTTGGAATCGCGGGCCTCGGCCACCAGCAGGAAGGCGCCGCCTTCCGGGATGCTCAGCATGGCCTGGGGACCCTGCGCGGAGGCGACGGTCTCGCCGGGCTTCAGGGCGTTGGGACGGGACCACCAGTACGCGGTGTCCTTCTGTGCCACGATGCGGGCGGCGCGCAGGGAGATGGCCACGCCCGGCACCTCCTTGCCATCCAGGTCCAGCGCCCGGGCCGTGACCTGGAAGGGCTTGCCGGGCAGGGCCACCTGGCGGTCCGAGGCGATCATCAGCACCAGATCGCCGGCGGCGGCCCGTACCTGGGCCTGCCCGCTGTTCCGCTGGCCCGAGGCGTCCGCCACCTTCACCACCATGCGCCAGAGGCCGTCGCTCTCGGCCTTGAAGGTGGGCAGGTCCGCCTGGCCCTCCTCGTCCAGCTCCAGTTGGCCACTCTCCATCAGCTCGGGTGCCGGGCCGGCATCCTCGTCATCCCAGATCCAGCGGGACTTCGGCGGCACCACCTTGTAGAGGAACCAGTCCGCCTTGGCCCCGCGCACGGCGGCGCCGTAGAAGTAGCGGGCAGCGGCATGGAACGCCAGCGTGTCGCCCAGGCCCACCTTGGCCTTCTCAGCCGTGACCTTGACCTCGAAGGCCGGCTTCACGAACTGCTCCACCTTGAACTCGGCCTGGCCCGGCCCCTGCGGCCCCTGGAAGACGAGGCGGTAGAGGCCCAGGCGGCCTGCCCCCGGCAGGGTGAACTGGGCGGCGTAGGTGCCCGTCTCGGCGCTCAGCAGCTTGGCGCGGCCCTCTGCCACCTTCGTGTCCTCGGGATCGAGCACCGTGAAGGGGAGGTCCGCAGCGCCGCCCGCCACGCGGTTCTCGCCGTCCTCCACCCGGCGGAGGATGGCCTTGGCGAAGACCTCCTGGCCCGGGCGGTAGAGAGGCCGCTCGGTGAAGGCGTAGAGGCGCTGGCGCACGGCCGCGGAGCCCTGCCCTTCGCTGGCCAGCAGGGCGAAGCTGGCGCCGCTGCGGGCCACCACCACCCGGCGCACGCCGGGCGTGGCCGCGGCCTCGGCCATTCCCGTGCCATCGAAGGCCAGGGGCTGGGCCTTGGGACCCTCGAGGATCTGGCCCGACACACCGGCCTTGCCCGAGCCGTCCCGCGCGTCCACCGCCTGCACGCGGATCCGGGAGCCGTCCTGCTCCGCCAGCAGAGCCAGGTCCGTGACGAGCCACGGCACGTAGGCCGCATCGCTGCCTCGCAGCACTTCCACCAGGTACAGGCCGGCGGCCTGGGCGGGCAGATCCACCCGGCTGAGGAAGCCGTCGTCCCCGGATTCGTCGTCCGGGTGCCCCTTCTTCCCGGCGACGTCCTCGCTGATGCGAGGCACGAGCTCCGTGACGAAGGTGACCCCCGGCTGGCCTTCGATGGGCAGGGCAACGCCTTCGCGGATCCGATCCGGCGAGGTGCGGGCCGAGCGCAGGCGATCCGTCTGCTTGGCGGCATCCCGCAGGGCCTGGGTGGCCGTCCGGTGGACGGTGACGAAGGCGCGCCGCCCGCCCCACAGGACAGCCTCGCGCAGCAGGTCGAGGGGATCCTGGACGCCCCGGCCGCCTTCGGCCACGGCGCGGCCCCGATCCGCCAGCACCTTCTTCAGGAGGGATTCGGGATCCTCCACGCGGTAGATGCGGATGCGCGCCTCGGCCGGGATGGGCCCGGCCGCCTCCAGCTGGCCCGGTTTCCCGGGCAGCGTGGGCCTCAGGTTGGCGAAGGCGCCGGTCCATCCGCCCTCCCGCCAGGGGGCCTCGGCGCCGCGCTTCTGGGCCGTGCCCGTGGTGGGCAGCAGCAGGATCGCGGGCAGCAGCAGGGTGAGGAGCGGACGGAACCAGCGCATGTCAGGACCTGGGAGGGAGAGGTTCGGAGGCCGCCACCGCCAGCACCCGCCAGCGGAAGAGGCCCAGGAACGCGGGGTTCTCGGGCAGGGGACGGAAGTCGGGATCGGGATGGTGCATCAGGTCGTCGAGGCGCGCCCGGCGGACCTCGCCGGGCTGCCGGGAGGCGCCGCTGCCTTCGGGGCCCGTGTGGTAGAGCAGCATGGGCGTGCCATCCACATCGGGCCGCACGAAGGCCATGGCGTGGTCGGGCTGGGCGTGGGCCCCGCCCCGGGCGAAGAAGAGCAGGTCCCCCGGCTTCGCCTGGGCCAGGTCGCGACCCAGCGGCACGCAGGACAGCTGCCGGAGGAAGGCGCCCTTGGCGAAGGGACGGGGCCCTCCCGGCGTGGGGAACCCCTGGCGCCAGGCCCCCGCGAAGGCCGGCGAGGGATCCTGCCCCGGGGCGCCGTCCGTGAAGGCCACCCGCGCCCGCCACTCCGCGGTGTGGGGAGTCAGGGCCTCCCGGAAGGCGAACCGCAGCAGGCCGGCGCAGTCCCGCTGGGCGGGCTCCCAGGCGGGGCTGGGCGCCTCCACCTGCTGCTCCAGGAGCGCCACGAACCAGTCCCGGAAGGCTTCACGATCACCTTCATCCAGGAGAGCGAGGGAACCGTCATCGGCCCTTGGAATGGACAGAGACTGTCGGAATCCCGGCCAGGCGTGGATGACGGCCTGGGCAGGAGCCGTCGCGCGAAGGAAGAAGCCGTCCCGGCTGTCGCCCCAGGCCGCCGCCCCGTCCACCCGCGCGCCCCAGGCCGGCCGGCGCAGGCCCAGCAGGGAGCGGCTGTCCAGGCGGATCCTCGCGATGGGGTTCGAGGGATCCGCCTCCAGGAACGCCCGGTGACGCACCGGGGCCAGGGCCAGAAAGGCCGCGGCCCCCGCGGCCAGAGCCGCGGACAGAAGGCGGATCGACGTCATCGCGGGCGCCCCTCCAGACCCGCTGCGGTCCAGTCCCACTCGATGCGCACCGGCCCCAGGGCCTTCAAGGCGCCCAGGAAGGGCCCGAGGCTGGCCGCCAGCTCCGCCGCCGCATCGTCCTGGCTCGAAGCTTCGCCGATCCACCACCCCCCGCCGCTGCGGCTGCGGAGGAAGGCCAGCAGCAGATTCTCCAGCTCGGAGGAGGCTCGGGCGCCATCCACTTCCATGCGGGCCCAGGCCCGGGAGTCGCGGTCCGCCAGGGTGGGCGCCTGGCCCTGGAGGCCAGCGGCGACGGCCTTCACCGCGCCCTCGTCCGTGCCCAGCACCAGCGTGTCGGCCACCAGGGTCCAGGCCGGGCGGAAGGCCTGGGCCGTGAGGATGCGGTGCAGCTCCGCCGATCCAAAGGCCTGCTTCTGGTTCTGGCCCTTGAAGAGCCGCGGCAGCACCTTCTTCAGGAGGTTCTCGGCCTGCGTCCGCCGGGCGGGCTGCACGGGGAGGGCCAGGGCCACGCTCGGGGCCATGCCGGGCTCGCCGAAGCCCCCGAAGGCGGTCACCTTCCCCTCCTGCTGGAGCCGCATGGCCCGCCAGGGGTCCTCGCGCCGCAGCCTGGCCAGCTCGGTCAGGGCCGCCTTTTCCGTGCCCGTCAGCGACGGCGCCGTCACCCAGCCGTTCCAGAAGAACGCCGCGCCCCGGAGATCAAGGCAGGCCTGGAGGGCCAGGGCGTCCTGGCGCAGGGCCGTCCGCTGGCGCTGACGCTCCTGCGCGGCCGCGAGCGCCTCCTGGTAGGCCTTCATCTGGTCCGGGCTCAGGGCCCGGCCGCCGTCCGCGAATGCGGGCATCTGGGGCATCCGGAATTCCGTGGCATCGTCCACGCGGAGGATCGCCTCCATCAGCTTCTCGGTGGGCCCGGCGCCCAGGGCGACCGCCAGGGCCCCGGTGCGGGGCGCGGCCTTGGCAATGAAGGGGTTGGGCCAGGTGCCCTGCTGGGCGTTCGCCTGTCGGCGACGGAGGGCCTGGACCTCGAAGGCCGCATCCGCGCCGATGCGCGGCGCCAGCCAGAAGGAGAGCTCCGTGTCCGGCGCCATGGCTGACAGGGCCACGCGGGCCCATTCCGGGCGTTCCCCCAGGGTGGGCACAGGGCCCGGAAACAGCAGGGCCCGGAGAGGAGCTTCGCGATCGCTGATCCAGGTACCCTCGGCCATCTGGATCAGGTGGAAGACACCGCCGGAACCGCGCAGCTGCTGGACATCCGTGGATGCGCCAGGGCCCGTCCATTTCACTATCCGGGACCGCGCGCCGGAGCTCGAGGGATTCAGGCGCAACAGGGCCATCGTCAGCTGGGTGCGCGCCGGCAGGTCCCCGGGGATGAAGACCAGCGTTCCCTGGATCTCGTCCGCACCGGGGCGCGCGGTGCCATAGTGCAGCACCCAGGCCTCGCGGTTCGCCAGAGGTTCCAGGGCCGGCGAGGCTTTCTTCAGCCAGGGCTCCAGGTGGCGCGCTGTGAAGCCCAGCCGGCTGCCCTGAGCCAGCCTCGGCAGGATACCCTGCGCGTCGGGGCCTGTACCGCCGCCGAGGGCCACCAGCTTCTCGAGGCCGGGGCGCAGCTGCTTCAGGTGGATGAGCACACCAGGCTGGGCGGCCCGCCCCAGCCCCTTCGGCAACACCGCGTTCCCACCCTGGGTGAAGAGCGCCGGGCTGGGGATCCACTGGAACCGCCATCCGGCCTTGTCCAGGTGCAGGCCCAGCCCATGGGTCCAAGGGCGGTCCACGCGGTCCGGCGTCCCGAGGTAGGCGAATGGATCGCTCCCGGATTGGCGGAAGCCGAGGCGATGCAGGGCAAGGGCGACTTCCGGATCGCCGGTCTTCAATCCCTCCGAGGCCCAGACCGAGGGCGTCCGCTGACTGAGGAAGGCCAGCGCCGCGCGCTGGGCCTTTCCGCCCTGCTTGAGGTGCTCCATGAACTGCGCCCACTGCTCGCCCTGAGTCATCTGGGCGAAGGGAACGGCCTGCCAATTCCGCTGGCCACGGGCATCCGTGCGGTAGGTGGACCAGTGCGCCGCGTACTCCCTGGCCCAGGCCGGCACGCTTTCCTGGGCCGACACAGGCACCAGGACCGCTCCAAGCACACACAGACTCTGCGCGAGTCGCCTCATGCCACGCCCCCTGCCCCGCACTGGAACCTCCGGTGTCGAGCGATGCTATCAAGCTGGCGACCCGGCGCAAGGGACCTCTTGGGAATTTTTTGCTGGCAGACTGGACCCATGTCGGACCGCCGCGTGCTCGTGAACCTTCGGGGCCTGCTGACCCCCGATCCCGCCCGGGCTTGGGCGGTGGATCGCATTCCCGACGCGGCGCTGGCCCTGGACGGCGGCCGGGTGGCCTGGCTGGGTCGGGCGGCGGATCTCCCGGTGGAATGGCAGGGCGCGCCCAAGGTGGATGGCGGCGGCGCCTGGGCCACGCCGGGCTTCGTGGACCCGCACACTCACCTGCTCTTCGGGGGCAACCGCTCCAGCGAGTTCAACCGGCGCCTCCACGGCGTCAGCTACCAGCAGATCGCGGCGGAAGGCGGCGGCATCCGGGAGACCGTCCGCGCCACGCGGGACGCCACGGTCGATGAGCTGGTGGCCTCCGGTGAGGCGCGGCTGAAAGCCTTCCGCGAGCGCGGCGTCGTCCACCTCGAATGCAAGACCGGCTACGGCCTGGAGCTGGAGACGGAATCCCGCCTCACGGCCGCCTACGCCCAGCTCAAGGCGCGCGGATGGAACCTGGACGTGACCCTGCTCCCGGCCCACGACCTGGCGCCGGAGTTCAACGGCGATGCCGAAGCCAACGCCCGGGCCGTGGCGGACGAGTGGCTGCCGGAGCTGGTGCGCCACCACCCCGGCGTGGCGCGATTCTGCGATGTGTTCGTGGAGACGGGCGTCTACACCGCCGATCAGGGTCGCCGCATCTTCGAGGCCGGGAAGCGCCTGGGGCTGATCCCCCGCGTCCATGCGGACGAGCTCTCCTGGACCGGCGGCGCCGAGCTGGCGGCGGAGCTGGGGGCCGCCAGCGCCGACCACCTCATGTTCTGCAGCGAGGCCGGCATGAAGGCCATGGCCGCCTCGAACGTCACGCCCGTGCTGCTGCCCGGGACCACGCTGTTCCTCGGCATGCGGGACTGGGCGCCGGCCAGGAAGATGATCGAAGCCGGCTGCCGCGTGGCCCTGGCCACGGACTTCAACCCCGGTTCCTGCCCCTGCCTGGATCCGCTCACCATCCTTCGCCTGGGCTGCCTGCAGCTCCGCATGACCTTCGAGGAGGCCTTCACGGCCATGACGCTGCACCCGGCCCGCAGCCTCCGCCGCGAGGATCTGGGCCACCTCCACCCCGGCGCCCGGGCTGAGGTGCTGCTCTGGGACGTGGACGACATGCTGGAGCTGATCTACTGGGTCGGAGAGCCCTACCGGCCAAGGTTCCTGGCCTGAAGGAAGCATGAACCGCGAAAGACGCGAAAGAACGCCAAATGCAGATTTCTTATTTCGCATGCCCGAAGGGCATTCGCACATTTCGCGGTTCTACAAATAACGAAGCCCCGGGCCGATTCCCGGGGCTTCTCCTGCGAGTGCGGAAGGCCTACTGTTCGGCGTGCCTTGAGGCCTCCTGCACGATGGAGTAGATGCGTTCCTTGGCGCGGAGTTTGGTCTTCTTGAGCTCCACCTCTTCGAGAGATTCCTTGGCGGAGAGGGTAGGTTTCCTCTGGAGATCGCAGAGGCGCGTGTCAGCGGCTCTGTGCTCTTCCATAAGCTTGCGGAATTCGAAGTGCTCCTTCATCAGGCGCTCCTGGAGATCTGGGCGCAGGAAATCCATGAATCCTCCTTGCCTGGGCGGGCCTCTGCCGGGCCCGCAGGGTGATCAGGTGGCCCAAGGGTAGGACCCCCCCGGGAGGCGTCAAGGGGCAATCGGGGGCTCTATGGAACCCGTTGACTTCCATCACTTCCATGCCATTCTCAGGCCATGTCCCTGGCCATCGACGCGCTGCTCCTGGAACGGGTGGACGGGGTCCGCCTGCTCGGGCCGCTGGACCTCCACCTGACCCCCGGTGACCGCCTGGGTCTGGTGGGAGAGAGCGGGTCCGGCAAGAGCCTGCTGGCGCAGGCCCTGTTCGGTGTCCTGCCTCCTGGGGTGCGGGTGGCGGGGGGAAGGTTCACGGCTTTCGGCGTCCCCATGCACCAACCGGGACGGGAACGGGACCGCATCCGGGGGGCTCGCATGGCCTGGGTGCCCCAGGACCCCCGGCAGGTCATGAACCCCCTGCTGACCCTGGCCCAGCACCTGACCCTGCTGCCGGGCGTCCATCGGGGAGAATCGCCTGGCGCGGCCCTGGCCCGCCTCGCCCCGCTGCTCGAGCGGCTGCGCCTGCCCACCACCCCGGCCTTCCTGGCTCGCTTCCCCCATCAGGTCAGCGGTGGCCAGAGGCAGCGGCTGGCGCTGGCCATCGCCCTGTCCTGCGATCCGGAGCTGCTGGTGCTCGACGAGCCCACCACGGCCCTGGATCCAGCGGCGCAGCAGGCCTTCCTGGAGGTTGTGCTCGACCTTCAGCGGGAGCGGAACCTGGGCTTCCTGTGGATCACCCACGACCTGGGCTTGGCGGCGCGGGCCTGTGACCGCCTGCTGGTGCTCTATGGCGGCGAGCCCGTGGAGACCGGACCCGCCGCCCGCCTCCTTGAAACCCCGCGGCACCCCTACACCGCGCGCCTTCTGGCGGGCGCCCGGAGACAGCCTTCCCGGGATGCCGGCTTCCTCCCCGCGCCGCAGGACCGCCCGCTGGGCTGCCCCTTCCAGCCCCGATGCCCCGACCCAGCCGGGACTTGCGGCACTTGGGGCCCATGGCGCGGAAGTTCCCGGGACGGCCTGCGTTGCGAGCGTCCGCTGGAAGCCGCGCCCCAGCCGTGAGACCATGGGATGCAAGGTCCCGCAGGCTGCGGGTCCGGAAAAAGGCTCCCCATGCTGACCTTGCCCCTGATGCGCGCCCTCACCTTCGACGACGTCCTGCTCGTCCCCGGCTACTCGGAGATCCACCCGAACCAGGTGGACCTGGGCACCCGGCTCACGAAGGACATCGGGCTGCGCATCCCCCTCCTGTCCGCCGCCATGGACACCGTGACGGAAAGCCGCATGGCCATCGCCCTGGCCCAGCTGGGGGGCATCGGCATCATCCACAAGAACCTCAGCCCCGAACGCCAGGCGGAGGAAGTGGACAAGGTGAAGCGGTCCGAATCGGGCATGATCACGGACCCCATCACCATCGGGCCTGACGCGCCCATCCGGGACGCCGAGGCCCTCATGGCCAAGTTCCGCATCAGCGGCGTGCCCGTGGTGGAGGGCCACCGCCTGGTGGGCATCCTCACCAACCGCGACCTGCGCTTCGAGACCCGCTGGGAGCTCCCGGTGCGCGAAGCCATGACCAAGGAGAACCTCATCACCGTGCCGGTGGGCACCACGCTGCAGGAGGCCAAGGGCATCCTGCAGAAGCACCGCATCGAGAAGCTGCTGGTGGTGGACGGCCAGGGCCAGCTCAAGGGCCTCATCACCGTCAAGGACATCGAGAAGTCCATCGAGTACCCCAACGCCTGCAAGGACACCCATGGACGCCTGCGCGTGGGCGCCGCCGTGGGCGTGGGCAAGGAGCTGCTGGATCGCGCCGCGGCCCTGGTGGAAGCCAAGGTGGACGTGCTCTGCCTGGACAGCTCCCACGGCCACAGCAAGGGCATCATCGACGCCGTGAAGGCCCTCAAGAAGGCGCATCCCGGCGTGGCCCTCATCGCCGGCAACGTGGCCACCTACCAGGGTGCCAAGGACCTGGCCGCCGCTGGCGCGGACGCCGTGAAGGTCGGGATCGGGCCCGGCTCCATCTGCACCACCCGGATCGTCACCGGCGCGGGCATGCCCCAGATCACGGCGGTGGCGGAAGCCAGCCGGGCCTGCCGCGAGGCCGGCGTCAGCTGCATCGCCGACGGTGGCATCAAGTTCAGCGGCGACGTGGCCAAGGCCATCGCGGCGGGCGCCGATGCGGTCATGATCGGCAGCCTCTTCGCGGGCACCGACGAAGCCCCCGGCGAAACCATCTTCTACGCGGGCCGGACCTTCAAGTCCTACCGCGGCATGGGCAGCCTGGGCGCCATGAAGCAGGGCAGCAAGGACCGCTACTTCCAGGAAGGCAAGGACGACACCAAGCTCGTGCCCGAGGGCATCGAAGGCCAGGTGCCCTACAAGGGACGCATGGCCGATCTGGTCACCCAGCTCATGGGCGGCCTCCGCGCGGGCATGGGCCTCAGCGGCGGCGCCTCCGTCGCCGACTTCCAGCAGAAGGCCACCCTCGTCGAGATCAGCGGCGCCGGCCTCCGCGAGAGCCATGCCCACGACGTCATGATCACCAAGGAAGCCCCGAACTACCGGATGGAGTAGGGACGCCATCAGCTGTCGGCTATCAGCTGTCGGCCACTGATAGCTGATAGCCGACAGCTGACAGCTGACAGCTGACAGCTGACAGCCCAAACTAGACCGGAAGCCAGCCCCGGAGCCCCCATGTCCCTCCTCGTGAAGAACGTCCGCCTTGTGGATCCTGCCCAGAACCTGGATGGGATGGGCTCGCTGCTGGTGGTGGAGGGGGCGGTGGCCGCGATCGGGGCCGACGCGGGGAACGATCCGCTCGCCGCCGGCGCCGACGTCCTGGACGGTGGCGGAACGGTGCTGGCGCCGGGCTTCGTGGACCTGCACGTGCATTTCCGCGAGCCTGGGCAGACCCGCAAGGAGAGCATCGAGACGGGCAGCCGGGCGGCGGTGGCGGGCGGCTTCACCTCCGTCTGCGCCATGGCCAACACCAAGCCCGTGAACGACAGCGTGGCCATCACGGAAATGATGCTGACCCGCGCCGCGAAGGCCGACTTGTGCCGCTACTTCCCCATCGGGACCGTCAGCCGCGAGATGAAGGGCGAGGAACTGGCAGACATGGGCACCTTGAAGGCCGCGGGCTGCGTGGCCTTCTCCGACGACGGCGTGCCCATCGGCAACTCGGCCCTCATGCGCCGGGCGCTGGAGTACACGCGCTGGCTGGAGGTTCCCGTGGTGGCCCACGAGGAGGATCGCGATCTGGCCGGCAAGGGCTACATGCACGAGGGGGCCGTGAGCGCGTCGCTCGGTTGTCTCGGCATCCCGGCGGCGGCGGAGGAGGCCATGGTGGCCCGGGACATCATCCTGGCCGAGCACACCGGCGGCCACCTGCACCTGGCCCATCTCAGCACGAAGGGCTCCCTGCGCATGGTGCGCGAGGCCAAGGCCCGCGGCCTGAATGTCACCTGCGAGGTGACGCCCCACCACTTCGCGCTGTCGGACAAGGAACTGATGAAGTTCGACAGCGACTACAAGATGAACCCGCCCCTCCGCACCGAGGCCGACATCCAGGCGGTGCTGGAGGCTCTCGCGGACGGCACGGTGGACGCCATCGCCACAGATCACGCGCCCCACGGCTGGGACGACAAGGAAGTGGAGCTGCCCATCGCCGCCTTCGGCGTCATCGGCCTGGAGACCGCCCTGCCCCTCACGATGGAGCTGCTGGTGAACCGCAAGGTCCTCAGCCTGGCGAAGGCCATCGCCCTGCTCTCCTGGAAGCCCGCCCAGGCTTTCCATCTGGACCGCCGCGGCCTTGGCAGCCTCCAGCCCGGCGCCCCCGCCGACTTCGTCCTCTTCGATCCCGGCGCCCAGGTCCAGGTGGACCGCGCCTTCATCCAGTCCAAGTCCTACAACACCCCCTTCAAGGGCTGGAGCCTGCCCGGGAAGGTCATCGGCACCTGGGTGGGCGGCAAGCGAGTGTGGGGCTGAGCGTCTCTCGAAACAGCTCCTAAGAGGTCGTAACAAAACCCCACGGCGCTTCACGGACGAGGCAGCCTGCCAGCGGTTGCCTGGACGTCGGATACGCCCTGCCGATTGAATCCCCCCGCCGTGGAGGGATGGCGGAATTCCCCAAGGTTCGGCAGATCCTCAAGCCCGGGGTCGACATACCCAATCTAGGGAAAGTGAACGACCAGGCGGTTTCACATTTTATGCAGTTATTTTCATGCCCATCGTATGGTGTTGTAAGTCATGGCTCATGGACTCAGGCTTTAGGCATCATCCAGGAAAAGCTCGAAAGGGATGGGATTCGTCGGCCGGTCCTATTGGCGGACGTTGCCGAGTTCGATCCCCCTGCAGGAGGTTCCGGTTCGATGGCCATCATCGGGCGATCTGCGCCAAGTACTTTGGGCATGGATCTGCTTCCTGCCTTCGTCTTCAAAGTGACGCCACCCGTGGCTTCCAGGCATTGAAGACCCCGGGCAGCACGAGGATCCACTCGAGGCCCATCGCGGCAGAGGTGTGGCAGCTTCATTGGCCATGCTGCAGGAAAGGCCTATCTTCAGCACCGGCGATAGCCACATGAGGAGGACGATATGAAAAATTATCACCTCGCCAAAGAAGGTAACGCCTGGAACCTCAAGCCTGAAGGAGGCAGTCGGCCCGTGGTCCATGCGATGACCAAGGCGGACGCGATCGGGCAGATGCGTGTCTACATGCACGACCACCCGGGTTCCGTGAAGATCCACAAGGAGGATGGCCAGATCCAGGAGGAGCGCACCTATCCGAGGTCCATTGATCCGAAGGGCACCCGGGGCTGAGAGGCTGCCACCCTTCCATTGGCACCAGACCCCGGCCGTCGGGCGGGGTAGCATGGGTTCATGCTTTCCGTCCTCCTCCTCTTCCTGATCCCCGTTGGGGGTGGGATTCCGGCGGGGGTGCTGTTGGCGCAGTCCAAGGGGCTGGCTTGGCCCCTGACGGTGGGGCTGTATTTCGTCTCGGACGTAATCCTGGCCCTGGCCTTTGAGCCCATGCTGCGGCTGTTCGTGGCGCTGGGGCGGCGGGTGGCCTTCCTCGCCAGGTTCGGCGCGGCGATGCGGGAGGCCATGGCCCGCAGCGCCGCGCATGTCGGCGGCCCCGGCGCCGGGCCCATCTCCCTCGTCATGATCGCCTTCGGCGTGGACCCCATGACCGGCCGGAGCGCGGCCCTGGCCGCGGGCCACGGCTTCCTGGCGGGCTGGGCCTTCGCCATCGCAGGCGACATGCTCTACTACAGCGTCATCGCCCTCACGACCCTGCGCTTGAACACGGTCATCAAGAACCCGGACACCACCATGTGGATCGTCCTCGGCGCCATGCTGGTCGTGCCGATGCTGGTGCGGCGGATCCGATCGGGGTTTGCCGGACCGGCCGGCGCGAAAGTTGTCTGATCGTCAAACGCCGCAAGAGTCGGGTGGCCCGACGCTGGGCGGAGCGGCATCCTCGAACCAAGGTCCAGGTGATCGAGAATCGTTCTCAATCCCTGCGGCCCCTGTTCGAGGTGCCTGAGATGAACACGACGGTGCGCGGTGCGGTCGCGGGAGATGCCGAAGCCATCGCCTCCCTGGGCCGGAAGAGCTTCTCCTGGGCCTTCGGGGCGCTGTTCCGGGAAGACGTGCTGGCCCGCTATCTGGACGGGACGTACTCCGCCGGGAAGATCGCCGGCAGCCTGGCCAAGGCGGCCAACCTCTACTTCGTGGCCGAGGCGGAGGGCCGCCTCCAGGGCTTCCTGAAGCTGAAGGCGGGAGGCACGGAGGCCTGGCAGGTCCAGAAGCTCTACGTGGACCCGGACCTGATCCAGGGCGGGATCGGGCAGCGGCTCATGCAGGCGGGCGAGGCCGCGATGAGGGCCCGGAACGCCCCGTCCGCCTGGCTGGTGGTCTACAAGGGCAACGACCGCGCCATCCGCTTCTACCGGGGCCTGGGCTACGCGGAAACGGGTGTGGAATTCCATGACTTCGAGGACATCCGGATCGAGTTCCGGCGGATGTCCAAGGCCTATGCCCCGTCCGCAGCCCCTCTCGGGGGCACCCTGTCCTGACGCGGGTCCGACCACCCCCCAAACTGCCCCCCTCTCCCAGGAGCTTCCCATGAACGGCGACCTCTACCTGGCCGATGCCCTCAAGCGCTTCCGTGAAGCGCACGCTCAGTGCGACCGCGCCCTCGCGCAGGTGCCCGTGGAACGCTGGGCGCACCGGCTGGATCCGGAATCCAACAGCCTGGCCACGCTGATGCTGCACCTCTCGGGCAACATGCTCTCGCGCTGGACTGACTTCCTGACCACCGATGGCGAGAAGCTGGACCGCCACCGCGACGCCGAGTTCGAGGATCCCGAGACCTTCGACCCGCGGGCCCTGCGCGACCGCTGGGAACGGGGATGGGCCCGCCTCTTCGATGCCCTGGAAAGCCTCACCGCCGCCGACCTCGACCGGACCGTGACCATCCGGCACGAGCCCCACACCGTGCTCGAGGCCATCAACCGCCAGCTCGCCCACTACCCCTACCACGCAGGCCAGATGGTCTTCCTCGCGAAGCACCTGGCGCCCGGCTCATGGCAGTCGCTCAGCGTCGCCAGGGGTGGAAGCGTGGCCTACAACGCGGCCAAGATGAAGGACCAATCCCAGGCCTGACGCCCACGCCCCGGAGTTCCCATGCCACTCACCCCTGGAAGCCTGGTCTCAGCCTGGGTCGAGACCTTCAACCGCGGCGATGCCGAGGCTCTGGCCGCGATGTACCACGAGGACGCGGTGAACCATCAGGTGGCCGAGGCTCCGGTGGCCGGCCGGGAGGCGATCCGGGCCATGTTCGCGCGGGAGTTCGCGGCGGCGGAGATGGTGTGCCTGGTGGAGAACCTCTTCGAGGATGGCGAGTGGGCGATCCTCGAGTGGCGCGATCCCCTGGGCCTGCGCGGCTGCGGCTTCTTCCGCGTGGTGGACGGGAGGATCGCCTTCCAGCGCGGCTACTGGGACAAGCTCAGCTTCCTCCGCCAGCACGGCCTGCCCATCCCGCCAGCCTGAGCCCAGCCGCCACGCCCTCTCCCGTCGCCGGTCCCGCTACCTGCCCCGCCGCCTGTCCTGCCACCTGCTGGGCGATGTAGTCGGCGATGGTCCGGTGGATCCGATGCAATTCCTCCTGTGGAACGGGGAAGGTGCGATCGCCCCGGCTGCGTCCCTGGGCATCCCTCAGGTTCACGTGGATGCGGTAGCCTCCGGCCTCCCGATCCAGGGTCCAGGTGAGGGTCAGTGCGGCCTTTGGCAGAGACCTGTCCGAATCGGGCCTTTCAGCGGACTGGACATCCAGGCTCGGAACGTTCACAAGGTCCTGGGTGACCTGTCGGGACAGGGCGGAGGCGAAGTAGTCCACGGCAGGGTCGCCCGTCAGGTTGGACAGCGGAGTGATGACCAGGGTCACCGCGCGCGCCCTCATGACCCCCCAGAGCATCACGCCGACGCCCATAAGGCCCAGACCGAGGACGGCCCCGAACCACAGGGTCCAGGGGCGCCACGGCCGACGGACTCGAGTGGGGGTGAACGCGTCCATCCCGGAGCTCGAGGGGGGCCTGAAAACCGGCATCGGGAAGGATCCGGAGGGCGGAGGGGACTTGCCCGGGAGGGGGACCACCTTTCCCACGAAGCGGTAGCCCTTGCGGGGGATCGTCTCGATGAAGGCGGGCGCTTCCGCGGAGTCGCCGAGCACCTGGCGGAGGCGCCAAGCGGCCGCATTGAGACCATCCTCGAACCCCACGTGGATGTCCCCGGACCAGACCCGCTTCTGGAGCTCTTCGCGCCCCACGATCTGGCCGGGCCTCTCGAGCAGGCAGAGCAGCAGCTTGAGGGGCTGGTCCTGGATCCGGATGCAATCCTCGCCCTTCCATAATTCGCCAGTGTGAGGGTCCAGCTCGAATCCGCCAAAGGCCAGCCGGGTCATCCGACGCTCCTGGGAGGCGTGGCAAGTATGGGACCGGTCGGCCCCTCATCAACAGCCGATCTCACCCGGATCTAACCGACCCCAATTCCAGAAGAGATCAAGTCTGCCTCGCATTGAACCTGTCGCAACAATTCTTTATTTTAGTGCAATTACATCGTAAGCCATCGGTTATGGCGGGGAGAGGTGGTCTTTCCCAGATTTTCCTTCGCCGCAGCGATGGCTCGGCGCCACCCGGATCGGTCCGGGTTCCATTCATGGAGGTGTTCCATGTTCCGACCCACCACAGTGCTCGCCCTGGCTGCCCTCACTGCCTCACTCGCCGCCGAGGACTTCGGCCCCGTGGTGAAGGCGGCGGGCATCATCTACCAGGGGAAAACCCACTTCGGCGTCGTCTGCGACTATGGCCGCAGCCGGGACCAGCTGGCTGACCTGCAGAGGGCCCTGCCCGAAGGAACCACCCTCACGGTGGTCGACGCGCGGCACCCCATGCAGGTGGGACCCGCCGGATCGACGATCGTCCAGCGTGGCGTCCAGCTGCTGGCACTCCTCCCCAACGATCCCCTGATCCGCGATGGGTCGCCCTGGGCCACGGCGCTGGTGCACCAGGTCAACGGCACCATCCCCGCCTTCGGCACCCACCCAGAGGCCCTGAAGAATGGGTGCGTCATGGCCATGGGCCAGGCCACCAACTGGGAGCTGCTGTTCAATCCCAAGCTGCTGAACCTCGACCTGCAGAAGGGCGTCATCGAGGACATCACGATCACCCCCTGGCAGAACGGCACCAAGGGCGGGCCCGCCACCCTGGACCTGGTGTTCCAGTACCGGTAGACGCCGGTCCCGGCCTTGAAGCGCCCCGCCCCGCGGGGCGCTTCTCATGGCCCCGGCGATGAAGCCATCGCGACGTGACGGTGCAGGTCCTCCAGGGGGCCATACAGGTACTCCGGGAGGTCCCCCCGGATCTGGGCCCGGCCAAGCTGCCTCGCCACCATCGCCGCACCGTTCCGGGAGGCCTGGAGAATCCTCGCGAACCGGGGATCAGAGCGCAGCCGCTGCATCTCCGGGTTGGTCAGGAGCCAATCCAGGCAGGGAGGACTGCCCACCTCCACACTCCGCAGGAGGAGCCGGAGGGCGTCGTCGTTCAGCCCCACCTTGACGAGGTAAGGCGCGTTGAACATCGCTGCGTTCCCGAGGTCGATAGCCCGCTCCTCCGGGCCCAGCCAGTGCGCCAGCAGGCCCTTCGCGAGGGCCCGGGCCTCCGCCTCCTGCCCGCGGTCCGCCGCGCACCAGAACCGGATGGTCGTACTGACCGGCTTGCCGAGACGCGTGACGTGCACCTCCACCTCGTCCAGCCGGCCCAGCCGTGCCAGGGCGTAGGGCCGGACCGTGTGGTTGAGCAGCACGTGCTCCGGTTCCCGGAGGAGGGCCCGATCCGCGATGACCAGGGCCTCCTCGGCCCGCCCCATCCACGCCAGTCCCAGCGCCACGAAGGCGGGTCCCGTGAGATCCATGGGGTCCAGTTCCATGGACCGCCGGCCGCCCGCGATGAAGAGCCCCACCGACCCTGGGCCGGACAAGATGGTGGCCATGGTGATGTGGACCTGGGCCTGGTTCGGGGCCAGGCACACCCCCTTCACCGCGTATTCCACGGCCAGATCCGGATTCCCGCGCCGACCCTGCACCTCCACAGCCCCCAGGAGGCTCCAGGCCAGCCCACAACGGGAATCGATCTCCAGGGCCCGCCGCGCCCACGTGGCCTCGAGTTGCCGCTCGGCTTCGCCCGCTTGGGCCGTGCCCGCTTGGTAGGCGCGCCATCCGTGCAGGCAGGCCAGCTGCACCGCGGCTTCGCTGTTGCGCGGATCCAGGCGGAAGGCCTTCTCGAAGGCGGCCACGGCTTGATCGAAGTCCTGGCGCCGTCCCAGCGTCCGGTACCGGTATTGGAAGTGCCGCCCTTCGCCGAAGGCGAGCTCCCCCTCGGAGCCGGTGGTGGGCCGGGCGATGACCGGGCCGAGCCCTTCCTCCCGGGTCAGGGTCCGGGCCACGGCCTCCGCCGCGTCGCGAACCAGGGTGTTGTAGTCCGCCTGGGTGCCTTCGTACTGATGCCCCCACCGCACTTTCCAGGTCCGTGTATCGACCAGCTGCACGTTTAGGATCAGGTGCCTAGCTTTCTTCGTGATGGTCGTGACCACCAGATGGTCCGCGTGGTAGGCCTCCGTGACCCGGGCCAGGTCCCCCTTCCACTTCTCCATCTGGAAACTGGAGGGCGGCGCCTTCGTGTCCAGACCTTCCACTTTCGAGAGGAGGGTGGACAGGGTATTGGGCACGGCGTCCGTGAGGAAGGCCGACTCCTCGGCGCCGTACACCCGCGCGGGGAGGGCCAGGACGCTGGGCAGGTCCCTCGCCTTGGTCGCCGGCGCAGGTTGATGGCTCCGCAGCCAGGCGTAGATGCCCGCGCCAGCGCCCACGAGGGCCAGGGCCAGCCCGGCACCCAGAAACTGGAGGCCCCGCGCCGGCGACGGATAGCCGGAGCGCCCTAGGATCGGACGCGGTTCCAGATCCGAACGGGCGGCGAAACGCAGGGCCTCCGCCATGGCCCGCGCGGTCTTGAATCGCTCAGCGGGGTCCTTCGCCAGGCAGACCCGCAGAATGCCCCCCAGGGGCGAGGGCAGCCGTTCCTTCGTGCCGGGGAGTTCCGGCCGGTTCATCAGGATCGCCCGCATGGTCTCCCCGGGCGTGCTCCGCCGGAAGGGGTGACCGCCCGTCACCAGCTCCCACAGGATCACTCCCAGGCTGAACAGGTCGCTTGGAGCTCCTAGGGCCCGGCCGCGTACCTGTTCAGGGCTCATGTAGTCGGCGGTTCCCATGACCAGGCCCGCCTCCGTGAGCCTCCCGGCCAGCTGGAGCGTCCCCGGCGTCGGCCGTGGCGTATGCGGGTCGGACTGTTCCTTTCGCAGCTTGGCCAGCCCGAAATCGAGGATCTTCACGTGGCCATCCTGGGTCAGCATCAGGTTCTCGGGCTTGAGATCCCGATGGATGATGCCCTTGGCGTGGGCTGCGGCGAGGCCATCCGCCACCGCCGCCGCAAGTTCCGCCGCCTGGCGCCAGGGCATGGGTCCCGCGGCCATCCGTTTCCGGAGGGTCTCGCCCTCCACCAGCTCCATCACGAGGTAGGGGAGCCCGCGGTGCTCACCAGCGTCGAAGACCTGCACGACGTTTGGATGCGACAAGGCGGCCATCGCCCGCGTCTCCTGCTGGAACCGCCGCAGTCCGGCCGGATCCGAAGCGAAGGATTCGGCCAGGACCTTGATTGCCACCTCGCGACCCAGCTTCGTGTCCCGGGCCCGGAAGACTTCTCCCATGCCGCCGGCGCCGAGGGTACCCACGATCTCGTAGGCACCGAGAGGCGAGCCGGGGGCAAGGGACGGCATGGAACCTCCGCCTGCTGGAGGAGAAGGGGAGCCTGGGAAGGTTACCTCTTCATGGCCAAGCTGCCAACCGCTTTTTTCCTTGTTCCACGCCGTGTTTACGCAGATTCAATCACAATGTCTTCATGTCCAACACGAAGCGGTAGCGCACGTCGTTCTTCAGCATCCGTTCGTAGGCCTCGTTCACCTTCTGGACGGGGATGAGCTCGATCTCGGAGACGATGCCGTGCTCCGCGCAGAAGTCGAGCATCTCCTGGGTCTCCTGGATGCCACCGATGAGCGAACCCGTGAGGATCTTCCTGCCGCCAATGAGGGCGTGGGCTGCCACGGGCGTGGGTTCCGGGGGTACGCCCAACAGCACCATGGCGCCCTCGACCCGGAGCAGGCCCAGGTACTTGTTGTAGTCGTGGGGGGCGGAGATGGTGTCGATGATGAGGTCGAACTGGCCCGCCAGCCGCTTGAAGGTGGCGTCGTCCGAGGTGAGGCCGAAGTGGTGCGCGCCGAGCTTGCGGGCGTCGGCCTCCTTCGACTTCGACGTGCTGAGCATGGTGACCTCGGCGCCCATGGCGGCGGCGATCTTCACGGCCATGTGGCCCAGCCCGCCCAGGCCCACCACGCCCACCTTGTCGCCCTTCTTGGTGTTCCAGTGGCGAAGGGGCGAGTAGGTTGTGATGCCGGCGCAGAGCAGCGGCGCCGTGGCGGCCAGGTCCAGCTTGGGCGAGACCTTCAGCGTGAAGGCTTCGTCCACCACGATGCTGGACGAGTAGCCGCCGTAGGTGGGCGTCACGCGGTCCATCTCGGTGCTGTTGTAGCTCCAGGCCACGCCCTTCTCGCAGAACTGCTCGAGCTTCCGCTGGCAGCTGGGGCAAGTGCGGCAGCTATCCACCATGCAGCCCACGCCCGCCAGGTCGCCGACCTTGAAGGCCTTCACATGGGCGCCCACGGCCGTGATCTTCCCGACGATCTCATGTCCGGGGACCATCGGGTACTTGGACCCGCCCCATTCGTCGCGCACCTGGTGCAGGTCGGAGTGGCAGATGCCGCAATAGGCGATCTCGATCTGGACATCGTGCGGCCCTACGGCCCGGCGCTCGATCTGGAAGGGCGCGAGGGCAGACGTGACAGAGGCAGCGGCGTAGGCTTTGGCGGTGGCCATGAGAACTCCTGAAAAGACCGGACCTCCACTCTAGACCACGGAGCCTCGAGGTGAAGAAGGCACTTCACGGTGCGTGGCCTCCGGACCATGAGGTCCGCGATGCCCAGCGACTAGAGCGGATGGAGCAGCATCAGGAACCAGCCGACGGCCATCAGCAGGGGTGTCCGCGGGTTGGGGCGGCCTTCCGCCGTGATGTCGACTTCAGCCCGGGTCCGCCGGGGCCAGGGCTCACCGGGCGGTGAGGGCTCCAACCGGAGTGTGAGCACCACGCGACCGTCCTTGTCCCGGAACGACCAGCCTCCGTCGTGGTGGGCCCGCCGCCACTGGAAAGTCTCGCCGTCGCAGAACCGGAGCAGTCCCCGCCCCAGGAAGCCCGGATGGAAGATGGCCAGATCCTGATCGGTCCCGGCCTCCCGGATGTGGACGAGCGTGGCCAGGATGCCCGTCTGCTTGAAGGTCCAATGCCCCTCCGCCGTCTCCACGGTGGCGAAGGTCCGGCAGAGCGGCTCCAGAGACAGGCGCGCCAGCACCTCGTCGCCGGCATGGAGCTCGTACTTCGGCACCCTCACCATGGGATCCATCCATTCGAGGGGTGGCTTGGTGGCATTCCACATGGCTCTCATGGCGCCCCCTTTCCCGCGGGCTGCGATCCGCGCCACTCCCAAGGTACGTCAGGTCACGGGCTCGGGCATGGCAGCATCAGAGGTTCGCTGGAGGTTTCATGCCCCGTCCCGCCATCCTGCCGACCGTGGACTGGCAGGCGGTTTTCGATTCCGGCCTTACCTACGCCGAGTGGCTGGCCGCAGCGGAATCCCCCGAGCAGCGAACCAAGATCGAGACCCAGCATCGTGCCCTGGCCCTGGACCCACCGACGGTGGGCGTCCTGGCCGCCCTGCCCCGACCTGTGCATGTGATAGCCATCGCCGAGGACTGGTGCGGCGACGTGGTGCGCCACGCGCCCGTGCTCCAGCGCCTGGCCGAGGCAGGTCCGAAGCTGGAGGTCCGCTACATCAGCCGAATGCAGCACCCGGACGTGTTCGCCCGCTTCCTCACCAACGGGGGCGAGGCCATCCCCAAGTTCATCTTCCTCAGCGACCGCTTTGTGGAGTGCGGGAACTGGGGCCCCATGCCCGAGCGATGCAAAGAACTCATCGCCCGGGGCAAGGCCTGCGGCGACGTGGCCGCCGCGCGGAAGAAGGTGTCGGTCCTCTACGAGCAGGACACCGCCTGCCATGAGGTCGTGGCTGAGCTGATGCGTCTGGTGGACATCGCCAGCAGCCGCGAGCCCTAGCTTCCCCCCACCATCCGGAACATGAGGATGGCTCCGGCTGCGGCCACGTTGAGGCTGTCCATGCCCGAGGCCATGGGGATGGCCACGGCGCGGTCGCAGCGGGCCAACTGGTCCGCATCCAGGCCCGTGTCCTCCGGCCCCATCACCAGGGCGCAACGCCTGGTGGGCTGCCAGCGACGGGCGTCTTCCGCCACAGGCGTGAGCGCTGCCGCCACGACCTCCGAGCCCGCTTCCGCAAGCCTCCAATCCGACAGGAGGCTCCAGGGATTCTCCACCCGCCAGACGGGGATGCGCCAGACAGCGCCCATGGAGACCCGCACCGTGCGGCGGCTCCAGAGGCCCGGCCCCGGCCCCGCCAGCACGCCGTCCAGTCCCAGGGCGGCCGCGCTGCGCAGCAGCAGGCCCAGGTTCTCGCCGTCGTAGAGCCTCGGGAGCACCAGCAGGCGCCGGGCTGAGAGCAGCGTCGAGACAGGTGGAGGCGGCGGCATCTTCGCCAGGGCCATGAGGCCGCGATGGAAGGAGAAGCCCGCCAGTTCCGACAGGGCTTCCGGCTCGGCCACCAGCAGCTCCGTCCCCTCCGGGAGCAGGACCCGTGCGGCCTCGGCGGCGGTGGTGGTCGCCGCCACGGACACGACCTGCAGGCGCCCCGCCCGGCCCGCCGACAGCAGATCCTCCACGAGGATCCGGCCCTCCGCGATGAAGCAGGGACCATGCACCGGGTGCTCCCGGGTTCCGGCAAAGCGCAGATCGCGGTAGGGGTCCCAGGGATCGAAGGCCATGGCCCCAGGGTACCCCTGGACCGGGACGGGCCATTGAATTCGGATTAGAATTCAATGATGGCCCCCACTTCCACGTCTCCCAGCCCCACCCAGCGCGCCATCGACCGGCTCCCAGCCCACCTGCGGCGCTACGTGGCGGCCCAGGACTATGACGCCTACACCCCGCGGGACCACGCGGTCTGGCGGCACATCCTGCACCGGCTGGCGGACCGCCTGAAGGACACGGCTCACGCCAGCTACCTTTCGGGCCTTGCGGCCACGGGCATCGGCCTGGAGCGCATCCCCAGCCTGGACGAGATGAACCTCAAGCTCGAGGGCCTGGGCTGGTCCGCCGTGGGCGTGCGGGGCTTCATCCCCCCGGCTGTGTTCACGGAGCTGCAGTCCTTGGGCGTCCTGGCCATCGCCGCGGACATCCGCAGCCACGAGCACATCGAATACACCCCGGCCCCGGACATCGTCCACGAGAGCGCCGGCCACGCGCCCATCCTGGCGGACCGGCGCTACGCGGACTACCTCAAGCGCTGCGGCGAGGCGGGCTTCCGGGCCATCGCCTCCGTGGAGGACCAGGCCGTCTACGAGGCCATCCGCAACCTCAGCGTGGTGAAGGAGGACCCCGAGGCCACGGAGGCCGAGGTCCATCTGGCCGAGGAGCGCCTGCGGGCCGCCACCGCCAGCCGCCGCTACGTGAGCGAGAGCACCAAGGCCAGCCGCCTCTACTGGTGGACCGCCGAGTACGGCCTGGTGGGCGACCTGGCGGATCCCAAGCTCTATGGTGCCGGCCTCCTCAGCAGCCTGGGCGAGGCCGCCCACTGCCTCACCTCCGCGGTGGCCAAGGTGCCCCTCAGCCTCGCCTGCGCGGACACCGAATACGACATCACCCGCATGCAGCCCCAGCTCTTCGTGGCCCGGGACTTCGACCACCTCTTCGAGGTGCTGGAGGCCTTCGAGGCCACCCTCGGCTGGCGACGCGGCGGCGACCACGGCCTGGAGGAGGCCCTCCGGGCTCGCACGGTGAACCACTTGGGCCTGGAAGGCGGCCTGGAGCTTACGGGCAAGGTGGTGGCCCGCATCCCCGCCCGCGCCGAGCTGGCCCCGGGCCTGTCCACGGCCCTGGCGCGGGTGGAGGGTCCCGTGATGATCTCCCGGAAGGGCACGGCCGAGGGTTCGCCCTGGCCCGGTACCGCCCTGGTGGCCTTCGGGCGCGGAGCCCTGCCCCCCCGCGGCCCCTTCAGCCTGGACCTGCCCTCGGGACTCTTCCTCACGGGCTTCCGGGTGGGCGAGCACGAGGTCATCAACCTGCGGGGCCACCAGGACGGCCGCCCCCTGGACCTGCCCAGCTGGGCCCTGCTCTTCCTCAGTTCCAGCCTGCCCTCCGTGGCGGGCGGCCCGGCGGACCCGAGCGCCTGGGACCGCTGGTACGGCGCCCAGGGGACCTTCGCGGAAGGCGAAGCCGAAGCCCAGGCCCGGACCCGCAAGGCGTCCTCTCTTTCCCCTGACCTGGCCGACCTCTACCAGGAAGCCCGGGCTCTGCGAGAGGCCGGAGATGGCGGACGACTCAGGGCCTTGCTGGACCGGGCTCGGGCCTATCCGGAGGAATGGTTGCTGCAGGCGGAATTGACGGAGCTGGAGGCCACCTTGGCCCAGGAGGCGCGGTCATGAGTTGGATCGAACAGGACGGATGCCTGGTACGGGAGTTCCGGACCCCGGATTTCATGACCGCTTTCCGGATTGTGACCAGCGTCGTGGAACCTGCCGAGGCAATGAATCATCACCCAGATATCCTCTTTGGTTGGGGCCGTGTGCAAATCACCCTGACCACCCACGACGCAGGAGGCATCACGGAAAAGGACCACCAATTGGCCCGACTCATCGACGAAGCCGTCCTGCGGCTCGACCTGTAAGCCCGCCCCCATCCTTGCCTGTCTTCACACTGGAAGGTCCGGTATTCTGAAATGTCCCAGAGGAACCCTTTGTTGAAAACATTGACGCCTCCCCACCGACCCACGTCCTTCATCTCGAAGGCTTCACTGCTGGCCGGCGCCGGGCTCCTGACCCTGGCCGCCCTCGGGTGCAACCGGGACCAGGTGAATCACTACCGAGTGCCCAAGGAGTCTGCCGCCGCGCGGCTGGACGGCACGGGCCAGGAAGCCCCCTCCGGACCACCCATGGGAATGCCGCCCGCTGATGGGGGAATGCCCGCGCCTCCGAGGCCTTCGGGCCAGGGTTCCCTCAAGTGGTCCCTGCCCCAGGGCTGGAGCGAAGTTCCCGGCGAGGGAATGCGCTTCGCCACCTTCAAGTCACCGGTGGCGGGCAAGAACGAAGCCACGGTGGTGGTGCTGCCCGGGGCTGCCGGTGGCGAGCTGGCCAACGTGAACCGCTGGCGCGGGCAGATCGGGCTGGGCCCCATCGACGAGGCGGCCCTGGCTGCCGCGCGGAAGGTGGTGAAGACCAAGGCCGGCGCGCTCAACGTCTACGACTTCACCAGCGAAGGCCAGACCAAGAGCCGCATGGTGGCCGGCCTGATCTCCACCCCCGACGGCAACACCTGGTTCCTGAAGCTGACGGGGGACGCCGGCCCCGTGGCCAAGGCCAAGCCTGATTTCATGCGCATCCTGGAGAGCCTCCGCCTTGATTAAGACACTCGCCTCCCGCATCTGGAAGTTCTTCAAGTCCTTCCAACTCACCATCGTCCTGCTCGCCTGCCTGATGGCGCTCGTGGTGCTCTGCACCCTGGCTCAGGTGGAGATGGGCACCCAGGGTGCCGTGAACGCCTACATGCGCAGCTTCTTCGTGAAGCGGCAGGTCAGCTTCCTCCCCTTCCCCCTGCCCGTGTTCCCGGGAGGCGGGCTTGTGGGCCTCCTCCTCACCCTCAACCTCATCGCCAAGACGCTCGACATCCAGCGCAGCTGGACCAAGGCCGGCATGTGGCTGGTCCACGCGGGCCTGGTGATTCTGTTCGCCGGCGAGTTCGTGGCCGGCATGATGCAGGTGGACACCAACATGTCCATCGAGGTGGGCCAGACCGTCAACTACGTCCAGAGCTACAAGAACATGGAGCTGGCCGTCATCGACATCACCGACCCCACCTGGGACGAGGTCTACTCGGTGCCCGACACCCTGCTGGCCAAGGGCGGGTCCATCGCCATCCCCGATACGCCCCTCACCCTCAACGTGAAGCGCTACTACCCCAATTCGGAGCTGTCCAACCTGCCTCCGGGCGCGCCGCCATCCCTGGCGACCGCAGGCATCGGCCCCGGCATCTCCGTCGTGGAGCGCCCCACGGTCACCAACGACAACGAGCTGAACACGGGGTCCGTGTTCGTGGAGCCCGTGGCCGGTGGCCGCAGCTACGGCGTCTGGCTGGCTTCCATGGCGCTCGGAGCGCCCCAGTCCTTCACCCACGAAGGGCACACCTACCTCCTCACCATGCGCCTCCGCCGCCAGTATCTGCCCTATGCCTTCACGCTGAAGCAGTTCCGGCACGACGTCTACCCCGGCACCGACATCCCCAAGAACTTCTCGAGCCTGGTCCAGGTGGTGAACCCCTCCCAGAAGGAATCCCGCGAGGTGCTCATCTACATGAACCAGCCGCTGCGGTACGAGGGCAAGACCTTCTACCAGGCGAGCTTTGGCAAGAACGACACCCTGTCCGTCCTTTCCGTGGTCGAAAATCCCGGCTGGCTTCTCCCCTATGTGTCCTGCGTGCTGGTCTCCCTGGGCCTGCTCGTGCACTTCGCCATCGTCCTGCGGCGCTCCCTGAAGCGGCGCCAGGACAAAAAGGAGGGCTGACATGACCTTCGTGCAGAAATACCTCTCCTGGGCCGCCGGGGCCCTCGCCCTCCTGATCGCCCTGGCCTTCGCCCTCCCCGGCGGGAAGGTGCGCGGCTTCGACGTCGCCGGCTTCGGCAACATCCCCATCCTCGAAGGCGGGCGCGTCAAGCCGCTGGATTCCGTGGCCCGCAACTCCCTGCTGGTCATCCACAGCCGCCAGGGCTTCCGCTATGAGGGCCGCACGATCGGACCCGACGAGTGGATCCTGGACGTGCTGTTCCGCCCCCAGGTGGCGGACCAGCAGCCCATCTTCGTCATCGATGATCCCGACGTCATCGGCCTCATCGGCGCGAAGCAGACGAAGAACCGGAACTACTTCAGCTTCGTCGACCTGTCCTCCCATCTGGAGGAGATCCAGAAGCAGGCCCAGACGGCGCAGCCCATCGCACCCCAGAAGCGGACTCGCTTCCAGAGCGCCATCGTCAACCTGTTCGATCGCGTCTATCTCTACTACAAGCTGCGGAACACCCTCCAGCTGGCCGGCTCGCCCGGTCTCGGCTGGGAGCTCCAGTCCATCAGCGATGCCGAGGCTTCCGCCCGCCACCAGGACCTGATGCAGCTGTCCCAGTTCCGCATCCTGCCGCCCCTCCCCGGCGGCAGCCCCGATGCCTGGAAGAACGTGGGCGAGGGCCTCCGCGCCATGGCCGCCGGCCAGGGCGCCCATCCGGCCCTGGTCCCCCTCGCGCGGCTCAACGCCGCCTACGTCGCCAACGACCCGGCCAGCTTCAACCAGGCCCTGACCGACCTGAACGGGGTGGTCTCCACCCTCAAGCCCGGGGCCCTCAGCCACGCGAGCAACGAGATCGTCTTCAACCGGGCCCAGCCCTTCTTCGTGGGCCTGTCGATCTACTTCGTGGCGTTCATCGTCCTGTGCATCTCCTGGATCTGGAAGCCGGAGCTGCTGCGTCCCACCGCCTACTCGCTGCTCTTCGCGGGCGCCATCGTCCACACCCTGGGCCTGGCGGCGCGCATCATCCTCCAGGGCCGCCCGCCGGTGACGAACCTCTACTCCTCGGCCATCTTTGTGGGCTGGGGCGCCGTGATCCTGGGCCTCATCGTGGAGCGGATGTACCGCAAGGGCTTCGGCACCGCCGTGGCCGCCGTGGCCGGATTCGCCTCCCTGATCGTCGCCCAGAACCTGGGCACCGAGGGCGACACCATGGAGATGATGCGGGCCGTGCTGGACTCCAACTTCTGGCTGGCCACCCACGTGGTGACCATCACCATCGGCTACTCCGGCACGTTCCTGGCCGGCGCCATCGCCATCGCCTACGCCATCCGGAAGCACATCGTCAGCAAGGTGGACGTGGAGACGGACAAGGCGCTGGTGGACATGGCCTACGGCATCATCTGCTTCGCGCTCTTCTTCAGCTTCGTGGGCACCGTGCTGGGCGGCATCTGGGCCGACCAGTCCTGGGGCCGCTTCTGGGGCTGGGACCCCAAGGAGAACGGCGCCCTGCTGATCGTGCTGTGGAACGCCATCATCCTCCACGCCCGCTGGGCCGGCTATGTCCGCGAACGCGGCACCATGGTGATGGCCATCTTCGGCAATGTCATCACCGCCTGCTCCTGGTTCGGCGTGAACATGCTGGGCGTCGGCCTGCACTCCTACGGCTTCATGGACCAGGCCTTCTACGCCCTCATGGGCTTCGGCCTGAGCCAGCTGATCTTCATGGCCATCTGCTACGCGCCGCCGCGATTCTGGGAGCAGAAGCCCCACCACAAGGCTTGATATCCTCCGGGGGTTCCGCGCTGCGCGCACACCCCCGGATCCCCGCGAAGAAGCCCGGCAAAGCCGGGCTTCTTCTTGCTATCTCCCCCAGTGGACGGAGTGGATTGGGGGTCACTTCACCCTGCGGGTGACGCCCTCCACGTAGGGCTTGAAGGCCTCGGGAGCGTTGGGCGGGGCGATCTCGAAGCGAACGGCGACGGTGTCGGCGGCCCCGCGGAGGTAGGTCAGGCGGAAGCGCGGACCCGGGGCCGGTTCGCTGGTGAAGGTCGCGCCCTGGGGAATGGCGGCGGCCACGTAGCGGATGACGTGGCCCTCGTTGTCGACGTAGAAGGCCTTGAGCTGACCACCCTCCACGAAGACCGTCATCTGGTCCTCGTGGTGAACGGCCGGGCGGCCATTGGCTGCGGGGTAGTCCGCGTGGCTGCGCCGCACCAGGGCCCTCCCCTCCAGCTCGAAGCGGAAGGAGGCCGCACCGCTGGGGGAGCCGGGCTTCCCGTCCGATTCCCCCACCCAATCCCCAACAAGGAACCGCACGGGCTCGAAGAGGTCCGCCTTGGGCGCGGGCGCCTGGGCCAGCAGGGGCGCCGCCAGGGACAGGGCGAGAATGGATGAGCGCATGGAGCCTCCGGGGGTCCTTCGAATCTACCCTCGGAGGCGGCCGGCGGCCATCGCTGGACGGACCTGGTTCAGCCCAGCCTGGTGGTGCCCAGGAGGCCCTTGAGGTCCAGGTGCCGCTTGAGGGCCTGGTTCGCGGCCTTCACGGGCTCCGGGGTGTAGGCGTCGTAGAAGCGCTGGTTGTGCGGGCCGACCCCATGCTCGGCGCTGTAGGAACCATCGAAGCCTCGAACCGCCAGGTCGTAGATCCGTGACTGAAGTTCCTCGACGATCTGGGCCGTGGGCTTCGGGGCCTCCGCCTCGTTCCACACGAGGTTGAGGTGGGTCCCGCCGTCGCCCCAGTGGCCGAAGTCGCAGCAGCGGACAAAGGGATAATCCTGGGCCAGCAACGCCACCGCGGCGTCCGTGAAGGCGGCCATGCGGCTCCGGGGCACGCTGATGTCGAAGGCCAGCACCTTGCCCTCGTTCCGCAGGCTCTCGCTGATGTGGTGGCGGATGGCCCAGAAGTCCTCGGGCTTGCCCATGAAGACGTCCGTGATGCCCTCGCCGCGCTCGCCTTCCAGGAACGCTCCGAGACGTTCTTCCAGCACCTCGGCCAGGTTCAGCGCCGCTTCCGGAAGCGTGGAGGACAGCTCCACCAGGGCGGTGTACGCAGGGGGCCTGGCGGCGCCGTAGGGGTTGCGGATGTCCTCGTGGTGCTTGAACACGGGGCCCAGGGCGTTGGCGCTGATGACCTCGTAGGCCGTGAACACATCGGCCATCTCCCGCTCCAGCGCCTGCAGGAGAGCCAGCACCGCCTCGCCGGAGGCGCAGCCCACCAGGGCCGTGGCGTGCTGCCGGGGCACGGGCACCACCTGGAGCACCGCCCCAGTAATCACGCCGTACACACCGCTGGTGCCCACGAAAAGCTGCTTGAAGTCCAAACCCGTGTTGTTCTTCCGGAGGTGGTTCATGACCTCCACCACCGTGCCGTCCGCCAGCACCGCCTCGAGGCCCTGGAGATTGTGGCGCACGTCGCCGTACTTCAGGAGCCGGGTCCCGCCGGTGTTGGTGGCAATCATCCCGCCGATGCTGGGATCCGCCCCCAGGTCGATGGGGAACATGAGGCCGTGCTCCGCCAGAGCTGCGTTCAGGGTGCTGAGGAGCACCCCACCGTCCACCACCGCGGTGCGGTTGACGGGGTCGATCTCCAGGCGCTTGTTCAGACGCTCCAGGCTGAGCACGAGCATCTCGCCGCTGGCATCCGGGTTCGAGGCGCCCACCAGGCCCGTGTTGGCGCCCTGGGGCATTACCCGGATGCCACGTTCGTGGCAGTAGGCCATGACTTCGGACACCTGCTCCGTGGTCCCGGGGCGCACCGCCAGCAGGGCCCTGCCCTTCCCGTAGCGCCAGCCGTCCTCATAGCGGGCCAGGTCGTTGGCTTCCGTCAGGACGGCATCGGCGCCCAGCATGGCGCGGAGATCGGCGGCGGCTCGGACGGCATCGTGCATAACCGATTCTACTGGAGCCAGGCCTTCACCAGGCTCTCGAAGCGCTCCCCGCGCTGCTCGAAGTTGTCGAACTGATCGAAGCTGGCGCAGGCCGGGCTGAGGAGCACCTGGTCGCCGGGCCGCGCGAGGGCCAGGGCTGTCCGCACAGCTTCGTCGAAGACCGGCACCACGTCATGGGGCAGATCGCCCAGGTCGCGGGTGAGCTGTGGGATCGCGTCACCCAGGAACACCAGGCGCCGCAGCTTGCCATCCAGGGCCTGGCGCAGCGGCTCGTAGCTGGCGCCCTTGTCCGTGCCCCCCAGCAGCAGCACCAGCGGGCCCGGCAGGGCCCGGATGGCCGTGACAGTGGCATCGACATTCGTGCCCTTGGAATCGTTGTAGGCGCGCACGCCGGCCTTCTCGCCGCAGAAGGCGATGCGATGGGCCAGCCCCGGATAGGTCCGCAGCCCTTGGCGGATGGCCTCGACATCCGCGCCGCCGTAGCGTGCCAGGAGGGCCGCCGCCAGGGCGTTCTCCACGTTGTGGTCGCCGGGAATGCGCAGGTCATGGCGGTGGAGGAGCACCTCGCCATGCAGGTGCAGGTGGCCTCCGGCATCGCACCAGGCCTCGCACTCGGTCCAGCCAAAGCGCGCGGTCCGCCCGCCGCCCGGCGCATCCTGCCACCACTCGGGGTGAGCCACGGGGACAACCCGGAGATCATCGGCGGTCTGCCGCTCGAAGATCCGCAATTTGGCCCGGCGGTAGGCCTCGAGACTGCCGTGGCGAGCCAGATGGTCCGGCGTCAGGTTCAGGAATGCCGCGCCCTCGGCATGGAAGGCCGCCACTGTCTCGAGTTGATAGCTGCTCAGCTCCACCACGTAGACCGCCCCTCGGACGCCCGCGGTCACGGCCTCGATGACGGGAGTGCCCAGGTTGCCGCAGGCCACCGCAGGCAGGTCTGCCGCCTTGAGCAAGTGGGCCACCAGATCCGTGGTGGTGCTCTTGCCGTTGGTGCCAGTCACGGCCAGCACGCGGTTCCCGTCGTGCCGGTCCCGGAGGGCGCGGTGGGCCAACTCCACTTCGCCGATGACAGGGATTCCCCTGGAAATGGCAGCTGCGACAAAGGGCGCGCTGGGAGGAATGCCGGGGCTGATGACAAGTTCACCGCAATGCTCCAGGAGCGATTCAGGGTGGCTGCCCCACACTCCGGGGATGCCCGCTCGGGCAAGCTCAAGCTCCAAGGCGGGATCGGGCCCGGGCCGGCTGTCCGTCAGCACCACGGGCCGCCCTTGCGACGCGAGGAAACGAGCCGCCGCCAAGCCCGAACGTCCCGCTCCCATGACCACGGTGCGCATGTCGCCCTCCGATTCCAGCGTAACCCGCGACGGACCTTCCTGCATGCGGACACATAGAGCGCTACACTGGACGCAGGACCCTTGAACGAGTGCGGAGCGGCCATGCCCAAGGGCATCCTGGAAAGTCTGTTGAGTGGAGAGGGCACGATCGTCCCTCACGTCCAGCCCATGTACCGGCTGCAGGACAATCGCATGGTGGCCCAGGAGTACCTGGCCCGCCACCTCGACAAGGCAGGCATCACCCATCCGATTGGCCCGATCCTGCAGAACCCCACCCTCCCGCCGGAGGATCGGCTGACCCTGGATCTGCGGTTCCTCGACGCCACGTTCGCGGCCCTGGCGCAGCGCGGAACCGGCAGCCACCTCCACTTCGTGAACCTCGAGCCCGTGAGCCTGGAAGCCCCGGGATTCTGGGCGCGCCTGCCGCGCTGGCTGGAAGCCCTGTCCTTTCCCGTGGAATGCGTGGTGATGGAATTCACCGAATCCCAGGGTATGCACGACCTCGAGGCACTCCAGACCTACGCCAAGCGGCTGCGCGACGTCGGGCTGCGGGTGGCCGTGGATGATCTCGGGGCCGGCGTGGCGAGCCTCACGCAGATGGCGCGGCTGGCACCGGACTACATCAAGGCCGACCGGAGCCTCGTGGAGCAGGTTCACCGCAGGCCCTACCAGGCCGCCCTCCTCAACGCGCTCTCGCACTTCGCCCGGCACATGTGCATCGGCTTCATCGCCGAAGGCATCGAAACGATGGAGGAACTCGAGGCTGTCATGGACGCGGACGTGCCCTGGGGCCAGGGTTTCATCCTGGGCCAGCCGTGGCCTCAGCGGCCGAAGCCTATCGCAGCTTCAGAGAACTGAGGGCGAGGATCGAGCAGACGATGGCGGTGATCCAGAGGCGGATCACCACTTTCGTCTCCTGGAGACCACCCAGCTCGAGATGGTGGTGGAAGGGCGCCATGCGGAAGATGCGCTTGCCGCCGCGCAGCTTGAAGCTGCCCACCTGGAGGATGACGCTCACGGCTTCCAGCACGAAGAGGCCGCCGGCGATGACCAGCAGCACTTCCTGCTTGATGACCACGGCCACGGTGCCCAGCGCCCCGCCCAGGCCCAGGGAACCCGTGTCGCCCATGAAGACCTCGGCCGGGTGAGCGTTGAACCAGAGGAAGCCCAGACAGGCTCCGGCCATGGCGCCCATGAAGACGGAGAGTTCGGCGCCGCCGGGGACGTGGGGCACCACCAGGTAGGCCGCGATCTTCGCGTGGCCCACCACATAGGCCAGGATCGCGTAGGTGAGCGACACGATGAGCGTGCCGCCGATGGCCAGGCCATCGAGGCCGTCCGTGAGGTTCACGGCGTTGCTCGTGCCCACCATCACCAGCCAGATCCACGGGATGAGCAAGACGCCCACGTTGGGGCGGAAGTTCTTGAAGAAGGGCACCGAGAGCTGGCTCGTGGCCGCGCCGCGCAGGCCGAAGTGCAGGATCAGCCAAGCCACCAGCAGGGAGATACCCGTGAGCAGAGCCATCTTCTGCCAGCTTGTGAGGCCGAGGTTCTGCTTCTTGAGCAGCTTCTGGGCGTCATCGAAGGCACCCACCGTGCCGAAGCCCAGCAGCGCCATCAGCGCCACCCAGATGGCGCCGCTCTTGAGGTCGCACCAGAGCAGCGTGGACACGGTGATCACCAGCAGGATGAGGATGCCGCCCATGGTCGGTGTCCCCGCCTTCTTCTGGTGGTGCTCGGGCCCCTCGCCACGGATGTGCTGGCCCATCTTGAGGGCCGTCAACGTCCGGATCACCCAGGGCCCCAGCACCAGGCTGAGGATCATCGCCGTGGCCGCGGCCATGGCCGTCCGGAAGGTCACGTAGCGGAAGACGGAGAACCCGGGGATCACGTCGCGGAAGGGGTAGAGGAGCCAAGGAAGCATGGGGGGTCCAGAGTTCTGAAGACTTGGGGGCTGAGGACTGAGGGTTGAGGACTGAGGGCTGGATCAGTGGGTGAGAAGCCACTCGACAGCGCGTTCCGCGCGCCAGAACCGGCTGCCCTTCACCAGGATACGGGCTCCCGGCGGGATGGCGGACAGGCCGGCGGCGGCGTCGCGCAACGATTCGAAATCAGGGAACGACACGGCGCGGAGACCGAAGCCCTCCGCGTAATCCTCGGCGAAGTCCCCGTAGGCCCAGAGTCGGGACAGCCCCAGGGCCTTGAGGGCGGCGCCGGTCTCGCGATGGATCCGCGCGGAATGAGTTCCCAGTTCCCTCATGGAACCGAGAATCGCCACCGCTTCTCCGCCTGGCAGGTCCAGCAGGGCATGGGCGCAGGCCAGAATGGAGTCGGAGCTGGCGTTGTAGCTTTCGTCCAGCAGGCAGCCGCCAGCAGGCATCTCGTGGAGCCTGCCCCGGCCCGGTTCAGGCGCGACCGCTCCCAGGCCCGCTGCCACCCGTTCCGGATCATGGCCCGCATGGATGGCCAGGGAGGCGGCCAGGGCGGCGTTGCGCACCTGATGCTCTCCGGGGAGCTGGATCCGAACCGGGAACCTGCCCTTGGGTGTGCGCAGGAGGAACGCCTCTCCTGCTGCCCCCAGGGACTCGACGCCCTCCCAGCCGTAAGGATGCCCTTCACCCACCGGCAGGGCCTCGGCATGACGGGCCCAAGGCTGCTCCGCGATCCAGCGGCACCAGGGGTCCGAAGCCAGGTGGGCCCATGCACCGCCTTGTGCCAGGCCGGCCACCAGCTCACCCTTGGCCTCGGCGATGCCTTGCTGACCCTTGGCGAAATTCTCGGCGTGAGCGGTGCCCACCAGGGTGATGAGGCCGAAGTCCAGAGGAGCGATCTCGGTGAGGCGCCGGATCTCCCCGGGCGTGCTCATGCCCATTTCCAGCACCGCCGCGCCGAGTCCTTCAGGCAGGGTGGCCAGGGCCTCGGGCAGGCCGAGGGTGTTGTTGCGGTTCCCGGGGGTCTTCCAGCCGCCCACGGCCGCCGCCAGCAGTTCCTTGGTGCTGGTCTTGCCGACGCTTCCGGTGACGCCGAACACCGCCTTGGGGCGCACCGCGGCCAGCCGGGCCTGGCCCCAGCGCTGGAGCGCGGCCAGGGTATCCGGCACCACGAGCTGTGGACACCCGCTGTCCACTGGATGGTCCACCAGCAGGCAGGCGGCCCCCCTCTCCACCGCCTGGGGAGCGAACTCGTGCCCATCCCGCTCGGCCCGCAGGGCCACGAAGCAGGCGCCGGGTTCCAAAGTTCGCGTATCCAGCGAGAGCGAGGACGGCACCACGGCGCCGTCGCCCAGGATCTCGCCGCCCACCTGGGAAGCGGCCTGGAACAGGGACCAGAGACTCGTAGAGGGGGTCGCAGATGGGCTCATGGCTGCTCCTTCGCCGAAGCCCGCCGCAGACGGTCGCGAACCGCCAGCCAGGCCTCATCTTCCGGCGGGCGCTCCATGAAGATACGCTCGCAGCCTGCGTCATCCAGTTCGTGGAGGAGGGCGTAGAGCCTCGCCCCGACCGTGTCCGCATCCAGGGGCAGGAGGATGCCCCGGACCCCCGGGGGAAGCGGGGGGAGGGTTCCGAGGGCCACGTACGCCACGAAACCCGATGTCCCGGGCAAGATTTCACTCAAGGTCCCGTGCAGGCCGGAGCCTGGCGCCACCAGCTGCAGCCGGGCCCGGGGGGCGTAGTGGCGCTCGGCCATGCCGGGAGCCGCCTGGCGGTCGCCTGCCCGGACCGCCCCTGCCCAGAGGTCCACGGGGCCAACCAGAGCCTCGAGGTCGGCCGGCGGGATGGGGCCGGGGCGAAGCACGCAGGGCCGGTCGCTGGACAGGTCGAGGATCGTCGATTCCAGGCCCGCCTCCGTCGGCCCCCCGTCAAGGATGAGGTCCACCGCCTCGCCCAGGCTGGAGGCCACGTGCTGGGCCAGCGTGGGCGACAGGTGCTGGCTTCGGTTGGCGCTGGGCGCGGCCAGGGGGCGCCCGGTGGCGCGGATCAGGGCCAAAGCCACCGGATGGGCCGGGCAGCGCAGGGCCACTGAGGGACCGCCGGCACGGACGATGGAAGGCACGGTGCCTGAAGCGGGCAGGACCAGGGTCAGCGGCCCGGGCCAGAACCGCTCCACCAGCTTCTGTGCCTCGGGGGGCCAGCGGGAGACAAGCGCCTGGGCGGAGGCCGCGTCCGCCACGTGGAGGATCACGGGATTCGTGGCCGGGCGCCCCTTGGCGGCGTAGATCCGGGCCACGGCCTCAGGGTCCAGTCCGTCGGCCCCCAGGCCGTACACGGTCTCCGTGGGGAAGGCTACCAGGCGCCCCGCGCGCAGCAGGGCGGCGGCTTCCTCAATGGCCGGATCCGCGGGACCCGCGACGGGAAGGATCCGCGTCATCGGTTCCTCCGCAGCGCAGCTTCGACGGCCAGGCGGTCGCTGTAGGGGTGTTTCACGCCCCGGATCTCCTGGTAGGGCTCGTGGCCCTTTCCCGCCAGCAGCAGCAGATCACCGGGGCGGCAGTCCGCCAGGGCCTGCCGCACGGATTCCTGCCGGTCCGCGTTGCGGTGGTAGCGGACGCCATCGGTGCGCAGGGCCTCCGGGATGCCCGGAGCCGCGTCGTCCAGGATGCGTTCGGGATCCTCGCCGCGCGGGTTGTCGCTGGTGTGCCAGAGCACATCCGCCCCCGCGGCCACCGCGGCGGCCATGAGCGGGCGTTTGGCGCGGTCGCGATCGCCCCCGCAACCGAAGAGCACGTGCAGGCGACCGCCCGGCGGCAGCAGGCGGCGGCCCTCCGCCAGCAGCTTCTCCAATGCGTCCGGCGTGTGGGCGTAGTCCACCATCACGCCGAAGGGCTGGCCGCAGTCCACACGCTCCAGCCGCCCGGGCGCGCCCTGGACCATGGGGACGGCGGGCACCAGCCGGTCCAGGTCGAAGCCCGCCTCGGCGCAGGCCGCCAGGGCCGCCAGCAGGTTGTACACGTTGAACCGGCCCAGGAGCGGGCTCCTGACCTCCCAGCTCCGCCGCTCGGTGGCCAGGGTGAACCGGGTTCCCGTGGGTCCCAGATCCAGATCCCGGGCCTGGTAGCGGGCGGCGCGATCCACCGCATAGCTGGCATGGCCCTCCCGTTCCAGCAGGGTACGGCCCCAGGGATCGTCGGCATTCACGAGAAAGCGGTCGCACTGAGCCACCAGCCGGCGTTTGGCCTCGAAATAGGCCTCCATGGTGCCGTGGTAGTCCAGGTGGTCCTGGGTGAGGTTGGTGAAGACGCCGACCATGAACCGCGCGCCGTGGACACGTCCGAGACAGAGGGCATGGCTGCTCACCTCCACCGCGGAGGCCGCGTCGCCGGCCTCCACACTGCGGCGCAGCCAGCGGTAGAAGGCCGGGCTTTCCGGGGTGGTGCGGACCGCCTCCTCCTCCACATCCCCGGCCGCGTTCAGCACTGTGCCCACCAGGCCGCAACCGAGGCCGGCTCCCCGCAGAAGCTGGCGGATGAGCGTGGTGGTGGTCGTCTTGCCGTTGGTGCCCGTGACGCCGATCAGCGCCAGGCGCTCATCCGGCGCGCCATGGAGACGGCGGGCCAGGTCGGCCATCTGGAGGCGGGGATCGCCGGTGAAGGTGCAGTCGGCAACGCCTTCCGGCGTAGGCACGCCGGAAGCAGAAAAGATCGCGCTGGCGCCCTGAGCCAGGGCCTGCGGCACGAATGCGGCGCCATCGGCCTTCTCGCCCTGGAGGGCCAGGAAGCCCCAGCCAGGGCGGACTTCGCGGCTGTCGCTGGTGAGATCCGCCACCTCGACTTCCGGCCCGGAGCGGCGCACGGCCAGGCCATCGATGAGCACATCCAGCTTCATGGCATCCCCGCCTTGATCTTCACCGCCGTGCCCGGTTCCAGCGGGGTTCCCGGCGCAGGGCTCTGCCCCACCACGTGCGTGGCGGTGGTGCCGGGCGCCGCGTCCACCTTCGGATTCCCGCCTACCAGCACGACACGATGGATGGCGGCCTTGAGGCTGAGGCCCTGGAGGTCGGGGACCCGGCCCCGTTCCACGTGCAGGGCGGCCTCATCCGTTTCACTCACGGGCCAGTCACGCAGGGACAGCTTCAAATCCGCCTCCCGGTCGGGGTCCGGAGAGGTCTGCCGGAACCGCAGGATGCCGTCGCCGATGCGCTTGAACAGGGGCGCCGCCACGTCGCCGCCGGTGGTGTCGCCGGCGGGATCGTCCAGCATCACCAGGACGCCGAACTGTGGCTTGTCCGCTGGAAAGAAGCCCATGAAGGACGCGAAGTGGCGCTTGGGGTCGTACTGGCCGTCGATGAGCTTCCGGCTCGTGCCCGTCTTGCCGAAGGCCTCCACGCCGTTGTCGAGCTTCGCCTTCTTTCCGGTCCCCTGGGTGATGACGCCCTTCAGGGTCTCCTTCATGAGGTTCGCGGTCTCTTCGCTGATGACCTGGCCGCGCACGGTGGGCTTGAACTCCTTCAGCAGCAGGCCCTTGTCGTTGTAGATGCGCTGCACGAGGATCGGCTGCATGAGCTTGCCGCCGTTGGCCAGGGCGCAGCCGGCCATGAGGATCTGCAGGGGGGTCGTGCTGAGGCCGTAGCCGTACGACATCGTGTACTGGGTGGGCACGCTCCAGCGGTCCGGCGCGATGAGGCGGCCGGAACTCTCGCCGGGGAAGTTGAGCCCCGTCGCGTCGCCGAAGCCGAACTTCCGCAGGTACTGGTAGTGCACCGCCGGGTCGAGGCGGATGCCGATCTTCGCGGCGCCGATGTTGGAGCTCTGCCAGAGCACTTCCTCGAAGGTGAGGAGGCCGTGGCGGTGGGTGTCCGTGATGGGCGGGACTTTCGCGCTGTACTGCCAGCGTCCCGACATGCAGTCGATGCGCTCGCCCAGGTGGATCTTGCGCTCCTCCAGGGCCATGGCGGCGGTGAAGATCTTCATGGTGGAACCGGGCTCGTAGACATCCTCCACCGGATGCACCTTGCGGGCCGCCTTCTGGCGTTCCAGCTCGCGGTTGAGCTCGTCGCGTTCCGCGGAGGAAAGCTCCGATTCGGCGCGATTGCGGAACTTCTTGGGCAGGATGTGGTTCGGATCGAAGGTGGGCGTACCGGCCATGGCGAGGATCTCCCCGGTGCGGGGATCCACCACCACCGCATAGGCCGTGCGCGGTCGCGAGAGGCGCACACCCTCTTCGAGCGTGTCTTCCACGATGTGCTGGATGGAGGCGTCCAGGCTGAGCTGGAGCGAGGCCCCGTTCACGGGGATCTTGCTGTAGTTCTCCTGGAGGATGAGCAGCTTGCCGTGGGCGTCCTTGGGAGCGATGAGCTCGCCCTTCACGCCCGCCAGCTGCTTGTCGTAGGTCTGTTCGATGCCCAGCTGACCCAGGCCGTCGATGTTGGTGAAGCCGATGATCTGGGCCGCCAGGCTGCCCCGGGGGTAGAAGCGCTGGCTCTCGGGCTGGAACTCGATGCCGTCCAGGTTCAGGGCCCTCACGGCGGCCGACTTGACGGGCGGCAGGTGCCGCTCCAGGTAGACGAAGGTCTTCTTCCGCAGGAGCTTCTCCATTACCTGCGCCCGCGTCTGCTCCAGGATGGGGGCCAGCTTCGCCGCCACGGCGGCGGCCGCTTTGCGGTCGGGCTCGCCCCACTGCCGCTCCTCCCCCCTTCCCGGCTTGTAGTCCGGGTAGAACACGCGGGGATCGACGAAAAGGCTCTCCACCTTGATGGAGATGGCGAGCGGCTCGCCACGCCGGTCCCGCAACTCGCCCCGGATGGGGGGGATCGGCACGATGGTGGTGTGCTGCTGATCGGCCCTGGCCTGGTATTTCCGGTGCTCGATGCCCTGCAGCCAGAGCAGGCGCAGCAGGATGAGCAGGGCCCAGAAGGCCATGCCGCCCATGATCCAGGGCAGGCGCTGGTTCAGCAGATCCTGGGGATCCTGCCGACCCAGGAGGCGGCGGGACACGCGGGGCTCGGTGGCGAAGCGGATGGACACGGGAAGGCCGGGGCGGGATGGAACGGTGGCGAGGGCGGCGGCCCCCTGCCTACAGACTACAATCCATCGGACGACACCGGGCGGAGCTTGGCCAGGCGCTGATCCTCCGGGGTGAAGCCACGGCGGACCAGGTGGCTCTGCTTGCGGGGCTGGAGCCCGGCCTTCTCGGCATAGCTCTGGACTGCCTCATCCCGCTGGTAGCGGCTGCGCTCCAGCAGGAGCTTGCGCTGGAGCTCCTCCTCCTTGCGGATCCGCTCCTTCAGGTCGCCCATGGCGTAGCCCAGTCGGGTGCTCTGGATCTTCAGGTACGCCAGGACGCCCAGGGGCATGGCCAGCGCCAGCACCAGGAGCAGCATGCGCAGGATGCCTTCGCTCTCGACCGTCCGGACGGGAGCGGTGGGGCTGGGCAGGATTCCGGCAGCCATGGTTGACCTCGATCAGGGGAGTCGCTCGGCCACGCGCAGGCGGGCGGAGCGGGAGGGGGGATTCGCGGCGGCCTCGGCCTCGCTGGGCGCGAGACCACCGGGATGGATGAGCTTGAGTGTCTTGGGGAGGACGGTCGGGGCGGTGCGGCCGGGGCCGTCGTAGATGCCCGCGAGGCGTCGCAGCGTCTGCTTGACGATGCGGTCCTCCAGGCTGTGGAAGCTGATGACGGCCAGGCGCCCACCGGGGCGCAGGTGTCCGGCGGCGGCTTCCAGGGCGGCGGCCAGCCGGTCCAGCTCCCCGTTCACGGCGATGCGGATGGCCTGGAAGGTGCGGGTGGCGGGGTCGCTGTGGCCCTTGCGCTTGGCCGGCTCGCGGGGAATGACCGTGTAGACGGCTTCGGCCAGGTCCTTGGTGGTGGCCAGCCGGCCTTCGCGGTGCGCCCGGAGGATGGCGCGGGCGATGGGCCGGCTGGCGCGCTCTTCGCCGTACTGGTAGATCGCGTCGGCCAGGCTTTCGTCGGTCTGTTCCGCGATCCACTCCACGGCAGTGGGGCCGGAGGTGGTGTCCATGCGCATGTCGAGGGGGCCTTCGTCCCGGAAGCTGAAGCCGCGCTCCGGGCTGCGGAGCTGGAGGGTGGAAACGCCCAGATCCGCGAGGATGGCGTCGAAGCCGCCGGGGGCGGATTCCGCCTTCCAGGCCAGGAAACGGGCATCGTCCCAGAGGTCCTCATAGGCGCAGGCCAGAATCTCGAGGCGGGCATCGTCGCCCAGGCGGCGCCGAGCCTGGTAGCGGGCCTCGGGGTCGCGGTCCACGCCCAGGTAGCGGGCGCCCTTGTCGCAGCGGGCCAGCAGGGCCTCGGCGTGACCGCCCAGGCCCAGGGTGAGGTCCAGGATCCGGGCCGCCGGCGGCAGCACCAGGTTGTCCAGCACCTCCTGGAGGAGGACGGGGACATGAACGGGGATCGTCATCATCAGATCCCCAGGTCCGCGAGCTGGGCCAGGTCCTCCGCACCCAGGGGTTCGGCCGCCAGGCGGCGCTCAAAGCCGGCCTTGTTCCACAGGGCCAGGTGGTCCATCTGTCCGAGTACGGCCACCTCGCCGGTGAGCTGGGCGGCCTCCCGCAGGATGGGGGGAATGACGAAGCGGCCCTGGGCGTCCGGCTCCACCTCGCTGCCGAAGTAGGCCGTGGTCTCCAGGAACTTGCGCTTGGCGGGACTGGTGGACGGCAGGGCTGCCAGCCGGGCCTCGATGGCCTCCCAGACCGGCAGGGGGTAGAGGCGGGCGGAGCGACCGTCCAGGGAGGTCAGGTAGTGCCGCAGGGCGCCGGGACCTTCACGCAGAGCTTCGGCCCCCTCGCCCTGGGCGAAGGATTCGAGCTCGGCCTTGAAGGATGAGGGGAGCTTCAGTCGTCCCTTCTCGTCCACCGTGGCCGGTGAATTACCGCGGAGTCGCAGCACCGGCATCGCCTTTCAACTGCGGCCTCAGGAGATACCAGGGGGAAGGAAGAGACCACTTTGATCCACTTCAGACCACTTTTCTCCACTGAGAACCACTTCAAAGTCTAGAAAGGCGCCGAGATGCCACAAGCGGAAATAAAAGCGAAAAAGACACGCAAAGTGCCCTTTCTCACTGGGAATGGCGAAATTCTTGGCCTCGTGGCCAAGCTCTCATCCCCATGGCGAGGGTTCTCACAACAGCGTTTTGGTCTATTTTCGTTTTTTTTATGACAACAACGAAAGTCACATTCACTTCGATCTGCAATGACTCCAGCCCCTCCTATATGGACCACAGCCCATGGCCGCCCCTGCTTTCCGGACACTCGACGACATTCAGCGGGCTGGCTCCTCGACCAGCGAGGAAGTGGCCAGGCTTATATTTGGGGATACGTTCTTAGTGGGCCACCTGGAGGACAAGAGGGAAACCTTCGGTCCCCTTCCCTCCGTGATCGCACATCACAGGGAGTGGTCCGTTACTCCAGGCTTGGGCTCAAGGGAGACAAGTGAATCTACGGCCGATAAGCTTTGGTCCTCGTACCGCCTAACGATCGAAAGACTGGACGGCGAGTGGACGAGGAAGGAACTCCGGAAAGCCAAGGCAGGAATATTCACTGCCAATTTTAAGGCGTTCTTGGAGGCGACCAGCTTCCTAGGAGTCAGTACCTCACGCCAATTCAGAAGCCTTGGCCTGTCCCGTCGGACATACTTCTATTGGGTAAGCAAAGTGAAGAACGGAAGGCCCATTAGCGATCAATACCACATCGATTTCAAGCTTTGGCTCGTCTGGAAATGTTTGGAACTGGCCACAAAAAAAATCCCAGATGAGGACCTTGTTGCAACGTGGTTCCAGACCCCGAATGGGCTGCTTTCGAAGGCTAGCCGCAGCCCAATCGATGTGCTTTTCAATTTCGATGTCAGGCGTCGCCCCAGGGTTCTATGGATCCTCCTTGATATGCCCACACCCACCCAGCCCTCGCTATAGCGGAGCGATGAGCCCGGCTTCGATCAGGTGGCGCGCCTTGTCATTGAGCTCCGTCCGAATGACAAGACCCTTCAGTACCGGTGACCCCCCTGTCAGAAGGAGGCTGTGAGGCTTACCCCAAACCCCATGTCAGCCGTATTCTCGTTGTGGGTGATGTTGTTGAGATACCGAAAGGTGAAAACCAAATTCTTCTTCATCTGCCAATGGAAACCCAGGTCGTGCTGAAGGCTGGGTCGGTCCAACTTCTGATAGGGCTGTTTCGGAAGGAAGCCGCTCTGAAGATAGAGCTGTAGGAAGGGCCGGATCTTCTGCCATCGTCGGCATTCCCACGTGCCGTGAACTCCCCAGGCATCACGGAAGCTGCCGAAGGCCATAGTGTTGTAGGTGGCAGATCCACCGGGCCGATGAATGAACCCGAACCCGCCATAGAAGACATGTCGCGGGCTGGGCTGCCACCTCCCCGTAAGCCCAAGGGACTGATCCCAGCCGGAGCGGAAGACATCATAGGTCGTGGTCAAAGGTGGCTTGACGGACAGAAACATAGACAAGGTCCAGGTTGGCCCTCCTGAAACTCGATGAACCAGCCCGACCGTAGGGTCCTCCGTCTTCCCACGGATGTGTTGATCGCTATAAAAAACCAGTTGGCCATGGGTCATCACCATGAGCGTCACTTGGTTTTGCTTCACCAGATCTCGCCCGAACTGCTCAAATCCAACCTTATGAAAATCCTCGATGACACCATCCAGGACCCCACCCCCCTGGCTCTGGAACGGAAGCTCCGCCCAGACGTCGGTCTGATCCGTAAGGCCGTAACGAACTCGAAGGGAAGTCCGGGCGGTCTCCTCGTCGAAGAAGAAGACAAGGGGGATCGAAGCGTACTCCGCGGCATGGGCGAGCACAAACTCCCGGGTGATCGCAAGCCGTCCCTGAGCATCACGCGGCGCTTGGTCTTTCAGAATGTCCGAGAACTCAAACGTGTTCGCTTGCATGTGATCCATGGATACCCGCCAGTGTCCCCGCCCTACGGGGGTGGGGTCCACCGGCTGGTAGGCCATTGGGAGCGAGAAGAGTGGGAACATCTCTCTCGTCGGGGAGGGCCCCATTTCCATTGGCTCCTGGGCATGGAGAGGGATGAGACCCATCAACAGGAGTGCCAAATGAAAGCCGAGTGCTCTCACCCAAGTGGATGATGATGCCTGGTGTGATCTCATGTGGCATGCTCCAATTCCCGCCTAACCTTTCGGGCCGGCATGGTGCAAGAACGGTGCTCCGGGTCTCGTGATCAGGTGCCGTGGACCAAGACGAATACGCTTTGCTATTGGACGAAAGGCTCCGGCCTTCAGGCGGCTTGCAGGTAGGGTTTGGACCGACGGGCTGAAGGCGGATGTCGAAGTGCGCCGAAGCGCGTGATTCCAGCCAGGCCTTAACAGGGATCACTAGCTGAACCAGTCGCCCTTAGACCGTGCTCGATCTGGGTTCCGATATCTTCCTTTCGTTAGGATTCAGGCTCGAGGTAGTAGTCCGGGATTCTCAATCCATTCAGGTTGAACCTGAGGAAGTGGGTCACCAGGCGCGGCACGTCGTCCTCGTCACAGGGCGGCTCATTCAGAAGCCGGGCAAGGATGTCCTGGTGGCAGAGGAAGAAGATCAACTGTGCATGAATGCTCATGCCCATCCGCACCAAGCCATCGTGATCCAGGTCGGATCTGAGAACGCGAAGGCAGCGGTTCAAATACTCAATGTGTGGCTGAATCGCTTCCATCAAACTGCCCATCGATTCTTCAGGTGGGTAGATCATGGATTTCGCGATGAGAACCAGGATGGCTCGTTCAAGTTCAGGATCTTTGTCGGGGGGCAGGTTGGACTTCTGGCGGAGGCTCATCCGGATGAATTCGCGGATGTAGGCTCGAAGTGCGGTGACCGCTTGTCGAAGCACCGCAGCCTTGCCCGCAAATGGGCCGACTGGCAATGGCGGCATTGGCAATGTCTTGGCGGTGTGAATTGCCATCCGGGAGGCAAGGTGAAGTGAGGCGGCATGCAGACCGGCCTTTCCTCCAAAGTGGAAGGAGATGAGGCTGCTGTTGACTCCTGCCGCATCGGAGATCTCTCGGATGGAGGCGCCTTCGAACCCCTTCTCGGCAAAGATGCGGATGGCGGCCTTCAGTAGCATCAGTCGCGAGTTTGTGATCGGCGCAGGCATTTTCAGGTTGTCTCTGGAGTCGGTCATTGATTTAAACCTCCTCCGAGCAGTCGATCCAACTCGGCGCGCGTGAGATCAAGTCCCAGGCGAGCGGCGAGAAGTTCGGCCTCGGAAGCAGTGGCCTCGGCATCCGCATCCAGCTTTTTTGAGACTGGGATCAGTCCGGACTTGTGCTGATTCCCGGCCAGACGGGCCTTTTCGACGTTCATGGCATTCGCATCTTCAGCAGCCTCTGACAGGATTCGCGCTGTTTCCAGCTTACGGAGCAGCCGATCGAGATCGATCTCAGTACGGTTGCGCACCCGGTCGTAGTTGCTCGAGGCTTGGCTCGCAAGGGCAGCCCGCTGGTGGACCACACCGGATCGCTTGCCCCAATCAAAAACGGTCCAACTCAGGGAAAGCCCGTAGGAGGTGGAGTTGGCTTGGACGAAAGGAAGTCCATCCTGGTGTGTCTGACGGATGAAGGCACCCAGTTCAGGAATGTATTCGGATTTGCCTGCCTTGAGGGCGCTGCGGCTCTTCTCGAGCGAGGCCTGGGCTACTGCCAGATCGGGATTGGACTTCCGGATCTGATCCAGCATCGCTTCACGCGCTGGAAGCGGCCGTGCTTCAGTGGAGACAGGGGCAAGGTCCAGAGGTGTCTGAAGGGGTTCACCCATCAAGTCGTTGAGTTCCGACGTGAGATCAGAGGCGGTGGCCTGAGCGGTACTCAGCTTGTAGCGGTTCTGGAGGAGCTTGGCCCGACTCCCGATTTGCTGCACCTTCAGGGCATTCCCCGCCTTGACGGCATCTTGGGCATCCAGATCCTGGGATTCGGCCGCAGCCACGCCTGCCTGAGCAGCCGTGATTTGGGCCTGAGCGATCAGAAGGCCATAGTAAGCCCGGCGTGTCTGATAGGCGATCTCGGTCTCCATCTTTCGCAGCTCGGCCTTTGCCACCCGCTCCTCGGCAGAGGCGACCTCGTTCCCATGGTGGATCTTGAAAAGCTGGGTGAGGGGCTGACTCAAGGTGATGTTCTGATAGAAAAGATGCGTCTTACCCTGGCCCAGGTTGGCGTCCTGGGTCGGGAAGGGCCCTAGACCTGGCACGTTTCCGAGGGAGCCTGCCGGAACGGTCATGAATGGCTGATCGTTGCGCTTCAACCAGGTGGCATCCATTGCGAGTTGCGGGAAGTAGTCGGCTCGCGCCGTGCGTTTCTTCCCCGCTGCCTCATCGACCTTGGCACGGGCGATGCGAATTGCCGCACTGTGGTCGAGGGCGCTGGCCACAGCCTGCTCGAGAGTCATGTGCTTCGGTTCCGACACCCCCGCACTGAGCGGGGACGCCAGGAGCAAGGCCAGGATGAACATCGGGATGACCGAAGCCACCCGGCTTCCAGTGGATGAGCTCTCTTTGGACCGGAACACGAGCACGTAGATGACGGGGACCACCAGAAGCGTGAAGAACATCGAGAAGATCAGACCGACCGCGAGGACGCTGGCCAGAGGGCTCCACATCTTCGAGCCCGAAAGAACCATGGGTGTTACGCCGACGGCCGCAGCCATGGTGGTGAGGAAGATGGGTCGCAGTCGACGCTCACCGGCGAGGGTGGCGGCCTCCACAAGGGGGATACCCTCGCGCAGCTTCTCCTTGATGTAGTCGATGAGGATGATGGCGTTCCGGACCACGATGCCGCAGAGGCTGATCATGCCCATGAAAGCCGTGAAACCGAAGGAATTGCGGGTTATGAGGAGGCCCACGACCACACCAAAGAGCGAAAGTGGAATGGAAGCCATGACCACCAGGGGTTCGACCAGGTTCCGGAACTGGATCATGAGGATGAAGAAGATGGCCAGGAGACTGATGCCAAGGGCCACAACCATCTCGGGCTGTGTTTCTTCCTGGTTGGCAAATTCGCCGCCCAGTTCGAGCCGGTACCCGGGAGGAAGTTTCAGAGTCTTCACCTTCGGCAGAGCGTCCTTGAGGATGGAAGAGGCATAGGTCCTCGGGGCCTGGAGGCAGCGGACGGTCAGGGTGCGCACGCCGTTCCTGCGCACGAGACGGCTGGTCTGCCAGGTGGGAGCAAGATCCGCGATGGCCCGCAGGGGTACCTTCCCGTTGGTGATGGAAGAACCGACGTACGTGTTTCGCACATCATCGAAGGTGGCACGGTGGGCAGGGTCGACCCTCAGGACGAGGTTCACCGCCCGGTCGCCCTCCCAGAACGTGCTGACGGGTGCACCATCGAAGGCGCCATAGAGGAGGTTCGACACGCCCATGTGGGTGATGCCCAGGCGGTTGGCCAGCTCCGTATTAAGGTCCACATTGATCATGGGGGAGTCGTTCCGGTAGTCGGTGTGGAGGAACTGGGCCCGGGGGTCTTTCTGGAGGATGTCCCCGATCTGCTCACCGATGGCTTTCAGCTTCGCCTCGTCATCCCCGGAGATTCGAAACTCGATGGGCGCCTCCATCACAGCTCCCTGCTGGAGTTCCTGAACCAGGACCATGCCCTCGGGCGCCAGACGTGCCAGGCGTGACCGGAGCTCCTCCACGAGCGCCGTGGTGGCCTTCACGTCCACCGTGTTCACGATGAACTGGCCGTAGGCCGGATCGGGCTGCTGTGGGTTCACGTTGTAGTAGAAGCGGGGGGAGCTCTGCCCCACGAAGCCGGCAAGGTGAGTCACCCGCTTGTCGCGGAGGAGTTCGCCCTCGATGCGCTTCATGGTGGCGTCCGTGGCCTCGATGCGTGTTCCCTGGGGCATCCAGAGGTCAACGACGAACTGGTTGCGTTCGGCGTTGGGGAAGAATTCCTGGGGGACAAACCGGAATAGGAAGGCACCCAGGACAATTCCTGCCACGCCTAGGCCGACCGCGAGCATGGGCTTGGACATGAAGTACGTGATGGCCTTCTTATAGGCGACCTGGAGGAGATCCAGGGCATTGAACTTCTTGACGTGATCCGTAGGTTCCGCGTCGTGGTCGTGCAAGCCCTTGTGGATGAAGGTTCGGCAAAGGAGCGGGGTGACGAAGACCGCCACGAGGAAGGAGACGGAGAGGGCTACCGCCACGGTGATGGGGAGGGCCAGGATGAACTCACCGGCACTTCCGGAGATGATGATCAGGGGCAGGAAGGAGGCAATGATCGTGAGGGTCGCCGCCAGCACCGGAACGAGCACTTCCGTGGCGGATCGCCAGGCAGCCTCGGGTCGCGGGACCTTGTGATCCAGTAGCTCCACGTAGTTGTCGGCGATGACGATGGCGTCGTCCACGACGATGCCGAGCACCACGATCAGGGCTGCGATGGAGACCTGGTGGAGTTGGATCCCGAAGACGTTCATGACGGCGATGGTCGTCAACATGGTCGTTGGGATGGCCAGGGCCGCGATGAGCGAGACCCGGAAGGGGAGCAGGAGGACCGTCACGACGATCACGCACCCGATGGCGATGAGGAACTCACGGCCCATGTGGGTCATCCGCTCTTCCACGACCTGCGGCTGGTTCGCGATGTAGTCCATGTGGAGATCGGGCGGGAGCATGGGTTTGACCCGGTGATTGAGCACCTCGGTCACCTTGTCACCCATCTCGACGATGTTGTGCCCTTTCTGCATCTCCACAGAGATCATCAGGGCGGGCTTGCCGTCGTAGCGGACCATGAATTCCGGATCCTGGTACCGACGCTCCACACTGGCGAAGTCCCCGATGTAGATTGGCTGCCCGGTCGGGGACATGCCGACCATCACCTTCTTGATCTGTTCTTCCGTGTTGAAGGACCCCGTCGTGTGGAGGGGGATCTGGCCGTTGTCCGTGCGGGCGTTCCCGGCGGCCTGAATCTCGTTTCTCTGATTCAGCGCTCCCACGATTTGCCGGGGATCCGTGAAGTACTGGCTCATGCGCTCGAGGCTGCTGGTCACCCAGATCTGTTCGTTCTGCCGGCCGTAGACCGCAATCTTCCCGACCTCGGGCACGGTGCGAAGGGCATCCTGGATCGTGTCCACGTAATCGCGCAGCTCACGGTAGCCGTAGCGTTCGCCGCTCACGCAGATGAGCATGGCCACGGTGTCTCCGAAATCCGAATCCACCACCGGTCCCATCACCTCGCCCGGCAATTCTGTGGCCTTCACCAGGTTCATCTCGTGGCGCAGCTTCGCCCAGAACACATCCGGAGTCTTGACGTTCTTCTCCAGCTCCACGTTGATGATCGCGAGGCCAGGTCGGCTGGTGGAGTAGGTCTTCTCCTTGCGCACTTCCTGGAACTTGAAGATGTGCGATTCCAGCGTCTTGGTGACCTGCTTCTCCACCTGTTCCGTGGTGGCACCAGGATACATGGCGGCGACGATACCGGTCCGGATGGTGATGCTCGGGTCCTCGGTACGAGGCATGCCCATCAGGGCGTGGATCCCCAGCGCCACGGCCATGATGACGAGAATGGCCGTGATGGTCGGGTAGCGTAGGAAGGCTTTGATGGCTTTGTTCATGGCTACTTACCCCCCTGGACGGGCTCGGCGCTCATGCCGTTACGCAGGGTGTTCTGGCCGGCCACCACGATGGACTCGCTCCCTGTAAGGCCGGATCGAATCTGGATGCTGCGCCCGTACACCGCCCCTACTTCCACTCGCTTTGAGTAGACCCGCTGCTGATCGGGGAAGTACTGAAACACCTGGGTGGCGCCTTGGGGATCCCGAACGATGGCTTCGGAGGGCAGGGTGAGCATGTCCAAATGCTGCGATCCGGTGATGGAGACCTCGGCAACCATGCCCACCTTGAGCTCACGTTGCGGATTGGTGACGCTGACACGAGCCATGTAGGTGCGCGTCGCAGGATCGGCCGAAATGTTCACCACCCGCACGCGGCCCTGGAAGAGGCGGCCGGGCAAGGCGGGAATCGTGACCGAGGCGGACTGCCCCACCTTCACGAGCCTTACGTCGGTTTCGGGAATCCCGACGTTCACCTCAATGGGATCCAGCTGCGCGATTTCGAAGACGGGCTGGCCTGCGCCCACCATGACGCCCGGCTCCACCATCCGCCGCGCGATGAAACCGTTGATGGGTGCCACCAGTCTGGCTTCGGCCAGGTTCTTGCGAGCCACACCTTCCCCGGCGATCGCCTGCTGAAGCTGCTCGCGGGATGCGTCCCGGGCCGCAGTAAACTTTGCGAAATCATTGGGCGCCAGGCTCTGAGTGTCGAACAGCTGCTTCATGCGGCGGAATTCCTGATCTGCCTGGTCCGCGCCCGCCCTTGCAGCCGCCACCTGGGCACGGGCTGCTTCCATCGCATGGGCGAGGTTCTCGGCATCTAGGACGGCCAGGAGCTGTCCCTTCCGCACCGGCTCGCCTTCCCTCAGAAGGACCTGAACCGCACGGCCTGGCACCTGAAAGGCCACCATGGAGGATCCACCCTGGGGAGTCAGGGTGCCGCTGACGCCAACGCGTTCCAGTTCCTGGACACGGGTGGGCTGTGCCACCGAGATATTGACCTTGGCGGTCTCGACGGCCTCCCGGTGACTCCCGCAGGCAAGGATCAGGCACAGAGGAGATAGGACGAGAAGTTTGCGTTGCATGGAATTCTCCTGAAATGGGAAAAGGTCAATCCTTGGAAAGGGATTCGACTTCCTCGATGACGGCTTCGATGAATGGGGTTGGACCTTGCAGCAAACACCCGGCTCGGCGCATGGCCGCGAGCATGGCTTTGCCACGGGCATCCACGAAGGAGACCTCAGACAAGTCCACGACGACTTCCCAGTGACCGGGAATTCGGGGGGAGGCATCCATCCACACCCTGAAGAGTTCGTCCACCCAGGGATGGATGACCTTCCCTTCTAGGCGCAGCCGCACAGTTTCTTGTTCAGATTCAACATGGATTCTCAGCACACAGAACCTCCATTCACGGAGCCCTATGCGCACACTTGATGCCAGTTTGTTCAAACAATTTTAACTATTTTTATATTAATATTTGCATCGAACGAGCCTGCCTCTGCTCCGAAGACGACATCGTCGCCCCGAGACGACATGGAGTCTCGCGACTTCATGTCGTCAGTTGGCTCGGCCAAAGCGAATCCTTGTGTCTCGGCGTGAGAGATGCCGTGTTTCTGCCCAGGAAGGGCGTCGATGCCCCCGGCTCACCCAGGCAGTGGAGGCTTAGTGGGCTGGGTAGATCGAGCCGTGTGGGAGACCCTTCCCAAACCTCCCTGGCAATCATGTTCCCGAACGAGTTCCGAAGGACCCGAGGCCCCATAGGCCTCATGCAGCAAGGATCCCTTCACCCTTCGATTCATGAAGAGAATTTGAACCTTCGATCAAGGAAGGAACCACTTCGCGTCAATCCCGAAGCATGGAGCGGGATGGGGTGCGATCGGATTCAGTGTGAGGTGGTATGAGGTCCAGCAGCCCCGTCAAAGCGGGTTGATCCCTCACCCCTTGTCTCGGATCCAGCTTGTAAGGAATCTCGGCGTGCCCCCACCAGAGCTTTCGTGCGCCGTGTCGCTCGAATATCTCCATGACTGGAACCCGGGTGCGTGGGGACGACTCCTCAGTGAACGTAGTCAGGACAATTTGGAAATCCGCCTCCTGAGGCAGCGCCATCCGGTAACCCTTCTCCATGAGTCGGTCAGACACCAATGGCTTCAACTCTTCGAAGGGAATAGTCCGCATATTCCAGATGCAAAGCGCTGAATCTGGCTGGCTATCGATGCAGAACGTCTTCAGGGTGGTGAGGCGATCCTCCTCCAGGGAGGTGCCGGTGAAATTGAGCCTCCTGCATGAGAGCAGTGCCTGGAGTAGAAGCAGAGCACACAGGAACGCCACACCTCGAATCAGCGTTCGCACCGCTTGACTCGGAGGAGCACTGGCCAGCCTTTCGGCCTGGTGCCCTTTTTCATCGTGGATTCGTGGCACCTCGGGCCTCCAATCATGAAGCCCTTGGCACACACGATGCCAATCTTCCAATAGCACTCAAATCGCTAAATCAATGCGATTTAGCTTGCACCTGTCGACTCCATTCATGGACCATTCTGCTTTGGCAAGACGACATGAAGTCTCGCGACTTCATGTCGTCATTTGGGCCGATCGAGTCCGAGGCGCTTCATCTTGGAATTCAGGGTTGTGCGTTTCAGGCCAAGGCGCGCAGCTGCGCCGTGGGGCCCCCCCACCGCACCCCCGCTCGCCTTCAGAGCCTCCAGGATGCCCTGGCGTTCCAGGTCTTCGTAGGTCTGGGCAGCGGCGACTGGCGAGTGGACCGCCGGCAGGATCATCTCACCCATGGGCACATGCAGGTCCGGACCTGGGCTGAGGATCACCGATCGCTCCACCAGGTTCTGCAATTCCCGGATGTTTCCAGGCCAAGGCCATCGAACCAGGAATTCCATGGTTTCGGCAGGAATGCGCACGATGCGCTTGTCCATGGCCCTGGCAAACTTCTGAGTGAAATATCGGACCAAGTTGGGAATGTCTTCCTTGCGATCACGCAGCGGCGGGACTCGGACCGGAAACACATTTAGGCGGTAAAACAGATCCCGGCGGAAGGTCCCATTCTCGACCATCTGTGCCAGGTCCTGATGAGTCGCGGCGATCAGCCGCACGTCGACTCGAAGGGTTCGGGTGCTGCCCAGGCGTTCAAATTCTCGCTCCTGAAGGGCGCGTAGAAGCTTTGGCTGAAGCTCCAGGGGGAGGTCACCAATTTCGTCCAGGAACAGGGAACCCAAGTGGGCCAACTCGAATCGGCCGACCTTTCTGGCGATGGCTCCTGTGAAGGCCCCTCGTTCATGGCCGAACAGCTCGCTCTCCACCAGACCCATGGGGATGGCCGAGCAATTGAGTTTGATGAAGGTGCGCTCCTTCCGTTTGCTCCGCTCATGGATGGCTCGCGCCAGCAGTTCCTTGCCAGTTCCGGTTTCTCCCAGCAGGAGGACCGTGGCGTCGGAGGGGGCCACAGTTTCAATCTGCTGCAGGACCTTTGCGAAAGATGGGCTAGCACCGACCATCTCTTGGGTTGCGAAGTCCTGGGCCCTTTCCTCTTCCAGATAGAGCTTTTCCTCCACCAGTTTATCGTGTGAGTGGCGGATGTCCTGGAAGGCCATGGCATTGTCCAGGGCGAGGGCAATCTGGCCCGCCACGAGTTCCAGCAGACGCAAGGTGGGGCCCTGGAAGGCATTCTCCTTTTGGCTCCCAAGGCTGATCACCCCGAGCGCTTTGCCTCTGGAGTGCAAGGGAATGAGGCAGATGGACTGGATGTGCTCCTGCTGTAGCAGTCGGGCAAGCTCAGGCGGTTGAAGAGTGGCGATCCGCGCCGGATCGAGGATATCGATCTGCTTGGTGTCCAGGGCCCTGCTAGCCAACTCCAGGGATTCAGGGACCTGATCGCCAATTCTGAACTGCCCCCGAGAGCGAGTGAAGTCCAAGAGCCGAAGACGCTCCATGGTACCTTTCGACTCCAGTGTGCTCAGGGTCATGAAATCGTGGTGCGTGCGTTCCCATAAGGCCGACGAAATGGCCACGAAAAGCTGCTCTGGGTCCAGGTTGTTCAGAAGAAGCTTGTTGATGTGCAGCACGAGTCGCAGCTCGTCGCGTTCTTGCGCCAGCTGATCCAATCGGCGACGGAGCCCCTGGAGCACCATCAGTTTGCGAGATACACCTTGCCACCTGCGGTGACCCGTGAATTTCTCTCCCGCCGCGTTCTGATTCACACCTCGGCCTTGGTGGGAGGGGGGTGTCACGTGGTCGTCTTGCATGGGACATCCTTCTTCGGGGTTATATCATCGGGGCAGGATGGAGATCTACAAGTCGCATGTGTCGGTCTATTTCACCTTGGATCAAGTGGGTCGTTCGTCCAGGCCGACAGGCATCATACGTGGAATTGAGTTCGATGCACCTCGCATGGGCGATCTACCGAACGATCGCCAGAATTCGAGTTCACCCGTGACGAAATAGAGTCCTCGCGACGAAATCAAGCCGCTGAGAAGGGCACTAAGTCGAACTGCAGCAGGCCTCATGTATTTGTAAATTTTAATTTAATTCTAGTTATATTTGATCATTCATCCTGGCATCTTACCTGCCCTTACTGCACCGATCCGATTGGGAGGTGAAGGATGGGGCCGATTTCTGTGGGAAGCCTGACGAGGTACATGCGAACGGTTCCGTTGGCGATGGTCGCCCTCCTTCTACCTGCGATCAGCCTCTTGGCTTCGGATATCACCCTCAACCAAACCAGCATTGATCACGGACATGAATGGGAACAGATCCAGCTCTGGTCGTCCCGATACATGCGTATCAACCAACCTGGAAACCAAGTGGATTTTCTGGTCGATTTCACCCAGGGAGTTTCCTACCACATCGATCACGACAAGAAGCTCATCCAGAAGATGAACTGGGATGACCTTGAGATTGCAGCGAAGGTTCTTGGAGAGAAGTTGAAGAACCTACCTCCCCTGATTCAGAAGGCGTTGGGTGCCAACGATGCTCCCGTCTCCGTGGTGGACCAAGGTTCTGAGATCATCCTCGACCGCGAGTGCCACAAGTGGAAGATCGTCGTGGGCCCGGCGACCATCGAGACCAGCAATGATCCGTCGGTCACTCCTCCGGTACCTGCTATCCCCTATCAGCGCTTTCTCAGGCTTCATACCGTCATCGGTCAGCCACAGACCAATGCGGCCCCACGCCTCAAAGCCGGTGAAGAACTGGCCAGAGTGCAAGGCCTCGCGCTGAAGTACCGCATCGTACTACCCATTGCCGGGCAGACAACCACCATCACCACTCATATCGAAGAAGGGCCCATTCCTCCCTCAGCCTTCGAACTGCCTTCGGACTACCAGGTGGAAGACTCCGGCAAGAAGATGCTGGAGAACCTGGGCGTATACGTCAGTCATTCTGTTCCTGTAAGCCAGGTCCAGCCATGTTCAGGGATCTGAGAACCGTCGTCAGCCCGTGGCGGCGATGGGTGGCCATCGGCCTGCTGCTGACGGCAGGCGCTCTGGCCGCCTCAGTACTGGGCGATGGCCACGGCTACCCTATGCTTGTGCGGGTGCGTGAGCTTGTGGTCTGGGCTCTGGGCTCCTACCTGGGAATCCGGGTCTTCACCCACGTGTTGCTGGACCCGCTGCTGAGCCACTGGCGCACCTCAACCCCTGGATTCGCCCGGGATCTGGTGGTGGTGACCCTGTATTTGGTTGCCGCCGTGTTCCTGCTTCACAAGTCGGTAGGCGTGAACCTGGGCACTCTGATGAGCACCGGTGCCATCGCCGCCGCGGTATTGGGTCTTTCCATGCAGGAAACCTTGGGCAACCTGTTCGCCGGCGTCTCCATGAGCCTGGCCCCGGCGTTCCGTGTGGACGACTGGGTGGAGGTCACGGGCAATCTGAGGGGCGGCAACGGTCAGGAGACCTTCATCGGCCGCGTTGATGCCATGACCTGGCGCACGGTCCAGATCATCACCGAGAACGGCGACACCAGCATCTTTCCCAACCGGATCCTCGCCCAGGCGGTGGTCACCAACCTCTATGCTCCTTCCGGTCTGCACCGGCGCACCCTGAAGGTGACCGTGGCCCCCCACGACACCATGGCGGCCACCCTGGCGGCCATGGAGCAGGCCCTGGGTGGCATCCCCCACCCTCCAGACCACAAGCCCGAGGTCAGATCCCACAGCTTCGACATGGGCGGGGTGGTGTTAGAGATTCGGTTCTGGGCCCTGGGTTGGCGTCACGGCCGGGCCGCCAACTTCCAGGCGGTGCGCCTAACCCAGACGGTGTTGAACCGCCTGGGGGTGCCCCTGCTGGGACCCCACGGGCCCACCCCCACCAGGACCGACCCAGTGGTGCTCCAGGACGGGGTCTTGGAGGACATCCTGGAACGCTTCGGGCTGCCCCAAGATTGGTCCCCACAGCTCAAAGATCGCGTGGTCCTGCGCCGGGCCGAGCCTGGCGAAGGGGTGATCCGGGAAGGGGATCCAGGCGAATCCCTGTTCATGGTCATGACGGGCACCTTGCAGGCCGTGAAGGTGGTCGAGCGCTTCGAACCTTACACCGGGCTGTTCTGGGAGGTGATCGGGGACCTCGGTCCCGGCGACTGGTTCGGCGAAGGGTCCCTGCTCACGGGCGCCCCCCGCCGCGCCACAGTGGTGGCTGCGACGGTCTGCGAGCTGGTGGAGGTGCCCAAGGCCGCCTTCGAGCACGTCCTGCGTAGCGCCCCCCATCTGGTGGACGGCCTGGTCGAACTGAAGGAATCCAGGTCCGGGCACATGGCCGACTTGCCCAAGACGGCCAATCGCCGAGATTTGGCGCGGGTGGAGATCAAGCGCTGGTTCGGGCTCTAAATCCATATGCGACGTTTTCTAGCCATCCTCTTCCTGAGTTCCTGCTTCTTGGCGCAGGCCCAGGAACGCCTCGCGCTGACCGTGAGTCCGCCGGACCAGCGGTTCCGTTTCCTGCCGGTGCTCCACGCCCCCGGCGAGCGCCCCCTCGTGCTGGCTCTGCGGGGCGGGAGCGCCAAGGGCCTGGCCCACGCCGGCGTGCTGCGGCGCCTGGAGGAGGAAGGCTGGCACCCCGAGGGAATCGTGGGCACCAGCGCCGGCAGCTTCGCGGCGGCGCTCTACGCCAGCGGTTTCGGTGGGGTCGGGGCCGAGCGGATCTTCTTGCGCCGGGACTACTCCCTGGTGCTCGATGATCGACGGCGGACGCCGGGCCTGAGCGCCTCCGAGGACGAGGAACGGCACGGCACCTTGATGGGACTCTCCTTCGTCGGCGGTCGGCCCATCCTGGTGCCCGGCGAGGACCGAGCGCGCCGCCTGCGGATCGCCCTGTTCGAAACCCTGGCACGGGCCCAGGCGCTGGGTGGCTCCGACTTCGACCGGCTTGGTTCACGCCTGCGGATTGTGACTTCCAGCCTCACGCGGGGCGAGGCCCGTATTCTGGCCCAGGGGGACCTGGTGGATGCGGTGAAGGCCTCCATGTCCATTCCGGGGTTGTTGGCCCCCGTAGCCATCGGCGATGAGCGCCTGGTGGACGGCGGCCTGGTGGAGAACCTGCCCGCCATGGCAGCCCGCTCGGCCTTTCCCGGCGCTCGCATCCTCGCCGTGAACATCGGGCGAACCTGGAATACCACGCCGCCTTCCGACATCCTGACCCTGCTGGACCGTAGCCTCGACTTGGCCATGCGGGTCACCGAAGCGCGGAGCGAGGCGAATTCGGATCTGGTGATCCGACCCGAGACCGACAAGGTGGACGAGTTCGCCTACCGGGGCAAGGAGTCCCTGCTCTTCGAGGCTGGCGCGACCGCCCTAAGGAAAGCCCTGCCTCAGTTGGAGTCCCTCCTGATGACGGATGCCGGGGTTCCGGCCGCAGCCACCCTGAGGGTGGATGGCCCCGGCCATCCTGATCTGGCTGGGTTGCTGGCCGACACCCGGCCGTCCGCCGGTCCCTGGTGCCGCGCCGACCTATGGCGCCTGCTCCGCCGCGCCCACCGGAGGCTGCCTCTGGACCGAGCCTGGGTGGACTTGCCCGCCACTCCTGAAGGCGAGGCTATCTTCCACTGGGAGCCTGCGGCTCTCATCCAGCGGGTGCAGTTGGACCTGCCCGCGGACTGGGTCACGGCCTACAAGGCCCGAGTGGCCCAGAGCCTGCGCGAGCGGGGCCTGGTCCCCGGGCAGCCCTTCCACGCTGCACGGTTCGGACTGGCTGAACAGGAACTCCTCGCCGAGGCCGTCGGCAAGGGCGCAGCCATGCTGGATCTGCGGGGCAGCGGTTTCGCCGACGGGGTGCTCACCCTCGCGGTGCGTGAGCCCAGCCTGGTGCGCGTCGAAGTGGAGCCCGGCCCCATGGCGGCCTCCACCCGCGCCATCGCCCAGGGGTTGGAAGGCCAAGCGCTTCGCGCCTCGGAACTGGAGGAGGTACTGGGACGCGCCCAGGACCGCATGGGCATTCAGCGGCTGGAGACCCGCCTCCAGGAGCGCGAAGAGGGCCTTGTCCTCAACCTCCGCCCCGTGGGCAGCCAACCCACCCTGCTGAACCTCACCCTGGCCTACGAAAGTGACTGGGGCCCGCACGGCGGCGTCCTTATGCGAGGCCGGAACCTCTTCGGCGGCGGCGAGAGCGGCTCCATCGAAGCGGTGGCCGACAACCTCCAGAAGCGCCTGGAGGGACACGTGGCCTGGAGCTTCCCCTCCCTTCCGGCCTTGTCGCTGGGGGCCTTCGGCTCCTGGTCGAAAAACGACGTGCGTGGCGGCGTCCTGTTCGTGGAGCCCATGGCGGACCTGGCCTCGCGCTTCACCCGGAAGGAATTGGGCGTGGAGGCCATCCTGCGCTGGGGCAAGGAGGATCGAGCCCGCTTCGGCCTCGCGGCCTTCCAGCACAGGGGCACCTTCACCCGCGCCGGGACCGACACCGACACGCCGAATGCCACGGTGGTGCGGGGCTGGCTGGAGTGGGACGATCTGGACTTCCACACCATCCCCACCGAAGGCACCCTCCTGCGCTTTTCGGCGGACCGGAGCCTCTCCGTGGAAGGCGAGGCCCACCCGTACTGGCGCAGCTATGCCCGGGCCAAACGCCACCAACCCCTGAGTTCCAACTGGGGACTAATGGTGGACACCGAAGTGGCCCTGTCGAAGGATGCGCCGCCGGATCGCCTGTGGATCGCGGGCGGCAGCGATTCCTTCATCGGCACCCGCAGTGCCGCCTACCTCATGCCGAACTTGGCGGCCCTAAAGATCGGCCTGCCCTACACCAAGGCTTCGATGGTGGGTACAGGCTGGCAGATCGGCCCCCGCTTCGACCTTGGTCGGGCCTCGGACCAGCCGTCCACTCTAGGCGATGGCCTGCGCATCGAAGGGTTGGGCCTGGTGGCCAGGACTGGCTTCCGGGAATTCTTCATGGAGCTTTCCGCTGGCCGGGTGCACCTCCACCGAGGCTCCGCTTCCCAGCACGAGAACCGGGTGTCGATCCTCCTGGGCGCTCGACCCTTCGATCTCTGGCGGCGGAAGTAGCTCTTCGGGTTTAGGCAATTTGTACCGTCCCCCTCAGCCGAGGATGAGTCTTCCCGAAACTCACGTGAGAATTAATTCTCATTACAATCCGCACGACCAGATTCAAGTCCACACTGGTGGACCATTTCGGTTTAAATGGTTGAAATATTATTAATTTGCATCATTTGGGCCATACGCAATGCGAATTGCCAGCAAACGCGTGTCTTTTTCGCTAAATATGAATAGAAGGTAACCGGGTTCAGTTCAAAGGCAGAGCTTCCCGCCCAGGGGCTTGCCGCCGAGGAGGTGGAAGTGGAGATGGAACACGGTCTGCCCCGAATCGGGCCCCGAGTTGATGAGGAGGCGCCAACCGCTGGCGGCGACCCCGAATTCCTGGGCCAGGCGCGCGGCCACCTGGGGGATGCGCCCCACGGCCGCGGCGATCTCCGGTGTCATGTCCGCCGGGCCCTCGCAGTGCGCCTTCGCGATGATCAGAAGGTGCACCGGCGCCTGGGGCGAGATGTCTTTGAAGGCGAGCAAGCTGTCATCTTCATACACTAGGGTCGCGGGAATCTCCTTCCGCGCGATCTTGCAGAACAGACATTCGTTCCTAGCGCTGCTCATCAGGACCCCCCATGTTCCACATCATCTTGCACCAGCCCGAGATTCCGCAGAACACCGGAAGCATCGGGCGCCTCTGCGTGAACAACGGGGCGAAGCTCCACCTGATCCATCCCCTGGGCTTCGACACCAGCGACTACTACCTGCGCCGGGCGGGGCTGGACTACTGGGAGAAGCTGGAGCCCACCCACTACGAGAACTGGGAGGACTTTCTGGCCCGCAACCCCGCACGGCGGCTGTGGTTCTTCAGCACCAAGGGCGCCAAGCGCCACACCCAGATCCCCTGGGCCTTCGGGGATGGGCTGGTCTTCGGGAAGGAGACCGTGGGTCTGCCCGACGCCATCCTGGACGCCCACAAGGACCAGCTGGTGCGCATCCCCATGATCGGGGACCACCACCGCAGCCTGAACCTCGCACAGGCCGTGGCCATTGGCCTTTACGAGGCGCTGCGGCAGACTGAGAACTGGTAACCCGACGGAGTCCCCATGAGCCAGGCCCCCATCCGCGTCGTCATCGCCAAGCCCGGCCTGGACGGGCACGACCGCGGCGCCAAGGTCGTGGCCCGCGCCCTGCGGGACGCCGGCATGGAGGTGATCTACACCGGCCTGCGGCAGACGCCCCAGCAGATCGCGGCCGCCGTGGTGCAGGAAGACGCGCGCGTGCTGGGCCTGAGCATCCTCAGCGGCGCCCACAACCAGATCTTCCCCGAAGTCATGCGGCTGCTGAAGGAGCAGGGCGCGGACGACGTGCTGGTCTTCGCCGGCGGCATCATCCCCGACGAGGACATCCCCGGCCTCAAGGCCCTCGGCATCCGCGAGATCTTCCAGCCCGGCACGAACACCGACGACGTGGTGGCCTTCATCCGGAAGGAAATCCGCGACTGATGGCCAAGACCAGTCCGCTCTTCGAGTGCACCGCCTGCGGCGCGCGGCATCCCAAGGCCCTGGGCAAGTGCACGGCCTGCGGGGCCTGGGACACGGTTCAGGAGGTGCGCGGTAGCCTGAGGCGCGACCTCCAGCGCGCCGGATCGGCCTACTCGCAGAGTCACTACACGGGGCCCGTGGCGCTCCCGGACGTGGAGGTCACGGATACCCAGCGCAGCCCCACGGGCCTCGTGGAGCTGGACCGCGTGCTGGGCGGCGGCGTGGTGCCGGGCATGGTGGTCCTCCTCGGTGGTGAGCCGGGCATCGGCAAGTCCACTCTGCTGCTCCAGTGGGCCGCGCAGGCAGGAGAATCAGGCGTGGAATCCGGGCTTGGCCCGGAGGACACGCGGGGAGCGCGAGGGGGACGCAGAGAGAGCGAAGCGAACGGGCGGTCCCCCTCGTCTAGTACCGTCCTCTACGCCAGCGGCGAGGAGAGCGAGCGCCAGATCAAGCTGAGGGCCCAGCGCCTGGGGGCCGAGAACCCCGGCATCCACCTGCTGGCGGAGACGGACGTGCGCCGCATCATCGAGGAGGCCGAGCGCATGAAGCCGGGCCTCCTGCTGGTGGACAGCATCCAGACCCTCTTCGATCCCGACTTCGAATCCAGCGCCGGCAGCGTGAGCCAGGTGCGCGGCTGCGCCGCCATGCTCACCCGCTGGGCCAAGACCACAGGCACGCCCCTGGTGCTGGTGGGCCACGTCACCAAGGACGGCGGCCTCGCGGGCCCCAAGGTGCTGGAGCACCTGGTGGACACGGTGCTGGCCTTCGAGGGGGACCGGCATCACCACCATCGCCTGCTGCGCGCCCTGAAGAACCGCTTCGGCGCAGCCTTCGAGCTGGGCGTCTTCGCCATGACCGAGAAGGGCCTGGTACCCGCCGAGGGCAATCCCTTCTTCCTGGACGCCGAACCCCGTCCGGGCTGCGCCGCCACGGTGGTACTCAGCGGCACGCGTCCCATGGTGGTGGAGATCCAGGCCCTGGTGGCCGCCGCGGGCCTGGGCATCCCCCGCCGCACGGCCCTCGGCATCGACGGCCAGCGGCTGTCCATGCTCTGCGCCGTGGCCGAGCGCCGCGGCGGCGTGCAGCTCCACGACCGCGACGTCTACGTGAACGTGGCCGGCGGCCTGGAGATCGAGGATCCCGCCGCAGACCTGGCGGTCATCGCCGCTCTGTGCAGCAGCGCCACGGGCCGCCTGCTGGCCGAGAAGGGCCTCTTCATGGGCGAGGTCGGATTGACGGGGGAAGTGCGCCCCGTGGCCCAGCTCCCCCTGCGCCTCCAGGAGGGCGCGCGCCTGGGCTTCGCCTGCGCCGCCGTGCCCCGCCTGGGCCTGGAGGGGAAGAGTCCCCTGGACCTCTTCCCCGAGACCAGCGTCGAGCGCCTGCGGGGCAAGGCGTGGCTGAAGGGCGCGGTGGAAGAGTAGGCCGTGTCCCCCATCCAGCCTATGCTCTTCCGATGACCTGGAGACCCGTCCCGCGGGGGGAAGTGGATGCCCGCTCGCTGCCCCTCGATCCCAAGCAGGGCTACCTGCTGTCGCGCCTCGACGGGACGCTGGACATCCCCACCCTGGCCGCCCTCACGGGCCTGGGCCAGGAGCAGCTGACCGGCATGCTCCGGGATCTGGTGGCCCTGGGGGCCGTGATGCCGGAACCCCCCGTGGCCCGCCCACGCCAGGAAGCGCCACCACCGTCGCCTCCGCGTGAATCCGAGGCGGAGAGAACGGAAGGAGGCGGGGAAGCCGAAGAGGACACCGGGGAGGACGCTCCTACGGCTGCCGCCCGGATGGCAACCCACCGCCAGCTCTTCGAGCAGCAACTGCACCCGAAGCCCGTGGACGAGCGGGTGGCCCTGGCCCGGATCGCCGTGGAGCCCGAGTTGAGCGCCTGGTGCTTCGACCCCACCGCGGAGGTGATCCGTTCGGTGCTGGAGAACCCCCGGGTGGGCCCAGTCCACGCGCGCCTCATCGCGGCCCACCATCGCACCACGGCGGGCCTGGAGGCCCTGGGCGGTCGGGCCGGTTTCACGAACGACGCCGGCGTGCGCCGGGCCCTCCTCCAGAATCCGCTACTCCCGGCCAGCCTCTACCGCCGCCTCTGGTCCTCCCGGCGCCTGGCGGAGCAGTACCTGGTGGCCACGTCCCGCGACGCGCCGGAGCAGGTGCGCGCCATGGCCCGGGACCTGCTTCGCGCTAGCTTCACCCAGCGCACGGGCGAGGAGAAGGCCGAGCTGATCCTCAACACCGAGGGCCGCTGCCTGGCCAGCCTGGTGGGTCTCACGCTGGATGGCCACGCCACCGCCCTGCTCTGCCGCCGCACCTACGTCTCCACCCTGCTCATCCAGAACCTGGGCCGCTGGAGCGCCACGCCGCCCCAGCTCATCGCCCACCTCCGCCGCCAGGACGCCGTGAAGCGCAACGCGCCCTTGCGACAGCTGCTGGAGCGGCATCCCAACGCAAGTTGACTGCTGCGAGCCGACTGCTGCGAACTGGGCTACCTTGTCACCCAGGTGGCGAAGGCCATCCAGAGTCCGGTGCCGGCCAGGGCCAGGCGCAGCCAGTGCGACAGGATGACGAAGAGCCCGCCCCACAGGAAGGCGGGATGCAGGCGGCCCGTGCGGCGGCGGTCGTAGATCGCGCAGCCGATCACCGCCAGGTCCGTCAGGCCGAAATAGGCCAGAGGCCCGGCCTTGGCGATGGCGTCGAGGGGGATCCGCGCGATGGCCGCCGCCAGGATGCCCACGCAGGAGAGCAGCATGAGCCGCTTGTGGAAGTCCCCCTTGGCCCGCAACCAGAGGCCCGTGCCCACCAGCGATCCGAACACCACCATGTCCCCGAGGGGCACCACCAGGAAGATCAGCGGGGGCGGCCCCGGAGAACGCCCCAGCCGCGCGGCGGTGATGGCTGTCACCGTGCCGAGGACCAGGACCGCCACGGCGAGGAAGGCGCCGAGCAGGCCCAGCTGCTTGTGCAGGTCCAGCCGGCGGACCGCCACCAGCCGTGTCTGCACCACGAACAGACCGAACCAGAGGCTCATCACCAGTCCGTGCAGATGCAGCAGGGGGGACAGCGTCGGGGTGCCGAAGACCGCCTTGAGGTAGTAGGTCTTCGCGAAACCGAGGACCACGAGGAACGCCACCGCCCAGGCCGCGAAGGTGTAGAGGCGATGCGGGGGGGCGAGTGCGATGGGGCGCGAATCAAGGGCCATGTCCGTCCTCCGGGATGAGATCCCATGGGTGAGGCACTTCAGGAGCGATCCATCTAAACTAAGCCCATGAGACGCAAAATCAATTGTAAATTGGCGATATTATTTTTAATCACGGAATGAATCGTGCAAGCCCGCTTTCCCGGGATTCCCGCCCCCTCCGCTAGACTGGCGTCATGACAGGCATGGAGGCAGGGGTGGCCGGATCCGACGAGCGCGACTATGTCCTCGGGACGCATCAGGAGGAGATCGAGCGGCTGGGACTGCAGCACCGGGTCTGGCGACCCCATGTGCTCGAGTGCTGGCGCCGGGCCGGGATCACCACCGGTTCCCGAGTGCTCGATGTGGGCGCCGGGCCCGGCTACGCCACGTTGGACCTGGCGGAGATCGTGGGCCCGACGGGCGAGGTCCATGCGGCCGAGCGCTCGGGAAACTTCCTCCAGCATGCCCGCGGGGCCTGCCAGGCACGCGGCCTCGCGAACGTCCGCTTCCACGAGCAGGACCTCATGGCGGACCCCCTGGAAGTGACGGGCATGGACGCCGCCTGGTGCCGCTGGGTGGCCTCCTTCGTATCCGATCCCGCGAAGCTGGTGGCCACCGTGGCCCGGGCCCTGAAGCCCGGTGGCGTGGCCATCTTCCACGAGTACCTGGACTACCGTACCTGGCGCCTGGCGCCCCCCTGCCCGCCCCTGGAATCGTTCGTCTCGGAGGTCATGGCCAGCTGGCGGGCCTCCGGCGGCGAGCCGGACATCGCCCTCTCCCTGCCCAAGCTGCTCGAAAGCACCGGCCTCGCCGTGACGCGCCTGGAGCCGAAGATCTTCGTGATCCCGCCCACGGACTTCATCTGGAAGTGGCCCTCGGAGTTCGTGGAGATCAACCTCCAGCGGCTCCTGGACCTGGGCCGGGTGGACGAGGCCTGGGTCCGCTCCGTGCGCGATGCCCTCCGCGCCGCCGAAGCCGATCCGAAGACCCTGATGATCACGCCCATGGTGCTGGAGATCGTGGCGGAGCGGCGGAGCTGACTGAAGGCAACGACACTCGCGGAGGTCGCGGAGAAGGCTGAGGGACGCAGAGGAAATCAGGCAACAGCCTGATGAATATCTTCTCCGTCTACCTCCGCTTCCTCAGCGACCTCCGTGTGTGTCGTTTTGTCAGAGCAGTTCGGGGCTTCAGGCGTAGACGCGCTGCAGGCCCGGATCCTGGGTCAGCTCCTCGATGAGGTCGCGGACGCTGATCAGCTCGCGGAGCTTGGCGCCGTTGCTGCCGGTGAAGAAGAGGCCGTTCTCCTCGTCGCCCTTCATGGCGTCCGCCAGCCGGTCCGCGATGCAGTAGCCCACCGCCGCCGCGCCCTTGCCGTGGCCGCAGGGAGACAGGCAGTTGCTCACGCAGCGCACCTGGGGAGCGGTGCCCTCCTCGATGCGGCGCTGGAGGCTGGTGCGCACGCCCCGGGCAGGCAGGCCCACGGGGGACTTCATGAGGCCGATGTCCTCGGCCCGGGCGCGGAGGATGACCTCCTTGAAGATGGGCGAGGCGTCGCACTCGAAGGTGCCGATGAAGCGGGTGCCCATCTGCACGCCGGAGGCGCCCAGGGCCAGGAACTTCTGGATGTCCGCGTGGTCCCAGACGCCGCCGGCGACCAGGATGGGAAAGTCGCCCCACTTGTCCCGTTCCTCGATGACCTCAGGCAGGATGTTCTCCAGCGTGTGGGCCGGATCGGCGCAGCCCTCGTGGCTGAAGCCCTGGTGGCCCCCGCTCTCGGGACCCTCCAGCACCACCGCGTCCGGCAGGCGGCTGAACTTCCGCTGCCACTGCTTGCAGATGACCTGAAGCGCGCGGCCCGAAGACACGATGGGCACCAGGGCCACGTCCGCGTCACCCACCATGCCCGGCAGGCCCAGAGGCAGGCCCGCGCCGGACACGATCATCTGGGCGCCGCCGGCCAGGGAGGCCTTCACGGCGGCCTCGTAGCCCTCGATGGCGCAGAGGATGTTCACGCCCACGGCGCCGCGCCCCTCGGCGCGCTCGCGCGCGGCCCGGACGATCCACTCCAGGGCCTTGGGGGGATTCAGCGAATCGGTGCCGTCGGGCCGGCCCAGGCGCATCTTGGGGCTGGCCGAGCCGTGGTAGCCCGTGCCGATGGCGGACACCAGACCCACGCAGCCCTCGTGGGCCACGGCCCCCGCCAGGCCCTCCCAGGAGATGCCCACGCCCATGCCGCCCTGCTGGATGGGATAGGCCAGGTCGAGGTTGCGGATGCGCAGGCGGGGCAGCGTGCAGGCGCCCTTGCGCACCAGGGATTGGGCCATGGAATCGAGGCCCGCCATGAGCCGGGTCCGGAAGGCCGCCAGGGGCGAGGCGTCCAGAAGCGAGGGCGTGCGGGGCTGGAGGCCCACGGCGCCGTCGGCCATGGCCTGCCGGGCTTCGGCCTCGGTATCGGCCGTGGCCATCACAGGCAGGCCCAGGTGCCGCAGGGCCGCCACCAGGCCCGCCCGGGCCAGGAGGCCCGAGGCGCCGCCGGCCTTGGCCTGGGCCGCCTCTTCGGCGTTCTGCACGGCCACGATGCGGGGCAGGTTCGCATGGCGGAGCATGGCCAGGGTGGGGGGCAGCTCCGCCGTGTGCAGCAGGAAGGCCACACCCGCCTCCCGGGCCGCGGCCATGACCGAATCCGCGCTGTCGCGAAGGCCACGCAGGTCCAGCCCGATGCGTGCCCCCTCGCGCATGGAGGCCTTCAGTTCCTGCAGGCGCTCCCGCAGCTTGGCGGCATCCGGAAAGGCCTCGGTGCGCGGCAGCGCCCAACCCCCGGCGCGGAGGAAGGCGGCCTGGAAATCCATGGAACCGGGCGCCTGCCAGCCCTGGAGGGTCGGCAGGGACGCGGTGTTGAAGAAAGACTCGGACATGCTTGGCTCCGTGGGAGCGGAAATGGCTTTTCTCCCAATGTCATTCTGAGGCCTTTCCCCCTGTGACGGGGTTCAACCTTCCTACTCGGGGTCAAAATCACCTCCCCGAAAAGCCACCCGGCCCGGCGTCAGAATCCGCCGGGCCGGATGTTCGTGGATGTTCCATGCACAACAGCTGCTATGTCAGCTCTTGACTGCCGGGACCGGCACCTCGACGGGATCCAGGAAGGGCATCATGCGACGCAGTTCGCGGCCCACCTGCTCCAGCGGATGGTCGTAGTCGGCGGCCCGCTGGGCCTCGAACCACTTCCGGCCCGTGCGGTTCTCCTCCAGCCAGGCCTCGGCGTAGCGGCCGTCCTGGATCTCCTTCAGGATCTCCTTCATTTCCGCCTTGGTCTGGGCGGTCACGATGCGGGGGCCCCCGGTGTAGTCGCCGTATTCGGCGGTGTCGCTGATGCTGTAGCGCATGTAGCTGAGGCCGCCGCGCTGCATCAGGTCCACGATGAGCTTCAGCTCGTGCAGGCACTCGAAGTAGGCGATCTCGGGCTGGTAGCCGGCCTCCACCAGCGTCTCGAAGCCGGCCTTCACCAGGGCGCTGGTGCCGCCGCAGAGTACGGCCTTCTCGCCGAAGAGATCCGTCTCGGTCTCCTCCGTGAAGGTGGTCTCCAGCACGCCGGCGCGGGTGAGCCCGATGGCTGCGGCATAGGAGAGCGCCACCGCCAGGGCCTGTCCGCTGGCGTCCTGGTGGACGGCCACGAGGCCCGGTGTGCCGCCGCCTTCCACGAAGACCTCGCGGACGCGGTGGCCGGGGCTCTTGGGGGCCGCCAGGCTCACGTCCACGCCCGCGGGCACCTCGATGCAGCCATAGCGGATGTTGAAGCCGTGGGCGAACATCAGGGTCTTCCCCGGCGTCAGGTGGGGCGCGATGGATTCCTGGTAGAGCGCCGCCTGGCCCGTATCCGGGGTGAGCACCATGACCACGTCCGCCCAGGCCGCGGCCTCGGCGGGGGTGGTGACGGTGAGGCCCTGGGCTTCCGCCTTGGCGCGGGAGGCGGAGCCGGCCGGGAGGCCCACGCGGACGTGGACTCCGCTGTCCTTGAGGTTGAGGGCGTGGGCGTGGCCCTGGGAGCCGTAGCCCAGGATGGCGACCTTGCGGGCGCGGATGAGGCCGAGGTCGGCGTCGTAGTGGATCTTGGCCATGGGAGGCTCCTTGGGTGGATGGGCGGTGGGTGGAAGGAAGGGTCAGACGGACATGGCCTGGTTGCTGGGCGCGGGGGTGGGCGCGCGGCGTGGGACTTCCGGCGAGGCGCGCGGGCCGCGGGCCATGGCGACGGCCCCCGTGCGTCCCAGCTCGAGGATCCCGAAGGGCCGCAGGGCGTCCACCAGGGCGTCGATCTTGTCGGGACCGCCGGTGCATTCGATGGCGAGGCTGTCGCCGGCGATGTCCACCACGTTGGCCCGGAAGACCTGGGCGAGCTGGAGGACCTCGGACCGCACCTCGAGGCCCGCCGCCACGCGGATGAGGGCCAGGTCTCGGACCACCTTGGGCCGGTCGCCCAGCTGCTGGACCTCGAGGACGCTCACCTGCTTCCGGAGGTGCTCCACCGCCAGTCGCACGGTGGCTTCCTCCGCGTCCACGACGATGGTCATGCGGGACAGGCGGGGCCGCTCCGTGGGACCCACGGTGAGCGAGTGGATGTTGAACCCGCGGCGGCGGAACAGCGAGGCCACCCGCGTCAGCACGCCCGGTTCATCATCGGTGTAGACCACGAGCACATGGGGCATGGGATTCCTTTCAGACGGGGTCGGATCCGGTTTCGGCGATGGCGCTGGCGCCGGCATGAGTGGCGGGGCGGCGGATCATCTCGTGCAGCGCCGCCCCGGCGGGGACCATGGGATAGACGCTGTCCTCCTGCTCCACCCGGAACTCGATCAGGGCGGTGCCCTCCGCGGCCCGGGCCTCGGCCACGGCGCTGGCGAGGTCCGCCCGCGTGTCCACGCGCTGGCCGTGGATGCCGAAGGCGCCGGCCAGCTTCACGAAGTCCGGCGACAGGATGGGCGTTGCGGCGTAGCGGCCCTCGTAGAACAGGGCCTGCCACTGGCGGACCATGCCGAGGAAGCCGTTGTTGATGATGGCGATGTTCACCTTCACGCCCTCCTGCACGGCGGTCATCAGCTCGGCGAAGGTCATCTGGAAGCCGCCGTCTCCCGCCACCACCCAGACCTCGGCCTCGGGCCGGGCCAGCTTGGCGCCGATGGCGGCGGGGAGGGCGAAGCCCATGGTCCCGGCGCCCCCGCTGGTGATGAGGCTGCGCTCCGCGTCGTGGTGGTAGTACTGGGCCTCCCACATCTGGTGCTGGCCCACGTCCGTCACCACCACCGCGTTCCCGCCCGTGAGGCGCCAGAGGTCGTGCATCACGTGGGCCGCGTAGAGGTGGCCGTCATCGGGCAGGTTCTTGATGTCGCGCACGGCGGAATCGCCCCGCCAGCCGCGGATCTGCTTCAGCCACTTGGAGCGGTCCGCCACGGGGATGTCCGGCAGCAGGGCCCGCAGGACCGTGAGCAGGTCCCCGGCGATGGCCACGTCCACGGGCACGTTCTTCCCGAGCTCGCTGGCGTCAATGTCGATGTGGATCTTCTTCGCGTGGGGGGCGTACTCCTTGAGCTTGCCGGTCACGCGGTCGTCGAACCGCATGCCGAAGGCCAGCAGCAGGTCCGCCTCCTGGATGGCCTTGTTCACCCAGGCCTCGCCGTGCATGCCCATCATGCCGAGGCTGAGGGGATGCGTGGCGGGCACGGCGCCCAGTCCCAGAAGGGTCAGGGCGAAGGGGATGTCCGCCCGCTCGGCCAGGGTCAGGACTTCGGCCCGGGCGCCGGACATCTGGATGCCATGGCCCGCCAGGATGATGGGCCGCTTGGCGTGGCGGATCAGCTCCAAGGCCCGGGCCAGGGCCTCGGGATCCAGGGGCGGCGGCAGGTGGCGCAGGTGCCGGATGGGCTCCGCCGCCTCCCAGTCGAGGTCCGCGCGGCCCTGCTGCGCGTCCTTGGTGATGTCCACCAGCACCGGTCCCGGGCGTCCGCTCTTCGCCACGGCGAAGGCCTCCCGCAGCACGGGCACGATGTCCCCGGCCCGCGTCACCAGGTAGTTGTGCTTGGTGACGGGCAGCGTGATGCCCGTGATGTCCACTTCCTGGAAGGCGTCCGTGCCCAGCACGCCGGAGCCCACCTGGCCCGTGATGGCCACCATGGGCGTGGAATCCATCATGGCCGTGGCCAGCCCCGTCACCAGGTTGGTGGCGCCGGGACCCGAGGTGGCCACGACGACGCCCACCCGGCCGGAGGCCCGGGCATAGCCGTCGGCCATGTGGGCCGCGCTCTGCTCGTGACGCACGAGCACGTGGCGGATGTCGTAACCCACCATGGCGTCGTAGGCGGGCAGGATCGCGCCGCCCGGATAGCCGAAGACGGTGCTGATGCCCTCGCGGAGCAGGCATTCCCAGATGAGCTGGGCTCCGGTGTGCGTTCCGCCGGTGGTCATGGGTCCTCCTTCACTGGGCCAGGGTGATGGCGCCCTCAGCCGCGCTGGCGACCGTGGCGGCGTACTTGGCGAAGACTCCCGTCCGGTAGCGCGGCGCGGGAGCCTTCCATTCGGCCCGGCGGCGGGCCAACTCGTCCTCCGGCACCTTCAGGTCCAGGCGCCGGGTGGGGATGTCGAAGACCACCGTGTCGCCCTCGCGCACCAGGGCGATGGGGCCGCCCACGGCTGCTTCCGGGGCCACATGGCCCGCCATGAGGCCCCGGGTGGCCCCGGAGAACCGGCCGTCCGTGAGGAGCGCCACGGACTCGCCGAGCCCGGCACCCACCAGGGCCGCCGTGACGCCCAGCATCTCGCGCATGCCGGGGCCGCCCTTGGGGCCTTCGTAGCGGATCACCACCACGTCGCCCGGATCGATGCCACCCGCCTGCACGGCGGCGAAGGCATCCTCCTCGTGCTCGAAGACGCGCGCCGGGCCCGTGTGGTGCAGGCGCTCGTGGCCCGCCACCTTGATGACGCAGCCCTCCGGCGCCAGGCTGCCCCGCAGGATCACGAGGCCGCCGCTGGGCTTCAGGGGCCGGTTGAAGGGCCGCACGACTTCCTGTCCCGGCGTCTCCGGAGCACCGGCCAGCTCCTCGCCCAGCGTGCGACCGGTCACGGTCAGGGCCGCGCCGTGGATGAGCCCCCCTTCCAGCAGGCGGCTGGCCACCAGCCGGATGCCGCCGGCAGCGTAGAGGTCCGGGGCCATGAAGCGCCCGCCGGGCTTCATGTCCGCCAACAGCGGGGTGCGCGTGCTGACGCGGTCGAAGTCCTCCAGCGTGAAGGGCACGCCCGCCTCCCGGGCCAATGCGAGATAGTGCAGGACGGCGTTGGTGGATCCGCCCGTGGCCGCCACGGCCGCCACAGCGTTCTCGAAGGCCTCGCGGGTGAGGATGGCGCTGGGGCGCAGGTCGCGCTTCAACAGCTCCATCACCAGGCGTCCGCAGGTCTCCGCGGCCTCGCCCTTGCGGGGATCCTCCGCAGGAATGCCATTGAGGCCCATGGGGCTTAGGCCGATGAGCTCCAGGCTGGCGGACATGGTGTTGGCCGTGAACTGGCCACCGCAGGCACCGGCACCGGGACAGGCGGCATCCTCCACCTCCTTCAGCCCCGCATCGTCCAGCTTGCCGGCGCTGTGGGCGCCCACGGCCTCGAAGACGTCCTGCACCGTGAGGTCCTTGCCACCGCAGTGTCCCGAGGCCGTGGAGCCGCCGTAGAGGATCAGGCCGGGGATGTCCAGGCGGGCCAGGGCCATGGCCACGCCGGGGTTGGTCTTGTCGCAGCCCGAGAGGCAGACCAGCGCGTCGAAGGCGTTGCCCCGGGCCACCAGCTCGATGGAATCGGCGATGACCTCGCGGCTCACCAGGGAGGCCTTCATGCCCTCGGTGCCCATGGTGATGCCGTCGCTGATGGAGACCGTGCAGAACTCCATGGGCGTGCCGCCGGCGGCGCGGACGCCGGCCTTCACGCGCTCCGCCAGCGCCTGCAGGTGGTAGTTGCAGGGGCCGATCTCGGTCCAGGTGTTCGCGATGCCGATGATGGGCTTCGCCAGGTCCTCGTCCGTGAAGCCGATGGCCTTGAGCATGGCCCGGGCCGGGGCGCGGTCGGGCCCCTGGGTGATGACCCGGCTGCGGCGGTTGAGCGGTTGTCCTGCGTCTGACATGGTCTTCCTCTGTGGGAAGGCCACCGACCTCGGGGATGACAGGACCAGATGTGAAAAGGCCCCGCATCGTTCGAGGTGCGGGGCCGGTTTCGGTTGGTTCCGAGAACGTCTAGGAGGCCCCCACCTCGCCGCTAATAATCAGCACGGCGGGAATGGCCACCAGGTCGGCCACGGGGCGCGCCACTGCGGGCGACATCGCCGCAGCTGCCGAGTGGTCGAGGTGGGAAAGGCTCATGGGCGATGAGTCTTAGGGATCGAGCGGGAAAAGTCAACCGTGAAGTCAGGTCATATCGGGGAGTCATGGGAGTCCTCAGGAGAATCGATATCGAAGAGGTCGGGTCGAAGGGGCCGGGCCGATGTGGAAAGGCCCCGCCTGGGTGCGGGGCCGGGATCTGGATGCTGCCGTCCCCGCCCCTAACCCGTCAGCCGCAGCACCAGCCCAGGCAGCCCGCCAATCACGCCGACGGTCCCTACCACGAAGGTGGGGATTGCGTCGGCGGGGGCGGAGACGGGGAGCATGGGTCGGGTTCCGGATCGGGGGTTCAAAGATGGGGGCGGGCGCCTTCGGGCGAACCGCACCAGGCGTAGGCGGAGTCAGCCAGCCGGGCTCCCTTGGCGCCGGGCGGGCGGATGGCATCGCGGATCTTGGCGCCCAGGGCCTGGGTGCCGTGGTGGTGCTTGAGGCCCCCCAGGTCCGAGGTGCCGTGACCGCCCTTGAGGACGCGGTCCACCGCGGATTCCAGGGCGCGGGCCTCCACCTCGAGCCGGAGGCTGTGGCGGAGCAGCATGGCCGCCGAGAGGATGGTGCCGATGGGGTTGGCCGCGTCCTTTCCGGCGATGTCCGGCGCAGAGCCGTGGATGGGCTCGTAGAGCCCCACGGGGCCACCCAGACTGGCCGAGGGCAGCAGGCCCAGCGAGCCCGCGAGCACCGCGGCCTCGTCGCTGAGGATGTCCCCGAAGAGGTTCTCCGTCAGCACCACGTCGAAGTCGCGGGGCCGGGTGATGAGGGCCATGGCGAAGCTGTCCACGTAGGCGTGGCTGACCTTGACCGTGGGATACGCAGGCGCCAGCTCATCCACCACCTGCCGCCAGAGGCGGGAGGTCTCCAGCACGTTGGCCTTGTCCACGGAAACCAGCAGCCGCCGCCTGGAGGCGGCGAGCTCGAAGGCCACCCGCGCGACCTGCTCGACTTCTGTGCGGGTGTAGGGCAGCGTGTTCACGGCCCGCTCCTCCGAGAAGGACCGGGGCTCTCCGAAATAGAGGCCGCCGCCCAGCTCCCGGACGATCATCAGGTCCGTGCCGTGGACCACCTCCGGGCGGAGCGGCGAAGCATCCTCCAAGGCCGGGTGGACCTTGACGGGGCGCAGGTTGGCGTAGAGACCCAGGGCGCGACGCAGGCGCAGCAGGCCGGACTCGGGGCGCTGCTCGCGCGGGTGGCGGTCCCAGGCCGGACCACCCACGGCGCCCAGCAGGACGGCGTCACTGGCTTGGCAACGGGCCAGGGTCTCGGCCGGCAAGGGATCGCCCGTGGCGTCCACAGCCGCGCCGCCGACCAGGGCTTCCTCCAGGTGGAACTGGTGGCCGAAGGCCTTGGCCACGGCGGTGAGGCAGGCGGCCGCCTCGTGGACCACTTCGGGGCCCACGCCGTCGCCGGGAAGAAGGGTGATGCGGGCTTCCACGTTCAAACTCCCCAGAGGTACTGGTCAGGGTCCGCCCCGTCCTCCGGGGACGCGGCGGGCAGCGCGGCGGCCTGGACGGCAATGTCCGTCCTGACGTCGGCGGATTCAAGGCCTTGCGGCAGGGTTTCCTTCATCACATCACCCCCTGGCGGCGGACGGGACCGGCGGCGGGCGTCTCGGCGGAGCGGCGGGCGAACAGCACCTTGTTGGAGGCGTTCAGGTAGGCCCGGGCGCTGGCCTCGACAATGTCCGTGCTGGCGCCCTTCCCCCCTTGGATGACGCCGCCGAACTCGACCTGGACGAACACCTCCCCCACCGCGTCCGCGCCGCCCGTGATGGAATGCATACGGAAATCCACGAGCTTCCCCTTCAGGCCCGTGAGCTTGTCCACCGCCGCGAAGACCGCGTTGACCGGGCCGTCGCCCATGGCGGTCTCCGTGGCCTCCCCCGCCTCGCCGGCCAGGGTGACCAGGGCCGTGGCGAACATGGCCGTGCCCGCCGTGGCCTGTACCGCGCGGAGCTTGAAGGCCTCGGGAATATGCGCGAGCCCGTCGCGCACGATGGTCAGGAGGTCCTCGTCGAAGATCTCCTTCTTCTGGTCGCTGAGCTTGGTGAAGAGCTTGTAGGCCTTCTCCAGGGCCGCCTTGTCCAGGGGGTAGCCCAGCTCCTCGAAGCGCTTGCCCAAGGCGTGGCGGCCCGAGTGCTTGCCCAGCACCAGGCTCGTGCGGTTCGCCCCGACGGATTCCGGGGTCATGATCTCGTAGGTGGAGCGGTGGCTCAGCATGCCGTGCTGGTGGATGCCGCTCTCATGGGCGAAGGCGTTCCGGCCCACGATGGCCTTGTTGGGCTGCACCTGGACGCCGGTGATGTTGGCCAAGGTCTGGCTGGCGCGGGTGATGGCCTCCCGGTGGACGCCCGTCTCGTAGGGCAGCGCGTCCCGGCGCACGGACAGCGCCATGACCACTTCCTCGAGGGCGGCGTTGCCGGCCCGCTCGCCGATGCCGTTCACCGTGCACTCCACCTGGCGGGCCCCCGCGGCCACGGCCGCCAGCGAGTTCGCCACGGCCAGGCCCAGGTCGTTGTGGCAGTGGACGCTGATGGTGACGCCGTCGATGCCCGGGACCTTGTCCCGCAGGTACCGGATGAGCCGTCCGTACTCGTCGGGCACCGTATAGCCCACGGTGTCGGGCACGTTGAGGACCGTCGCCCCCTCCTCGATGGCCGCGGTGAACACCGCCACCAGGAAGTCCCAGTCGCTGCGCGTGGCGTCCTCGGCGGAGAACTCGACATCCGGCGTGAAGCCCTTGGCCGTCCGCACGCCCTCGCGGATCATGGCCAGGGCCTCCTCGCGGGTCTTCTGGAGCTTGTACTCCAGGTGGATGTCCGAGGTGGCCAGGAAGGTGTGGATGCGCGGCCGGGCGGCGCCGGAGACCGCCTGCCAGGCCCGCTCGATGTCCCTGGGAAGGGCGCGGCAGAGGGCGGCGATGACTGGCTTCCGGCATTCGCGGGCCACGGCCTGCACGGCGGCGAAGTCATCCTCGGAAGCCACGGGGAAGCCGGCCTCGATGACATCCACACCCAGGGCCTCCAGCTGGCGCGCCATCAGCAGCTTCTCGTCCAGGTTCATGCTGCAGCCGGGCGACTGCTCTCCGTCGCGGAGGGTGGTGTCGAAGATGGCGATCCGCTCACTGCCCATAAAGGACTCCTGGACCGGCCGGGGCCGGAGGGATCACCAAAAGATCCTCCGATCTAGCCCATAAATACATTTAATTTTTTTTATGATTACATAAGTAATACTTAAAACCCTACACTTCCCGACGGAGGGTCCATGGACCTCGGACAGCTGGAAACGTTCCTGGTGGTCGCGCGCGAGAAGAGCTTCTCCCGCGCGGCGGAGCGTCTCTTCCGCACCCAGCCCGCCGTGAGCCTCGCCCTGAAGCGCCTCGAGGAGGAGCTGGGCGAGACCCTGGTGGACCGCACCACCAAGGGCGGCACCCTCACGGACGCGGGCGCCACCCTGCTCCCCCTGGCGCAGCGCATGTTCGACCTGCGCCAGGAGATCCTCGACACCTTCGGGGCCCTGAAGGGCCTCCAGCAGGGCCGCCTGAACGTAGGTGCCAACGAGAGCGTGTCGGAGTTCCTCCTGCCCCGGATCCTCCTGGCCTACCAGCAGGCCTGGCCGGCCATCAAGATCCAGGCCTACCGCCAGACCTCGGAGCGCATCCCCACGGAGGTGCTGGAGCGGCGCCTGGACGTGGGCTTCGTCTCCTACGACGCCCTCCATCCCGAGCTGGTGAGCGAGGTGATCCACCGGGACCGCATGGTGCTGGTGGTCCCGCCCGGGCATCGCCTGGCGAAGCGGAAGAACGTCAGCATCACGGACCTGGGGGAGGAGCGCTTCGTGGCCCACAACGCGCCCACGCCCACCCGGACCGCCATCATCGAGCTGTTCGCCCGCTGCAACACGCCACTGCGTCTCACCATGGAGCTGGCCTCCATCGCCACCATCCTCGAATTCGTGAGCCTGGGGGCCGGGCTGGCCATCCTGCCCCGCATGACCACCACCGCCGCCGTCCGCGAGGGCCGGGTGGTGGAGATCCCCGTCCGGGAGCTCCAGGTGGAGAAGCTCATCCGCATCGTCACCCGCCGCGAGGCGGCCCTGTCCCCCGCCACGCGGGCCTTCCTCGACCTGATCCGCGCCATCGACTTCGACCATCCCGACCCCGCTCCAGCAAGGAAGAGCCCATGAGCCCGCGCACCCTCTACGACAAGATCTGGGACGAGCACCTGGTGGCCACCCGCGCCGACGGCACCAGCCTGATCTACATCGACCGCCACCTGGTCCACGAGGTCACCAGCCCCCAGGCCTTCGAAGGGCTCGTCCTGGCCGGGCGCGCCCTGCGCCGGCCGGGCCAGATCCTCTCGGTGGCGGACCACAACGTGCCCACCGCGGACCGCGAGAAGGGCATCGCCGACGAGACCTGCCGCCTCCAGGTGGAGGCCCTGGAAGCCAACGTGAAGGCCCACGGCGTGCCCTACATCCCCCTCCTGGACGACCGCCAGGGCATCGTCCACGTGGTGGGACCCGAGCAGGGCTTCACGCTGCCCGGCACCACCGTGGTCTGCGGGGACAGCCACACCAGCACCCACGGCGCCTTCGGGGCCCTGGCCTTCGGCATCGGCACCAGCGAAGTCGAGCATGTCATGGCCACCCAGACCCTGCCCCAGCGCCGCTCGAAGAACCTGCGGGTGCGCTTCGAGGGGGACCTGCCCGAGTGGACGGGCGCCAAGGACATGGCCCTGCGCCTCATCGGCCAGATCGGCACCGCCGGCGGCACGGGCTGCGTCATGGAATACACGGGCCCCGCCGTCCGCGCCCTCTCCATGGAGGGCCGTATGACCCTCTGCAACATGAGCATCGAGGGCGGCGCCCGCGCGGGCCTGGTGGCCCCGGACGACACCACCTTCGCCTATGTGGCCGGGCGGCCCTTGGCGCCGAAAGAAGCCCTCTGGGACGCCGCCGTGGCCCACTGGCGCACCCTCGCTTCGGATCCAGACGCCGCCTTCGACCAGGAAGTGGTCGTCGACCTCCGCGACATGGCCCCCCAGGTCACCTGGGGCACCAGCCCCCAGTGGGTCACGGACATCACCGGCCGCGTACCGGACCCCGCTCACGCCCGCAGCGCGGAGGAACGCGAGGCCATCCTCCGCGCCCTGGACTACATGGGCCTGGAGCCGGGCACGCCCATGGAAGCCATCCCCATCCAGGCCGTGTTCATCGGCTCCTGCACCAACGGCCGCATCGAGGATCTCCGCGAGGCCGCGCTCGTCGCGCGGGGCCGTAAGGTGGCTTCGGGCGTACGGGCTCTGGTGGTGCCCGGCTCCGGCCTGGTGAAGCGCCAAGCTGAGGCCGAGGGCCTGGACCGCGTCTTCCTCGAGGCTGGCTTCGAGTGGCGCCAGCCCGGCTGCAGCATGTGCCTCGGCATGAACGAAGACCGGCTGGAGGCAGGCGTGCGCTGCGCCAGCACCAGCAACCGCAACTTCGAGGGCCGCCAGGGCCGCGGCAGCCGCACCCACCTCGTGAGCCCGGCCATGGCCGCCGCCGCCGCCGTGGCGGGCCACTTCACGGATGTCCGCCGCATGGAGGTGCAGCGATGAAGGCCTTCACCACCCTCACAGGCATCGCCGCGCCCCTCCTCCGCGCCAACGTGGACACGGACCTCATCATCCCCAAGCAGTTCCTCACCACGCTGGTGCGCTCGGGCCTGGGCCGCCACCTCTTCCACGAGATCCGCTACAGTCCCGAAGGCAAGGAACTTCCGGATTTCCTGCTGAACCGCGAGCCCTACCGGCAGGCCACCATCCTGCTCTCGGGCCCGAACTTCGGCTGCGGCTCCAGCCGCGAGCATGCCCCCTGGGCATTGCTTGATTTCGGCATCCGCTGCGTCGTCGCCCCCAGCTTCGCCGACATCTTCTTCAACAACTGCTTCGCCAACGGCATCCTCCCCGTGGTCCTGCCCGTGGAGCAGATCGCCCAGCTCGCGGAAGCGGAGGGCCCCCTCACCGTGGACCTCCCGGCCCAGACCGTCTCCGGCGGCGGGCGGTCCTTCCGCTTCGAGATCGAGCCGGCGCGTAGGACGACCCTGCTGGAGGGCATGGACGAGATCAAGCGCAGCGAGGCAAACCTCGCCGACATCGAAGCCTACGAGATCCGCCGCCGCGCCGAGGCGCCCTGGTTGGGGGTCGGCGGGAACTGAGGAGTTAAAGACCTCCACGAAGGGCACGAAGGAAAAGCAAGGACACGAAAAGGGCTGGGGTGTTCCCAGATTCCCGTTCGTGTCCTTTCTACGCTCGCAGAGCGGATTCGTGTCCTTCGTGGAGGCTTTTCCACCTCCCCGTCGCGTTACCCTGAAGGATTGCCACCTCCGGGGTTCCTGATGAAATCCATGACCGCCTTCGCCGAGGTCGTCCGGCCCCTGGCCGCCGGACAGCTCCGCCTGACGCTGCGCAGCGTCAACCACAAGGCGCTGGATCTCAGCCTGCGCCTGCCCCCTGCCCTCTTCGCCCTGGAGGCGGGCCTCCGCGCCCAGGTGCGCGAGGCGGGATCGCGGGGGAAGCTCGACCTCGCCGTGGAGGTGCAGGACGATCCCTCCCTCGAGCCCCGCCTGAATCGCGCCCTGTTGCGCGCCCTCGCCAAGGGCTGGCAGGAGGACGCCGAATGGCTGAACCTGCCACCCATGACGGCGGAAGCCTTCTTCCGGGTGCCCGGTGCCTTCCAGGCCCCGGACCCGGACCTGGCGGAGCGGCTGGAGGCCCCCGTGCGCGAGGCCATGGCCGCCCTGCTGGAGCTCTGGAACGCGGGCCGGATCCGCGAAGCCGAGCGCCTGCGGCCGTTCTTCGAGGATGGGCTGGCCCGGCTGCGGTCCCTGCACGAACGCCTCAAGGCCGAGGCCGAACAGCAGGCCGCCGAACTCCCCGGCCTCTACCGCCAGCGCCTCGAGCAGCTTCTGGAGGACGCGCGCCTCGCCGGGCAGCTCCCCGCCGAGCGCCTCCTGGCCGAAGCGGGGATCCTGGCCGAACGCCAGGACGTGCGCGAGGAGCTGACCCGCCTCGCCGCCCACCTGGACGACTTCGCCGAGCGCCTCGCCGCCGGCCGCCTCGAAGGCAAAGCCATCGACGTGTGGTGCCAGGAAGTCCTCCGCGAACTCAACACCACCGGCAGCAAGTGCAAACGCATCGCCATGACCCGCGCAGTCATGGAGGCCAAGGGCGTCCTGGATCAGATCCGAGAGCAGTCGGCGAATTTGGAGTGAGTCAAGGCCGGCGAGGAAGGTTCAAGGCTTCCCTGGAAGGGCTGCGACTCGCTTCCGTATCTCATCCATGTACGGCCCCAGGTCCCATCGGATGAGCCGATAGTAGCCGTCAGCAGCCAGGGCATCGCTAAGCACCAGCCCATCCGAGGGGCGACACAGGCTGCGCGCGTGGGTGCGGTGGTCCACCGTCAGGGGCTGGAGGCGGGTCTTGAATCCTGGCGGCTGCATGAGCTTGGCCACCACCTTCCCCGTGGGCAGATGAGTCACCGCCACATGATCAGGCTCGGCGATGAGGACCAGATCGTCCGTGGGTCCCCACCCCTCGAACCGCATCAATGCCTCCTTCGGCAGGCTCTCCACCAGTCGGTCCCGCCTCCAGTCCCAGATGACATGGGTGGAATGCAGGGCGGCAGTCCACAGATCTTTGCCGATGCCGCCAGCGGTGGTGTAGGCCCGCTGGAAGAGGTACCTTCCCGAAGGGCTGAATTCCGCGTATTGGCCCGGCCAGGTCTCTCTCTTGAAGAGCCCCTTCCGGTGAGCCCCCTCCCGGTTGATGAAGAGGTTTCCCATCCGCCTCCCCGATTCGATCTCGTATATCCAGGCTTCGCCCCCGATGAGGACGAGATACTTGGAGTCCTGCGAAAAATAGACATTTTCGATATGCCAGGGATACTTGAAGTTCTTCTTGATCTCCCCCGTCAGGGGGTCGCAGAGGACGAGATCCAGATCCCCAGTGCGGACCAGGCCGTATCTTCCATCCGGCGAAATGCGCCAGGGCTGGTCGACCTTGCCCCGGAAATTGAAGGTGGAAGGGCGCCGGGTCTCCGTCTTCACATCGAAGACCCAGTAGGACTGCCAGAGTTCGCGGGGTTCCGTCCGGTCTGTCTGGTAGCAGTAGAAGTAGGTCCCGTCTGGACTCACGGCACCCGTGGCACCGTAGTACCAAAGGTTAAATGCATTAGGTTGAGGACCTTCCTGGATCAACTCCTCTCGCCGGGCTTCCGCCGCGCGGACCGCCGGCTTCTGATCGATGTCGGCCTTCTTCAGATGGGCGTAGTCCCGCCGTATCTGTTGGATTGAAGCTTCCAGACCCTTGAGCTCCAACTCGAACTGGTGCCTCCCGAAATTGCGGTTGACCGCCGCCATTTCTTCTTTAACACGGCCTTTGTGGAGAAAGTGGCCACCGTAGAAATAGAGTTCAATGTCTAGATCATCCAAAGATCGGATCGTAAGTGCACTTGTTTGATCACTCGTTTTAATAAATTTTTCTTTAGTCAATGTGGCATTGACGTTAAACCACAGGGATCCACCTTCGGAGTCGACTCTGGCTGGAGAGATCACCAGAATTTCAGTCGATGGCTGCTCACGGGTGGCCGCACCAGCCCCTCCCCCGCAGACGAGCGTAACCAAATAAAGAAATCGCTTCATTCTCATTTCTCCGCCCAGGGTGTGGGTGCCAGACATCTGTTGACTTGGCGATTGCTCAGCCTAAATGAGAAGATCCTTGCCGACCAAATTCGGGCGGAAAGAGGGAGTGGCTTCCAGCGGCAGCGGCTAGATACAAATGGTCGGTGATGGAATCATATAAAATTGGGCCTTAGGAAGCAAACCGGGCCAAAGCGAATGGGATCGTAGCTGGGCATCCTCCATCCAAGCATGAATCCCATTACAAAATTATCCCCTTGGTGCGAAGCTCTCTGTGAATCTCAACATACTGTTTTCGAAACTTTTCAGCTTCCTGGGGGTTCCCGGGTTGCCCCAGCAACCCATACTCATGCACCCGCGTCAATTCCAACAAGCACACATACCCCTTCCTCTGCTTCAATTCCAGTTCAGCGCCATGCTTCAGCGCCTCTAGTGCTTTCTTGTGATTTTGGCTCTGATTGACATTCCAAACTAACCAGCATCCCCCAAGGATTTCCCGCCTCGCAGGCATCTTCATCCCAATGGAGTTCCTGCGTAACTGCACCCATTTTCAGCATCGACTCGGTATCTCCGAGCCTTGCTTGTAGCTCAACGCGCAGACCAGGGAATAGGGCAAGAAGACCACATGCAGTCACCACCGCGAGCAGGATTAGCAGGCCACCGCTTATCCATAGCCCCTTCTTCACCTCTTTTGACAGACCCACGGCTCACCTCAAGCAATCCTTTAGTCCTTAGGACTATCCCAAGCGCCAATCATCAGATTGCCATCATTAGCAGGCCTTTGGGCTCCATCTGCTGTCGTTTCACGATCCAGAGCGTCCTAGTCCAGATCCGGGAGCAATCCGCCAATCTGGAATAGGTCAAAAACCCAGCGGATCGTAGGGCAGCTCCGTGCTGCTCCGCCAGGCGCCGAAGAGGCGGGTGCGCGTCCAGTCCGTGGCATCTGGCCTCAGGCGCCGCATGCGGCGGGAGAGGAACCACACGGTGCCGTCCTTCATGCGGAATTCGTCGTAGGGTGCGAGGCGGGCCTTTGCCATGTCCTCCGGAGTGATCTGCCCGGGGAACACGGCCCAGGCCCAGCGGCGGGCGGCCAGGCCCTCGGCCCAGGCGCGGCTCTCCAGCAGGGCCGGATCGGTGCTGATCCGCACGCCGGCAAGACCCGGCCGGCCGGGGGTGAACCGCCCGAAGCGGGTCAGCGTCATCCCCTGCCGCACGAAGGGCCCGCTGCCGGGGATCCGCCAGCGGGTGAGCAGGTCCGGCAGGCCCTTCTGGGGGATCCTGAAGCGCAGGTCCAGCGTGGCGCCATCGATCAGGCGGGAGGTTCCCCCCAGCTTCCCCAGTTCGGGCTCAAGGGCCTTCGCCATCCGGGGCGCGTCGAGCACGGTCCCGTCCTGCATCCGCCATCCGGGCCGTGCCACGAGGCGCCACCGGCGGCCGTGCCGCGACCCCTCAAGCGTCGACAGCAACTGTCCCGTCAAGCCGCCTTCCGGCGCCCTCCCCAGCAAGGTGAGGTCAGACTGGGCGGCCAGGAAGGCCTCGACCCCGGGGCCTGCGGGCAGCAGGGCCTCCACCACCGCATCGTCTTCGCCGAACTCTGGCTGGCCGGGCACGAACAGGGCAACACCTGGAGCCAGCGGCACCGGCATCAGCGCATCCTGGTACAGCCAGTATCCGCCCGCCGTCAGGGCGGCGAGTGCAATGGTCAGGAGGGCCAGGCGGAGCTTCATGTCAGGCGGTCCGCAGAAGGTGGGCCAGGGGCTCGATGCGGCGCAGGGCCTCCTCGATGTCGGCCATCTCGATGTCCCGGTGGGGGATGAAGCGGATGGCCGATCCCACCGGCAGGGCGCGGACGCCGACGGCTTCCAGGGCGGCCAGGGCCGCGGAGGCATTGGGCACGGGCACCAGCAGGATGTTCGTCTCGGGCGCGGGGGCCGCGATGCCGAAGGCTCGCATCCCCTCCGCCAGCCTCCGGGTCTTGGCGTGGTCCTCGACGATGCGGGGCAGGTAGTCCAGGGCCACCAGGCCCGCGGCCGCCACCACGCCGCCCTGGCGCACGCCGCCACCCAGCATCTTGCGGAGTCGCAGGGCCTCGGCCACCGCGGGCTTCGACCCGCAGACGAGGGAGCCCATGGGCGCGCCCAGACCCTTGCTGAGGCAGACCTGCACCGTGTCCGCGCCCTCGGTGAGGGCGGAGGGCGGAAGCCCCAGCGCCGCGGCGGCGTGCCAAATCCTCGCACCGTCCAGGTGCACGGCCAGCTTCGCGGCCTTCGCGGCGGCCACGAGGGCGCGGTGCTCCTCCCGCGGTGTCACGGTGCCGCCGGCGAAGTTGTGGGTGTTCTCCAGGCAGAGCAGAGTGGTGTGCAGGGTGTAGTAGGGGCCAGGCGTTCCCGCGGCCTTCGTCACCTGGGCCGGGGTGGGCCGGCCGGGGCCGCCTTCCCAGGCCAGGGCCTCGGGCATGCCGCCCGCCAGCCATGCGGCCGTGCCCAGCTCAGACCCCAGCACGTGCGCCTGGGCCGGCGCCAGGAAGCGGTCGCCCCGCTTGAGGTGCAGCATCAGGGCGATGAGGTTGCCCATGCAGCCCGAGGGCACCCAGAGCGCCGCCTCCATGCCCAGCAGCTCCGCCACCCAGCCCTCCAACCGGACCATGGTGGGATCGCGCTCCAGCACATCGTCTCCCACTTCCGCGGCCGCCATGGCGGCGCGCATCTCCTTCGAAGGCTGGGTCACGGTGTCGGAGCGGAGGTCGATGGATCGCATGGGGAGATTCAAGCATGGACGAGTGGTGAAGGTTGACAAAACAAGTTTGCAATACAAACTTGTTTCATGCCCAAAAACGGACCTGACCCCAGAGCCATCCTCGACCTCGACCGGATCGTCCACGAGCCCGCCCGGCTGGCGATCCTCACCGTCCTGGCCTCGGCGGAGGAGGTGTCCTTCCTCTTCCTCCAGCGGATCACAGGACTGAGCAAGGGCAACCTCTCGAGCCACACCCAGAAGCTCGAGGCGGCGGGCTATCTGGAGACCGTCAAGACCTTCCAGGGCCGCATTCCCGTGACCAGCTTCCGCATCACCGAGGACGGCCGGACCGCCCTCCGCGCCTATCACCAGCAGCTCCGGACCCTGCTCCCGAAGGAAGGAAAGCCATGACCACGACGGACCTGAAGGCCCTCGAATCCCTGACCCGGGACTATGCCGCATTCCAGTCCCGCAAGAGCGGCCTGGCCACGGCCCTGGGCGGACTCATGGCGGTGCTCTTCCTGACGGCCCCGATGTACGTCGATGCGCTCGGCATCCGCCTGATGGGGCGCTACCTCCTGGAATACCTCCTGCTCGCGCCGTTTGTCTGGCTGGTCCTGAAAGCCCTCCTGGGCCGCGTCCTCTATCGCGATCTCGGAGAGGTCAAGGCCAGCCCGGATGCCGCCTACGAGCGCCGGAGGTGGTTCTGGATCCTGGGTATCGCCCTGTTTATCGGTGTTTTCCTCATCCTCTGCATCCTTGGATTCGCTTCGGGGTTCCTGCACGCCATCCCGGCGGGCGCATGCGCGACCATGCCTTCGCTGGGCGCCCTCTGGCTCCCCCTCCTCTACCTCGCTCCCATGCCCTGGATGCTCCGCGGCATCGAAGAAGCGCGGGCCTACGCCGTCCTGGTCGGCGAGTGCATGCTCTGGTTCCTGGCCTCGTTCCTGGCCTTCTGGAGCACCCGGTCCCATCGTCAACCCTCCATGGAAACCGCCTCCACCGTCGTCCAGATCATCCTGGTATTCCTCCTGCTGGCCATCCTCATCTGGAGCGCCCTGGCCATGGTGCGGGGCTGGAAGGAACACCGTGAGTACCTGGCCATCCTGCGGGCGCTTCCGCGGGAGGCCTGATTCCTCTGGCACACTGTTCCTTTGCGCCGAGGGACTGAATGAACCTGCTGCACGCCATCCTCCTGGGATTGATCCAGGGCCTGACGGAATTCCTGCCGGTATCCTCCACGGCGCACCTGACGTTGGCGGAGCACCTGATGTTCGGCGGGCGGCCCATGCCGCTGGCCTTCGACGTCCTGCTGCACGGGGGGACGCTGATCGCCCTGATCATCTACTTCCGCCGGGAGCTGCTCCAGGTGGCCATGGGCTGCGTGGGCCGAGATTCCGAAGGCCGGAAGCTGGCGCTGTGGCTGTTCATCGCCATGATCCCCACGGGGATCTTCGGCCTCGCCACCAAGGCGGTCAAGGAGGCGGCGAAGGAGCACCTGTGGGTCTACGGAATTGGGCTCATCTGCACTTCCGGCTTGCTCTATTTCGCCAACCGCCTGAGCCGTGAGCGGAACAACCTGCGCCAGGAGGATCAGGCGGGCCGAGGGATCAGCGACCTCCGCGCCTCGGACGCCTTGGCCGTGGGCGCCATCCAGGGCATCGGCGGCGGCTTCGGGCTGTCGCGTTCCGGCTCCACCATCTCCATGGGTGTGTTCCAGGGTCTGCGCCTGCCGGTCTCGGCGCGGTTCAGCTTCCTCCTGGGCGTGCCCACCATTGCGGCCGCCGCGGCTGTGGAGCTGCGGGGCCTGCTGAAACCCATCCTGAGGCACCAGCCCCTGCCTGCGGACCTGGCCTTCCCCGCCGGATCGGCTGCCCCCGCCCTGCTCTGCGGGGTGGGCGTGCTGGCCGCCGCCATCTCGGGCTACCTGGCCATCGGCCTCCTGGACCGCTTCACCCGCAAGCCGAAGCTCAACGGCTTCGCGGTCTACTGCTTGGGCCTGGGCCTGGTGATGCTGGCGCTCAGCGCCACGGGCGCGCTCGGCCACCACTGAAGGCCCGGCCGCTCCCGTTCGCCGGCCGGTTTGGCCCGTTCGCCGGTCCCCGGGCCAGGGGAGCACGCTTCCCCCTACACTGGGGCCTGTCCTTCCGGAGGTCCGGTGATCCAGCTCCACGAGGTCCACAAATCCTTCACGGTGAAGGACAGGAAAACCCATGTCGCCAAGCGGATCGACGCGGTGCGCGGGATCTCGCTGGAAGTGAGGCCGGGCGAGATCTACGGCCTTCTTGGGCCCAACGGCGCCGGCAAGTCGACCACCCTGCGCATGATCGCCGGGCTCATGGATCCGGATGCGGGCTCCATCCACGTCTGCGGCCACGAGACCCGGCGGGCGCCGGAGGCGGTGCGCGGGTGCCTGGGCTACCTCAGCACGGACATGGGGGTGTACGCCCGCTTCACACCGAGGGAGCTGCTGCGGATCTTCGGCGAATTCCAGGACGTGGACCCGCGCATCGCCGAGCGCCGGGGCATGCACCTGCTGGAGAAGCTCCAGCTGGCGGATTTCGCGGACGTGAAGATGGAGGGGTTCTCCTCCGGGCAGAAGCAGAAGGTGAGCATCGCCCGGGCCCTGCTGCACGACCCCAAGGTGGTGATATTCGACGAGCCCACCACGGGCCTGGACGTCCTCACCGCCAAGACCGTCCTGGACCTGCTCGGCATCATGCGCGAAGAGGGCCGCACGGTGATCGTGTCCACGCACGTCATGCCCATGGTGGAGGACATCTGCGATCGCGTGGGCATCATCTTCGACGGCAAGCTGCATGGCGACGCGCCGCCCAGGGACCTGCTGCTCTCCCGGCGCGCGAAGACCCTCGATGAGGTCTTCTTCCAACTGGCGGCCGAATCCGAAGTCGAAGGAGGCCACTGATGCGCGGCGCCCTGCTCATCGCCAAGAAGGAGTTCCTGGAGCTCTCCAAGGACCGCAAGACCCTCTTCTTCGCCTTCGTGCTGCCGTTCCTCCTCTACCCGGCCATCTTCGGCATGATGGCCAAGATGGCGAAGCGGGATGAGGCCCAGAACCGCGGCAAGGCCAGCCGCATCTATCTGGCGGATCCATCCGGCGCCCTCACCGGGACGCTGCGGGCCGACTCGAAACGCTTCGAGCTGGTGCCGAAACCCGAAGGCGACCTCAAGCAGGCGGTCCGGGACCAGAAGCTGGACTTGGCCCTGGAGGCGGATCCCGGCGCGATGGAGGCCCTTCAAAAGCACGAGACCTTTTCCCTGACCGCCACCGTCGATGAAAGCGAGCACACCTCGGAGCTGGCCTTGAAGCGGGTCAAGGAGGCCCTGCGGAACCAGGAGAAGAGCTGGATCCAGACCCGGCTCGAGGGTCTTGGCGCGTCCCCGCAGTTGGCGGAGCCTCTGAAGCTTGAGGTGAAGAACGCCGCGGATCCGGCCCTGGAGATGGGCAAGGTCATGGGGCGGATCCTCCCCTACCTGCTGATGATCATGATGTACACCGGATCAATGCAGCACGGGATCTACGCCACGGCTGGGGAGAAGGAGCGCCACACCCTCCTGAGCCTCATGGCCACCCGCCTGCCGAGGAACCAGATCATCCTCGGGAAGCTGCTCTACATCTTCAGCATGGGCGTGATCGCGGCCCTGCTGAACCTGCTGAGCATGGGCCTCTCCATCCCCTTCATGACCGGCGGGGCCACGAATTCCATGCAGGCCCTGGCCGCCGTGGCCAACCCCATGACCTTGGGCCTCACCTTCATGATCATGGTGCCGCTGGGCCTCTTCTTCTCGAACTTCATCCTGCTCATGGGCATCCAGGCCCGGAACACCATCGAGGCGGGCAGCGCCATCACGCCGGGCATCTTCCTCGTGGTGTTCCTGGGCGTGTTCACCATGGCCCCGGGCGTGGACAAGATGCCCTTCCTGACCTACGTGCCGGTGGTGAACGTCTGCCTGTCCCTCCGCAAGCTCTTCAGCCAGCAGTTCGACCAGCTGGAATACCTCGTGGCCTTCGCCATGACGGTGGGCCTGGCGGGGCTCATGACCTACGTCTCCACCCGGCTCCTCAACCGCGAAAAGGCCTTGTTCAAGGCTTGACGGCCGATTCCGGGGCACCGCCATGGGATTTGCCCGGGGAAAGCTGTCATCCTATAGTTTCTCCAAGGCTTCCAGAGGATCCCGTATGGCTACGAAAGCCAAGTCAGAACAATCTCCCAAGTCCACCCATGCCCCGGCCGGCCAGCCATCTCCGTTCGCGGAGGCCTTCGCGAAGGCGGTGAAGCTGGTGGATGGCGGCAAGTACGCCGAGGCCGTGAAAGCCCTGGACACGCTGATGGAAGAAGCCCGGACCGCGGGCGACTGGGCGGTCAAGCGCCGGGCCGAGGTCTATCGCGCCCTGGCCGAATCGAAGCTGCATCCGCCCAAGGCCGCCGCGGCCGACGCCATCACCGAGATCCAGGCCTGCCTCAACCGGCGTGATACGGATGGCGCCCTCAAGCTGCTGGAGAAGGCCATCAAGACACACCCCGCGCAGGGCACCCTGCACTACCTGCGCGCCGTGGCCTTCGCCCAGGCCGAGAACGCCGAGGCCTCCGCGGAAAGCATGAAGAAGGCCGTGGAGCTCGACGGCGACCTGCTCTTCCAGTGGCACATGGAGCCGGACTTCAACTCCGTCCGGAAGTCGCCGCTCTTCGCCTTCACCGAAGGCCACTAGGCCAGCAGGACCATCCTCGTGCCGGGCCCCCTGGGTCTCCATGCCGATCAGCCGCTGAAGGTGGTGGCCCTGGGCGGGGGCACCGGCCTCGCCGCGCTGCTGCGGGCCCTGAAGCGCGAGGCGGGGCGGAGCCGCGACCCCTGGAAGCTCACGGGCATCGTCACCGTGTCCGATAACGGCGGATCCTCCGGCCGGCTCCGCGACGAGCTGGGCGGCATCCCGCCCGGGGACCTCCGCAACTGCCTTTCGGCGCTGACGCTGGAGGATTCGGCGCTCTCGGACCTCCTGAACTACCGGTTCAAGGGGGACGGCAGCCTGGCGGGCCACTCCCTGGGGAACCTGATGCTCTGGGCCCTGGCGGATCTCACGGGAGATTGGGTCCGCGCCATCCGCCAGCTCTCGGGCGTGCTGGTGACGGTGGGGCGCCTCTTCCCCTCGACCGTGGTTCCCATCACCCTCTGCGCCGAGGACATGGACGGGCGCCTCTATCAGGGCGAGACCGCCGTGGGCTCCTGCCGCCCTCCCCTGGCCCGCCTCTGGATGGAACCCGCAGACGCTGAACCCCTGCCCGAGGCCGTGCTGGCCCTCCTGCGGGCGGACCTGGTGATCCTCAGCCCAGGCAGCCTGTACACCTCCACCATCTCCAACCTCCTGCTCTCCGAGCTGCAAGAGGCCGTGGCCATCTCCCGGGCCCCGGTGATCTACGTGGCCAACCTCATGACCGAACCCGGGGAATCCTCCGGAATGGACCTGGAGAACCACGTGGCCGCCATCGCCGCCTTCGGGCGCGTCGGCATCTCGGCCGTGATCGCCAATTCGGCGCCGCTCCGGCCCGACATGCTCGCCCGCTACCGGGAGGAGGGCGGCGAGCCTATCTCCGCGCCCGCCAGCGAGGTCCTGGGCATCCCCGTGCACCGGTTCCCTTTGCTGGACCCGGAGGCCCCCATGGCGCGGCACCACCCCGACCTGCTGAACCAGGCCATCCGCGCCACCCTGGACCGGCTCTGACCGAAGCCTGAGCGGCCGCGGATCAGGCCGCACGGAGCTTGGATATTCCTGATCATCCTGGGTTCCGGCCGAGGATCGAGGTACCCTTGACGGAACGGGAGGCAAGGTCTTGGCCCTGAGCGGTGATCTGGCGACGATGGGCCTGGAAGATCTCTTCCAGTGGCTGGCCGTCGGCAAGAAATCCGGCGTGCTGGAGCTCCGGGGCCCCCTGCACACCAAGCGCGTGGCGCTCCATGAGGGCCGCATCACCAGCGTCTGGTCCTCCGATCCCAGGGAGTACCTGGGCCAGTACCTGCTCGCCTTCAACCGCATCACCGAGGACCAGCTACGCGAGGCCCTGGCCACCCAGGAGGACGAGCAGCAGCTGCTCGGGCGCATCCTCGTCGATCGCCACCTGATCACCGAGGCGGAGATCCGGCGCATCGTCCAGGTGAAGGTCGAGGAGAGCATCTACGACACGTTCCTCTGGAGCGTGGGCAGCTTTGATTACCACGACGGCGTCGATTCCCACCAGAAGTCCATGCTGCTCAGCCTCGACGTCACCGGCGTCGTGCTGGAGGGCGCGCGCCGGATGGATGAATGGAAGCGCATCCGTCGGGTGATCCGAGGCGGCGACGCCGTGCTCGCGCCCATCCCCGAGGCCATCGCCGAATGCCTGCCCCTCGCCCCCGAGGACGCGGACATCCTGGCACGCATGAATGGGCAGGTCCGCGTGGACCAGCTCATGCTCACCATCCGCATGCCTGAGTACAAGATCAACAAGCTGCTCTTCGACCTCCACGAGAAGGGCCTGGTCCGCATCGTGGATCCAGGCGGCGGGCTGGGCGAGAACCCGAGCCTCCACCTCCAGCGGGCCCGCGCCTTCATGGAGACGCAGAAGCTCCAGGAGGCCCAGGAGGAACTCCGGCGCATCCTCCAGGATCAGCCCAGGCACCTGGACGCGGGCCGGATGATGGCCGTGGTCCAGAACCTCCTGGAGGACAAGAAGCTGGATCAGGAGCTGGTGCCCGAGTTGGCGGTGAGCCTGGACCAGCTGGTGACCACCGATCTCGGATCCAACGAGGCCTTCCTGGCCACCCGCGTGAACGGCCTGTGGTCCATCCGCGACATCCTGTCCATCGCCCCCTTCGAGCAGGATGAGTGCCTTGCCATCTTCTCCCGCCTCATCAAGCGTGGGATTCTCAGGACATCGAAACCCATCAAGGGGAGCGACCAGGCAGGTGCCGCCCTGCGCTGATCCCCCCCGGATCCGGAGGTGCCATGCGCATTGCCATCGCCCTGCTGCTGATCACCCTGCCCCTCGCCGCGGCGAAGAAGCCCACGGCCGCCCAGCTCCAGGCCCAGGTGAAGCGGCTCACGGAAGAGCGGGACAGCCTCAAGCAGCGGCTCGCGGCCACCGAGGACATCCAGCAGGAACTGGCCGCGGCCCAGAAGGCCCGAGACCTGTCCAAGACGGAGGCGGAGGCCGCCCGGAAGGAGCTGGACGAGGTTCGCGCCTCCCTCAAGGAGAACGAGCGGGGCGGCGACGCCATTCTTAAGGACGTGAAGACCGCCCGCCAGGAGGCCGAGGACGCCAAGGCTGAAGCGGCGAAGCTCCGGGCGGAGAACGAGCAGCTTCGCGCCAAGGCGAGCGCCGTTCCGGCGGAGGGCGATCTGGTGGTGCTGAGCCAGGACCTCCAGCCCGCCCGACCCATCAACCTGAACCGGGTGGTGCCGCGCCTGAAGTCTTCGGGCTTCTTCAAGGCCCGGCCCAAGGGGGTCGTCGTGGTGAACGTCCTGGTCAACGAGAAGGGCGAGGTGGTCGCCTCACGGCTGATCCAGGGCCTGCCCGGGGACGGTCCCGACGAGAAGGAAGCGGACGATGCCTGCGTGGAAGCGGCGAAAAAGCTCGTCTTCGACCCGGCCGCCTCGGCAGACGGCAAGACGCGCTTCAAGGTTTGGCAGGGCGTGGGGTTCTATCTGGACTAAGGCTTCAGTCCTTGGTCTGGCCTACTCCCGCTCACCCCAGGGGCTGGGCTCACCGATGGCCCACCGGGCCTCGTACCACACCTTCTCCAGGCAGAGGCCTTCGGGCGGGGCGGTGAGGCCGGCCTGGGTGCGGTCCCTCGCGGCGATCACGGCGCTGAGGGAAGCCGGGCTCCGCTTCCCCTTCCCCACTTCCACCAGCGTGCCGGTCATGATGCGGACCTGGTGCATGAGGAAGCTGCTGCCTTCGAAGATGAGGTCCACGCCGCCTTCCGTCGGTTCCAGGCGAAGGGCGTGGATGGTGCGCACCGGCGTCTTCGCCACGCATTCTGTACAGCGGAAGCTGGAGAAGTCATGGGTTCCCAGCACCTGGCGCGCGGCCTGCGCCATGGCCGCCAGGTCGAGCGGCGCCGCCTGGTGGACGTGCCAGCGGAACGCCGCCATCAGCGGATCCTCCGACGGCCCCAGGCCCAGCCGGTAGACGTAGCGCTTGGCCACGGCGTGCTGCCGGGGGAAGAAACCCTCCGGGGCTGGTTGCGCCCCCATCACCCGGATGTCCTTCGGCAGATGCGCGTTCAGCGCCGCCAGGAGCCGGTAGGGGTCCCAGGCCCGCCCGGTGTGGATCAGCACCCCCTGCGCGCGGGCATGCACGCCCGCGTCCGTGCGCCCCGTGCCCTGGGGCATGGGCGCTTCCGGGTCGAAGGCGCGCAGCGCCTTCCACAGGTCGCCCTGCCCGCTCCGCAGGCTCGTCTGGATCTGCCAGCCGTGGAAACCCCCACCCGCGTAGGCCACGGTGAGGAAGTAGGGATGTGCCATAGGACATCATAGGCCGCGAACCGCCTCTGGCGCCCCTTCCACGGAGGGGTCCCGGCCCAATGGCCCGTTCTACGGTGATCTGCGACATTCATGGCACTTAGGCTCTAGCGTTTCCGGCCGTTCGTGTGTTCCATGGCACCCAAGAATCCCCAGGGAGGCCGATCCGCGAATTTTTTTTAAAGAAAAACCTTGACCATGCTGCGTCTGCGGCGTAGCTTCTTGGCAGTTTAGGAAATACAGTATTCATCGGCCTTTCCGGGCCAGTGATATTCGAAAACACAATAGGTACGGTCGTCTCCACACGGAGCCGATTCCGTTTTCCTCAACCCGGGGACACAGATCCCCAAATTCGGAGGTTTCCATGAACAAGGCTGAACTGGTCAGCGCCGTCGCCGACAAGGCCGGTATCACCAAGGCCCAGGCCGCTGCCGCCCTCGACCAGGTGCTCGGTGGCATCGCTTCCGCCCTGCGCAGTGGCGACAAGGTCACCCTCGTGGGCTTCGGCACCTTCTCCGTCGCCAACCGCGGCGCCCGCACCGGCCGCAACCCCCGCGACAACAAGCCCATCAAGATCGCTGCCAAGAAGGTCGCCAAGTTCAAGCCCGGCAAGAAGCTGGCTGACGAAGTCAACGGCAAGGGCGGCAAGAAGCGCAAGTAGAACCAGGCTGGCCGGCCCTGCCGGACACCAGGATCTCAGGACCCGCTACGGCGGGTCCTGTTTTGTATCAAAAGGCTTTTTTTATTTGTTAATGGTCAGGCATGCTCCTGAAGCCACAACGGGCCGGCCATCTCGATTTCCTGTGGATGGCAGGCGGTAAACCCCTTTTCTCTTTGTGATGGGGCCGAATCCATCGAGGCGTGTCTGGCGATCATCCTGTGTCATCCTGGGATTTCGCCATGGATGCCACCCACCCCAGCGCCCCGCCCGTCGCCCTGTGCCTGGGCGGGATGGATCCGTCCGGCGGAGCGGGCCTGCTGCGTGATGCGCTGGCCCTGGCGGAGCTGGGCTGCCAACCCATGGCGGTGAGCCTGGCGGAGACCCTCCAGAATGGCCTGAGCTGCTCACGGATCGACGCGCCCGCCATGGACCCGGTCCAGCGCCTGGAGACCCTCGCCCCCCACCTGGCGGGCCGCTGGGGCGTGAAGGTCGGCCTCTGCGCCCTGGAGGCGGACACCTTCCGCCGCCTCTGCGCCACCCTGCGCCACCTCGCCCCGCCCGTCCGGATCTGGGATCCCATCCTCGCCCCCAGCGCTGGCGTGGGCCTGCACGATGGCGGGGACCTCCGCCGCCTGGCTGCGGACCTCCTGCCCATGGGCGGCTGGGTGGTGAGCCCCAACCGGGGCGAGGCCGCCGCCTTCGCCGGCCTGCCTCCGGAGGCCATCCGCACGGCGGACCCCTCGGCCCTCGCGGCCCCCTGGCTCGAGGCCGGAGCTGCCGCCCTGTGGCTCAAGGGCGGGCACGCCGCCGGTGACGTGGTGCAGGACCTGTGGATCACCCGGGACGGGACCGAGGCCCTGGATGCCGCGCCCCGGCTGCCGGGCCAGCGCCGGGGCACGGGGTGTCTCCTGTCGGCCTCCTGGCTGGGTCTGCGCCTGCGGGGACGGGATGACCGGGCCGCGGCCCGGGAGGCCGCCCGCCGTCTGCGGGAGCGCTGGGAGCAAGCCTTCACCCCGGGCGGGTTGGGACGGCCCATGTTCGCGCCCGTGTCCGCCTTCCTTGAATCCGCCGCCGGGGAGGCCCGGTGACGGAGCACGAAGGCCGGGGCTTCATCCTGCGCACGGCGACGGACGGGCCCTGGGCCGGCTGGGCCGGGTCGCGCTTCCTCGAGGAGGGCCTGGCCTCGGTCCATGCGGCGCCTGGACGGGCCCTGGCCCGGCTCATGAACCTGGTGTCCTTGCTTCCGGGAGGCTTCGGCCTGGTCTGGGACCATCCCCCCGCTTGGATGGAAGCCCTGCCAGCGGAGTCCCGCCAGGGCTGGTGGGAGGCCATCTCGGCCATTCCCGGCCTCACCCTGCACCTGGGGCCGGAGGCCGCGGCCCAGCTCCCGGGCGGAGCCTTCCGCGCCTGGCTGCATGCCCCGGAGGCCCCGGAAGGCCCCTTGGGCGAGGCCTGGCGCCAGGGGGTCATCGGCTGGGTGCCGCGGACCGGAACCGCCTGGCGCCTGCCGGAGCTGGGCACCCCAGCTCCCGGTGATGAAGTGCCGCCCGGCTGGCTCTGGGGCGAGGTGGCCCTGCCCCTCGGCGCGCTTTCCACGCTGGCCTCGGGCGAGGCGCTCGTCGCGGCCATGTCCGAAGCCCAGGGCTCGGCGGAACGCGGCCTGGCCCAGCGCATGTCCGCGAATGCCTGGGTGGACCTGCCTTTCCTGCGCCGCTCGGCTGGCTGGCGCCTGGCCCTGGCGGGCGGCATCGAGTTCCAGCGAGCTGGCGGCGCCTGGCCCGCGGCCTTCGGCCAACTGCGCGCCCTCAAGGCCCTGCTCCAGGAGCGCCTGCGGACGCCGATCCACCTGGGCGCCTGCGGCGATCCCGTCACGGCCGCCCTGCTCGGGCGCCAGGCCCTGCGCGAGGGTCTGCCCTGGCGGGCGAGCCTGCCGCTTCCTCCAGCGCCCGGGGCTTTCACCCCCGGCCTCGCCGCGGATCCCCGAGATCCCGCGCCCATCGAGGCCCGCGCCCTCCAGCCCGCCGGCTGGCCTGAGACCCTGGACCATCCGCCGACGATCCTGCTGCGCGTGCCGGCGGTGCCTCCCGAAGCCGGGGCGCAGGCGATGCTGGCCCAGATCCAGCCCGCCCCCGCCCTCCGCTGGTTACCGCCGGATCTCCCGCCGCCACCGCCCTTCGATCCCGACCGCCCCTGGTCCCCGCCCGCGGCCTTCCCCTTCCCGGCCGATCCCGGAAACGGGGTGCAGCGGGGGCTCTTCGAGGAATTCGAATAGACCTGGGAAAAGGATCTCCACGAAGGACACGAAGAAAAGAGCCGAACCACGAAGGATGAGTCTGTGTCTTCGTGTTCTCGTCTTCACTTCGCGCCCTTCGTGGAGTCCTTTGTTCCTCTCGGCTGGTAGCGTGGAACCCGGAGCTGCCATGTCCGCCGAACACCTCGAACAGCGTTCACGAGTCCGCGTTGCCCTCCTGTCCATCACGGCGGGCGTGGCCGTCCTGGGGCTGAAGTACCTGTCCTTCATCCTGTCGGGCTCGGTGGCCCTGAAATCCGACGCCATCGAGAGCGTCGTGAACGTGGTGGCCGCCGTCTTCGCTCTGGGGGCCGTGGTCTTCGCCGGCAAACCCGCGGACAAGGAACACCCCTATGGCCACGGCAAGATCGAGCACTTCAGCGCGGCCTTCGAGGGCGGCCTCATCTCCCTGGCTGCAGCCTTCATCCTCTTCGAGGCCGTCCACGGGCTCATCCACGGAGTGGAACTGAAGAACCTGGGACTGGGCCTGGCCGTGAACCTGGCTGCCGGCGCCCTCAACGGCCTGCTGGGCTGGTACCTGCTCTCTCAGGGGCGCAAGACGCGGTCGAAGGCCTTGGAAGCCGACGGGCACCACATCCTGTCGGACTTCTGGACCACCGTGGGCATCGTCGCCGGCCTGCTGGCCGTGAAGTTCACCGGCATCAAGTGGCTCGACCCCGTCATGGCCATGATCGTGGGCCTGCTGCTGGCCCGCACGGGCTTCCGCCTGGTGAAGGAATCCTCCCAGGCCCTGCTGGACATGGAGGACCCCGAGGTGCTGGCCCGGGTACTCGCCTCGATGAACCGGGTGCGGACCTGGGACATCATTGCCGTTCACGAGATGCGCACCTTCCGCTCGGGCCGGTACACCCACGTGGACGTGCACATGGTGGTGCCCGAGTACTACCCCGTGCGGCAGGCACACGACCTCTGCGAAGGCTTCGGCAAGCGTGCGCTGGAAGGGGCCGACATCGAAGGCGAAGTGCACACGCATGTGGATCCCTGCGGCCGCCTGTACTGCGAGCGCTGCCCGGCAGAGGCCTGCGCCATCCGACGCGCCCCCCATACCGGCGATGCAGCTTTCGGCTTGGAGGAGGCCACGGCCGCCGGGCCAGCCTGAGCCGTTAGACTCTTCTCCATCATCATCACGAGGCCCCCATGTCCGAGCCCCTCCTGATCGCCAAAGGCGCGTCCAACCTCGCCCTGCTGCCCCGCATGGCCAACCGCCATGGCCTGGTGGCCGGAGCCACGGGCACGGGCAAGACCGTGACTCTGCGCACCATGGCCGAGCGGTTCTCGGCCATCGGCGTGCCCGTCTTCCTGGCGGACGTGAAGGGCGACCTGCCCGGCATCTGCAAGCCCGGCGGGGACAACCCCAAGGTAGCCGAGCGGGTGGACCAGCTGAAGCTGGAAGGCTTCGAGTACCAGGGCTATCCCGTGGCCTTCTGGGACCTCTACGGCGAGCAGGGCCACCCCGTTCGCACTACGGTCAGCGACATGGGCCCCCTGCTCTTCGCGCGGCTGCTGAACCTCAACGACACCCAGGGTGGCGTGCTGAACCTGGTGTTCAAGATCGCCGACGACAACGGCCTGCTGCTGCTGGACCTCAAGGACCTGCGCAGCATGCTCCAGTTCGTGGGTGACCACGCCGCCGAGTTCAAGACCCAGTACGGCAATGTCTCCGCCGCCAGCATCGGCGCCATCCAGCGGGGCCTGCTGGAGCTGGAGAGCCAGGGCGGCGAGGTCTTCTTCGGCGAGCCCGCGCTCGACCTCGACGACCTCATCCAGACGGACGCCAAGGGCCGGGGTGTCATCAACATCCTGGCGGCGGACAAGCTCATCAACGCCCCCAAGCTCTACGCCACCTTCCTGTTGTGGCTGCTGTCGGAGCTCTTCGAGCGCCTGCCCGAGGTGGGCGATCCCGAGAAGCCCAAGCTGGCCTTCTTCTTCGACGAGGCCCACCTGCTCTTCAACGACGCGCCCGATGCCCTGCTGGACAAGATCGAGCAGGTGGTGCGCCTGGTGCGCTCCAAGGGCGTGGGCGTCTACTTCGTGAGCCAGAACCCCCTGGACATCCCCGAGAAGGTGCTGGGCCAGCTGGGCAACCGCGTCCAGCACGCCCTGCGCGCCTTCACGCCGCGCGACCAGAAGGCCGTGAAGGCCGCCGCCGAGACCTTCCGCGCCAACCCGGACCTGGATGTGGCGACCGCCATCACTGAGCTGGGCGTTGGCGAGGCCCTGGTGTCCCTGCTGGACGAGAAGGGCCGCCCCGGCATCGTGGAGCGGGCCTTCGTGTGCCCGCCCCAGAGCCAGCTGTCGCCCATCACGCCCCAGGAGCGCCAACAGGTGATCAAGGCCTCCGTCCTCGCCGGCCACTACGAGCAGGCCGTGGACCGGGAGAGCGCCTTCGAGAAGCTCAAGGCCCGCGCCGAGCAGGCCATGCAGCAGGAGGCCGCCGAGGCCCAGGCCAAGGCGGAGGCGAGGGCCAGCAAGGAACCCGCCCGCCGCAGCGACACCCTGATCGAGTCCTTCGGCAAGAGCGTCTTCCGTGCCGCCGGCAGCGCCATCGGCCGCCAGATCATCCGCGGCGTCATGGGCTCCATCTTCGGCGGCGGCGGCCGCAGGCGCTGATCAGGCCGCTGGATGCCTCAGGGCGTCGATGGCGGCCATGAGGGCCTGGGGGTCGCTGGCGGCGTGGAGGTTCTGGCGGAAGCCGTGGCCGCCGGGCACGCCCTTGGTGAACCAGGCGCCGATCTTCTTGATCTTGTGCAGGGCCTCGCGGGGCTCCAGCAGGTCCAGCAGGATCTGGAAGAACCGCAGGGTGGCGTCGATGCGCATGTCCGTGGTCACGATGAAATCCGGTTCCAGGATCTGCCGGAAGAGGAACGGGTTGTAGAGCGCGCCGCGCCCGATCATCACGGCGGCACAGCCGGTCTCTTCCACCATCCGGAAGGCGTCCTCCCGCGCGTTCACATCCCCGTTGCCGATGATCGGATACGAGGTGCCCGCCTCCACGGCCCGGGCGATGATGCTCCAGTCGGCGTGGCCCTCGTACTGCTGGGCCCGGGTGCGAGGGTGGATGGCCAGGGCCTGCACACCCGCGGCCTCGAACATGCGCAGGAAGTCCAGGAACTCCCCCCGCTCCTTCTGGGATGCATCCCAGCCCGCCCGCATCTTCACCGTCACGGGCACCTTCACGGCCTTCACCATCGCTGTGACGCAGCGCTCCGCCAGGCGGATGTCCTTGAGCAGCGCCGAGCCCGCCCCGCCCTTGGTGACATTGCTGGCGGGGCAGCCCATGTTCAGGTCCACCAGGTCCGCTCCGGCCGCCTCGCAGAGCGCCGCGCCCTCCGCCAGGGCCTCGGGCCGCCCGCCGGAGATCTGCATGGAGAGCGGCCGCTCGCCGGTGGCGGCCATCATCCGTTCTGCCTTCACCGCATGCCGGATCAGCGCCTCGCTGCTGATCATCTCGGAGACCGTGAGGCCCACCCCGCCGACCTCGCGGATGAACTTCCGGAAGGGCTGGTCTGTGATCTCGTGCAGCGGCGCCATCACGAGGCGGTTCGGCACCTCGACCGGCCCGATCCGGAACGGGCTGTGAGGAAACTCACCCGAGATCACACCAGCCCCCTGGCAGCCCGCGATCGGACGCCCCACCGGGGCGTCCTCCCACTCGCTTGGACCTCCGGTCCCGCGCTCGCGGAGCGGGACCCCCGGTCTGTGATCTCGTGCAGCGGCGCCATCACGAGGCGGTTCGGCACCTCGACATCGCGGATGTGAAAAGGGGCATGGGGGAAGGTCATGGTGCGTCCGACCTTCCAGTGTAGCGGGGGCGCCGAATCCAGCCTGCGGCCAAATTCAGAGCCAGGGGCTTCGCCCCCGGGAAGGTGTCCCCTCCTACGCCCTTGTTTCGCCGCAGACCAGGACGATCTTCCCGATCACCCCGCCCTTCCCCAGCAGCTCCTGGGCCTCCCTCGCGGCGGTGAGCGGCAGCCGCTGGGCGACCAGCGGCTTGATCTTCTGCTGCTGGAGCAGGTCCAGCAGGGTGATGAGGTCCTGGCGGAACAGGGCCGGTCGCAGCCGTTTGAGCGTCTGGATGCTGTAGGGGACCACCCGCCTCCGGCCCGGGAGGACCCAGCCCCCGAGGATGTAGAGCACGTAGATGGGGAGTCCATGAAGCCGGTTGCGACGGCCGGCGCGACCGGCACCCAGGCCCTCCCCGCGCAGGGTCGTGGTGTTGCCGTAGCCCACCACCTTCCCCCCGGGCCGCAAGGCTCCTCGGGATTGCCAGAGGTGGGCGCCCCCGAAGGGATCGAAGACGGCGTCCACACCGTCGCCCGTGAGGCGCCGGATCTCGGCCACGACATCCTGGAGCTGGTAGTCGATGGGGGTGGCGCCCAGCTCGGACACGGCCGGAGCGGAGCGCGGTGAGCAGGTTCCGTACAGCTCCAGCCCGGCCAGGCGACCGAGTTGCAGAAGCGCCGTTCCCACGCCGCCGGCCGCACCATGAATCAGCGCACGCTGGCCCGGCTTGACCTTGGCGGAACGATGAAGCATCTGGTAGGCCGTGATGTAGTTGAGGATGAGGCTCACGGCTTCCGCGGGGTCCAGCCCGGTAGGCACGGGGACGAGCTCGCGTTGCGGCAGGCAGATGAACTCCGCGTAGGCGCCATGGATCGGCATCGCGGCCACCACCTGGCCCGGCGCGAACCCGGAGGCCCCCGGGCCGGGGAGGTCCACCACGCCGACCAGGTCCCAGCCCGGCGTGTAGGGCACCGAGGGCGTTTCGGGGTGGATGCCCTCGCGCGCCATGATGTCGGGCATGGCGACCCCTGCAGCCAGCACCTTCACCCGCACTTCGCCGGCTTGTGGCTCGGGGCACGCCTCTTCGATCACCTGGAGCGCCTCAGGCCCGCCGTAGCGGGAGACAACGACTCGCTTGTGTCTCATGGGCTCGCCTCCTCTTTCGTGGATCCCACGCAACGTGGGCACGACGAAACGCCGGACTGCCTGATGCGACCGCGAATGGAAGCGCTGGAACCTGTGATGGGAAAGACGTGCGAGGCGGAGGAAGCTTCCAGCCGCTATCCCCGGGATCATCTCCCTGACTACTTCTGCATGATATCCGGCCCATCGACGCTCCAGGTTGGCGCTGCCTTTGCAACGCCAACTTGGGCATCGCGCGGCGCTAGCGCTCGCGACTCACATCCAGCCCCACCCATGCCTGATAGCCGCCCCATCGACGCCTCCAGCCTGACGCTGCCTTAGCAGCGTCAGGCTCGGCGTCGCGCGGCGCTAGCGCTCGCGACTCACATCCAGCCCCATCCGTGCCTGATAGCCGCCCCATCGACGCCTCCGGCCTGGCGCTGCCTTAGCAGCGTCAGGCTGGGCGTCGCGCGTCGCTAGCGCTCGCGACTCACATCCAGCCCCATCCGTGCCTGGTAGCCGCCCCATCGACGCCTCCAGCCTGACGCTGCCCTAGCAGCGTCAGGCTGGGCGTCGCGCGGCGCTAGCGCCGCGGGGCCGGCTCCTGGAGGTTCGCCAGGAACTCGTCGTTGGTCTTGGCCTTGCCGAGGCGGTCGACGAGCAGTTCCATGCTCTCGCTGGGGCCGCTGGCACTGAGGATCTTGCGGAGCACCCAGATCTTGGCCAGCTTGGCGGCGTCGATGAGCAGGTCCTCCTTGCGAGTGCCGGACTTCTGGATGTCCATGGCCGGGAAGATGCGCTTGTCACTGAGCTTGCGGTCCAGCACGATCTCGCTGTTGCCGGTGCCCTTGAACTCCTCGAAGATCACGTCGTCCATTCTCGAGCCGGTCTCGATGAGCGCGGTGGCGATGATGGTGAGGCTCCCGCCGACCTCGATGTTGCGGGCGGCGCCGAAGAAGCGCTTGGGGCGCTGGAGGGCGTTGCTGTCCACGCCGCCGGAGAGCACCTTGCCGCTGGGGGGCACCACGGTGTTGTAGGCCCGGCCCAGGCGCGTGATGGAGTCCAGCAGGATCACGACATCCTTCTTGTGCTCGACCAGGCGCTTGGCCTTCTCGATGACCATCTCCGCCACCTGGACGTGGCGAGTGGCGGGCTCGTCGAAGGTGCTGGAGACCACCTCGCCCTTCACGCTGCGCTCCATGTCCGTCACTTCCTCGGGGCGCTCGTCGATGAGCAGCACGATGAGGAAGACCTCCGGGTGGTTGGCGGTGATGGAGTTGGCGATGTTCTGGAGCAGCACGGTCTTGCCCGTGCGCGGCGGGGCCACGATGAGGGCGCGCTGGCCCTTGCCGAGGGGCGTCATCAGGTCCATGACGCGGGTGCTGATCTCCTGGGCGTCCCGCTCCATACGCAGGTGGTGCTTCGGGTAGAGCGGCACGAGGTCATCGAAGTGGGCGCGGTCCTTGGCCACCATGGGCGGATCGAAGTTCACGGCGTCCACCCGCAGCATGGCGAAGAACTTCTCGCCTTCCTTGGGCGCGCGGATCATGCCGGAGAGCGTGTCGCCGGTGCGCAGGTTGAACTTCCGGATCTGGCTGGGCGAGATGTAGATGTCCTCGGGACCCGCCAGGTAGTTCTGGTCGGGACTGCGCAGGAAGCCGAAGCCCTCGGGCAGGACCTCCAGCACGCCCTCGGCGAAGAACTGTCCCTCGCGCTCGGCCTGGGCCTGGAGCACCCGGAACACCAGCTCCTGCTTGCGCATGGCGAGCGGATTCTCGATCTGCAGGTCCTTCGCCAGTTCGGCGAGCTTGCCGATGGAGAGTTCCTTGAGCTCTTGCAAGCTCAGGACGGCCGGGGACTGAGAAGGGGTGGCCATAGGTCACCTCAGGGGCAGGGCGAGTCGGAAGTGGCTCGGGGAAGGATGTATGGTAGGCCAGTTTCCTCTATCGGCCAAACCCGGCATCGACTTTATCCATGAAGTTCCGAATCCTGGCCACGAATCCTTTGGGGTCCTCGACGGGGTAGGCGTGTCCGATACCTGGCACGACCTCGAAGCGGCTGCCGGAAATGCGCCGGGCCGTCTCCAGGCATTTCCAAGGAGGAGTGAGGAGGTCCTCCGCACCGGAGAGCACCAGGACTGGATCTTGGATGAGACTCAGGCGCTCGCGGAGGTCCCAACCCAGGATCCCCCGGATCTGGTGCAGGTTGCCATGCATGGGCTTCCCGGCGCCGCCGGTCACAACCTGGTGGTAGGCCCGCAGGACGCCGTGCCGGGCCTCCAGGAACGTGTCGCCCCAGAGGAAGGGCGCCACGGCGTCGAACTGCATGAGCGGCCCGCCCACCTCCAGGCAGCGGGCCCAATGCTCCGCTTTCAGGGCCATGGCGAAGTCGATGCGGGGCATGGCGCTGGTGAGCACCGCCCCGGCGAAGGCTCCGGAGTGGCTGGTGAGCAGCTCCAGGCTCATGGCGCTTCCGTTGGAGAGGCCCACCAGCCAGGGCCGTTCCACGCCCAGGACCCCGAACAGGTCCCAGGCGTCCGCGGCCAGCTGGGCTGTGGGATAGGGCCCCTCGACAGGTGCGTCTGACTTCCCCTGTCCCCGGCTGTCGAAGGTGAGGACGCGGTAGCGGTCCGTCAGGCCCGGCAACACGCCGGCCCACATGGTGGTATCCGACAGCAGGCCGTTCAGCAGCACCACCCAGGGACTCTGTGGATTCCCCTGTACGCGGTAGTGGAGCTTTACACCCGAAGGAAGCGTCGCGAAGGTCGGAACGGGCCTCATATCTGCGCCTTGCTGTGTGAGCCCTGACTACCCCCCGATCGCGCAGGACGCCGAGTCCTGCGCTCCCGCTCCTCGCTGCGCTCGATCGCGGAGGGGGCCCCGTCCCACATGGCGGTATCCGACAGCAGGCCGTTCAGCAGCACCACCCAGGGACTCTGTGGATTCCCCTGTACGCGGTAGTGGAGCTTTACACCCGAAGGAAGCGTCGCGAAGGTCGGCTGGGTCCGCATCAGCCCCTCAGTTCCGAAGGCTGGTACTGCGCCTCGAAGCGCCAGGCGCCGTCCTCCCAGCGGATGACAGTGCAGCTGGCCTTCTTCACCTCGAGGCTGCGGCCCGTGAGGTGGAAGATCAGTTCGCCCAGGAACGGCTGGTGGCTGACGAGGGCCAGCGTGCCGCCCTGCATTTCGGCCGCCAGCCCGCGCAACCAGAGGTCGGCCTGCGGGGGGCCACTCTCCGGCAGGATCAGCAGGGAGGTCTCCATGGGGAAGACCCCGGCGGCTTCCTGGAGGCAGGCCATGGTCTCCATGGCGCGCCGATAGGGACTGCTGAATCCCCTGGTGGGGCGGTGGCCGCGGGTCACGAGCCCCTTCATGGCCGCGCGGGTTCTGGTCCAGCCTTCCCGGGTCAGGGCCCGGTCCGCATCGCGCTGGCCAGGCCGGGCATCCTCCGCGATGCCATGACGGATGAGCAGGATCGAAGTCATGCCCTGATCTTACCGCCCCCGCGACGCCTTCCACGCCAGGCGCGCCTCGCGGCGCCGATGGGCCGCAAGGTAGCGGGCGTCTTCCGCATAGGTGGTGGGATAGATCGGCGGCACCGGCTGCGGGCGCATCTCCTCGTCCACATTCGCGAAGGTGAACACGCAGCTGTTCGAAAGGTTCGTCTGGGTCCGATCGCGACTCACCCGGATGATGTCCGTCTCCACGCAGACGCTGGTGCTGCCCGAATAGACGGCCCGGCTGAGGAACTGCAGCGTGTCTCCCATGCGCACGGGCTGGACGAAGTTGATCCGGTTCACGGCCACGATGACGGGCCGGTGCGGCGCCACGTGTTCCGCGCAGATGGTCGATTGGCCGAAAGCCTCGCGGATGAGGTGCCCTCCGAAGATCTTGGTGGGGACATTCTCATGCTCGGGATAGGTGCGCTCCCAGCCGCTGGTGACACAGTCCGACATCATCAGGCCGCTGAAACCGGGCGCCTCCTGGGCCGCATGCAGCGACGCCAGCAAGTCGTACTCCTCGCGGGTGGGCGGCTGCTCGGCCTGGTGCAGCTGTTGGCGGTAGCCATCCCGCCGGGCGATGGCACGCTCCCAGCGTCGCACCGCCAGGGTATCGGCAGGTTCGAAGGTGGGCAGGACCAGGCTCTCGGCGCTGGCCCCCGTGGTGCTTCGGGCCACCATGGTGAAGTAACAGGAGGCGATGTGGGTGGCGGCCAGGCCCTCCTCTTCCGGGTGTTCGACCCGGATTCCCACCTCCAGGCTGGTCCGCCCCACGAAGTTCACCCGGGCCCGGAACACCAGGTCCCGGTTCACGTCCGCGGCGTTGCGCACGAAGATGTTGTCGATGGCCGCCGTCACCACCCGGGCCTGGGGATGGGTGCGGCGCACGTAGGCGAGGGCGCACTCCTCCGCCACCTTGTCGAGCACCTCCAGGATCATCCCGAAACGCACGTTGGCCGGGACGTCCTCGTTGTGCAGCTTGTATCGCCGCCGAAGGGACGGATCAGCACCGAGCGGGACGGTGAGGATGAGGTCTTCGGGACCAGCCATGGGTCATTATCCCAAAACTTGTCACCACAAATTCGCAATATTCCTTGGAAATTCATGCATTTCGTGGGAACCTTTTCGTTTGGGCCCCTCCCGGCTGGCGCTGTCTGCCATCTTCTGCGGGAACAGCCCCGGGAGACATCGTGAACGACCTGACCTTCGCAGCCCTCGGCTGCAGCGAAGCTTTGCTGGCCGCCCTGGCCAAGCGCGGCTTCGAGACCCCCATGCCCGTGCAGGCCCAGACCTTCAAGCCGGGCCTCGAAGGGCGCGACCTGCTGGTGCAGAGCCGCACCGGCTCCGGCAAGACCCTGGCCTTCGGCCTGCCCCTGCTGCACCGGCTCTCGGACGAGCGCCATCCCCAGGCCCTCATCCTCGCGCCCACGCGCGAACTCGCCCAGCAGGTGGGCGCCGAGCTGCACAGCCTCGTGCCCAAGCTGCCCATCGCCTCCCTCGTCGGCGGGGTGAGCTACACGCCCCAGCTGCGGGCCCTCAGCATGGGCGCTCCCGTGGTGGTGGGTACGCCGGGCCGCGTGATGGATCACCTGGAGCGCGGCACGCTGGACTTGGGTCGCGTCAGCATGATCGTCCTCGACGAGTGCGACGAGATGCTCAACATGGGCTTCCTGGAGGACGTGGAGACCATCCTGGCCAAGGTGCCCGCGGGCCCCCAGACCTACCTGTTCTCGGCCACCCTGCCCGCCCCCATCGCCAAGCTCGCCAAGCGTTTCCTCAAGGATCCCGTCCAGATCCAGCTGGCGGAGGCCGGCGAGCAGGCCAGCCACGCCGACATCGCGCACACGCCCGTGCTCGTGCCCGACCATCACCAGGTCCGCGCCCTCGTGAACCTGCTACTGAAGGACGAGCCCAGCGCCGCGCTCATCTTCACCAAGACCAAGGCCCAGACCGAGGAAGTCGCCGAAGAGCTGACCGTCTCGGGCCTGCCCGCGGCCTTCCTGCACGGCGACCTGGCCCAGGCGACCCGCACCCGCATCCTCGGCCAGTTCAAGGACGGCAAGCTGCGCTACCTCGTGGCCACGGACGTGGCGGCGCGGGGCCTCGACATCGGCGGCCTTCCGCTGGTCGTGCACGTGGGCATCCCCACCCAGCTGGAAAGCTACATCCACCGCAGCGGCCGCACGGGCCGCGCCGGTGCGAAGGGCACCAGCCTCGCCCTCGTGAACTGGAAGGAGAGCCGCATCCTGCTGGCCTGGGGCCGCCGTGGCGGGCTCAAGCTGGACTGGCGCGCCGTGCCCACGCCCGCGGAGATCCGGGAGGCCCAGGCCGCCAAGCTCCTGGACGGCATCCAGGGCGCCGCCAGCGCCGCCCTGCTCGCCCAGGCCACCCAGCTGCTGAAGGACGCCGATCCCGTGCGCCTCGTCGCCGGCCTGCTGGGGCTGGTCCAGGCCGAGAAGTCGGCGGGATTCGAGCTGCCGAACGAGCCTGAGAAGAAGACCAAGCCCCGCTTCGACACCCCCCGCGAGCGCAAGGAGGGTGGTCCCCGCCCCCAGCGCAGCTACGCTGAACGCGCTGCGGCGCGTGGGACGGAACGCGCCGCCTATGGCGAAGGCCCCCGCCCCGATTCAGCCTTCTCCAAGACCCGCCCCGATGGCAGCTTCAAGCCGCGCCGCGAGTTCGACGAGAAGCCGCGCCCCTATCAGAAGCCCAAGCCGGAGGCTGACACCCGCCCGCGCCGCACCTGGGAGGAGCGCCCCGCCCCCAAGGACACACCCCGCCCCTGGAAGACCGCCCCTGCGAAGGCGTGGAAGAAGAAGTAGCCTTGTATCCTCCTATCTCCAAAACAACAAAGGGCGCCGATTGGCGCCCTTTGTTCTGGAGCGGGTGAACCACGGATCACCCGTTCGGATCCGTCGCGTTGAGATCCACGGGCTTGGGTTCCTCGACCTTGGCGGGCTGGCCCCAGACACGGTTCTCCATGGGCTGGACCGCCGCCTTGTCCCGGGCCTCCTTCACTTTCTGGATGGCCTCGGCGTCGCTGCCGGACTTGGGCACGGTGCCGGGCTTGAAGGCCAGGTGGAGCACCTTGTCGGCGGTGGCGGAGGTCGCCAGCAGGCCCGTGTAACGGTCGATGTCCGCCCACTCCATCCCTTCGGGCGTCTGGAAGTCCTCTTTGGGTGTGGTGGGCAGGGCCGCCTTCATGAAATCGACCCAGATGGGCAGCGCCACCTTGGCGCCATCCGCCCCCCGGAAGATGGTCTTCTTCTCGTCCAGACCCACCCACACGCCGCACACCACGCGCGTGGAGAAGCCCAGGAACCAGGCGTCCGTGTGATCGTCGGTGGTGCCGGTCTTGCCGGCTACGGGCCAGTTCAGTTCGTTGCTCTTGGCGCCGGTGCCGCTGGTGGCCACGCCCTGCAGGCACTGGATGAGCTGGTAGGTGCTCTGCGCGTCCAGCACCTGCTCCGTGGCCGCGCCGCCGTGGGTCTCCAGGACCCGGCCGTTCCGGTCCACCACCTTCTTGATGAAGAAGGGCGGCGGCGCCTGGAGGCCGCCGTTGGCGATGGTGGCGTAGCCGCGCACCATCTCCTTCAGCGTCAGGTCGGCGGAGCCGAGGGCCATGCTGGGATAGGGGGGGATGCTGCTGGTGATGCCGCACTTGCGGGCGAAATCGATGACGTTGAGGACGCCCGTCTCCTCCAGGGTGCGGACGGCGGGCACGTTCCGGGAATCGCGGAGAGCCTCCCAGATGGGAATGGGGCCCCAGAAATTCCGTTCGTAGTTCTTGGGTTCGTAGGGCTTCACGCCGCCGCGCAGGGGCTTGTATTCCGAAGTTCCGTCGGGGAGGGTGACGGTCATGTAGTCCACTGTGTTGACGAAGCGCGTGGGCACATCCAGGACCATGCTGGCGGGCGTCTTGCCCGCCGTGAACGCCGCGCCGTAGACGAAGGCCTTCATGGTGGATCCCACCTGGCGCTGCGCCTGCATGGCCCGGTTGAACTTGGAGCGGTTGAAGTCGTAGCCGCCCACCATCGCGCGGATCTCGCCTGTCTTCGGGTCCAGCGCCATCAAGGCGCCTTCCACCTGGGGCTCCTGGTCCAGTTCCAGGGTCTTCGGCGTGCCGTCATCCGCGGCCTTCACCAGGAAGAGCGGCGCGGCTCCGCGGGGTAGCAGCTTCTGGGGGTCCTTGCCGATCCAGGCGAAGGCGCTGTCGGGAACCTCGAGGGTGGTCTTGCCGATGCGCACCTGGGCCTTGCCGCCCTTCCAGGCGAGAATCACGCCCCGGACGTTGTCGCCGGCCTCGAAGTAGCGCTTCCAGCCGTTGAGCTGCGTCGTGTCGGGATCCGTCACGAACTGTACGGCGTCCTTCCGGAACCCGCGACGGCGATCCACCGCCTTCAGGCCGTTCCGCACGGCCTCGTTGGCGGCTTCCTGCCAGTAGCTGTCCACGGTGGTGGTCACCTCCAGGCCGCCGTTCAGGACCTGCTCGCGACCGTACTTCTCGTAGAGATACTTGCGGACCTCCTCCACGACATAGGGGGCCACGGCCTCCTCGTGGGCATTCTCGCGGGCCAGGCGGATGGGCTTGTCCATCAGCAGGCTCGCTTCCTGGGCCTTGAGGTAGTCCTCCTTCACCATCCGGAGCAGCACGTGGTTGCGCCGGGCCTTGGCGGCGGCGCGGGCCTTGGGATCGGGATTGTAGGGGTTGTACCAGTTGGGATTCTGCACCAGCCCCGCCAGCAGCGCGCACTCCTCGACGTTGAGCTGGGGGGCGCTCTTGCCGAAGTAGAACTCCGCCGCCGCCTCGATGCCGTAGCGCCCGCCGCCGAAGTACACCTCGTTGGCGTACATCTCCATGATCTGCTTCTTGGAGTACGCCTTCTCGAGCTTGCGGGCGAGGATGATCTCCTTCAGCTTGCGGTCCAGCCGCTTCTGGCGCTTGGCGGTGACCGTGCGGATGAGCTGCATGGTCAGCGTGGAGGCGCCCTCCCGCCGGCGGCCGAAGCTGGTGATGAAGTTCACGCCCGAGCGCATGATGCCCCGGGCGGAGACGCCGCTGTGGCTCCAGAAATCCGAGTCCTCGGTGGCCACGAGCGCGTTCACGAAGGCTTTGGGGATGTCGCCGTAGGGGATCACCACCCGGTGCTCCTCGGCGAAGATGCCGATGACGTTGCCGTCGTGATCCAGGACCTTGGTGATGGTCTTGGGCACGCGCAGGGCGAACAGCGTGAGGAAGCTGTCCGCGTCCCGCGAAAGCACGGACCAGGACACCGCCAGGGTGGCCGCGCCGGCCACTGCCAGGGCCAGGAAGGCCCACAGGGCGCGCCCGATCCAGCGCCGGGCGGGGGATGAGTGGGATGCCTGGTTCGAAGCCATGGGACAAGGATAGCGGTAGAGTGTTGCCATGCCCCAGCGATTGATCCTCGTGGCCAAGGCCAAGTCTCCGCACCTGGTGTCCACCTTGCGCGAGGCGCTCCCGCCGTTCCTCAATCGGGGCTGGGTCGTCAAGGGCGAGCCTGCCCTGGCCGAGGCCTGGGCCCAGGCCAGCCTGCCGCCCGCGAAGCTGGCCCTGGATCCGGATCTCGGCACGGCGGATCCCGTCGCGGACCTCTGCCTGGTGCTCGGCGGCGATGGCACCCTGCTCCATGCGGCCCGCCGCGTGGGCATGCGGGGCACCCCCATCCTGGGCATCAACCTCGGCTCCCTGGGCTTCCTCACGGCCCATCCCGTATCCGAAGCCGCCGCCACCGTGCAGGCCTTCCTGGCGGGAACCCTGGCGACCGACCGACGGCCGACGCTGGAGGTGGAGCTCTGGCGGGAGGACCGTCAGATGGTCCGGCAGACGGTGCTGAACGATGCGGTGGTGGCCAAGGGCGCTCTGGCCCGCATCATGGATATGCACCTGCGGGTCGGCAACGAGGATGCCGGTCCCATCAAGGCCGACGGCCTCATCGTGGCGACGCCCACGGGATCCACCGCCTACGCGCTGTCCGCAGGGGGGCCCATATTACATCCCAGTCTGGAGGCCTTCGTCGTGGCCCCCATCTGCCCGCATACCCTGACGCTACGTCCGTCCGTGGTGCCCGCCTCGCGCCCCATCAGCATCACCTTGGAAGAAGCCGAGGACGCCCACCTGACCCTGGACGGCCAGGTGGGGCACCGGCTGTTCCCCGGCGATGAGGTGCGGCTCCGCCAGGCCCAGACCCGCATCACCCTCCTCCAGCGCCCCGGCCTGGACTTCTTCGCCCTGCTCCAGCAGAAGCTGCACTGGGGGGATCGGTAGGGGACGAGCGGTCTGCCCCCACAGACCGCTCTGTCTGCACACCATTCCTGACCTTTCGGTCGGTGGCGGTCTGCGCCGGAGCCCGCTTGTGACCACGCGCACACGGGGTGGGCATGACACTTCCCCGTGGTAGGACCTGCGTCCCTGCATGGAGTTCCCATGGCCCTCAAAGAACGACCGAAACCCTTCCTGCTGCCGGAGTACTGCAAGGGCTGCGGCCGGTGTCTCGACGCCTGCGCCAAGGACTGCATCCACCTCAGCGACCAGATCAACCCCCTGACGGGCCTGGTCCCCGTGGAGCTGGACCTGACGAACTGCAACGCCTGCGGCCTCTGCATGGACGCCTGCCCTGAGCCCTACGGCCTGCGGCCCGCCCATGAGGGCGAGATCCAGGACTTCGAGCTGGAGGATCCCGCCAAGCTCTTTGGCGTGAAGCCCAGCGACGCGCCCGAACCCCATGACGTCCCCAACGAGGTCCTGCCCCTGCCCCGCACGGAGCCCCTGGTCATCAAGGGCACCTACGCCTCGGCCCTGGGCGCCCTGCTGGCGGGCTGCCGCCACGTCTACGGGTACCCCATCACCCCCTCCACCGAGGGCGCCGAGCTGATGGCCAAGTTCCTGCCCAAGCTGGACGGCACCTTCATCCAGGCCGTCAGCGAAGTGGCCACCGTGAACATGATGTACGGCACCGCCGGCGCGGGGCTGCCCACCATGACCTTCACCTCCTCGCCGGGCTTCAGCCTGATGCTGGAGGGCGTGTCCTACATGATCGGCGCGGAGCTGCCGGGCGTCTTCGTGGACGTCATGCGCGGCGGGCCGGGCCTCGGCAACATCGCCCCCGAGCAGTCCGACATCAAGCTGGCCTGCCACGGCCTCGGCCATGGCAACACCCAGGCCATCACCCTGGCGCCCTCCACGCCCCAGGAGATGCTCGACCTGACCATGCTGGCCTTCGAGCTGAGCTTCAAGTACCGCAACCCCGTCATCCTCCTCGGGGACGGCTACCTGGGCCAGATGACCGGCAAGGTGCAGCTGCCCGAGACCATGATCAAGCCCGGCATCCCCAAGTGGGCGGTCTTCGGCGACGCCATGCACCGGAAGAACGTCATCACGTCGATCTTCCTCACTGAGTCGGACCTCGAGGCCCACAACGTCCACCTGAACGCCAAGTACGAGGCCATGCAGGTGGAGGCCCGCGCCGAGTCCTTCCTCTGCGACGACGCCGAGGTGGTGCTCATCGCCTGCAACACCCCGGCCCGCACCGCCAAGGGCGCGGTCCAGGAGCTGCGGCACCAGGGCATCAAGGCCGGCCTCTTCCGGCCCATCACCCTCTGGCCCTTCCCCGTGGAAGAGCTGAAGGCCGCCATCCAGGGCGCCCAGCGCCTCGTGGTGGTGGAGGCCAGCGCCGGGCAGCTGGAGGACGAGATCCGCCTCGCCCTCAGCAAGGCCGGCGTGAACCAGTTCCCCGAAATCGAATCCGTGCGCCGCATGGGCGGCGTCCTGCCCCAGCAGAGCGAAATCATGACCCGGGTCCTGGGTCGGAAGGAGGTGCTCGCATGAGCAAGGCCAGCGTCTTCTACGACAAGTTCGAGCGCCACTCCCACGGCGAGGGCCTGAAGGGCCACGCCACCCACTACTGCCCTGGCTGCGGCCACGGCCTGGCCCACAAGTACCTGGCCGAGGCCATCGACGAGCTGGGCATCCAGGACCGCACGGTGGCCGTGAGCCCGGTCGGCTGCTCCGTGTTCCTCTACTACTACTTCGATGTGGGCAACACCCAGGCCGCCCACGGCCGCGCACCGGTGGTGGCCCTGGGCCACAAGTTCGCCAACCCCGAGAGCGTGGTGGTGAGCTACCAGGGCGACGGCGACCTGGCCTCCATCGGCCTCGCCGAGACGGTGGCCACGGCCCAGCTCGGCGCCCCCATCACCGTCATCTTCATCAACAACGCCATCTACGGCATGACCGGTGGCCAGATGGCCCCCACCACGCTGATGGGCCAGCAGAGCAGCACCAGCCCCTCAGGCCGCAACGAGTACAACGGCCAGCCCCTCAAGATGGCCGAGCTCATCGCCGGTCTCGACGGCCCCGTCTACGTGGAGCGCGTGGCCCTCTACGACGCCAAGCAGCGCATCAAGGCCAAGAAGGCCATCCATAAGGCCATGAAGCTGCAGGTGGAAGGCCGCGGGTATTCCTTCATCGAAGTGCTGGCCGAGTGCCCCACCCACCTGAAGATGAACCCCGAGGACACGGAGAAGTGGGTCAAGGAGTGCATGGAGCCCGTCTATCCGCTGGGCGTGAAGAAGGACCTCACGGTCGATCCCTGGTTCAAGCGGAACGCCCCCTGCTTCAAGGGCGAGAAGATCCTCAGCCTGGCCGGGGCCACCTCCGAGCACCCCGAGCGCTTCTGCAAGGGTTTCCCCACGCACCTGGCCCCCAATGACATCTCGCTGAAGCTCGCCGGCTCCGGCGGCGACGGCGCCCAGACCGCGGCCATGCTCATCGCCCGGGCCGCCATCAGCGAAGGCTTCGACGCCACCCACATCCCCAGCTATGGCCCCGAGAGCCGCGGCGGCACGTCCTACGCCGACGTCCACGTGGCCGAGGACGAGGTGCTGAACCCCGGATCTCCCGATCCCCAGGTGCTCATCGCCTTCAATGCCCCCAGCCTCGCCAAGTTCGGGCCCACCGTCCGCAAGGGCGGCTTCGTGATCTACGACAGCTCCGTGGTGACCGACGCCCCCGTGCTGGATCCCAGCATCAGGATGTTCCCCGTGCCCTTCACCGGCATCGCCACCGACCTGGGCAAGGCCGTGGTGAAGAACATCGTGGCCCTGGGCGCCCTCCAGGCCGCCACGAACATCTTCCCCAAGGACACCCTGCTCGGCGCGATCCGCACGGCCCTGAAGGATAAGTGCGCCCTGATCCCCCTCAACGAAGAAGCCTTCGCCTGGGGCATCAAGTCGGTGGAAGCGCTCGACAAATAGGCCCGCAATCCCAGGAGGCAGCCATGACGGACATCGCCATCCAGACCACCCTCAACGCCGAGGAATGGAAGATCGTCATGGCCCTCCGGGAGATCCCGGACAGCCCGCTCCGCGCCAAGGTCTCCGGCCTCCTGGCCGAGCTGGCGCGGTTCATCCAGCAGCCCCGCTGCCTGGGCATGCAGAGCGACGGTTTCCCCTGCGGGAGCCCCCACACCAGCTGCGAGGAATGCCAGCACATGCTGAACGTCCTCGACGATCTGGCGGGCAGGATCCCGGTCCAGGGCTGAAGACCTTCCGAGGTGGGTTAAGCTGGAGCTCCATCCACCTCGAGGACACCATGACCAAGCTCGTCCGGGCGCTGGCCTGCCTGATCGGAACCGCAGCCGTGGTCCAGGCGCAAGGCGCGCCCTCGGACCCCTGGGCCCCCGTCCGCTTCCTGGTGGGGGAATGGCAGGGCGCCATCACGGGAGACCAGGGGACGGGCACGGCCACGCGCCGCTACCGCTTCATCCTGAGCGGCCAGTTCCTCCAGGAGCGGAGCATGGCCAGCTTCCCGCCCCAGCCCCTGCATCCGGACGGCACGGTGGCCAGCCACGCCAGCTTCCTGGCCTACGACACCGCCCGGAAGGTCCTGGTGTTCCGCCTCCTCCGCCAGGAGGCGTTCAGCGGCACCTTCGTCCTCTCTCCGGCCCAGAGCCAGTCCACCAAGCTGGTCTTCGAAAGCGTGCAGCTGGACAGCGCCGCCACCTCGAAGGCCCGGGAAACCCTCGAACAGATCTCCCCCGAGGCCTATGTGGAGACCTTCGAGGTCGCCGAGGCGGGAAAGCCGTTCTCGGTTCGGAGCCGAATCCAATTCAAGCGGCGTCAGCCCTAGCCGGCGGTCCTCTTCAGGACCTGATGTTTAATCTGTATTTTCATATTCGAGACATGACAAACAGCGGCATTTGACGGCGAGTCTTGGAAAAGGACTTGCAGGACATCATCGGGTCCGCATATTTCCATCTGCGCCACCGCCTCTGCTCTGCTCCGCCGACAAGGCCCGGCCTTCGAACCGACGCCAGGCCCCTTCCCCAGGGTGGCGCGATCTGAACTTTCCACAGGGCCCCCGGGCCGGTTCGCCTGCGACCTGCGGGCCGGAGGGGTTCTGTCCCTGCGTTTCTTCCACCCCATCTCCAGGAGGCATTGCCATGCGCAAGCAACTGCTGTCCTCCCTGCTGGCCCTGGCCGCCGCGATACCGTTCATCACCTGCGGTGGCCGGTTCGGCGTCGACAAGGAAGGCAACCGCACCCTCGTCCTGCTCCACACCACGGATGAGCATTCCCGCCTGCTGGGCGTGGGCCCCGAGGTCGACGGCTACCCGGCCCTCGGCAAATCCCCGCAAGGGAAACTGGTGGGGGGCATCGCCCGGCGCGCTTCCATCCTCGCCGCGGAGCGGAAGCGCGCGGAGGTGCTGCAAGAGAGCAGCCTGACCTTCTCCTCCGGCGACAACCTCATGGGCACCCTGTTCCAGGCGGCATCCACCTCGGCCTCGCCGGACTACCGGGCTCTCAAGGCCCTGGGCTATGACGCCACCACCCTGGGCAACCACGAATTCGACGCGGGCCCTGCCTACCTGGCGGGCGCCCTCTATGCGGCCCAGGCCCAGGGCGGCCTCGTCCCCGTCATCGCCAGCAACATCCACTTCTCCGGGGAGGCCTCCGCACCCGACGCCGCCTTGGCCAGCCTCTACGATCCCACCGGCCAGGACGCCACCAAGCCCATCCGGCCCTACCTGGTGATCCGGGCCACCAACGGCCTGAAGGTCGGCATCCTGGGCGCGCTGGGGGCCATCCCGGCCGCCACCGCCCCCCTCAAGGCCCCCGTCTCGTTCACCGTGCCGGAAGACCCCGACCAGGAACTGCAGACCCGGGTAGATGAGCTCCGGAACACCGAGAAGGTGGATGTGGTGGTCCTGCTGGCCCACGCTGGAACGGAACCTGACACCCCCGAGCTGGGCGAGAGCTACCAGATCGCCCGGAACATCGCGGGCATCGACGTGATCCTGAGCGGCCACACCCATGTGACCACCCCGCCCTTCCTGGTGGCCAACGTGACCACCGGGAAGAACGTGATCGTGGTGGAACCCGGCTGGAACGGGGAGGCTGTGGAGCGGCTCGTCCTCAAGGTCAGGCAGGACGGGACCATCCAGATGGATGCGGACCAGACCACCCTGATCCCCGTGGATGACCGCACCCCCGCGGATCCCAAGATGAGGTACCTGGTGGATGAAGCCATCCAGGCCCTCGAAACCCCCGAGGAATGGACCGGAGCCGGCCAGTCCATGCTCGAACGGACCCTCAGCGACATCGAGGGCTCGCCCGTGGTGAACGATCCGAAGACAACCGGCGACCTGTTCTTCCGGAAGCTGGGCGCCACCACCTTCGAGCTGAAGACCAGGCCCCGCAAAGAGACCGGCATGCTCCGGCTCGCGGCCGATTCGATCCTCGCCGAGGCCGAGGCCTCCGGCGGGCCCACCCACGTGAGCCTCACCTCCTACGGCAACGTCCGGGACGGCATCCACCTGGGCTACAGCGGCACCATCGCGATGTCCGACGCCTTCCGGGTCTACCCCATGGGGCTGGGTCCCGATGCCCTGGGGCACTACACCCCAGGCTACGGATTGGTGCGCGTGGCCATCCCCGCCATCGAGCTGAAGGCCATCCTCGAGGTGACCGCCACCTACCCCTTCGTGTCTCTGAATGGCGCGGACCAGTACGTGCTGCCCTCGGGCGTTTCCTTCACCTTCGACACGTCCCGGCCAGTCTTCGATCCGGCGGACCCGGGCAATCCCGCCAAGGGAAGGGTCACCCGCATCGCCTTCGCCACCGACCATACGGCTCTGGACACCTACGACTTCCCGATCTTCGACTTCACCTATTCGCCAGTCGGTTGGCTGGATGCGACCTATCCCTACATGCCGGTGGTCGTGGCGACGGACGTGTATCTGGCCCTGATGGCCCAGACCCTGGGGCTCGCCTACTGGCTGCCGGACGCCACGGCGGCGGATTTCGCCGGCGGGACCAAGCTGGTGACGAACATCGGCCAGGTGATGCTCTTCCGGTCCGCGGACGGCTCCTCGATCAAGGCCTACGAGGCCTTCGCGAAGTACGTGCGCGCCCAGTGCCAGGCCAATGGCGGCGTTCTCCCCTCCCGCTACGATGATCTGTCGACCGAGGGAGCGGCCCCCAGGCGGGCCATCGGCACCGGCCCTGGCACAGAGTGACCTTTCCGTTCGAAGCCACCCGTCAGGATTGATCACGACGACCGCAGGAGAATCTTTCTCCCGCGGTCGTCGCCGATGAGGCCTACAACCCGCCCCGCAGGTTCGCGAAGGTGCGGAGACCCCCGTCATCAGAAGGCCTCAGGAGGGCGACCAGGCGATCTGCATGCAGGGCCCGCAGGGGCGCGCAGGGATCTGGGAAACCTTCGGGCATGGGCCAGGTCGCCGGCGTTGTCTCCCCGGCCGGAATGACCCGGCCGTGGGCCAGGTGATCCGCCTCCACGTCGGACAGCAGGCGCGACGGGCACCAGGGCAGCAGATCCTGGCCCGTGATCAGCTGCTCCCGGCCTTCGTCGGGATCCATCCAGGGGCCGATGGCCGTGCGGCGCAGTGCCGTCAGGTGGGCGCCGCAACCCAGGGCGCGGCCCAGATCCCGGGCCAGGCTGCGCACGTAGAAGCCCCCGCGGCAGGTGAGCTCCAGGGTGCTCCGCCGCGGCAGGTCGTGGGCGGTCCAGCGGGCGGAGAGCAGGAAGACGCGGCTGGGGCGCATGACCACGTCTTCGCCCCGATGCGCCTTCTTGTAGGCCGATTCACCGTCGATCTTCTTGGCGCTGGTGGCGGGGGGCACCTGGTCCGTCCAGCCCAGGAAGGGCGCCAGGGCGGCATCCAGCGCCGCCGCCGTCAGGTGCGCGGCCGGAGCCTCCGACACGGGCTTCCCGTGCAGATCGCAGGTGTCCGTCTCGAGGCCCCAGGTCACTTCCGCGACATAGGTCTTGGGCAGGGGATGCATCAGCTCCATGAGCCGCGTGGCCTGGCCCGCCAGCACCAGCAGCAGCCCGTCCGCGAAGGGATCCAGCGTGCCGCCGTGACCCAGGGCCAGCTTCTTCTGCCCAGCCTCGAAGGCCCGGTGCTTGAAGCCCCGGATCACGTCAAAGCTGCTCTGGCCCACGGCCTTGTGGACGAGGTGGATGCCCGGCTCCACCATTCAGGCGTCTTCCGCTTCCGGATCCACAGGCCGGGCCGCCCGCTCTTTCTCGATCTCCGCCAGCAGGGTCTCCATGTGGTTCCCTTCTTCCAGCGTGCCATCCGGGAAGAACCGCAGCTCGGGCACCCGCCGCATCTTGAGGCGGGATGCCAGCTGGCTTCGGAGGAAGCCTGCGGCCCGGCCCAGGGCCTTGCGGGTGAGGGCGTCCTGAGCCTCCTGGTCGCCGCCGTTGGGGGGCAGAACGGTGAAATACACCTTGGCTACGCTGCGGTCCGGCGAAAGCCGCACGGCGGTGAGGGTGAGGAATCCGAGTTCCGGGTCGCGGAGCTCGCGCTGGATGAGGTTCGACAGCAGGAAATGGATCTGGTCTTCGAGGCGTTCGGGGCGTTGCATGGGCTTCCTTCCGCCCCCATTCTACCGGGCTCGGAGGTGTTAGCCTTCCTCGATGGCCGACTGGTTCGAAACCTGGTTCGACGAGGACTATGCCCTGCTCTACGCGCACCGGGACGCGGAGGAGGCCAGTTTGGCCGTGGCCCTGGCCCTGCGCGAGGCCCCAGAACTGGCAGTGGGCCCGGTGCTGGACCTGGGCTGCGGCGCGGGCCGTCACCTGGAGGTCCTGCGGCGGACCAACCCCCAAGCATTCGGCATGGATCTCTCCGCCGCCCTGCTCCGCCGGGCTGTTGCGGAGCTTCGCCCCTGGCTCCTCCGCGGCGACATGCGCGCCCTGCCGGTGAAGGACAGATCCCTCTCCGGCGCCTGCCTCTGGTTCACCCCCTTCGGCTACTTCTCCGATGCCCAGAACCGGGCGCTGATGCTGGATCTCGGGCGTGTCCTCCGCCCTGGCGGCGCACTCCTCATGGACTACCTCAACGCGGGGCTGGTGGCGCGCGAGCTGGTGCCCGAGGACACGCTGGAACGCTCGGGTGTGCGGGTCCAGAGCCGCCGCGCCATCGAGGGTGGCCGCATCGTGAAGCGCATGACCCTCACGCAAGTGGACACGGGAGAGACCCGCCAAGTCCTGGAGAGCGTGCGCCTCTACCAGCCCACCGACATCGAGGCCCTGGCCGCCGACGCCGGGCTGCGGCTGCGGACCGTGAAGGGCACCTACGCCGGGGGTCCCTTCACCGAGGACAGCCCCCGCTGGATCGGCATCTTCGAGAAGCTTCCGACAGCTGACAGCCGATAGCTGACAACCGCATCTTCCGTCAGAATGGATCTTTCCAAGAGCAAGGAGCAGCCATGGGCTTCCAGTCGGTGCGGGATCTCAATGTGAAGGGCCATCGCGTCTTCCTGCGGGCGGACCTCAACGTGCCGCTCAAGGAAGGCCGCATCACGGACGCCACCCGCATCCGGGAGACTCTGCCCACGCTGAAGTGCCTGCTGGACGGCGGCGCCTCCGTGGTGCTGGCCTCGCACCTGGGCCGCCCCGAGGGCAAGGGCTTCGAGGCCGCGTTCAGCGCTGCGCCCGTGGCGGCCTGGCTGAAAGAGCAGGGTTTCGATTGCCGCCTGGCCAGCTACGTGAACGGCGAGGCCGTGGAGGCCGAGGCCTCGGCCCTGAAGCCCGGCCAGGTGCTGCTCCTGGAGAACCTCCGCTTCGAAAAGGGCGAGACCAAGAACAAGGAGGACTTCGCCGCCAGCCTGGCGAAGCTGGCGGACACCTACGTGAACGATGCCTTCGGCGCGGCCCACCGGGCCCACGCCTCCGTCAGCGGCATGGTCCAGCACTTCCCCAAGGATCGCGTGGCCGCAGGCTTCCTCATGGAGAAGGAGCTGAAGGCCCTGGGCAAGGTCACGGAGAACCCGGACAAGCCCCTCGTGGTGATCTTCGGCGGCGCCAAGGTCAGCGACAAGATCGAGCTCATCCAGAACTTCCTGGGTCGGGCCGACGCCATCCTCATCGGTGGCGCCATGAGCTACACCTTCCTCAAGGCCCAGGGCTTCCAGATCGGCAAGAGCCTCTGCGAGGAGGACAAGCTGGAGCTGGCCCTGGACCTGCTGAAGCAGGCCGAGGCCAAGGGCACGCGCCTGCTGCTGCCCCTGGACCACGTGACGGCCGCCGAGTTCAAGGAGGACGCCGACTGCGCCATCACCGTGGACCAGAACATCCCCGCGGACCGCATGGCCCTCGACATCGGCCCCGAGACCGTGGCCGCCTACGCCGCCGAGATCCGTGCCGCCAAGACCCTGCTCTGGAACGGTCCCATGGGCGTCTTCGAGATGGCCTCGTACGCGGCCGGCACCCTCAGCGTGGCCGAGGAGCTGGCGGAGGCCGCGGACAAGGGCGCCTTCGTGCTCGTGGGCGGTGGCGATAGCGTGGCCGCCGTGAACAAGGCCGGCGTGGCCACCCGCATGAGCCATGTCTCCACGGGTGGCGGCGCGAGCCTGGAGTTCCTCAGCGGTCTGGAACTGCCGGGGGTCGCGGCCCTTCAGCGCTGAGGGGTGGACGCGGCGTCGGGCAGCGAGTACTCCAACGTGTAGGTGTGCCGGCCGCCCTCGATGAGGATCGTCATTCTCCCCGCCAGCCCTTTCAGATCCCCGGTACCGGAGTCCGGCACCACCATCACCACCCATTCGCCGGGTACCCCGCGGCTCATCACGGCGAAGTGCTGGAGAAGGAAGCTGCCGCTTCGGCCATGGAGCGTCCCGCGCACCTGCTCGATAGCCGTGTAGCCCGCGGAACCCTGGACCTCCGTTCCGGCCGCCAGCATCTCTCCCTGGCTGGCCGCCTCCAGATCGCCCTTGAACCGCTTGTCGATGGACATCCGGCCCGGCGACCAAACGCCTTCCCGCGCCCCTTCCGTGAGAGGCACCAGTTTCACGTCGAAGGATCCTGTCGCAAGGGCCGTCATGCGGGTCTCCTTTGGGTGAATGGCCGGGGCCTGGGGGTCGAGGCAGAAGAGCAGGGCAAGGCACGTTTGGATCAGGGGAATGGACATGGCGACTCCGGTCGCTGGGGCTGATCCCAGACTCGACCCGCCTGTGACGACAGTATTGTAGAAACGCGACAGGTGCTGGGAGAGGGTTCGGCATGGCGAAGCCGGTGGTGTGGCGACCGAAGGGCGTGGTGGATGCCGAGGCGATCCGCCGGGAATCCCCGGCCGGCCGCTTTCTTCCTGAGGGACCCCTGGCCGGGTTCGTGGAGCACTTCTGGACCGTCTCCTGGGATCTGCGCGGGCGGCCGCCCCTGACTCGGGAAACTCTTCCCCACCCTTCGATGCACCTGGTGATCGAAGCCGGCCGTTCCGGCCTCGCGGGCGTCCACACGGGGCGCTTCAGCCGCCTCTTGGAGGGCCGGGGCTGGGTGCTCGGAATCAAGTTCCTTCCAGGCTGTTTCCGGCCGTTCTGGGACCGGCCGGTGGACGAACTCACGGATCAGGTGCTTCCCCTGGGAAGGGCCTTCGGCGCCCCCGGCGAAGCCCTCGAAGCCTCCGTGTTGCGCTGTGCCGGGGATGAGAATGCGGCGATCTCGCTCGTCGAGGCCTTTCTTCTCGAGCGCCTTCCCGAACCCGATGCCAAGGCCGCGCTGGCTCGAAGCATCGTGGCCCGAATCCGGGAGGATCGCGAGCTGACCCAGGCGGAGGCTGTGGCCCGGGAAGCCGGGCTGAGCCTCCGGTCGCTTCAGCGGCTCTTCCAGGACTACGTCGGCGTCAGCCCCAAATGGGTGATCCAGCGGTACCGCCTCCATGAAGCCATGGAGCAGCTGGAGGCGGATCAGGCGGCAGATCTCCCGGCCCTCGCCCTGGCGCTTGGCTACTTCGATCAGGCCCACTTCACCAAGGCCTTCAAGACCTACCTGGGCAGGACCCCCGCCGTGTATGCGAAGGGCCCGGAAGGCTGATAGCCTCCAGGTTTACCCCATTGGTCGCGCCGGAACCCCATGGTCGACGACCACCCTGCGTTCTCCGGGAGATCCCATGCGCTTCGTCGTCGCCAACTGGAAGATGAACTTCCTGTCCGACCAGGCCCGAGACTTCTGCGAGGCCTTCCTCGCGGATTACACACCATCACCCTCGGTGACGACGGCCATCGCGCCGCCCTTCCACCTCATCCGCCCGGTGGCCGACAGCCTGCGAAGTCGCCAGGTGCGCGTCTTCGGACAGAACGGCCACGCGGAACCCAAGGGCGCTTACACGGGCGAGATCTCCATGGCCCAGCTCCAGGACTGCGGCTGCTCGGGCGTGATCCTGGGCCACAGCGAGCGGCGCCAGTTCTTCGGGGAAACGGACGAGGCCCTGGTGACCAAGGTGAAGGCCGCCCGCGACTGGAACCTGCTCCCCCTGCTCTGCGTGGGCGAGACCCTCGAGGAGCGGAAGTCGGGCCGGACCCTGGAGGTCCTCGACCGCCAGCTCTCCATCCTGGCGAAGACCGGCCCCACGCCCCTCTGGGTGGCCTACGAGCCGGTGTGGGCCATCGGCACGGGCCTCCGTGCGGAGGTCGGCCAGATCCGCGAAGCCCATACCTTCATCAAGATGAAGATCGCCGAACACATGAACCTGAACTTCGGCCCCGTGCCCATCCTCTACGGCGGCAGCATCACCCCCGAGAACTTCCCCGAGCTGCTGGACATCCCCGAGGTGGCCGGCGGTCTTGTAGGCGGCGCCAGCCTGGATCCCGCCAAGTTCGGCACCCTGGTGAAGCAGGCGGGCTGATCAATCCCGATCGAGGAAGCGGTCCGCAACCTCCAGGGCCAGCCCCACCAACCCGGCGGCCGTGAGCCATGAAGGCGGAGCGCCGGTCTGCGGCTCGAGATCCAGGCCGGCCGCAGGCTGCGGCGCCTGTACCCGCCGGGCTTCCTTCAGATCCTCCAGTTCCCGTGCCCGGGCGCGGTCCAGACCACCACCGGCGATGAAGGCGAGCAGGCGGCGCAGTTCGTCGCGGTCGAACCAGAGGCCGTGGGCCTTGCAGACATCCAGCACCACGCCGGACCGCCGGGCGTAGTTCACCCGGTTCATGCGCTGCCCGCAGGCGGGACAGGGGCGGTACTGCACCGGTTCCAGCCCGGTGGTGGGCGGGAGCGGCGGCACCGGAAGGGCGCCCAGCACGGCCCCCTGACGCTCCCGGCTGGCGCCCAGCTGCTCGAACGTGGCCCGGTCCAGCCACAGGCCGCCGCAGGCCAGGCAGGCCTGCGTGTCGAGGCCTCCGACCTGGCTGGCGGCGAGGGGTTTCGCGCAGGCGGGACAGGGGACCCCGTCGGCCACGGCCGGCGTCCTGGGGGCCATCGCCGCACCGCAGGAAGGGCAGTGGTCCGCCGAGAGCGGCACCAGGGCGAAGCAGGCGGGGCAGGCCACCGTGGCGAGCTGGGCCTGGCAGTAGGGGCACTGCGGCGCATCCGGAGGAACCGGTGCACCGCAGCCGGAGCAGCGGAGGGCCTTGGCTTCCATCAGTCCTGCTTCGGTTCGGGCTTTGAAGGCGCGGGCTCATCCTTCTTGGCAGCGGGCTCCTGCTTGGCGGCGGGCTCCTGGTAGAAGCGCTGCTCCGCCAGACGCATCCAGTGGAACTCGGAAGACAGTTTCTGCACCACGACCCGGGCGAAGCCCTTGGCCTCCTCCTCGCGGATGCGGCCGTCATCGTCCCTCGATCCGGGCGGCAGTGGATCCATGGCCTCGACCACCTCGGAGGGCTCGATGGCCTCGGTCCAGAGGGGTTCAGGGTTTCCCGGCTGCACCAGCCGGACCTGGGCCCGGACTACCTGGGGACGATAGCCCAGACGGTCCCGGGTGTTCTGCTGCGCCATGGCCGCCTGGCTGCCGGCCCACAGCCCCCAGAAGAGCCCATCCACCACGCCCCAGCCCCGGTTGCCCGAGGCGGCGCTCAGGGCCCCCACGGAGGCGCCCACCGCCACCCCCACCGCCGTGGGACTGGGCTGGCCGGGGGCCGGAGAGACATCCCGGATGTCCACCTGGAGTTCCGCCGACCCCACTGGCGGCTTCACGCCCTCGGGCACCACCACCACGCGGGTGGCCAGATGGGCTCGCAGCGCCGAGGCGTATTCCTTCTGGAAGGACTCCCGGTCCGCCAGGCCCGAGGGCAGGCTCACGGAGACACTCACGGGACCGGGCTGTCGTCGGAAGGCCTCCACCTCGGGGCGGGTGCAGCCGACGATCAGCATGAGTGAGGCGAGGAACAGGATGGGGGCGCGCCGCATGGGACCTCCGCGCCCAAGTCTGGGGGCGGCTGCGCCCTGTGTCCAGGCGCCCGCCCCACCTGGGCGCTAGAATCGAGCTTCCCTGCGAGGCCGCATGCTCATTCTCTTCGCCCTGCCGGGCTCAGACCTAGGAAACAGGAAACCGCTCTCCGGCCTTCGTCCGGTGCTCTCTCTCCGCTAGGAAATCCCCATGCTCATTCTCATGGAACCCACTGCCACCCGGGACCAGGTCGGCGAAGTCCTGGCCCTGCTGGAATCCGCCGGCATCCGCAGCCAGGTGAACGAGACGCCGGAAGCCCTCAGCATCGTGGCGCCGAACGCCTCCAAGGCGCTGAAGCCCGACCGCATCGAACCCATGGCGGGCGTGCGCCGGGTGGTGCCCATCACCAGCCCCTACAAGCTCGCCAGCGCGGACGCGGCCGCGGGTCGCACGGTGGTGGACGTGCGCGGCGTGAAGATCGGCGGGCCCGATCTGGTGCTGGTGGGAGGCCCCTGCGGCGTCGAGAGCCGGGAGCAGCTCTTCACCGTGGCCCGCTACGTGGCCGAGGCCGGCGTGAAGCTGCTCCGGGCCGGCGCCTTCAAGCCCCGGACCAGCCCCTACGCCTTCCAGGGCCTGGGCCTGGAGGGCCTGCGCCTGCTGGAGGAGGTCCGGGCCGAGTTCGACCTCGGCATCGTCACCGAAGCCACGGAAGTCGAAACCTTCGACGATGTGGAGCGCAGCGCCGACATGGTGCAGATCGGCGCCCGCAACATGCAGAACTTCGCCCTGCTGCGCCGGGCCGGGCGCAGCGAGAAGCCCGTGCTCCTCAAGCGGGGCCCCGCCGCTACCCTGGAGGAATGGCTCTACGCCGCGGAGTACGTGCTGGGCGAGGGCAACCGCAACCTGGTGCTCTGCGAGCGCGGCATCCGCACCTGGTCCGATCACGCCCGCAACACGCTGGACGTGAGCGTGGTTCCGGCCGCGAAGGCCCTCACGCACCTGCCGGTCATGGTGGATCCGAGCCACGCCACGGGACGGCGCGACCTGGTGATCCCCTGCGGCCTGGCGGGCGTGGCGGCGGGCGCGGATGGCCTGCTGGTGGAAACCCACTGCAACCCCGAGAAGGCCCTGAGCGACGGGCCCCAGGCCCTGCTGCCCTCGGATTTCATCCGCCTGGTGGAGCGGGCCAGGGCCGTGCACCAGGCCCTGCGGGCTCCCAGCCTCACAGGGCTCTGGATGTAGTTTCCGCCCTGTGCGAGACTAGGAGGTTCGGAGTTTCCATGAATGGCCTCGCCCTCGCACTTCTGATCCTCTTCGGTGTCCTGCTCATCGGGACGATCCTGCTGCAGCCCGGCACGAAGGGTGGCCTCGGCGCCTCCTTCGGCGGCGGCGGCGCGAACTCGGCCTTCGGCGCCCAGGGCGCCACGCCCTTCCTCTCCAAGGCCACGTACTGGCTGGCCGCCGGCTTCCTGGGGACCACGCTGCTCATCGAAGTGATGATCATCCGCGGCAGCCGCTCCGTGCTGGAGAAGATCTCCGACAAGCCTGCGGCCACGGCGCCCACTCCCGCTCCCGCTGTTCCCCTTCCCGCGCCCGCGCCCTCGCACGCGACCGAGAAGAAGTAGGTTCACCCCACGGTGGGGCGCGAAACCAGGCATTGACCGCGTCCGCGCTTTGGGTGAAGATGGTTGTTCCACGTGCCCGCGTGGTGAAATTGGTAGACACGCCATCTTGAGGGGGTGGTGGCCACAAGCCGTAGCAGTTCGAGTCTGCTCGCGGGCACCAAACGAAACGAGCGCCTTCCGGCGCTCGTTTTTTGTTCCAGGCCGGCCGGCGTCTACCGGAATACTTCGGTCAGCTTGATGCCGCCGCCGCCCTCGGTGCCGCCGGCCAGGAGCACGTCGCCCGACAGCAGGCGCGTCGCCGTGTGGCGGTAGCGGGTGGTCAGGTCGGAGGTCAGCAGGGTGCTCTTGGCCAGGATCGGATCGAACACTTCCAGCGTGGCCGACGCGAGGGAGCCCTCGCCCTGGGTCCGCCCATGGGCCAGGAGGATCCGCCCATCCGTGAGGAGGGTGGCCGTGTGGTGGCTCCGGGGCCGGAGCATGGTCCCCGCGGCGGCGAAGGTCCCCGTGGCTGGATCGTAGATCTCCAGAGAGGAGGACACGTCCGTGTCCGGCAGGTCCGGCGTGGTGCCTCCGGCGATCAGGACGCGGCCATCCGGCAGCGGGGTCGCCGTGTGCCCGTACCTCGCCTGGGCCATCCCCCCCGTCGGCGTGAACGTGCCAGTGGCGGGGTCGTAGAGCTCGGCGGAGGCCCAGGTCAGCTCCGGGCATCCGTACCAGCAGGTGCTGTTCCGCCCGCCGGCGATGAGGATCTTCCCGTCCGGGAGGCGGGTCGCCGTGTGGCCGGTCCGGGGCGAAGCCATGGATCCCGACGGCGTGAACATACCCGTGGCGGGGTCGAAGATCTCCGCGGTAGGCGTGGCGTAGACATCCGAGCCCGTGGCGGGCAGTCCGCCTGCCAGCAGGACGCGCCCATCCGCCAGCTCCGCCGCCGCGTGGAGCATCCGGGTGGCCGTCAGGGCCCCCACCGCGCGCGGGCCGGTTCCGACCTCGAAGATCTGGGCAGTGGACAGGACGTTCACGCCATAGACGCCTCCCGTCAGCAGCACGCCACCGCCGGGGAGGACCGAGGCCTGGTGGGCCCAGCGCTTGGTCCCGAGGTCGCCGGCCGGAACGAAGGTCCCTGAGGCAGGCAGGTACCGCTCGAGCTGGCTGGACTCCATCCCGCCCGCCAGCAGCACGCTGCCGTCCGGCAGCAGGGTGGCGCTGTGATCCGAGCGGGTGAACTGGGCCGAGGCGGCCGGGGCGAGGCTGGCCAGGTAGGCGGAGACCTTCACGGGCGCTTCGGCGACGGCCCCGGGGACCTGGCTGCTCGTGGCCCGGAGGTGGTAGGTCCCGGCCATGAGCGGCGCCCGGTAGCGGCCGCTGGCGTCCACCGTGCCGCCCTGGGGTTCCACCACCGAGAAGGCCGCCGGGACCGCATGGCCCTGGGCGTCCTCCGCCCACACCTGCAGGGCGCCGCCGACCTTGATGTCTCCGGTGGCGGGAAGGAGCTTCAGCGCGGCGGGAGCCGGGCTTCCGACGGCGCCGGAGCCCCCGCCGCCGCAGGCCCAGATGGAACCCAGTCCAGCCCCCACGCCGAGGAACACCAGCGCCGAACGGAATGCGTCAGCCATTATTTTCATCATTGTTTTCATCACACATCCATGAAAAAAGAATGAGTCTAAAACGGATTCAACGTTCCGAATACCCCCAAATTCGCCTCCAGAAACTCGCCGCCTCGCCCGGGGGCCGCCCGGGTGGACGGGCCCCGGAATGGTAGGGTCTGGGTATGTCCTGGCCCCCCGCCCCCACCCTTCTCGCCCCCCTGGCTCCCTGGTTCGAAGCCTCCCGGCGGGACCTGCCCTGGCGGGCCGCAGACCTCGACGGCCCCCATCCGGATCCCTATGCGGTGCTGGTATCCGAGCTGATGCTCCAGCAGACCCAGGTGGCCACGGTGATCCCCTACTTCACGCAGTGGATGGCACAGTTCCGCAGCCCAGACGAGCTCGCGAAGGCGGACGAGGACGCGGTCCACAAGGCCTGGGAGGGCCTCGGCTACTACCGCCGCGCACGGTTCCTGAAGGCCTCGGCCAGTTGCATCGCCGCGGAAGGATGGCCCGGCGATCTGGAAGGTCTCGCGGGCCTTCCGGGGCTGGGCCCGTACACGGCCGCCGCCGTGGGGTCCATCGCCTTCCAGTGGCCCGCCCCGGCCCTGGATGGCAATGCCTTCCGGGTGCTGGCCCGGCTGCTGCTGATCGATGGCGATCCCAAGGCCCGGGCCGGGGACCTGCGCGCCTGGCTCACCCCCGCCCTCGCGGCCCTTGGCCCCTCGCGCCTGACCCAGGCCCTCATGGAGCTGGGGGCCACGGTCTGCACGCCCGCCCCAGCCTGCGGATCCTGTCCTCTGGCGGAGGGTTGTAGCGCCCGACTGGCCGGCCGTACCGCGGAGATCCCTCCCGTGGCGAGGCGGCCGGCGCCGAAAGCCTCGGCCCTCTGGCTGGTGGCCATGGAAGCCGAGGGCCACATGCTGCTCCATACCCCCGCCGCCAGTGGCCTGCTGGCCGGCCTATGGCGCTGGCCAGCGCTCGATGCGGAGGCGATCCCAGCGGGTAGCGTGGCCTCGGCGGCCTCGCGGCTCATCGCGTGGCCCGGCTGGACCCAGATCTACACCCATCGCCGTGAGGCCGTGAGCCCGCTGTACCTGCGCCTTGAAGCGCGCTTCGAGGCCGCGGAGGGCCTGCGCTGGGTCCCCGCAGGCGACCTCTCCCGCCTTCCTCTCGGGAAGCGGGATCAGCGCCTGCGGGATCTGCTGGCCACCCCCGGCCAGACGCCCCTGGAGGCGCCGGATTCTGCCCTGCTGATCCAGAACCTTTCCAAGGCCTAGGAGGAAACCCCATGCCGATCCTGCGCCCCTACGGCTCCACCGGCATGGTTGTGAGCCTCCTGGGCTTCGGAGCGGGCCACATCGGCGATCCGGCTTTCGGCGAAAAGGACTGCGGCGCCTTCCTCCATGGCCTGCTGGACGCGGGCGTCACCCTGGTGGACACCGCCCGGGGCTACGGGCTTTCGGAAGCGCGCATCGGACGGCACCTGGCCGGGCGGCGCGGCGAATTCATCCTCTCCACCAAGGTGGGGTACGGCGTCGAAGGGCTGGAGGACTGGACCCATACCTGCGTGGCCGCGGGCGTGGACCGGGCCTTGAAGGCCCTGCGCACGGACCACCTCGACATCGTGCACCTGCACTCGTGCCCCCGGGAGATCCTCGCCCAGGGCGGCGTCATCGAGGCCCTCGAGCAGGCCAAGGCCGCCGGGAAGATCCGGGCCATGGCCTATTCAGGCGAGAACGAGGCCCTGGCCTTCGCCCTGGCTTCCGGCCGCTTCGATGGGGTGCAGTGCTCGCTCAACCTCTGCGACCAGAGGGTCCTGGGCGACGCCCTTCCCGCCACCCGGACGCAGGGCCTGGGCCTCATCGCGAAGCGCCCCCTGGCCAATGCCCCATGGCGCTGGGCCGAACGTCCGACGGGGGAATACTGCGAGGTCTACTGGGCGCGCCTGAAGGCCATGGGCCTTGATCCCGGGGACCTGGACTGGCCGGAGCTGGCCCTGCGCTTTGCCGCCTTCCAGGAAGGCGTGTCCAGCTGCATCGTCGGCACCACCAAGCTCGAGCACCTGAAGGCCAACCTCCGTCTTCTCGAGAAGGGACCCCTTCTGAAGGACCAGGTGGCCGCCATCCGCGCCGCCTTCGCTGCCCGCGACGAGGGATGGGACGGCCAGATCTGAAGTCCGGACCTCCGACCCGGGTCAGGAGGTCTGAACCCGGTGCAGCCCCTGCGGCGTGATCCGCAAGTCCAGGGGAGGCAGGCCCATGTCTCTCAGGGCGACTTCGGCGGTTTCCCGCAAGCCATCCTTCACCACCAGCAGGCAGCAGCCGCCCCCGCCGGCGCCGCAGGGCTTCATGCCCGCGTACCAGCCCTCTCGGCGGCCACGGTCGCGCACGGCGTGCATGGCGTCCGTCTCCACCGCCGGGGAGAGCCGTACCCGGGCCTGCCCCTCGCGCTCCAGCAGGGCGGCCACCGCGGAAGGATCCGTGGGCAGGGCCGCCGCCATGTCGCGGGCGATGTCGCGGATGTCGGACAGGGCCTGGCGGGTCTGGCGGTCGCCCTCGATGAAGCGCTTGTAGGCTTCCCAATTCGTGAGGCCCGAGTGGTGGGGTCTGCCGGTGTAGAACACCACCAGGTCCGCCAGCAGGCCGGGATGGGGCTCCAGGCGCTCCCAGCGCGGTTCCGGACCATCCCAGTGCAGAGTCAGGGCCCCGCCCAGGGCGGCCGGATAGTAGTCCTGCCAGCCCGCCGGGGTTTGAAGCTCCCGGCTTTCCAGGTCCCTTAGAATCGGCACCTTGCGGGCCAGACTTTCACTGGCTTCCTCACCGATGGCACAACCCAGCAGGCCCACGCCGAGGCAGGAGGACACCCCCAGGCCCGAGCCCTGCGGCACGGGGCTGTGGATGGACAGGGCCGTCGGCGGCATACCCGAGGCGTCCAGCACCCGCCACACCCAGGACAGCCCCTCCGGCGGCTCCGTCGGCCAGGCGCCGAAAGCGAGATCAATCCCCAGGTCCCGGCTGGTGATCCGGTGACCGACCCCACCCCGCCTCACCTCCAGCTCGACCCACAGGTCCACGGCGGCATTCACGGTGACGCAACCGCCCATCATGGCGTAGATGGGCCAGAGATCCAGGGTGCCGCCCGCGAAATCAATGCGGACGGGAACCCGCCAGCTTTCGACGCTCATGCGCTCAGAGCCCCAGGTCGCTCAGTTCCTGCTGGGCCGTGCGGGCCTCGGCACTGCCGGAGAATCCGTCCACCAGCTCGCGGAAGGCCTTCACGGCCGCCGGTTTCAGGCCCTGCTTCAGCAGGCACTGGGCGCGCTTGAGCTTGGCGGGCAGGAACTGGGAGGAGGCCGCATGATCCTTGATGATCCGCTCGAATGCCTGCTGGGCCTTGTCGTAGGCCCTCAGGTTGTAGTGGGAGAGCCCGAGGAAGAACAGGGCATCGGGACGCTTCGCGCTCTGGGGGTGGTTCTTCAGGAAGAGGTTGAAGCCTTCGGCGGCCAGGGGATAGTTGCCACGGTTGTAGTCCAGCACCGCCACGTTGAAGGCCCGCTCCTCGTCGGACACCTGCGCAGGCTGGCTCTCCGCAGCCGCGGGCCGCGCCGCCGTCCCGCGGGGCATGCTGTTCAGGCGGTTGTTCAGCACCCGCGTGGTGTCCTGCACCTGGCGCAGGCTCTCCTGTAGATCGGCCTGGAAGCGGCGGTCCTGACCCCGGGCCTCCTGGGCGGCCTTCTGCTCGGCCTCGGCGCGCTTGTTGCCGTCCTCGACCTGCTGGCGCAGCTTGAAGACCTCGAGCTTGAGATCGCCGACTTCCTGCTCCACGCGGCGGAGCTGGTCTTCGGAACTGCAGCCAACGGCGAGGATCGCGGCCAGGACGGGGAACAGCATCGCGCGGGCGCTCATGGGGACTCCGGGACTTTCTTCATCCTAAACGAAAAGCGGGGGCCGAGGCCCCCGCTTCACGTCCTTCGGAACGACTACTTCAGCTTGAACTCACCGCGGCGGTTCTGGCTCCAGCAGGCTTCCTTGGCCTCGGTGCAGAGGGGCTTCTCCTTGCCATAGCTGATGGTGGTGAAGCGGGCCTCGTCCACGCCCAGGGTCTTCAGGTAGGCCAGGGCAGCGGCGGCGCGGCGGTTGCCGAGGGCCAGGTTGTACTCGTTGGTGCCGCGCTCGTCGCAGTGGCCTTCGATCTCGACCTTGGCGGCGGGGTAGGCCTTCATGAAGTCGGCGATGCCCTGGAGCAGCGCGCGATCGTTCTCCTTGATGTCCGACTTGTCGAAGTCGAAGTGGATGGTCTTGAGGGCGGCTTCGGCGGCGCGCTTGAAGGCGGCGGCCTTCTCGGCCTCGGCGGCCTTGCGGGCGGCTTCCTCAGCGGCGGCCTTCTCGGCGGCGGCCTTGCGGGCGGCTTCGTCGGCGGCGGCCTTCTCGGCGGCGGCCTTGTCAGCGGCATCCTTGTCAGCCTTGGCCTTGTCCCAACCCTCGTACCAGCCCGTCACCTTGTGCTGGTTCTCCTTGGCGTCCTTCGCGTTCACGTAGGGGTTGGTCTCGCGGGCCTTGCCATCCTTGAACGCCTGGTACCCCTCGTTGAACGCCGCCTGGGTCTCGGCCTTGATCTCCTCCGCGGTCTTGGGGGGCTTGCAGGCGAGGCTGCCGAGCGTGAGCACGATGGCAGCAGGGACGAGGTAGGTTCCGTATCTCATAGGGTTGTTCCTCCTGGATGAGCCTGAGTATAGATGGACAGTACTCAGGTAAATGCGATTTATTTTTTAACGCGCCCTAGTCCACTTGGGACTCTGGCATCCCGCAAGTTCCGTCATACGCACCACCTGGCGACCGGACAGATCCGTGGTGAAGATCTGCATGGAGCCGAAGCGATTGCTGGTGAACACAAGCCGGCGCTCATCGGGAGACCAGGCTGGCGATTCGGAAGTGCTCACGCCGGTGGTGATCTGGTAGGCCTTTCCTTCTCCCAATTTATAGATAAAAAGATCGAACTTGCCCTCGAATCGCGAGACATACGCGATCATGGCGCCGTTGGGGCTCCAGGCCGGGCTGGCGTTGTATAGCCCCTCGCCGGTCAGGCGGCGGAGGTTGGAGCCATCATCCTGCATGAGGAACACCTGCGGGCCCCCCTCACGATCAGAGGTGAACGCGATCTGTGTACCGTTGGGATTCCAGCTTGGTTCAGTATTGATGCCATTACCGTCGGTCAGACGCCGTGCGCGTCCTGTGTCCAGATCCAGCACCATGATGTCGCTGTTGCCGCGCCGATCGCCCTGCACGAAGGCCAGGCGGCGGCCATCCGGAGACCAGGCCGGTGAGGAGACCATGGCTCCGGAGCCGGTCGCAGGGTAGAGCTTCTCGTGTGCGCCATCCCTGCGGCGCTGGCCCCAGATCTCGGGTGCCCCGCCCTTGTAGGTCACATAGGCCAACCGGCCATCGGCCGCCACCGTGGGCGACAGCGTGAGACTGCCGTGGCGCGTGAGCTGCACCAGGTTCGCGCCGTCGCGATCGATCTGGAACAGTTCCTTCACCCCCGGCGCCGTCTGGCGGACGAACACCACCCGGCTGGAGGCCACGCCGCGCTCGCCCGTCAGGCGGGCCACGAGGTCGTCGGCCAGCGCGTGGGCCATGCGCCGCAGGGGAACCATGCGATCCGCCTTGTAGGGCTTGGTGAACACGGCCTTCTCCGCGGCGGTGTCGAGCGCGGAGGCTTCGAGTTGCAAATCTCCCACGGCCCCCTTCGTGAGGCGGACATTCAGCAGCCACTGGGCGCCCGCCTCCTTCCAGGCCTTCACCGGGGCGCCATCGGCGGGCAGCCGCTCCTGCAGCACCGCGAACACGCCGGTCTCATCGAGATCGCGCTTGAGCACGGCCGTGAATTCCGTGGCGACCAAGCTGTCATCGATGCCGGAAGCCTTCGGCGGGGTCATCCCCAGCACCAGCTTCGCGCTGCTTGATGCGCTCAACACCACTTCGGTCTGCTGGGCCTGGAGCGCCAGCCCGGTCAGCGTGGTCAGCGCGGCCAGGGCGCACAGGAAGGTCCGAATGAAGAATCGAGGCATGGCAGCTCCGGGCCTGGGGAGAGTCCAGCCTATCAGATCAGTCCGCGACATCCGGAGATGGGACGCCTTTGAGGCGGCGGATGAGCTCGTCGTTGGCCGGCGGGATGGGAAGACGCGCCATCTCCTCCAGGGTGAACCATCCCCAGGCCAGCTCCGTCCGGGGAGTTCCCGCCCCATGGATCACGAACGGATGGAGATGCACGGGTCCCTCCAGCGTTGGCAGTGCCATGGCTGCTTCGGGCTTCATGCCGACCTCTTCCATGAGCTCCCGGCGCAGCGCGTCGAGGGGGGCCTCCCGGGCCTCCACCTTCCCGCCCGGGAATTCCCACAGCCCCGGCATCACCGGATTCGAGGGCTCCCGGCGCTGGAGGAACCAGCGCCCGCCGGACTGGATCAGGGCCAGGGCCACATCGGTCATTCGAGGCCTTCTTCGCTGGCGAACCGGGCGAGCCGATCCGCATAGCGTCGGCGGAGCGTCTCCACCCACACGAGCTTCAGGTGGCCGTAGGCGGGCCGAAGGTCCGTCTGCACCCAGGCCTGCAGCTCCGCCACCGAGGCGCAGCCGTCCAGGCTGTGGCGCAGGGCCTCGCGAAGGCCTTCATCCACCTGCTGCAGCGCGGCGACCGGCGCATAGCTGATCCGGTGGATCGGGGAGACGCCCAGTTCGGCAATCCGGGCGCGGTGGAGGGCTGTCCCGTAGCCTTTGTGCTGGCCGAACCCGTAGCCGGGATGCAGCTCCTCCATGGCGATCATGAGCGCGTCCCGGTGGGCCTTGGCCAGGATGCTCGCCGCCCCGATGGCGCAGCTGATGGCGTCCCCATCCACCACCAGCCGCTCAAGCAGACCCGTTCCGGGTGCGCGGTTGCCATCCACGAACAGGATGCGGGGACGGAGGGAAAGATCCTTCGCCGCCTGCCGCATGGCCATCATGGTGGCCTCGAGGATGTTCTCCCGGTCGATCGCCATCGGGTCCATCTCGGCGATGCCGTACGCAGGGAGGATGGACTTCAGCTCCGCCGCCATGGCCTCCCGCTTCTCGGGGCTCAGCTGCTTGCTGTCCCGGACGCCCCTCAGCACATGGCCCCAGCGTCGCACCGTGTCCGCGTCCAGCACCGCGCAGGCGGCCACCACCGGTCCGGCCCAGGCCCCGCGGCCCGCCTCGTCCACACCGCCCCACGGCACCCCCGGCGGCACATTGCCCAGGTCCCAATCCAGGGGGTTCATCGGGCCCCGCCCCACGCCTGCGGATCAGAAGATTCCATCGCCATGCGACCAAGGTACCCCCGAAGGGAATGGATCCCAAGTCCACCGGACGCGCTCCTTTTTTCGAATACACTCGAGCCATCCCCCCTCACGGATGGACCCAGGTCCCAGCCAGACGAAGGAAGATCCATGCGACTGCTGACCCCACTGCTGCTTCCATGCCTGCTGGCCGCCACCGCCCTCCTGGGCCAGGAGACCGCGCTCGCCCCGGCCGTGAAGACCCGCGTCACCGAAGCCAGCTTCGAGGTGGTGGTCGCCCGCCCCGACCCCGCCAAGGACCCCGTGTCCTACGAGAAGGACCTCCCCTGGGACCTGGTCCCCTTCAACCTCCGCAACGATCCCTACATCTCCATCGGAACCGCCTTCGCCGTCTCGAAGAACGAGCTGGTGACGGCCCACCACGTGTTCCGATCCATCCACGCCTCCAGGGGCTATACCACCTGCTACATCCGCGACGCCAAGCAGAACGTCTGGGAAGTGGATCGCATCCTGGCCCTGGACGAGCAGCGGGACGTGATTCGTTTCTCGGTCAAGGGGCGCACCTTCGACCGGTGGCTGGACCTGCGTCCCGGTTTCCGCGAGAACGAGCCGGTCTTCACCGTGGGGAACGCCTACGGAGAAGGCCTCGTGATCCGCCCCGGCGAGGTGATCGGCACCCTGCCCGAACCCATGAGCGGCGCCTGGAACCTGCTGAAGAGCAGCGCCGGCGTGAACCCGGGCAACTCCGGCGGTCCTCTGGTGGATCCCCAGGGTCGGGTGGTGGGCGTGGTCCTCGGGAAGAAGGACAACATCTGCTACTCCCTGCCCACCGCCGAGCTGAAGGCCATGAAACCCGACAGGGCCGCCTTCTTCAACAAGGTGACCTTCAGCTTCTCCCTTTTCCCGGAGAAATCGAAGGCGCTCGAGCGGGTGTTCGATCTCCCCCTGCCGCGCCCGTACCCTGAGCTCAGGCAGGAGATCGCCGTCCAGGAGAAGGCCTTCTACATCCAGTCCATGGATGCCCTGTTCGCGAGTCTCCGCGGAGAGCTGTTCCCCGAGGGCGAGGCCAGCGAGGCGGCCATCGGAGACATTCCCACCAGCGGCAAGCCCGAGGTGATCTTCCGCGACACGACCACCAAGACGTGGGCGATCTCGGGCCTGGAATACAAGAAGAACGATCTCCCGAAGAATGGCCGCCTCCTCTACGCCCAGGCCAACAATGTCTACCTCTTCATGCTCCGGCATCCGGACGACGTGGCCGTCGGCGACCTCCTGGCCAAGCCCAGGGTCGCCATGGACCTGCTGCTGAAGGGCGCCCGGGTCACCCGCACCGTGGGCGGACAGGACATCCGGGTCACCTCCTTCGGAGACCCCTACCAAGTGCAGCGCCACGTGGACCGCCTCGGGCGTCCCTGGCAGCAGGCCATCTGGTTCACGCCCTACGACGATGGCTCCGTCCTGACCTACACCACCCTGATTCCCGGCGGCGTGGTCATGGCCGTCAAGTTCGTGGACTCGTCCAGCCTCATGCCCTGGCTCTACGACCTTCCCAAATTCCTCGACTACACCTACATCCCCTACGCCGGCGAGCTGCGGGACTGGGTGGAGTATCTGAAGCACCGGGACCGCCTGCCCTCGGCCCTGAAGGACATGGCCTTCGACTTCAAGGAGGGCAAGCATCTCCGCCTGCAGGCGCTCTGGACAAGGCTCGAGCTGGATTCCAGCCAGGTCGATCTCTCCCCGAAAGCCTTCCTCATCCTGAACATGGGCTTCTCCCGGAAGGGCGGGAACGTGGTCTGGGACCTGCGCCGCGTGAGCATTTCCGAAGACGAGGAAGACAACTACTTCGTCCTGCTGAAGCATCTCCATCCCACGCCGAACATGCCGGATGGCGATCAGAAGAGCTGGAAGGAGATCGCCAAGCAGCGACATCCCTACACCCAGCGCACCTTCGAGGAGGAGGGGGCCAGCCGCATCGCCGCGGTGCACCAGGCCTTCCTGAAGCCCGGCACGACGAACGCGGACAGCCCCGATCTGTTCACCCTCTACCTGGCCCGGGTGGGCAAGGTGGACGACAAGGAGATGCAGGCCCGTCTCCAGGCCCTGCTTCGCGCCATCACCCCCGTGACCAGCGCCTCGGAGGCCCAGGTGGTGCAGGCGCACGCGCCAGCCGCGCACAACGCCGCCAAGTGATCTGCCCGGCGCCGGTCCACGAGGGTCGGCGCCCGTTCAGCACTTCAGGGATTCCCAGGCAATTAGCCAGGTCAACCCGGATCAGGCCCGAGCTTGGCGCTGCGGGGCAGCGACAAGTGACAAGGCCTGACCGGGTTGAAGCCAGCTAGCACTTCAGAGATTCCCAGGCGATCAGCCAGGTATCCATCACCCCTCTGAAATGGCTCCTCACCGGCCCGGGCTGGTAGATGGCCCGGATGGGTACGTGGGCCCATCGCAGCTTCCAGTCGGCCGCCTTCATCGCGATCTCCATCTCGATGGCGAATCCGCGCGACTTCAGCTCCAGCCGATCCAGCACCTTCTTGCGGATCATGCGGAAGCCGCTCTGGCTGTCCTCCCAGGTGACGCCGGCGATGCGCCCCAGGGTCCAGGTGCCCAGGGCGTTGGTGCGCCAGCGCTTGGCCGGGATCTTCGCCCGGTCCAGGAGCCGCGAGCCGATCAGGAAGTCGGCGTCCGGGTGGATGGCGAGGTGATCCATGAAGCGCTGCAGGTCGGTCGGATCGTGCTGGCCGTCCGCGTCCAGGAACAGGTAGAAGTCGAAGGCGTCGGGGCGGAGGCGGGCGATTCCCGCACGCAGGGCCTGCCCCTTACCCCCGCCCTGCCCCGGCTCCAGGCGCAGCACCTCGGCGCCATGGACGGCGGCCACGGCCCCGGTGCGGTCCGAAGAACCGTCATCCACCACCAGCACGCGATGGAGGCCGAACGGCTTCAGGCCCTCCAGCACCGCTCCGATGTGATCCGCCTCGTCGTGGGCGGCGAGGATCGCGGCGAGCCTCACCGGCGTCCGCCCCGCTTCACCGGTGCGGAGGGGAAGGCCTGGCCATAGGACGCGGAAAACGCGGTCCGCTGCGTGGTGCCGGCCCGGAGGTCCGCCGTCAGCCGGTGGGAACGGTCGGGGCTCTCGATCACGGGCACGTCCACCGTCAGCACCCGGCCCCGGTCCGCCGCCAGGACCGCGACCCTTCCGCCGGGTCCGGGGTCCGCGAGGTACCGCTGCGCCTCGGCGGCGGTCGTGGTGCGCCAGCCGTCCACCGCCAGGATCTCCATGCCGAAGCTGAGGCCCGCCCCAGCGGCTGGACTGCCGGGAATCACGTTCTGGATCGTGGGTCCATTGGAGGCCAGCACCAGGCCCGTCCAGGATCGGGCCCGTCGCTGGGCCGCAGGATCCTTGGCCTCTTCGGGGCCCAGGGATTCCCAAGGCGCCCGGGCTTCCATCAATAGGCCGAAGGCGCGCCGCAGAGGTGCGGGATCCAGCTCCGCACGGCCTGAGATGTAGGCGTCCCAGAAGGGCCCGGGGTCCTTTCCGGAGAGCTCCCGGAAGGCCTGGCGCACATCCCCGTCCGTGAGGCCGGCCTCGCCGTGACGCGTCCAGAGCAGGGCGAAAAGGTCCGTCAGTCCGGCCTTTCCACGGCTGCCTTCCCGGAGGGTGGCGTCCATGAGCCAGGCCACCATCTCGCCCTTGTCGTAGTAGCTGACCGAGCTGTTGGGACTGAACTCATGCTGCTTGTAGAAGCGGATCCAGGCATCCCAGCTGGATTCCTCCAGGCTCTGCTCCAGGCGGCCGGGACGCTGCACCTGCTCGCTCCAGCACTTGGCCAGTTCCTTCGAGGTGTGGCCCCAGGGCACCACGCCGGCCCGCAGGACGATCACATGCTCCATGTACGAAGTGAGCCCCTCGTGGAACCAGAGCATCTTCGTGGGGTTCTCCCGGCTGTAGTCGAAGGGCCCCAGGGCCGGATCGTGGAGCCGCTTCACGTTCCAGGCGTGGAAGAACTCGTGGGCCACGAGCTGGTAGAGGGCGAAATAGCCCTCGGGCTTGTCGAAGGCGTGGCTGTCGGCGATGAGGCTGGTGCAGTCCCGGTGCTCGAGGCCACCACGCAGCTTGGGCGTGAAGGTGAAGAAGAAGACGTACCGCTTGAAGGGGAAGCCGCCGAAGATGGCGCCCGCGGCCTCCACGATCTTCCGCGTGGCCTCAGCCATGCGGCCTTCATCGCCATTGTGCGGCCCCGTGAACACCAGCTCGAAGGCCGTGCCGCCCGTCTTGAAGCTGCGGGTCCGGAACGCGCCCAGCTCGAAGGGCGAGTCCACGAGGGTGTCGAAGTCCTTCGCCAGGCGGGCGTCCTGCTTCTGCGGCAGGGCGGAAGCCACCTTCCAGTCGCCGGGGAACCCCTCGAAGCGGACCTCCACGGGCCGGTCCAGCTGATCCTCCAGGTAGAGGAAGGCGGCGGCGGGGATGATCTGCGCGTGGGCGGCATCCACATGGTTCGTCCGCACCGTGAGGTCGTTCCCGTACACACGGTAGCGGAGCACGAGGTCCCGCTTGGATGCCGGAACCCGCCACCGCTGCTTGTCGAGCTTCTCCAGGGGTCGTTCCCGGCGGCCCTCCAGCATCCGCACGCGGTCCACGAACCGTGCGTAGTCCCGCACCAGGTAGGAACCGGGCGTCCATGCGGGCAGCGCGGCCACCGCGCCTGAACCCAGGGCTTCAGCGGGGACCGTCAGCTCGACCTCGAAGAGATGCTGGGGCAGATCCAGCGGACGGAGGGTGGCCCTGATGGGGGCGAGCTTGGCCATGGTGCCCTTCCCTCGAATGTCAGCCCTGGACGCCGTGGAGCCAGCGCTGGGCCACCCACTTCACTTCATCTCCGGTGATCTGGTACTGCGGATCGCGGAGCTTCTCTTCGATGAGGGCGCCCACCAGGGAGGTGAACAGCAGCACTTCCTTGCGCGCCTGCTCCAGGCTCGTGCCGAACACATGGTTCATGAAGAGGCCCAGCGGGGCCAGCCCCTTCTCCACCAGGGGCATGAGGTCCCGGAACCCCGAATCCGGCGACGGCACGGCGATGGAGCGCAGGATGAAGCCGGTGAACTCCTGGCTCTCCAGCAGCAGATCCAGATAGGCCTGGGCGAGCTTCACGCTGGCGTCGTCAATGGCCTTGACCCCCCGGATGGGCGACGCCAGGAACGGCTCGACCAGCCTCTGGATGCGCACGGCCATGGCCGAGAGGGACACGAGGCAGAGCTGCCGGAAGAGGCCCTCCTTGCTGCCGAAGTGATAGTAGAGGGTGGGCTTGGAGACTCCCGCCTCCTCGGCCACCTCCTTCACCTGCACGCCGTCGTAGCCCTTGGCGGCGAAGTGGGAAAGCGCCGACAGCAGCAGGCGGGCCTTGAGGTCGCCGCCCTCGCTGAGCCGCGCCAGCGCGTGGTGGAAGCTCACGCCGGCCTGGGCCCCGAGGGCGTCGGGCCCGAAGACCGGCACCATCTCTTTGAGACCGTGGTCGGGAACTGTGGACATAGGCTGCCTCGGAGGTAGTCCAGTCTGCCACGGTTGAGCCTACTTCTGGTTAAGAGACCTTAGGGCCTGTTTTCAAAGTGGGGCGTGGCCGCGCAAGGGGCGCCGCCCAAGCGAGGCAAGGAAAGCGACGAAGGCGATGGTGGACCCATCGACGAGGAGCTTGACGCAGCATCGCGCCGGGCGCCGCCCCTTGCCCTTCGGGACGCTGCCCAGCCGCACCCCTGGCTGCGTTGCCGGCCTCGAACGATGTCCCGCATCGCCCTTCGGCCGCCGCCTTGCCATGAGCGCGGCTGGGCAGTGTCGCGGCGGCGCCCCACTTTGAAACCAGGCCCTAATGGACGGCAGACCTCCATGGCTGGGTCCGGATCGCCTCCGCCTCCCGGTCCAGCCACCAGTCCAACCGCGCTTGGGTGGCCTCCCGGCCGAACCGCTCTTCCGCCAGGCTCCGGTAGGCCTGGGCGTGACCCGCCTCGCACCGTTCCAGCTCCAGCAGGAAGGCCAGCCAGGGGGCGGATCCCAGGGTCGGATGGGTCGCGGCGGCGCGCTCCAGCAGCCAGAGCCGCTCGCAGCTGCGGGCCTCGATGAGGGCCGCGATGAGCAGCTGGTCCAGCAGTCCCTTGGAGGCCGACCGGTGGAGCGCCTGGGCGTAGGGGTTCCCCCGGTCGGGACGCAGCGTCCAGCCGAAGCCCTGGAGGCCCTCCAGCACCCGGCGGTGGTGATCCAGCTCCTCCTCCGCCAGCCGCTCCAGCAGCCCGGCGGCCCGGGCCATGTCGCCCAGGTGGCGGGCCAGGTTCAGGGCCGTGAGGGCGGCCTTCTTCTCGCAGTGGGCGTGGTCGGACAGCAGGGCTTCGGGGTCCGCCAGGGCGGCCTCGGCCCATTCGGAGGGGGTCTCGGCCCGGAGGGCCAGGGGTGGCGTGAAGGCGTTCATGGCCTTGCTCCAGTGAGGCTGTTCAAACCAAGGGCGCAGGCGATCACCGCGCCGCCGGCCGCCAGTCTCGGCCAATCCACGGCTTCACGGAACACCAGGCCCGAGGCCAGGATGGCCAGGGGGATCTTCATGTTGTTGAAGATGGCCAGGGTGCCGATATCCGTCCGGCGGGCCCCGGCGTTGAAGAGGAAGAAACCCAGGCCCGACGCCACGGCGCCGAGATAGACCAGCACCGCCCATTGGCGCAGGCCCATGGCGGAGATCCGCGCCCAGGGGATGGAGGGCGCCGCCATGGCCACGGCCACCACGGAAGCCCCAAGGTAGAGCAGACCCATGAGGTCTCGATCCCGCTTGCCCGACGCAGGCGCCAGTCGCCGGTAGAGCACCTGGCCCAGGGCGAAGCAGAGGTTCGCGGCCTGCATGAGCAGGAAGCCCAGGAGGATCCCGCGGCGCCCCAGCCCCGACCACACGCAGATGCCCGTCCCCAGCACGGCCAGGCCGGCCGTGAGGAGGAACATCCACGACATGCGGCCGTCCAGAAGGTCGCTCATCAGGGTCACGAAGAGGGGCGTGAAGATGGTGAAGAGCGCCACCTCCGAGGAACGCAGCCAGTGGAAGGAGGCGATGTAGAGCAGGTACATCAGGCCGAACTGGAGGGCGCCGATGCCTGCGAAGGCCAGGACCTGCCTCCGCGTGAGGCCCCTGGGGTCCAGGAAGGGGAGGAACACCAGGGCCGCCAGGAGGGTCCGCATGGCCGTCACGAAGGGTGCCCCGAGCTCGCTCACCTGGGCCGTGAGGCCGAAGGACAGGGCCCAGAGGATCGAGACGGTCATCAGGAGGGACATGAGGCTCCGGGGCAGATTCGGGTCAGTCGAGGCTTCGCCCCAGTGTCAGGAAGATCTCCCGCCAGGGCTCGGGCAGGGCTTCGGCATCCCGGGCGATGGTGGCCTCGTCGCCACGCGCGAACGGGCCCGTGCGCCCCGCGGCCCCGAGGGCGGCCACGTTGCGCAGCGTGGCCTCCGCCAGCGGGAGCAGGCCCCGACCCGGCAACGCCACACCCCTGGCGCGCAGCAGGGCCTCCGCCCCCAGCCACAGCGAGGCGGCGTGGCCCGAGGTAAGCACCGCCGCCGCGTGGTAGAGCGGCTTCAGCTCCGCGGGAAGGTCGAAGGCCGCGAAGCCCAGGTCCCCGAAAGCCCTCCGCAGGCCGTCCGGCACCGCGCCCGTGATGGCCAGGGGCGTGCCCTTCCAGTCCCGGGCCTGCCCGTCGAAGCTGGTGAGCGGATGAGCGCAGGGCACCCCCGGCAGATGCAGGCTGCCCGCCAGGTGTACGCAGCGCCCGGGGAAGGCCTGGGCCAGCTCGGCCACCGCCCGGTCCGGCACCGCCAGGAGCACCAGGCCCTCCGGCCGGGCGCCGTGATCCAGCAGGCCCGCCCGCGGTCCCCAGGCCGCCGCCAGCGCGCGGCCGGCACGGCCCCGGCCCAGGATGGTGAACTCGGGAGTCATGGGCATAGTGTGGCGCAAATCAGGGTCAGGTCCTCGGTCTTCAGTCTTCAGTCTCTCTAGACTGTTCCCATGCTCCGTTCCTCCTCCGCCCCCTGGGCCCTGCCGCCCGAGTTGCCCTGGCCGCGGTTTCTGCGAATGCTGCGGCATCCGGAGCCGCCCCGGGGATGGCTGGAGGCGGCGGCGGACCTCCCGGAGCTGAAGAAGCGTCCCCTGCTTCTCCGGTGGATCGCCCAGCACCCCAAGGCCACCGCCCACCTGCGCGCCTCGCTCATGATGCGCCTGCCCTGGCGGGCCCTGGCCGCGGTGGCGGTGGACCCGGCGGCCCACCCCCAGGCGCGCCAGCAGGCCATCGAAAAGCTCCAGCAGCAGTGGACGGCCATGACCACCGGCGAGCGCCGCAGCCTCGCCCTGCACGCCCCGCGGCCCCTGTGGGCCCTGGTGTGGCGGGCTCCTGACGCGGGCGTGCTGGCCGCGTTCCTCCAGAATCCCAAGCTGGGCCTGGAGGCCCTCGTGGCGCTCATCCAGCCGCCTCTGCGCCCTGCACAGGCCGAAGCTCTGGCCACCTCGCGCTGGCGCGAAGTGGGCCCCGTGGCGGACCAGGTGCTGCGCGCCCTGGACCGCAGCCTGGCCCTGCCGGAATCCGGCCTGGCCCTCGGGCATGCCGCCCCCTGGATCAGGGCCCTGGACGAGGAGACTCGCATCCTTGCCGCCAGCCGGATCCTGACGCCCGCCCTGCGCCGGATGGTGCATCCGCGGCGGGGACCGGAGGGCTGAAGGCGCCGGTGAGGCCTCCAGACAGGTCGGTCACTCGAAGACCTTCTCCTCGGGAGCCTCGGCGTTCACCGCATCGGCCTCCAGGTTGCGGCCGGGGAGGGGCGATTTGAGGAACTCGCGGTAGAACTCGTGCTGGATGACGAGGTCCATGATCTCGTTGGTGCCCGTCCAGATGAGGATGAGGCGGATGTCGCGCAGGAGGCGCTCCAGCGGGTAGACATTGGTGTAGCCGATGCCGCCCAGCACCTGCATGGCGTGGTTCACCACAGTCCAGGCCGTGTCCGTGGCGAACTTCTTGGACTCGGACACCATGCGCCGCACGCGCCCCGGGGCGACGCCGCCGTGGTCGATGGCGCGCCCCGTCTCCCGGCAGAGGGCGCGGGCCGCCTCGAGCTGCGTGAGGGACTCGGCGATCTTGAAGGAGACGCCTTCGAAGCGTCGGATCTCCTGGCCGAAGGCCTTGCGCTTCGCCGCGTAGCGTGCGGCGATCTCCAGCCCGGCCCGGGCCATGCCCAGGGCCCCGCCCGCGCTGGTCATGCGCTCGGGGATCATCATCTGGTCGAAGACCTCGGCCCCCTGCCCGATCCCGGCCTCGCCGCCCAGCACCTGGGCCATGGGCACGCGGCAGTTCCGGAACCGGAGCCGCCCGGTGCCGCCGCCCCGAGTACCCATCAGGCCGTAGACGTGCTCCACGGTCAGGCCCTCGCCCCGCTCCACGAGGAAGGCCGTGATGGACCGCCGCGAATCGCCGTCGTCCGAAGTGCGAGCATAGACCAGGAAGACGTCCGCCCCTTCCGCTCCCACCACGAACCGCTTCTGGCCCTCGAGGATGAAGGCATCCCCGTCCCGGACGGCGCGGGTGGCGGCCCCGAAGAAGTCCGATCCGCCGCGAGGTTCGGTTAGCGCCTCCGCTGGCGCGAGCGTCCCCGCGATCATGGGCGCCAGGTAGCGGCGCTTCTGCTCCTCCGTCCCGAAGTGGACCAGGGCCTCGCCCACGATGGACACCAGCGAGTAGAGGCAGCCGAGCGAGGTGCCCAGAACGCCGACCTCCTCCAGGGCAGCCAGCTCGGCGGTCCAGGGCAGCGCGCGTCCTCCGTAGGCCTCCGGGAAGCGGAGGCCCAGGAGCCGTCTCTGTCCGGCCTCCGCGAGGAAACCCTTGGGATACCTCACGCGCTCCGCGTCCATGTCCAGCAGGAGGTTCCGGGGCACGGCCTTGACGAAGGCCCGGACGTCCTCCCGCAGGCCCCGGGTCCGCTCATCCAGCAGTTCGTCCGGGTAGGTGGTCATGGTGTCCCCGGCCTTCTCAGCAGCGCTTCAGCACCTCGGCCACGCAGCGCTCGATGCCGACCCACACGTCGCTCAGCCGCGCGTCGTCGAACATGTAGGCCGGCGTGGTCACGAGCTTGCAAGCTTCGTCAATGACGATCTCTCTCGAATCCGGCGTGTCCTTGTGGTGCTGGCCCAGCTTGGTGACGGCCGCGGCACAGCCCGCGTCGTTGCCCAGGGTGAGGCTGGCGGAGGCCCGGCCGGAGAGGGCCAGGGCCACCAGGGCCGGGGCGATGCAGATGGCGCCCACGGGTTTCTTCGCGTCGAAGAAGGCCCGCACGAAGGCGGCCACGTCCGGTCGCACGTCGGCCTCGGCGCCCTTGAAGGCGAAGCTGCAGTGGTTCTTGGCCACGCCGTACCCGCCCGGCATCACCAGGGCGTCGTAGTCGCCCGCCTGGGCCTGGGCGAGGTCCAGGCACTGGCCCACCCGGGCGATGCGGCTGGACTCCTCCAGGATGTTGCGGATGGCGCCGGGCACGGGCTGGCCCGTGACGTGGTTGATGACGTGGTGCTGGTCCGCGTTGGGCGCGATGCACTGGAAGGCGGCTCCGTGCTGGTCCAGGGCCAGCAGCGTGAGCACCGCCTCGCGCACCTCCGCGCCGTCCAGGTGGCCGCAGCCGGCCAGCAGCACCGCGACCTTGGGGGTCTTCGCCATGGGAGCCTCCTGATTTGTGGGTCGATTATCCCGCGAAAGACAAACCGCCAACCGCGGAGAGCGCGGAGAGCGCAGAGAAAAAACATTTCTTCCTCGGCGTTCTCGCGTTCTCCACGGAGAGTCAGCGGTTCGATTAACCTAGCCCCATGCACCTGTCGTCGCGCCTCCCGCACGGTTTCGAGCCGAACGCCCTCTCGGCGGCGCTGGGGCAGCTGCGGGCGGAGGAGCGTGAGCTCCTGGATCTCACGGTGTCGAATCCGACCCGCTGCGGGTTCGTGTACCCGGAGGACGGGATACGTCAGGCGCTCTCCAGCCCCGCCGTGCTGCGCTACGATCCGGACCCGCTGGGGACCCGATCCGCCCGGGAGGCCGTGGCCGCCCACCACGGGCATGGGCTGCGGGCGGAGGACCTGCTGCTCACAGCCTCCACCAGCGAGGGCTACGGTCTGCTCTTCAAGCTGCTGGGCGATCCCGGCGACGAGATCCTGGTGCCCAGTCCCAGCTACCCGCTCTTCGAGTGGCTGGCGCGCCTGGAAGGCCTGCATGCCCGCCCCGTGCCCTCCTACTTCCATGACCGCTGGCACCTCGACCTGGGCGCCCTGGAGGTTTCGGTGGGCCCCCGCACACGGGCCGTGGTGGTGGTGAACCCCAACAACCCCACGGGACACTTCCTGTCCAAGGGCGAGTGGGACGGCCTCACGGCCCTCTGTGCACGCCGGGGTCTGGCCCTGCTGGTGGACGAGGTCTTCGCGGACTACGCCCTGGAGGCTCCGGCGGATCGGCTCCCCACGGCCCTGGAGGATGCGGCACCTCCCTGCCCGGTCTTCCTGCTGTCGGGCCTCAGCAAGGTGGCCGCCCTGCCCCAGCTCAAGCTGGGCTGGATCGCCGTGCGCGGCGCCGACGCCGAGGCCCACCTGGAGGCTCTGGCCTTCCTGGCGGACCAGTACCTTTCCGTTTCCGCGCCGGTCCAGGCCGCGGCACCGGCCCTTCTGGCCCTGGCGCCCGCGATCCGCTCCCAGGTGCGCGCCCGGCTCTCCGCCAACCTGGCAGCCCTGGACGTCTCGCTCGCCGGGCACCCCCGGCTCACCCGGCTGCCCGTGGAAGGCGGCTGGTCCGTCCTGCTGCGCCGCCCGGCCGTGGACGCGGACGAGGCCTGCGCCCTGCGTCTGCTCGAGCAGGCGGGGGTGCTCGCGCATCCCGGATCCTTCTTCGACCTGCCGGGCGACGGCCACCTGGTCCTGAGCCTGCTCACGCCGGAGCCGACCTTCCGGGAAGGCCTCGACCGGATTCTTCCGATCCTCTGACATAATCGGCCATCCCCATGAGCCCCCTCGCCTCCTGCCCCAGCTGCGGTGCCCCCTTGAGCTTCCGGCCCGGAACCATGGTGGCCGTCTGTTCCTACTGCAAGGCCCTGGCGGCCCGGCACGACCGGAATCCCGAGCTCATCGGCAAGGTGGCCGACCTAGTGGACACGGGCTCGCCCCTGGGCCTGGGCGCAACGGGGCGCCATGCGGGGCGCTCGTTCACCCTGGCGGGCCGGGTGCAGCTGAAGCATCCCCTGGGCGGCGTGTGGGACGAGTGGTACCTGGCCCTCGACGACGGCCGCTGGGGCTGGCTGGCGGAGGCCCAGGGCCGCTTCTACCTCACCTTCACCCAGGCGCCCCATGGAACCCTGCCGTCTCCGGCTGACCTGCAACCGGGCGGCCTGGCGGATCTGGGACCGGACGGCCTCTGGACCGTGGACGAAGTGAGCGAGGCTGCCTTCCACAGCGCCGAGGGCGAGATCCCCTGGGCCGTGGAGCCGGGCGCCACCTATCGCTACGCGGATCTCTCGGGCCGCAACGGCGCCTTCGCCACCCTGGACTACGGCGAGGAGCCGCCCCTCTTCTTCCTGGGCCGCGAGGTGTCGCTGGCAGAGTTGGGGATCCAGGGCGGCACGCGGAAGCCGCCAAAGGTCGGCACCCAGAGCCTCAACTGCCCCAAGTGCGGCGGTGCCCTGGCCCTGCGCGCGCCGGACCAGACGCAGCGGGTGGGATGTCCCAGCTGCGGCAGCCTGCTCTCGGCCGAAAACGGAAAGCTCGCCTTCCTCAAGAGCCTGCAGCAGCCCCGCCAGGATGTGGTCATCCCCCTGGGCGCCGAGGGCAGCCTGCGCGGCGAGCCGGTCACCTGCATCGGCCAGCTGCGCCGGAGCTGCACCATCGAGGGCACGGCCTATCCCTGGAACGAGTACCTGCTGCTGGACAGCCGCCACGGCTTCCAGTGGCTGGTACAAAGCGAGGGCCACTGGAGCCTGGCCGTGGCGGTGGCGCCCGGCGAGATCCCCCAGGCCCGTGATGGCCAGAAGAACCTCTTCGCCCAGGGCCGCAACTGGCGGCGCTTCCAGGATGTCGAAGCAGTCGTCGAAGGCGTGTGGGGCGAGTTCTACTGGCAGGTGGAGCAGGGCGAGCGGGTGGAGGTGACCGAGTTCGTGGCCCCGCCCCAGAGCCTCACCCGCGAACGCCAGGCCCACAAGGGCGGAGGAGGCGAGGTGAACTGGAGCCTCTCCACCTATCTGGAGCCGGCGGAGGTCTGGTCCGCCTTCAAGCTGCAGGGCGCCCCGCCGGAACCCATCGGCATCGCGTCCTTCCAGCCCAACCCCCATAGAGTCGCCCTGGCGAAGTCCGCCCTCTGGCTGGTGGGAGCCCTTGGCCTGCTGCTGCTGCTCGTGATGGCGGAATCCATCACGCACCGCAACGCGGAGCTGTTCCACCGGCAGCTGGATCTGTACGACCTGGCCCGCATCCAGACCGAGGCCCCCGGCGCGGCGCGCCCGGGCATCCCCGTGCGCAGACCGCCGACCCAGGCGGTTCCCCCGACTTCGGCGACGTCCGCGGTCCCCACGGAACCCCAGGAGCCGGTGTTCTTCTCCGACCCCATCGAGATCAAGGACGGCCACCAGAACCTGGCGGTCACCCTCAACGCCCCGGTGAACAACAGCTGGGTGGGCGTCGAGGGGGCCCTGGTGAGCGAGACCACGGGCGTGGCGGAGCTCTTCCTGGTGGAATCGAGCTGGTACCACGGCGTGGATGGCGGCGAGTCCTGGTCCGAGGGCGGCCGCACCGACACGGTGTTCCTCAGCGCGGTGCCACCCGGAAGCTACGTGCTGCGCCTCGCGCCGCAGTGGGATGGGAAGGTGCCGCCGGTCCGGATGGTCGACGTGAGATTGCGCCAGGGGGTCATGCGCTGGCTCTACCCGGGCTTGGCCCTGCTGGCCATCCTACTCGTGCCCCTGCTCATGGTGTTCCGCCTGGTCGCCTTCGAGAGCCGGCGCTGGCAGGAGAGCATGTACGCGCCGAACGCGGGCGCCTCCGGGAGTGACGACTGATGCGGATCCTCTACCTGCTCTTCCTCGGCGGCGGGTTCAGCCTCATGGTGGCCAACGGCTTCTTCGGCCGGGAATTCTTCGGAAACCGCCGCCGCGCCGACCTGCCGCCCAGCGTGCGCCAGACGCCCGGCGCCTACCGCACCTTCCTGCACAACAACGGATTCCACGGGGGTAAGTGATGATCACGGACCAACTGCTCCACCAGCTCCTCGTCGCCGCCATCTTCTCCGTCCTCGGCCTCGTCATCCTCGGCGTGGTCTGGCTCATCCTCGTGAAGGTCCTGCCCTTCTCCCTCCGCAAGGAGATGGAGGACGACCAGAACGTGGCCCTGGGCATCGTCCTCGGCAGCCTCATCCTGGGCATCAGCCTCATCATCGCCGCCGCGATCCATGGGTGAATCTGAACCTGAGGCACCCGCCCCGACGCTCAAGGCGCCGCTGCTGTTCATCAGCGTGCTGCTCATCGCCAGCTGCGGGCTGATCTACGAGCTGGTGGCCGGCACCCTGTCGAGCTACCTGCTGGGCGATTCGGTGATGCAGTTCTCCACGGTGATCGGGGTGTACCTCAGCGCCATGGGGCTGGGGTCCTATCTCTCGAAGTTCATCCAGCGGGGCCTGGCGCGGCGCTTCGTGGACCTGGAGCTGGGCGTGGCCCTGGTTGGCGGCTTCTCCGCGCCCATCCTGTTCCAGGCCTTCGCCCACACCCATGCCTTCCGGGTGGTGCTCTACGGCGTGGTGATGGTCGTAGGCACGCTGGTGGGCCTGGAGATCCCCATCCTCATGCGCATCCTCAAGAACCAGGTGCGCTTCAAGGATCTCATCGCCGGCGTGCTCACCCTCGACTACATGGGCGCGCTGTTCGCCTCGATCCTGTTCCCCCTGCTCTTCATGCCCAAGCTGGGCCTGGTGCGCACCAGCCTGTTCTTCGGCCTGCTGAACGCCACCGTGGGCCTCTGGTGCACCTACCTGCTGGCCACGCAGCTGGGACCCACGCGGCTGATCCGCCTGCGCTGCCTGGCGGTCATGGCCCTGCTGGCAGTGGGCCTGGCGTTCGCCGGAAAGTTCACGCTGGTACTGGAGGAGGAGGTCTTCGCCGACGAGATCGTCTACGCCAGGGACAGCCCCTACCAGCGCATCGTGCTCACCCGGGGCCGGGGCAGCTTCCAGCTCTTCCTCAACGGCAACCTGCAGTTCTCCTCGGCGGACGAGTACCGCTACCACGAGGCCCTGGTGCATCCGGCATTCGGCGTGAAGCCGGATGCGAAGCGGGTGCTCATCTGCGGCGGTGGCGACGGCCTAGCCGTGCGCGAGGTGCTGAAGCATCCTTCGGTCCAGGAGATCGTGCTGGTGGACCTGGACCCCGCCATGACCGACATGGCCCGGTACCAGCCCATGGTGCGCCAGCTCAACGGGGCTTCCCTGGAGGATCCCCGCGTGAAGGTGATCAACGCCGACGCCATGATCTGGCTCCAGGAGAGCTCGGGACCACCCTTCGACCTGGCCCTGGTGGACTTCCCGGACCCCAACACCTACGCCCTGGGGAAGCTCTACACCTCCCGGTTCTACCGCCTGCTCCAGCGCCGCCTCACCGATGACGCCATGATCGCCGTGCAGAGCACGTCGCCCCTCATGGCGCGGGAATCCTTCTGGTGCATCGCCGCCACCATGGAGGCCGCGGGCCTCAAGGTGCATCCCTACCACCTGGCCGTGCCCTCCTTCGGCGTCTGGGGCTTCGCCCTGGCCTCCAGGCGCGATTTCGCCGTCCCTGCGCATGTGCTGCCGGGTTTGCGCCACCTGTCCGACGAGACCACGGCCGCCATGTTCGCCTTTCCCAGGGACATGGACCGCGTGCCCACCGAAGTGAACCGCCTCGACAACCAGGTGCTCGTCCACCTCTACGCCCGGGAGTGGCGGCGGTGGTCGTGAGGGGGAACCGCGCAATCACGGGAAAGGGTGCGAAAGAAATGCCAAGGACGATCATCTGTCCGCCGCAGACCTCCTTTATTTTCCTTTCGCGCGCCCGGAGGGCGATTCGCGTCTTTCGCGGTTTCAGGTTTTTCTCTCTGACTACCCGCCCATGAAGCGTCGTGACCTCCTCGCCGCGGGCGCCCTTTCTGCGGTTTCCCTGGCCTGCCGGCGGAAGCCGGAGTTCCCGTTCCAGGGCGAGCTGGTGGGGCCGGATCTGGCCCTGGGCCACTGGCTGCGCGGCGGGGATTTCCCCGATCCGGAGCGCTTCGAGCCGGTCTCCGTGCTGGTGGTGGGCGGCGGCGTGGCCGGCCTCAGCGCCGCATGGCGGCTGGCAGGCGGCGGGCTGGACGACTTCCGCGTGCTGGAACTGGAACCGGCCCCGGGCGGCACCTCCCGCTCGGGACGCAACCACGTGAGCGCCTTCCCCTGGGCCGCCCACTACCTGCCCGTGCCGGATCGCGGGAACCACGCGGTGTTGCGCCTGCTGGACGAGTGCGGTGTCCTGGAGGGCTTCGACGCCAAGGGCGAGCCGCGCTTCGCCGAGGAGGCCACGGTGCGGTCTCCCGAAGAGCGGGTCTTCGCCTATGGCCAGTGGTGGGAAGGGCTCTACCTGCGTGCCGGGGCCAGCGCCGAGGATGAGCGCCAGTACCACGCCTTCTTCCACGAGGTGGACCGCTGGGCGGCGTTCCGCGACGCGAAGGGGCACCCGGCCTTCAGCATCCCGCGCTCCCGCTGCTCGGACGCGCCTGAGGCGGTGGCCCTGGATGGCCTCTCCTTCGCCGCCTGGCTCGACGCCCGCGGTCTCTCCTCGCCGCGCCTGCGCTGGCTGCTGGACTACGCCTGCCGGGACGACTACGGCTCCCGGCTGGACACCACCAGCGCCTGGGCGGGCCTCTTCTACTTCGCGGCCCGGAAACAGGGGCCCGGCGAGGACTCCCGGCCCCTCCTCACCTGGCCCGAAGGCAACGGCTTCCTCGTGGACCACCTGCGCCGCCCCCTCGGCGACAGGCTCCGTTGCGGCGTGTTGGCCGTGGCCATCCGCGAGGAGAAGGACGGCGTCCTGGTCACCGCCTGGGATCACCTGAACCAGCGGCGGGTGGGCTGGAAGGCGAAGCGCGTGATCTTCGCCGGCCCGCAGCACGTCGCCCGCCACGTGGTCGCGGGCCTGGCGGAGGCCCGCCCGGCCTCGGCCCGCATCCGGAACGCGCCCTGGATGGTGGCCAACCTCACCCTGCGCGCACGCCCCAAGGAACCCACCTTCCCTCTGGCCTGGGACAACGTGCTCCGCGACAGCGAGGCCCTGGGTTATGTGGCCGCCACGCACCAGAGCCTGAAGGACTACGGCCCCACGGTGCTCACCTGGTACCGGCCCTTCGCGGGTGCCGACTGCGATGCGGAACGGGCGAGGCTCCGCGCCATGGACTGGCCCGCATGCGCCCGCATGGTGATGGATGATCTCCGCTCGGCCCATCCGGACCTCGAAGGCCTGGTGGCGCGGCTGGACGTGATGCGCTGGGGGCATGCCATGGTGCGGCCGGCGCCGGGTCAGATGTGGGACCCCGTCTTCCTGGGCCTCGCCCGGCCCTTCGGGGCCGTCCACTTCGCCCACACGGAGCTCAGTGGCCTGGCCCTCTTCGAAGAGGCCCAGGACCACGGCGTGCGGGCCGCCGAGGAGGTGCTGGCCGCCTCAGGACGCCGCGGCGAGAGCTGGCGTTAGGGCCTGTTTTCAAAGTGGGGCGTGGCCGCGCAAGGGGCGCCGCCCAAGCGAGGCAAGGAAAGCGACGAAGGCGATGGTGGCCCCATCGTCGAGGAGCTTGACGCAGCATCGCGCCGGGCGCCGCCCCTTGCCCTTCGGGACGCTGCCCAGCCGCACCCCTGGCTGCGTTGCCGGCCTCGAACGATGTCCCGCATCGCCCTTCGGCCGTCGCCTTGCCATGAGCGCGGCTGGGCAGTGTCGCGGCGGCGTCCCACTTTGAAAACAGGCCCTAGCTCCTGCACCTTCTCCACCAGCCGGGCCTCGCCTTCGGCGGGGATGGTGACGATCCAGATCCGGTCGTAGGTGCCCAGCGACCAGTAGGGCACGGGCCCCTTCACGCCCAGGGCCCGGACGAGCTTCTTCATGAGGTCGTGATGCCAGCACACGATCACGGTGCGCCCCCGCTGGGCGTGGAGGATCTCCGCCGCCAGAGCCCCGCTGCCGTCCTTCGGCCGGACAAGGGGCGTCAGGCCGAGCTTGGCTGCGGCGGGGGCGAGGGTCTGCTGCGTGCGCCGCAGCTCCGATGTGTAGAGCGCCGCCGGGTGGAAGCCCGCCAGCACGGGCGCCAGCGCCTGGGCCCGGTGCAGGCCGGCCTCGGCCAGAGGAGAGTCTCCGTCGAACAGGGACTGGCGTTCCGCGTGCCGGACCAGGACCACCGTGGTGTCCTGCGCGGCGAGGCCGACCGCGAGGACGGCCAGCCAGAGCGAGAGGAAGGCGGATCGGACCCCGGTCATGAAACCTCCGCATCCGAGGTTAACGGAGGTGTGCCTCCCCTGTGATGGCGGACACATGATCTCCCAGTGACCTGGAAAGTCCCGACACGTGCGGTGATCTGTTTTTTCTCAGCATCTCCGGCATTGGAGCCATCAGACCCCTCCGCGCATGTGATAACACGATTCATTGTTTTCTTTATGAGTCGTTTGGAATGAATTTCCATGACTTGACGCCCCCTGACCCGGGGTGAGGATGGGTCCAACTCATCCATCCATAGATCTCGGTCCCACCTCCCCGGAGGAAGGTCCATGTCCACTGCCCAGGTTCCACCCCTGAAGGCCCCACCGGGCGAAGCCCCGCCGGCCGGAATGGAATCCCGCCTTGAGGCGCTGGCGGACGTGGTCCGGGGCCTGGAAACCCGGGTAGGGGCCCTGGAGGCGGCGCTCCGGACCAGGCCGACACCCGCGCCGACACCCACGGCAGGGTCCACGGCACCATCAGCCGGGGCCGCTCCCGCGGTGGATGCGCTCCTGCCCGAACCCGCCCTCCCAAGTCCCACCCGCGTCCTGGGCCTCATCGGACAGGTCTGCCTCATCCTAGGCGGGGCCTACCTCATCCGGGCCCTGGTGGACGCCGGCACCCTGCCCCACGGCGTGGGCGTGGCCCTGGGACTCGCCTACGCCGCCACCTGGGCCGTGCTGGGGCACCGGGCCCGGCGTCCCCTGGACGCCGCCTTCCGCACCCTGGCCTCCATCCTCATCGCCTATCCGCTGATCGTGGAGTCCTCCACCCACTTCGGCATCCTGGCCCCGGGACTGGCGGCCCTCGTCCTGGTCGCCGTCGCGGCGCTGCACGCCGCCGTGGCCTGGCGCAGGGACCTCCACGCCATCCTCTGGACAGCCACATTGGCCGCCCTGGGCTCCGGCTTCATCGTGATGATGGCCCGCCGGTCCATCGAACCTTTCACCGCGGCCTTCCTCGCCCTGGGCGCCGGGGCCCTGTGGCTCACCTACGGACGGCGCTGGCACGGCCTACGCTGGCCCACGGCCATGGCGGCCGATGCCGGCGTGCTGATCCTCACGCTCCTCGCCACCTGGCCGGGTGGCGCGCAGGGCATCTATCAGGGGCTGTCCCTGGGACGGGCCCTGTTCCTGGCCCTGGCCCTGGTGGCCATCTACATCGGCAGCTTCGCGGTGCGGATGCTCCAGCGCCGCAGGGCGGTGAACGTCTTCGAGTTCATCCAGACGGCCCTGGTCCTCCTCGTGGGCTTCGGGGGCGCCGTCCGCGTCGCCCAGGCCACGGGCTCGGGCACGGCGCTGCTGGGCGCGGGAGTCTCCCTGGCCGGGGTCGGCTGCTATGCCGCCGCCTTCCCCTTCGCGGACGACCGGGAGGAGACCCGCGCGAACTTCAACTTCTTCACCTTCCTGGCACAGATCTTCCTCCTGCTGGGCGGGTCCTTCGTCCTGCCCCTGCCCCTGTTCGCCACCCTCGCGGGAGTTCTCGGCCTGGCGGCCATGCTGGCCGCGCTGCGCCTGCGCCGGAAGGTCCTGGTGTACCAGAGCGGCATCTATCTCACGGCCGCCGCCCTGGCCTCCGGGCTCGGTTCCTGGGCCCTCCACGTGTTCATGGATCCCGCCAGTCCCACCGCCGCCCCTTCCATCGCGGGACTGGCCAGCCTGGCCGCACTCTTCGCCACCCTGGCGGTCTTCCTGGCGCGCCGACCGCCGGACCCCGTCACCGTCCTGATGCGCCCCGCGATCCTCGTGATGGGCGCCCTGGCCGCGGCAGGCCTCGGCGCCGTGGCGATCTGGATCTGCTGCGGCGGCAGGACCCCGGATCTCGGGGGCCTGGCCCTGGCCCGGACCCTGGTGCTGTCGGCTCTCGCCATCGCCCTGGCATGGCTGGGGCGGCGCGTGCCCGTGCTGGAGCTGCGCTGGATGGTCTACCCGTTCCTCGCCGTCACCACGCTCAAGTTCCTGTTCGAGGACATGGCCGTGGGACGGCCCCTCACCCTCTTCCTGGCCTTCATGGGCTTCGGGGCGACGCTCATCCTCGCTCCCCGCCTGTTGAAGAATCCGGCGGTCCGGGACGCGGACGAGGAGGAGGACGCCCCATGAAGCGCCCCGCCCGATCCGCCGGTCCCATCTCCATTCCGCCGCCGTCCTGCGGCGCCGATTCACGAAAGGACGCCCCTATGCGCTTTCCGACCCTGTCCATGCTGGCGGCGGGTCTGCTGATGATCCTGGGCTCAGCGGCCTTCGCGGAGCCGCCCACCATCAAGCCGCCCGCCGAAACCCGGGCGGAGAGCCCGGGGGCGCCGGAGGGCATCGAGGTGCCCAAGCCCCCCTTCAGCGAGGGCATCTTCCCGTGCACCTCCTGCCACGACGGCAAGAGCATGAAGCCGAACCTCAAGCGCCGCGAGCTGACCGACATGCACACGGACATCGTCCTGAGCCACGGGCCGGCCACCCGCTGGTGCCTGGACTGCCACGACGCCAGCAGCCGCGACAGCCTCCACCTGGCCAGCGGCGAGAAGGTCCCCTTCACGGCTTCCTACCTGCTCTGCGGCCAGTGCCACGGCGACAAGCTGAGGGACTGGCGCGTGGGTGTCCACGGCAAGCGCACCGGCCACTGGAACGGCGAGAAGCAGTACCTCCTCTGCGTTCACTGCCACAACCCCCACTCACCCCGGTTCAAGCCGCTGAAGCCCATGGCTCCACCCACCCCGCCCGAACAGATCCAGCTCCGCAAAGGGGGTGCCCGATGACGGACCCGAAGCCCATCACCCCCTCCGAGAGCTGCGGTGTTTCCGGCTGCGGCAGCCGACGCGAGTTCCTCGGGGCAGCCACGGCCGCCATGGCCGCCGCCCTCACGGGCTGCGGAACGCTGAGCAAGGAGGAGTTCCTCCAGCACAACTTCCGCGAGCTGTCCAAGCAGGAGGTCCTGGATGTCATCGCCCGGCTGGAAAAGGAATACAAGGCGAAGTACGGCAAAGACGTGAAGGTCGCCAACACCCCGGCCATCCCCGGCGTGATCTTCGGCTACGCCCTGGACCTCAGCCGCTGCATCGGCTGCCGGCGCTGCGTGCATGCCTGTGTGAAGGAGAACAACCAGTCCCGGGATCCCGAAGTGCAGTGGATCCGCGTCCTCCAGATGGACAAGGAGGAGGGCGTCAACCTCCAGCACGCGGACCAGTACTACAACCCTGAGGAGGTTCCCCAGGAGGGCCACTTCTACATGCCGGTGCAGTGCCAGCAGTGCAAGAAGCCTCCCTGCACCAAGGTCTGCCCCGTGGGCGCCACCTGGCGCGAGAAGGACGGCATCGTGGTGGTGGACTACAACTGGTGCATCGGCTGCCGCTACTGCATGGCCGCCTGTCCCTACGGCGCCCGCCACTTCAACTGGGGCGAGCCCAACCTGCCCGCGGACCAGGTGAACACCAACACGCACTACCTGGGCAACCGCCCTCGGCCGAAGGGCGTGGTGGAGAAGTGCACCTTCTGCATCCAGCGCACCCGCAACGGCCAGTACCCGGCCTGCGTGGAGATCTGCCCCACGGGCTCCCGCAAGTTCGGCAACCTCCTCGACAAGGACAGCGAGATCCGGTACGTCCTCGAGAACAAGCGCGTCTTCAAGTTCAAGGAAGACCTGAACACCCAACCCAACTTCTTCTACTTCTACGGGGTGTAGGGCCATGCTCACGCTGAAGAACTTCTGGCAGTTCATCACCGACACCCTGCGGATCATCCTGAAGGGCGATCGTCTCTACTACGCCTGGGTGGGGTTCCTCGTGCTCCTCATCGCCATCGGCGCGGCGGCCTACCTGGGCCAGCTCAACAGCGGCCTCATCGTCACCAAGATGCGGGACCAGGTTTCCTGGGGCTTCTACATCGGCAACTTCACCTTCCTGGTGGGCGTGGCCGCCGCGGCCATCATGCTGGTCATCCCGGCCTACATCTACGACTGGGAACCCATCAAGGAGATCACCATCCTGGGCGAGATGCTGGCCATCAGCGCCCTCATCATGTGCCTCGGCTTCGTGATGGTGGACATCGGCCGGCCCGACCGCTTCTGGCACATCATCCCGCTGGTGGGACGGCTGAACTGGCCCCAGTCCATGCTGGCCTGGGACGTGATCGTGCTGAACCTCTACCTACTGCTGAACTGGTTCGTGGTCACCTACCTGCTCTTCTGCGCCTACACCGAGCGCCACTACGTGAAGAAGCTGGTGCTGCCGCTGGTGCTGCTCTCCATCCCCATGGCCGTGAGCATCCACACCGTCACCGCCTACCTCTACAACGGCCTGGCCGCCCGTCCCTTCTGGAACTCCGCCATCCTGGCGCCGCGCTTCCTCGCTTCGGCCTTCTGCTCGGGCCCGGCAATCCTGCTCATCCTCCTGCAGATCCTCCGGAAGACCACCAAGCTCAGCATCAAGGACGAGGCCATCTTCAAGGTGGCCGAGCTGATGGCCTACACCATGGGCTTCAACCTCTTCCTCACCGCGGCCGAGGCCTTCAAGGAGCTCTACTCCGGCACCGAGCACATGGTGTACTTCCAGTACCTCCTGTTCGGCCTCAAGGGGCACACCACGCTGGTGCCCTACGCCTGGGCCTCGATCCTCTGCGGCCTGGCGGCCTTCATCCTGTTCCTGGTGCCCCGCACCCGCACCAACTGGGTGACGCTCAACATCGGCTGCGTGCTGATCTACGCCAGCGTCTACATCGAGAAGGGCATGGGCCTCATCATCCCGGGCCTCACGCCCGACGTGCTGGGCGACATCTACGTCTACCGGCCCTCCTTCACCGAGATCGCCGTGGCCGCGGGCATCTTCGCCACCGGCTTCCTGGTCTTCACCCTCATGCTAAAGGCCGCGGTGCCCATGATGCTGGGCGAGTTCACCATCTCCAAGGGACAGCCTTCGCAGACGGCTCCACCACAGAAAGTCTAGGCCTTCAGATCCCCGGGTCCTCGTCGCGCTCCTCATCGGGGTTCGCGGCGAGGATCGCGGCGAACCGGTCGACGTGGGCCAGGAAGAGATCCACCAGGCGCGGGTCGAAATGCACGCCCCGCCCCCTCTGGAGCAGGGCCACCACCTGGTCTTCGGGCCAGGCGTCCTTGTAGTGGCGCCGGCTGCTGGCCGCGTCGAAGACATCGACCAGGGTGGTGATGCGGGCCTCGATGGGGATGGCCTCCCCCTTCAGGCCCCTCGGATAGCCAGTGCCGTCCCACTTTTCGTGATGGCCGAAGGCAATGCGGGCCCCCATCTGGATGAAGGGCACCTTCGAACCCTTCAGGATGGTGGCCCCCATGGAAGTGTGCCGCTTCATGGTCACCCACTCCTCCACCGTGAGGGCTCCTGGTTTCTGGAGGATGGCGTCGGGCACCCCGACCTTCCCGATGTCGTGCATGGGGGCGGCGGCCCGGATGGTCTCGATGGCCTCCTCGTCCCAGCCCAGCAGCCGGCCCATCTCCGCGGCGTAGAGGCCGATCCGCCGGACGTGCGTCCCGGTCTCGTGGTCCCGGTGCTCGCTGGCGGAGATGAGGCGAAGCGCCACCTCCTCGCGGGAAGCGCGGATCTGCTCGGTCTGCTCGCGGACCTTCTGGGCGAGCTGGGCCTCCCGGTCCCGGAAGGCGATCTCGAGCATCCGCCGCCTCAGCGCGGCATTCACCTGGACCAGGATCTCCCTGGGCTGGAAGGGCTTCAGCACATAGCCGAAGGCGCCCTCCTGGAGGCACTCGATGGCCGTCTCGGCCGCCTCCGTGGAGCTCACCATCACCACGGAGATGTCCGGAATGCGGGGCTGGAGTGCCTTCACCAGGTCGAGCCCCGAGGCCCCCGGCATCTGGATGTCGCTGAGCACCAGGTCGGAGGGTTCCTCCTCCAGGGCCTTGAGGGCGGCCGGTACATCGCCGGCTGTCCGGCACCGGTACCCCGCCTTCGTCAGGATCCGCTCGAGTGACAGGCGGATGATGGGCAGATCATCCACGATCAGGATGCTGACCTGCTGGGGCACCACCTGGATATCTTCGCCCATGGACCTTTCCTAGACCGATGTCCCAACCGCACGCCTGGGAGGATCGTCTCCACCGATGATGGCACAGCCGGAAAAAACCATGAAGCGCCCCGGTGGAATCTCGGGGTCCCCCCCTACCGGGCCCATTCCAAGGAATCGCGCTTGGCCTCGTAGTGGGCCCCCAGGTCCAGGGCGATGGCCCGCTCGCAGAGCGCCAGGGCCCCGTGGAAGTCCCCCAGCTCGCTCTGAGCCTGGATCCCTCGCTCGAAGCAGGTGAGCCCTCCCAGCAGGCGCCGGTACTCGTGGGGGAAGGCCGCCTCGAGGTCCGGCAGGTAGCCCAGGGCGACCTCCACGCTCTCCGTGCAGCCTTCCCACTGCCCCAGCTGGGCCTGGGCCTCAGCCAACCGGTCGTACGCCACCGCCTTCACGGCATTGGGCAGGCTGGCCTGCCCCTCGAAGGTGCGGCGCAGGTACTTCAGGGCGGCTTCCGGTCCGTTGAAAGCCGCCTCGCGATGCCCCGCGAGCACGTCCTCCAGGATCTCCTTCACCGACTTGCGGACGGGTTCCTGTCGCTTCGCCACTATTCGTACTCGATCGTGGCGGGGGGCTTGGAGGTGATGTCGAAGACCACGCGGTTGATGCCCTTCACCTCGCGGACGATGCGCTGGGCGATCCGGTCCAGCAGCTCATGGGGAAGTCTGGCCCAGTCGGCGGTCATGAAGTCCTCGCTGGTGACGGCACGCAGGGCGCACATCCACTCGAAGGTGCGTTCGTCGCCCATGATGCCCACGGTCTGCACAGGCAGCAGTACGGCGAAGGCCTGGCTCGTCTTCGCGTACCAGCCGCTCTCGCGCAGCTCCTGGAGGAAGATGGCGTCGGCGTTCTGGAGGATGGTGGCGCGCTCCCGGGTGATGGCGCCCGGCAGGCGCACGGCCAGCCCCGGTCCGGGGAAGGGATGCCGCTGGTTCATCTCCTCGGGCAGGCCCAGGGCCAGGCCCGTGGCCCGGACCTCGTCCTTGAACAGCTCGCGCAGGGGTTCCACCAGCTTGAGTTTCATGCGCTCCGGCAGGCCGCCCACGTTGTGATGGGACTTCACGAGGATGGCGCCGCCGATGCCACTCGACTCGATGACATCCGGGTAGGTGGTGCCCTGGCCCAGGAAGTCGGCCCTCACCTTGCCCGCCTCGCGCTCGAAGACCTCGATGAACTTGCCGCCGATGATCTTCCGCTTCTGCTCGGGGTCGGTCACGCCCGCCAGGGCGCCCAGGAACTCGTCCGAAGCGTCCACCCAGATCACGTTGAGCTCGAAGGGGGCGAAGTAGGCCTGCACCTGCTTCATCTCGTCCTTGCGCATGAGGCCGTGGTCCACGAACACGCAGGTGAGCTGCTTCCCGATGGCCTTGTGCAGCAGCAGCGCCGCCACGCTGGAGTCCACGCCGCCGCTGAGGCCCAGCACCACCGTGCCCTGCCCCACCTGCTCGCGGATGACCTTGACCTTCTCCTCGATGAAGTTGCCCGCGTTCCAATCCAGGGCCATGCCGCAGCGCTTGAGGAAGTTCAGCAGCAGGGGCGTGCCCTGGGTGCTGTGGGTGACCTCCGGGTGGAACTGGAGGCAATAGATCCCGCGCTTCGGATCCTCCATGGCCGCCACGGGCACGCTGGGCGTCTTCGCCGTGACCGTGAAGCCCGCCGGAGCGACTTCCACATGGTCGCCATGGCTCATCCACACCTGCTGGGCGTGGGGCAGCCCTTCGAAGAGCATCGAGCCCTCGGGCGAGGCCTGGATCTCCGCCTTGCCGTATTCCCGGCTCGCGGAGCGGTGCAGCTGCCCGCCCAGGTTCCGGGCCAGGAGCTGCTGGCCATAGCAGATGCCAAGGATGGGCACGCCGAGGTCCAGGATGGCCGGGTCCAGGTCCGGCGCCCCGGGCTCCAGCACCGAGTTGGGCCCGCCGGACAGGATCACGCCCTTCAGGTCCGCCCCCGCGATCTCCGCGGCCGTCGCGCCGGAGTTGTAGACCAGGCCGAAGGCCCCCAGCTCGCGCAGCCGCCGCGTGATGAGCCGCGTGTACTGGCTGCCGTAGTCGATGATCGCGATGCGTTCGTGGTGCATGGGGACCTCAAAAGCTGTTGAACCGCAGAGAACGCATGGAGCGCAGAGGAAAGAGGGGAACCGTCCGGAGCCCCGCCGTCCTTACTGCCACAGGCTGAAGTCAGCGACGCGCAGGAAGGCCTGACGGAGCCGGTGCAGGAGGCTCAGGCGCGCGGCGCGGAGGGCCGGGTCGTCGCACTTGACCATGATTCGATTGAAGAATGCTTCGAGTGGATCAGCCAAATCAGCGAGGTCATTCAGCGTCACGATCAGGTCATACTGGGACTCCACTCGGTGCATGTGAGTCAGCAGCACCACTTCCTCTGGCTCAACCAACAACTCGGCCTTCAGAAGATCGGATGGTGATTCGTCTTTAAGAATGTTGCTGATTCGCTTGGCGCTCTGGCCGAGGCTAGAGAATCGCGGATCTTCACTGAAAAGATTCAGGTTTTCGCACCGATTACGAAGATCACGGAGGTCTTCCCATCCCACAGCAATGGTCGAGCGCCTGACCGAAGCAGGATATGGAGCTGGCTTGACCAGACTCTCCAGCTGATAAACCACGCGGTCCTTGAAGAAGGCCAGCAGGGCCTCGCGGGTTTCCGCCTCGGGCTTCGTGGCCTTGGGACCCACGACCTTCAGGGCGGCGGCGATGAGGTCCGAGGGCGTGAACGGCCAACCCTGCTCCCAGAGGATGCGGACGATCCCCTGGCCTGCACGGCGCAGCGCGAGGGGATCCTTCGAGCCGCTGGGGATGAGGCCCACAGCGAAGCAGCCCGCCACCGTGTCCAGCTTGTCGCAGAGGGACAGCAGGCAGCCCATGGGCGTGGCGGGAATGGCGTCCTCGGCGCCGACGGGCCGGTAGTGCTCCTTGACGGCCTTCCAGACCTCCTCGTGGGCGCCTTCGTGCTTGAGGTACTCGCCGCCCATGACGCCCTGCAGCTCGGGGAACTCGCCCACCATCAGCGTGCGGAGGTCGCACTTGGCCATGCGGGCGGCCTCCAGGGCGCGGTCGATGTGCGCGTCGTCCGTGGAGAGGCGCGTGGCCAGGGCCTTGGTGAGGGCCACGACGCGGCCGGTCTTGTCGTGGTAGCTGCCCAGCTCACGCTGGAAGGTGAGGGCCTTCAGCTTCTCCAGGCGGTCGGACAGGGGGTGCTTGCGGTCCTCGGCGAAGAAGAAGCGTGCGTCGTAGAGGCGGGCCTTCAGCACCCACTCGTTGCCGGCCTTCACGAAGCCCGCCGGGTCGTCCGTGCGGTTGGCGGCGGTGAGGAAGAAGGGCAGCAGGGCACCGTCGGCCTTCTCGATGCAGAAGCTCTTCTGGTGTTCGCGGAGGCTGGTGACCAGCACCTCCTTGGGAAGCTCCAGGAAGTCCGCCGGGAACTCGCCGCGCACGATCTTCGGGAACTCCACGATCTCCGCCAGGGTGTCCAGCAGCTCGGCGTCCGCCACCACGCGACCGCCCACTTCGGCGGCCAGCTGGTCCAGCTGCTCGGCCATGCGGGCGCGGCGGGCCTCCAGGCCGACCACGACGCCTGCGGCCTCCAGGGCCGCCTCGTACGCCTCGGGTGACGTGATCCTCACCGCCTCGGGGTGCTGGCGGTGGTGGAGACGGTGCCCCCAAGTCGTGTTCATGGCCGCCACGCCATCCACCGTGATGGGCACGACCTGGTCTCCGAAGAGGCAGAGGATGTTGCGGATGGGCCGCACGAACTCGAACTCCGACGAGCCCCAGCGCATGGCCTTGGGCACGTGGAGTCCGGCGATGAGGCCGGGCAGCGCCTCGGCCAGCAGGTCCGCCGTGGGCCGTCCCTGCTTCGTGATCGTCACCACCGCGCAGGGCTCCTTCTTCCCGGCGGGCTGCTCGAAGCGCACCGCGGAGAACGGCACGCCCCACTTCTCGGCGAACTTCTCGCCTTGAATGGTGGGCTTGCCCTCCGCGTCCACGCACATGCGCTGCGGCGGGCCCACCTGGATCTCGGTCTGATCGGGCTGGGAGGCCGGCAGGCCCGCACCGCGCCAAGCCAGCTTGCGCGGGGAGAAGAAGGTCTCGAGGCCGGAGGCCGCGAGACCCTGTCCCCCAGCCCAGGCCGTGAAGGCCGTGGCGAATTCGTCCGTCAGCGGCTTCAGGAACCGCGCCGGGATCTCCTCGCAGTGCAGTTCCAGCAGGAAGGTCTTCGTGGCGCTCACTTCGCACCTCCCTTCCCGGCCGCCTGCTCAGGCACGGCGGGTCCCTCCTGATGGTTCAGGTAGGCCTTCGCGCAGGCACACGCCAGGTCGCGCACGCGCTTGATGATGCCCGGCCGCTCCGTGGTGCTCACGGCGCCGCGGGCGTCCAGCACGTTGAAGGTGTGGCTCATCTTGAGGGCCTGCTCGTAGGCGCTGAGGAAGTGGCCCAGGTCGTTCAGGAGCCGCCAGCCCTCCTTCTCGTAGGCGTCGAAGAGGGTCTTGTGCAGGTTCAGGTCCGCGTGCTCGAAGCTGTAGGCGCTGAGCTCGAATTCCTCGCGCTGGCGCATCTGGCCGTAGGTGACGGGGAACACGCCGTCGTCCGTCTTCACCTCGCCGTGCACCAGGTCGAAGATGTTGTCGTAGCCGCCCAGGAACATGCAGATGCGCTCGATGCCGTAGGTCAGCTCGGCGCTCACGGGTCGGCAGTCGAGGCCGCCCACCTGCTGGAAGTAGGTGAACTGGCTGATCTCCATGCCGTCCAGCACCACCTGCCAGCCCACGCCCCAGGCGCCCAGGGACGGCGATTCCCAGTTGTCCTCCTCGAAGCGGAGGTCGTGCTTGGAGAGGTCGATGCCTAGGGCCTCCAGGCTCTCGATGTAGAGATCCTGCACCTTGGCGGGGCTGGGCTTGAGGATCACCTGGAACTGGAGGTGCTTGTAGACGCGGAAGGGATTCTCGCCATAGCGGCCGTCCGCCGGGCGGCGCGAAGGTTCCACGTAGGCCACGTTCCAGGGCTTGGATCCCAGGGCGCCGAAGAAGGTGAGCGGGTTCATGGTGCCCGCGCCCTTTTCCAGATCGTAGGGCTGGCCGATGAGGCAGCCGCGGTCAGCCCAGAACCGCTGGAGGCGGAGGATCAGTTCCTGGATGTGCATGGGGACCCGCCAAAACGAGTATTCTAGCGGGTTTTGGCCCACTTGATAAGCTGTCGGGATGCTGATCCGCCCCGCCCTTCCCCACGAGGCCCAGGCCCTGGCCGTCCTGGGCGAGCGCCTGTGGCGCGAAACCTACACCGGCCTCATCCCCGACTCGAACCTCGAGCTGCATCTGGCCGAGACCTTCGGCCCCCAGCAGCAAGCCGCGGAGCTGGCCGATCCTGCCTGCCGGACGCTGGTGATCGCGGAGGGGGACACCCTTCTGGGCTACACCCTGCTCCGGGCCTGCGGTCCGGAGGAAGGAAGAGCCTCTTTTCACTTCGTCAACCCGCTCGAAGTGGCCCGGTTCTATGTGGATGCCTCCCTCCACGGCCGTGGCGCCGCCCGCGCGCTGATGACGGCGGCGCTGGACCATGCCGCAGCCGCGGGCCACGACGGTGTCTGGTTGCAGGTCTGGGAACAGAACCCCCGGGCCATCCGGTTCTACGCCAAGGCGGGCTTTCAGGATGTCGGCGAGGCCACTTTCCGCGTGGGCGAGCAGATGGACCGGGACCGGGTGCTGATGCACAACCTGATGACCCTGGGCCTCTAAGGCCTCCCCGGTTCGGGAGTTCTGCTGGCTCAGGGTTCCTCGTCAGGCTCGGGCAGCGGAGGCAGGGTGAGGCGCTGGTAGGCCGCCCGGGCCTCCGCATCGCCAGCTTCCATGCCCTTCCGGTACCAGGAGAGCGCCTGGTCGATGTCCCTGGCGCCGCCCAGGCCCTGCTCCAGGTAGCTCCCGAGTTTCCTCATGGCGGCCGCGTTCCCGCCGCCGGCAGCCTCCGCGAAGGCATGCCGCGCCTTCTCGGGATCCTTCGGAATCGTGCCCTCGCCCGACTCGTAGATCAGGCCCGCATTCCACCACCCGCTGGCGCTTCCCTTGGCCCCGGCCCGCAGATACCACCCGAGGGCCATGTCGGGGTTTCTGGGCACGATCAGGCCCTGCTCGTAGAACCAGCCGAGCTGGTTCATGGACGCGCCGCTCCCCTGGTCCGCGGCGGCCTGGTAGCACCTCATGGCTTCGGTGAGGTTCACCGGCACGCCCTCGCCGTTCTGAAAGGCCCAACCAACCTGATGCAGGGCGGTCACGTGGCCCAGCTCCGCGGCCTTGCGGAAATAGTCCAGCGACTTGCCGAGATCCCTGTCCGCCCACCCCTCGCGCTTGTAGCAGAAACCCAGCTGCGCCCAGGCCTGCACCCAGCCCCGCTCTCCGGACTCCTGGTAGTACTGGACGGCCGCCTGAAGGTTCTTGGCCGCGCCCCACCCATTCTCCGAGAACCATCCCAGGAGGTAGATCGACCTGGCAGACCCCTGCCTGGCGCCCTGCTTCAGCCAGGCGAGAGCGCGCCGGTCGTCCTGGCCGACGCCTTGGCCCTTGTGGTAAAGCCAGGCGAGTTGGGCAAAGGCCGGGACGTATTCGCGCTCGGCGGCCTTCGCGTACCAGGAGACGGCTTCCGAGAAATCTGCCGCCACCCCGATGCCGGATTCATAGCACTCGCCCAGCCATCCCATGGCCTGAGGAGAGCCCATCCGTGCAGCCTGCCTGCAGAGCATGACGGCGCGTTCCGGATCCTTGGGGACGCCCTGGCCCCGGATGAGCATCCCGGCCAGCATGACCAGGGCCGAGGGATCCTCGAGCCCCTGGGCCCGCGTGAGCCAGGAGAGGGCCCCCGTCGGGTCCTTGGGCACGCCGGTGCCGTCGAGGAGGAACCGTCCCATGAGCCGCGGCCCATCGGTGTAGCCTGCCTCGGCGGCTTGCTTGGCGAACCGGAAGGCCGCCGCGGTGTCCTTGGGAAACCCCAGGCCCCGCTCATGCATCCAGGCGAGCGTCATGGGGTAGAAGCGCGACTGGGGCTGGTCCGCGGCCCGGCTGAACCAGACCTTGGCGGCCGACGGGTCCCAGGCGATGCCCGCACCGCTGTCAAGGCATTGCCCCAGCTCCGCCATGGCATCCGGAGATCCCTTCTCCGCGGCCTCCCGGAGCAGCTTGGCGTACTGGGCGTGATCCACCGGCACGCCGAAGCCGTTCTGATAGAGCTCCGCCAAGTGGTAGAGCCCTCGGGCGTTGCCTTTGGCCGCGCTGGCCTTCAACCATTTCAGGGCCTCGGTGGAATTCCTGGGGATGCCTTCGCCCCGGAAGTGCATGCGCCCGAGATGCGCCATGGCCTCGGCATCACCAGCCTCGGCGGCCGCACGGTAGCAGGCCGCCGCCCTGGCTCGGTCCCGCGGGCAGCCCTCCGAGCCGAGCCACCGGCGATGCCCCTCGGCCACGAGTCCGCCTTCGAGGCCCGGCGCGCCCGGCGTCTGGGCGAGTACGGCCGCCGCCGGCAGGAGCAGCCACGGGAGGAGGGGGAGCCTGGAGTTCGGGGGGCACATGGGGGACCTTTGACAGGGTGCAAAAACCACGAGGATTCCCGCAAGGAAATTCCGTGAAGTGCCCCGCACTGTGACGCCCGTCCTTTGGCCTGCCCACCGGGCCCTGTAGAATCCTCGTTTCCCGGGGACCTGCATGACCCGAAAGATCGCACTCCTGGCCATCGGCGGAAACGCGCTTCTCAAAGAGAAGGAGCGAGGGCTCCAGGAGGAGCAGCTGGAGAACGCCCGGGAGACGGCGGAGATGCTGGCGCGGGTGGTGGCCGAGGGCTACGCCCTCTGCGTGGTGCACGGCAACGGGCCCCAGGTGGGGAACCTGCTCATTCAGCAGGAGGCCGGCTCGGGGCAGATCCCGCCCTACAGCCTGGACATCTGCGGGGCCATGACCCAGGGCTCCATGGGCTACATGCTGGAGCGCATGCTCATCAACCGCCTGCGCTTCATGGGCCTGGATGCGCCGGTGACCTCCGTGCTCACCGAGGTGGTGGTGGACAAGGAGGACAAGGGCTTCCAGGACCCGACGAAGCCCGTGGGCCCCTTCTATCCCGAGTTCCGCGCCCTGGAGCTGATGCGCTCCAAGCGCTGGAAGATGAAGGAGGATTCGGGCCGCGGCTGGCGCAAGGTGGTGCCCTCGCCCAAGCCCATCGAGATCGTCCAGCTGGACGCCATCAAGACCCTGCTCCAATCCGGCAGTTCCGTCATCGCCGGCGGCGGCGGCGGCATCCCGGTCATCCGCGATGCCAGCGGCTTCCTGGTGGGCGTCGAAGCCGTCATCGACAAGGACCGCCTCAGCGCCCTGCTGGCGGCCCAGCTCGATGCGGACCTCTTCATCATCCTCACGGGCGTGGCCAAGGTGGCCCTCGACTTCGGCAAGCCCACCCAGCGCTGGGTGGATCGCCTCACCGCCAGCGAGGCCCGGAAGCACCTGGCGGAGGGCCAGTTCCCGCCCGGCAGCATGGGGCCCAAGATCGAGAGCGCCCTGGCCTACCTGGAAGGCGGCGGCCACGAGGTGCTCATCACCACCGCCGAGGCTCTGGCCACTGAAGATCCGGCCACCGTGGGCACCCGCATCGTCCGCGATTGACCTCCCAGGATCCAGGAGATCCCCATGTACGCCCTCATGCTCGTCCGCTACCGCCGCCCCCTCGCCGAGGTGGAAGCCGTCACGGAAGCCCACCGGGCCTACCTCGACACCCTGAAGAAGCAGGGCGTCCTCCTGGCATCGGGCCCTCTGGATCCCCGGTTCGGCGGCGCGTGGCTGGTTCGGGTGCAGGACGAGAACCCCCTCGCCGACCTCGACACCCTGCGCGATGGCGATCCCTTCCACAAGGCGGGCCTCGCCAACTACGAGCTGCTGCCCTGGAAGGTGATGGCCGGCAAGGAAGCGTTCGACCAGATCTGATCTCCGCCCACAGAGCCTCCCCCGCGGGCGGAGATGCTTCCGCGGTTCGCTCAGTGGCTGAGCTTGATGTCCACCGGGTTCTTGAAGGTGTCGTAGAGGGGCGACGTCCGCATGACGCAGTCGTGGAGCTCCTGGATCTGCGCCGGGGTCCCGCTGCAGGCGAGGTTCACCTTCACGCGGATCTGGGACAACCCGGGCCGGATGTTCTTGTCGAGCTCCAGGAAGCCCCGGAGGTCGGAATCCGTCTCCATGTCGAAGCTGAGGCTGCTGATATCCAGGCCCATGGCCGCGGCCGTGTAGGCGTAGGTCACGCTCAGGCAGGAGCTGAGGGCGTGCAGGGCCGCTTCCCCCGCATTGGGCGCCAGGTCCGAGCCCAGCAGGGCCTCCGGTTCATCGGCCTCCAGGAACATCGGCGTGGTCCGCTTGTGCTCCATCCCGGCCCCGTAGAGCGAATCGAAGGTGCTCTGGGAGTGGGCGCCGTTGATCCATTTGGCCTTGGACCGGAAGGTGAACTTGGCGAGGGCGGGATTGGCCTTCACCATCGAGACGGTGGTGTTGAGGGCATCCACGTTCACGCCGTTGTGGATGGTTGCGATGCTGCCCATGGATCCTCCTCGTGGATCGGGCGCTGCCCGGACGGGGGGTCGGGCCTCCGAAGGGAAGCGCGTGTAGGACACCCACAAGGGTCCCGCAAGCCACGGGGCCCCCTGGAAAGAGACCCTCAGGATGGGCCTGGTTGAGCCTGAAACAAGGTCGCAAAATTCGAACCAGGGACCTGCTGGTCTATCTGTCGAAGGCACAGCTACTTTGGCGCCGGCGCTGCCTTGGCGGCTTCCACCGCCTGCCGGGCCCGGGTCCGTTCCGCGTTGCTGGGGGTGCCCCAGACGGCCCGGCTGGGCTTCTGCTTCAACAGCTGCAGCAGTTCCTCCGCGGAATCCAGGGAGCGCCGCAGCGCCTTGAGGCTGGCCTCCAGCTCCGGCTGGTCCTCGGCCCGGAAACGGGCCAGCAGCGCATCCGACTGCTGCAGCACCGACGCCAGACTCACGAGAATCCGATCCAAGTCCGGCGCGCGCGTTTCGAGGAGGGTACGGGTCACCGCCAGGCTCTTCTCCAGGTCGGCGAGGGCCTTGTCGGCCTCTCCCATGCTGCGGTCCGCATGGGCGGCCAGTCCGCGGCCATCCCTGGCCAGGGCCTGGAATTCGCGCAGGGTGGCGTCCAGCGATCGCAGGGCCCGGGCCACGGAAGGATGCTCCAGCAGGTCGCCCAGGCCCTTCGCCTGGATGCGATCGCGCACCGCGTCCAGGGAGGCGTTCAGGTTGGCCAGGAGACGATCCGCACGCTCCAGCACGCCACCCAGGGAGACCCCCTCCTCGCCTGGGATCTGGTCGCCCGGCACCAGGGGCACCGTGCGAGTGTCTGACGGCGGCAGTCGCAGGTCCAGCATCACGCTGCCCACGCCCCTGGGGGCCACCACGGCCCGGGTGCCACGCCAGAGCTGGATGTCCGAGCGTACGGCCAGGGTGGCCAGGAAGTGGTAGTCCGTGCCCTCTCGCCGCATGTCCACCCGTTCCACGGACCCCACGCGATAGCCCTTCAGCTGGACGTCGGTGCCGGGCGCCAGCCCCTCCATCTGGTCCAGCCGCACTACCAGCGGATAGGTCTTCTCGGTCACCACCGCTGCGTTCTTGTAGGCCAGGAGACCTCCGAAGAGGCCCAGCGCCAGGAGGACGAAGAGGCCCAGGCGGGCGTCCTGCTTCTCGAAGTTCATGACGGCTCCGAAGGCGAGTGGGGCGCGCGAAGGTCCAGCCTCTGGAAAGCCAGCCCCGGGGGCAGATCCGCCTCCTCCATGGCCAGCAGGAGGGTGCGACCGGGATCCAGGGCCCAGCCCGAGATGAGGCCGAGGGCCAGGCTGCGGTCAGTGGCGTCCAGTCCCTCCAGAGGCCCGTCCAGGAGGATCAGCTCCGGGTCCAGGGCCAGCGCCCGGGCCAGATTGGCGTGCTTCCGCGCCGCCGCGCTCACCGCATGGGGGCGGAGGCCCGCCACGGGCTCCAGCCCGAGTCGCGCCAGGGCCTCTCCAGTCCGACGGGTGACCTCCGCCCTGGAGATCCCCAGGAATCTCAGCGGGAGGGCCACATTGTCCGCCAGGCTGAGGTTAGACAGCAGCCCGCCGGCAGGGAAGGCGAACCCCATGCGGACCCGCCCCGCCAGCCCCAGGGCGCCCTCTCCCGGCCAGACGGGGAGGCCCGCGATCGTCACCTCGCCAGCCCTGGGGCGCTCCGTGCCGGCGAGCACCCTCAGCAGGTGGCCCCTTCCCGTTCCGCCGGCGCCCGTCACCAGGAGGTTCCGGCCCGGTGGGAGGTCCAGATCCAGGCCCTCCACCAGAGGCCGGCCATCGGGGAGATCGCAGGCGAGGCCGCGGACCTGGAGCATCAGAAGTAGAAGCATGCGGCCAGGAGGCCGTCGATGACGAACACCGCCACCAGGGCGGAGACCACCGTCTTCGTGACGGCCTGGGGGACCTCGGTCTGACTGCGCCGGACGCCAAGGCCGAAGTGGCAGGCGTGGAAGGTGATGGCGCCCGAGAAGAAGAAGACCTTCAGCAGGGTGGCCGTGAAATCCAGGTTTGACAGCGCCTGTCGCACGGACTCCATGAAGAAGCCCCAGGTGATGCCGTATTTCAGGCGCGCCACCAGGAAGCCGCCCCCGAGCGCCGCCGCATCGAAGCACACCACCAGGGCGAAGACCGCCGCGAGCACACCCGCCCAGCGGGGCAGGAGCAGGTAGCGGTAGGGGTCCACCCCGTGGGCCGCGAGCGCATCGACCTCTCCGTTGAGCTGCATGGTTCCCAGCTCCGCGGCGATGGCAGTGGCGCTCCGGCCGATGACCAGCACGGCGGTCAGCAACGGGCCCAGCTCCCGCAGGATGATGAGCACCATGAGCGCCCCGATGTAGTTCTCCGCCCCCAGCCCGGAGAGCTGGCTGAAGGCCTGGATGAGCGTCACCGCGCCCAGCAGCAGGGCCGTACCCACCACGAGCACCGCAGCATCGAGGCCCGTGAAGCGGATCTGGAGCTTCGTCTGCCCGCCCACCACCGCCAGCTGGCCGGACCGGAGCGCCAGCCCGGAACGCAGGGTCCGCCACACCAAGTGCGCCTGGTCGCCCAGGAACTCCAGGAAGCCGCGCACCGGCGCGCCAATCCGCGCTAGGAAAGCCATCATTCACCCGAGGGATGGCTCCAAGGCTAGCAGAAAACCGTTCAGGGCTGAGCCGCACCACCCCCGCTGAGGCGCGGCCTCCCCGCCTCCAGGCTGAGGGTCGCCTGGTAGCCGAGGTAGAGGTGGGTCTCCCGGTCGCCCGACAGGTTCCGGCCGGCGCTGATCAGGACGTGGTCCCGCCCCGACAAGTTGACGATGGCCCCGACATTGAAGCCGGCGGAGGCCACCCCATCCTGCGTGGCCGCCGAGCGCCGGTACAGCTCCCCGCCCAGGGTGATCCGCTCAGACAGATCCCGCTGGAGGAGCCACCCGAGGTAGTGCCAGTTGCGCTGGCCCTCCCCCGGGTTCCGCCACCAGCCGTACCCGCCGTAGCTGGTCCAGGGGCCCCAGCTCTTCTGGAGCCACAGCGGGAGGTACACCTGGGTGTGCCCAGTACCGAGCCCCCGTTCCGCGGTCCCCGTGGGAACCTCCACCAACGGAAAGACGCCCACCTGGGGAAGGGCCTCGGTTTCGCGCAGAAGGCGGATTTTGAGCCCGACCTCCGTGTCGCCGTAACCCCGCGTCACGGGCCCTCCCGCGGGCTTGGCGTAGGCGAGGGGCGCCACGAGGTGGAATTGCGTTTCCGGCAGGATGCCGGCGTTGAACTCGACCAGGGGCAGGCTGCCCGACGCGCCACCGGGCGCCCGGAGTCCCATCCAGCTCAGGTAGAGCTCCATGTGGTGGTGCTCCACCGGCTCCGGGTCGTCCGTGAAGAAGGGTGGACCCGCCGTCAGGCAAGTCCCCAGGAGCCCGGCCACCACCAGGGTCCGCCACCGACCGGCCCGCAGGAGAAGGGTCACCTCACGTCCCATGACGCGTCCCCTACCGGTTCTCCACGAACCCATCGGCGTAGTCGATCACCGTCACGGTGCGATAGTCCCGGTGGGGCGCGGAGCCGGCGCCGGCCTGGTGGAGATCCGGGTTGAAGAGGTTCTTCCGGTGACCGCGGCTGGCCACCCCATCGTCGATCAGCAGCTGGATCACCACCTGCCGGGCCTCATCCTCGCCGGCGCTGATGTTCTCCGCGATGAGCCCCTGCCAGCGCCCCAGCCGGTTCAGCCGGTCTGTGAGGCGGCTGCCATCCGAACCCGTGTGCTCGATGCTGCCCTTCGGGCCGATGTCCCGGGCATGCAGGCGGGCCGCCCGCGCCAGCCCCTCGTTGAAGCGCAGAGGGCCCACCGGCCGCGCGGATTCGAGGAAGGCGATGGCCTCGTCCAGGGCCGCCACGCCCTCCTCCGTGCGAAGCGGCACGCGGCCCGGGCGGCTCCAGAGGGTGCCTTCGAAATACGGCCGCAGCTCCCGGAGGTACTTCGCGTAGGTTTTCGGCCGCACGCGCACGTCGCTCATCTCCTGGACCACCGCCCGCTCGAAGGCCGTAGCCTTCGCCGGTTCACCGGACACCGCATGGATGGGACACAGCAGCGCGGCAAGGAACAGGACGGCGATCCTCATGGGCATCTCCCGACAGACCCTCAAGGATAGGCGAGTCGCGCGGCCATCGCTTTAGCGCGCCGGTTCATCGGCTCCGGTGGCAAGCAGCCGGGGCGAGGCGCTCCGCACCCAGGGCAGCCAGGGATGGATCCGGCAGGCCAGACAGAACCCGAAGAAGGCCTCGAGGCCCGCGCAGGTCCCCAGGATGAACGCCAGGGCCAGGCCGAGGGACCGGAAGCCGGCCATGAATGCCAAGCCGATGCCCAGGGAGAACAGGAAGCCCACGGAGGCCGCGAAGCGCTTGGGACCCGCGTTGATTCGCCGTTCGGGAAGGCCCGCCCGGCGGCGGAGGAAACCCGCCACGCGAGCCACCGGGCTGAAGGCCGAGCGGCCCGCGGCGCGGAGGAGGAAATCCGCGGCCAGGGCCAGGACCGCCCAGCCCCAGCCCTGCCAGACGGACACTCCGAGAAGGCTAAGCGACAGGAGGGCGGCGATCCGCCCGGCCGATTCATCGGTCAGGTCCGGCGTGATGGGGCAGCTCGGCCCCGGGCGAAGCGCCTTCTGGTTCATCCGGGCTCCCTCAGATCGCCGGCCCATCGATCTCCGCGAACAGCGGATGCGTCAGGTAGCGCTCGCCGGTGTCGCAGAGCACGGCCACCACGGTCTTGCCTTCGCCCAGTTCCTTGGCCACTTCCAGAGCCGCGAAGACGATGGCGCCGGTGCTGATGCCCGTGAGCAGGCCCTCCTCGCGGGCCAGGCGGCGGGCGATGGCGATGGCGTCGTCGTAGCCCACGGGGCGGACGCGCTGGAACGCCTTTTTGTTGAGAATGCCCGGCACGAAGTTCGGCCCCAGGCCCTGGAGCTTGTGCGGGCCGGCCTTCCCTTCGCTCAGGAGGGGCGACGTCTCGGGCTCCACCGCCACGACCAGAGTGCCGGGCTTCTTCTCGGCCAGCACCTCGCCCACGCCGGTCACGGTGCCGCCGGTGCCCACGCCGGCCACGAAGGCGTCCAGCTCCGGCACCTGCTCCAGCACCTCCAGGGCCGTGGTGCGGCGGTGGACGGCGGGGTTGGCGGGATTCTCGAACTGGCGCACCAGGAAGTACGAGGGATCGCCGTCCGCCAACTCCTGGGCCTTGTCCACGGCGGCCTTCATGCCGCCGGAACCGGGCGTCAGCAGCAGCTCGGCGCCGTAGGCCTTCAGCAGGGAGCGGCGCTCCTGCGTCATCGTGTCCGGCATCACCAGCGTGATCTTGTAACCCTTGGCCGCCGCCACGAAGGCCAGGCCGATGCCCGTGTTGCCGCTGGTGGCCTCCAGCAGCGTCATGCCGGGCTTCAGTGCGCCGCGGGCCTCCGCGTCCTGGATCATGCTCAGGGCGATGCGATCCTTCACGCTGCCGCCGGGGTTGGCGCTTTCGAGCTTCACGTAGACCTTGGCCGAGCCCTTGGGCACGAGGCGGTTCAGGCGCACGACGGGCGTATAGCCCACCAGCTCATAGGCGTGCTCGACGCGGTTGGGGCGTTCAGTGGGGCGGGCCATGGCTTCCTCCAAGCTTCGGACGCTGCCGAGTCCTGGAGTATGAAGAAGAAAAATAAATTGTCAAGTTTGTCAATTTATTTAGTTATGTATTAAGCTATCCAGGTTTGGAGGAGGGTTCACCATGAGGGGATCGGCCAAGGGGCGCTACGGGCTGCAGTTCATGGTGGAGCTGGCCCTTCAGGCAGGTCAGGGCCCCATCCAGGTGGAGGCCGTGGCCCAGCGCCAGGCCCTTCCCTCCAAGTTCCTCCGGGTGCTCCTGGGCCCACTCAAGGCCGCAGGGCTGGTGAAGGTGCAGCGGGGCCCCAACGGTGGTTGCGAATTGGCCCGGCACCCCAGCCACATCACGGCCCTGGAGGTGCTGGAGGCCCTGGAAGGGCGCCTCGGCCCCGCCAGCCTCCCCCCCGACGCCACCCCGGGAGCCCGCGCCGTCCGGGACCTCTGGACCCGCAGCACTGAGGCCGCCCGCGCCGTCCTCCGCGGCGCCACCCTCGCCGACCTCGCCTTCAAGCAGCAGGCCATCGAAGTGGACAGTCAGGGTTACTCCATCTGACCGGCTCGGAATCCGCTGCCGCGGATTCCGAGCAAGCAGAACGGTGCTCAGGGTTGGAAGTCCACCACCGTTCCTTCAGTCGCAGGCTGGCCCTTCTCCTTCACTTCGCCACCGCGGTAGATCGACCATCCGGGCAGGCCGCGGGGCACGGTCTTCGTCATGGCCCACTGCTGCACGCGGCTGTTGGCGAGGACGAGAACCATCATGCGCTTGGGGTTCCAGGGGTTGGGGAAGGCGGTCAGCAGGCCGTCGTCGGGTCGGCCATAGGTGCGCCCCTGCCATTTGAACCAGCCCGGACCGGCTTCGAAGGGCAGCTTGCCTTCGGCCTGGAGGCGGGCCATCACGCCGTTATCGGCGGGGCCACCGAAGAGCACCAGGTCGCTGGCGGCCAGGTCGGCATCGCCCACTTCGGCATCGGGCTTCAGGGGCAACAGCACCTCGGTCATGTTGTCTGCCAGCGTCTCGCGATAGTTCAGCGCCAGCGTGCGCTGGGCCTCCACCTCGCGGGCGGTGCCGAAGACCAGCAGCGCGTGGCCCCAGTCGTCCAACAGGTTGCCCGGAACCCAGGCATTGGCGCGCGGCATGGGAAGGTCGTTCCCCGCATTGAAGACGAGCCGCGTGGGCTTCGACTCGCTGCGGAGCGTGAAGGCCGCTTTCGCACCGTTCACCTCCAGTCGCTCCAGCTTGGCCCCCTTGTCTGTCTCCAGGCTGGCGAAGGCCACGAAGGGATAGGTGAAGCCGGACTGGTCCACCTCGACCTTCACCTCGTAGGCACCACCCACCTTCCCGACGCGGGCCCTGACCTTGGGAGCGGGCAGGTCCGCCCGCTCCAGCCAGGGTTTCAGGATCGGCGCCACATCCTTCCCGGCCCCATCGGAGAGGGCCTTCAGGATGTCCGCCGTGGACGCAGCCTTCCCGGCGTAGCGGCCATGGACCGACTGCATGGCCTTGGCGAAGGCGGCGTTGCCCAGGTGCAGGCGAAGCTGATGCAGGACGAACACGCCGCGGATGCGGGGAATCTGGTAGGCGCCGTAGTGGTCGTAGTCCGTGACCGTGGCGAGCGGGGCCTTGACGCCCTCTTCGCGTTCCAACCAGAGGTGGCGCGTGGCGAGGTCCGCCAGGGCCGCGGACTGGGTCTCGAAGGCTTTGGCAGGCGCAACCGGCAGGTGCTTCAGCTGCTGCCAGTAGGCCGCGGACCCGCTGATGAACCAGTTGTCCGCGTCCGAGGCCGGCTTGACAGTCCCTGTCCATAGCCCCTTGGGATCGAAGCTGAATGCCTCCTTCACCGCGGCTACATCTGGTGTCGGAGCCGCCTTGGCGGGCTTTTCCATACTCCAGGCCGCCCTGGCAGCCTGGAGCTTCTGAGTGATCCAGATGGGACTGAACGCCGTGTACCCATGGGTGAGGTGCGGCGTGGCGCCGGGCAGATCGGCGATCCAGCGGCCGCCCACCATCTTCTCCCGCTGGGTGGTCTTACCCTGGTGGGCGATGAACACCAGCTTCTCGGCCATCTCCGAGGTGGTCAGCTTGGCGTCGCAGGCGTGGGGCCGGTTGATGGGGCTGCTGGCCATGAGGCGCGTGGAGGCGTCGATGTCGAAGCTACTCTTGCCGTAGGTCTTGAAGGCCTCCTGGAAGGCGATATCGCGGTTCCAGGTGTTGAAGGCCAGATCGGCGGGGGCGTTGTCGGGGTTGGCCACGTACTCGCCGCGCACCTCGAGGTCGCGGTTGTTGTTGTTGGCCCAGATGAAGCCGCGGTGGTGCCCGGGCGTGTCGGCGCCCTTCCCGTTCCCTCCGGTACGCCACAGCTTCGTCTTCTCGGTGCCGAGCAGGAAACAGGCCCCCTCGTCCGTCTTGGTGTCGGCCATGGTCCAGTCGTTGGTGTAGAGGCCGTTGTTCTGCTTGAAGAGGATCTCCGCGGCCTCGTCGATGCTGTTGGCGTACTGGGCGGCCTTGCGGATGCGGTTGCTCTGGGGCGTGCCGTCGGGGTTGAAGGGCGTCTGGCCCACGGTGGTTTCGCCCATCACCAGGCCCGCGGCATTGAGGTACCAGTCCGTGCCGCTGTGGATGCCGCCGGCGAAGGTTTGCATCACGACGCGGTGGCCCTTCTCGGGGACGACATCCAGCATCACGTTCCACTCGGTGCCCGTGTAGCCGTTCCACATGAACATCTGCGTGAAGATGAAGCGACCGGACTTGGTGGCGTCCTTGGTGGCCACGAAGGAGGAGCAGTGGTCGCCCTCGCCGCCCTTGGCCATCTCATCCTCGCCGGTCATGAAGGTGCGGCCGGTGAGCGGGTTCGCGGCGCGGGCCAGGCCCTCCTGGAGGGAGCTCATGTCCACGGCGCTGTTGAGCGTCACGATATCCAGCAGGTCCACGGGCCGGCCCTTGAACGCCGCGCCAGCCTTCGCGGCGCCATCGGCGATGCCCTTCATCTCCTCCAGGAACTCCACGTCGTACTTGCGAAAGAAGAGGGCGTCCGCGGTCTGCCGCTGGTCGGCCCAGCCGCGGACGGGATCCGCCGCGTTCTTCAGCACCCCCAGTTTGGTGATGTAGCGGACGATCTCCTCGGCCATCAGCTCGCCGTGCTGGCGGCCCCGGGCGTAGGGCGCGCCCTCGATGTGCAGAAAGGTCCAGCCGCCCATTTCGTAGCGGAAGCCCTTCCCGGCCCAGCGCACGGTCTGCAGGGGGATGAAGGCGGTGACGTCCTCCACCTTTTCCAGCTTCAGGTTGCTGAAGGTGGCGGCGCCCGTGGCCCGGCCATTGCGGCCCAGGTGCAGCTGAACGCGGTCGGTGGGGGTGGTGGCCAGGAACAGCACGGAGACCTTCCGCTCCGAGGCGCCCGCCACGCTCTGGGACGCGTTGGTGAAGGGGAAGCTCTCCATGGAGAGGCAGGCGCCCAGTGCTGTGGGATAGCGGGCCAGCGCATCGGCCTTCACGCCTTCCGTGCGCACCTTGGCGCTGAGCCGGTACAGCTCGCCCACCTTCAATGTCACGGGCGCGGACACCAGCGTGGCTTCGGAACCTTCCGGCGCCGCCGCCAGACGGAGGCCCTGGGCCTTGGCGGTGGATCCCGGTTTCAGGGCGAACCCGGACACAGGAAGGTCGGCGGCGGTGGCCAGCACCGCCAGGGCCATCAGCAGCCCGGCGCGAAGCGTTCGAATCATGGGGGGAGCCTCCGCCTTCCAGCATGCCAAAACCCGCCTCGGAATTGCCTCGCTTTTTGAGGCAATTCCGCGCCGCGGCTACCCTGGGGATATGGCGCTGAAAAAATGGACCTTCACCGTGGATCCCGACGATGCCGAGCTGCGCCTCGACCAGCTCATCGCGAAACGGACGGAGCTGTCCCGCCGGGCGGCCCGGGAGGCCCTGAAGCTGGGCGGCGTGCAGGTGGACCGCAAGAGGGTGAAGGTGGCGGGCAAACTGGTGAAGCCGGGGCTCGAGGTCCGCGTGGCCTACGATCCCGACCTCCCCCCGGTGCCGACGACTGCCATCCCCATCGTGTTCGAAGACGCCTGGCTCCTGGCCGTGGTCAAGCCCGCGGGGATCGCCACCCAGGGCACCTGGGCCACGGACCGCCACGACCTGCTGGCCCTGCTGAAGACCCAGCGGCCGGAGCTGAAGCTTTTCCTGCACCACCGCCTGGACCAGGGCACCTCGGGCCTGCTGGTGCTGGCCAAGGACGCCAAGGCGAACCCAGGCCTCGCCGCCGCCTTCGCGGACCGGAACCTGGAGAAGCTCTACCTGGCGCGGATCTCCGAGCCCCTGGAAGCCTGCACCGTGGAGGCCCCCATCGGCCGCCTGCGGGGCGCGGACCCCGGCCGCTTCGGCTGCGAAGGCGACCTCATGGAGCCGAAATCCGCCCGGACGGACTTCCGGCCCGCCACGGCGGAGGAGATCGTCGGACTGGTGCCGGGGCACTACGTCGTGGCCCGCATCCATACGGGCCGCACCCACCAGATCCGCGTCCACCTCGCCCACCTGGGCCGGCCCGTCCTGGGCGACGCCCTCTACGGCGGCGCGCCCTCGGACCGCCTCTGGCTCCACGCCTGGCGTCTGGGACTGAAGCACCCCGTCACCGGGGAGGACCTGCGCCTGGAGGCCCCGCCGCTGCGGTTCCGGGCCTGACCGAAGCCGTTGGCCCCAACCTATCTCCTGGTCCAGAATGGGCCCACGGAGCCTCGACGGGCCCTGCACGGAAGGCACGCATGAACCTCCCTGCCCAAGCATCTGTCCGCGTGGCGGTCCTCATCCCCTGCTTCAACGAGGAGACCGCCATCGCCCGCGTGGTGGCGGACTTCCGCGCGGCCCTGCCCGGCGCGGCCATCCACGTCTACGACAACAACTCGACGGACCGAACCGTCGAGGTGGCCCGGGCGGCCGGCGCCCTCGTGGGCTTCGAGACCGCCCAGGGCAAGGGCCACGTGGTGCGCCGCATGTTCGCGGACATTGACGCGGACGTGTACCTCATGGTGGACGGCGACGCCACCTATGACGCCGCCAGCGCGCCAGCCCTGGTGGACCTCCTCCTGCGCCGCCAGCTCGACATGGTGGTGGGCTGCCGGATCGAGACGGAGACCGAGGCCTACCGCCGGGGCCACCGGTTCGGGAACCGCCTCCTTACCTCTGCCGTGCGCCTGCTCTTCGGCCAGCGCTTCACGGACATCCTCTCGGGCTACCGCGTCTTCTCGCGACGCTTCGTGAAGAGCTTCCCCGCCCTGTCCCGGGGCTTCGAGATCGAGACGGAGCTCACCGTCCACGCCCTGGAGCTGGCCATGCCCGTGGCCGAACTGCCCACGCCCTACGGGGCCCGGCCCGAGGGCTCGGCGAGCAAGCTCCGCACCTACGCCGACGGGTTCCGCATCCTGCGCCTGATCGCCTCGCTCTACCGGAACGAGCAGCCGCTCCAGTTCTTCTCCGTCCTCTCGACCTTCCTGGCCCTGGCTGCCATCGGCCTGTCGGTGCCGATCTTCGTGACCTACTTCCGCACGGGCCTCGTGCCGCGGTTCCCCACGGCGATTCTCACCACCGGGATGATGGTCATCTCCGCCCTGGGCTACACCTGCGGCCTGATCCTCGACACGGTCACCCGGGGCCGGAAGGAGCTGAAGCGCATGGCCTACCTGGCCATCCCGCCCCTGGGCGGACGGCCGGACGGAGTGGAGGATGGCCGATGAGTCTGGTCCAGCCCCAGGGAGGATGGACGTCCCGGCTGAAGGCCTGGGCGGCCCCGGGAGGCCTCCTCCTCTACGCCCTGCTCCTGTTCGGGGGCACCGCCTGGCTCCAGCGGGGCCTCTTCGAACGGGACGGCTACTTCCACGCCCGCTTCGCGGCGCTGATGCCCGTCCAGGGCCTGTCGCAGGCCTTCCCGTGGACCCAGCTGAGCACCTGGCGGGAGCACTTCTGCGACAAGGAGTTCCTCTACCACCTGGCCATGGCCCCCTTCGCGCGGATCGGCCACGACCCCATCCTGGGCGCCCGGATCTTCGGCGTGCTGCTCTCGGTGGCGGTCCTGGCGGCGCTCTACGCCGTGCTCCGGGCCCACCGCGTCCGGTTCCCGGCCTTCTTCACGGCGCTTCCCCTGGCCACGGGCGGCCTCTTCGTCGCCCGCCTGGGGATGATCCGCTCCCACGTACTCAGCATGCTGCTCCTGGTTCTGGGCCTGCACTTCCTGCTGCAGAAGCGCTGGAAGGCTCTCCTCGTCCTGGGCTTCGTCTACGCCTGGGCCTACACCGTCCCCTTCGTGCTCCTCATGACGGCGGTCCCTTTCGTGCTGGGAACGTGGCTGGGCGGCGAACGGCCGGACCTCCGGCTGCCCCTGGCGGCGGGGGCCGGCTCGGTGCTGGGGCTGGCCATCCACCCCTACACGCCCCTCACGCTCGAGACCTTCCTCACCTACGTGCAGGTCTTCCGCCTGGGCCTCCAGGGGTCGGCCACCTCCGGCTTCGAGCTGGGCAATGAGCTCTACCCGTACTCCTGGCCGGTCTTCTGGGACATCTACCCCCTCCTGCTGATCCTGGCCTTCGCCCTGCCCCTGACCCTCCTCCTCGCCCGGAAACGCCTCGCCCCGGGCACCCTCGGCCTGGGCGCGGCGGCCCTCTTCTGGTTTGGCCTCACCATCGCCACGCCGCGATTCGCCGAGTACTCGGCCCTGCTCGTGCCTGCGGCCTGGGCGCTGGTGGCCCGCGACCTGTGGCCCCTGCTGGAGGCGTCAACCTGGTGGACCACCCGGCGGCCCGTCCGCCTGGCGGCGGGCGCGCTGGCTCTGGCCACCCTCCTGGGGTTCCACGGGCGGTCCATGACCTTCTACCGCTTCTACCAGACCCAGGCCGCGCCTCCCCGGCACTTCACCGGCGCCTGCGCCTGGATGGCCGCGAACCTGGCTCCGGGCGAGACGGTCATCAACCTCTACTGGGACGACTTCCCCGAGCTGTTCTACGACGGCTACCGGCAGCGGTTCCTCTGGGGCCTGGATCCCACCTACTCCCTGCGGGAGGACGCGGACCGGGCCAAGCTCCTGGAGCGACTCCGGCGGCACCAGGTCCGCCTGGACGCCGAGCAGATGAAGGCCCGGTTCCACGCTCGGTACCTGGTCCTCCGGGCCGCCCGGGCTCCCGGCTACCCCGAGCTCCGCCAGGCCCCCTTCCGGGTGGCCTACGAGGATCCCACCGCGCTGGTGGTCGCCCTGGATTGAGGGAAGGAGCGGGTATCCTCGCATCATGAGACTTCCGATCCTCTTCAATCCCGCCTCGGGCACGACCCCGAAGGATCCGGATGCCCTGCTGCGGCCGCTCCCGAAGAACCTGCGGGACCGCGTGGAGGTCCTCCCCTTCGGGCCGCCCTGGGACTTCGAACCCGCCATCGACCAGGCCCGGCGGGCGGAAGGTCCCCTGCTCGTCTGGGGTGGGGACGGCACCATCCACCACGCGGCCCGGGCCCTGTTCGAGCGGGGCTGCCCCGTGCCCCTCGGAGCCATCCCCGGCGGCAGCGGCAACGGGCTGGTGCGGGGCCTGAGGACCCCGCTGGAGCCCGCCGGCGCCCTCCGGCGGCTCCTCGAGGGCCGGGAAGTGCGCATGGACCTCCCGCGCCTGGACGGCACCCCTTTCGTGAATGTCTGCGGCACCGGCTTCGAAGCCGCCGTGGCGCACCGCTTCGCGGCCGTTCCCGGCCGCGGGTTCGCCGCCTACGCCCGGGCCACCCTGGAGCTGTGGCGCACCTGGAAGCCGGCCGCCCTGGCCTGGGAGGCGGAGGAGGTGCCCATGCCCCCCTCGGACGGCCGGATCGAGCGCATCCGCGCCGCCTTCCACCCGGGCGCGTCAAGGCTGCCGGAAGCCGCCTGGAGCCTCTGCTTCGCCAACCTCCCCACCTACGGCAGCGGGCTCTGGATCGCCCCGTACGCCGATCCCACGGACGGCTGCCTCCAGTGGGCCACCCTGGCCCGGCCCACTTGGCTCACGCTGTTCACCGAAGCGCCCAGGCTCTTCCAGGAGGGCGGACACACGGCCCTCCGCCACGAGGGGCGGTTCCGCCGAGCCACCCTGCGCCTGGAGCGCCCCCTGCCCTGGCACCTGGACGGCGAGCCCGCCCCGGAGCGGGACCGCGCCGAGCTCACCGTGGAACCCCGGGCCTTCCGGATGTGGGTGACAGGCGCCTGTCCCTGGCAGTGAGTCTCTCCGGGTGGATAAAGCAGAAGCCCGGCTCAGCCGGGCTTCTGCGCGGGGGTCTGGGGGCGTGCGCGCAGCGCGACCTCAGATCCCCGCAGCGCATGCGTTGCGGGGGGAACCCCCAGACGATATCAATTCAATGCGGAAAGACCGCCGGTCCAGTGAGGCTCGGTCCGCGGAACTCGGCGCTGACGCTGGGGCTGGCACCCCAGAGGCCGGCCACCATCTTCACCCCGCTCAGGTCCACCGTGGCGGGGTCCCAGTTCCGGCGGACGACCAGGGTGTAGGGGTCCCGGGCGTCTGACCACCAGGCGGGATCATCCACGATGACGTAGACGGCCGTGGCCTCCTTGTGGGGGTTCTTGTAGGTCACCAGGACGGGCTGGTGCGCATAGGCGGCCTGCATCATGCCAGGTCCGGGCTGGCCCCACTTGTCCACCAGCATGAGCCGGAACCAGCCCAGCTTCGTGTGCTGGACCTCGACCTGGACGGTGCCGCCCGCGGGGACGGAGACCCCATAGGCGCGCCACCCGGCGGGAACCTGGACATAGTCCGAGAGGGACTCCACGGTGCCGCCCAGGGGTGTCACGGGGATGTAGCCGCGGCGGGAGAGCCACTGGATCTCCGCCATGATGTCGCGCCGCTGCCAGTAGTGGGCCGAGGGGATCGCGGAGCAGCGGTTCCAGGCCGGGGGCACCACCACCTGGGTGCCCGGGTACAGGCTGATGCGGGTGGCCCGGGGGGCGAGGTCCGCCGGACGGGGATCGACTCGGGGCGTGCGGATCCCCGGGTGGCGCTCCGTCCGATCCATCCGATCCATCCGGTCGGCCGCCATGGGCCCGGCCAGGTTCCTGGGACTGTCAGACCGCGATGCGTCCGGAGCAGGCCGGTCGGCCATGGGACGCATGGGCTGTGGCGTTGCGCGACGACCCCGCTCCTGCTGTGGCGAAGCACCACAGACGGGAGCCAGGGCGAGAAGACAGGAAACGAGCGCGGTGGCGCGGAGTTGCGTATCGAGCGTCCTCATCACACACCCCCATGGTTCCGTGGGAACCCCATCAGGATGCCAGAGCCATGCCAGGAGCTGGGGTATCCTGACACCTGCTTAAACATGGGGGCTTCCAGGTGTTCGGCAAGATCCAGCACATCCATTTCGTGGGCATCGGTGGGATCGGCATGTCCGGCATCGCGGAGGTCCTCGCCAACCTGGGCTACCGGGTGTCGGGCTCGGACCTGCGGGAGACCGCCGTCACCCAGCGCCTGCGGGGCCTGGGCATCGAGGTGCACCTGGGCCACCGGGGCGAGGCCATCGCAGGCGCCCAGGTGGTGGTGATCTCGTCGGCCGTGAAAGGCGACAATCCGGAAGTGGTGGCAGCCCACGCCGCCAAGGTGCCCGTGATCCCCCGGGGCGAGATGCTGGCGGAGCTGATGCGCATGAAGTACGGCATCGCCATGGCCGGCTCCCATGGCAAGACCACCACCACCAGCATGGTGGCCCAGGTGCTCAGCCATGGCGGCCTCGATCCCACCATCGTCATCGGCGGCAAGCTCGGCACCATCGGTAGCAACGCCAAGCTGGGCAAGGGCGACATCCTGGTGGCAGAGGCCGACGAGAGCGACGGCAGCTTCCTCATGCTGAACCCCACCCTGGCCACCATCACCAACATCGACCGCGAGCACCTCGACCACTACCGCGACCTGGAGGAAATCCAGGAGGCCTTCGTGGCCTTCGCCAACAAGGTGCCCTTCTACGGATCGGTGTTCCTCTGCATGGACGATCCCCACGCCGCCGCCGTGCGCCCGCGCCTGAAGCGGCAGGTGCGCACCTACGGCACCCATCCCCAGGTGGACATCCGCGCCCAGGAGATCCGCCAGGAGGGTTTCCGCACCCACTTCAAGGTCCGCGCCTACGGCGAAGACTTGGGCGCCTTCAGCCTGGGCGTGCCGGGCCACCACATGGTGCTGAACGCCCTGGCCGCCATCGGAATCGCCCTGGAACTCGAAGTGGACCGCGAGACCATCCGCACCAGCCTGGCCGCCTTCACGGGCGCCGACCGGCGCTTCCAGGTCAAGGGCGAGAAGGACGGCGTGCTGGTGGTGGACGACTACGGCCACCACCCCACGGAGATCGCCGCCACCCTCGCCGCGGCCCGCGCCGGCTTCCCGGACCGCCGCATCGTGGCGGCCTTCCAGCCCCATCGCTACAGCCGCACGAGGGCGCTGCTGGAAGAGTTCAGCACGGCGTTCTTCGAGGCGGATTCCGTGGTGGTCACCGACATCTACCCCGCCGGCGAGCCCCCCATCCAGGGCGTGGACAGCGCCGCCGTGGTGGAGGCCCTGCGGGCCCACGGTCAGAAGGACGTCCACCTCGCCGGCCGGATCGACGATCTGCCCGAGGTCCTCAAGCGCCTGACCCGCAGCGGGGATCTCCTCATCACCTTCGGCGCGGGCTCCATCACGCAGGCCGGACCGGCCTTCCTGGGCCTGGCCTGAGGCGCGCATGAGGCGGCGCTCCCTCCTCCTGCCTGTCCTCATCGCCCCGGCCTGCGCCTCGATCAGCCTCCTGGCCGGCCTTCCGCCCGGCCTGCTGCCGGCCGGAGACCGCCGCCCCGACGTGCCCCGGCCGGACCTGGGCACCCGCTACACCTCCCACCACGACCTGCTCGCCTACGTCCGCGCCCTGGCTTCGGCCGCGCCGGACCGGGTGAAGCTTCTCACCCTGAACGTCACAGAGGAGGGGAGGGAGCAGCCCTTCCTCGTCGTCAGTGCGCCGGAGAACCTGAAGCGCCTGGACGAGCTGCAGGCCCTCAACGCGAAGCTGGCGGATCCCCGCACCTGCGGGGAGGACGAGGCCCGCCGCATCGCGGAAACAAACCCCGCCTTCGTGTGGCTGGGCTACTCGGTGCACGGGTCCGAGGCTTCGGGCTCCGAGGCGGCCCTGGCCGTGGCCTACCACTTCGCCTCGGCCCGCCAACCGGAGGTCCTGAAGCAGCTCGACCGCGTGGTGCTGCTCATGGACCTCACGCAGAACCCGGACGGACTGGCCCGGCACCGGCAGGCCGTGACGGAAGCCTCGACCCCCTTCAACACCAACGACCCCATGGACGCCGCGAACACCGGTCGCTGGCCCGGGGGCCGCTTCAATCACAGGCTCTTCGACCTGAACCGCGACTGGGCCTGGCAGACCCAGGGCGAGTCCCGGGCCAAGGCCGCCGCCTTCCTGCGCTGGAATCCCCAGGTGCTGGCGGACCACCACGAGATGTGGCCCGAAGCCACCTACTACTTCCCGCCCACCATGCAGCCCATCCACGAGGCACTCCCCTCGGCCTTCTCCGGCCGCTGGCAGGCGGCCTTCGGGAAGGGCGTGGCCCGGGCCTTCGACGCCCACGGCTGGGCCTACTTCAGCCGAGACGTGTTCGACCTCTTCTACCCCGGCTACGGGGATTCCTGGCCCACCTTCCAGGGAGCCGTGGGCATGACCTTCGAAGTGGCCGGCCAGGGCGGGCCCGCCTACAAGCGGCAGGATGGCGAGATCCTCACCCTCGAAGGGCGCATCCAGCGCCACGTGGCCGCCAGCCTGGCCACCGTGGCCACCGCCGCCAGCGAGCGCCAGGCCCTCCTCTGGGACTACCAGCGGGCCCACCGCGAGCGCGTGGCCCTGGGCGACCGCGCCGGGGCCTTCCTCCTGGCGGAGGGGGATGATCCGGGCCGGACGAGAGCCCTCGTGGACCTGCTGGAGCGGAACGGCATCGAGGTGCTGCGCACCACGGCCACCCTGGGAACCGCGGGCCTGGAGCCCGTCGGCCTGGCCAAGGCCCCGGGCCTGCCCGCGGGCAGCTATCTGGTACCTCTGGACCAGCCCCGGGGCGATCTGGCCCAGGCCCTGCTGGAAGGCGAGGCCCACATGGGACCCAAGCCCACGTACGACCTCACGGCCTGGAGCCTGCCCCTGGCCTTCCATGTGCCCGCCTGGCGGGCGAAAGCCCGCCCCAGGGTCGCCACGGCGCCTCTCACGGTGGCCGAGGAGGGGGCGCTCCCCGAGGCGGCCTGGGGCTACCTCATCCCCGCCGGCCACGAGGGCGTCGAACGCACCGTGGCGGCCCTCCTCCAGGAAGGCTTCAAGGCCACGATCCTGGCCGAACCGGCCACCTACCGGAACCAGCGGTTCGGAGCGGGCACCATCATCCTGCCCCGGCGCACGAACCTGGAATCCCTGGCCGGGCGGCTGCAGGCCCTCGCCCGGGAGAACCACCACCCGGTGGTGGCCATGGACACCGCCCAGATGGACGCGGGACCCGATCTGGGGTCCAACCGGACCCTGATCCTGCGGACCCCCCGCATCGCCATCCTCATGGACCGCCCCGCCAACCCCATGGCCTTCGGCGCCCTCGCCCACACCCTCACCGAGGCTGGCCTGCCCTTCGTGCAGCTGCGGGCCGACCGGTTCGGAGCCGTTCCCCTGGGCCGGTTCACCCACATTCTCGTCGTCGACGATGGCGCCCAGGGCAAGGCCTGGCAGCAGGCCCTCGGCGAGGGCGGCGCGGCGAAGCTGAAGGCCTGGGTCACCGAGGGCGGCAGCCTGCTGGCCTTCCAGGGCGGCGCGGCCTACGCCTCCCGTGCCGGCCTCACTCCCACGGGCTACCACCTGCTCGCCAAGGCGGCGGAGGAGGCCCGGCTGAAGGAGAAGGATCCCAAGCGCGAGGCGCCCAAGGCCGACCCCGCGGACCTGGTGCGCCCCTGGGACAAGCGCGAGGAGCGGGCCCTGGAGGAGAGCATTCCGGGCGCCTTCCTGAAGGTCCAGGTGGACGGCGGCCATCCTCTGGCCTGGGGTCTCCACGCCGAGGGCGGGGCGGCGGTGCTCGACACCAGCGACCCCATCCTCGAGCTGAGCCAGGGCGGCGAGAACCCCCTCCACTACGGCAAGGAGGAGCTGAAGGTCTCCGGCCTGGTGCCGAAGGCCATGGAAGCCAAGCTCCAGCAGACCGCCTATGCCCTTCGCGAGAAGCTGGGCCTGGGGGCGGTGATCCTGGTGGCGGGCGATCCCGTCTTCCGCGGGCAGGAGCCCTTCACGCGCCGCCTGCTGTTCAACGCCATCTTCTTCGGGGCCTACCGGCCTGCTCCAGAATGAAGCCTGGAATGAGGGACGACCGAATGACGAACCCCGGCGGCCTCCGCTTCACCCTCGCCATCACCGGCGCTTCCGGCTCGGCCTTCGGCGTGGCCGTGCTGCGGCGCCTGTCCGCCAGCCCTGCGGTGGGGGAGATCGCCCTGCTGCTCTCCCCCACGGGAAAGCGATGCCTGCTGGACGAAACGGGCCTCACACCGAAGGACCTCGCGGCCCTTCCGAAAGTGGGCCTGCGGGATGAGCGCGACCTGGGTGCGGACGTTTCCTCGGGCTCCCACCGCCACGACGGCATGGCCATCGTGCCCTGCAGCGCCGGCGCCCTGGGCCGCATCGCCGCCGGCGTGAGCGAGTCCCTCGTGAGTCGCGCCGCGGACGTGTGCCTGAAGGAGCACCGCCCCTTGGTACTGTGCCTCCGGGAGACGCCGCTCAACCGCATCCACCTGGAGAACATGCTCCGCGTCCACGACGCCGGCGCCATCGTGATGCCCCTCATGCCCAGCTTCTACACCGCCCCCAAGGCCCTCGACGACCTCTACGACACCTTCGCCACCCGTGTGCTGGACCAGCTGGGACTGCGGGAAAGCGATTCCCGCCGGTGGAAGGAATGATCCCCCCGGAGGTCGTCGTCGTCGGGTGCGCGGGCCTCGACACCAACGTGTACCTTCCGCCGGAAGGCATCGACTGGACCGTGGAGGGGAACTTCACGGAGAACCTGGACTGCGTGGGCCAGGCCGGGGGCTATGCCAGCCTGGGCTACGCGGCCCTGGGGCGGCGCGTGGCCTTCATCGGCCATGTGGGCGAGGACACCGCGGGCGGGGCCGTCCGTCAGCGGCTCGCGGATGCGGACGTCGACCTGCGTGGCCTGGGCGTGGACCCGACGGGCACCGCCCGAAGCGTGAACCTCATGTATCCCGATGGCCGGCGGAAGAACTTCTATGACGGGAAGGGGCGCGCCGGCGTCGATCTGGACCTGCCGCGCTGCCGCAAGGTGATGTCCGGCGCCCGGCTCGCGCACGTCAACATCCCGGACTGGGCCCGCCGCCTGCTTCCGGTGGCAAAGGAGCTGGGCCTCACCGTGGCCTGTGACCTCCAGGATGTCGTCGACCCGGCGGATCCCTATCGGCGCGACTTCATCGAGCAGGCGGACATCCTCTTCTTCTCCGCCGCCAATCACGGAGATCCCTCCACGCTCATCCGGGCCTTCCTGGCCGGTCATCCCGACCGCATCGTGGTGTCGGGCATGGGCGCGCAGGGCTGCGCCCTGGGCACCCGCGGCGGCATCGCCTTCTTCCCGCCCGTGGCCGGCGAGCGGCCCGTGGTGGACACCAACGGCGCCGGCGACGCCCTCGCCGTCGGGTTCCTCACCAGCCACGTGCTGGAAGGGCGATCGCTGGAGGCGTCCATCCGGCGGGGCCAGATCGCCGCCCGCCACGCCTGTACCCTGCGGGGAACGTCCTCCGGCCTCATCACGGGCCGGGAGCTGGACTCCCGGTCCCGCTGAGGCCCGGAATCAGCCTGCGCTCTCCATCAGCGCGGCCTCGGCGCGCTGGGCCCGGCGGGTGCTCCAGAAGGCCCAGAGCGCGCCCAGGGCGCCGGTGACGGCCCCCACGAAGGCGAGCAGCGCCATGCTGCCAGCGGAGAAGAAGCCCAGGCGGGCCAGGTCCACCAGGAGCGGCGAGAGACCGCCCATGCCCCGGGAGACGGGCAGCCACAGGCCGAACAGGCCCAGCAGAGCCAGGATGCTGCCCCCGAAACCCAGGGCCGCGCCTTCCAGCACCAGCGGCGTGCGGATGAAGCTCTCGGAGGCCCCCACCAGGCGCATGATGCTGATCTCCTCCTCCCGGGCCAGGATGCTCATGCGGATGACGTTTCCTGTGGCGAAGCCCGCGGCCACCAGGAGGAGCGCGCCCAGGCTGGCCAGGGCTGAGCGCAGCATCCGGGCCATGCGCTGGATCTGCTCCAGCCGTTCCTGGTCCGCCAGCACATCGCCCACGCCCGGGAGATTCCGGAGGCTCGCGGCCACCTCCACCGCCTTGGCGCTTTCGGCGAGGTCCTGGCGGAGGCTCAGCTCCAGGCTCTCCGGAAGGGCGTCCTGGCCGGCGCTCTCCAGCAGCAGGCCCGCTTCGCGTGTGGCCGACTGGAAGCGCTTGCGGTTCTCCACGGCGGTCACCCGGCGCACCTCCCGGAAACGGGGATCCCGCCGGAGGCGGGCCTCGGCCTCATCGAGGGTCTTGCCATCGGCGGCGTAGACCACCACCTTGGCCATGTCCTCCAGGCGCCCCACGAAGCGGTCGAGGCTCTCCACCAGGAGCAGACCGCCGCCCGCCAGGAGGAGGCCCGAGGCCAGGGTGAGCACGGCGAGGAAGTACTGGCCCCGGTGCCGGAGGAGGTCCCGCAGCACGTCCTGGAGCAGTAATCCCAGGAGGCGGAGGGGGGTCACGAGGCGTTCCCATCCACCGCCACGCCCTTGAAGAGGGCCGTGGTGGGCGAGGCGACGATGGTCTTGGCCGCGGTGCCGCCCATGGGCGACTTCCACAGGTCGATGGTGGCGAAGGCCGTGGAGCCGTTTCCGCGCAGGCCCACCAGCCAGTCCTTGGTGCCGGCGTGGGCGATGACGCGGAGGTTGGGTTGGTCCGTGGCGCTTCCCAGAGTCGCCGTCGGGGCCTGATCATAGGCCTGGCCGAACATCCCGGTCGTGAACATCAGGATCGGCGCCGTGGAAGCGCCGGCATCGGTGTTGTGGCGGGCCAAGAAGAGGTAGCCGTTGCCCGAGTCCAGGGCGAGGGCGCCGTACTGGCCCAGAAGCGTGGAGGGGCCGATGATCGTGTTGGCGCTGACGAACCCCGAGGCGGTCCCCTTCCGGAGGCGGGGCCCCGTGTAGGTCGTCACGGTTCCCACGGTATCGCCCGAGAGCATGAAGGCGTAGACCGAACCCGAGGCGGAGGCGACCCCGGTGCCGCCGGTATCCCCGTTGGCCATCAGCGCCTGGAGCGTGATCGTGGCGCTCTGGGGCTGGGTGCTTGCGTTGCTGACGACCCAGATCTGGGTGCCGCTGCTGCCGTTCTCGGTGATGTAGAGGGTGTCGGTCTGGGGGTCCAGGCTGGCCTGCCCGAAGGTCGAGCTGGAGAGCCGACCCGTGCTGGACAGGCTGAAGGAGACCACGTCGGAGCTGGCCACGTCGCCGCTCTGCGTCCGGATGTTGCTCACGCGCACGATGGTGCCGGTGTCAGAAACCATGTAGAGATAGCCGTTCTGCCGGTCGAAGCAGAGGCCGCCCCAGGCCAGGCTGCCGATCTTGGTGCTGAACACCGAGGAGGTGATCGTCTTGGTGGGGGCCACCGAGGTGGCAGTGCTGTCGTACAGGGCGCTCAGGTCGCTCCAGACGAACACCGAGCTCGTGGTGCTGTCGTAGGCGTACAGAGCCACGCCCGTGGTCCCGCCCGAACTGCCATCGGGTTCCTTGCACCCCATGGCCACCAGCGAGAGGACTGCCGCAAGGCCTGCGAGAAGACGTCGGATCATGGAAACCGCCTACGTGGTGGCGAGGGGCGCCTTGAGATGGATGCCCAGGGCGCGCGCGATGTTCCCGGTGCCGGACACCGGTGCGGGTAGAGGTCGGATCATGGGGGATCGCCTACTTGGTGGCGAAGAGCGCCTTGAGGTGGGTGTTCAGGGTGCGCACCATGTCGGCATCGCAGCCCGCATCCACGGCTCCGCGGCTGATGGCCAGGGCGAGGTTCTTCACCGCCTCCGGGCCGTCGCCGGAGATGATCTGCTGGGTGGCCTTGGCCTGGTAGCGGTGCACCATCTCGTGCTGGGCTTCGGGAAGCACCATCTTGGCCGCCTGGGCGATGCGCTGGGTGAAGTTCATCAGCTTCACCATGCGCTGGGGATCGTCCGCCGGCGCGGGCTTGGCCGGGGCGGGAGCCGGCGTTCCGGCGACCCCTCCGCCCACGGTCTCAGGGAACGGCTCGGCGTTCTCCGGAAACCCTGCGGCGACGGGAGGAGGAGGAACGGATGGCGCGGCGGCATCCATCTCCCGGATATCCGGAAGGGCCTGGGACGATCCGGGCTGGGGTCCGGACTGGGGAGCGGCGGGAACGTCGATCTTGGGGGGTTTGCCCGACCGGATGCCCTTCAGCGTCACGTGGCCGGCCATCACCAGGCCATAGAGATCCTTGGCGATGGTGAGCACGGGCTTCTGCATGGCCTCGGCCACCTCGGCGACGCTGTAGTACCCGGTGGAGAGCGCCAGGACCCGGGCCTCCCGGGCGTTCACGCCGTGCGGCGTCTCCCCGGGGAGCAGGGTGGAGGCGGGGTAGAGGTCCACCGAAGGAACCTTCTGGCTGATGACGCGCCATTCGTCCATGCGCCGGCCCAACTCCATGAGAATGGAGGCATTGGGTTTGGTGATGGTGGCCGGGACGTCGGGCACCAGCTCCTCGAACCGGTAGGTGCCGTCGAGCCACAGGGCGACTTCCATGAGGGCCTCGAAGCCTTCCCCGGCGTGGGTCACGGCGTGGATGATCCGCCCATCCTTGAGGTAGATGCGGGCGCGGGAGGCCTCCTGCTGCACGTGGAAGCACCCCGACTTCCCGCCCTGGCTCACGAGCTGGATGATGTCGGGCAGCGGCGCCTCACGCATGGAGCCTTGGATCACACCCTGGGACATGGGTCGTTCCTCTCGGGAAAATGAAGGCCTACAGAAGATGGTCAACCTTACCATGGAGTGCGCCCTTCCCCCCCGGGTCCTCCTGAGCGATCCTGATGGGTCTATGAGCACCCGCCCCGACTCCCCCTTCGCCTCCATCGAGGAAGCCATCGAAACCATCCGGCAGGGCCGCATGGTCGTGGTGGTCGATGACGAGGACCGGGAGAACGAGGGCGACCTCACCCTGGCCGCCGAGCATGTCACCCCGGAAGCCATCGCCTTCATGGCCACCTATGGGCGCGGCCTCATCTGCGCGGCCCTGGAAGGCCCGGTGCTGGACCGCCTCCAGATCCCCCTCATGGTCCGGGACAACACCAGCCCCTTCGAGACGGCCTTCTGCATCTCCGTGGAAGCCCGGGAAGGCACCACCACCGGCATCAGCGCCCAGGACCGGTCTCGCACCATCCAGGCCCTCATCGCCCCGGACGCCAAGCCCCAACACTTCGTGAAGCCGGGCCACGTCTTCCCCCTCCGCGCGCGCCCCGGCGGCGTGCTCACCCGCACGGGCCAGACCGAGGCCAGCGTGGACCTGGCGCGCCTGGCGGGCCTGCATCCCAGCGGCGTCATCTGCGAGATCATGAAGGACGACGGAACCATGGCCCGGGTGCCGGACCTGGTGCCCTTCTGCAAACAGCACGGCCTGCCGCTGGTGACCGTGGCGGACCTGGTGGCCTACCGCCTCCGCCAGGAACCCCTGGTGACCCACCTGGGGGCCCGCGACATGGCAAGCCAGTGGGGGGCCCTCAAGGTCCACAGCTTCCGGAGCCTGCTGGACGGCGGCAGCCACCTGGCCTTCGTGCTGGGCGACCTGGGGGGCGATCCGCCCCTGGTGCGGGTGCACGTGGAGACGCTGCCCGACGACCTGCACGGCTTCGAGACCGGCCTCTTCCAGCGGGCCATGGCCGCCCTGGCCAAGGAGGGCCGCGGCGCCATGGTCTACCTCCGCCGCCATGCCCACACCCCGGGAGTGGCTGAGGAGGGCCACGCCCAGCTCCAGGCCATGAACGACCGGGATTTCGGCGTCGGCGCGCAGATCCTGCGGCAGCTGGGGGTTGGAAAAATGCGCCTGCTCAGCCGTCATGAAACCAAGTACATTGGACTCCGTGGCTTCGGCCTCGACATCTGTGCCCACGTGCCCCTGGAACCTTCCTCGGATCCCCGGTGATCGACGCCCGCTTCCTGACCCAGTCGCCCCTGTTCAGGAACCTGGACGAGGTGGAGCGCGCCCAGATCCTGATCATCGGCCAGAAGCGCCAGGTCGCGGCCGGCGAGGTGATCTTCCGGGAAGGGGACGCCGGCGACGGCCTCTTCATCGTGCTGAAGGGCTCGGTGCGGATTTCCAAGCGCGGCGCCACGGGCGAGGAGGCCCTCGCCGTCCTGGCGCCGCCGGCCTACTTCGGCGAGATGGCCCTCATCGATCTGTCCGCCCGCGCCGCGGATGCCATCGCCAACGAGCCTTCCGAGCTGTTCTTCATCCCCCTGCAGGACCTCCGGACGATCATCGAGACCCAGCACAAGATTGCGCTCAAGATCCTCTACGCCCTCTGCGAAGTGCTCGCGCAGCGCCTGCGGGAAACCAACGACCGCTACATGAGCATCTTCACCATCGCCCAATGGGGTGGCGCCAATCCCGGCGGCCCCATTCCCGTACCCTGAACCTGAAAGGAGTTCCCATGTCCGACCTCGTCGCGCACATCACCGACGCCGAGTTCTCCCAAGCCGTCGCCCAGGGTGTCACCCTCGTGGATTTCTGGGCCCCCTGGTGCGGCCCCTGCAAGATGATCGCCCCCGTCCTGGACGAACTGGCCGCCGAGATGAAGGGCCAGGCCAAGTTCGTGAAGATGAACGTGGACGAGAATCCCCAGGTGGCCGGCCAGTTCGGCATCATGAGCATCCCCACGCTCATCGTCTTCAAGGACGGTAAGCCTGTGAACAAGCTCATCGGCGGCCAGCCCAAGCCCCAGCTCAAGGCGTTCGTGGAGAGTGCGTTCTGATCAGCTGTCAGCTGTCAGCTGTCAGTAAAAGCGCCGGGGCGACCCGGCGTTTTCTTTAGCTGAGAGCTGACAGCTACTTTCTTCGTAGCACCAACCGCACCTGGTTCCCCTTGTCGTTGAAGTGGACCTCGTCCATCACGAGGAGGATGAGGGGCAGGCCGCGCCCGCAGTGGGAAGCCATCTCCGAATCGGGCGGAGGCGGGGAGAGCCGGCCGGCGTCGAAGCCGCGGCCTTCGTCGCTGATCTCCACCTCGAACCGCTCCGTGTCCATGGCCAGGCGGACTTCGATGAGGCGTCCCGCATAGTCGGGATCCGCCATGCGCTTGGCGCGGAGTGCCGCATAGGCATCCTCCTTGGCGAAGAGGTCCCCCTTCAGCCGCGAGTCCAGGTCGAGGTTGCCGTGCTCCAGGGCATTCACCAGGGCTTCATGCATGGCCATGGCGATGACGTCGATGTTGCTGGCGGAAGCGAACCCCATGGGCACCAGCCGGTCTGTGAGGTGGTGGGTGAGGCTCGGAATGTCCAGCTCGTCCGACCGGAACAGGAAATGCCGCCGCTCGTTCACCAGCCCGCGCAGGCCGTCATCCGCTTTCCGGAGGTCCCGGTGCAGCTCCACCAGATGGAACACGCTGTGCACCAGATCCTTCATGGCGATGGGCTTCATGAACAGGTTGGAGGCGCCCAGCCGCATGGCCTGGATGGCGTAGTCCACCGAGGCCTGGCCGGTCATGAGCACCACGGGCAGGTGGGGGTGGGACGCCTTCACCTTGTGGACCACCTCGAACCCGTCCATGCCCTCCATGTTGATGTCGCTGATGACCAGGTCGAACGGTGGGGCCTTGGGATTCTGGAGGAGCTCCAGAGCCTGGGCGGCGTCCGGATAGCCGTGGACCTCCATGCCGTAATGGGCCAGGGCGGACTGGACCATCTCAAGCACCGAGGGGTCGTCATCGATCAGGAGGATGTGCGTCCCACGGCGAGTCATGGCGGCTCCACGCTTCAGGATACTCGATGAGGTTCCAGCCGGCTGGCGGTCGGAAGGGCGACCAGATAGGGCTCCACAAGCCCCAAGGTGCGGTCCAGCGTGCCCCTCAGGGTCTCGGGCAGCGATGCCGGCCCCACGGAGCGCAGCGGCGCGGCGGCCAGGGCGGCCTCCAGCGCGGAGCCGAGCCCGCCGGCAGGAACCACCTGGAGCAGCCCCGCTTCGCGCAGGGGCGGCACCAGGTCCTCGAAATTGGCGAAGCCCGGGCCCACCAGGGCCGGAACTCCCGCGCGGACCGGCTCCAGCGGGTTGTGCCCACCATCCGCGGTCCAGCCTCCCGCCACCAGGGCCACGGTGCCCTCGGCATAGGCGGCCGAGAGCTCGCCCAGGGTGTCCAGGAGCAGCGCGTCCATCCCCGACCAGGAGGCGCCCTCCCCCCATCCGCCGGAGGCACGGCGGAAGGCCAGGCCCCGGGCCGTCATCAGATCCGCCGCGGCATCGAAGCGGCGGGGCTGGCGCGGGGCCAGGATGAGCTTCAGGCCAGGATGCTTCGCCCGGGCCGCGCGCCAGGCCTCGAGGACCAGATCCTCCTCGCCCTCCACCGTATTGCCCGCCACCACCACGGGCAGGCCTGACCAGGCCTCGCGCAGGGCCATCCAACCCTCCTGCAGGGGGCGCGGGGGCGGAAGGTCGGCCTTGAGGTTGCCGCCCAGCCGCACCTCCGGGGCGCCCAGGCGCTGGAAGGCCTCCGCGCTGGCCTCGTCCCGGGCCGCCACCAGGCTCAGCCGTGAGGCGGCCCGTCGCATCCAGGGACCGCCCTTCCGGAGGGACTTCTCCGTGAGCCGCCCATTCACGATGACGCGCGAGATGCCACGGGCCTCCAGCGCCTGGAGCAGCCCCGGCCAGATCTCGGTCTCCAGCGCCAGGAACAGCCCCGGCGGGCGGCGCAGGAACGGCTCCAGACCCTCGGGATCATCCAGGGGGAAGGCGCCGCCGCTGATCCGCTCCGTGCCGGCGTCCCAGCCCGGCAGCCGCTTCGCCATCAGCGCCAGCCCCGCCGGCGTGCCCGTGCTCAGGTGGACGCGGTGGCCGGCCTCGCGCAGGCGCGCCACCAGGCCGTCCGCCAGCAGCAGCTCGCCCACGCTCACCGCGTGCAGCCAGATCCAGCGACCCGCAGGCAGGTCCGGCGCCTCCGCCTGCAGCCGGATCCGCCAGCCCTCCGGCAGCCCCCGGACACAGGACCGGGCCACGGCCCCCGCCAGGGAGACGGCCGCGAGGTAGCTCAGGTCCAGGACATCCACCCGTTTACGCTCTCACACTTGCCCGACGCAGGACAAAAGAAGAACCACGCACGCTGAGAACGCGGAGAAAAGCCGGAGGGCGCCGAGGCAAAGAGATCGAGTCTTTGACCCCAGGCCACACAAGGGCGGCCTGCTTCGCGTTCCCCTTCATCTGTCGTTCTCTGCACCCTCCGCGCTCTCTCCGCGTGCTCTGCGTGAGTTTTCCAGCCAGGGCATCATGGAGGCATGTCCGATCGCGCCCTGCTCGAAGTTCTCATCGTCACCGGCCCCCTGGGCGCCGGGAAGACCACTGCCGTGAACCGCCTACTGAAGGCCGAGGTGGCCGCCGGCCGCCGGGTGGCGGTGCTCATCAACGAATTCGGCGCCATCAGCGTGGATGGCACCCTGGTGGACGCCGAGCGGCCCGAGCTGGCGGGCGTGGAGAACCTGGTGAACGGCTGCGTCTGCTGCAGCCTCCGCAACGATGTGGTGGCCACCCTCCAGGCCTGGTGCGACCAGCCGGACGGTCAGCGGCCCGAGCGCGTGGTCCTGGAGACCACGGGCCTGGCGGACCCCACGGACCTGCTGGACCTCGAACAGGAGCCGCCGCTGGCGGGGCGTCTGCGGCTGGCGGGCCTGCTCACGGTGGTCTCCAGCCTGGCCCCCGTGGATCACCTGAAGACCAAGCCCCTGCTCCATCGGCAGGCGGCCCTGGCCAGCCTCATCCACCTCAGCAAGGCTGATCTCGATCCGTCGGCGGCCGTGGCCTGGGAGGGCGAGCTGCGCGCGGCCTTCAAGCACATCCCGCTGATCCCCACGCGCCACGGGGTCGCCCCGGAGGGCAGTCCCGATCCCTGGCGCGGCGACCTGCGGCCTGTGCCCGAGGGCTGGGAGGCGACGAGCGGACCCAGCTTCGCCGAGGCGCGATCCCTCACCCTGCACTGGGACCACCCCATCGACCCCGCGACGCTGGAAGCCTTGCTGCTGGCGCCGCCGACATCCGGCGAGCTCCTGCGCGCGAAGGGCGTCTGCGCCTTCGCGGGCTGGGCCGCGCGCAACGACGGCAGCGATCGCTGGGCCTTCCAGCTGGCGGACGGGCGCCTGGAGATCTCGCCCCTGCCCCTCCTCGCGGATGGCTCCGCTCCCGCATGCGCGGCAGTGGTCATCGGCACCGGTCTGGATTCCGCCCACTGGAAGAAGTCCCTGCGGGACCTCGAACGCGCCCCGGCGGGCGCGCGGCGCAAGGCCTTTCTCTAGCGCGGATCTGGCGCATCGCCGGATCCGCATCGGGCTTGGTATCATCGCAGTTCGCCCGGACCCGGGATGCAAGGAGCAAGTGTGGATCAAGTGCTCGACCTCATGGCCAAGGAGCTCAAGCTCCCCCGCGCCGGCGTGGCCGCCATCGTGGCGCTGCTGGAGGAGGGCAACACCGTGCCCTTCATCGCCCGCTACCGCAAGGAGGCGACGGGATCGCTCGACGAAGTCGCCATCCGCGCCGTCGAAGACCGCAACGCCTACTATAAGGACCTGCTGGACCGCCGGAAGACCGTGCTGAAGTCCATCGACGAGCAGGGCAAGCTCACGCCCGAGCTGAAGGCCAAGATCGAGGGCACCTGGGTGAAGGCCGAACTGGAGGACCTCTACCTGCCCTACAAGCCCAAGAAGCGCACCAAGGCCACGGTGGCCAGGGAGCGCGGCCTGGAGCCCCTGCTGGACTCCCTGCTGGCGGACGAGAGCGGCGCTGATCCCTTCCTCATCGCCGAGCCCTTCATCAAGGACGAGGACGGCCTGCGCTCCCCCTCGGAATGCATGGAAGGCGCGGGTCACATCCTGGCTGAGCGCCTGTCGGAGGATGCGGAGATTCGCGCCTGGCTGCGCCTGGAGTTCCACGAGCAGGGCGTGCTGAAGTCCGAGATCCGCGAGGAGCGCAAGGCCGACCAGGCCGCGCTGCGCTTCAAACCCTACTTCGACTTCTCCGAGCCCATCCGCAAGATCCCCAGCCACCGTCTCCTCGCCCTGCGCCGCGGCGAGAAGGAGGAGATCCTCACCGTGAAGCTCCTGGTGGAGCGCGAGAACTTGGTGAGCCAGCTCGTCGCCAAGGTCCAGGTGAACCCGGCCAGCGGCTACCGGCGCTTCCTCAACGAGGTGGCCGGCGACGCCTTCGACCGCCTGCTGGCGCCCACCATCGAATCCGAGGTGCGCTACGAGGCCAAGAAGAAGGCCGACGGCGAGGCCATCAAGGTGTTCCAGACCAACCTGGACCACCTGCTGCTGGCGCCCCCTGCGGGCCAGCGCTGCACCCTTGGCGTGGACCCCGGCATCCGCACAGGCTGCAAGCTCGTGGTCATCAACCGCCTGGGCCAGCTGGTACAGAACGAGGTGATCTACCCCCTGGAACCCAAGCGGGACCTGGAGGGCAGCCGCGCCATCCTCGAGAAGCTCTGCACCGAGAACCCCGTGGAGGCCATCGCCGTGGGCAACGGCACCGGCGGCCGCGAGGTGGAGGCCTTCATCCGCGAGTGGCTGAAGGAGACGAACCGCCAGGGTCTCATCTGCGTGAGCGTGAGCGAGGCCGGAGCTTCCGTCTACTCCGCCAGCGACATCGCCCGGGAGGAGTTCCCCGAGCACGACGTCACCGTGCGCGGCGCCGTGAGCATCGCCCGGCGCTTCCAGGATCCCCTGGCCGAGCTGGTGAAGGTGGATCCCAAGAGCATCGGCGTGGGCCAGTACCAGCACGACGTGAACCAGACCGCCCTCAAGAAGGGCCTCGATGATGTGGTCGAGAGCTGCGTGAACCGCGTGGGCGTGGATCTCAACAGCGCCTCCTACAAACTGCTGGCCTACGTGGCGGGCATCGGCGAGGGGCTGGCGAAGAACATCGTGGCCCACCGCTTCGAGCACGGCGCCTTCAAGCGCCGCGAGCAGCTCCTGGAGGTCGGCCGCTTCGGCGCCAAGGCCTTCCAGCAGGCCGCGGGCTTCCTGCGCATCCCTGGCGGCGAGGACCCCCTGGACGCCTCCGCCGTGCACCCCGAGAGCTACCCCGTGGTGCAGCGCATCTGCCAGCTGGCCGGCAAGACCGTGCCCGAGCTCATCGGCAACGATGCCGTGCTGGACGCCCTGGATCCCAAGCTGCTCGTCGATGAGAAGTTCGGCGTGGAGACCGTGAAGGACATCCTGGCGGAATTGAAGAAGCCCGGCCGCGACCCCCGCCACCAGTTCGAGGCCGTGCAGTTCCGCGAGGGCGTGAACAAGCCCAGCGACCTGGAAGTGGGCATGGAGCTCCAGGGCATCGTCACCAACGTCACCGACTTCGGCGCCTTCGTGGATGTGGGCGTCCACCAGGACGGCCTGGTGCACCTCTCCGAGATCGCCCACCGCTATGTGAAGAACCCCGCGGACGCCCTCAGCGTGGGCCAGGCCGTGAAGGTGAAGGTGCTGGCCGTGGATCTGGAGGCCAAGCGCATCGCCCTCTCCATCAAGGCTCTGCTGGCCGCCCCCGAGGGCGCCGATCGGCCGCAGCCGTCCCACCATCGCCGTCCCCAGGGCCGGCCGCAGGGCGGTCCCCGTCCTCCCCGCCCGCAGTCGGGCCCCCAATCCGGGTCCCAGGCTGGCCCCCGGCCGCAGGGCCCGCGGCCGCCCCGGCCCGAAGGCCCCCGGCCGCCTCGCCCGGAAGGGACCCGGCCCCCGCGTCCCCAGGAGGCCCGCCCGGCCCGGCCCGAGCGCGAGACCCGTCCGCCCCAGCCCAAGCGTGAGCCGGCGGTTCCCGCCTCGGGCGCCTCGCTGACCGACCTGATGGCCAAGTTCAACAAGGGACCCCGTTGATGCATCCGCGCCTGTCCCTCCTGGCGCCTGCGGCCCTGCTGGCACCTGTGGCCCTGGTGCTGGCCCTGGCCTGCCAGCCGCGCCCGGCCGCCCCCATCTACGGTCCCTGGGAAGAAGGGCTGACTCTGGCCTTCGAGGACCCGTCCCGGCCCCAGCCGGAGCGCTCCTCGGACCGCCTGCAGGTGCGCGTGGCCCGGTCGTCCGTGGCGCCAGGTTCCCCTCGGGTGGTGCAACTGGACCTCGCCAGCCTCCGCGGCCATATGAGCCTGCTGATCCGCCACCAGGACGGGGGCATCGCCCTCCTGGGCGAGGATGGCCAGGTGCTGGCCCAGACTCTGCCGCCAGGTTTCCCTTCCACCGCCACCTGGGAGGACCGGGGCACCCGGTTCCGCGTGGTGGGACGCGCCACCTGGGAAGGCGCCGCCCTCCTGCCGGCAACTTCGGACCCCGTCGGCGTGTGGGTGGAGGCCCAGCCGCCCCACGGACCCCGGCGCCGCACGCTCTACCTGCCGAACCTCGGCGAGGTGGAGTCCCAGGAGGAACGCGACGGCGCGTGGGTGACCACCAACCGGCTGGTGGCCCGCGGCTTCGTGGACCTGCCTGCCGCCCCCCTCTCCGGCCCGTTCCCCGGCCAACGTCCCTGATCGACCAATCCCGGAGCCGACATGGCCGCTGAATCCGCTTCCGACACCTCCACCGACCTCGAGATCGAGCTGCCCCCCGGCGCCGCCAAGGGCGCCGTGCGGGACAACCTGGAGGTGATCTGCTTCGCGATGATCCTGATCCTGTTCTTCAAGACCTTCGTGGGTCAGCAGTTCAAGATCCCCTCCGCCTCCATGCGCAACACGCTGATGATCGGGGACCACCTGCTGGCCAACAAGTTCATCTTCGCCGAGCCCCAGTGGGCCTGGGAGGAGAAGCTCTTCCCCATGCGGAGCGTGAAGCGCGGCGACATCATCGTGTTCCGCTACCCCATCGACCGCGACCAGGACTACGTGAAGCGCTGCGTGGCCCTGGCGGGCGACACGGTGGAGATGCGCAACAAGCGGCTCTACGTGAACGGCAAGCTCGTCACCGGCCCCTTCGAGTTCCAGTTCGGCCGGAGCCCCGAGGGTCCCACACCCGGTCCCTGGCCCCTGACCCGGAACGCCGGCGAGGCGGAGCATCCCGTGGGTCTCTGGCGCCATGCGGATCCGGAGGTGCTGGCCCTCCATGACCACAACCAGATGCAGGCCATGAACAGCCTCATCCAGGAAGGGTTCAAGGACAACCTGGGCCCAGTCACCGTGCCGGCGGGCCACATCTTCGCCATGGGGGACAACCGCGACAACAGCATGGACAGCCGCTACTGGGGCTTCCTGCCCGTGGATCACCTGCGGGGCCGGCCCTTCATCGTGTGGTGGAGCTTCCGCGAGGGCGACACTGACAACGACAACGGGCGCGTGCCGGACGGCCCCACGGACGTGGCCGCCGATTTCATCGACGCCGCCCGCCACTTCTTCACCCGCACCCGCTGGGAGCGCACCGGGACCATTCCCGAGTAGCCCAGCCACAAAAGATCCCCACGAAGGGCACGAATAAATGCCTCTATATTCGTGCCCTTCACGTTTTTCTTAGTGTCCTTCGTGGGGATCCTTTTCAGAGAGTCGCCAAACACCATGAAGATCCCCCTGCTCGCGCTGCTCCTGGCAGCCCTTCCCCTCTCCGCCTGGGGCGACAAGGGCCACCGGGCCGCCTGCGCCCTGGCCCTGAAAGGCCTGCCGCCGGAGCCTCGCGCCTGGTACACGGGGCGCGAGGGCGAGGTGGAGGATCATGCCTCGGACCCGGACCACTGGCGCCAAGATCGCAAGGAGGGCCCCCGCCACTTCCTGGACATGGAGCCCTACGGGGGACCCGATCATCTCCCCCGCACCGTGGAGGAAGCCCAGGCCCGCCTGGGCGGCGACTTCTACCGCACGGGCGTGGTGCCGTGGATCATCCAGGACCGCTGGCGGGACCTGGTGGATGCCTTCCGATCCGGCGACGCCGCCCGGGTGGCCATGGCCACGTCCATCCTGAGCCACTACGTGGCGGACGCCCACGTACCCCTGCACACCACCGAGAATCACGACGGCCAGGCCACGAACCAGCGCGGCGTCCACAGCCGCTGGGAGACCGGGCTGGTGGAGCGCTATGTCCAACCGGAGACGCTGACCCCACTTTCCGCCGAGGTGGACCCGCGCTTCATGGAACGGCCCTGGGAGTGGCTCCGCGCCTCCCACGCGCTCATCCCCCAGCTCCTGGAGGACGACCGGACCGCGGACCGCACCACGCCTGCCGACACCCGCGGCCGGGCCATGCGCACCCCCGCCTATTGGATGGTCTTCTGGGCCAGGCAGGGTCCCGCGGTGACCCGGCAGCTCCAGCTGGCGGGCAAGCACCTGGGAGACGCGGTGCTCAGCGCCTGGGTCGAGGCGGGCCGGCCTGCTCCCCCGGTGAAGCCGGCCCGCTGAAATCGCCGCGGACGCGGCGATTTCAGCAGAGGACAGCTCTAGGGAGCTTCCTCCCATCTCTTCCGGTCCAGCCAGACCTGCTCGGCCTTGCCCTGGGGATCCCGGCCCTGCCAGTGGAGCTTCCGGGGTCCCGCGGCATCCTTCTTCAGCACGGACACGCCCGGGCCTTCTCCCTGGCGGAGCATGCGCAGCAGGGCCTCGACGCTGGCCACCTGGGGCAGGAAGGGCAGCGGCAGCTCCGCCAGGGTGGCGGCCCGCTGGTCGACCTTCTGCCGGGGCACCCGGAGCCGGTAGCCGGAGGCGCGATCGCCCTCCAGGAGCAGCAGGCGCTCGCCGAGCCCATGCAGCTCGGCCACCAGGCGGCCGGAGAACGGTTCCATGAGCAGGTTCAGGGTGCCGGTCCCCTCGCCTCCGGAGCCTGAATACCCCCAGCCGTACTGGGCGCGCACAGGTGTCGCCGGGGCCGGCGCCACATCAGCGGGGGGAGCCTGGAAAACCATCATGATCAGTCCTCGTCGTCATCCGGAGCGGCGTCCGGCGCGGGCGCCTGGGTCTCTCCCACCTTCCGGGCCTGCTCCCGGGCCAGGCGGACGCGGAGCTCCCCCAGCCGCTTCTCCAGCGCGGGACGGTCCGGGAAGACGAAGGCCAGGGCCCGTTCCCACTGTTCGGCCGCCTCGGCCAGCTTGCCCTGCTTCACCAGCACTTCACCCAGGTGCTTCCGCACTTCCGGGCTGAAGGGACTCAGCTCCGCCGCGCGGCGGAGGGTGGCCTCCGCCTCCGCGATCTTCCCCAGCTTGAACTGGGCCCACCCCAGGCTGTCGATGACGTTGCCGTTGTCCGGAGTGGCCTTGGCGCTGGCCTCGATGAGCGCGGCGGCCTCCTCCAGGTCCTGCCCCTGCTCCAGCAGCTGGTATCCCAGGTTGTTCTGCACCATGGGATTGCCCGGATTCGTCTTCTGCGCCTCCCGGAGCACCCGGAGGGAATCGTCGGCCCGCCCAAGCTGGTCATAGGCGCTGCTCTGCATGATCAGGATGTCCACGTTCTTCACGGGCCCCAGGCTGCGGGCCCGCTCGAGCGCCTCCAGGCACTTGTCCCAGCGGCGGAACTCGGACCAGATGGCCGCCATGCCCTCAAGGTGGAGCTGCTCCAGGGCGGCGCGGGTCTCCTTCCGCGAGAAGAAGCGGTATTCCAGGCACTCCGGCGGAAGCTCCGCGGCCTGCTGGAAGAAGGGCACCTTGGGGAACCGCGTGATGCCGTCCTTCAGCGCGGCCAGGGCGCTCTTCCAGTCGTTGCGGCTGATGAGGGCCTGGCAGGTGAACACCTGCAGCTCGCCCGCGACCTGCTCCCGCCCCGGGTGCTCCTTGAGGTAGGTCAGCAGGGCGCCGCCCTTGCCCTGGAGGAGAAGCGTCTCCGCGTAGAGGGCCTGCGATCCGTCGGCGATCCAGTCCTCCTGGATCTTGCCGGCGAGGAGCGTCGCGAGCCGGGTCTCGGCCTCCTGGAAGCGCCCCAGGTTCATGAGGGCGCGGGCCGTGTTGAAGGTCGTCCGAGGCGTCACCTTCAGGGCTTCGGCCTTGCCCAGGCTCTCCAACGCCTCTTCGAACCGCGAAGTCTGGAGGCGCACCAGGGCGACATTCTCCCAGAGGCCCGCCTCCTTCGGCAGGTGCTGGGCGAGCAGGAGGAAGCTCTCCTCGGCGTGGGCCAGGTAGCCCGCCTGGATCTGATCCCGGGCCAGCTCTTCCAGCATGCGGAGTTGGCGCTCGTCGGGGTTGCGGGCATTGAGGGCGAGCACGGACTCGCGCCGTCCCTCGTAGTTCTGGAGGGCCCGCGCGTGGATGGCCGCCCGCTCCCAGGCCGCCTGGAAGCTAGGGCGGAGCCGGCCCAGATGCAGCCAGGCCTGAAGCGCCCCCTCGCCATCCTTCAGCTTCTCGGACACCTCGCCCAGCCGGGCCCACAGTTCCGGGTCCTGGGGCAGCAGGGCCGTGGCGGCCCGCAGTTCCTTCGCGGCCTCCGCCGCCATGGCCTCATCCGACTGGGAGAGCTGGTACAGGAGCAGGCCCAGGTGGGCCCGCGCCTCCGCGTTCCGGGGCGCCAGGGCAACGGCCTTGCGGGCCGGCGCCAGGGCGCCTTGGGGGTCCTGGGCCTCCTGGAGGGCCTCGGATAGCCTCAGGTGGACCTCGGCGCTCTCGGGCACCTGGGCCGCCACCCGCCGGTAGATGGCCACCGCGGCGGCGGGATCCGAACCGCCGCCCCGCAGCTGCAGGGCGCGGGCCTGGAGCATCAGGGCTCGCACGTCTTCCGGCGGCGTCGCGGCCAGGCTGGCCGCCAGCAGGGCGGCGAGGAGAGGAAGGCGGATGTCAGGCACGGGGAGCCTCCCGGTGGAGCAGGTCGACAAGACGGGCATGGGGGGACTCCCAGACTCCGGGGGCGAGGGCGCGCTGGATCGCCGGCTCCCCGAAGCGGGGGAGGATGCAGTGGATCTCCGTGGCCGGCGCGTCCTCGGTGGCCCCGGGCGCGTGCCTGGCCTTCTTGTCCCGGTGCAGCAGGGGAAGGCAGGCCGACCAGGGAGCGACCATGGGCGCCAGCGGGGCGAGCCGCCGGGCCAGGGAGGCGAGGAAGGCGGGAGGGAATGCCTTGAGGCCGAGATCCTCCGCCAGGAGGCAGGAGCCCAGCAGGCCCAGGCCCACGGCCTCCCCGTGGAGCAGGTCGTAGCCCGATGCCGCCTCGAGGGCGTGGCCGAGGGTGTGGCCCAGGTTCAACAGCCGCCGCTCGCCCGCCTCCCTGGGATCCCGGTGCACCACGCCGGCCTTGTAGGCCAGGGCCCGCTCCACCCAGGGGACCTTCACGGGCCCGTCCTGCAGCATCTCCGCGGCCCAGGGCATCTCGCCCTGGATGAGGGCAGTCTTGACCAGCTCCCAGCGGCCATTCTCCAGGTGCCGCTCGGGCAAGCTGGCCAGGAAGGACGTGCAGGCCACCAGGCGCCTGGGGGAGTGGAAGGCCCCCACCAGGTTCTTGCCCGCGGCGAGGTCCACGGCGGTCTTGCCGCCCAGGGCCGCGTCCGCCATGGCCAGCAGGGAGGTCGGCCAGACCTGCCAGGCGATGCCCCGCAGGTAGAGGGCCGAGGCCAGGCCCGCCATGTCCGAGAGGACACCGCCGCCCAGGGCCACCACGGTGGCGTCCCGGTGCAGGGGCACCCGGGCCCAGTGCTCCAGCCAGGGGAGGATGGTCCGCAGCTTCTTCTCCTCCTCGGACACCGCCACCCACAGGGCGTGGCTGGGCTCCGGGAGGCCCGCCCGGGTCCAGGCCTCCCTCAGGTGCAGATCGCCTACCAGCGTCCAGGGGCCCTCGGGCAGCAGGGCCGGATCCGGCGCCTCCTGGAGGAAGACCTCGGTGGCGAACCCGATGGGGGTGGCGAGTCTCATGGGCGGCCTTTCAGGGTGGCCTCGGCCTGCATGGTCTGGTCTCCCCGGAGCCATCGGACCACGGCCTTGTCGCCAGGCTTGTGGGCGCCGAGGGCGTCCATGAAATCGTAGATGTTCTTTACCGGCCGGCCACCGAAACCGATGATGATGTCGCCGGCCTGGAGCCCGATGGCCTCCGCCGTGGAGCCGCGGGACACCCCGTTGATGCGGAAACCCCGCGGGTTGTCTGCGTAGTCGGGGAGGGTTCCGAAGGCGACCCGCATGGGGCCGCTATCGCCCCGCAGGACCACCTTGGCGGTATCGGGATCGAAGACCGGCGTCGTGTCCGCATTGGCGAGATCCAGGGCGACCGCGCGTCCGTAGGCCGCCAGGGCGGCCATGCCGGCGACGTTGATGCGGTCCGCCGTGTCCGTGGGCCTGTGGTACTCGCCGTGGACTCCCGTGAAGAAGAAGAATGTGGGGATCTTCGCCTGGGAGAAGGCCATGTGGTCCGAGCCGCCCACAGCCGCCCCCACGTCCCCGCTGATGGAGAAACCCTCTGGCGCCAGCTTCTTCGCGGCCTCGAGGGCGGTCTTGGGCGCGCCCAGCCCCCCCATCAGCAGTTTCGGGGCCGCGGGATCCAGCCGGCCCACCATGTCGAAGTTGAGCATGAACTTCACGGATTCCAGCGGGTGGGTGGGGTGCTGGATCCAATGGCTGGAGCCCAGCAGGCCCTCTTCCTCGCCGCCGAAGTGCATCAGCAGGATGGAGCGCCGCGGGCGGGCCTGCTTCAGCTCCCGGCCCAGCTCCAGGACCAGGGCCGCGCCCGAGGCATTGTCGTCGGCGCCGGGGTGTACCTGCCCGCGCGCTTCCGCGCCCCCCAGGCTGTGACGCTCGCCCAGGCCCAGGTGGTCCAGATGCGCACCTATGACGATGTATTCCTTCCGCAGTTTGGGATCGCGACCGGGGATCAGGGCCACCACGTTGGGCACCTGGGCCTCTTCACGGCGGAGCCTCAGCTTCAGCGTGAGCGTGGTCCAGGGAGCGTAGATGAAGTCCTGGCTGGCGGGCTTCCCGGTATCCCGGATGGCCTTGAGGCGGGCCTGGAGGTCACCGCAGGCATCCCCGAGGGCGCCCGCCGAGAGGCTGAGCACGGGGATGTCCAGCTTCATCGGCCCCTCTTCCCGCTGCAGGGGCCGGGCCGGGCCCTCCTCCAGCACGAGGACCGCGGCGGCCCTCCCGGCCTGCAGGCGCTTCACGCGGGCCAGCAGGCTCCGCTCGCCCCGCGGCGGGTGGGCGAAGGTGTCCGTATCCGGCAGGGTGCGGGCGATGACCACCACGTGATCCTTCACCTCGAGACCCGCGAGATCGTCGTAGCCGCCGGGGACCTGCACGCCGAAACCGGCGAAGGCGAGGGGTTTCATGCGGAAGTCCGCGTCCCCGCTGTAGCCGATGGCCTCGATGTCCCGGCCCCAGACGAGCGGTCGGGCCTCCTCGCCGTGGGTCAGGAGGGCGCCCTGGGTCTCCAGGACCACCTTCGCGACGAACGGGAACCGCTGGATCTGCGCCTTCAGGCCCACGCCTTTCCAGGTCTGCAGGACATGCTCGGCCGCCTGGTCGAGCCCCGGGTACCCGTTGCCCCGGCCCTGGAGGGTCGGCGAGGCCAGGAACGCCACATCCCGGCGCAGCCGGCCCTCGACCGCGGATCCGGAGGGTGGAACCTGCGCCACGAGGGCGGCGGCGAGGAAGGCGGGAATCCAGGGGCCCATGACGTCTCCGGCAATCTCCTACTTTACAGGCGCCGCCCCGATCCGTCCTGGTCACGACGGGAATCGGGGCGCCTGTGGGAGAATGGCCCCATGTCCGAACAGGAAGCCTACTTTCAATCTGACCGGATGGACCAGCGGCCCATGCGCCACACGCTGCTCTGGCGCCTGGCCGGCTACCTCCGCCCTCAGTGGGCCGCCCTCCTGGCCCTGCTGTTCCTGATGGCCCTGGGCGCCTTCCTGGAGGTCATGCCCTCGGAGCTGACCCTCCGGCTCATCAACCGGTTCATGGCCCAGGGCAGCCTGAGGGGCGCGGCGCCCATGATCGCCGGGTTCTTCGGGGTGCTCATCGCCGGGTTCCTCGTGAGCTTCGCGCGCTACTTCCTGCTGGCCCGGGTGGGCCAGAAGGCCATGCTCGACCTGCGGGTGCAGCTCTTCGAGCACCTCATGGGCCGCAGCACGGACTTCTTCCACCGGAACCCCGTGGGCCGCCTCATGACGCGGGTCACCAGCGACGTCCAGAACCTCAACGAGATGTTCGCCTCGGGCTTCGTGGCCATCGTGGGGGATGCCCTGTCGCTGCTGGCCATCGTGGCCTGGATGTTCTGGACCCACCCGGGCATGGCCCTGGTGGCCCTGGGGATCCTGCCCTTCCTGCTGGTGGCCACGGAGATCTTCCGTCGCCGCGCCGGCGAGGCCTTCCGGGAGACGCAGCGGCGCTACGCGAGCATCAATGCCTTCCTTCAGGAGCAGATCTCCGGCATGGGCCTGGTGCAGGTGAACGCCCAGGAGGCGCACAGCGACGCGCAGTTCAAGGGCCTGAACGAGGACTACTTCCAGGCCTTCCTCCGCACCATCTTCGCCTACGCCGTGTTCTTCCCCGTGGTGGAGTTCATCACCTCCGGCACCCTCGCGGCGCTCATCTTCTACGCGGGCTTCAAGCTCAAGGCCGGAGCCATCACCTGGGGCCTGCTCCTGGCCTTCATCCAGCAGTCGGGGCGGTTCTTCCGGCCCATCCGGGAACTGGCCGAGCGCTACAACGTCATGCAGACGGCCCTGGCCTCCAGCGAGCGCATCTTCCGCCTGCTGGACAACCAGGAGGAGATCCCGGAAGCACCCGGCGCGAAGCCTGCCACGTTCGCCGGCGAAGTGCGCCTGGAGAACGTCTCCTTCGCCTACGAGGAGGGCGGCCGGAAGGTGGTCCGCGAGCTGAGCGGCGTCATCCCCAAGGGTCGCCGCGTGGCCGTGGTGGGTCACACCGGAGCCGGGAAGAGCACGCTCATCAACCTGCTCATGCGCTTCTACGACGTGCACGAGGGCCGCATCACCGTGGACGGCGTGGACGTGCGGGAGCTGAAGATCCGCAGCCTGCGCGACCTCTTCGGGCTGGTGCTCCAGGATGTCTTCGTCTTCTCCGGCACCCTGCGCGACAACATCGTGCTGGACCGCACCCTCGACGAGGCCCGCTTGGCCTCGGTGCTGGAGCAGAGCCAGCTGAAGGACCTGGTGTCCCGACTGCCCCAGGGCCTGGAGACCCAGGTGGGGGAGCGGGGCCAGAAGCTCAGCGCCGGGGAGCGGCAGCTCCTGGCCTTCGCCCGCATGCTCTACCTGGAGCCCGCCGTGCTGCTGCTGGACGAAGCCACCGCCAACATCGACTCCGAGACCGAGGCCAAGATCCAGAACGTCATCGAGCACGTGAGCCACCGCCTGACCACCTTCACCATCGCCCACCGCCTCTCCACCATCCGGGACGCGGACGAGATCTGGGTCATGGACCAGGGCGTCCTCGTGGAGCGCGGCAACCACGACGCCCTCATCGCCCAGGACGGCGTCTACGCCAAGCTCGTGCGGCTGCAGTTCGCGGAGGGCGAGGCGGCCTAAGGGGGGTAGGCTGGACGCCTGGGAGGCAGGATGCGTCTAGCAGCGATCGGGTTTGGGCTGGCAGCACTGGTCGCCCAGGCGAACGGCTCGACCCAGTCCACCCCCATGGAATCTAGTCTGTTCGGGATCCCGATCGTCAAAGTCCACCTCCTGCGTGGCGACGGCACCTCGAAGGAAGTGCGCATGGTGGTCGACACCGGATCTGAAATGTCCGTGCTCGACCGGTCGATTGGCCCTGAGTTCTGGACTCGGGACGCGGATCTGGAGGGGAAGAAGGTCGAAGCTGTCGCAGCTGGAGGATCGGCCGTAACCGCCGAACCTGTCCGGGTCCACCAACTCCAGTGCGGCCCCTTGCACGCCCGCGCCTTCCGGGCCATTCTGCTCGACCTCAGCTATCTGAACCAGACCATGGACATCCCAGTTGCGGGTCTGATCGGCATGAACCTGCTTCGGGACCAGACCTTCTTGATGGACTTCCACCACCAAGTGATTTGCTGGAATAGCGGCTCTGAGGGGCTCTACTTGCAGAACTTGGCTTTCAAACATTCAAATGGGGTGTCGCTCGTCCGGCTGGACGTCGCAGGATTTCGGCTCGAGGCCGTTTGCGATACGGGCCTGACTGGGTTCCTTACGGTTTCAGAACGGGCGGCCAAGAACCTCCCAAGGCGGACAGTCCCGAGCCCGACCTCAATTTCGGTGACTGTGGCCGGCAAGGAATCCCCCCAGCAGGTCCGATCAATTTCAGCAGCTGTCGGCATCGGCGCGAAGCAGTGGTGCGACCCTGATGTGGAGATCGAGGAGGAGGATCTCCTTGGGTTATCGGCCATGTGGCCCTCCATCTGGCTCGATTTCAGAGGAGCCCAAGTGGGGTTCAAGGTCGGGTCGAACGGGTGCCTGGACGCAAAGCCTGCGGTTCGGCAATCTCTTCATGCTGTCTGGGACCGGTCGGGTGCCACACCCAGGCTGGTCATCCTGGGCGTCAAATCGGGTAGCGTCTACGAGCGGGCAGGACTCCGGGCGGGAGACCGTCTGCTGGCCTTCGGGGATCTGCAGGGTGATTCCCTCAACCTCGCCACGCTTCGGGCAGCTGTGCTCAGTGGAAAGGCTCGGTCGCTATCCATCATGCGAAACGAGAGACCGGCCCGGATCGAACTTCCCGAACCGAAATGATGCTTCGAGCAGAGACAGTCGCCTGGCGTGGTGACGACCGGGCTGCGAAGCTCGGCCACCCTTTTCTGGCCCAGGTACACTGCCTGCATGCTCCACCTCCCGCCCCTCTACCCGATCACGGACGCCTCGCGTCCCGAGCCGCTGTCGGCCCAGATCCGCCGCCTGGGCGAGGCGGGGTTCCCGCTGGTGCAGTTCCGGGGCAAGCCCCTGGATGCGAGGTCCCAGTGGCTGGAGCTGCGGGCGGCCCTGGCGGACGCGGCAGCGAACGGCGGCTGGCCCTTCATCTGCGTGAACGACCGGGCGGACCTGGCCATGCTCGCGGCCCAGGAAGGGCTCGCTCCCTGGGGCCTCCACCTGGGCCAGGGCGACCTGCCCGCCGCCGAAGCGCTGCGCCTCCCGGGCCTGGGCGGCTGCCATGTCGGCGCCTCGACCCACGGCCCCGCGGAGTGGGAGGCCGTCGACCCGGCCTGTGACCATGCCGGCGTTGGGCCTTTCCGCGGTACGGCCACCAAGACCGACCACGCCGCACCCATCGGCCTCGAAGGGCTCCGCGCGGGTTGCGCGGCCCTGCGGGCCCAGGGCCTCGCGCCCATCGCCATCGGCGGCCTGGGGCCCGCGGACGCCAGGACCTGCTTCGGGGCCGGGGCTGAAGCCCTGGCCATGGTGGGCGAAGTCCACCGCAGCGCCGACCCCGCCACCCTGGGCTGGGAGGTCCAGCAGGCGCGGTGGCAGGTCCGGCCGCCCTTCCGACGGGGCCAGGGCGTGGTGCTCCTGGGCGGCAGCGGTGCCGGGAAGAGCACCCTCGGCCGGCTTCTGGCCCGGCAACTGGGCCTGGCCTTCGAGGACCTGGATGACGTGATCGAGGCGGATCAACGCCTTCCGGTGAGCGCCATCTTCGCCGAGCGGGGCGAAAGCGCCTTCCGGGCCCTGGAGACCACCCTGCTGCCCACCCTCCTGGCCCAGCCCGCCGTGGTGGCCCTGGGGGGCGGCGCCTGGGAGGCCCCAGCCAACCGGGAGGCCGTCGCCGCCGCCGGCTTCGCCCCCCTCTGGCTGGCGGAGCCGCCGGCCCGGTCCTGGGAACGGGTGGGACGGGATCCCCTGCGTCCCCTAGCCCAGGATCGGAGCGCCTTCATGGCCCGGTGCGCGGCCCGCGCCTCGGCCTGGTCCCTCGCCCCCGCCCTGCTCTCCTTCGGCCGAAATCCCGAGGATCTTGCCTCCGCCATGATGAGGGCTTGTTAGAATGGGGGCCTCCCCCAGGAATATCCCATTGGATTTGATTCTTTCCGACCTGCATTCGAACCTGCACGCCCTCCGGGCCGTGCTGCGGTTCGCGCGACGGAGGGCCATCCACCGCTTCGTGCTCCTGGGAGACCTGGTGGGCTACGGGGCCCATCCGAACCAGCTGCTGGACAAGGTCCGCGAGCTGCGGCCCCGGTTCATGGTCCGGGGCAACCACGACAAGGTCTGCGCGGGCCTCGAGCCCGACGGCACCTTCAGCCTGCCCGCCCACATGGCCGCGGACTGGACCCGGGAGAAGCTGCGGCAGGACAACTGGCGCTTCCTGGCGGACCTCCCGGTGGGACCCCAGTGGGTGGGGGACGACTACCAGATCGCCCACGGGTCCCCCGTGGACGAGGACGCGTACCTCCTGCACATGCGCGAGATCAGCCAGGCCTTCGACGCCTTCCAGGGGCCCCTCTGCTTCTTCGGCCACACCCACCTGCCCGGCTGCTTCGAGCTGGACGAGGCCCAGGGCCGGTTGAACTGGATCTGCCTCGATCCCGGCGTCTGGTTCGAGATGCAGCCGCACTGCCGGTACCTGGTGAATCCCGGCTCCGTGGGCCAGCCGCGGGATCGCGATCCGAGGGTATCCTTCATGACCTTCGACCCCAGGCGGAAGCGGCTCCGCCTCCACCGCATCGAGTACGACGTGAAGGGCGCGGCCAAGGCCATCCTGGAGGCGGGACTGCACCGCACCCTGGCCGAACGGCTGAGCCAGGGCATTTGAAAGGCATCACCCCATGGGACACTCCACCTTGTCGGCCCCCGTCCTGGAACAGTTCCTCATCCAGGCCCGCCTCACCAAGGCGGTGGCCAGCCTGAGGCTCCAGGGCATCAGTTCCCGGCTCCTGGGGGACCTCCGCCTCCGCAGCTTCCGTCCCGGCTCAACCCTGGAGCTGTCCGGCCTGCATGCCCGGGATGCGATGCCCGCCGAAGGCACCGCCGTCACCCTCACCGTGCTGCTGGGCGAGGAGGTGCTCACCCTGGACTCCATCCTGCTGGCCCCCCTCCAGGACGAGGCCGGCGATCCGCTCCTTCGCCTGGATTGGCCCCACGAGTCCGCGCAGCTGCACCGCCGGCGGGACATGCGCGTGGCCGCGCCTGAGCAGGCGCCGCTGAAGGTCCGGGTGGGCCTGGGGGGACGCACCCTGGACGCCCTGCTGGTGAACCTCACCGAGACCGGCGTGGGACTCGCCCTCGACGAGCCCCTGATGGTGGACCTCCACGCCCCGGTGGAGATCGACGCGAGACTGCCGGATGGATCGGTTCTCCACTGTCCGGGCGAGGTCCGCCATCTCGCCTACCTCGAGGGCCAGGACTACCCCACGCGTCTCGGTGTGGTGCTGCACCCGGGCCCGGACATGGACCTGGAGCCCATCCACCGCTTCATCCAGGCGCGGCGCACGGACCGGTCACAGGGGTTCCGGCAGAGCTGAACTCACGAAGGGGGTTCAGCCCTTGCGCAGGCTGACCACCGTTCCGCCCGCGCCCAGGGCCAGCATGATCACGGCCTGGACCAGGGTCTTGTAGGAGACGGAGGGGCCGGCCACCGCCGACCAGACGAACGCCACGCCCGCGGCGAGGAGCAGGACGTAGATCCCCAGCATGATCTTGCGGGCCTTCTCGTTGGTCTCCGGGGTATCTATGGCGAAGAAGCGGTCGTAGAGGACGAGGCCGACGGCGGCCAGCACGTTGAGCGCCACGAAGAACAGCCAGAAGGCGCGGGCCGCGGCAGGGCCGCCGGGCTGGCCCACCACGGGCTTCAGCATGGCGCCGTAGAGGGCGCCGCCCAGACTGGAGCCGATGAGGCTGCCGATGACGCCGTAGAGGAAGGCATAGCCCATGTAGACGGCCTTCTTGTCCGCCGGCGCCACCAGGCCCACATAGCTGTAGTACTTCGGATGGGCCGTCATCTCGCCGATGGAGAAGACCGAGATGCCCAGGATGAACACCCACACGTTCGTGGAGGCTGCCAGGCACAGGAAGCCGAGGGTGCCGATGACGATGCCCGAGACCATGGTGGGCAGGGGCCGGATCTTCTTCACGATGCGGCTGACGAGCACCTGCAGCAGGATGATGGTGCCGCCGTTGACCACGGTGACATGCTCGGCGTCGAACTTGAGGGGCACGCCGAAGGACGCGAAGAAGCGGTTCACGGGCGTGGCGTCCACGAAGTCGCGCAGGTACCAGAGCACGGATCCGAAGTTCTGGAAGTAGAGGATCCAGAAGCCGGAGTACACCACGATCATCAGCATGAAGCGCGCGTCGCCCAGCACGAGGGCCGCCCCGTGGGCCACCTCCTTCAGGCTCTTGGTGTTCTCGGGTTTCGGCGGATCCTTGAACAGGAAGACCGTGGGCACGAGCATGGCCGCGCAGTAGAGCGCGGAGGCGATGAACACGTAGCGCCAGGAGAACCCCTTGAGCACGCTCACCACGAGGGGCGCCAGGAAGGCGCCGATGTTGATCATCCAGTAGTAGATGCCGAAGCCGAATCCGGAGTTCTCCTCCGTGGTGGTGCGGGCCAGGGTGCCCGAGATGATGGGCTTGAACAGGCCTGCGCCGGTCGCCATCACCAGCAGGCCCGCGAAGACGGCGCCGTACGAGGTGACGTTCCCCGCCACGAAATAGCCCGCTGTGAGGATCGAGAAGGCGAAGAGCAGCATGCGCCGGTACCCGTAGCGGTCCGCCAGGGCCCCGCCGGCGATGGGGATGACGTAGGTGAAGGCGTAGATCAGGCTCTGGAGGAAGCCCACGGATTGCTCGGTGAAGCCCAGGCCGCCCTTCACGACCTCGTTCGTGAGGTAGACCGCGAGCACGGAGTTGAGGCCGTAGTAGGCCGCCCGCTCGAAGAGCTCCATGACGTTCGCCAGCCAGAAGACGGGCGGGAAGGAGCGGAGGATTCCGGAGGAGCGCTGGGTGGGCATCCGGGGATTATACGGGACCTTGAGGTTTTCTACCCTCCGCCCCGCATGAAGCCCCGCAGGAGCCGGGCCAGGAAGGCCTCGGCCGCCTCCGCCGGACAGCCGGAGAGGCGGACCTCGACGCGGTGCCGAGGCAGGACCACGCTGCCCAGGCGGAGATCCGCCAAGGTCACGAGCCGGATGGTCCAGCGCCCGGCGCCATCCGCGCCCCGGAACAGGCCATCCTCCCCCTCGGCGAAGGGCCCCACGGCTCCGGGCAGCAGGCGCAGGAACTCCTCCCGGGAGATGGCCATCTCCAGTTCGAGGCGGTGATCCATCAGCCGCCGGCCACCGGGGGCCAGATGGCCAGGGCCTGTCCTTCGGTCAAGGTTCGGGAGTCCCATTCCGAGGCGGCCACCCAGGCGCCGTCCACCAGCACGATGGCGCACTGGGCTGGCGGAACGCCCTGGCGGCGGATCACCTCGCCCACCGTGCAGCCCGGATTCACCTCCAGGTCGATGCGATGCCGGCTCCGCGCCTCCGGCGGCAGATGGACCGCGAGGGAGGCGAAGAGCTTGAAGGTGATCTTCATGCCACCCGGTGCGCGGCCGCGAGGTAGGCCTGCATGATCCGCGTCGGATCCTCCAGGAGGCGCTGCTTCCAGATGCCCAGGCGGACCCGGCCTTCGATGAGCCCGCGGAAGGCGCCCACATGATCGGCGAACCCCACGCAATTGGCGCCCACCAGCCGGTCCCCGTCGAACTGGAGGTTCAGGTAGCGGTAGTGGGTCTCGTCGAGCACCTCGGTGGATTCCCCGCCCGGAATCCCCTGCCATTCACCGAAGGAGGAGGACACCAGGCCTAGGGTGGTCAGCACGTTGAAGACGAAGCTTCCGCGGAACTGGGCCGGCTTCCCGGCCATGTTCAGCGCGGCGATCCGGCCCTGCTCCACCGCGTTGGGCTGGATGGCATTGATCCGCCGCTGGCCCGTGAGGCAGTCCGTCGCCTCGGCCACATCCCCCGCCGAGTAGATGCCGGGGACGCTGGTCTGCATGGCCGCGTCCACCAGGATGCCGTGGCCCACCTCGATGCCGCTGCCATCCAGGAAGCCCAGGGTGGGATCCACGCCCACCACGCTGAGGTAGAGGTCCGCCGGCAGCGTGCGCCCTTCACCCAGATCCACCTGGAGGACGCCCTCCTTGATCGAGAGGCCCTGGGGCTGGGTGTGGGTGAGGACCTTCACGCCCTTGGCCTCGCACCACTTGCGGATCAGGCCGCTGGCGGTGGGGTTCATCATGCGGCGCACCATGTAGCCGCTGCGGACGAGGATGGTGAGGTCCACGCCACGGGACAGCAGGCCCTCCATGATGATGCAGCCCACGAAGCCCGCGCCCATCTGGACGATGCGGGTGCCGGGGCGGGCCTGGGCCAGGATGGTGCGGGCGTCCTCGAGGGTCCAGCAGCTGTGCACGCCCGGAAGGTCCATGCCCGGGATCTTCTCCAGGCTGGGATGGGATCCCGTGGCGATGAGCAGCCGGTCGAAGGGCAAGTTGCGGCCGCCGCCCAGGTCGACGGTGCGATGGGCGGTATCGATGCCCTTCGCCCGGGCCTGCACCAGCTGGATCCGCAGACGGTCGTAGTGGTCAGCGTCCTTCCGGATGTGGGTGCCCGCCTCCTCGATCTCCCCCTTCAGCAGGTAGGGAATGGCCATGCGGGCGTAGGGCGGCTCCCCCTCGCCGCAAAGCAGGGTGATCTCCGCGGCGGGGTCGGCCTTGCGCAGAGTCTCCGCCGCGACCACCCCGGCGGGCCCGCTTCCGATGATGAGGTGTCGCATGAAAACCTCGGTTTTCTTCATACGCCGAGGCGCTTGCGCGTTTCGGCGGTGGGGACGCCATCCTTGGTCCAGCCGCGCACCTGGTAGTACTCCGGCAGCATGACGTCGAGCTTGGACACGGCGCCTTTCTGGGGGCCCGTCTTGGCGGGCTCCTTCATCAGCCGCGGCGGGAGGTTGTCGTCCTTGGCCGTGAAGCCGGCGGCGAGGTTGAACTCCCGCTCCATGTTCCAGATGCGCTCACCCACCAGGAGCAGGCGCTCCTCAGACCAGTCACCCTCACAGGCAGCCTGGATCTGCGGCTGGATGTCCGAGAGGCCCCAGGCGAAGGTAGTGAAGAGGCAGATGCCGGCGGAATCCACTACGGCCGTGAGGTCCTGGAAGGCCTTCAGCATGGCGGGTTTCCCTTCGGTGGCCTGGGGTTCCATCTTCACGGGGATGCCCAGGACCTCGGGGGACACCATGTAGCCGCGCAGGTGGCAGGCCCCGCGGTTGTTGGTGGCGTAGGCCAGCCCCATGCCCTGCAGGGCGCGCCCGTCGTAGGCCGGGAACTCCTGGCTCTTGACGGTCATGGACAGCTCGGGATGGCCGTACTTCGTGCAGAGCCGCTTGGAGCCCAGGCCCATGATCTTGCCGAAGCCCTCGCCCTTGGCAGTCATCTCGGCGAGCTTGACCAGGGCTTCCGTGGAACCGAAGGGCATCTTGAGGCCGGTCTCCTTCTCCGTGAGGACGCCCATCTCGTAGAGTTCCATGGCCGCGCCCACGGTGGCCCCGAAGGTGATGGGATCGAAGCCGTCCTCGTTGCAGAGGAAGTTGGCGTAGGTCAGGGCCTCCAGGTCGTTCACGCCATTGGCGGCGCCCAGGGCCCAGGCGGCTTCGTACTCCACGCCGCCGGAAGCGCCGTGGTACTGGGGCTTGTCCTTGATGCTGAAGTGGCCGGGATCCATGCGGGAGATGCGCCCGCAGGCGATGGTGCAGCCGAAGCAGGCGCCGTTGGTGACGAGGTTGGCTTTGCCGTCCGTGGACCGCTTCTCGTGCATGGCCTCGCCGGAGATGTCGTGGGCGCCCTCGAACTGCACATCCTTGTGGTTGCGCGTGGGCAGTGCCCCCAGCTCGTTGATGACGTTCATGAGCACCTGGGTACCGTAGGTCGGGAGCCCCTGGCCCGTCACGCCGTTGGCCGCCAGCACCTTCTTGCCGGCCTCCGTGGCGGCAAAGAAGGCCTCGGGGTTGGCCATCTGGTAGGCGTCGGTGCGCGTGCCGCGCACGGCGACGGCCTTGAGGTTCTTGGAGCCCATGACCGCGCCGACGCCGGAGCGGCCCGCGGCGCGGTGCAGGTCGTTCACGATGGCCGCGTAGAGCACGCGGTTCTCGCCGGCCCGGCCGATGGCGGCCACGCGGATCTGGGGATCCTGGTGCTGGGTCTTGATGGTCTCCTCGGTCTCCCAGACGGTCTTGCCCCAGAGGTGGGACGCGTCCACCAGCTCGGCCCTGCCGTCGTTGATGAGGAGGTAGACGGGCTTCGGGGCAGCCCCTTCGAAGATCACCATGTCCCAACCCGCGAACTTCAGCTCGGCACCGAAGTAGCCGCCGGAGTTCGAGCAGGCGATGGCGCCCGTGAGGGGCCCCTTGGTGACCACGGAGTAGCGTCCGCCCGTGGCGGCCATGGTGCCCGTAAGCGGGCCCGTCACAAAGATGAGCTTGTTCTTGGGCGAGAAGGGATCAACCTTCGGGTCGATCTCGGACACGAGGTACTTGGTGGCGAGGCCCCGCTGGCCCAGGTAGTCCTGGGCCCACTGCATGTTCAGCGGCTCCGTGGTGCAGGTGCCGGCCTCGAGGTTCACGCGGAGAACGTTCTTGGTCCATGCCATGGCAGTCGCTCCTCACACCGTCGCCGGGTTGGTGTCGGTCTTGCCGGCCCACTGGCGCATCTTCCCGAGTCCCGTCCAGTCGGCGTCCACGTAGGTGATGGCCCCGGTCGGGCAGGCCTTGGCGCAGGCCGGCTCGCCGTCGCAGAGGTCGCACTTCTGCACCTTTCCGGTGGAGGCCACGTAGTTGATGGTGCCGAAGGGGCAGGCGATCGTGCAGACCTTGCAGCCCACGCAGGTGGGCTCCAGCACGATCTTCGCGCCGGTGACGGGATCCAGCCGGATGGCGTCCACCGGGCAGGCCGTCATGCACCAGGCCTCGTCGCACTGCGTGCAGGTGTAGGGCACGAAGCGCCCTTCCTTGTGGAAGGTGAACACCTTGATCCGCGACTTCGCGATGGTGAAGCTGCGGTGGTTCTCCCAGGCGCAGGCCATCTCGCACTGAAGACAGCCCGTGCACTTGTTGGGGTCGATGTGGAGGGACTTCTGCATGGCGGAACCTCCTATGTGATGGCACTGTCGGGAATGGATCGCGATGATCATAGATCGGATAACGGATGACGGAAGGGCCCTTTTTTCTGATTTCCTCTGACAAGAAAAGGGCGCCTTTCGGCGCCCTTTTCTCTCTCAGCCCAAGGGCTCGTAGGTGACGCGGAACCGCGGCGGCCGGTTCATGTAGAGGATGTAGCCCGCGCCCACTAGGGCGAAGAGAAGGCTCACGAAGCCCGACCCGTTCTGGAAATCGACCTCGTAGAAGTGGGTCGCCACCGCCGAAGCGAGACGGAGGCTCAATCCGCCTTCCGATTCCTGCGCGGCTGAGAAGAGAATGAACAGGTAGTCCCCCGCGAGGACCGTGGCCAAGGTCAGCAGCACCGTGAGCGCCCGCCCGAAGTGGTTCACCTTCTCCATACCCCGGTTGATGGTCCAGGCTAGCGCCACGCCGATGCCGATGGCCCCCCAGAGGAAGATCCGGTGGATCAGGTAGGCGAGACCGCCCCAGGCCACGGCCAGCACCGCGCCCGTGGCGAGCCCGTAGAGCAGGCCGGCCAGGGGGTTGGAGGCCATCGCCTGGTACGCTTCCTGTGCCCGTCGCGCCTGTTCGTCCTGGGAGGCCCGGCAGGGGGTGCAGACTCGGACAGGCACGCCATCCGCCATCCAGAGGCCCTCCCGCGTCTCTCGTCCGCAGCCCTCGCACTGCTCAGACACCGGCTTGGCCGCCCGCTCCGCGAAGGCCACCAGGACCTTGAGCACCGCGGCCACCGCCTCAGGCTTGGGCGCGAAGAACGAATACGGCCACTGGCAGAGGAGCCCGTCTTCCAGAAGCTGGAAGGACTTGAGCATCGCCTTGGGAAGGGTCTTCTTGCCCACGGCCGCGCGGAGTTCCTCCGAGGATTCGGCGAACTGCTTCAGCCCGTCCGGCCCCGCGGCCCAGGAGCCCTTGGCGAACCGCACCAGGAGCGTGACCTGTGCCTGGCGATCGTTTCGGGTCCAGGCGACGGCCACGGGGAAGCCCCTCACAGAGCCGGCCACGGCCGGGCCCTGCCAGGGGCCCTTGGGAACGGCCTTCAGGCCGGTGAGTTCCGACAGGCGTACCAGACGTTTCTGAGTCATGGGATCCTCGATCAAGTTAGGGAGAGCGGGCCAAGCATACATGCGACAGGACGATCCACAAAGCGGCCCTGGCGGGGTTCCGGCCCGCCGGGAACAATGGGAGCGGGAAGGAACCTCATGAAAGCCATTTCGCTCCGCGTGGACGTTGACACCCTGGAAGGCTCGGTCACAGGCATCCCCACCCTGCTGCGCCTGCTGGACAAGCACCAGATGCGGGCCAGCTTCTACTTCAGCTTCGGCCCCGACAACAGCGGCAAGGCCATCCGGCGCATCTTCCGCAAGGGCTTCCTGGCCAAGATGCGGCGCACGAACGCCACCAAGCTCTATGGCTTCAAGACCATGATGTACGGCGTGCTGCTGCCGGCGCCCATCATCTGGAAGCGCGCCGCCGCCGAGATGCGGGCCGCCAAGGCCGCCGGTCACGAGGTCGGCATCCACGCCTGGGACCACGTGCAGTACCACGACCTGCTGGACCGCAAGTCGCGCCAGTGGCTGTCGGACTGGTACTCGAATGCCCACGAGGCCTTTGGCATGGTCTTCGGCGAGAAGCCCCTGGGCGCCGTGAGCCCCGCCTGGCGCTGCAACGACACCACGCTGGAACTGCAGGAGGCCTATGGCCTGGCCTACGCCGGGGACTGCCGGGGCCTGGCGCCCTTCTACCCCATCGTGAAGGGACGGACCCTCTCCACCCTCCAGATTCCCACCACCCTGCCCACCCTGGACGAGCTGCTGGGCCTGGACGGCCGTACGCCCGACCAGGTGAACCGCGAGGTCTGGGACCTGGTCCGTGAGGACGCCCTGAACGTCTACGCCCTCCATACGGAAGTCGAGGGGGGGGCCCTGTTCGAGACCTTCGACACCTTCCTGGGCGGCCTGCGGGAGCGCGGCGTCGTGGCCCGCACCCACGCGGATTGGTTGCCGGAACTGAAGGCGGCCAACCCGCCGGCCAAGGAGGTTTCACGGAGAGAGATCCCCGGCCGGGCCGGCTGGGTGAGCTGGGAAGGCTGATTCCCTCAAGGCCTCGCAAGACGATGGCCAGTGCAGTACTCTCTGGTCAAACCTTCTCCGAGGTCCCCATGCGCCTTCCGGTCCCGCTCCTGCTCTGCGCCCTGGCCCTGCCCCCCCTCGTGGCTCAGGCTCCCGAAGAGGCGCGCCTGAAGCGGGTGGAATCCCGCGTGAACGGCCTCAACTGGGAACTGGATGCGGTGCGGAAGGCCGCGGACGATCAACTCTGGTTCCTGCGGTTGTCGGATGTGGCCGTGGTGGACAAGGTGACCTACACGGGGCCGCCGAACCCCCGGGGCGAGGAGACCTATGGCATCAAGAACCAGCGGCACCCCCTGAAGATCCAGCAGTACGTCTTCATCCCCCGCAAGGCCGAGAAGGGCCGGAAGCTGCCCCTCATCGTGCTGCCCCACGGGGGCGTCCACGGCGACTTCGGCACCTATCACGCCCACATCGTCCGGGAGATGATCGAGCGGGGCTACGTCGTGGTGGCGCCCGACTACCGGGGCTCCACGGGCTACGGCAAGGGCCTGTACGACGCCATCGACTACGGCGGCCTGGAGATCGACGACGTGGTGGCCGGTCGTGACTGGGCCGTGGAGCACCTTCCGGTGGACCCGAAGCGCTGCGCCATGGTGGGCTGGAGCCATGGCGGCCTCATCGCCCTCATGGCCGTCTTCGACCATCCCGAGAAGTTCGCCGCCTGCTACGCCGGCGTGCCTGTCTCCGACCTCCTGATGCGGGTGGGCTATGCCGGCGAGGAGTACCGGGACGACGCCGTGGTCCGGACCATGTTCGCCGGCAAGACTCCCAGCGAAGACGTGGAGCTGGTGCGGCGGCGCAGCCCCGTGTGGAACGTCCAGAAGCTGCGCACCCCCCTGCTCATCCACAGCACCACCAACGACCGCGACGTGAACGTGGTGGAGGTCGAGACCCTCATCAACGCCCTCAAGGCCGCCGGCAAGACCTTCGAGCACAAGATCTACCAGGACGCCCCCGGCGGCCACAGCTTCAACCGCATCGACACCACCCTTGCCCAGGACTCCCGCAAGGAGATATACGCGTTCCTGGAGAAGCACCTGAAGTAGATGGCTGTCAGCGATCAGCTGTCGGCTGAAGTAGGAAAAGAAGAAGCCCGGCTATGCCGGGCTTCTTCTTGGGGGTCCGGGGGTGTTCGCGCAGTGAAGCGGAGCGTGGAACCCCCGGATGAGGTCAGGCATGTTGCTTGAGCTTGTCCTTCCCGCCGAACCACTGGTCCCAGTACACCACCACGGGGCTGGCGATGTAGATGGACGAGTAGGTGCCGGTGATGACGCCGATGACCAGCGGGAAGGCCAGATCCTTGAGGGCCGGGCCGCCGAAGAGCCAGAGGCAGACGGAGACGAACAGCACGGACAGCGAGGTGAGGATCGTCCGGCCCAGCGTCTGGTTGATGGAGTCGTTCACCAGCTTGGTGATGGTGGCGCGGCGGTACTCCGGCCGGTGGCTGTTCTCGCGGATGCGGTCGAACACCACGATGGTGTCAGCCATGGAGTAGCCCATCAGCGTGAGGAAGCTGGCCACCACCGGCACGTTGAACTCGTAGCCGAAGGCCGCGAAGAGAGCCAGGGCCATGAGCATGTCGTGGACCAGGGCCACGATGCCGCCCACGGAGAAGCTCGCCGTGAACCGGAACATCACGTAGACCAGGATGGCGCCCAGGGCCCAGGCCACGGCCGTGAGGGTCTTGCGGGTCCACTCGCCGGAGATGCTGGGGGAGAAGCTCTCGTCTTTGAGGATGCCCACCGCGCCCAGCCGGTAGCTCTTCTGGACCGTGTCCCGCACGACCTGGGGCAGGTCCTGCGGCAGCTCGGCGTAGCTCTGGTAGAGGCCCGAGGGCAGGCGGTCGCGGCCGGCGATGATCTTCTCCGCGAAGGGGGTGTAGGTGGCCTGCAGCGCCATTTCATCCCCGCCGATGCCGGCGGGATTGGCCTTCACCAGCGTGTCCGTCAGCGTCTTGGAGCCTTCGAGGTTCAGGGCCGGGAGCTGGCTGCCGGCGGCCTCCGGATCCATCTGCTTGAAGACGGCCCGGAGGGCGTTGGCCTGGATGGTGCTGTCCTTCTGGTCCGCATCCTTGCGGGCCTTCACCTTCACCGAGAAGTCCCGGATCGACTTGTCGGGGTTCTCGTAGGCCACCACGGAGGCGTCGGAATAGCCCTGCCGGGCGAGGGCGGCCCGGATGGTCTCAGGCTCCATGGCGCCGCGGAACCGCACGGTCATGTCGTTGCCGCCCACGAACTGCATGCCGAGGTGGATGCGGTTGTTGTGGGTGAGGTTCCAGGGCCGCACGTAGAGGAGCGAGATCAGGATGATGCCCCAGCTGATGGCGATGGCCGTGCCCTTGTACTTCATGAAGTCGTAGGATGAGCCCTTGAAGAAGGTGTGGGTGCCCACGGAAAGGGTCTTGGTGCCGGGGTGATGCTCGAGCACCCAGTCGTAGATGTAGCGGCTGATGTAGATGCTGGTGAAGAGCGAGGCCACCACGCCCACGGTGAGGGTCACGGCGAAGCCCTTCACCGGGCCCGTGCCGAAGATGAAGAGCAGGAGGGCCGCGAAGAGCTGGGTCACGTGGCTGTCCACGATGGTCCAGAACACCCGGTCGAAGCCCGCGTCGATGGCGCCAGCCACGCTCTTGCCCAGGCCGAGCTCCTCCTTGATGCGTTCGAAGATGAGGATGTTCGCGTCCACCGCCATGCCCAGAGTCAGCACGAAGCCCGCGATACCCGGCAGGGTGAGCGTGGCGCGGAAGGAGCCCAGCAGGCCCATCATCACGACCACGTTCACGGTCAGGGCGACGATCGCGTTGACGCCCGACCAGTGGTAGAAGATGACCATGAAGCCGATGATCGCGGCGAAGCCGATGACGGCCGCCCGCACGCCGGCGTGGATGGAGTCGCGGCCCAGGCCGGGGCCCACGACGCGCTCCTCGAGGAACTTCATGGGGGCGCGGAGGGCGCCGCTGCGAAGCTGGCTGGCCAGGTCGTCGGCCTCCTGTGCGGTGAAGCTGCCGCTGATGCGGACGGCGCCGCCGATGATCTTCTCCTTGGCCGTCAGCTCGGTGACGATCTTCCGGTCGAGCACGATGGCGATGTAGCGGCTCTCTTCCGAGGCGATGCCCGTGAGGCGGGCGAAGTCGTCATCCCCCTTCTTGTTGAGGGTGAAGTTGACCTCGTTGGCCTCGGTCTGGGAGTTGGAGGCCCGGTGCGAGTCGATGATGTCGGCACCATCCACGGCCACGCGGCTCTCCAGCAGAACCCACCTGCTGATCCTCTCCTCGCCGGGCTTGGCCTTCGCCGCGGGCTGGCCTGTGCGGCGGGCCTGGCGCTCGCTCTCGATCTCGGGGAACAGCTCGAATTCCGGCGGGATGGTCCCCTTGAAGAAGGCCAGGGCCTCCTCCTTGGTGTTGAAGTAGACCTGGGGGGCCTTGGCCACCAGGCGCTGCTCCAGGTGGCCCGGGGTGGCCAGCAGCTTCTTGATGCGCTCGCGGTCGCCTTCCTCGATGCCGGGGATCTCCACCACGATGCGGTTGCCTTCGGCGCCGCTGGCGGTGATCTCGGGCTCCAGCACGTTGGCGGGGTCGATGTCGCGGATGCGCTTCTCGATGACCTCCAGGGCGCGCTTGTTGGCGTCGTCCTTCAGCTGCTTCTGGTAGGAGTCCCGCTGGGTGAGCCGGAAGACGTCTCCCTCGGCGCTGAAGGCGTAGCCGGAGAAGTAGTCCTTGGCGACCTTCTCCACGGTGGCCTTCTGGTCCGCGCCCACGCCATCGACCCGGAGGGCGCCGCCGTCCACCTGCACCACGGCGCCAGGGAGCCCCTTCTCCTTGAGGCGGGCGGTGAGGCGATCCCGGCTGTCGCGCAGGTCGGCCGCGAGGGCCTCCTGGCCCTGGACCTCCAGCTCGAAGTGTACGCCGCCCCGGAGATCGAGGCCCAGCTTCACCTTCGAGAGGGGCGTGAAGAAGTAGCCGCAGCCGAACAGCACGGCGAGAACAATGGCGAGGCGCCAGAGGCTCCGCTTGGTCACGGGGCGCTCCTACAAGAAGCGGGCCGGCGGGGGCCGGCCCGGAAGGTCAGGGGGTCAGTTCTGCTGCTGTTCAGGTTCGGAGGCCAGGGCCGCCACGGCCGCGCGCCGGGCCTTGACCACGGAACCGCCGAGCTTGATCCAGATGTGCTTGTCCTCCACGCGGTCGATGGTGGCGTAGAGGCCGGAGGTCAGCACGACTTCGTCGCCGGCCTTCAGCTTGGACAGGCGGGCCTCCATCTCCTTGCGGGCCTTGCTCTGGGGCCGGATGAGGAGGAAGTAGAACATCAGGGCCATGCCGCCGATGAACACGAACTGGATCCAAGCGGGCCCGCCGCCGGCCTGGGTCTGCTGAAGAAGGGCGTACATCATCTAGGGCTCCTCGGTCTGCCATCGGGCGCGCGCGGTCTGGGCGAACGCCGGAAATCGGTTTTCCAGCAGGGCCTGCCGCGCGTCGCGGGTGAGCCCCACAGTGTAGCTCAGGTTGTGGATCGTGTTCAGCGTGAAGCCCAGCAGCTCGCCGCAGCGGAAAAGATGATGGAGGTAGGCCCGGCTGAAGGTCCGGCAGGTGTAGCAGCCGCAATCCGGATCCAGCGGCAGGTCGGTTTCCCGGTGCCGGGCGTTCTTGAGATTGAGCTTGCCCCGGCTGGTCAGGATGCGGCCGTGGCGGGCCTCCCGGCTGGGCAGAACACAGTCGAAGAGATCGACCCCCTGCTCGATGCCGAAGAGCAGATCCTCCGGCGTGCCCACGCCCATGAGGTACCGTGGCCGGTCCGCGGGCAGTTCCTTCACGAACTCCGCCAGCACGCCGTTCATCTCGTCCTTGGGCTCTCCCACGCTGAGGCCGCCCACGGCGAAGCCCTGGAAGGGGATCTTCGCATCGAGCTCCATCGCCTCCGCCAGGTGGCGCCGGCGCAGGTCCAGGTGGGTCCCGCCCTGGTTGATGGCGAAGAGCCCCTGGTGCGGCTGGAGCGGCACGGCCCGGCTGCGGGCCAGCCACCGCGTGGTGCGGGCCATGCTCACTTCAAGCTTGGCGCGCTCCATGCGACCCGGCGGGCACTCGTCCAGGGCCATGCAGATGTCCGAGCCCAGGTTCCGCTGGATCTCCATGCTCCGCTCGGGAGACAGGAACTGCGGGCTGCCGTCGACGTGGCTCTGGAAGGTGACGCCTTCCTCGGTCATCTTCCGGAGCGAAGCCAGGGAGAAGACCTGGAACCCGCCTGAATCCGTGAGGATGGGCCCATCCCATCCCATGAACCGGTGGAGGCCCCCCAGACGGGCCACCAGGCTGTCTCCGGGGCGCAGCCCCAGATGATAGGTGTTGCCGAGGATCACCTGGGGACCCACCTCCCGGAGCTGGACCGGCGTGATGCCCTTGACTGTTCCCTGGGTCCCGACAGGCATGAACGCCGGGGTCAGGACCTCGCCATGCGAGGTGTAAAACCCACCCGCCCTCGCGGCCCCGGAGGGGGGGGCGGAGGCGGGGGTGAATGAAAAATATGGGGTTGTGACCTTCGACATGGGATGCCCAGACCTTCTTAACAAAAATTAACAATTTCATTTGCTTGGGCCGCAGACGGGTGTTGCGAAACCAAGCAAAAAACAGCGAAAGACAGATATGGCGGGGATCAGGCCCGTCTTTCGAGCTTGACCATCCGTCCGCCCTTTGCCATCTTAACCGTTGGGCCAGCCCCAGCTCTTTATCCTCACCTTTCGTTGCCGGACCGAAGTTCCCATGGGTCCGGCGCGCTGTTTTTTCCCCTGGATTTTTCAAGGGAGTCGCATGAGCAAAGATCCCAAGAAATCACCCCCCGCCAAGCCGGTGGCTCCCGTGGAGACGCTGGAGGACGCTGTATACAAGTCCTCCCTTGTCGCCGGGAATGAGGCGATCAAGCGGGGCAACCCCAAGGTCACCATTCCCACGACAATCGCCATGTACGCGCTCTTCGCGTTCATCGGGTTCCAGCTGGCGAAGCACACCGAGGCCGGGAAGAAGGTGATCAAGACGGTGGGCATCGACCTGGCCGAGCAGGTGGAAGCCGCTCCGCCTCCGCCCCCTCCGCCTCCGCCTCCTCCGCCGCCGCCGCCGCCGCCCATGGCTGCCGTGACGACCAGCAAGGTGGATACGACTCCCATCGACCCGCGCCAGGAAGTGGTGCCTGAGACGGTTCCCAAAGAACTGCCCAAGCAGGACCACTCGCTGGGCGGCGTCCCCGGCGGCGTTCCCGGTGGTGTCCCCGGCGGTGTCATCGGCGGCGTGGTCGGCGGCGTGGTCGGCGGCGTGGTCGGCGGCACCGGCAAGGTGGTGGACTTCGACTTCAGCCAGATCAAGGTGAAGTACCAGCCCCCCGCCCCTCCTTATCCTCCTCTCGCCAAGATCGCCAAGATCCAGGGCACGGTGGTCGTGGAGATCGTGGTCGGCCCCGATGGTGTGCCCACCTCGGCCGTCGCGAAGGAAGGACCTCCCCAGCTGCGGCCCACGGCTGAAGCCTACGCCATGCAGTGGAAGTTCGAGCCCGCCCTCCTGAACGGCGCACCCCAGTACGCGCGATTCAAGCTCACCATGCCGTTCCGGCTCCGGTAGCCCGCGCCCCTTCCCACGTCCAATCCTCTCTCCATTCCATAAGGAAACCTCATGAACCTGTTCACCACCCCCCTGATGCTCGGTCTTGCCGAAGGCGGCCACGACAGCTTCTCCGCCGCCGAGATCTGGCGTTCGGCCTCCATCGCCAACAAGTTCATCATCTCCGTTCTCTTCATCCTGATGGCCTACCAGATCTACGTGGCCATCGAGCGCTTCGTGACCTACGCGCAGAGCAAGCAGGCCTCGGACAAGTTCCTGAAGCTCTTCATGGACACCCTCCGCCGCGGCGACTTCGAGGCCGCCAAGCGCGCCGCCACCACCCACAACAAGAGCCACATCGCCCTGGTGCTGAAGCACGGCCTGGACATCTTCCAGTACGAGAAGCAACTCAAGACCATGAACCCCAACCACGACGCCATCCAGCCCGTGGAGCGCGCCATCCAGCGCGGCACCGCCGAGGTCGTCGAGCTCCTCAAGAAGGGCATGAGCGGCCTGGGCACCATCGGCGCGCTGGCCCCCTTCATCGGCCTGCTCGGCACCGTGATCGGCATCATCAAGGTCTTCTCCGACCTGAAGACCAAGGGCGCCGGCGACATCAACGCCCTGGCCGGCTCCATCGGTGAGGCCCTGGCCACCACCGCCCTCGGCCTGTTCGTCGCCATCCCGGCGGTGTGGATCTACAACCTGCTGACCAACAAGCAGGACGTCGTCGTCACCAACATCAACAACGCGGCTTCCCAGATGATCGACGAGTTCATCCGCCGCGAGAGCCAGAGCTAAGGAACCGCCACCCAGCCCGGGGGCGCGAGCTCCCGGGCTATTTCTAAGGAGAACACACCATGGATACAGGTGGTTCCAAGGGTGGGATGAAGTCCGACATCAACGTCACGCCGCTTGTGGACATCGTGCTGGTGCTGTTGATCATCTTCATCGTGATCACCCCCGCCGTGAACAACGCTGTGAAGCTGCCGTTGTCCAAGCATGCCCCGAAGGTGGAGCAGCAGCAGGACGCGGGCCAGAAGTACCTGACCCTCATGCTGACCTCGAAGCGCAACGACAAGTACGAGGTGATCGGTCCCGGCGCCGTCCTCATCGACGACAAAGACGCCAAGGACATGCGGTTCTACATCAACGACGAAGGCCAGCGCCAGCAGCTGGAGGACTTCATCAACAAGAACGTCTCGATGCTGAACGACAAGCGCGTGTTCGTGAAGGCCGATGCCGACCTGCCCTTCAAGTACATCAACGAGCTGTTCCAGTCCTGCCGGAAGGGTGGCGCCGACGAGGCGTCCATCGTGACCAGCGAGGACAAGGACACCAAGAAGGAAGGGGGTAACTGATGGATACCGGCGGCGCCAAGGGTAAAGCCAAAACCGATATCAACGTCACCCCGCTGATCGACATCGTGCTGGTGCTCCTCATCGTCTTCATCGTGATGGTGCCCGGTCTCAGCAAGGCCATGAAGGTGGTGGTGCCCCAGGTCGTCCAGACCGCCACTCCCCCCAAGCCCGATCCGAACAACATCCTGATCCAGGTCGACCAGGACGGGACCATGACCCTCCAGCAGGACAAGATCGACGCCCAGGGCCTCAAGGACAAGCTGCCCGATGCCGTGATGCTGCAGCCCCTCAACTACCGGAAGGTCTTCCTGAAGGTGGACGAGGACGTGAAGTTCCAGGCCATGGTGGACGTGCTCGATGCCGTCCGCGTCGCCTCGGAAACCGCCAAGAAGAAGTCCCTCGAGAACCTCGACAAGTTCCAGGGCCAGGATGGCGGCGACGTGAAAGTGGCCGTCTCCCTCAAGAAGCGCATCGTGGCCGCACCCGTCAGCTAGGTGCCCCCCGATCCACATGGAAAGGGCCCTTCGGGGCCCTTTTTCATGCCCGCGCCCGGTGCCCCAGCACGGTGCCGTAGGCCACTCCGGCCACGGTGATCAGGACTCCCACCAGCCCGGCTCCCGTGGCGCGCTCGCCCAGCAGGGGCATGGCCAGGAGGTACTGGACGATGGGCAGCAGCTGGAGCCACACCGCAGCCTCGGACACGGACAAGGCCCCGTAGGCCTCCGACATCAGCAACTGCCCGCCCAGCGCCAGCAGGCTCATGAGAATCGCCAGGCCCCAGGCGCCCAGGCCCCCATGGAGGAGGCCGGGCCAGGGCGAGAGGGCGAAAGGAAGCACCACGGGCAGGCCCGCCAGGCAGAAGTAGAAGAAGATGGTCGCGGCATTCTCCGTGTGGCGCGCCGCCCGGATGGCGTTGGCGCTGGTGGCCGCGAAGACCGCCGCCGCCAGGGCCGCCAGCTCCCCCCTGCCCAATCCCAGGCCCAAGCCCAGGTGCCCCTGGCTGAGCACCAGGACCACGCCCAGGGAGGCCGCCAGGATCGCCAGCCAGAGGTGGATGGTGGGACGTTCCCTGAAGATCGCCAGCGACATCGCCACCGCGATCACCGGGAAGACGTTGTAGAGGATGCCCGCCTCGCCCGCCGGGATGTGGGCCAGGGCGTAGAAATAGAGCACCACCACCGCGCCGCCCGAGAGGCCGCGGGTCACCAGCAGCCGGTAGTTGCTGGGCCGGTAGAGCCCCGGGATCAGGGCGAAGGCCAGGAGGCTCGCCAGGGCGCCCACCACAAAGCGCAGGACGGCCAGGTGGCCCGCCGAGAACCCCATGTCCGGCATCGTGAGCTTCCGCGCCAGGATGGCCATGAGGCCGAAGCACAGCGCGGAGCCCGCCAGCTCGGCGCGGGCCACCATGCGGCGGCGGGAATGGGCGGGAGTGGAAGCGGTCATTCTCGAGTCAACCAGGGCTGGACCATAAAGAATCCAATAAGCGGAAAAAGCGGAATCGTTGAGGAAAGCGGAGAACAGCATTTCCCTGTCTCAGCTATCCTCCGCTCCTCCGCGATCCTCCGCTTACATTCATTCCTTATTCTTTAAAGAGAAGAGGTCCATCAGGGGTTGTAGGCGCCCTGCGGCAGGTTCAGGCCCGCGGTGTGGAAGGCTGAGCTCAGGGCCCCGCCCCGGAAGGCGCCATGATCCGCCGCCTCCAGATGATCCAGGAGGTGAGACAGGTTCGCCCCGCTGGGCACCGTGGGCACACCCAGGTCCAGGGCCAGCCCAGGCAAGGTGAGGTCGTCCAGAAAGGTGCCTTCCTCCCGCACGACCTGCCCACGCAGCGTGTACTGGTCCGTGGGGCCTGTATGAGTGCGGAGGCTGGCGGATGGCACCACCACCGCGTCCACCCAGTCGGCCCGGCCGCCCTTCTGATCCCGGTCGGCGTGGGCGGCGTACTTCAGGTCCTCGCCGCAAAGCAGGCCCGCCACCGTGACGCTGTCGCCGAAGCTGAAGTTCCGGGCCGGCACCACGCGCAGGTGGCTGCCCACCGCGCGGTTCAGCTCCGCGGCCACGCGGGAGAGGGTCGGGGCGAAACTGGAGCCCGTCAGCAGCAGCACCCGGCGCCCCGCGAAACCCTTCGCCCGGGGGCTCTTGATGAATCGGCGGCTGTGTTCCAGGAAGCGGCGCACCAGACCCACCCCGTTCTCCAGCTGGGCCCAGGACCGCGAATAGAAAGCCCGTCCCGGCACCTCGATACCCGCCCGGGTGAACCACTCGTCCGCCAGCAGCAGCCAGGGCTCGCCGTCATTGGCCCTGGTGTACTTTCGCACCTCGGGCATCCACCGGGCCACCCACTCCCGCGCGAATGCCGCTTCCACATCCTGCACCACAGGCAGGTTCTCCCGGTGAGCCGTGAGCCCCACGGGGACGCAGGACAGGCTCAGGACGCTGCCCCTGCCCTCCTTCCTGCGCGCCCACAGGTCATCCACCGTCTGCTGCCAGATGGCCCCGTCGTTGAGCCCGGGCGCCACCACGGCCTGGGTATGGACGTCGATGCCGCCCGCCAGCAGCCGGTCGATCTTCTTCAGGATGTGGCCCTCGCGAGGATTGCCCACCACCTTCACCCGGGCCTCGGGGTCCGTGGCGTGGACGGAGACGTGGATGGGGCTCAGGCGCTCGCGGATGATGCGGTCCAGCTCGGCCTCGTCGCTGCTGGAGAGGGTCGTGAAGTGGCCGTAGAGGAAGGAGAGGCGCACGTCCTCGTCCTTGAGGTAGAGCGACTTCCGGAAGCCCTTGGGCATCTGGTGCACGAAGCAGAACACGCAATTCTGCTTGCAGACTTTCACCTCGTCCTGGGCGAGGTCCACGCCAAGCCCTTCCCCGCCGTTCTCCACGGAGGCCTCGAAAGAGCTGCCGTCCGGCCGCTGGACGAGCAGGTCCGTCTCGTCCCGCTGGGTCACCAGGAACTGGTAGTTCAGCTGGTCCAGCACGGCCTCCCCGTTGATGGCCAGAAGGGTGTCGCCCGGGCGGATCCCCGCCTCCTCGGCCAGGCTGCCGGGTTCCACCGCGATGATCTGCACGCCTTTCTGGGCCAAGGGACGCTCCGTGTGCTCCGGAATTCCTGCGGAATTCCGGAATATGGATTGTCTCATCGCAACGGCCTTATGGCTTTTCCTATTCTCCGGCCCGCCAGGGCCGGGGCTCCGGTGGGCCTGGCGTGAGAACCAAAGACCGAGCCCGGCTTGGCCGGGCTCGGTCGCGGGGGTCCGGGGTATTCGCGCAACGGAGCGAAGCGAGGAACCCCCCGAAGAAACGATCAGGCTGTCGTTTTCGCCTGCTTGCGGGCCTCCACCACCTTGTCGGCGTCCCGGCCCACCAGCTCCTGCAGGTGGTGGAAGGACCAGGTGAAGGAGCCGACGCCCATGGTGAGGCTGCGGAGCTCCACGATGACGTCGCTCATCTCCGCCTGGGGGATGTAGGCGGAGACCACGTCCCAGCCCTTCCAGCCGGGCTTGGCGTCAAAGCCGAGGACCTGGCCTCCACGCCTTCCGGTCACCAGGCGCTGGGCCTTGGGCGTGTACTCGCTGGGGACGCTGATGTGGACCTCGGAGATCGGCTCCAGCAGCACGGGGTGGCAGACGGGAGCGGCCTCGGTCATGCCGATGCGGGCGGCGGTCTTGAAGGCCATGTCGGAGCTGTCCACGGTGTGGTAGCTGCCGTCCACCAGGGCCACGTGGATGTCCACGACGGGGAAGCCCAGGGGGCCGCGCTTCATCCAGTCCACGACGCCGTGCTCGATGGCGCCGAAGAAGTTCTTGGGCACCACGCCACCGACGATGCGCTCCTCGAACTGGAAGCCCGTGCCGCGCGGCAGGGGCTTGACCTCGAACCACACGTCGCCGAACTGGCCGTGACCGCCGGTCTGGTGCTTGTGGCGACCATGGACCTTGGCGGCCTTCGTGAAGGTCTCGCGGTAGGGGACCATGGGCGGGTTGGCCTGCACGTCCAGGCCGAAGCGGCTCTTGAGGCGGTCCAGGGCACATTTGAGGTGCACCTCGCCCTGGCCCCAGAGGATGCGCTCCTGGGTCTCGGCATTCTGCTCCACCTGGAGGGAGGCGTCCTCCTCGCAGAGCTTCTGGAGGGCCAGCGACAGCTTCACGTCGTCGCCGCTCTTGGCGGTGTGCAGGCTGAGGGCCAGCATGGGCTGGAGGGGCTCGGGCCAATCCAGGGTCACCTTCGCGGCGGGCGTCAGGGCTTCCCGCGTGCGCACTTCGTCCATGCGGCCAAGCGCCACCACCTCGCCGGCGGAGGCCTTCGTCTGCTTGATCTGCTGGGACCCGAAGAGCCTGTTGATGCCGCTCACACGGTTGCCCGCCAGGATGACGCCGTCGGCCACCTCGCCCCGCCACACGCGGGAGATGCTCAGCTTGCCCACATGCTGGGCATGGACGCTCTTGAACACCTGCACCAGGGTGTCCTTGCCTTCGGGGATGCCCAGGCGGGCAGCCGTGGCGTCCACCCGGGGAGCCTCGTCGCACAGGGCCTGGAAGAGGCGGCGCACACCCGCGTCCTTGTCGGCGGACCCGAAATAGACCGGCACCAGCAGGTCGTCACGGACGTCCTTGGCCAGGTCCTCGGAGACTTCCTCGAGGGAGGGCACCACATCGCCCAGCAGCTCTTCCATGAGGTGGTCGTCGAAGTCGGCGAGCTTCTCCAGCATGAGCTGGCGGGCCTCGTGCTCCTCGGGCAGCACGGATTCGGGCATCTGCTTGAGGTCGGCGTCCTTGCCCGCTTCGTACTTGTAGGCGTGCTCGCTGATGAGGTCCACATAGCCGGTGACCTGGTCGCCCTCCTTGATGGGGATCTCCACCAGCACCAGCGGGCGCTCGGAGATCTGCTGGAGGGCGTTGAGCACGTCCTTCAGCTTCCCGGCGCTGCCCGCCGCCTCCAGCTTGTTGATGAACATCACGTGGGGGATCTTGTGGTCATCGAGGAACTTCAGGGCCGGGGCCGCCATCAGGGCGCGGGCGGGATCGGGGTCGCACACCACCACGGCGACGTCCGCCGCCATGAGGGCATGCACCGCCTCCTGGCGGAACTCGACCGAACCCGGGCAGTCGATGAGGGTCCAGGCCTCGCCCTGGTACTCACAGGAGGCCAGGCTGGCCTCGACGCTCATCTGGCGGGCCTTGGCTTCCATGGAGGCGTCGCCGACGGTGGTCCCCTCCTTGACGGAGCCCTTGCGCGGCAGGGCGCCCGCCACGAAGAGAAGGCTCTCCATCAAGGAGGTCTTTCCGGAGAGGTAGGGGCCCACGATGGCCGCTACGCGTGGAGTTGACTGAGAATTTCCGCTCACAGTGCCTCCTGATTGTGGGTGTTGGATATCGACCGCCCCAAGTGTTCCGATCTGCCCATGCCCTGGCAACCCAAAAAAAAGCCGCCCGGGAAAAGGCGGCTTAAGTCACAAAATAGCGGCAGTTCAGGCTAGTTGCGGAGGGGTTTTCCCGTTTTCAGGATGGCGTCCATGCGGGCCTGGGTCTTCTCGTAGCTGCAGAGGCGGGCGAAGGCCTGCCGCTCCAGCTCGAGGATCCGCTCCTCCGTGATCTCCTGGACGAGGCTCACGTCCCCGCCGCAGAGGATGTTGGCCAGCTCGCCCATGATGACGGCGTCGTGCTCGCTGGCGAGACCCTGGAGCTGGAAATCCTTGACCGCCAGCTTGAGGGCTTCGCTGCCGCCCAGCCCCGGCAGGCGCAGGGTGCGCTCCTTCACGGGCTGGAAGTCGGCGGCCATCTTCAGGACCTCCTGCTTGGCCTCGTGGAGCAGGAAGGCCTTGTTCATCACGCGGCGGTCCGTGCGGCGCAAGTAACCATTGCGCTGGGCCTCGTCGAAGCTGGTGTTCACGTTGGCCGTGCCGATGGCCTGGAAGGCGGCCTTCACCTTGGGCATGGGGCCCAGCTGGCCCTTGGCGGCCAGGGCGTCCTCCATGCGGAGCAGCATCTGGAGACAGCCGCCGCCGGCGGGAATGACGCCCACGCCCACTTCCACCAGGCCCATGTAGAGCTCGGCGTGGCCCACGGCCCGCTGACAGGCCATGGTCATCTCGCAGCCGCCGCCCAGGGCCAGGTTGAAGGGGGCCGCCACCGTCGGGAACGGCGCGTAGGTGAGCATGCGGCCGGCGTACTGCAGGCGCCGCGCCACCTCCTCGATCTGGTCGAACTGCTTGTCTTTGGCCGCGTTCAGTACCATCACCAGGTTGGCGCCGGCGCTGAAGTGCTGGCCCTGGTTGCCCACCACCAGGCCCTTGAAGCGGCCAGGCACGTGCTTCTGGACCGTGTCCTCCATCAGCATGATGATGCCGTCGTCGAGGGCGTTCATCTTGCTGTGGAAGCTCAGGCAGGCCACATCGTCGCCCAGGTCGTAGAGCTGGCAGCTCCCGTTCTCGGCGATCACCTTGCCGCGGCCCTCCTCGCGCTTGAGGATGATGATGCGCTTATCCTCGAGGATGGGATCGTAGGTCAGGGTCTTGGGGTTGAGCTGCGCCACAGGGACGCCGTGCTCCCAGCGGTAGAAGCTGGTGATGCCCTTGGCCAGCATCTGCTCCACGAGGGGCGGTACGGGCAATTCCTCGAATTTCATGCGGGCCACGACCCGCTCGACGCCCAGGGTGTCCCAGGTCTCGAAGGGCCCCAGCTCGAAGGCGAAGCCGTTCTTGATGGCGCGGTCCACGTTCAGGGGCCCGTCCGTCACTTCGCCCAGGCGGTTCACGGCGTAGGTCAGGTTCGGCGCAATGCAGCGCCAGGCCAGGCGTCCGGCCTCGCTGTCGCTGGTGAGCAGCGTCTTCACCTTCTCGGCGGGGTCGTCGATGCCCTTCAGTTCCTTCAGGATCGGCCAGTCCCGCTTCACCTGGGGCACGTACTCGCGGGTGGCGGGATCGAGGGCCAGGAAGGTCTTCTTGCCCTTGGCGTCCTTGGGGCCCTTCTTGAAGAAGCCCTGCTTCGTCTTGTTGCCCAGGAGCTTGTTGTCCAGCATGTACTGCAGGAACTCCGGGAACTTGAAGACGTCGCGCACCTCGTCGTTCGGGCACAGATCGTAGACGTTCTTCGCCGTGGCGGCGAGGATGTCCACGCCCGCAAGATCCGCGGTGCGGAAGGCCGCGCTCTTGGCCCGGGCGGCGGCGTCGCCCAGCACCGAGTCCAGCACCTCGAAGGGGATCTTCTCCTTCAGGGCCAGCTGGAGGGTGGCCATGATGCTGTGGATGCCGATGCGGTTGCCGATGAAGGTGGGACTGTCGTAGGCCGGCACCACTTCCTTGCCGAGGGCCTCCTCCAGCCACGTGCGGAAGGCCTGGGCCTCCTTCTCGTCCACCTCGGGGCCCTTCACGAACTCCAGCAGGCGCAGGTAGCGCACCGGATTGAAGAAGTGCGTGATGACAAAGTGCTTCCGGAAGGCGTCCCCGCGGCCCTCCACCAGCAGCTTCAGCGGGATGCCCGACGTGTTCGAGCTGACCCAGGCGCCGGGCTTGAGGTGGGCCTCCAGGCGGCCGTACAGCTCGCGCTTGATGGCCAGGTCCTCCTTCACCACTTCCACCACCCAGTCGCAATCGGCCAGGCGGTCGAGGTGGTCGCGCAGGTTGCCGGGCCGGATCTTCTTGAGGTATGAGGCGTGCATGGCGAGGGCCGGCTTGGCTTTCGCCAGGCCCGCCAGGGCGCCTTCCGCCAGCTTGTCGGGGGCCGCCTCGTCGATGACGATGTCCAGCAGCTCCACCTGGCAGCCCGCGGATGCGACGTGGGCCGCGATGCCCGAGCCCATCACGCCGGACCCGAGGACACCGATTTTTTTGATGTTCATGGGAAACCTCGAAAGGAATTGGAACCGCGAAAACCGCTAAATCGCGCGAAAGGAAAATGGCCTTTTTAGCGTTATTTCGTGATTTTCGCGGTTAGATCTTCTCGATGATGGACGCGATGCCCTGCCCGCCGCCGATGCACATGGTGGCGATGCCGTACTTGCCGCCGTCGGTCTCGAGGCGGTTCAGCAGGGTGGTGATGATGCGCGCGCCGCTGGCGCCGAGGGGGTGGCCCACGGCGATGGCGCCGCCCCAGGCGTTCACCTTGGCCATGTCGTAGCCGCCCTCGCGGATCACGGCCAGGCTCTGGGCCGCGAAGGCCTCGTTCAGCTCCATGGCGTCGATCTGGTCGAGCTTCAGGCCAAAGCGGTCCAGCACCTTCTTCACGGCCGGGACGGGGCCGATGCCCATGCGGTCCGGCTCCACGCCGGCCACGGCGCCGCCGATGATGCGGGCGCGGGCCTTGAGGCCCAGGGACTTGGCCAGGCCCTCCTCCATGACCAGCAGGAAGGCGGCTCCGTCTGTAACCGGCGAACTGTTGCCGGCGGTGACGCACCCGTCGGCCAGGAAGGCGGCCTTCAGCTCGCCCAGCTTCTCCAAACTGGTGTCGGCGCGCACGCACTCGTCCTGCTGGAGGGTGACGGGCTTGCCGTCCAGGCCCTTGGTCTCGAAGCGGACGATCTCCCGCTCGAACTTCCCGGCCTTCCACGCGGCCGCGGCCTTCTGGTGGCTCTGGTAAGCGAACTCGTCCTGGTCCTTCCGCGAGATCTTGTACTCCTTGGCCAGGTTCTCGGCCGTGATGCCCATGGAGCAGTAGGCCTCGGGGTAGTGCTCGGTGAGGTAGGGGTCCACGCTGGGGTTGAAGCCCATCATGGGCACCTTGGACATGCTCTCCACGCCGCCGGTGAGGAAGAGATCGCCCTGGTTCGCCATGATGGCCCGGGCGGCCATGAGCATGGTCTCCTGGCTGCTGCCGCAGAACCGGTTGATGGTGGCCGCGCCGGCGGTGATGGGCAACCCCGCGCGGAAGCTGACGAGGCGGGCCATGTTCATGCCCTGCTCGCCCTCCGGCATGGCACAGCCGACCAGCACGTCCTCCAGACCGGACCAGTCCTTCAGCAGGGGCTTGATGGCCTCGATGACCACCGCGCCCAGGTGCTCCGGGCGGGTGGCGGCGTAGGCGCCCTTGACGCCCCGGCCGATGGGCGTGCGCTTGGCTTCGACGATGACTGCGGATCGCATGGAACCTCCGGATGGGGACTCTCTGAAGAGCTGGGTTTTGGTGAGCCTAGCAGCCATGTGCGCCAGAGAAAGCACCTACCGTAGGTCGGGAACGGTCCTACCGTGGGTCGGATGATGGGCGGGTCGCCAATCTCATCCGGTCTCCTTGACGGGGTTTGGTGGTGGACTGATCTTTTCCCGGCGCTGGCCCCCCTCGCCATGGGGCTTGTCATGTGATGGCTCATGCAGGTTCACCCTCGGGGAGGATCCATGCCCCTGACGGAGTCGTACCTCAGCCCCCGCCGCATCCTGACCGTGATCCTGGCCGGCGGGAGGGGCCGGCGCCTCCACGACCTCACGGACTGGCTCTCCAAGCCTGGCCTCGATTTCGGCGGCCGGTTCAAGATCATCGACTTCGCCCTCTCGAACTGCGTGAACTCGGGCTTCCGGAAGATCGCCATCCTCACGCAGTACAACTCCCACCGGCTGCTGGAGCACCTCCACTTCGCCTGGAGCTTCCTCCCCGGGTCACTCCAGGAGTTCGTCCACGTCTGGCCGGCCCAGCAGGACATGTCCAAGGAGGCCTGGTACAACGGCACCGCGGACGCCGTCTTCCGGAACCTGGACAACATCCGCCGCTACGACCCGCTGAATGTCCTCATCCTGGCGGGCGACCACGTCTACCGGATGGACTACAAGTACTTCCTGGCGGACCACCTGGACCACGACGCGGACATGACCATCGCCTGCCTGGAGGTGCCCCGCATCTCAGCCAAGGGCTTCGGCATCGTCCAGGTGGACGAGGACGATCGGGTTCGCGCCTTCGTCGAGAAGCCGGCGGAGCCGCCGTGCATTCCGCACCATCCCTCCCAATGCCTGGCGAGCATGGGGATCTACCTGTTCAAGGCCCCCTTCCTCTTCGAGGAGCTGGAACGCGGCGCGCAGGAGGAGACTGGTCACGACTTCGGCCACGACCTGATTCCGAATCTCGTGAACCGCGCGAAGGTGTTCGCCCACCGGTTCGAGCGCAGCTGCGTGCCCAACGAGGCCAGCCCGGAACCCTACTGGCGGGACGTGGGCACGGTGGATTCCTACTGGGAGGCCAACATGGACCTGGTCTCCGTCCGCCCCGCCTTGAACCTGTACGATGACTGCTGGCCCATCTTCACCCGCCAGGAGCAGCTGCCCCCGGCCAAGTTCGTCCTCAGTGGCGCCGCCCGGCAGGGCTATGCCATCGGAAGCCTGGTCTCCACCGGCTGCATCATCTCCGGCGCCCACGTCCGCAACTCCCTGATTTCCACCCAGGTCCGGATCCACTCGAACAGCCGCGTCGACGAATCCGTGATCCTCCCCTTGGCCGACATCGGCCATCGCGCGCACCTCAGGCGGGTGGTGGTGGACCGCGGCTGCCGCATCCCGGCGGGTCTGGCCGTCGGATTCGATCCTGAAGAAGACGGCCGCCGATTCTACCGGACCCCCAACGGCGTCACGCTGATCTCCCAGGCGATGATCGAGCGGCTCGGTACCTGACGTATGCGCATTCTCTTCGCGGGCACGGAGTTCTATCCCCACGTGGCGGTCGGCGGGCTGGCGGACGTGATGGCCGCCCTCCCTTTGGCCCTGAGGGCCCGGGGCGCCGACCTGCGCCTGCTGCTCCCGGGCTTCCCGGCCCTCCTCCAGGCGGCGGCTCCGCTGGCCCCGATCCGCCAGCTGCCGGACCTCATGGGCGGGGGTGCCGCGCGACTGCTCCTCGGCCGCACCCCCGCGGGCGTCCCCGTCTACCTGCTGGACCAGCCCACCTTCTTCGGGAGCGGACCGCCCTACGAGGACCGCGTGGACACGCCGCGGCGGTTCGCGGCGCTGTCCTGGGCAGCGGCCCGGCTCGCGAAGGAGGGCGACGACGGCTGGTGCCCGGACATCCTGCACGTCCATGACTGGCCGGTCGCCCTCGCCCCGGCCTACCTGGCCTTTGAACCCGGCCCCCGCCCCGCCGCCCTGCTCACGATCCACAACCTGGCCTACCAGGGCATCTTCCCGAAAACCCTCCTCCCGGACCTGCGGCTGCCCCTGGAGCATTTCACGCCGGCCGACCTGGAGTACTACGACCAGATCTGCTTCCTGAAGGCCGGGCTTGTCCATGCCGACCGCATCAGCACCGTGAGCCCCACCTACGCAAGGGAGATCCAGGATCCGTTGAAGGGCGGGCTCCATGGCCTCCTCGCCGAGCGGGGGCGGGACCTGGTGGGCATCCTGAACGGCGTGGACGCTGGCGTGTGGACGCCAGCCGGGAACCTCCACCTGGCTTTCCCCTATGACCTGGACCGCCTGGACCGCCGGGCGCTCAACAAGGCGGCCCTCCAGCGGGAGCTGGGGCTGCGGGAGGACCCGGATGCGCTCCTCTTCGCCATCGTGAGTCGCTTCGCGCCCCAGAAGGGTCTCGACCTCGTGCTGGAGGTCCTGCCGCGCCTGGCGCGCCTCGGCGCCCAGCTGGCGGTCCTGGGCCAGGGGGACGGGGCGCTGGAGACGGCTTTCCGCGCCGCGCCACGCCGGTATCCGGGGCGCGTGGCGTCGCGGATCGGCTACGACACCGGCCTCTCCCACCGCTGCTACGGCGGCGCGGATGTGATCCTCGTCCCCAGCCGGGAGGAGCCCTGCGGCCTCACCCAACTCTACGCCCAGGCCTACGGGGCCCTGCCCCTGGTGCGGCGCACGGGCGGCCTGGCCGACACCGTCCGGGGTCCGGACGACACGCGGTCCGGGGGCTCCGCTGCGACGGGCTTCGTGTTCGAGGAGGCCACGGCCGCGGACCTGGCCGGCGCCCTGGACCGCGCCTGCGCCCTGTACCGGAGCGACCCCGCCGCCTGGCGGACCATGCAGCGCGCGGCCATGGGCCAGGACAGGAGCTGGGACCGGCCAGCCCAGGCCTACCTCGATCTCTACCACGCGATGGTGGCGCGGAGCGGCTGATCCCTCAGACCGGCGGCATCTGGCAGGAGGCGGCCACCGCGGCCGGCAGATAGCAGTTCCGCACGTAGTCCATCACCATGCGGTCGGAGTTGAAGCGCCAGGCCAGCGTCCGGATGGAGCGCTTCACCCGCTGCACCCAGGCCCGGGGCACGCCGGCGGCATCGCGGTCGTAGTAGCAGGGGACCACCTCCTCCTCCAGCACCCGGAAGAGCGACTCGGTGTCCCGCCGGTTCTGGACCTCCCCATCGGCATGAGACTCCCCGCTTCCGATGGCGAAGCCGTTCTTCCCGTCGAAGGCCTCCGCCCACCATCCGTCGAGCACGGAGATGTGCAGAGCGCCGTTCATGGCCGCCTTCATGCCGCTGGTGCCGCAGGCCTCCAGGGGGCGCACGGGGTTGTTGAGCCAGGCGTCCACGCCCTGGTAGAGGTTGCGGCCCACGTGGATGTTGTAGTTCTCCACGAACACGATCCGGTTCCGGAATCGCGGATCCTCCAGCAGGTGGTTGACCTTCTGGATGAGGCCCTTGCCGCGCTGGTCCGCCGGGTGGGCGCGCCCCGCGAAGATGAGGTTCACCGGCCGGGTGGGATGGTTCACCAGGGCCGCAAGGCGGTCCAGGTCCGTGAAGAGCAGGTCCGGGCGCTTGTACGGGACGAACCGCCGGGCGAAGCCGATGGTGAGCGCGTCGGGGTCCAGCGGCGGCGGATCCACGGGCGGAAGGCCCAGACGCGCGCGGGTGGCGGCCACCCGCTCCCGGACGAACCGCAATGTCCGGGCCTTCAGCACCTGCTTGATCTCCCAGATCTCCGCCGAATCCACGGCCTCGATCTTCGTCCACAGGTCGTGGTGGACCATGCCCTCCAGCCAGTTGATGCCGATGCGCGACTCGAAGAGCTGCTCCATCTCCGTGGCCAGCCATGTGGAGACGTGCACGCCGTTCGTGATGTGCCCGATGGGGACCTGGGCCTCGGGCCGGCCGGGCCAGAGGCCGGTCCACATAGCCCGCGACACCACGCCATGGAGGGCCGACACGCCATTGGCCCGGCTGGACTGCCGGAGGGCCAGCACCGTGGGCATGAAGGGCGACCCGTGGTCTCCGGGATTCACGCGGCCCAGGTTCGCCACCTCCTGGACCGGGAGCTTCAGCCCCTCCGCCAGGGGGCGCAGGTGCTCTTCCGCCAGCTCCACCGGGAAGCGGTCGTGGCCCGCGTCCACCGAGGTGTGGGTGGTGAACACCGTGGCCGCGGCCGATTCCCTCAGGGCCGCCCAGGGTTCCAGGCCATCGGCCTGCACCCGGTGCCGGGCCCGCTCCAGGATGGCGAAGGCGGTGTGCCCCTCGTTGAGGTGGAACACGCTGGCGGTGATGCCCAGCTCCCGCAGCGCCCGCGCGCCCCCCACGCCGAGCATCAACTCCTGCTGGATGCGCATGCGCTGGTCGCCGCCGTAGAGGCGGGCCGCGAGGGCCTGGTCCGCCTCGCTGTTCTGGGGGTCGCGGGTATCCAGCAGGATGAGGCGCACGCGGCCCACGCAGGCCTCCAGCACCTGGGCCCAGACGGTCCGTCCCGGCATCTCCACCCCCACCCGGGCGGGTTCGCCCCGGGCGGTGAGCGCGGGCCGCAGGGGGAGGTCCTTCAGGTCGAAGGGTTCCAGCACGTCCTGCTGCCAGAACGACGGATCCAGCACCTGGCTGGTGTAGCCCTGGTGGTACAGGAGGCCGACCCCCACCAGGGGAACGCCCAGGTCGGAGGCCCCCTTCAGATGATCGCCAGCCAGGATGCCGAGGCCGCCCGAGTAGATGGGGATACACTCGTGGATGCCGAACTCCATGCAGAAGTAGGCCACCGGCCGCGTGCTCAGCGGGCCCGCGTGGAAGAGACCCCAGGTGGTCACGGGATGCAGGAACTCGTCCAGCTGGCGCAGGGCGCGGTCGATCCGCGCCGGCACGTCCACCTCCATGGCCCGGTTCTCCATCTGCCGTGTGTCGATCTGGCGCAGCACGGAGATGGGGTTGCGGTGGGCGCGCTGGTACAGGTCCAGGTCCAGGTCTCGGAAGATGGAGCGCACCTCGGGCCGCCAGGTCCACCAGAGGTTCTGGGTGAGCCGTTCGAGCTTCTGCCGCAGGATTTCCATGGCGCAGGCCTCGATTCTCTGGCGGGTATTCTACGCTTCATCTCCAGGCTCGGCCGCCAGGAAGACCACGCCGAGGGGTGGGAGGGTCAAGGCCAGCGAGTGGCCGTGCCCATGCCGCGGGATGGGTTCTGGACACAGTCTCCCGGGGTTCAGGAACCCCTGGCCGCCGTAGGCCTCGGCATCGGTGTTCAGGAGTTCCCGGCAGCCCGCCTGGAAGGGAACACCCACCCGATAGTCCCGGTGGACCATCGCCGTGAAATTGAGGATCACGACGGTGGTGTCGCGGGGACCGGCGCCCCTCCGGAGCAGGGAGAGCACGCTGTTGGCGCGGTCGCCACACTCGATCCAGGCGAAGCCCCAGGATTCGCAGTCGCCCTCGTGGAGGGACGGCCGCGCCCGGTGCAGCGCGTTCAGGTCCCGGAGCAGATCGTGGATGCCCTTGGGCTCCGGCTGGTCGAGCCGCTCCCACTCCAGCGCCGTCGAGTGGTTCCACTCCCGCGTCTGGCCCAGCTCCGTTCCCATGAAGACCAGCTTCTTGCCCGGGTGGGCGAAGGCCCAGGCCAGCAGGAGCCGCAGGTTCGCCAGGCGCTCCCACTCGCTGCCCGGCATGCGTCCGAGCAGGCTCCGCTTGCCGTAGACCACCTCGTCGTGGGAGAGCGGCAGCACGTGGTTCTCCGTGCCGTGGTAGAGCATGCTGAAGGTCAGCTCGTCCTGGTGGTACCGCCGGTGGAGCATGGTGCGGGCGAAATAGCCCAGCGTGTCGTGCATCCAGCCCATGTTCCACTTGAAGCCGAAGCCCAGGCCGCCGACAGATGTGGGCCGGGAGACCATGGGCCAGGCCGTCGATTCCTCGGCGATGGTGAAGGCGTCCGGATGCTCCGCGTAGACCGTCTCGTTGAAGCGGCGGAGGAAGGACACCGCCTCCAGGTTCTCCCGACCTCCATAGCGGTTGGGGATCCACTGGCCCGGCTTCCGGCTGTAGTCCAGGTAGAGCATGGAGGCCACCGCGTCCACGCGCAGGCCGTCGATGTGGAAGCGGTCCAGCCAGTACAGGGCGTTGGAGATGAGGAAGGTCTGCACCTCCCGCCGCCCGTAGTTGTAGATCAGGGTGCCCCAGTCCATGTGGCGGCCCTGGCGGGGATCGGCGTGCTCGTAGAGGTGCGTCCCGTCGAAGAAAGCCAGGCCGTGGGCGTCCCCCGGGAAATGGGCGGGCACCCAGTCCAGCACCACCCCGAGACCCGCCTGGTGGAAGGCGTCCACGAAGGCCTTGAAGTCCTCCGGCGTGCCGTAACGCCCCGTGGGCGCGAAGAGGCCCAGCGGCTGATAGCCCCAGGAACCGTAGAAGGGGTGCTCGCCGACCGGCAGCAGCTCCACGTGGGTGAAGCCCAGGTAGCGCACGTAGGGGATGAGCTGTTCGGCGATCTCGCGGTAACCCATGTAGCCGCCGTCCGGGCGGCGGCGCCAGGAGCCCAGGTGCACCTCGTAGGCGCTGAACGGCGCCCGGTGGATGGGGACGCAGCCCCGGGCCGCCATCCACTTGGCATCGCCCCAGGCGTAGTCGCCCAGGCCGTGCACGACGGAGGCCGTGCCGGGAGGAACCTCGCAGCGGAACGCGTACGGGTCCGCCTTCAGGGGGAGCAGGTTCCCCCGCGGGCCGTGGAGCTCGAACTTGTAGAGCTCGCCCGGCCCCACGTCCGGAACGAAGCCCTCCCACACGCCGGCGTCGCTGGGTCGCATGGGATGCCGGCGGCCGTCCCAGGCATTGAAGGGCCCCACCACGCTCACTCGGTGGGCGTTGGGCGCCCAGACCGCGAAGGCCGTCCCCGCCACGCCGTCCACGACCATCGGATGGGCCCCCAGCTTCTCGTAGGCCCGGCGGTGCGTACCCTCGGCGAGCAGGTGGTGGTCCAGCGGCCCCAGCCGCGACGGGAACGGGGTCCGGGGCATCAGCATCCTCCGCTCCAGAGGCCTCCGGACAGCTGGATCCACACTCGCAGCGCCTCCGTGGCGCTCCAGGCCTGGGCGTCGCAGCCCCGCTGGGCATGGGGAGCGTCGCCGTCCATCAGTTCCGGCAGGTGGCCCACGCAGCCCTCCGCGAGCGGCGTCTCCAGGCTTCCCAGGATGGCCCGGGCCGCGGCCACAGCCTCGGGCGCCTGGTCCCAGGCGGCGGCGAGGGCCTCGCAGAAGGTGGGCAGCAGCCAAACCCAGGCTGTGCCGTTGTGGTAGGCGGGCTTGCGCCGGGTGTCCTCCTCGCCTTCGTAGCGGCCCCAGTACGGATGCTGCGGGTCGTTCAGCAGGTGGCCCGCGGCGTCGCGGATCTCCAGCGGCGCAGCCACGGGAAGCGGCGCCAGGCTCCGCAGTGCGCCGGGCACCAGGAGGTGGCGCTGGGCCGCTTCCACGACCCTGCGGGCACGGGCCCCCTGCAGGAGCCCCAGGCTTACGAGGAAGAGCTGGTTCGGGCGCAGGTGGTCCTGGGGGAGGCCCTGGGCCGCGGGCACCCCCGCCGGTGCGGCCAGCAGGTCCGCGTACCAGCCGGAGGCGGGCAGCCAGAAGCGGTCCAGCGAGGCCTCGGCCTGGAGGGCCAGCGTGTCCCAGGGCCCGGAGGCCTCCCCGTCGAGCCTCGCCAGCTGGCGCAGCAGGCGGATCCAGAGGGCCTGGAGCTCCACCGGATAGCCCTCGCGCGGCGTGCCGGCGGGATGGGCCGTGTCCATCCATGTGAAGTGGGCGGGGCTCCAGACCAGGGCGGAGGCCGGATCCACGCGGATCCCGTTGGGCGTGCCCGCCAGGTAGCCCGCCGCCAGGCTGTGCAGCACCTCTCCCAGGGGCCGCCCCCTGGCGTCGGCCGCATAGGCCTCGGGACCCAGGGCGGCGGCGGCCTCCTCGAGGGCGAGGGCGAACCAGAGCGACGCGTCGGAGGTGTCACGGTCCCCATCCTCCGAGGCCGCCAGGCGGTTGGGCAGCGTGCCCTGCCGCTCCAGGGCGCCGAAGGTCCGGAGGATCTCCAGGGCCTCGCGGGTCCACCCCCCGGCCAGCAGGCCGCGCACGGCGATGAGGGTGTCGCGGCCCCAGTCGAGGAACCAGGGATAGCCCGCGATGACCGTGGTCCCCGCCCCCCGGCGCGCCAGGAAGGCCACGCAGGCGGTCTCCAGCTGCCGGCCGAAGCTGTCCGCCTCCGGCCTTCCCGGGGGACGCGGTTCCAGGAAGGCCTTCGCGGAGCGCTCCCGCGGATCCGCGTCCACGGTGATCGACAGGCTGCCGCCCGGAGGCAGGGGCAGCTCGAACCAGCCGGGGCTCCAGGCATCCCCCTGCGCCCGCATCCCCCGGCCGGCCTCCACGGGGTGCGGGATACCCCGGCACCACTCGGGCTCGGGGTGGTAGGCACCCCCTTCGCTCCAGACGCGCAGCTCGCGGTCCGGCGCCAGGCGGATCTGGAAGCCCGGACGGCCGATCAGCGGGGTGGTGGCCGCGACGAAGTGGCGGTCCAGCTCGGGGTTCCAGGACGTCTCTTCGTGGAAGCTGCGGTCCTCCAGATCCAGCCGCACCGTGAGATCCACGCGGATTTCTCCGGAGATCTCCTCCCCCGCCCCGCGGCTGAACCGCAGCACCACCGCGTTCCGGTCCTCCGGCATCTCCGCGTCGAGGTGGACGGGCACCGTCCGGCCATCCCCGGCGTGGGCCCGGAAGCGCCATCGCACCGGCGGGCCGGGCTCGAATCGCTCGAGGTTGTCCGCGCCGAGGGCCGAGAGGAACCCGTCGGCGATGACCCAGGCCCGGAGCCGCTTCGCCAGCACCTGGCGGTCGCAGGGCAGGTCCGGGTGCAGGTTCGCGCCCAGCAGGCAGTCGTACTTGGAGGCGATGGTCCCCAGGTCCGCGTGCAGCCGGGCCATGCCGCCGCGGCCATTGGTGAGCAGGGCCAGCCCCGATACGCCGTGGCCGGAGAAGCGCGGGAGCGCCGGGCAGAACCGGAGCGCGCCCCGGATCGGGGGCCCTTCCTCACCGAAGCGGTCCAGGTGGAGGTCCGCCAGGCCGGCCGCGTCGCCCAACCGCGGGGGTAGCGCGGCGAGGTGCCGTCCGCCGGCCGGGATCGAGCGCAAGTTCAGATCCGAAACTCCGACAGCACGGAGCGTCGCGGAGAACGGCAGGGCATCCTCAATGAGGACCCAGTGCCCCGGTGGCACGGGCAGGATGCGGGCCGCATCCCCGGGCCCCCAGCGGACCACGGCGGGATAGCCTTCCCCGCTCGCCGCCGCGTCCAGGGCGCCGAGCAGATCCGCCGAGGCCCGCACCGGGTCAAGGCGCGGCAGGCCCGCCAGGAAGGCCGCGGGATCCCGGTCCACCCGTGCCGCCAGCAGGCGCCAGTCGCAGGGCCCGATGGCCTCGACGGGGATGGCCTCGGCCAGCCGCTGGAAGCCCCAGGCGGCCTGGGCCCGCCGGGCGCGGTAGGCCTCGCCGGAGAGCCCTGCGGGGGCAGGCCGGTCCGCCAAGCAGTGGGCCGCGCCGGGGTGGAGGACGAACCGCACGCGACCGCCGGAGCGCCGGATCTCCGGCGGGGTGCCCAGCAGGTCCCGGGCAGGCGCACCCAGGCTGTTCCAGACCGACTCCGTCAGGACCAGCTCTCGGGGCTCGCGCACGTCCAGGTTCACAAGCACCAGGCAGCGGTCCGGGCCCTCGGCGGAGCGGCGGGCCAGCGCCAGCACCGGCGAATCCTCCGGGCTCAGGCGCGCCACCGCCGCGCCGTCGAAGAAGCAGGGATGCTCCGCCAGCAGGCGGTGGAGGGCCGCCAGCTCCGGCACGAGGTTCGGCTCGGCGCCCCAGGCCAGGCCCCGGGCCTCGTGGACATCCAGCTTTTCCGCCGCCAGCCACTCCACCCCGGCGGTGAAGCCGTAGGCCCCGCAATGGCTCGCCAGGCCGCAGAGCCGGGTGCGCATCAAAGACCAGGCGGCCCCTTGCGCGGCCAGGCGGTCGTTGTCGTGGGTCTCGCTGTAGTGCACCAGGGGGCCCATCCGCGGCGCCTGGCGGAGGCAGTGGTCCAGGTAGGCCGCCACTGCGCGCGGCTCGTAATTCTGGAACAGCTCCGAGTAGGCCCACTGCAGGCCGCCCTCACCCAGGAGTCGCTCCGTGTCCTCCCACCTTCCCCCCAGCCCCTCGAGGAGGAACGCGCAGTCGGGGAATTCCCGCCGGACCCGGGCGCCGAGGTACTGCCAGACGGGCATGGGCACCAGGTACCCGGCATCGCAGCGGAAGCCGTCCACCCCGCGGCGGCACCAGGTGAGCAGGGACTCGGCGACGGTCTCCCAGAAGGCCGGCGGACCGCCCTCCAGCTCCGCCAGGTCGCCCCAGGTGACGCCCCAGGCACCGGGGCTGTGGAAGCTCCCGTCCGGCTCGCGGCGGAACCATTCCGGACGGGTCTCCATCAGCCGGGAGCCCCAGCCCGTGTGGTTCACCACGATGTCCAGGAAGAGGCTTCCGCCCCGGAGATGCACGCCGTCCGCCAGCTCCCGGAATTGGTCCACGGCCGTGGTGCGCCGGTCGAAGACCACCAGGGCGGGGTCGATGGCCGTGAGGTCCAGTTGGGCGTAGGGGCTGCCGAAGCGCCCCATGCGGGCGAAGGTGGTGGGCGTCGGCCCCACCGGCAGCAGGTGCAGGATGCGGCAGCCCAGCGTGTCGAAGATGTGAGGCAGGCAGGCCGTGAGGTCCCGCAGGGTGCCCGAGGGCGGGATCACCGTCATCCCCTGCCCGTCGAGCTCCGCCCAGGCGGCCTCCCGGGCGGGATCCCGCGTCTCCCGGAAGGCGCGGGCGGGGCCGAACATGCGGGGGAAGGCGCAGTAGACCAGGTTGGCCGTGCGCAACCGGTCCGGCAGGACGCTCACGCCCAGGTCGTCCCCCGCCGGCCAGTGCTGGTAGCCGGCGGGATCCACCGCGTAGGCCTTGGCGCGGAAGGGGCCAGTCTCCGTGAGGACCAGGTCCAGAGACCAGCCGCCCTCTTCGACCTGGAGCGGCAGGTCCCGCCAGGCGGCCCCGGCGAAGGTGTGGGCCTCGCCCGGGAGGGTGCCGGCCCGCGCCAGGATCTCCTCCCGGGCGCGGTCGCCCCGGGTGAGGTTCGTACGGAGGAAGGCCCGCCAGCCCGCCTGCCCCGGCGCGGGATGGGCCAGGTCCACGCGCAAACGGTCGCCCACGTAGCGCACGACGTGGTCCCCAGGCGCGGGTGTCATGGCGGGTCGGAGCATCGCTCCCCCGGACGGACGTGCCTCCATGGTACGCCCGGGCAGACCTCTCTGCCGGATCCTCCGATTGCGGGTTCCCAGGCCCTGAGGGGGCCGGTCAGAATGGTCGCATCATGTCCAACGCCTCCGCCGCCCTCGAACCGCTCCTCGCCGAATGCCGCAAGGTGATCGTGGGCCAGCCCCAGCTGCTCAACCGCCTGGTGGTGGCCCTGCTCTGCCGCGGCCACGTGCTGCTGGAGGGCCTGCCGGGCCTGGCGAAGACGCGCACCATCAAGACGCTCGCCTCGGCCAGCCACACCACCTTCCACCGCATCCAGTTCACGCCGGATCTGCTGCCCAGCGACGTGGTGGGCACCCTGGTGTTCGATCCCAAGCAGCTCACCTTCACGCCCAAGCGCGGCCCCATCTTCGCCAACCTGGTGCTGGCGGACGAGATCAACCGGGCCCCCTCCAAGGTGCAGGCCGCCCTGCTGGAGGCCATGGAGGAACGGCAGGTCACGCTGGGCGAGGAGAGCTTCCGCCTGCCGGATCCCTTCCTCGTGCTGGCCACCCAGAACCCCCTGGAGCAGGAGGGCACCTTCCCCCTGCCAGAGGCCCAGATGGACCGGTTCCTCTTCAAGCTCCGGGTGGACTACCCCAAGGCCGAGGAGGAAGTGGAGGTCCTGCGCCGCGCCCACCTGAACGGCGACGAGGTGAATCCCGTGGTGGACGCCGCCAGCCTTCTGGCCGCGGGCCGCGAAGCCCAGAAGGTGCGGCTGGACGACGCCATCCGCACCTACATCGTGAAGCTGGTGCAGGCCACGCGGCCCGGCCACGGCAAGGTGTGGAAGGGCAAGGAGCTGCTGCGCTGCGGCGCCAGCCCCCGGGCCTCGCTTTCGCTCCAGGCCTCCACCCGTGCCCTGGCCTACCTCCAGGGCCGCGACCACGTGCTGCCCCAGGACGTGGTGGACCTGGCCCCGGACGTGCTGCGCCACCGCCTGCTGCTCACCTTCGAGAGCGAGGCCGATGGCGCCACCACGGACCAGGTCATCGCCCAGCTGCTCCAAGCCGTGCCCCGCCCCTGAGCCGGACCGAGCCCACCCTCCGGCTCAGCCCACAGGAGGTCCCATGCCCACCGCACCCCGGCCCAGAATCACCGGCATCACCCTGAACGTGCTCATGCCCGACGGCACGACCCGGGCCCACGCCATCGATCCCAACACCTCCGATGCGCTCGTGTGGAGCGACCGGGCCGTGCAGGTGTTCCGCAAGTTCTACGACAGAGGCGGTCCCGCGGAAGGCAAGCGCATGACCCGGGAGGATTTCCTCCAGCACTTTCCCCAGGCCGCGAGCCTCGTCGGCGACCAGCCCGACATCCTGATAAGCCCTGCGGTGGTGGACCAGCTCTGGACCCTGCCCAAGCCCGATGGCACCACCCCGGCGTTCCTCTGCAAGAGCACCATGAACCCGACGAACGGCTAGAAGAACCGGCTCTTCGGATTCAGGGCCCTGCCCCGGGCCCGGGCCCGGGCGGCGGCGTCGGCATCGCCGCAGGCATCCCGGAACTCGGCCAGGGTCATCCAGAACGAGGGATTCACCGGCCGGAGCCGGACCAGCGACCGGACCACGGCCTCTCCTGAGACGCGAAGGTCCGTCCTGTCCGAGCGCAGCATGAGCCCCGAGCGCAGCATGAGCACGGTGTAGTGGAGCCGGATGGTGCCCAGCTCCACCGGATCCTCCGTGGTGGATTCCAGGTGGGGAAGCAGCTCGCTGGCCTCATTCAGGTAGCCCCGGGCATCCCGGCCCTGCGCCTGGGCCCTGGTGGCGGCCGAAAGCAGCGCGTCCATGACATACGGCGCCAGGGTCGCCAGCGGGAGCTGGGCTTCCCGGGCCCGCTTGAACTCGGTTCGAGCCTGGGCCAGCACAGCCTCGGGATCCCGCCCGTCCCGGGTCATGGCCCGGGCCTGGGCGGCGCGGGCCATGAGGATGCCCCGGTGGAATCCCACATGATGGGGCTGGGTCTTCAGGGCGGCCTCGTAGGCCAGGACCGCCTCTTCGGCATCCGCCGAGGGATCCCCACCGGGATCCACCTCGGCCCTGGCGACGGCCAGGGCCACACTCCCGAAGTTCGCCTGGAAGTACGCATCATCGGGGTGCGCCTTCGCCTCGGTCCTGGCCTGCTGAAGGTGGGGCAGCACGGCGGCACGCTGGTACGTGCCCCTCAGGCGGGCATGGTCGATCCAGGCCAGCAGAGCGGAGTTGCGGATGTTCATGAGGACGAGGTGCGTCGGGTCCAGGCGGAGACCCTGATCGGCGGCGGCCATGGCCTCCTGCAGCCGCGGCGAGGGATCCGCCCCCCGGCTCATCAGGCGGTAGCCCTCGGTCCGGAGCACAGAGGCCCTGGCCGTGGAAGCCTCGACTTCGCCGGGATCCCTCCGTAGCGCCTCCTCCGCGTCCGTCTTGGCCCGGGTGAGCCAGGCCCCGGGATCCTTGTCCCTGAAGGCCAGGAACCGCGCCATCTCTCCCTGGGCCCGGGCCCGCCAAGCCAAAGGTCCGGCGGCGGTGGGCTCGAGCCGGGCCCAGCGGTCGGCCACGGCCACCTGAGCCAGGACCGGGACCTCCGGGTCCGCCCCGGTCTGCCAGCCCTGCGCCACCGCCTCTTGCCAGCGCCGCAGATCCAGCTCGAGGAGGTCCACGTCGCAGGGGGCCCGGAGTTCCGCCTCCGCAAGGGCCCTGCCCGCGGCCTCCAGGGCCGGCCTGGCCACCGCCGCTTCCTGGGCGAAGCGGGCCTGGGCCAGCCAGGCCTCAGCCTCCAGGCGCAGGGCCTCATAGAACCAGGGGGCCTGCGCCTGGGCCTCCCGTGCCAGCCGGATGGCTTCCTGGGGCTGGCCCTCCATCAGCATGAGCAGCCCGGTCCGGAACGCCTGGGGTTCGAGGCTGGCGCTGGCGCCCCGGCGGAGCCAATCGGCCGCGGGCATCCTCAGCGTCCCCTTCAGTTCGTCGAGCCGGCGCCGCCGGAGCTCCGGATCCGGCAGGGCGGAGGCCTTGCCCAGCTCGATCTGGTAGATCGCTGCCAGGGCCCGGCCCTCGGCATGGGCCGCCTCCGGCGTCCGGAACCCCAGAGCCCAGGCCCGTTCCAGCTGGTGCCGGGCCCCGGCGGGATCGTCCAGGGCCAGGCGCGCCCGCCCCAAGGCGTAGGAGCCCGGCGGCGCGGCCAGCGATCCCGCGGCCTGGACCTCCTGGGACAGCGCCTCGACCCGGGACCGGAGATCCGCCTGGTCCCGGGTCAGGTCCCTCGCCGGCTGGATGCGCAGGTAGCGGGCCAGGGCCTCGATCCGTTCCGCGGCCTGGGCGAACCGCTGGGCGTAGGCGGCCTGGGCCTGGGCCCGCAGCCGCTCCCTCAGGGCGAATCCGCCGAAGACGGCGGCGGTGAGGAGGATCGCCGCCGAAGCCGTCACCAGGGCCTTGTGCTTCCGGATCCAGCGCCCGAGCTGCTCCATGGGCGTGGCCGCGCGGGCCTGGATGGGCTCGCCGTCCAGGATGCGCTGGAGGTCGTCCCCCAGGGCCCTGGCCGTGGGGTACCGGCGGCGCGGATCCTTCTGGAGGCAGGTGAGCACCACGGTGTCGAGGTCGGCCGGGATCGTGGGCACCAGCCGCCGGACCGGCACGGGATCGTCCCTCACGATGCGCGACATCCGCTCGAGCCCTTCCCCTTCGAAGGGCGGATCCCCGGTCAGCAGTTCGTAGAGGGTGGCGCCCAGGGAGTAGACGTCCGTCCGGCGGTCCAGCAGGGCCGTATGCCCGCGGGCCTGCTCGGGCGACATGTAGCTGACGGTGCCCATGACCCGGCCGGTCTCCGTGAGCCGCCCGTCCCCGAGGCCCCGGGCCAGGCCGAAGTCGAGCACGCTGGCCCGGGTGGATCCATCCTCCAGCCGCTCCACCATCAGGTTGGCCGGGTTCAGGTCCCGGTGGATGAGCCCCATGCGATGGGCCGCATGGACCCCTTCGCAGACCTCCTTCATCAGGCGGAGCAGCTCTTCCAGCGACAGGGTGCGGGCGGCCTGGAGGAAGGTCTCTCCGGCGATGAACTGCATGACGATGTAGGGCTGGCCGCGCCATTCGCCGATCTCATGCACCCGGCAGACGTTGGGGTGATCGACCCGGGCCTGGAGCTGGGCCTCGTGGATGAACCGCCGGATGAGTTCCGGATCGTCCCGCCGCAGGAGCTTCAGGGCCACCACCCGGCGCAGGCGCGTGTCCGTGGCGCGGAACACGCGGCCCATGCCGCCTTCGCCGAGCAGCTCCAGGGATTCGAAGCGGCCCCAGCGCTCCATGGTCCGGGCCCGGAAGATGCCGCTCTGCCGATGGGCCGCAGGAGGGAGGACTGATTCGAGGGCGGGATCCGATGGATCCGCCAGGAGGGCCACCTCCGGCAGGACCCCGTCCGGCGTCCCCGGCGCCTGAGCCGTGACCTCCAAGGACCAGTGGGTCGAGTCCGCCGCCTGCAGGTCGGCCAGGTCCTGCTCCAGCATCCGCCGGTCCCCTTCCGCGAGGCGCCCGGTGGCGACCAGTTCGTCGAGCCCGCGGGAGGCGGCGTCGGAGGGCTCGAGCAGGCCGCGGGCCACGGCCAGGGCCAGCACCCGCTCCTCAGCGGTCGCCATGACGGCCTTCCCGCACGATCCGCTCCCGTTGAACCGTTCATGGTGCCCCTTTTGGGGCTGCAGGTGAAGCACTTCCCGGGTTGACCCCCCCCATGCGGGCCGGTCAGACTGGCCCTGGCCCCGGCGCCGGAAAGGAGGTTCGATGGGACGACAATCCGACCTTTCCGAACCTCCGTCGTGGTGCGCCGCCCGCTGAGGCGGCCATCCCCGGCTCCCCCGAATCCGCACCCTGAATGGGATGGCGGCGCGCTCGTCTGCGCCCCTTCCAAGTCTCCGGACCGGCCATGATCCACCGATTGCTTGACAGCGTCTGGGGCCAGGCGATGAACCTTCTGACGGCGCCCATCCGGCGCCGGCGCTGGATCGACCTGCTCGTGTTGGCGGCCCTCGCGGGCACCCTGGCAGCGCTCTGGCTGGTGGGGAAGGAGTGGGCTTCCGTCCAGCGACCCACGGTGGTGATCGACCTCAGCGCCTGGGCCCTGCCCAAGTACCTCCTGCTCTCCCTGATCCGCGCCGTGGCCGCGTACCTCGTGTCCCTCGCCTTCACGCTGGTGGTGGCCTACTGGGCGGCCAAGGATCCCCTGGCCGAGCGCATCCTCGTCCCCATCCTCGACATCCTGCAGAGCGTGCCCCTCCTGGCCTTCCTCCCGCCGGTGCTGCTGCTCATGCTCACGCTCTTCCCCCGCAGCAACATCGGGCTGGAGCTGTCGGCCGTGCTGCTCATCGTCACCTGCCAGGCCTGGAACATGGCCTTCAGCTTCTATCAGTCGCTGAAGACCATCCCGAAGGAGCTGGAGGAGACCTCGGGCCTGTACGGCTTCACCTGGCTCCAGAAACTGCGCTGGGTGGAGATCCCCTTCGCCACGCCGGGCCTGGTGTGGAACTCCATGGTGAGCGTGGCCAACAGCTGGTTCTTCCTCATGTCCGCCGAGGCCTTCCGGGCCGGCGACAAGAACTTCCAGTTGCCGGGCGTGGGTTCGTACATGAACACCGCGGTGGAGCAGGGCAACGGCCGGGCCCAGATCTGGGCCATCCTGACCATGCTGGTGCTGGTGGTGCTGCTGGATCAGCTGGTCTGGCGCCCCGTGGTGGCCTGGTCCCAGCGGTTCCAGGTGGACGAGGGCGCCGAGGTGGACCCGGGCGACAACTGGCTGCTGCGGCTCTTCCGCCGCTCCCGCCTGCTCAAGTGGCTGGAGATGCGTCGCAACCAGCGGCTGCAGCAGCGGACCCCGCGGCCCACCCTCATCCGCAAGGCCCAGCAGGAGATCGAGCGCCCGGGCCGCCTGCTCTCCTGGGTGGCCGCCTCCGCCATGCTGGGAGTGCTGGCCCTGATCGCCCTCGGCGGTGTCTCTGTGGTGCGCCTGCTGGCGGAGGTGGACGCCGCGAAATGGGTACAGCTGCTGAAGGCCGGCGGCGCCTCCCTGTCCCGGGTGCTGCTTTCCACGCTCCTCGCCACCCTCTGGACGCTGCCCGTGGGGCTGTGGATCGGCATGTCCCCGGTCTGGTCGAGGCGCCTCCAGTCCGTGGTCCAGGTGGCGGCCTCCTTCCCCTCCTCCCTGATCTTCGCGTCCCTCATCATGGTGTTCAGCTCCCTGGGCATCGGCCTCGGCGTGAGCTGCGTGCTGCTGATGGTGCTGTCCACCCAGTGGTACCTGCTCTTCAACATCATCGCGGGAGCCCAGGCCATCCCCGCGGACCTGAGGGAGGCCTCCAAGGCCTACCGGATGTCCCTGTGGAAGCGCTGCTGGAACCTCTATTTCCCGGCGGTCTTCCCCTTCCTGGTCACGGGCTGGGTGACGGCCACCGGCGGCGCCTGGAACGCGAGCATCATCACCGAGATCGTCACCGCCAAGCAGCACACGCTCCGCACCTTCGGCCTGGGGGCGGAGGTGGTGCTGGCCACCGAGCGCGGCTCCATGCCCCACCTCGCCGCCAGCGCCCTCCTCATGGCGGCCATGGTCGTCCTCTTCAACCGCCTCGTCTGGGTGCCGCTCTACCGCCTGGCCGAGACCCGCTACGCGCTCAACCGCTGAGGTGGACATGCAGCTGCCCTACACCTCCCCCATCTGTGAACTCCGCGGCGTCCAGATGCGCTTCAAAGGCCACCGCGGAAAGGTCCAGCGCGTCCTGGAGGACATCCGCCTCGATGTGCGCCCGGACGAGATCCTCTGCCTCATCGGTCCCAATGGCTCGGGCAAGTCCACCCTCCTGCGCCTCCTCGCGGGCCTGATGCCGCCCACGCAGGGCGAAGTCCGGCATCACGGGGAGAAGCTCGACGGCCTGAACCCCGGCGTGGCCATGGTGTTCCAGAGCTTCGCCCTCTATCCGTGGATGACCGTCGAGGAGAACGTCCGGGTGGTGCTCCGCGCCCGCGACCTGCCCGAGGGCGAGGTGCGCGAGCGGGCCCACCAGGCCATCCGCAAGGTCGGCCTCGAAGGTTTCGAGGAGGCCTTCCCCCGCGAGCTCTCCCGCGGCACCAAGCAGCGCGTGGGCGTGGCCCGGGCGCTGGCCGTGGACCCCGAGATCCTGGTCATGGACGAGCCCTTCAGCCAGGTGGACGCCCTCACAGCCGAGGCGCTGCGCGCCGAGATCATGGACATCTGGGCGGACAAGGAGCGCAACCCCTCCGCCATCGTGATGGTCAGCCAGTCCATCCGCGAGGCTCTGCTGATGGCCGACCGCGTGGCCATCCTCTCCGGCAGCCCCGGCACCCTCCGCACCATCGTGGACGTGCCCATGGCCCGGCCGCGGGACAGCCGTTCGCCCGAGTTCATGAAGCTGGTGGACCACCTCCATGACATCTTCACCAGCGCGGAGCTGCCCGACGTCCAGGTCACCGCTCCCATCCCCAGCGCCGCGGTCCAGGAGGACCAGGTGGAACCTCTCCCCCAGGCCCAGAGCGGCGACATCCTGGGCCTGCTCGAGTTCCTGGAGACGCAGGGCGGCACCAGCGACCTCTTCCAGGTGGCCTCGCACACCCACGTCGCCTTCGAGAAGGTGCTCACCACGGTGAAGGCCGCCGAGATGCTGGATCTCGTGGACACGCCCAAGCGCGCAGTCCTCCTCACGCCGCTGGGCAAGCGGTTCGTGAACGCCAACATGGATGACCGCAAGGACCTCTGGCGGGCCCAGCTCCTCGAGCTGCGGCTCTTCCGCGTGGTCCAGGAGATGATGCACCTCGAGGACGGCGAGCTGTCCGAGGAGGTCCTCCTGCAGGAGCTGGCCACGCGCCTGCCCATGGAGGATCCGGAGAAGACCTTCGAGACGCTCGTCGCCTGGGGCCGCTTCGGCGAGCTCTTCGCCTACCGCGAGGAACGCGGCGTCCTCACCCCGGAGTAGGTTTCTTCACTGGCAGGGGCGGACTGAAGGCGCAGGCCGCGATGCCCGCCAGCACGAGCAGGGTGCCCAGGCCCTGCAAGGGCTTCACGGATTCCCCGAGGAGCAGCCACCCCAGGATGACCGTGGCCACGGGCTGGGTCATGAGGCCCATGGCGCCGAGGTTCGTGGACACGTGGCCGATGCCCCAGGTGATGAGCCACCAGGCCACGACCTGCACGACGAAACCCAGGCCCGCCAGGGCCCACCAGGCCCGGGCGGGATAGCCAGAAAAGGCCTCTCCCTGCGCGAGGCCCAGGACCCCGAACCCCGCCGTGCAGCAGAGCACCACCCAGAACAGGGCCTCCGGAGCGCTGAGTTCCTGGCGGGCGCGGCCCAGGGCCAGCGTGAAGGCCCCGTAGGCCAGGGAGGCGAGGGCCCCCAGCAGCTCGCCCAGACCCGTGCCCCAGCGGGCGCCCTTGGCCAGGCCCAGGATGAGGGCGCCACCCAGGGCGAGCGCCACGCCCAGCCAGAACCGGCGCCGCAGCTTCGCCCCGAGCCAGACCACGGAGACCACGGCCACCCAGATGGGCGCCAGGGTCACCAGCAGCGTGGCGTTGGCGGCGCTCGTGTGATGGAGCGACGAGTGCCACATCCAGAGGTCCCCCACAAAGCAGAGGCCCGCCACACCGGCCCAGAGTCGGGCCTTCCCGGCCTCGCGCCTCGCCGAGCTCCGGGCCCGCCAGGCGAGCCAGGCCACGGGCGGCAGGGCGATGACCATGCGGTAGAAGCCCACCGCCAGCGGTCCCGCGGGCGCGGCCCAGCGCACGAGCATGGCCGCAAACCCCAGGAGCGAAGCCCCGAGGATCAGGGCCGCCAGGCCTCTCGGATCCGGCGTCCCCGCCCGTGTCCCGTCCATCCTTCCAGCATCGCCGCCGATGCGCGGCACACGCAAGGCGTCAGTTCGCCCAGCGGGAGACCTGCTCCCAGACGTCCTCGTCCCGGGTGGGTCCGTTCAGCAGGATCGCGAACACCCGCACCTTCCCGTCGAAGGTCTGCAGGTAGCCGCAGAGGCTGGTGACGCGGTCGAGGTGGCCGGTCTTCACCCGGATCCGCCGCGTGAGGTTGGGGTCCTTGATCTTCAGCTTCCAGGGCTCGCCGCCGATGATCTTCAGTGACGAGACGAACTCCGGCCCCACCTCGAAGTCGTGGTAGGCCCCGCGCAGGATGATGGCCAGGGTTCGGGCGGACAGGCGATTCTCCTTGCTGAGGCCCGAGCCATCCGTGATCCGGATGGCCTCCGGCCCCAGGTTGAAGGCGGACTGGTAGAAGGCCTGGATGCGCTGGACGCCCAGGGGCCAGGAGCCCGCGCCGAAGCGGCGGGTCAGCATCTCGATCATGAAGTTGTTGGACCACTTGTTGATGTCCTGCACCAGGGCGCGCAAGGGCGGCGAGGTCCAGGTGGCCAGCTTGCGCGGCACGTCCGGTCCGGCGGCGCCGCCCTCCACTGTGATGCCGGTCTCCCGCAGGATCCTGAGGATGATCTCCCGGGCCTGGCGGTCGGGATCCTCGAGGATGCGGCCCCGGTCGTCCCGGTTGAAGTCCACAGACAGGGCCCGCACCACGGGCAGGGTGTCGACCGAGGTGTTCTCCCAGCCCTGGGGCTCGCGCTGGGCGTCGAAGGCGCTCTGATCCAGGCGCACGGTGCCGAGGACCCGCCGGAGGCCCTCCTTCTTCAGGGACTGGGCCAGCATCCAGATGCGCTCGCTGGTGAAGAGCGGATCGCCATCGCCCTTGAAGACGAGGTCTCCCTGCACCACGCCGTCCCTCAGGTCGCCCCAGACCTCGGTCTCGATGGTGGTGTCTGGCTTCAGCGTCTTCAGCAGGGCGTAGGTGGTGACCACCTTGGTGGTGCTGGCGGGCACGAGGGCCACGCCGTCATCATGGCGCTCCAGCGCCCTGCCCGTGTCCACGTCCCAGATCCCCGCGGACACCGTGACTCCGCGGGCCTCCAGGCCCCTCACCCAGGCCCGGAGACCCTGGGCGCGGGAGGGAAGCGCGCACAGCAGCAGGAGAAGGAGAAGCCGAACCGCCATGCCCGGCACCTCAGGGCTTCGAGATGGTCGGCGTGGTTCCCCGGGGGCTGCGCCGGGTCCGCTCGTTCTCGGTGGTGTTGCCTCCGAGCAGGTTGTCATCGGCCCTGAACATCCAGTCCCGCACCAGGGTCTTGCCCTGGTAGGCGTGGATGCTGTCCTTCTCGGAGCGGCTGCGCACGCCCACGATGGGCAGCCCCTGCGTGTCGCCGGAGGCTCCGGGCTGCACCTGCGTGAGGTATTCCCACTCGCCGTTGCTGGTCATGGGATCGCGGTATTTCTGACGCAGGATGTGGGGTCGGACCTTCATCACCTCGTCCAGGTCCGTGGGGTAGCGGTTGTTCTTCGCGAAATAGACTCGCAGGGCCGCGGCGATGGCCTCGCCCCGGAAGATCAGCTCGGCCTCGTTCTCCCGCTGGACCTCCGCGCTGATCACGGGACCGGCCTTCATGAGCATCACGCCCATCACGACGGCCATGGCCAGGGCGAGGGCCATGGTGAAGCCGCGCTGGGTACGGAATGGGGAGGCGGTCCGCATGAATGCTCCAGGCCTAAAATATCAGGCCCGTTCCCCCTTACGTGCCATGAGCTCGCCAAAAGCTTCCACGACGGAGGGATCGAACTGGGAACCCGCCTCGTTCCGCAGCTCCGCCAGCGCCTGACGGAAGCCCTGGGGCCGGCGGTATCCCTTCCCGCTGGTCATGACCTCGTAGGCCTCGATGAGCCCGATGATCCTGCTGCCCATGGGGATGGCTGTCTCCCGCAGGCCGTCCGGGTAGCCCCGGCCGTCCCAGTGCTCGTGGTGATGGCGGATCATGCGGACCACATCGAAGGGGAACCGCAGGTCCTTGAGGAAGACCGCCGCCAGCTCCGGATGGCTGCGGACCTTCTTCATCTCCTCGTCGTTCAGCTTCGGCTTGGCGAGCATCTGGGGGTCCAGCAGCAGCAGGCCCACGTCATGCAGCATGGCGGCGATGCTCACCGCCTCCACTTCCTCCGTGGGCAGATCGAGCAGAAGCGCCAGATCCCTCGCCAGGCGCGCGGTGGCCAGGCTGTGGGGCCGGAGGTTGGGCACGCGGATCTCGCTGGATTGCAGGATGCGATGGCTCACGGACAGGAAGGCCTGGTGGTAGCGCTCGTGGAGCCTTGCCTCCTGCAGGTGGAGGGCCAGCACCCGGCTCAGCTGGCGGATGGCCTCGATCTCGGCCAGGGAGAAGGACTGGTCCTCCAGGCGGAACACCATCACCAGGTCGTGCCCCTGGGGCGTCTCGTTGAGCAGGAGGGGCATGTAGGTGGCGAAGGCGCCCGTCAGCGGCGGCACTTCCGGCATCTCGGTCCGGGTGATGAGGCGCAGGTCCGGCTCCCTCACCGTGGGGAGGTGGAAGGTGGCGTGGGCCAGGATCTGCTGCTGCAGGTCCGGCGACAGGGGCAGCGTGCTGAAGGCCAGGATGGGCCGGATCTCCTCGGGGTCCTCGATCCAGAGCGCCACGGCGGTGGCCGGCAGGATCTGGCTGATGAGCCCGGCGATCTCCCAGAAGAAGGCCCGCTGCTCGGGCCGCACCATACCCTTCTGGCGGTCCGGACTCGCGGGGGCGGGGGCCACCCAGCCGCTGAGGGAGCGGTCCGGCTCCCAGGGGAGCGAGCCGTAGCCGTCCTTGCCGCCAGGGAATCCGTAGAGGCGCTCCTTGGTCGAAGGGCCTGCGGAGTGGACCCCCGGCCCCGGGGCGGGCGGATGCTCGGTGGGCCGGGCCGGCGCCAGGAGCGGCTCCGGCGCGGGCGCGAGGTCCTCGAGGAGATCAGCCGCGGTGGGCAGGCCCTCCGGCACCACGCCCGGGCCGATGGAAGGCGCGGGGTTGGCCGCGCGGGCTCCGCCGAAGAAGCGGAATTCCTTCAGCGCCGCCACCAGGTCCCCGCAGATGGCCAGGGTGGGCGGCTCGTCCCGCTCCACCTCGAAGGTTCCGCCCTTGATGCGGTCCCGCTGGATCAGGAGGCCCACCCAGTCGCCCTGGAGATACACCGGCGTGATGAGGTAGCGGGGCCATTCCCCGCCCTGGCCGAAGGCGGACAGCTCCGGCGATTCCGACGCATCGTTCACCACGTAGGTGCGGCGCGCCCGCTGGGTCCTCACCAGGAGCGGATGCCCCTCCGGGATGGATACGGGTGGGCGGGTGCCCCGGGGCCACCCGTAGAAGCTCACCACCTCGAAGGCGCCCTGCCCGGGCACGCGGAGGTAGAGGGCGCCCTTGGTACTGCCCACCTCCTCCATGCAGCGGTAGAGCACCTGGGAGCAGCGATTCGCCAGCGCTTCACCGAGGATGAGAGGGGACACCGGCATGGGACGCATCCAGACCGAAAGAAGGCCCATCATGGCAGACCCCCATCCTGCAGATCTAGATGCATGGATCGCTGTTGAAACGTTTTTTTACGCCTCCGGCGCCGCCTGGAGCGAAGCCACCGCCAGGTCCCGGGCGGCCCAGCGGGTCAGCCCCGCCAGCTGGCGACCGTGGCCGCATTCGGCGAGGGGCGCGCCCAGCGCCTGCAGCCGGGCCACCACCGCCAGCCAGTCCACGGGCAGGGCCACGGAGGCGATGCCCTCGTCCCAGGCTGCCGCACCCGTGTCCAGGATCCGCCCGTCGAAGTGGGAGATCAGGGGGAAGGCGGGGTCCGCCGGCGCCACCGCCGCCAGCCTCCGGGTGATGGCGGGCAGCAGGGCCGCCATGTGGGGACCGTGCAGGGGATGGCGCACCGGCAGCAGCCCCGCCTTCAGGGCGGAGGGGCCCAGCGCCGCCACCAGCGCCTCCAGCGCGGGCACGGGCCCCGAGACCGTGAACTGGGCCTGGCCGTTGCGGTTCGAGAGCACCAGGTCCGGGTGGTCCGTCAGGGCGCGCCGCACCTCCAGCTCCGGCACCCCGATGAGGAAGGCCATGCCCATGGTCCCTGGGCCGAAGGTGGCCTCGCTGAGGTCCTCCACCGCGGAGATGAGGTCGAGGGCCGCCTCGAACGGCACCACACCCGCCGCCACGAGGGCGGAGTAGAACCCCATGCTGTGCCCCGTGGCGGCGACGGGAAGGGGCAGGCCGGCCGCGCGCCAGGCCCGGTAGACGCCCACGGAATGGGCCAGCACGGCGCAGGGCGCCAGGCGCTGGGACCGCAGCAGGTCCAGGGGGCCTTCCGCCATGGCCTGCCGCAGAGGCCTGCCCGTGCGGGCCTCCGCGGCCGCCAGGGTCTCCGTCCAGGCTTCGTGGGCCTCCCATCCCTGGGACATGCCCACGGCCTCGGTACCCTGGCCGGGAAACAGGAGGATGGAGGCGGGCGCGAACATGGTCTCGAGGATAGGGTGCCGGATCCCCCGTCATCCAGTAGGCTGGGGACCATGTCCCCCCTTTCCTCCCCGGCCCCGCTGCCCTGGCAGCAGGTCCCCTGGCACGAGCGCCGCTCCTACTGGGAGCTGGACGAAGGCCGGAGGAAGGAGCTGCGCGAAGCCCTGGAGGCCGAGGCCGCGGACCTGGCCCGCCACGCCGGTCCCGCCCTCGACGACTACGCCGCCCGGCCCGGCACCCTCAAGGGCCAGCTGGTGAATGGCGACCTGCTCGCCACCCTGCTGCCCACCCTCCAGCAGAACCCCACCCAGGGCTACGAGGCCCTGGAAGATCCCGCCGGCCGGGCCGCCGTGCACCTGAACGCGCTCGGCAAGCGCCTCCGGGACCGGGCCCTCGCCCAGGCCCAGGGCGGGCCGGTGATCATCTTCATGGGGGGCCAGGCCACGGGGAAGACCACCAACGCCCTGGCGCTCGGCTCCGCCTTCGGCGCCGTGTTCGACGCGCCCCACACGGATCCCGATGGCGTGGCCTTCCTCCTGGACCGCATCCGAAGCGCGGGCAGCCACGAGGTCCACCTCGCCTATACCGACCGCGATCCCGGCGGCGCCCTCAAGGCCATGCTGGCCCGCTCCGAGCGCGAAGGCCGCTACGTGCCGCTCGACCGCATGGCCCGGGCCCACGCCTGGGCCCCCTTCACCTTCCTGGGCTTCGCGCCCCGCGCGGGCCGCTCCCTGCGGCTCTACCACGTGCGCGTGGAGGACGAGGGCCCGGATGTCATGACCACGGGGCACGAAGCCATCGCCGCCGTGCGGGCCCGCCCCAAGCCCGTCGATTCCGTGGTTGCCTACCAGCTCCAGACCGCTTACCTTTCCCTACTGAGGATCCAAACCCATGACCCCCGAACCTGGTACCCGCGGGACGTACTCGCAGGACTCAATCGAACCCTCGACCCCTGGCGCCGAAGCGAAGCCGACCATCTCCTTCGCCGATTTATCGAAGCTGTGGCGGAACGAAGTGCCCAAGCTGATCCAGGCCCACGAGGCGGATCGGCTGGAGGTACGGAGGAGCCTGGGCCTCGCCTGAGCTGAATTCGCTGTGCAAGTTCAGTAAGGAAAGAAAAACATTTAGAATTCGCGCAGCGAATTCCTTACTGAATGTGCGTAGCAGATTCAGCTCTCGTGGTACCCCATCACCACCAGCAAGCACGGTCCTCCGGCGATGACGCTCATCCCGAGTGACTCGGCGGTGCGTACCGCTTCCGGGCTCTCGGCGCCGGGCTGCATCCAGATGTGCTTCACCCCCGCTGCCGCGGCCTCGCGCACCACTTGCTCCGTAGCAGCAGGCGGCGTGATCACGGAGATGGCCGGCACTTTCACCGGCAGCGCAGCCAGCGAGGGATAGGCCTTCAGGCCTTCCACCTCCGGCGCCTTGGGGTTGATGGGATACACCTCGTGCCCGTGCTGCAGGTAGCAGCGCAGCACCTTGTTGCCGTACTTCGAGCGGTCCGTGCTGGCGCCCACCACCGCGAAGGGCCCGGAAGCGAGGAACGACTGGATGCGGTCTTGGACGGACATGGGAACCTCCGGGAGGAGAAGACTCTAACCGCGAAAAACGCGAAAGATCACGAAAAGGAAATGAAGCCAGAATGTCCGCTTTCACTTCTTTCGCGCCATTTCGCGTCTTTCGCAGTTCCAGCTCTTATTTCAACGACTGGATGGCCCTCACCGTCATCTCGCCCCGCAGGGTCTCGACGGCTTCGCAGGCGGCGAGGGCGGCGCTGAGGTTGGTGAGGCACGGGATCTTCAGGCGCAGGGCCTCCCGGCGGATGGCGCTCTCGTCGAAGAAGGCGTCGCGACCCAGGGGTGTGTTGATCACCCACTGCACCTCGCCGTTCTTGAGGAGGTCCACGGCGTTGGGCCGGCCCTCGTTCACCTTGAAGATCTTCCGTACCTTGAGGCCCACGGACTCCAGCGTGCGGGCCGTGCCTTCCGTGGCGCAGAGGCCGAAGCCCAGAGCCACCAGCTTGTGGGCCAGTTCTGGCAGGCGGGCCTTGTCCCGGTCGTTGACGGTGAGGAACACGGTGCCCGACAGCGGCAGCGGAATGCCCGCGGCCAGCAGGGCCTTGGCGTAGGCCTCGCCGAATCCCTCGCCGATGCCCATGACCTCGCCCGTGCTCTTCATCTCGGGGCCGAGGACCGGATCCACGCCCGGGAACTTGGCGAAGGGGAAGACCACGCCCTTGACCGACACGGCCCGGGGCACGCCGTCGGTGACGCCCTGCTGCTTGAGGCTCTGGCCCAGGCCGATGCGGGCGGCCACGCCGGCCCAGTCCACGCCCGTGGCCTTGCTCACGAAGGGCACCGTGCGGCTGGCCCGGGGGTTGGCCTCCAGGCAGTAGGCGACGCCATCCTTCACGGCGAACTGCAGGTTCATGAGGCCCTTCACGCCCAGGTCCAGGGCCAGCTTCCGGGCGTAGCCCTTCACCGTCTCCAGGATGTCCTCGGGCACGCCCAGGGCCGGGATCACGGCGTAGCTGTCACCCGAGTGGATGCCGGCCTCCTCGATGTGGGCCAGCAGGCCCGCGATGGCCACCTCCTCGCCGTCGCAGACCACGTCGATGTCCAGCTCCTGCGCGCCGTCCAGGAACCGGTCCAGCAGCACGGGCTGGTCGTTGCTCACGGCCACAGCCTCCCGCATGTACTTCTCCAGGCCCTTGTCGTCGAAGACCACGGCCATGGCCCGGCCGCCCAGCACGAAGCTGGGGCGCACCATCACCGGGTAGGCAAGGCGCTGGGCGATGTCCTTGGCCTGCTCGAAGCTCGTGGCCATGCCCCAGGCCGGCGCCGGGATGTCCAGGCGCTTGAGGGCCTGGCCGAACCGCTCGCGGTCCTCGGCGTCGAGGATGGCGTTCAGCGGCGTGCCCAGGAGCTTCACGCCCGCGGCGTCCAGGGGCGAGGCCAGCTTCAGGGGCGTCTGCCCGCCGAACTGGGCGAAGACGCCGAGGAGCTTGCCGCCGGCGGCCTCGCGATCGACCACGGCCTTCACGTGCTCGAAGGTGAGGGGCTCGAAGTAGAGGCGGTCGCTGGTGTCGAAGTCCGTGCTGACGGTCTCGGGGTTGCAGTTGACGAGGATGGCCTCCACGCCGCTGGCGCGGATGGCCTCCACGGCCTGGACGCAGCAGCAGTCGAACTCCACGCCCTGGCCGATGCGGTTGGGACCGCTGCCCAGCACGATGGCCTTGGGCCGGTCCGTCGGTTCCGCTTCGCTGTGGTCTTCCCAGGTGCCATAGAGGTAGGGCGTCTCGGCCTTGAACTCGCCCGAGCAGGTGTCCACCCGCTTGTAGGCGGGGCGCAGGCCCAGGATCTCCCGGCGCGCGGCGACTTCGGCTTCCGTTCCCGAGCAGAACACGGAGATCTGGTCGTCCGCGAACCCGGCGCGCTTGGCCTTCTCCAGCAGCTCCACGGGCAGCCTGTCGACGGGGAAGCTGCGCAGGCGGCCCTCCAGCACCACGATCTCCTCGATCTCGCGGAGGAACCAGGGGGTGATCTTCGTGAGGCGGTGCAGCTCCTCGACGCTGTGCCCGGCCTTCAGCGCGTGATAGACCCAGAAAATGCGCTGGGGCCCGGGAATGAGCAGGTGCTCCTTGAGGCGGCCCAGGTCCAGCTTGCCCTCCAGGGCACCGGAGATGCCGCGGTGGCCCTCCTCCAGGGAGCGGATGGCCTTCTGCAGGGCCTCCTGGAAGCTGCGGCCCAGGCTCATGACCTCGCCCACGCTCTTCATCTGCGTGCCCAGCACCTTCTCGGCCTGGGGGAACTTCTCGAAGGTGAAGCGTGGGATCTTCACCACCACGTAGTCCAGCACAGGCTCGAAGGCGGCCTTGGTCATGCGGGTGATGGCGTTGGGCAGCTCCCAGAGCCGGTAGCCCAGGGCCAGCTTGGTGGCCACCCAGGCGATGGGGAAGCCCGTGGCCTTGGAGGCCAACGCGGAGCTGCGGCTCACGCGCGGGTTCATCTCGATGACGATGATGCGACTGGTCTCGGGGTCCAGGGCGAACTGAATGTTGGATCCTCCCGTCTCCACGCCCACGGCGCGGATGACGGCCAGGGCCGCGTCGCGCATGCGCTGGTACTCGGGATCCGTGAGCGTGAGGGCCGGGGCCACGGTGATGCTGTCGCCGGTGTGGACGCCCATGGGATCGAGGTTCTCGATGGAGCAGATCACCTCGACGTTGTCGTCCAGGTCGCGCACCACCTCCAGCTCGAACTCCTTCCAGCCCAGGATGCTCTCCTCGATGAGCACCTGCTTGGTGGGGCTCAGGTCCAGGCCCCGGGCCACGATGGTCTCGAACTCGTCGACGTTGTAGGCGATGCCGCCGCCGCTGCCACCCAGGGTGAAGCTGGGGCGGATGATGGCAGGGAAGCCCGTGAGCTTCAGCAGGTCGCGGGCCTCGGCCATGTTGTGCGCGAAGCCGCCCCGGCAGGTCTCCAGGCCCAGGTCGTCCATGAGGGCCTTGAAGAGCTGGCGGTCCTCGCCGCGGTTGATGGCCTCGGGCTGGGCACCGATGAGCTTGACGCCCGTGCGCTCCAGCAGGCCGCTCTCGAAGGCCTCCATGGCGAGGTTCAGGGCCGTCTGGCCACCTACGGTGGGCAGGATGGCGTCGGGCTGCTCCGCCTCGAGAACCTTCTCCAGCACCGCCAGCGTGAGCGGCTCGATGTAGGTGGCGTCCGCCCGGCCCGGGTCCGTCATGATCGACGCCGGGTTGGAGTTCAGCAGGATGGTGCGGATGCCCTCCTCCCGCAGCGCCTTCAGCGCCTGCGTCCCCGAGTAGTCGAACTCGCAGGCCTGCCCGATCTGGATGGGCCCCGAGCCCAGCACCAGCACGCTCTTCAGATCCGTCCGCTTAGGCATGGTGGACCTCCTGGAGCATGTCGACAAAGCGCTTGAAGGCCGGATGCGCATCGTGCGGGCCGGGCGATGCCTCGGGGTGGTGCTGGAGCGAGAAGATCGGGAGTTTCGTGTGCCGCAGGCCCTCGACGGTGCCGTCGCTGAGGTGCTTGTGGGTCACCTTGATCTCTTTGGGCAGGCTGGCTTCGTCCACAGCGAAGCCGTGGTTCTGGGCCGTGATCTCGATGCGGCCGGTGGTCAGGTCGTGCACGGGCTGGTTGGCGCCTCGGTGGCCGAACTTGAGCTTGAAGGTGCGGCCGCCGAAGGCCTGGCCCAGCAGCTGGTGGCCCAGGCAGATGCCGAAGATGGGCAGCTTGCCGATGCAGGCCTCCACCTCCTTCTGCATGCCGGGCAGCGCGGCGGGGTCGCCGGGGCCGTTGCTGAGGAAGAGGCCGTGGAAGCGCTTGTCCGCCAGCTCCGTGGCCGGGGCGTTCCAGGGGAAGACCTCCAGGTGCAGACCGACGGCCTCCAGCTGCCGCAGGATGCTCAGCTTGATGCCGCCATCCAGCACGGCCACGCGGAAGGCGCCGCCGGGGTTCAGCTCGTAGCGCTCCTGGCAGCTCACCTCCGCGCAGAGGGCCTGGCCGGTCATGTCCGGCAGCGCCTTGGCCTTGGCCACGCCCGCCTCGAGGCTGCCGTCCAGCTCGGTCCAGATGAGGGAGGGCTGGGAACCCTGGTCCCGCAGATGCTGGGTGAGAGCACGGGTGTCGAGGTCCGTCATCACCGGGATGTGGTGGCGCTTAAGCCAGCCCGCCAGGTCGCCCTCGGAGCGCGTGTGGTCCGGCGCGAAGGTGAGGCGCCGGCAGAGCAGGCCCGTGGCCCAGGGCCGGGTGCCCTCATTGAGGTCCCCGTGGATGCCGTAGATGCCCTGCTCGGGGAAGGTCATGCAGACCATCTGTCCCGCGAAGCTGGGATCCGTGAGGATCTCCTGGTAGCCGGCCATGGCCGTGGTGAACACCGCCTCGCCGCCCCCGCCGAACCCCAACGGCGCCCGCCCCCGGAAGATGGTCCCGTCCTTCAGGATCAGGTGCGCTCGCATGTGCCTCCCCCGCTCGGTGGCCCTGCAAAAACCCCGCGGGGGCCGGGCCGCCGCGGGGTCGTGAGAATGACATCGGTCCGAAGGACCAAAGTGAGTGTAACGACCTGGGAAAGCGAGGATCAGCCTTTTTGTTCAAGGGGTTTTCGGCCATACTGCTCCTTTGCTTCTCACGTGCAGGAAGGTGTCTCAAAACACCTCGAACGCCCGGCCATGCATCGCACGTAGAAGTACAACCGGATCGACCGCCTCGGCCAGCGCGAGCGCGCCATTATGCCGGTACGAGGACGCCAGCAGGCACTGGGCCGCTTCGATCACGATGAGCGCCGTTACGGCATAGATGTCCTGTCCACGTACGCTAACCGTCTTGGTCACGCCATTCTGCACGAGCCGTACCACGAGCTCGAACCGCTGCGCGGAGCGTCCACTGTCGTCTACCGCCGTGGGCGGCGGCGTCGTGGCGTCACGGATGTCGTCAAGCGCCGAGCGGTTTAACAGCGAGCGGATCGTGCCGACCTTCAGGTGATGAGCCAAGGTGACGATCTCACTGAACGGCAGTTCCACCATTGCCTGAGGTCCCAACGGCGGAGAGAAGGTCCAGTCCGCCATTTCGGCCGAAGGCAGCAGGGGCGCGAAGCGCCCGTTCTCGATCACCACACGAGGCACCTTGTTGCGCTCGCCGGTCTTGCGCGTGCCAGCGGTGGGCCACCAGCGGTCGAGCGCAATCGCTACCGTGATCTCGTCGATGCCGCCCGCGGATGCCAATGAGCTGGCCAGCAGGTCGGCCAGGCCACCATAAAAACCGGCCGCCGGAATGACGGCGCGGCCAGCCGCACGCGCCGCTGCATCGAAATCGACAAAGCTGGCTTGCGCGCTGGCCTGCTCCGCCGTCACGTCGATGTAATGGCAGCCAGCGCGCAACGCCGCCTGCGCCACAGGCGCGGCGGTGTCGAGAAACGGCCCCGCGCAGTTGATGACCAACGCAGAGCCGGTGAAGGCCCGTTCGAGACTGGCCAGATCGTCCAGCCTCGCCACACGCTGGGCAACTGCCGGAGGAAACGTCCCTTCCAGCCGCGCGGCGGTGCGCCCGACCGCCAGCACCGGCAGCCCACGGCGCTGCGCTTCACGGACGACAAATTGACCGGTGTGGCCGGTAGCGCCGTAGACGGCAATGAATTTAGCTGCGTTGTGCATGCGAGTTCCTCCAAACGATACAGACCTGTCTGTTCTTTGCAGATTACAGACAGGTCTGTAGCATGTCAAGCATGCGCGCCAAATCCGCCCACCCTATTCGGCGAAATCCCGCGTCGACCGGCCGTGCCGTCGCGGCCTCAAAAGTTTCGCAGAAAGCGACCGCCGAGCCTGGGCCTGACGTCCGCGAACGCATCCTCGACACCGCTTCCACCCTCTTCTATAAGCGAGGCGTACGCGCCGTCGGCGTCGATCTGGTCGTGCAGGAAGCCGCCGTCGCGAAGACAAGTCTGTATCGCTACTTCCCAACCAAGGACGATCTCATCGTCGCTTTCCTGGAACGCGAGGATCTCGAGTTCTGGGAGCTATGGGACGGCGTGGCCAAACAGCATCCGGACGATCCCGTTGGCGAACTTCGCGCCCACATGCGCTGGATCGGCAAGCGCCTCGCCCGCTCGAACTACCGTGGCTGCCCCCAAATCAACGTGGCCGCCGAGTTTGCGGAAGAGGACCACCCGGCCCGCCAAGTCTCGAAGCGGCACATGCAGGCGCTGCGAGGCCGCCTGCACGGTATTGCCAAGCGGCTGCGCGCGCCCAGGCCCGGCCAACTGGCCGCGCAGCTGGCGGTGCTGGTCAATGGCGCCTTTGTCAGTTCGGGCCTGCTCGACCCCGAGGAAGCCATTGACGTGCTGCTTGGTTCTCTGGAAGCGCTGCTGATAGGCTCGCGAGCCGGTCGTTGAGTTTCGCGGCTTTGAGCCCAATCGCATTCGGCTGACCCAGGGCTTTCCTTCGCAACGCCTTGCGTCGTCTGGCCCCTCACTCAAGCGGCGCACCCCGACTATGCACCACATAAAGCAGTGCCTCCTGGCTCCCGCCTCCCGCCTCCAGTTTCGGCTTTCTGGCCGCACCATCCCACATATGGACCGGCGACGTCCCGACCGCCGGGTGACGCCAGGAGCGACTCGATGTCGCCTCGGGCGTCGGGCCCCCGGCGAGGAGGGAATCATCTGGCCATGGGAGCGGTCGCGAAATCAGCCACACTGGTTGGGCCATGTGGAGCGGTGACGACATCTACTTCATGAAGCTCGCCCTCGAGGAGGCCGAGAAGGCGGATCGCCTGGACGAGGTGCCGGTGGGGGCGGTCCTGGTGTCCGAGGGGGCGTTGCTGGGCCGGGGGCACAACCACCCCGTGAAGCTGAACGATCCCACGGCCCATGCGGAGATCCAGGCCCTGCGCAGCGCCGGGGCCTGGGCGAAGAACTACCGGCTCACGGGCGCCACGCTCTACGTCACGTTGGAGCCCTGCCTCATGTGTTTCGGCGCTCTGATCCATGCGCGGGTGGACCGCGTGGTGTTCGGCGCCTCGGATCCCAAGGTGGGCGTCAGCCGCTGGCTGGGCGCCCTGGAAGGCGCGAACCTGAACCACCGCATCGCCTTCGAGGGCGGCCTGTTGGAGCCCGAGTGCCGGGAGCAGCTCCAGGCCTTCTTCCGGCGGCGGCGGGGTTAGCGCGGGATCGCTGCCGCCTGGAAGGGGCCGGGCCTCGCCTCCAGCGGATCCTCCTCGCCCGGAGGGAGGAAGGCGGCGGTCAGCGCCCGGAGGAGACTGGGCCGCGCCACGCCCTCCCCTTCGGACCAGAGGAAGGCCACCAGGGGTGAGGACGGAGGTGAAGGCGGGGACTGCACTGAGGCCGGTTCCGCGGTGGCGACCCGCTTCGGCCGAGGCAGCACTTCCAGACGGGCGGGCCCCCGGCTCCGCCCCCCCTTGCTGAAGGCCTGAACCTCGCGGAACCCGGGCCTGGCGGTAGGCGAGACGAAGACCCGGGCGACGGCCCAGCCGGGTTCCGGGAAACGGAGGGGCGCCACCAGGGCGACATCCTTCCCGAAGGAGAGGGCCATGCCCGGAGCCAGGCGGCGGCCCCGGATGCGGAGCTCGGTCTCCTCGCCGGGGCGCGCGGCGGAGGGGATCACGTCGTCGACCTGGGGGGCCTCCTCGCCGCCCAGCCTCACGAAGTACCGGATCTGCGGCGACTCGAAGGGCATGACCGGCGAGAGGATCCGCAGGGTGACTCGGTGTTCACCGTAGTCCGTGGTGGGAAGCGGGATGGCGCTGCGGGAATCGAGGGTGACCGCGCCCGCGAAGGCCAGGGGAGTCATGAAGGTGCTCAGGGGAATCCCGTCCACCACCCACTGGGCCTGGAGCTGCCCCGTGCCCTCGAACTTCAGGTCCGCATAGGCGGTCAGGGGGCTGAAGCCCTGCTCCACCGTGGTGTCCACGCGGCCATCCTCCCAGCGGAGGCGCAGCATGGAGATGCTGAAGGGCGCGGCGGGACCGAGCCGGTCCGCGACGCGGAGGGGCAGCTGGGCGCTCTGGATGACCTGGCCCACCACCACCGGGAAGACCGCCTGCACGAGGAAGGTTCCGGACCGGGCGTACACATGGGACACCGTGGTCCCGCCGCTGAGGGTGCTGCCATCCCCGAAGTCCCAGGCCACCGGTCCCACCGGCTGGGCCGACAGAAGGAAGGTGGTGGGGATCCCCGTGAGGGGAAGGCCCGGGGTGGCCGAGATGGTCCCCTGGGCCCGGAGGGCCAGGGAGCCGAGGAGCGCGAGCGTGATGAGGAGGGTTCGCATGGGCAGCTCCTCAGTACGAGACGTTCAGGAGGATCGACACCTGGGTGTCGTTGGCCATGGGGGCCGTGGTGGTGCCGGTGGCCGGAACGCCGGTGGTCGCGGTGCTCCGGGCCAGGGCCGCCAGGTCCGGCGCGTGGGTGTAGCGGCCCTTGAGGCCCAGGCTGGCCCGGCCGCGGCCCCTGAGGAAGGTATCCAGGAAGAGGCGCAGGGTGCCCTCCGCCACGGAGTTCTCCACCACATCGCCGGTGACCAGGATGGTGCGCGAGACGCCTCCGTTCAGGAGGAAGCCCAGGAGCCCGGGGATGAGGGCGACATCGGCGTTGAGGAAGGCGTTCTCCATGGTGGTCTTCTGGTCGCCGGGATCGCTGAGGGTGCGGGACCAGCTCAGGTTCGGGGAGACCCGCACTCGCGCGCCCAGTCCCAGGCTTCCACCCAGGGAGAACGTGGTGCTGGTGCCCCGGGTATCGCTGGTGCCCTCGGAGCGCAGCCGGTCGAACTGGGCGTTGAAGGCCAGGCTCGACGCGGGCGGCAGCATCAGGTCGAAGCCCGTGGTGAGGCCGGACCGGTTGCTGTTGCTGAAGGGGATGAGGGGATTGGAGACCAGCTCCGCCTCCTGACGGGCGTGTCGTACGCCCACGCGCCAGAACAGGGCCTGCGTCAGGCCCACCCGCGCGTCCAGGCTCTGGGACTGGTTCCAGGCCTGGTCCAGGCCCGGCTGTCCGGTGGGATTGGTGCGTTCGTCCACGGCGGTGGCGCTCAGGCTCCAGGTCGAGCGGTTGAAGCCCACGCTGCCGTTCAGCGTGCGGCGATCCCCCACGAAGAAAGCCACGCCCACGGTGCCGAAGTCCCGCCCCACGTCCCGGTAGCCCAGCTGGGCGCTGAAGGGGCCGTCCATCCACATGCCCCCCAGGCGCCAGGCCTGGTCGGTGAGGTGGGTTCCCTGGTTCACCAGGTCCTTCGTGAAGAGGCTGCGGGCGTACTCTCCCGACAGGGCCAATCGGCTGTCAAAGAACCGGCCGTCGAGGAGGAAGGAACCCGTGGATCCATCCCGCACCATGGGCGCGTACAGCGACAGCATGTTCACGGCCGTCGCCGGGTCATCCTTTCCCGACAGGAAGACGATCTTGGCCCGAAGGTTCCCGGCGAGCCAGCCGTAGCCGAGGGACCCGCCATAGACCTCGCTGCCCTTCTCGGGCCAGGCCAGGCCGTCCGTGCCCGAATGGGCCTGGGTGTTCAGGGCGAAGAGATGGGCTCCCAGCGGCTGCCCCGTGTAGGCGTAGTCGAGTCCCCGGCGCCCCGCTCCGGCCAGCGTGAACTCGGATTCCTGGACCACCATGTCGCCCAGCTGAAGCTTGTGGTTCCCCGCGGCGTAGACCGCCTGAAGGTCGCCGAGGCTCCAGCGCGTCTGGGTGCCGAGGGGCTGGTTCGTGTAGACGACTCGGGCGTTCAGCAGCACCTGGTGGCCGTCCTCCTCCTTCTGGTAGGCGAACCGGATCTGGCCCGAGGCGAGGTTCCGCTGCTCGCCGGGCACCGGCTCCTGGTGGTGGGCCACGCGCTCGAAGGCGCCGTCGAAGTAGATGGGGCCATGGGCCGGAGGCTGCCCACCAGGAGCTGTGCCGGGAGGCGGAATGGAGGCGGCTCCAGGCTGAGTCTGAGTCTGGGCCGGGGTCAGGGCCTGGGCTGGGGCCGCCCCGCCGGCGGGGGCAGAGGGCGTGCCGGGCATCTGCAGGCTGGCGAAGGAGGCCGGAGCCTCCTGGGGCAGGTACTTGATGCCGGAAGGCGTGCGCAGGGCCGCGTAGTACTCCAGCTTCGCGCCCGCGGGGATGGCCGCCTCCAGCTGCCCCGCGTACGAGGTCCCGTCCGGACCGACGTCCAGGTTGAAGCTGGAGAACTCCTCCTCGCCCGCCACGCGGTAGAAGACCACCACCCATTCGGTCCCCGCGGGCGCCGTGGCGGTGCCCTGGACGGGCCCGCCCGGCGTCGCGGGCAGCTTCAGTTCGAAGGCCTCTCCGGCCGCCAGCGCCACGGAGGCGGCGGCCAGGAGAAAGGTCCGCAGAGACCGGTCGATCACGCATGCCTCCCTGGCAAGGGGTATGTTCCGGACACGGCCCTACTGCTCCCGCACCGCTGGACCGTGCGGTCCGCCCAGGTGGCCCCGGATGACCGGATCGTTGTCGAGCATGGCCTCGACCTTCCGCAGCAGCGCCGGGTCCTTGGCGAAGCGGGCGCGGGCCTCGTTCAGCATGGCCCGCTTCTCGGCATCCGCCGCCGGTCCGGACTTGCCGGCGAAGCGACGGGAGATCTCGGCATCCACCCGGGGTTTCGCCGCGGGATCCACCTTGGGCGCCGTGGCCTGGATGCGCTTGAACTCCTGCCAGGGACCCTTGAGCTTGGCGCCCATCTGGGTGCCGGCGGTGCGGGCGGTGAGCCGAGAAGCCGCGGTCCGGTTGAAGGGTGCCAGGGCCAGGGTCCGGTTCTGGCTGAGGTTCAGGGCTGCGATCCCGGGCGCGGGTGAGGCGCCGGCCACGTGGGTGGTGAAGGCGCGGACATCCAGCCGCTGGCGGGGGATCAAGCCGTTGAGGGCGTCGCAGGAGGCCTTGGTCCGCGAGCGCTGGACCTTCTGCATGGCGTCGGCGATCTTCTTCGCCACGGCGGCCCGGTCAAGGGCGTCCTGGATGGGCCGCTGGGCCTGGTCCAGGGTGCCCTTGGCCTGCTGCATGACCGCGTCGTGCACCTGGGTCATGGTGGTGATGGCCTGGCTCGTGATCTGGGTAATGGCATCATCCACGATCTTGCTGGGATCGAAGAGGTGCTCCGGATGGTTGACCAGGTCCGTGAGCATGTTGCCAAGCGTCTGGAGCGGGGCCAGCAGAGCGGTCTGGGCGATGTTCGCGGCCGAGGAGGCCGCGGAGGCCGCCTGCTGCTCGGCCTGGGTGGCGAACTGGCGGACCTGGTTGATGGGCTGCGTCACGTCAGGGCGGAGGGCGTCGATGGCGTCCTTGGCCCTCCGCAGGGCATCCGTCACTTCCTGGGGGTCGGCCGGCAGCTGATCCATGCGGACTCCCGCGCCCGCGCCGACTGTGCCCACCGTGGCGGGTTTCGCCGTGGTGGTAGTGGTGGTGCCCGGGCGAACGCCTGGGGGCTGGACGCCGGCCGTGGCCGCCCGTGTCCCGGCGGTGCCGGCGGCCGCCGTGACTCCGGGCGCCACGTGGGGAACCATCACCTGCGGACGGCTGGCCTCGTTCAGGACGGACTGGGCCAGCTGGGCCGCGGCATTGAAGTCACCCTCAGCCTGGCCGGCCAGGTTGCGCAGGTCGTTGGCGGCGCCGGTCAGTTCCGACTTGGCGAGGTTCACGACGTCGGCCGCCTGCTGCCCCAGTGTCGACGCCAGGCGCCCGACGTTCTGGATGAGGGTGTTGATGCTGTTGATCAGGCTTTCCACCGCACAGGTGATCCCCCCCGAAGCCACGGCGCCCACGCAGCTCCAGAAGTCGTCGCAGCAGGCCTGGAGCGGCACGGCGAGCGGGAACACGCTCACCAATGCCACGGTGGCGATGGAATAGGTTCGCAGTCTCACGGAATCCTCCCTCGGCAGGGCCCGGAAGGGTCTCGAATGAATCGGTGAAGCCGATCCAGAACCGTCCGGACGGGTGGTCAACCTTGCAGGTCGATGTCAGGCAATGCCTGCCGATGGTCGTGCGATGGCGTCCACGAGTCAAGGGTCTGGATGGTATTTTTCAGCCATGCAAATCATAGATAACCGCATAGTTACCTTTTATTGTCCCTCGCTATCTATTGATACCTGTGCTCCTGGCCTCGAGCATGCGCACGGCGAAGGTGGCCAGCCAGTGTTCCCCCTCATAGTTGCCGGAGGCCAGATGCGGCAGCGAGGCCCGGGCATGGTGATCGGCAGCCCGGACCAGGGCGGTCCGCCGGGGATCCCTGGGCCCGAAGGTCCGGGCCAGGTCGTACAGGGCGCGCGCCCGGCTCAGATTCAGGCCATCCAGGTGGACGATCTTGGGATCCGTCCGGTCCGAAACGACCGCCGGCACCAGGGTTCCGGGCAGACCAGGCAGGAAGGCGTCCAGCCAGGGACCGAAGCGATTCCGGGGCAGCACGCGCGCCATCAGGGCCGCCTCCTCCAGGCAGGGCGACAGGAAATCCTCCCCGCCCGGCTCCCAGGCCAGCGGACCGCGCCGGTCCCTGCCGAACCAGGCCTGCGCCCGTTCGAGGATGGCCACCTCCAGCCGCGGGTCCGGCGCGGCCTTCGCGTAATCCAGCGCCAGGTCCAGCCCGAAGGCGGAGTTGGGGTGGACACCGGTGCGGATGGGGTAGGTCTGCTTGGGCAGGAAGTCCCGGTAGGCGGCGGCGATCCGATCCGCCAGGGGCTGCAGGGCCGCGGACCAGCGGCGGGCTTCGGGGGTATCCCAGGTTTTCAGCTCCGCCGCCAGCTTGAGCAGCCACGCCCAGCCGTAGGTGCGCTCGAAGCTCCGCCGGTTGGGCTGGTCCAGGTAGGCCACCTCCACCGCGATGCGCTCCGGCGCCAGGTTCTCCTCCAGCACCGCGCGGATCTCCGCCGCCTTCGCCATGTCCGGGTGGGTACGCAGCAGGCGGACCAGCATCCAGTGCCCGTGCACCGACGAATGCCAGTCGAAGCAGCCGTAGAAGGCCGGATGCAGGGCCTTCGGTGACTGCACCTCCCCTGCCCCGTTCATCACGTGATCCAGCTTGTTCGGAAATTCCTGCCGCGCGCACTTGAGCGCCAGCGCCGCGAACCGGTCCGCCGCCGCGTCCGTCAGCGAGAGGTCCGCCTCCTGGGCGGGCGCCACCACGGCCACCATCGTCCATGCCAGCACCCACGCGCTCGCACCCATGTCATCCTCCCCGGATGATGGATTTTAGCGGTCCGTTCGCTAGACTGCGCGATCCGGAGATTCTGGAGCGCCTCAGATCACCTCTCCGGCGGCTTTGAGGCGGCGCAGGAGACCACGCAAAGCGCCCACGTCGTCGTCCCCTGCGATCCGGTTGGACCGGATGACGCCGCAGCGCTGGCAGCGGTGGAGGAGCGCCAGCTCGTCGCCGTGGCGGACCCAGAGACTGATGGGATCCATGACGCCTCCGCACAGGCTGCGCCGGTCGCCCACCGTGATGTCCACGTGAAGGCTGCGGAGACAGCGCGGACAGTGATTGCGCTGCAGGGTTCCCAGCGCATCTCCCGGCACGGTGGTCTCGCAGTGCGCGCAGAGGAAGGCATCGGCCGGGCGGTCGAAGCGGTACCCTTTGGAAGGGCGTTGATCACGAGACATGCACTCACCTTTTCTTGAAGTGCTTCTGGAGTTTGCTGATGCGGCGCCACTTCTCCTCGCGCTCGCGCCAGAGGTGCTCGTCGCTTCGAGCCGCCTCGAAGGCCACCTCCCTCCGCAAGCGCAGGTAGTGCCCATACCGGTCTGAGTCGATGGAGCCTTCCGCGAGGGCGGCCTGCACCGCACATCCTGGCTCGGCGCCGTGGGTGCAGTCGCGGAAGCGGCAGCCTCCGGCCAGGGCGGCAATGTCGGAGAACGCGGCATCCAGATCGGAGCCCTCGGCATGGAGGCCCACTTCGCGAATGCCCGGCGTATCGATGAGGCAGCCGCCGCCCGGCAACAGGAAGAGTTCCCGTAGCGACGTGGTGTGGCGTCCCCGGCCGTCCGAGGCTCGGACCTCCTGGGTTCGCCGCACATCGCTTCCCATCAGGGCGTTGAGAAGGGTGGACTTCCCGGCGCCTGAGGAACCGACCATCACCCCTGTGCGCCTTCCGGAAAGATGATCCTGGACACCGGCCAGGCCCTCGCCCCGCCACGCGGAGATCGCCCTCACGGGCACGCCGGGAGCGATGCCTTCGATCCGGGCGGCGAAGACCTCCCATTGCGCGTTGAGATCGCGCTTGGTGAGCACCACCACGGGCCGGGCGCCGCTGCCCCAGGCCAGGGCGAGCAGCCGCTCCATGCGTGCCGGATTGAAGTTGCGGTCCAGCCCCATGATCAGCAGGACCACGTCGAGGTTGGCCGCGAGGCACTGGGGACGGCACCCGGGTCCAGAAGCCTGCCGCATGAGCGAGGTGCTGCGCGGAAGCAGGCCGATGACCGAGGCTTTGGAGGGCCCAGGATTCGCTTGGAGAATGATCCAATCCCCGGCGCACAAGCTCAGTTCAGCACTCTGGAGGCGTTCCCGGAGGCGGCCCGTGGGCACACCCCAGCCTTCGCCATGGGCCGTCTGGGCGAGCACGAGGCCACGGGTCGCGGCCACGATGCGCGCTGGCTCACAGCCGGGAGGGGCCGCGGCATGAAACGCCTCGCTGCGGGCTGGGGACCAGCCGTAGGACGCGAGGAGATCGAACGATGGCAGGCCGGAGCCTGCGGTAGAAGGCGCGGGATGCGTCATGGTGGATTCCCTGGATGAATGACCGCTCAAGCCCCTCATGGGGGCGCTTCTGAGTGGGTGGGGGCCGGAGGCCAGGTTTCGGCTAGGCTTCGGCCCCGGAGACTTCGACCGTCTCCAGGTTCATCCAGGTTGTCGTGGGCTGATGGCGCATCCAGACTCCGCCTCCAGGATGGAAGTTCACCGCCCGGAAGGCAAGCCCATCACTGGGGAAGCCTCGGCAGGCTTGTGCAGAGCGTCATGTCCTTGACGACCTCTCACCGAGACGTTCACGGACATCTCCCGGTGCGACATGCCATTGGCGCTTAGTTGCCGGATTTTCAGCCAGACGTGCCCTTGGCCGCCTTCGCCACGCAGAAGCGGCAGACGGCGCCCCCCTTGGCGATGCAGGTCTCCAGGTGGACGCTCATCCCGGAGGCCTGCTCGATGAGGCTCACGTCGAACTGGCAGAGTTCCGGATGCGCCTTGGCGACGGAGTGGTAGACGCAGTTGACCGCCTCGATGGCGGCCTCTCCCGCGCCCTCCCCCGGTTTCAGGACGGCCCGGTAGCCCAGGTCGTTCATGAGCGCCGTGACCTTCCTCAGCCGCTGGGCGGGGGGGTTGGCGGGGTTCACCTGGCTCTCCAGCGAGGCCGCCACGGCCCCGGCGAGGTTCTTCATGAACGCCCGGGATCCACCCGGGCCCAGGTCCAGGGCGAGCTGGGCCAGGATGGCGTTCGCCAGCCAGGAATACTTCTTGGGGAAGACATCGATCCCCTCGTCCGAGATCAGATACCGCCGCCGGGGCCGGCCCACGGCCCCCCGGGCGTCCTCGTAGGTGAGGCAACCGAGATCCAGCAGCCTGAGGACATGCTGCTGCACCGCCGTCCGCGTGAGGCCGAGGTGCGCCCCCAGCTCGTCCAGCGTGGCGCCCCCGTGGTGGCCCAACAGGAATTCCAGGATCTTCCGCTGGTTGTCGTGCAGGTGCTTCATGGCCGCCTCCGTGGGCGCGTCTGCTGGCGAGAGTTTAAACAATTTAAACATTCTTGTTTGTTTTTATTGAATCCCTAGATTCGGGTGGTGCCCCCGGGGAATGCCGGTCCGGGCAGGGAGTCCGCCATGAAACAGTCCTCCGCCCACCGCCTCGCCCTTCCAGCCGTGGCTTTGCTCGCCTTCGGCTGCGCGTCCCAGCATCCCACCGGGCCCAGGACCGAGCCGCTCCTGGATCCGGCCCTGGTCGCCCAGGGCAAGGCCATCTTCCGCAACGACAGCTTCGGGGACGAAGCCTTCTGGACGGACACCCTGGGCATGCACCAGGTGATCGCCTCTGCCGTGGACCCCGCCACCGCCCTGTCCGTGGGCCTGAAGGTGGACGCCGAGGCGCTGCCCCCGGCGGTGGTGCAGGGGATCCAGAGCGGGGCCATCAGCCTGACGGACCCGGCCACCACCGTGGCCCTGCTGAAGCTCAACGCCGTCGTGGGCGTGAAGGGCACGGTGGAGAGCGTCAACGGGAAGGACACCCTCACGCGGGTCGGCATCACCTGCGCGCTGTGCCATTCCACCGTGGACGATTCCTTCGCGCCGGGCATCGGCAGGCGCCTGGACGGCTGGGCCAACCGCGACCTGAACCCGGGCGCCATCATCGCCCTCTCCCCCGCGGTGCCCGCCGCCGCCAAGGCCGTCTACACCTCCTGGGGCAAGGGGAGGTACGACCCCCGCTTCAACCTCGACGGGCAGAACGGGCCCCAGGTGATCCCGCCGGCCTACGGCCTGCTGGGCGTGCACAGCATCACCGCCACCGGAGACGGCAGCGACCTCGCCTACTGGAACCGCTACGTGGCCGTGACCCAGATGGGCGGCCAGGGCAGCTTCTCCGAGCCCCGCACCGGCGTGAACGTCACGAACGGAACGACGGACCTGGTGTCCGCCAAGCTCCCGGCCCTGCAGGCCTACCAGCTGAGCCTCGCGGCGCCGCGGCCACCCGCCGGAAGCTTCGATGCCGCGGCCGCCGTCCGGGGGAGGGCCGTCTTCGAGGGCCCGGGGAAGTGCGCCGCCTGCCACGCGGGCCCGACGCTGACCGATGCCAACCTCCGGCTTCACCTGCCCAGCGAGGTGGTCAGCGAGCCCGAGCCCGCCGGGGTGCCCAGCTACGCCTCGCGGAGCGCCACCAAGATGTACCGGACCGCGCCCCTGGCCGGGCTGTGGCAGCACGCGCCCTACTTCCACAACGGGACCGCTCCCACGCTCGACGCCGTTGTCGAGACCTACGACACCCGGAAGGGCCTCGGATTGACGAGCGCCCAGAAGGCGGACCTCGTCGAGTACCTGAAGAGCCTGTGAGGCTCCCTTTTTGAAGAAAGGAACCAGACCATGAACGACAAGCTGAACACAAGCTGGTGGGCCCTGCGCATCGGCCTTGGCGCCGCGCCCTTCCTGGCCGGACTGGACAAGTACTTCAACCTCCTCGCCAGGTGGGAGCAGTACCTGAACCCCCTGGTGCTGCGCGTGATCCCCGTCTCGCCGGCCACCTTCATGCACACCATCGGACTCGTGGAGATGGCCGTGGGCCTCGCCATTCTCACCCGCTGGACCCGCCTGGGCGCCTACGTCGCCGGCGTCTGGCTCGTGGGCATCGCCCTGAACCTGCTCACCATGGGCGCCTACCTCGACGTGGCCGTCCGCGACCTCCTGCTCGCCCTCGCGGCCTACACGCTGGCCCAGCTTACGGAAGTGCGGGAAGCGACCGCGGGCCACCGGATCCCTGGGTACAACCCCGATCTCGCCTGACCCTTCCGCATCGGGATCACGAACCCCGACGCCACGCGCCAGTAGCCGCTCCAGGCATCCCCAGACTGGAATCTCAGCCCCAGTTTGCTAAACTGGGCGATCTGGAGAGATGGCCGAGCGGTTGAAGGCGCCTGACTCGAAATCAGGTTTGGGGGTGACCTCAACGGGGGTTCGAATCCCTCTCTCTCCGCCACTGAAGCCGCCGGAAGGCGGCTTCTTCGTGGCGGAGAGAGAGGGTTCGAAGTCACTGAATCGCTGGCAGGTAGCCGTAGGCCTCGACAGCCCGGGGGCTGTTGAGGCCGTGAAGCGGCGTACCAGCGATTCGTGCGGCCGGAAGGGACACGGCGCAGCCGTGGCCCCGGAGGGAATCCCGGAGCAGGATTCATCTCGCCGCTCGGCGGAGCACGATCATCTGGCGGAGAGAGAGGGATTCGAACCCGCAGAACCGCTGCCGAAGCTCCTCTGATCTCAGAACGCGCCGCTCGCCTTCAGTTCCAGGTAGCGGTTGACGAGGGCCGTGGGGAGCTTGGCGGGGGTCACATCCAGGACGCGGGTGCCGCCGTGGAGGACGTGCTGGAAGAGGGTTCCGCGCCGGGCCATGTAGTCGTGGGCCACCGCATGGTCGAGGGCGGCCTCGAAGCCGGTCACGGGCCGGGAGAGGAACTCATCGACGACGCCTTCCCGGAGGTTCGCGAGCAGCACCAGGTGGCGGCCGCGGAGGAGGTCCAGGGCCGGCAGCAGGGTGGCGTCCTCCTCGTCCCGGAGGTTGGTCAGCAGGATGACGAGGCTCCGCTTCCGGAACTGGCGCAGGAAGGTCTCGGCCGCGGCGAGGTAGTCCGGGGCATGGGTGGTGGGCTGCACGTCGAAGAGCTCCTGGAAGAGCCGCTCGAGGGTGGCGAGGCTCTTGTGGGGCGCCACCGTGCGCGGCCGGTCCTCCGCGAAGGTGGCCACACCCACCGCGTCCCCCTGTTTGAGGGCCACGTAGCCCAGCAGGAACAGGGCGTTGAGGGCCTGGTCGAAGTGCCCCAGCTCCCGGCCGTCCAGCCGGTCCAGGGGGCTCATGCGGCGTCCGCAGTCCAGCAGGAAGACCACCTGCTGGTCCCGCTCGTCCTGGTACTCGCGACAGATGAGCTTCCGGCTGCGGGCGCTGGCCTTCCAGTCCACCTGCCGGATGGTGTCGCCCTGGCGGTACTCCCGCAGCTGATGGAAATCCAGCCCCTCGCCGCGCCGGGGGCGCTTGAGGATGCCGAGCATGGACAGCCGCTGGTCCGTGGCCAGGAGCGCGTAGCGGGCCACGGCGGCGAAGTTCGGGAACACCTTCACCGGGAAGGCGGCCGGCAGCTTCAGCGTCCGCGCCCAGAGGCCCAGGCCGGTGGTGACGCGCACCTGGATGGGACCGAAGGCGCGACGCCCGCGGGCCGCGGGGCGCACATGGTAGGCCTGGTCGAGGAACCCACGCGCCGGAAGCGCATGGCGCGAGGGCAATCCCCGGCTTTCGAAATCCGACGGGTGATGATCGAACCATTCGACCTGGAGCCTGAAAGGAGAAGGATTCCGAAGCCGCAGCCGCACCTCCCGCCACTCGCCCAGGGCGAGGCTCCCGGGCACCTCCCGCTCGCCGGTCAGGCCCTTGGGCCAGAGGGCCAGCAAGAGGTCGAGGGCCAGGGCGGCGAGCAGGATCCAGCCCGCGACGCGCCACCAGGGCATCACCCGCACCCAGACCGAGGCGGCCAGCCCCAGGAGGGTCCAGGCGCCCAGCAGGCGCAGCAGGCGGAGGGTCGGGATCATGCGCGGGGGGCCGGAACCTTGGCCAGGAGGGCCAGGAGGAGATCGTCGGAGCCGAGCCCCTCGATCTCTGTCTCGGGGCTGCGCTGGATGCGGTGGCGGAGCGCCGGGAGCGCCATGGCCTTCACGTCGTCCGGCGTGGCGAAGTCGCGGCCTTCGAGCAGGGCCTGGGCGCGGGCCGTGCGCACCAGCGCGATGGCGCCCCGGGGGCCGGCGCCGAGGGCGATGCCCGGCCACTGCCGGGTGGCCCGGACGATGCGGACCGCGTAGTCGAGGACCGCGTCGTCCACGCGGACGGCAGCCGCCAGGCGCTGCAGCTCCAGCACCTCGGCGGCCGCCATGAGCGGGCGCACGCCATCGACGCGGAGGGCGTCACCGACCGCATCGGTGGTGACCTGGCGGACCAGGGCGACCTCCTCGGCGGCCTCCGGATAGTCCATCCGCACCTTGAGCAGGAAGCGGTCCAGCTGGGCCTCGGGCAGCGGGTAGGTCCCCTCCTGCTCGATGGGGTTCTGCGTGGCCAGCACCATGAAGGGGGCCTCCACCGGAAGCGTGCGGCCCTCCAGGCTCACCTGCTGTTCCTGCATGACCTCCAGCAGCGCCGCCTGGGTCTTGGCCGGGGCGCGGTTCACTTCGTCCGCCAGGAGGAGGTTCGTGAAGACCGGGCCGCGGCGAAGGTGGAACTGCTCGCTCTTCATGTCCCACATGGCGTGGCCGGTCACGTCGCTCGGCATGAGGTCCGGCGTGAACTGGATGCGCGCGAAGACACCCCGGAAGGTGGTGGCCAGGGCCCGCACCAGGAGCGTCTTCCCCAGGCCGGGCACACCCTCCAGCAGGACGTGCCCGCCGGCAAGGAAGGCGGCCAGCACCTGATCCACCACAGGCCCCTGGCCCACCAGGGCGCGATGGATCTCGGTCCGGAGGGCTTCGGTCTGTTCGGCGGCCCAGGGGATGCGGGCGGGATCGGGGGAGGCGGAGGGCGTCGTCATGGGGAATCCTGGGATGGAAGGGGAAGGCGGTTCAGAGGCGCTGGCGGAGCCGTTCGAGCGTGACCAGATCCTGGGCGAGCTGATGGGCGGAGACGCCGGGGCGGTCATCGAGGGCGGCGCCGATGGCGTCGGTACTGGCGCCCGTGGCCTGGGCCAGCCACTCCGACTTCGCCCCGAGGTCCAGGGAGCCGAAGGCGGGGTTCCGGCGCTGCGCCTGCTTCACGAGGGCCTCCCGGGTGCGCGCCACCAGGACCTCCCCCGCCCCGCCCCGCCACACCAGCCGCGCGCTGGCGGCGAGGTGCTCCAGCAGGGAGCGGCGCCGGGGCAGGGGCTCCGGCAGCAGCGGCCCGAAGCGCGGCCAGCCCCGCCAGACCCAGGCTCCCACCAGGAGGAGCAGGGCCAGCACGGGCTCCTTGGCGTGGGACCACAGCCAGGTGAAGAGGGAGAGCTCGACGGGGCGGGACCAGACCACCACCGTCCCCCGGCCCGGCCGGAGCGCGAGGAGCCGCTGCAGGTAGGCGGCGTGGTCGAGGTCCGCCAGGGAGCGCCGGTAAACGAAGTTCAGGTCCGGGGTGAGGGAGAGGCGCCCCTGGCCCTCCTCCCGCGTGAGCAGCACGTACTGGCCCTCATGGCCGAGGGTGTAGTCCCAGGCCTCCGGGTGATCAGGCACCAGGCGCCAGCGTGCGGTCCGCCGCAACCGGTAGGGCACTTCGCCCTTGTGGAAGGTGTCGGTGCCGATCTGCTGGCCCGGCGCCAGGATATCGAGGCCATCGGGGCTCGCGTCCCGGAGGGTGACCCCGATGGCCTTGTGGAAGGCCGCCAGGCCGCGGGCATCGTTGAAGGGCCCGGCCGTGCCATCGGTCAGCAGGTGCCCGCCCCGCCGGACCCAGGCCAGCACCGCCTCGATTTCCGCGGGCGTCATGGGCTGGCTGAGCTGCAGGAGGATGAGCACCCCGTGTTCCGGCAGCTCGGTCGCCAGCAGCTCCCCGCCCTTGCGGACCACCGGCCCGCCCTCGGCCTCCAGCCACTTCTGGAGCAGCAGGGTGGGATTCTCCAGGGCCTCTCCGCGGAGCCCCACTTCGATCTCCTTCGGGACGCGCCGGAAGGAATGGCGGCTCATCCAGGCGATGACCAGCCCGCCGGCCACGAGGAGCGCCAGGAGCCCGAGCAGGACGCGGCCGGCCACCTTCATGGCCTTCCCCCGAAGGCCGCGGGCCAGGCGACGCAGAGGTCCTCGAACGCATCGCGGGTGGGGGCTTCGTTCTTGTAGGCCAGCCGCTGCCAGGTGGCGGTCAGCAGGTGGAACGCGCTGGCGGGGCCCTCCTCGAGGTGGCCCTCGGCCGCCCTCAGGCAGTCCCCTTCCGTGGCGCTGGCGGGGATCTCCATGGCCCGGCGGTGCACGAGCTCGGCCAGGGCTCCCCGGTAGAGAAGGGCCAGGGCCGCCCGGGCTTCGCCCCGGAGAAACAGGTTCCGGGCCGCTTCGGGCACATCGGGCGGAAGGCTCTCCGGGCGGATGTCCAGGCCGGCGACGGCCTCGGGCGCCTCCCAGGCCTTCGCCTCGACGAGGGGCAGGCCCAGGCGGTGGCGGAACCGGTACACCAGCCAGAGGACGAAGGCGAGCAGGCCGCCCACCAGCACCACCTTGCCCACCAGCGCCAGCAGATCCCACATCCGCTTCAGGAAATCGAGGTTCTGGGGCTTCGCGGGTTGGGCCGGCTCCTCCTTCGCGAAGAGGTAGTCGAGGAGGCTCCGGAGCCATCGGGGCTCCCGGCCCGTGGGCTCGTAGCTCAGGGTGCGGACCTCCTTCGTGTGCTTGAAGGCGGGGTCCTGCTCGAGGATCCGCTGGGCCCGCCGGTGCGCCTCATCGTCGGGTCGGAGCGGGCCTTCGGCCGGCCGGGGCGAGGGTTGCGGCCCGGGTTTCGAGTCAGATTGCGTGCCGGGTTGCGGGATGGCCGGAGGCGCGTCTTCGGACGCTTCGGGAGCCAGCTCCTGGTCGGGTGCCTGGACGGGTGCCTGGACGGGCGCCTGGGCAATTGGATCCGGGGCGGGTACCTGGGCGGCCAGCCGGAGGGGCATGGCCCAAGCCAGAAGCAGCGCCAGGCCCAGGGGGGCGGCCAGCCGGGCGGCCAGGCGCCGGAAGGCCAGCTCCAGGTCCCAACCCTCCAGGTGGGTCCGGCGGTTGAGGTAGAGGCCGAAGCCGCCCGCCACGAAGAGGGGCTCCGTCAGGGTGAGTGCCAGCAGGCCGACGCCCAGCAGGAACCACTGGAAGCCCAGTCCCGGGTTGTTGAATCCATCCCACACCTGCACCCGGCTCCCCGCGGGCATCATGGCCTGGAGCAGGGCGATGAACCCTACGGCGGTGAGGAGGGCGAAGGCCCAGCCCGAACAGGTGAGGAGGAAGCCCGTGCCGCCGCCCTTCCGGGTGAGCACCCGGGCCCGGCGGCGGTACCCGGCGCCCCGGAGCCCCTCCAGCTGGGAGACGGGCAGGACGTAGCTGCGCATGGGGGAGAGGCGCCGCCAGAGCAGGCCCGCCACCAGCCCCCGCCGGTGGACGCTCCGCCACTCTCCCAGGAAGTCCCACACGGAGGCGGGCTGGCCGAACACCGCCCGGCTGAGGACGAACAGGACGCCCCGGTCCAGCCAGGGTTTCAGCCACCAGAGGGCCGCGAGGATCCAGAGAGGCGTCTGGTGCAGGAAGGGCAGGAGCAGCGCCAGAAGGAAGCCCAGCTGCAGCCCCCATACCCTCGCCACCGGCCTCCAGTGGGCCTGGAGGAGGCTCAGGCCGAGATCCGCCGCCTCCATGGCCGCGCGCGTCCTGGGGACGAATCCCATGGCGCCCGGCTTCATTCGCCCCTCCGCCCGGCCAGCAGGAACCACGAGGAGAGGAGGATCCAGAATAGGATCCCCACGCCCACCTTGACCTTCCAGGGCACGAGGGTGTTCGCGGACCAGAACCCCTCGAAGCAGGCGGCCAGGAACGTGAGCGCGACGGCACCGAAGAGGAGGCGAGAGCCCTGCCGGGCGCCCTCCCGGAGGGCCGCGAGGCGCGACCGGCGTCCGGGATGCATGAGGGCGAAACCCATCCGCAGGCCCCCCGCCCCGCTGAGCACGGCGCCCATCAGCTCGAAGGAACTGTGGCCGCTGATGAAGCCGTAGAAGGTGGCCGTCAGGCCCTGATTGGTGAGGTGGGCCATCACCGTGCCCCCGTGGAGGCCGTTGAAGGGCAGGAAGAAGAGGGGGCCGACCCCCGCGAGCAGGCCCGACGCGAAGGTCTGGAAGTCGATGCCGATGTTGTTGAGGATGTAGAACCCAAACATCATGACGTCGCGCGTGGCGCCCATGGCGCCGGCGACGGGGGTTTTCGGATCGTACATCTGCACGTACTTGGCCGCCTCCTCGGGGCTCAGCATCAGGTGCACCAGGTTGGGCTGGGCCCGCACGACCAGGAAGGCCGCGATCCAGGGGCCGAAGAACAGCAGGCTCGACACGGCCACCAGCCGCCACTCCGCCCGCACCTGCCGAGGCAGCTCGCCCCAGAGGAACCGGAGCGCCGCCGGCACCCCCTCGCCGCGCTCGCCGTAGATCCGCTGGTGGAGGCGGAGCGCGAGCTGCTGCAGCCGCTCGACGAGGGCCGGGCTGTAGTGGCGCTCCCGAGCCACGGAAAGGTGGTGGCACAGCCGGCGATAGGCCGAGGGGACCTCCTCCACGCCCAGGGTGGCCCGCTCGTCGAGCCAACCTCGCAGATCCTCCCAGAGGGACCGGTTCTCCTGCTCGAACCGCTGCTGCCTCATCGGCCGCCCCACAAGTAGCGGGCCATGCCGAGCACGGCCTTGACGCCGCCCGCTCCCCGGCTGCCCGTGAGGGGGTCCAGCACGTCCGCGAGCTCCTCGCTCCGGGACGCCGTCAGGCCCGCGCTCCGCTCGGCAAACGCCAGGATCGCCGACTGCTCCTCGAGGGTCAGCGCCAGGGCAGGCGCCAGGGGCTCGGCCGCCGGAAGGACGGGGGCCTGGACCCCGGCCTCCTCGTGCACCACGAGCGTGCCAGCCACAATGTCGCCGATGCGCTGGAAGTCGCGGGTGAGGAGGATGCTCACCAGGCCGACCGTGTAGGCCCCGGGCAGGCCGTCCACGATCCGCAGCAGGTTCCGGATGAGGCTGGGTCCCCAGCCGATGGGACGCCCATCCGTCCGCAGGACCCGCAGGTTCAGCCAGCGCTTGCCGAGGGTGCGGCCGCCCCCCAGGACCTCGAAGAAGACGGGGTAGAGCCACTGGGCCAGGAAGACCAGGATGAACCAGAGCCCCAGCCCCAGCGGCCCCAGGAAGGCGAGGGCGATCCCGGCGAACATCAGGCCCATCCACACCACGGCCTGGTCCACGAAAAAGGCCCAGAAGCGGGCCACGGGGCCCGCTGGACGGAGGTGCAGCTCGATGCCCTCGGGTGTCTCGATGGTCCGGACAGTGTCGACGGGCGGCAAGGCTAGTCGGTCACCTTGACCACGATGGTGTCGGCGATGAGGTCGTGGATGCAGCGCCGATCATCCCGGAAGATGAAGCAGGCGTTGACCAGCGAGAACAAGGGTCCCAGCAGCGGAATCGACTCGAGCACCCACATGAGGATGATCCGGAGCCCCAGCAGCCGTCCCATGCCCACGGGCTCGCCATCGCTCCGGACGATCCGGATGCGGAGGATGCGCTTGGCGATGGTCTGGCCGTAGCGGCTGAGCCAGATGAGGTTCCAGATCATCAGGGCCAGGAGCAGGCCTCCCCCCAGCACGGCGAACACGATGAAGAACGCCGTGGGAGGCGCGCCGCCAGTCCGCTGAGACAGGAAGGCCGGAATGAAGATGGCGGCCAGGATCCCGATGACGGCGAATCCCCCGCCCATGATGAGGCCGTCCAGGAGCTTGGCGCCGAGGCGCGTGCCGCGGTCGGCCAGCTCCAGGGTTTCCGGATCGACAAGATCCGCGACGACCGCGGACGGAGCCTCGTACGGATTGAATTCGGTCATGTCGCGCTCGCTCGGAGGGGTTCCTAAGGCTATCCAATATCCCCGGCGAATGCCTTCCAAAACCGCCCGGGCGGCGCGGAATTCGGCCTGATCATTCCGATCCGAAGCTGGCCCAGGGGGGCGCCCGTGAAGTGACCGCCGTCACGGGGGACCGGTGGAGGCCACCTGTACTCTGGGTGGGCACCCCTTGGAGGCTCTGTGGACGCGTTGCTCGAATCCCTCGAACCGAAGACGATCTGGTCCTACTTCCTGGGGCTGTCGAAGATCCCCCGCGGATCCAAGAACGAAGCGGCCGCCGCGGCCTGGGTGGCGGACCAGGCGAAGGCCCTGGGCTGCGAGGTGGAGCGCGACGAAGTCGGCAACGTGATCATCCGGAAGAAGGCCACCCCCGGGAAGGAAGGCCGGCCCACCACCTGCCTCCAGGCCCACGTGGACATGGTCTGCGAGCAGAACGAGGGCACGGGCCATGACTTCCTCAAGGATCCCATCAAGGTCCGGCTGGACGGCGACCTCCTCCGCGCCACCGGCACCACCCTCGGCGCCGACAACGGCATCGGCGTGAGCGCCGCCCTGGCAGTCCTCGCCAGCAAGGACATCGCCCACGGCCCCCTGGAAATCCTCATCACCATCGACGAGGAGACGGGCCTGACCGGCGCCAACGGCCTCCAGCCGGGCCGCCTCAAGGCCAAGTACCTCCTCAACCTCGACAGCGAGGAAGAGGGCTACCTCACCATCGGCTGCGCCGGCGGCGAGGACACCATCGCCACCCGCAAGCTCACGCGCATGGCGCCGCCCGCGGGCGCCCGCGCCTACCGCCTGAAGGTGTTCGGCCTCAAGGGCGGGCACTCGGGCATCGACATCCACGCGGGCCGCGGCAATGCCATCCGGATCCTCGCCCAGATCCTGGGCGCCCTGAAGGTGGACTTCAGCTTCGCCCTGGCCGGCATCAAGGGCGGCAACAAGCGCAACGCCATCCCCCGCGAGGCCTCAGCCCAGCTCTTCCTGGATCCCGCGCAGGAACAGGCCTTCAAGACCGCCCTCGCGGCCCACGAGGCCCACTGGCGCGCCGCCCTGGGCGCCTTCGACCCCGGCCTGCACCTGGCCCTCGAAGCCGGGGAAGGCACCCAGGCCATGTCCGCCGCCGACGCCGAGGCTCTGATCCGCCTGCTGCTGGCCCTGCCCCACGGTGTCGAAGCCATGAGCCCCGACATCCCCGGGCTGGTGCAGACCTCCACCAACATGGGCGTGATCGAGACCCGCGAGGGCGAGGTGGAAGTGAACCTGCTCACCCGCAGCTCCATCAACGCCTCCAAGACCGCGCTGTCTGAGCGCATCGCCGCCACCTGCGCCCTGGGCGGCTTCGAGTCCCACGTCACCGGCGGCTACCCCGGCTGGAAGCCCGAGCCCAAGGCCTCGCTGGTGAAGATCGTCAACGAGACCAACCAGAAGGTGTTCGGCAAACCCCTGGAGATCATGGCCATCCACGCCGGCCTGGAGTGCGGCCTCATCGGCGAGAAATACACCCAGATGGAGATGGTGTCCTTCGGCCCCAGCATGTGGGATGTCCATACCCCCGACGAACATGTGAGCGTGCCTTCCGTGGGCAACTTCTGGAAGCTGCTCGTGGCCGTCCTCGAGACCGTGTAACCCGGCCATTCATGGCCCTTGGCTCAAGCCAAGGGCCATGATAACCTTGCTGCTTCCGCCCATCAGCGGAGCCACGGGAGAGTTGTCCGAGTGGCTGAAGGAGCACGATTGGAAATCGTGTAACGGTCAAAAGCCGTTCGGGGGTTCGAATCCCCCACTCTCCGCCAAAAGCGCCCGCCCTCGGCGGGCGCACTTATTTGGCGCGGAGCGTGGGGGATTCGAAGTCACTGAATCTCCGCCGCGAACGCGCCATCATGGAACCGGAGGGCTTCGCCATGAAGGTCATGGGCATCGTCGGCTGGAGCGGCAGCGGGAAGACCAGCCTGGTGGTCGAGGTGCTGCCGCTTCTCAGAAAGGCGGGGCTGAAGGTCTCGACGATGAAGCACGCGCACCACCGCTTCGACGTGGACAAGCCGGGAAAGGACTCATTCCGGCACCGGGAGGCCGGGGCGTCGGAGGTGCTGGTGGTGACCTCCTCGCGTTGGGTGCTGATGCATGAATCCAGGGAAGAGCCCGAACCCAGCATCGAGTCCCTGATCGAGCGCATGACGCCCGTGGACCTGCTCCTCATCGAGGGCTTCAAGACCCACTCGCACCCCAAGCTGGAGATCCACCGCGAGTCCGAGGGCAAGCCCCTGCTCTGCCCCGAGGATCCGGGCATCGTGGCTGTGGCCAGCGACCGCCCGCTGCCCGGGCTGAAGATCCCCGTGCTGGACCTGAACGATCCATCCGCCGTCGCCGAGTTCATCCTCGCCCACACGGGCCTGCGGACGCCTCCTCAGGCCATGTAGTGCTTGTAGAAGTACCAGGCCGAGAGGATGAAGCCGATGGAGACGACACCGACGCGCACAGTCTTGCGGCCGACGCGGTGGGCCATGTGGGAGCCGAAGAGGCCGCCCAGGCCCGCGGCCACGGCCATGATGCCGACGAGGGCCCACTGGACGTTGCCGGGGTGCCGCAGGAACTCCATGGCCAGGAAGGCGAAGATGGCGATGCCGTTGATGCACAGGGCCAGCAGGTTCTTGAGTCCGTTCATCTGGTGGATGTCCGTGAGGCCCAGGAGGCTCAGCGCCGCCAGCATAAGGATGCCGATGCCCGCGCCGAAGTAGCCGCCATAGATGCCCACGATGAACTGGAAGATCATGGCGAAAACCCACCATCCGGGCGTGCGGTTGTGGCTTCCCATCTTCTTCAGCAGCTTGTTGACGGGGTCATTGGCCGCCAGCAGGATCGTGGCCACCAGGATCAGCCAGGGCACGAGGTTGTCGAAGACCTTCTGGGGCGTGACCAGCATGAGCCAGGCGCCCAGCGCGCCGCCCAGCAGGGAGGGCGGCATCAGCCGGATGGCGAACTCCCGGATGCCGACCAGATCCTCGCGGTGGCCCCAGAACCCGCCGATGGAGCCGGGCCACAGGGCCAGCGTGCTCGTCACATTGGCCTGCTGGCCCGTGAGCCCGATGCCCAGCAGCGAAGGGAAGGACACCAGCGTGCCGCCCCCCGCGATGGAGTTGATGGCGCCAGCGGCGAAGGCCGCGGCCATGACGGTGAGCGCGTGTCCGATGTGCATACAACCTAAGATGACAGGCGCCACAGAGCCTGTCACACACTCCCTGGGACCGGTGGAAAGGAGTGTGCGACAGGCTCTGGGAGCGTCTCAAGCGGTGTTCACTTCCACTTGAAGGGATAGATCGGTTTCTTCGTGGCGTACTGGGGAGGCCACACCGTTTCGTGCTTGCCGTTCTGGATCTGCTCCACCAGCATCTGGTGCTTGTTCTGGTTCGTGTAGCCGCTGTAGTCGATGAACCGGACGTCGCCCATGATGCCGTTCCAGTGGCCGCCGCGCAGCTCGGCGCGCAGCTTCTCGCGGTCGCCACCCACCTTGGCCGCGGCCTCCGCCATGACCATCATCGAGGCGTAGGCGTTGGCGGCATGGTAGGGCACCTCGGCCTTGCCGAACTTGGCCTTGTAGCGCGTCCCGAAGTCCTTGGCGCCGGGCCAGTTCACGTCGGTGGTCCACTGGGTGCTGGAGAACACGCCGTGGGAGATGGCCTGCTCCCGCGCGAACTCGGAGGAGGCGAAGCCCGCGCCCGCGCCCAGGAAGGCCTGGGGCTGGAGGCCCACTTCGCGCGCCTGGCGCATGAGCAGGATGCCATCGGCCACGTAGGACACCATGAAGACCAGATCAGGCTTGGCCGCCTTGACCTTCGCCAGGGTGGAACGGTAGTCCGGCGAGCCCGCTGCGTAGGCCTCCTCCATCACCACCTGGATGCCCACCTGGGCCGCGTAGGCCTTGGCGGACTTGGCACCTGAGGTGCCGAAGTCGGTGTTCTCGTTCAGGATGGCCATGGTCTTTGGCTTGCCCAGCTTCTGGGCCATGGAGATGAGGATGGAGGCGTAGTCCTCGGTGGTGGCGCTGAGGCGGAAGACGTACTTCTGGTTCTGCCGGGTGATGTCCTCCTTGGAGGCCACGGGCACCAGCAGGGGCACCCGGTATTTCTCGGCCAGCTTGGACACGGCGTTGGCGCAGGCGGAGCTGTAGGGCCCCACCACGGCGGCCACGCGGTCGCGGGTCACCAGCTTCTCCAGGGCCGACATGGAGACCTGGGGCTTGCCCGTGTCGTCCTCCGTGACCAGCTCGACCTTGATGCCCTTCTTCTGGAGGTCCTCCATGGCCAGCTTGTAGCCGTTGCTCATGTATTCGCCGATGGGCGCCTGGGTGCCCGTGGCACAGTTGATGACGCCGATCTTCACGGGCGTCTGCGCCTGCAGGGCGAGTCCGAACGCCATCAGCGAGGACAAGATCCTCTTGGTCATGGGCACCTCCGACAGTTTGGGTTGGTTTGGTGGGTGCCACCCTACCACGGACGCGGCGGTCAGATGAGGTTGAGGTCGATCCGAATGACGGAGGCCCCGCCCAGGCCCGGTGCCAGGGGCAAGGCACCTGCCTCCCCCTCCAGGCGGAGCAGGTGCCTGCGGCCCAGGTGCATTCCCAGCGCGGGTACCGCCACCGTGCCCTGGGCGACGAACAGCAGCGTGGTCCCTCCGGCGGGAACCACCACCTGGGAGGTCTCCAGGCGAAGGGTTTCCGTCACCACGCGGTACATCCCCGGGTCCACCATCAGGTTGAGATCCACCGACGGCCCATTGAGCAGGGTGGCCTCCGCCGGCCATTCCCCCAGAAAGCGCAGCGGGGCCAGGGGAACGTGGAGGTCCGCCCGCCCCCGGGCGCCGAAGTCGATGTCGAAGCCGGGACCGTCCAGCAGCCACAGCCACCGTTCGAGGCCCGGGAAAGCGGAGAAGGGTCCGGAAGAAGCCACCTCCGCGGAGCTGAGGCGCCAGCGGAATCCCGTGGCCAGCGAGCCATCCGGTGGCTCCACCGCCAGTTCCAGTGTGGTTCCCCCGCCGTTCTTCCAGGGCACGAGGCGCCCTTCCGAGGGGCGGGTCCATCGCCAGGCCATCACGCCCCGCCCAATCGGCGAGCCTCGTCCCGGCTCAGGATCTTCCAGGGCCGGGGCACGAGCCCGGGCACCCGCGCCATGTAGCCCCGGTAGGCAGGTCCGAACCGCGCGAGGAGCTTCCGCTCCTCCAACCGGGCGCCGAGAGCGATGTAGGCGGTGATCCACAGGGCCGACACCAGGAGCGACAGGCTCATGTCCCGCGTCCACAGGATCACCAGCGACAGGCAGTACCAGGGGTGGCGCACGAAGCGATGGAGGGCGGAGATGCGGAAAGGTTCCGTGTCCTCGCCTGCCGTCCGCCCCTCCCGCAGCTGGCGGAAGCCGAGGAATTCCGCCAGATCGTAGCCGGAACCGGACAGCAGCAGGACCGCGGCCAGGAGCGCCGCGCCGTTCATGACCCAGGCCAGGGGCCCGTGCCAGCGCCAGACCCACGGCCCAGGATGGCGCGCCAGGACCCACAGGATCGGGAGGAGGGCCAGGGTGGCGACCAGGTTGTAGACCAAGCGGTAGCCGGGCATTCCACGCGGAAATCGCGCCGCCGCGGCCCGCTTGAAACCCGTGGACGCCAGCAGGGAGTGGAGGGCGCCATAGGCCGCCCACAGCAGGGACAGCGCGATCGGCATGGCGGTCTCGGGACCCATGGAACGATTGTGGGACACCGCCCCTCCAGGACCAAGGGATGCCGGGGTATCCTTGGGGCATGCACCTCTCATGGCCCCCACCGGCGCGCCTGGCGCTTGTCCTCGTCCTGGTCTGGGCGGTCTACGTGCTGGTCTGGACCCCGGGGCCCTTGTCCCTGCGGATCCTGGGCCTCTACCCCAAGAAGCTGGGATCGAAGGTCGTGGGCTGGGCCGCCACCCGCACTCTGCCGGCCTCCTGGCGTGAGCCCCTGCTGGGGCGCTTCGCGGGCCACTACGGCATCGACCTGGCCGAGGCGGAGCGGCCCCTCGCCGACTACCCCAGCCTCCAGGCCCTGTTCACCCGCCGCCTCAAGCCGGGTCTCCGGCCCCAGGAGGCGGCCGCTCCCGGATTCCTGAACAGCCCCGTGGACGCCCGCATCATCGCCAGCGGCCGCATCACGTCGGGCACGGCCATCCAGGCCAAGGGCCTCACCTACCGCGTGGCGGAGCTCCTGAAGCACGAGCGCGGGGCGGAGCGCTTCGAGGGCGGCCACTACCTCACGCTCTACCTTTCGCCCAAGGACTACCATCGCATCCACGTGCCGCTGGAGGGCCGGGTCACGGCCGTCAGCCGCGTGGAGGGCGAGCTCTGGCCCGTGAACGACGCCAGCACCGCCAGCGTCCCGCGCCTCTATGAGCGCAACCGCCGGGCCGTGTGGACGGCCCTGGGTGCGGGCGCCTGCGAGGGGCTGGAGGTGGCCGCGGTGCTGGTGGGCGCCACCCACGTGGGCGGCGTGGTCATCGACGACCGCTGGCTCGGGGGCCGGGCCCTGCCGAGGGATGGCGGATTCCCCGTGAACCTGCTGCCCTGCTTGCCGGGTGAGGACCTCGGCACCTTCGAATTCGGCTCCACCGTGGTGCTGCTCGTGGGCGGCCCCAGAGCCAAGGATTGGGCGCCGCTCCGTGCGGAAGGGACTGTGAAGGTGGGACAGCGATTGGGAGCCTATCGGTGAACGAATCCGACCTCTTCCATCAGGATCCCCTCTGGGAGGAGGGCGGCGACCTGCCGGGCGCCCTGGAGGCCCTGTTCACCGCCGCTGGCGAGGTGCTGGACCTGCCTCGCCTGCGCGAGCTGACGGGCCTGGGCGACGGCGCCCTCCAGCAGGGCATCGAGAAGCTGCAGGAGCGGCTGGGCGGCTCCTGCGGTCTGCGCCTCCTGGAGGTCGGCGGCGGCTGGCGCATGGCCACCAGCCCGCTCTACAAGGAGATGGTCGCGCGGCTGGTGACCACCACCCGTAGCGGCAAGCTCACGCCGGCGCAGATCGAGGCGCTGGCCATCATCGCCTACCGCCAGCCCGTCACCATCACGGAGCTGAACGCCATCCGCGGCGTCACCAGCAGCGCCAACCAGGTGAAGAGCCTCATGGAGCGGCAGCTCATCACGCCCGCGGGACGCAAGCCCGTGGTGGGCCGGCCCATGATGTACGCCACCACCCAGGCCTTCCTGCTGCACTTCGGCCTGAAGAGCCTGCATGACCTGCCGCAGCTGGAGGACTTCGGGGAAGCGCGCCTGGAGGCCCAGGCCCTGGCCTCGCTGGAACCCCCGCTTCCCGAGGACGGCCTCTTCGGCGAAGGGGCCATGGAGATGATCGAGGACCTGCCGGACGAAGGGGCCGAACCATGAGCCAGCCCACCACCCTCAGCCTCCAGGAGCACCCGGAGAAGCCGAAGGTCGAAAGCCCCACCGGCTTCGTGCTCCAGTCCTGGCAGAAGGGCTGCCTGCTGATCGTGCTCCTCGGTGTCCTCTACCTGCGCATCTGGCGCCGCAAGCGGGCCCAGATCCTCGTGTGCAGCCACTGCGGGAAGAAGAACCCCCCGCACCAGAGCAACTGCCAGAAGTGCGCCGCCCCGCTGATGCGGATTCATGGATAGCTATCGGCTGTCAGCTGTCAGCCATCAGTAACTGACAGCTGATAGCTGACAGCTAGAACTCGATATCGATGGACTCTTCGGCGAGGTCGTTCTCTTCGCCCAGCACTTCGCAGGCGGCGCCGTACATCTGGAGCACGGCGGTCTTGCGGTTGCTCAGGCTGGTGAGCAGATCCTTCACGCGCTGCACTTCGGAGGCGATGGTGTTGTTGATCTGGGACACCTCGGAGCGGCAGCGCTCGCGGGTGGTCTCGTAGAAGGCCTTCTGATCCTGGCTCAGATCCATGGGTACTCCCGGGGGCTTCAAGTCTGTTCGGAAAAGCTGATCTTATCCGGGTCCAGGGTCCGGGGCCACCGGCTCAGGACCGGAGGCTCAGGACCAGCGGGCGATGGCCAGGAGGATCACCAGGATCACCGCGAGCCCCAGGATCACCGGCAGCATCCAGCGGGGCCGGGAGGGCATCTCTTCGATGGGTTCGAGGGCCTCGAGGGGCTCCAGGACCGGTTCGAACGACTCGCCGGCCCCAGGGGCCGGGGCCATCCGGACGGCGGTCTCCGTCCTGAGGCCCAGGATCTGCTGCATGCCGCTCGTGGTGCCAGCGGGGCGCGGGAACCGCGTCGCCAGGAGGCTTTCCAGACGCTCGAGGGGGCCGTTGAGCAGTGCCTGCATGTACTCCGCGACATCGTGCTCGGTGATGGGCGGCCCCTGCTGCTGGAGGTAGTCGCGCAGGTCGCGCTCCATGAAGCGGGCCGAAGGGTAGCGGTGATCGACGCTCTTCTGGAGCGCCCGGTTCACGATGGCCACCATCTCCTTCGACACGTTCGGATTCAGCGTGTGCAGGTCGGATACCCGGCCCAGCCGCACCTTCTCCAGGACACCCAGTTCCGAATCCGCCTGGAAGCAGCGCTCGCCCGTGAGCAGCTCGAAGAGCACCAGGCCGAGGGAATAGAGGTCCGAGCGGTTGTCGAGAACCTGGCCCGTGGCCTGCTCAGGGCTCATGTAGAGCAGCTTGCCCTTGAGCGCCCCGGCCACGGTGTGGCTGGCCTTGCTGGCCGCCTTGGCGATGCCGAAATCCACCAGCTTCACCGCGCCGTCGGTGGAGAGGATCACGTTCTGCGGGCTGATGTCCCGATGGACCAGCTTCAGCTCCCGGTCGTCGAACCCCCGCTTCCGATGGGCGTAGTCCAGGGCCGCGGCCACCTTCATCACCACGAAGGCCGCCACCTGCTCCGGAAAAGGGTGGCCGCATTCCCGCACCTTCCGGAGCAGGGTCCGGAGGTCGCGGCCGTTCACGTACTCCATGGCGATGTAGTAGGAATTCCCGGCCTTCCCCAGGTCGAAGATCTGCGCGATGTTCGGATGGGTCAGCTGGGCCGCCAGCTTGGCCTCGTCGATGAACATCGTGACGAAGTCCTCGTTGTCACTGAAGTGCGGCAGGATGCGCTTGATGGCCACAATCTTCTGGAAGCCCTGCACGCCCCGCTGCTGGGCCTTGAACAGTTCCGCCATGCCGCCGATGGCGATCTTCTCCAGCAGGAAGTAGTTCCCGTACTCCTCGAGGACCTCGGGCGTTCCCGTGACCGCCGGTGTGGCCTCCTGCGCGGGAGGGGCCTCGGGAGCGCCAGCCGGACCGCCGGACCAGGCGAAGGGATCATGGACGCCTGAGATGCCGCTCAGCGTGAACTCCGACGGTCCCAGCGGGCCGTCGGCCGGAACCGCGGATCGGGAAGCGCCAGCCGCCAAGGCCATGGCCGGCACCACCCGCACCAGGTTCCTCCCCTGGGCCGGTTCCGGTGGGGCCTCGACCTCTTCGATAACGCGGCCGAAGATCTCCGCGGCGCTGAGCGGGGGGTGGGCCGCCTGGACCTTCGGTTCCGCCTCCGGGGAAGCCGGTCCCGGCCCCTCTTCCAGATCGGCCAGCAGGTCACCGAAGATGTCGCTCGTCGTGAGCTTGGCGACCTCCGGGCGGTAGCGGCGGAGGATGGCGGCGATCTCGCCGTCGGGTCGGGTCCGTTCCAGGTATTCCTGCACCCCTGCCTCGGCCCTGTCGCCGCTTCCGGAGCCTTCGGTCAGCACCAGCACCGGCAGGCGCGGGTTCCTGGCGCGCAGATGCTGGACCAGGTCGCCATCCGTGCCTCCGGGTGCCGCCGAGTCCAGCAGCAGCAGGTCCGGATCCTGGCCGCCCTCGAGGAAGGCCGAGGTCCCGTCGTGGCGGATCCACTGGATCTCCCAGCCGTCGCCTTCCATGGCGGACACCAGGCCGGGAGTCCGCAGGGACTCGCCGTCCACAATGAGCAGAAGGGGGCGCGGCATGGGGTTCCGAGAAGAAGCAGTGAGGATCCAGGGTAGCGGGAGGGATTCCTCCTCGCCATAAGCCCTTTGGTGGAGTAGACTTTTCGTTCGGTCCGAACTCTGCCCTGCAGGTCGCGGCCAAATCCACGGGAAAGGAGGTGCATCCACATGCCTTTGGTCAAGGTCAAAGAAGACGAAACCTTCGAGTTCGCCCTTCGCCGCTTCAAGCGGAAGTGCGAGAAGTCCGGCATCCTCAGCGAGCTGAAGAAGCGCCAGCACTACGAGAAGCCCAGCACCAAGCGCAAGCGCAAGATGCTCGCCGCCCGCAAGAAGACCCTGAAGCGCCTCGCGCAGGAACGCCGCATGATCGGTTGAGATGAAGCTTCGCTTCATCTCGAAAAAGGCCCGCGGAAGCGGGCCTTTTGTTTTACTGAAGACTGAAGCCTGAGGATTGAAGACTGCTCCATGAACCCCGAACTCCACGCCCTTGAATTCCCCGATGCGGTGCGCCTGATCCAGTTCGGCGCCCGCACGGCGCCGGCGCGGGCGGCCCTGGGCGCCATGCAGCCCTGGGACGGGCTGGCGGGCCTGCGGCGGCTGCACCAGATGGAGCTGCAGGACCTCTGGATGCAGTCGCCGGACCTGCTGCCGGTCTTCCCCATGGACGAGGCCCTGGACGAGCTGCTGAACCCCGCGGGATGGCTGCAACCGGAGCACTGGCGGCAGCTTCGGGAGGGCCTCCGGGCCACGGCCCGCCTGCTGCAAAGCCTCACCGCCCTGCCCTGGCCCGAGGCCCGTCCGGCACCGGCGGGCACGCACCTGGGCATCGACCGGCTCCAGGTCACGGCGGCCCTGCTGCCCGATCCCGCCTCCATCGCGGAGCGCCTGACGAAGAGCTTCGACTCGGACGGCCGCCTGGATCCCCTGCGCATCCCGGCCCTTGCCAGCCTCCACCGCGGCCGCCAGGACGCCTTCCAGGCCGTGCAGGCCAAGCTCCAGAAGCTGCTTCGCACCGCGCCGGACGCCTTCAACGAGGCCACCATCGTCGAGCGCAACGGGCGCTTCTGCCTGCCCGTGCGCCAGGAGCGACGGAGCCTCGTGCCGGGCCTGGTGCTGGACCGCAGCGGCAGCGGCGCCACGGTCTTCATCGAGCCCATGGAGGCCGTGCCCCTCAACAACGCTTTCGTGGAGGCCGACCGCGACTACGCCCAGGCCGTGCAGGCCTTCCTGCGGGACCTGCTGGCGGAGCTGCGGGGCCGCCGGGAGGACTTCGCCCGCTGGCGGGACCTCCAGGCCCAGGCGGACCAGGGGCTCGCCCTGTTGCGCTGGGCCGCCCTCTGCGATGGGCGCCTGCCGGACGTGGAGACAGATCCCAAACAGGGCCGCCTCTGCCTGCTGGAGGCCCGCCACCCCATGCTGCTGCCCGCCGTGCGGGAGGCCATGGGCCTGGAGCCCCTGCCCCACGCGGTGGTGCCACTGAACCTGGTGCTGGAGGCGGAGAAGCCCGGGCTCGTCATCTCCGGCTCCAACACCGGCGGCAAGACGGTCGTCCTGAAGACCGTCGGCCTGCTCTCGGTGCTGGCCGCCTGCGGCTGCGCCGTGCCTGCGAAGGAAGGCTCCAGCTTCCCGGCCCTCCCCAGCCTCCATGCCGACATCGGCGACCACCAGACCATCACGGGAAGCCTCTCGACCTTCAGCAGCCATGTCTTGCATTTGAAGAAGATCCTGGAAAATGTCTATGACGGCGGCCTGGTGCTGCTGGACGAGCTGGGCACCGGCACGGATCCCAAGGAGGGCGCGGCCCTGGGCATCGCCATGCTCCAGACGCTGTCGCGCCGCCGCTGCTGGATCCTCTGCTCGACCCATCTGGGCGAGATCAGCCAGTGGGCCCTGCGACACACGCGCTTCCAGAACGCCTCCGTGCAGTTCGACGAGGACCGGCTGGCCCCGACCTACCGCCTGCTGGTGGGCCAGCCGGGCCAGAGCCGCGCCCTCACCATCGCCGCCAAACTGGGCCTGCCCAAGGCCGTGCTGGACCACGCCGACAAGGTGCTGGGCAAGCGGGAGCAGGACTGGCGGGACTTCCTGCGGGAGCTGGAGGCCGAGCGCACGCGCCTGCTGGAGGAGGCCGAGACCCTGCGCCAGCAGATGGCCGCGGCCGAGAAGGACCGGGAGATCCTCCGCCAGCGGGAGGAGAGGCTGCGCCAGGAGCGCGAGACCTTCCAGAAGGAATCGAAGGAGAAGGTGGACCGGGTGCTGGACTTCCTCGACCACGAGGGCAAGCGGCTCGTGAAGGAGCTGAAGGAGCGCCAGAAGACGGCCCAGGTGAACGCCGACCGCCTGGGCACGGAGGTCCACGAGCGGGTGAAGCAGCTCACCCGCCTGGCGGAAGCCGAGCTGGCGCCGCGGGGGACGAAGACGCAGCAGAGCGCCGGCCCCAAGGAGGTTCGGGAGGGCGGCTACGCCCGCCACCGCGGCCTGGGCGTGGAGGGCAAGGTCGTCTCCCTCAAGGGCGACCGGGCCACGCTGGAGACGCCCCAGGGACGCCGCCTGGAGTGCCGGCTGGGCGAACTGGAGCCCATCGGCGCGCGGGAAGTCGCGCCGAAGCCCACGGGCAAGGTGCGGGTACGGGCCGAGGCGCTGGACATCGAGTCCGAGATCAACCTCATCGGCCGCGCCAGCGACGATGTGGACAGCGAGATCTACCGCTTCGTGGAGGAGGCCCTGGCCGCGGGCCGGCGCTTCGTCCGCATCGTCCACGGGCACGGCACCGGCAGGCTGAAGGCGGCGGTCCGCGAAGCCCTGCGCGGCCACCCCGGCATCGCGCGGGTGGAGGACGCCCCCCAGAACCAGGGCGGCGCCGGCGCCACAGTCATCACCTTGAAATGAGGGCCCTGCCACGAGGAAGGCCCCGCGTTCGCGGGGCCTTCCTCGTGGTTCAACCGAATCAGAACTTGGCGCGGACGCCGAGCTGGACCTCGCGGGTGCTGCGATCGGGCAGGTTGATGAAGCCGAAATCGCTCACGGGGACGAAGCCGACGGTGCTGTTGCCCTGGGTTCCGGTGGTCAGCGTGGTGCGCTGGTTGGCCCAGTTCGGGAGGTTGAAGATGTCGATGAAGGTCTGCACCTCGAAACGGCGGGCGATCTTGAAGTCCCGGCTCAGGCGCAGGTCCAGGCTGCGGGCCGAGGGCTGGCGGAACTGGTTGCGCTCGGTGCTGGGGCTGTAGTCGTTCGTCGCGCCGTCGCCGTTCAGGTCGCCGGAGTAGGAGACCCCCGCGATGGTGCGGCCGGTGTTGAAGGAACTGTAGGGTCGCCCGGAGGTGTAGCTGAAGTTCACGGCGCCCTGGATGCCCCAGTAGACGGGGAAATAGCCAGCGAAGACCACGCGCCAGCGGCGGTCGTTGTCGCTGTAGGCGTAGGTGGCCAGGGGATCCGCCGGGTTGTTGACGTTGGAATCCGAACTGGCGCTGGCGGTGGTGCGCTCGTTGGAGTTGTTGTCCCGGGCCTTGGACCAGGTCACGTTGGAGGTGAAGCCCCATCCGGACTCGGCCCGCTTGGACAACGTGAGGATCAGGGCCTGGTACTTGCCTTCTCCATCGTTCCGGCTGAGGAACACGTCCCCGAAGCCGGTGAAATCCAGCACCCGACCCGCCACCACGGCCTTGCCGGGCCGGGCGCCGCCGAACTGGTTGGTGGTGAGGGGATAGCCATCGTTGTAGTACGAGCCGGCGGGTGCCCCGGTCTGGTTCAGGTTGATGTTGACGAAGTACTGGAGGTTCTCGAACTTCGCATACACGCCCTGGATACCCACGGTGTAGCCGCTGTCGTAGGCGTGCTCCACACCCAGGGCGGCGCGCTTGGCCACGGCCAGGTCATTCCGGGGATCCCAGACCTGTCCCTGCTTCGAGTTGGTGTTGCCCACCGTCGAGAGCAGCGTGGGATCGAGCCGGGTGAGGGTGGTTCCGGACACGCGGTTGGCGTAGGACAGGGGCCCGGAGTTGAACAGGGCGTTGGTGGACGCGCCGTTGGAGATCCGGTAGGTGGAGGTGGTGTTCCCGTTGCTGTTCATCGTGTTGGACACGGTGAGGCTGGCGTTCGGGCTCGAGAACCAGCCGTAGCCGCCGCGGATGAGGGTCTTGCCGTTGCCCTTCAGGTCGTAGGTGAAGCCGAACCGGGGGTCGTACGACGTGGCGTCGTTGGCCTGGTCCAACCCGGCGAACTGCGGGTTCGGACGCGGATTGTCCGGCTGGTTCTCGCGGGTGGCGCGGAGGCCGAGGCTGAGGAGCAGGCGGCGGTCCAGGAGGCCCTGATACTGGCCCTGGACATACCCGGCGAAGAGCTTGGACTTGTAGGAGATGGCCCCGCCGTAGTTGCTGAAGGCGCCCTGGTAGACCAGCGTGTCACCGGTGCCCACGGTGCCCGTGGCCCAGCGGCTGGCCGTGGCGTAGTTCCCGAACTGGAAGGAGCCGTTCTGGTAGCGGAAGAAGGTGTTCTTGAAGTCGAAGAACTGGAGGTCCACACCGCCCTTCACCGTCCAGTCGCCCTGGCTCCAGGTGAGGTTGTCGATGACCTGCCAGCTGTACTCGTCCAATCCGTTGGGGAGGAAGTTGTTCTGGCCCGCCGTGAAGCCGCTGTTCACCTGGAGCTCCGGGGCGGCGGTGGTATTGGCGTAGCGGGGGCGGCGCTCGATGGCGCGCTGGATGCGGGCCTCGTTCACCAGGTTCGAGCCGAAGATGCTGTTCAGCTCGGCCACCCAGGAAAGGCCGCTGTTCTTCTCCAGGCCCTGCTGCGTCTGACCCGTGGTGGGGGCGAAGGTGCTGGTGAAGGAGGTCGTGCCGTTCTCGGACTTCCAGTCTTGGGCATTCACGCGCAGGGTGGCCCGGTGGTTCTCGTTGATGGTCCAGTCCAGGCGCCCGAAGTAGACGGTGTTGGTGCGGTCGTTCGTGTAGCTGCGGCCGCCCTCCTGGGCCAGGGTCCGTCCGTCATTCCCCATCACCAGGCCGCCGAAGGTGCCGATGAAGGTGTTGAAGGCCGCCAGGTTCGTGGAGGTGGAGGTGCCGATGGCGAAGTCCGGCGTCATGTCCTCTTTGTACTTGTAGGTCTCGACGCCCACGAAGAAGAACAGCTTGTCCTTGATGATGGGACCGCCCACGTTCACGTTGAACTGAGTCTGGGTGAAGTTCTTCGTCAGGGCCTTGTCCGTGTTGGTGGTTCCGCGCGGATCGTAGGGCACGGGCCGGATCTTGGCGACCAGGGACTTCGGCCGGACCTGGTAGAGGGCCGACCCGCTGAACTCGTTGGTGCCCGTCTTGGAGACGGCGTTGATCACCGCGCCCGCCGCGTTGCCGTACTGGGCGTCGAAGGCGTTGGTGATGATCTGGAGTTCCTTGATGGTGTCGGCGCCGAAGGCAAAGGGGATGCGGGTGGAGCCGCGCTGTTCGCCGAAGAAGTTCGACTGGTACGAGGCGCCATCGATCGTCAGATTGTTCTGGATGCCCCGGGCGCCCTCCATGGACACGCGGTTGTTGTCGGAGTCGTAGACGGAGCCGGGCGTGAGCTGCACCAGGGCCGTGAAGTCGCGGCCGCCCGCCAGGGGGAGCGATTCCACCAGCTTGCTGTCCACCGCGGTGACGCTGTTCACCTGGGTGGTGTCCAAGGTCTGGGAGGAGGCCACGATCTCCACCATGGCGGAGGCCTCAGCCAGGTCCAGGCTGAAGTTGGCGACGGTGTTCTGGCCCAGGGATACCTGGACCCGAGTGTCCTTCAGGGCCCGCATGCCGGCGGCGGTCACCGTGAGTTCGTAGCTGCCCACCGGCAGCAGCCCGATCTGGTACTCGCCCTGGGCAGAGGTGGTGGCTGTGCGGACCAGACCTGTTTCCAGGTTCCGCAGGGAAAGGCTCGCACCAGGAACCACCTGACCCGTCTTGTTCCGGACCACGCCGCGCACCGCGCCGGCCGTGGAGGAGGTCTGGGCCGAGGCGACCGTGGCGCAGGCCAGGGCCGTCAGCGTGAAGGTTGCCCAACGTCGGTTCATGATCGCTCCTGGGGCCAGGGAAATTGGCCGCCGATTAGAAATACGGGTCCCGGTTTATTCCGGTCCTCCGCGGCTGGGAAAGATCAAGGATCTCCGATTCTGATCGAGCGACTCAAGTGCCATTTTTGCCCAAAAAGTTTCCGGCAAATCCCAACAGCCTTCACCGGGCCCTCATGGCGGGCCTCTCAGGCCAGGTTTCGTGATTTCAGGAAGGTCACGAACCCGAAATCCCCGTCGCTGATGTGGTGCTTCAGCCAGCCTTCCATGAAGGTCGGCACCATCAGGGCCAGGGCGTGGGGGCTCTCCTGGAACTTGCTGAGCAGCTCGTGGAGGCTCGTGAGCATGGACGCGTGCTCGGCCACATGCTGAGTCAGGTCCGGGTAGGCGTACCGCGCCATGAAGGATTCCTCGGTGGCGAAGTGGCGCTCGGAATGGCTGACCAGCGTGGCCAGGAGCGCCTCCACCTCCGTACGGTCAGCGCCCGACTGGACGGAACTCCTGAGCCGGTCCACCGTGGAGAAGAGTTCCTGGTGCTGCTCGTCGATGATCTGGATGCCCGTGTTGTAGCGGGTGTTCCAAACAACGTCCATGGGCCAGATCCTTTTCGCGGCGACAGGTTGGGGATCCGGTCAGAGGCCGACGCGAGCGGGCATGCACCACACGGATCTTTCCACAGGGGACTTCCAGCTGAATGTAGTCTTCCACGACATCCAGATCAAGAAGATTGTGATTTCCCATCTGATCCCTGGCGGCGAATGGGAAAGGGCCCCATGGGGGCCCTTGGATGGTACCGGTGGTCGGACTCCGGTTCCCGCCGCGCGGCTGGCTGGCCACGGCGTTTCCGGCGGCGCCACCATTCGCCAAAGGCGAATAGGACCGCATCGGCGAAGCCGATGGCGGCACGAAGTGCGAAGGGCGTCGGCTCCGAGTCAGCCTGGCCGCCATCCGCGATTTCGAGCCCGACCACCGGATACGAGAAGGGCCCCGTCGGGGCCCTCGGATGGTACCGGTGGTCGGACTCGAACCGACACTCCTTTAGGGGGAAACGGATTTTGAGTCCGTCGCGTCTGCCATTTCGCCACACCGGCGCGAAGGGCCAGGATAGCGCGGCGACGCGGGTTCTCACAATGCCGTGAGGGGAATCCTCCGCCCCGCCCCGAAGGCCTTGGGGCTCACCTTGAACGCGAAGGGGAGCTGGCGCCGCTTGAATTCCATCCGGCGCAGGAGCCCCAGAATCCGCGGCAGGGAGGCTCTGGCCTGGGCCAGGGCGGGGCCTTCCAGCAGCAGGGCCAGATCCTCTGCGAGGCCCTCCTCGGGACGCTGGGCCTCCAATGCCGCGCCCAGGATGGCGTCCAGCTGGGCGTAGGGCAGCAGGCTGGCCTCGTCCGTCTGGTCCGGGCGCAGCTCCGCCGTGGGGGGGCGCTCCACCACGCCGCGGGGCACGGCCTCGCCGAGTTCCCGCGCCACCGCGTACACCCGGGCCTTGAGGCAGTCGCCCAGCGGTGCGAAGGCCCCGATGCCGTCGCCATAGAGGGTGAAGTATCCGGTGGCCGCTTCGCTCTTGTTGCCCGTGTTCAGGACGGCCACCCGGCCGGTGCCGAGGCGCCGATGGACCTCCGGCTCCGACGTCAGGGCCATGAGCAGGCTGCCGCGGCAGCGGCTCTGCAGGTTCTCGTCCGTGAGGCTGAAGGCGCGGCCCGGAAGCGCCTGTTCCAGCGCGGCGGTGAACTCCGCGAATGGCGCGTCCACGTTGATGTGCAGGAAGCCCATGCCGAGCTGCCGGGCCTGCTGCTCCGCCAGGGCCGAGCTCTCCCCGCTGCTGAAGCGCGTGGGCAGGGCCACGCCCAGCACGCGGCCCGGCCCCAGGGCCTCCACCGCGAGCGCCGCGGCCACGGCGCTGTCGATGCCGCCGGACAGCCCCATCACCACCGCCTCGAGCCCCTGCTTGGCCAGGTTTTCGCGAATCCCCAGCACCAGGGCGGTCCGCAGCCAAGATCCCTCCTCGACGGGCCGCCATGCCGCGCCGGGCCGCTCCGTGTCCACCATGGAGAGGCCCTGGTGGAACGGCTCGCAGCCCTGCCAGCGCCCATCGGGAAGGGCGAGACCCGATCCGCCATCGAAGAGCAGCCAGCTCTCGGCGCCCACCCGGCTGGCGTAGGCGATGGGAACCGCGTGCTTCCGGGCAAGCCCCGGCAGGAGGCGCTGGCGCTGCGCGTCCTTCGAGGGGATGGCCCAGGGGGCGGTGCGCCCCGGCGGCAGCCAGCTCCCGAGGCCACTGGGGCTCGCGCTGGCGTTGAGGATCAGCGTGGCGCCCGCGGCGACCAGGTCCGCGACGGGATCGATGCCGTAGTCCACCGGCGCATTGCCCAGCTGCGGATCCGCCCAGAGGTCCTCGCAGATGGACAGGCCGACGCGATGGCCGCCGAAGGCCACCAGCGGCTGGGGCGAGAGGTCCGGCTCGAAGTAGCGGTGCTCGTCGAAGATGTCGTAGCTCGGCAGCACCCGCTTGTGCGCGCAGTGGCGCAGGGCGCCGCCCTCGCACCACCACAACTCATTCCAGAGGCGGCCCGAGGGGGCGGGCCGCGCCGTGCCGAAGAGCAGCGGTACCTTCCCTGTCAGCGCGGCCAGGCGGTGGGATTCACGCTCGATCCGGTGGCGCAGCCCCTGCTCCCAGAGCCGGTCCTCGGCCAGGTATCCGGGGATGGCGAGTTCCGGCGCCAGGACCAGCTCCGCCCCCGCGGCCACGGCCTCCGCATAGGCGGCTTCCAGGATCCGGCCGTTGCCTTCGGGATCTCCCAGGCGGGCGTTGAGCTGGAGCAGGGCGATGCGCATGGCTACCAACTTACCAGCGGATCTCCGCGCAGGTGCCGCCCCCCTCGCGCCGCGCCAGGCGCAGGTCCGCTCCCTGGGCGTTCAGCCACTTCAGCGCCAGGGGGAGCCCGAGCCCCGTCCCGTCCGGCCGACCGCTCTCGAAGGGCCGGAGCATGCGGATGGCCGTGTCTTCGGACAACCCGGGACCATCGTCCTGGATGTCGATCCGCCCCTGGGCCACCCTCACCAGGATCCGCCCGCCCAGAGGCGTGGCCTGGCAGGCGTTCTCCAGCAGGTTCACCAGGGCCTGGTGGAGCAGCAGCGGGTCGCCCGTGGCCTCTCCTTCTCCCTCCACCGCCAGGACGCGGCCCTGGCTCACCGGCCGGCGCTTCAATTCCACCACCGCCTGGGCGACCGTCTCCTCCAGGCGGAGCGGTTCCGCGGCCGGATCCAGCGGCTTGGCCCATTGGAGGAACCGCTGGACGAGCCGCTCCAGATCCTCGGTCTCCTCCAGTAGGGCCTCCGCGGCCTCGCCATGGCCGCTCCGCTTCAGCATCTGGCCCCGGCCCTTGAGGACCGCCAGCCCGTTCTTCAGCTGATGGGCCACGCCCGCGGTCATCTCGCCCAGATCCGCGAACCGCTCCCGCAGCTGCCGGCGATGCGCCTCCGCCTCGGCCTCGGTGACATCCTCGAACTGCACGAGCGCGCCGATGCGATCCGGGGCCTCGATGCGCTGGAGCCGCCAGCGGCGCCCGCCGGCGGCGCACCGCCAGGGGGGGCCGGGATCCCGCCCCAGGGCCTCCCGCAGCCAGGGGAAGGGTTCCAGCACGAACGCCGCCTCCAGGCCCACCACGCCGGGCCGGACCCCCAGGAGGTCGCAGCCCCTCTGGTTCAGCGCCGCCAGCCGCTGGCGCTGATCCACCCACAGCACGCCCATGGGGAGCGCGTCCAGCAGCCGCTCGTGGACGGTCCGGAGTTCCCCGAGGGAGTTCGCCAGCTCCCCCCGCTCCCGCAGGCTGCCGGACACCGCAGAGAGCAGGAGGGCTTCGGGATCCGCCTTCGCGCGGCGGTGCAGCCGCGCCAGGCGCACGAGGACAAGGGCCAGGCCGCCGAGGGCCACCCCCGCGGGAAGGGCGAGGGCCAGCCACACGATGGTACGGGACAGCGGTTCCATCGCCCCAGGGTATGCTCATTCTCATGGACAGGCAGCCCATCTACGTGGTGTCCGGAGGTTCCGGCGAGACCGCCATGCGGATGGTGCAGGCGGCGCTGACCCAGTTCGCCAAGGGGGAAGGCTCCGCCCTGGTCCGGAGGTTCCAGAACGTGCGGTCCAAGGAGGACATGGACCGGGTGCTCCAGCTGGCCGCGGACAAGCGGGCGGTGATCATCCACACCACGGTGTCGCGGGAGATGCGGTTCTACCTCGCGGACCGCTGTGCGGAGCTGCGGCTCACCCAGGTGGACCTCTTCGGCAACCTGCTGGACACCCTGGCCCTCTACCTCCGGGAGCGCCCGGAGGAACGCCCGGGCAGCTTCCACGCGGTGGGCGACAAGTATTTCCGCCGCATCGAGGCCATCGAGTTCGCGCTGAAGTTCGACGACGGCATCGATATGGCCGGCCTGCCGGACGCCGACATCGTGCTGGTGGGCATCAGCCGCACCAGCAAGACACCGCTCTCCATGTACCTCGCCATGGAAGGCTACAAAGTGCTCAACGTGCCGCTGGTGCCCGGCGTGCCGCCGCCCCCCGAGCTCGATTCCATCCCCCAGGGCCGCATCGTGGGGCTCACCATCCAGCCGGACCGGCTCCAGGAGATCCGCGCCTACCGCCTCAAGCGCCTCGGCGCGACCGGCACCGCGGACACCTACAGCGACCTGGGCCGCATCCTGGAGGAGCTGGTCTACGCTGACGAGGTCTTCAAGCAGCACCGCCGCTGGCCCATCCTCGATGTCACTGGCCGCAGCATCGAGGAAACCGCCGGCCTGGTGCTGGACCGGGTGTTCGGCAAGGAACGGGCGGTCTAAAGCTCATCCTCCAGCCGCTTCACGATGGTTCGGAGGATCTTGATCCGGCCGTAGTACTTGTCCTCGCTCTCCACCAGGGTCCAGGGGGCGATCTCGGTGCTGGTGCGGTCGAGCATGTCGCAGATGGCCGTTTCGTAGGCGGGCCACTTCTCGCGGTTGCGCCAGTCCTCCTCCGTGATCTTGAAGCGCTTGAAGGGAGTCGTCTCGCGCTCCTGGAAGCGGCGGAGCTGCTCCTCCTGGCTGATGGAGAGCCAGAACTTGAGGAGGATGCTCCGGCTGCGGACGATCTGGTCCTCGAACTCGTTGATCTCGCTGTAGGCCCGCTGCCAGTCCGTCTCGGAGCAGAATCCCTCCACCCGCTCCACCAGCACCCGGCCGTACCAGCTGCGGTCGAAGATGGCCACCCGGCCGCGGCGCGGCAGGTGGCGCCAGAACCGCCAGAGGTAGGGCTGGGCCCGCTCGTCCTCCGTGGGCGCCGCGATGGGGTGGATCTGGTACAGCCGGGCGTCCAGGGCTTGGGTGACGCGGCGGATGCCGCCCCCCTTCCCCGCCGCGTCCACACCCTCGAAGGCCAGCACCACGGCGTGTTTCCGGAAATTTCGATGGCGGGTGAGCAGGTTCAGCTTCCCTTGCAGCGTGAGGAGCTCGTCCTCGTAGTCCTTCTTGTCCATCCGCCGGGTCAGGTCCAGGGCCCGCAGGATGTTGACGTCATCGATGGGCTTGCGGGCCGGGTGGCTCGGCAGGACCGGGATGACGGGCGCCGGCTGGTCGAGTCGGGCCCTCAGCCGCTCCAGCAGGATCTTCCCCACCGTGAGCCGCTGGTAGCGGGGATCGGTGGCCTCCACCACGATCCAGGGGGCATCCCCCGTGCTGGTGGACCGCAGCGCCCGTTCGGACACCTCGCGGAAGGTGTCGTACATCTCGAAGCGCTTCCAGTCCCCTGGCGTCACCCGCCAGCGGGTCTTGGGATCCTTCTCCAGCCCTTTCAGGCGCTTCTTCTGTGCGTCCTTCCCCAGGTGCATCCAGAACTTCAGCACCAGGGCGCCCTCGTGGATGAGCATCTGCTCGAAGCGCGCCACCCGGGCCATGTCCTGGTCCAGGTCCGAGGTCTTGATCCGCCCGTAGGCCCGCTCCAGGATGGGCCAGGTGTACCAGGAGCCGTCGAAGATGCCGATCTTGCCCTTGGGCGGCAGCAGGCGCCAGTAGCGGTACATGTGGGGCCGCTCGCGTTCCTCGTCCGAGGGCTCCGCGAGGCCGTGGGTCTGGATGTGCCGCGGGTCCATCCACTCGTTGAGGGTGTTCACGGTCTCGCTCTTGCCGGCCCCGTCCACGCCCGCCACGAGGATGATGACGGGGAACTTCGCCGAGGACAGGTCGTACTGGGCGTCCAGCAGCGCCTCCCGCAGGAGGGGGACCTCGCGCTCCCACGCCTCCTTCTCGATCCTGTGGCCGAGCTCCGCGGATTCGAACATGGTTCCTCCGGGGCGGATGGTCCGCGCGTCGAGCCGACGGCGCGATGGGTGATTCTAGGCCGCTTCCTGTGATCATGGAGGTCTGGAGCTCCCATGATCCGATCCGCCGCCTTCCTGCTTCCCGCGTGCCTGCTGGCCACCCAGGCCCCGGTCGCCCCCAAGGGCCCGGTGCGGGCGGTCCGTCTGTCGCTCCAGGGCACGGCCCCGGACCTGGACCTGCCGAAGCTGGAGGCGGACCTCGCGGCCCGCCTGAAGGAGGGTGGCCTCGGCGTCCTCACCCCCTCGGAGGCCGCCGGTCAGGGCGCCTACAAGCTCGATCTCACGATGGAGGCCACGCCCCTGCCCGAAGGAGCGCACCTCCTCGCCATCCACGGCGCCCTGGAGCGCCTCACGGACCTGGAGGGAATGCCCCGGGACGAGGAGTACCGCTGGACGGGTGCCAGCCTCTCCGCCCACGCCGCCGGGCAGGAGCTCCCGGCGGAGGCCTCGCGGATCGCCTCCCTGATCGCCCTTTCGCTCCTCGGCAAGGCCCAGGCGGCCCGGACCCTCATCGGCACGCCCGCCCCCCTGGCCATCCCGATTCCGCCCTCGCCTCTGCCGAAGCCCGTGGAGGTGGCCTTCGCCAAGGACCTGATCCGACACCAGCCCCTCGCCCCGACCTATCCGCCCCTGGCCAAGGCCAAGAGCCTCCAGGGCACCGTCCAGGTGATCGTCGCCGTGGACCCCGAGGGTCGCCCGGTCCGGGCCGTCGTCGAAAACGGGCCCCAGGATCTCCGCGCCACGGCCCTGCAGTACGTGCTCCAGTGGCGGTTCACGCCGGTGGTCCAGGACGGCGCGGCCCGGTGGGCCTGGTTCAGGCTGCCCATCCCCTTCAGGCTCCTGGAGCCTGCCGTCGATCCCGCACGGACGAAGCGCCCCTAGGGCCTGTTTTCAAAGTGGGGCGTGGCCGCGCAAGGGGCGCCGCCCAAGCGAGGCAAGGAAAGCGACGAAGGCGATGGTGGACCCATCGTCGAGGAGCTTGACGCAGCATCGCGCCGGGCGCCGCCCCTTGCCCTCCGGGACGCTGCCCAGCCGCACCCCTGGCTGCGTTGCCGGCCTCGAACGATGTCCCGCATCGCCCTTCGGCCGCCGCCTTGCCATGAGCGCGGCTGGGCAGCGTCGCGGCGGCGTCCCACTTTGAAAACAGGCCCTAGTACTCGTTCGCCAGATCCCCGGCCCGCACCTGCTTCTCGAAGGGCTGGAACGCGGGCGCGCCGGCGGACTGGGCGATCCACTCGGCCACGCGGATGCCGTCCACGGCGGCGGAGGTGATGCCTCCGGCGAAGCCGGCGCCCTCCCCGCAAGGGTAGAGGCCCGGGTGGGTCACGGACTGCCCGTCTTCCCCCCGCAGGAGCTGGATGGGGCTGCTGGTGCGGCTCTCGATGGCCAGCAGGATGGCCTGGCTGCTGGCGAAACCGTGGATCTTCCTGTCGAAGGTGGGCAGGGCGCCCGCCAGCTGTTCCCGCACGAAGTCCGGCAGGCAGGTGCGCAGGTCCGCGGCCACGGCGAAGGGCTTGAAGCTGGTGCGGGGGAGGCGGCCCGTGCCGCGACCCTTGAGGAAATCCTGCACCGACATGGCCGGGGCGCCGTAGGTCTCGCCCGCGGCGCGGAACGCCGCCTGTTCCCACTTCCGCTGGAAGTACATGCCGCCCAGGAGGTGGTCGCTGCCGAAATCCGCCGTGTTCACCTTGGCCACCAGCCCCGAGTTGGCGAAGCCCGAGTCGCGCTTCTCGTTGCTCATGCCGTTCACCACCACGCCGCCTTCCTCGCTGCTGCACTGGATGACCTCGCCGCCGGGACACATGCAGAAGCTGTAGGCCGCGCGGTTCAAGCCGAAGTTGCAGACCAGCTTGTAGTCCGCGGCGGGCAGCGAGGGATGGCCCGCGCTGGGTCCGTACTGGGAACGGTCGATGAGGTCCTGGGGATGCTCCACCCGCACGCCCATGGCGAAGGGTTTCTGGCGCATGGCGACACCATGGCCGTGCAGCATCTCGAAGGTGTCGCGGGCGCTGTGGCCCGGCGCCAGCACCAGAGCCTCGCAGGGGATCTCCTCGCCGTCGGCCAGCACCGCGGCGCGGACGCGGCCCTCCCCGTCGAAGCGGATGTCCGCCAGGCGGGCCCGGAAGCGGTACTGCGCCCCCCGGGCCTGGGCCTCCTTCCGGATGAGCACCGTGCAGCGGCGGATGACATCCGTGCCCACGTGGGGCTTGGCCAGGTAGAGGATCCGGGGGTTCGCCCCGAAGCGCACGAAGGCCTCCAGCACGTAGCGGGTGGCCGGGTGGCCGATGCGCGTGGTGAGCTTGCCGTCGCTGAAGGTGCCCGCGCCACCTTCGCCGAACTGCGCGTTGGCCTCCGGATCCAGCACCGCGTCCTTCCACAGGCCCGCGATGGCCTGCACGCGCTCGCCCATGGCGGGGCCGCGCTCGAGCACGATGGGCTCGATGCCGTAGTCCAGCAGACGCAGGGCGCAGAAGGTGCCGGCGGGACCGCTGCCCACCACCACGACCCGGGGCCGGCGCGGCGGCGGGGCCACCGCATAGGGCGCCGGGGCCGGTGCCACGTCCAGCTTGAGGCCACCGGGCAGCGCCCCCGGCTCCAGCCTCCGGTCCGTGTCGAAGCTGACCGTCGCCAGGAAGCGGATGGCGCCCTTGTGACGGGCGTCAAGACTGCGGCGCTCGAGGGTGACGGCCTGATATTCCTCCGGCTTCCCCCCCAGGGCATGGGCCAGGGGAACAGCCAGGTCGAGCGCCTCTTCCCCCAGGTTGAGCGGCAGGTTGGAAAAAAGGTAGCGCATGAGGCCTCGGCAGGGGGGCCTCCGAGGCCCAAAGCCAGCTACCAGCGTAGCGGTCAGCCCTGCGAATCGAGACAGAATCTCTTGGATACAAACCCGTGACACTCGATGCAGAATGGGGGCATCCCCTTACGCCGCGCACTGCGGCCCACCCCCCAGGAGATTCCATGCGCCGTTCCATCCTCCTCCTCGCCGCTGCCGCCTTCCTGTGCACCGTGCCCGCCATGGCCAAGCCCACCACCGTGAAGGGCGCCAAGTGCACCACCTGCCACGAGGGCGCCCCCAAGGACAAGAAGTTCAATGCCGCCGCCGCCAAGATGGTCGCGAAGTACAAGGAAGCCCAGTGCAAGGACTGCCACGGCTGGGCGGACGGCAAGTTCACCACCACCAAGAAGTAGTCTTCCCCGAATCTCTGAAAGCGGCGCGGAAACCTTCCGCGCCGCTTTTTTATGAATCGATCGGGGTGTACCGCTCATCTGACCGCCTTTCCATGGACAATCGAGTCGGTGTTTCCCCGGGAGGCGCTGTGGAACCGAAGGTCCTGAATCGGGTGGTGGTCGCCGGCGGGACAGGGTTGGTGGGCCGGCCACTCGTCCGCGATCTTCTGGACCTGGGGGCCCAGGTGCATGTGCTGACCCGTCGCGTACCGGCCGCGGATCTGCCCGCGGGCGCCCTCGCCCACGGATGGGAGGACCTTCCGGCCCTGCTGGACGGCGCGGACGCGGTCATCAACCTGGCGGGCGAGGGCATCGCCGACCAGCGCTGGACGGTGGCCCGCAAGGCCGCCATCCGGGAGAGCCGGACCCAGGCGACCCGCCGCCTCGTGGAGGCCATGCGGGACTGCCAGAAGCCACCCCGGGCTCTGGTGAACGCCTCGGCCATCGGCTACTACGGGGCCCGCGACAGGACCCCCGTGGACGAAGGCACCGCGCCGGGGACCGGGTTCCTCGCGGAGACCTGCCGGGATTGGGAGGCGGAGGCCATGGCCGCCTCGGCGATCGGGGTGCGCGTGGTCCGCATCCGCACCGGAGTCGTGCTGGCCCGGGAGGGCGGCGCCCTGCCGAAGATGGCGTTGCCGGTGCGGTACTACCTCGGCTGTGCCCTCGGGTCGGGAAAGCAGGGCCTCAGCTGGATCCACCGGGATGATCTCGTGGCCATGTTCCTGGAAGCGGCGCGGAACGACGCCTGGGAAGGCCCCTTCAACGGCACGGCGCCAGGGTTCCTGGACAACGAGGCCTTCACGGATCTCCTGGCGCGGCAGCTACACCGCCCCCTCCTGCCTGTCCCCGGACGCCTCACCGCGGCCGCCATGAAAGTGGTGCTGGGCGACATGGCCGACGCCCTGCTGCTCCAGGGCGCCTTCGTGGCTCCGGCCCGGGCCAGGGCCCTGGGCTTCGAGTTCCTGTTCACCGAGGCGGCCGCGGCGCTGGCGGATCTGCTGTGATCGAGCTCAGGCCCTGACCAATCCCCCAAACCGGGCCATGATGCGCTTGTCCCCGCCCTGGTCGAAGCGGACGGTGTAGGTGAGGCCTTCGCCGCGGCCGGTGGCCGCCAGCACGGTGCCCTCCCCGAAGCGCGGGCTCCTCACCCGGGTGCCCGCCTCGAACGCCGTCGGATCTTTTGCTTCGGCGGGTTCAGGGAAGCTGCCGCCATCCGGCTCCGCTGGTGGAACCTCCTTGACGCGGTCGAAGAAGCTGCGGATGCGCTGGAGCTCCGTGGCCACGGAGGACCCACCGGCGCCCCGGGTGAAGGAGCTGCCGGGCCGCACGCCCTCGCCGGACTGGTAGAGCTCGGTACCCCAGCGGATGGGCGCCGCCAGCGTCTCCGCGGGAATCTCCCTCAGGAAGCGGCTGGGCATGGAGAGCATCTCGGTGCCCATGACCCGCCGCCGCCGGGCCGCACTCAGTGTCAAGCGCCGCTGGGCCCGCGTGATGGCCACGTAGAAGAGCCGGCGCTCCTCCTCGAGTCCCTCCGGCGTTTCCCGGGCGTTGCGGTTGGGGAAGACATCCTCCTCCATGCCGATGACGAAAACGTAGGGGAACTCCAGACCCTTGGCGCAGTGGATGGTCATGAGGCTGAGCTGGGCGGATTCCTCCACCTGGTCCGCGTCCGCCGCGAGGGTGATGCGGTCCAGGAACTCCGACAGGCGCAGGCCCAGGGATTCGGATTCCGCCGCGGCGCTGAGGAACTCCTCCAGGTTGCGGATGCGGCCCTCGGCCTCCAGGGTGGCCTCGTCCTCCAGGCTCTGGAGATAGCCGCTCTCCTGGAGCACCCACTTCACCAGGCCCGAGAGGCCCTGGGCCTCCCGCTCGGCGGCGGCCCGGTGGAACAGCTCCAGGAACTTGCCCATCTCCCGCTGGGCACGGCCCTTCAGCTCGCCCGACCGCAGCAGCACCGCAAGTCCCTCCAGGGGCGTGCCGCCCTCGGGGATGGCGCCCTCGATCTTGCCGAGCGTGGTGGGCCCCACGCCCCGCGTCGGCGCGTTCACGCAGCGGCGGAAGCTCACCAAGTCGAAGGGATTCGAGACGAGGCGCAGGTACGAGATCAGGTCCTTCACTTCCTGACGCTCGTAGAACTTCACGCCGCCCACCAGCCGGTAGGCCAGGTTCTGGGCGCGCAGGGCCTCTTCCATCTGCCGGGACTGCCAGTTGGCGCGGTAGAGCACGGCCACCTTGGCCTCGGGATCGCGGTAGCGAAGCTCCTGGATGCGCTGCACGACCCACTCCGCCTCCTGGCGCCCCTCGTCCGCCAGCTTGAAGGTGATGGTCTCGCCCTCGCCCAGGTCGGTCTTCAGAGCGCCCTTGCCCTCCACGCGCTGGGAGTTGTTGGAGATCACCTCCGAGGCCGCATCCAGGATCTTCTTCGTGGAGCGGTAGTTCTGCAGCAGCTCGATGCGCACGGCCTCGGGGAAGTCCTGCTGGAAGTCGAGGATGTTGCGGATGTCCGCGCCTCGCCACCCGTAGATCGACTGATCTTCATCGCCCACCACGCACAGGTTGTGGTGCCGCTTGGCCAGGTGCTGCACGAGCAGGTACTGGGCGCGGTTGGTGTCCTGGTACTCGTCCACGAGGATGAACTTGAAGCGCTCGCCGTAGGCCGCCTGCATGACGGGGTCCCGGAAGAGCCGCTCGGTGTAGAGCAGGAGGTCGTCGAAGTCGCAGGCGCGGTGGTTCCGCAGGCCCTTCTGGTAGAGGTCGTAGGCGTCCAGCACCCGGCGCGTCCAGGGGTCCAGGGCCTCCTCCCGGGCCTCCTCGGGCAAAAGGCACCGGTTCTTGAAATCGCTGATCAGCTCAAGCACCCGCTTGGGGTGGTACTGCTTCTCGGGCAGCTTGAGTTCCGCCAGCACCTGCTTCATGAGGCTCTTCTGGTCGGCCGGATCGAAGATGACGAAGTCCCGGCCCACGGGCGTGCGCTCGCCCTCGCGCCGGAGGATGCGGGTGCAGAAGCTGTGGAAGGTGCTCACCCACATCTGCGCGGCGGGGACGGAGACGAGCCGCTGCACGCGCTCCCGCATCTCCTCGGCCGCCTTGTTGGTGAAGGTCATGGCCAGGATGGAGCCGGGATGCACGCCCTCTTCCTCGATGAGCCAGGCGATGCGGCGCGTGATCACCGTGGTCTTGCCCGACCCCGCCCCCGCCAGGAGGAGCAGGGGACCGTGGGCATGGCAGACCGCCTCCCGCTGGGGCGCGTTCAGATTGCGGAGCAGGGGGTGATCGGACGGATGGCGGGACGCATCGGGCATCCCTTCATCCTATCGGCCCGTCCCCGCCTTCGGCGCGATGGCTTTGCCCTTCTCCGCCTTCCTGAGGACATCCTTCACCAGGAGGGCCGCGTCGTCTTCCGTCAACCTGGCTTTGAAGGAAGGCATGACAAGGCCGAAGAAGATGCCTTTGCGGATGGTCTTGATCATGTCCGCGTCGGTCTCCTTCGCGACCTTCTTCGCATCCGTGAAATCAAAACCGCCCAGCTTCTTCCCCTCGGCGCTGTGGGCGGATCCGTCGGGTCCGTGGCACTTGACGCAGTTCTCGGCGAAGAAGGCCCGCAGCTCGTCCACGGATTTCATGGGCGCCTGGGCCCCGAGGCCGATCGGGATCAGAAGGGCGAGGACCATCACACCGGCTCGCATGGCCACCTCGATGAATGTTGAAACACGTGCCCAGCATGGGCCGGAAGCGGGCCTTCGCAAGGGTCCCTCAGGGTTTTTTATGCGCAGCCAGGGGACGCAGCACATCGGCCACCAGGCGCCGGGCCTCCCCCTCCGAGAGCTGGCGGCCGAATCCCGGCATCGCCCCCCTGCCCTTGAGAATGGAAACCGCCAGTGCGGCGTCCTCCTGGCGGGCGAACCAACGACCATCCGCGAGGTTCCGGCCTCCCAACCGGGCCCCGTTGGGCCCCCGTCCCGTGCCGTCCACCCCGTGACAGACTAGACACCGCTCCCGGTAGAACTCGCGGAGATCCCTCGCCTGGGCGGCCGAGGGGGCAGACAGGGCCACCAGGAGCGGTAGCGCGGCGAAACGGATCCCCATGGCTCGACGCTACCACGGGCCCGCGGGCCCCGTTAGGCTGGAACCCTGCGCCCGTGGCGGAATGGCAGACGCCGCGGACTTAAAATCCGTTGCTTGATATTGATTTCATTAAACTTATTCTACGTAAAACCTTTTCAGCTACATTTCAGCTACAAAGCTCAACAAACGGCATTGAGAACGATCACCGAAGTCTTGTTGGTGCGGGTGGTGGGACTCGAACCCACAAGAGATTGCTCTCGGCAGATTTTAAGTCTGCTCTGTATACCGTTCCAGCACACCCGCATCCGCTTAGTTTACTTCGCTAGCTGGATCTCCTGTTGGGCGGAGTGAAAAGTTCAGGCTAGCAACCCGAACATCAACCTCTGCGTCGCCGATGTTCCCCTCGAACACGTCGCGGCCCTCGACGGTGACCACCCGAACAAATCCGCGCCCAATGGTGTTGATCATCCAAAGGTCGCCCTCGATCTGACCCTCTACTGGGAAGCCCTGCCCCTGGAGAGTCACCGGCTGGCCCGCCTGGATCAAGGTGAAGGCGGCGTCCGAGATGCTGATCTCGTGAAGGTCGAAGCCGTAATCCACCGTCAGGCGGATCAGAGCGACTCCCTCGCGAAGAGCATCAGGTGCCGCCGCCCGTCGGGGTCAAAGTCGCACCAAAGGATGTCGAAGACGGGCACGTCCTCGGTGAGGGCGCGAATCACCAGGTTGGCGCAGCCATCGGGGTGCCGGAGGATGGGCCGGACGTTGACGAGGTTGACCCCGAGGGTCATGGGGTTCGGGTCCTTGACTAGCCAGTCTCGGACGTGGGCTGAGATCAGGAGGGGCGCCCTGCTGCCCCAGGCGGGATCTCGAGGTGGCACCATCCCCCTCTCCTGAATCGGAAGCAGATGAACCCTGTAACCCGCCTCAGCCAGGGCGCCTTCGAGGAATGCGACCCGCTCATCGAGCAGGACGGCCTGTGGTGGAAGTTCGTCTTCCCAGGGCCTATTGATGGCCTTGATCAAGTGGATACCCATTCAGCTCCAGAGGATGTAAGGCAAGGCGCTGAGGGTTACATGGGCCCAAAAGGCAAACTCCCAGATCAGGGATGGGCCCATGTGCAGTCGGTGGATCCGGTGCACCTCGACAGCGCGGAACCCGGCCCAGAGGGTCGCCGTCGCGCACAGGCGGAACGCCCCCGCGACCACAAGGGCAAGGACATCGCGCCCACCGAGACACCGAAGAGCGTGGACGACGACGCCGGGCTCGCGGACCCCCTGGACGATCAGCAGGCCCAGGCTGACCCTGGGCAGCCACCGGGCCCCCAGGGCCCGCAGCACCCAGTCCGAGGTCCTCAGCGGAGTCCCGGCGACCAGGAGGCGGCCATGTAGACGGAGCCGGAGACCCAGGCAGACAAGAGCCCAGAGGACGACGAATGATAGGGCGATGGCCGTCAACTCCCCCTCCGAGTTAGGTCGTCGAAGGGGAGCACCGTGACCGAAGGCCAGTGGATGCACTTGTGGGCGTAGCCCACGAAGGTGGGAACGTAGAGGGACCCGCCCTGGAGATTTACGAAATCATGCCCTGGGGCTGGGAAGAAAATTGGCATTTTACATACACGGCATGCGGTCCTGTTCTGGCATTGGCACCGAGAAGCCTTGGTCCCTGAGGGCCAACCGCAGTCGGGACAAGCCCGTTCAGCTAGTGCAGGGTTAAGGGTTTCTAAGGGCGTTAGAGGTGGAGCACCGGGCGCCAATTTCCACGTCCGCCCGTCCGACAAGGCCAGCCAGCCGCTCCCATGGTGTGCGTGGCGACGGAGCGTGGCGACTAGCCCTTCCGTGTCCTGCTTTCCAGGTAGTTCCCAGCACGTCCACCCGGGCAACTTGTCGAAGTCCTTCAGGAGGAGGAAGGGACGCCGCATCGGCAGGTCCTGTGTCGGGCGTTTCCAGACTGGGAACAGGAACGAGATGTCCCCGGCCTCGATGACCTTCTGGGCCTCGCCGTAGACGAAACTGATGGACTCCCCCGTTCGCAAGCAGTTGAACTTCGGCACCGACGCCGGGCCCAGGGTCGCCTTCATGAAGGGGATGACGGCACGGATCGCCGTCTCGGTATCCATCGTGAACTCGAAGGTCACTTCGCCGGGGCCGTGGCCCCGCGAGCGGATCAGACCGTTGTCCATGGCGAGCATGAGGATCTGGCGGCGCCCGGGTCCGTCGAAGGGGCGGCGTATGGCCTGGATCGCTTCGACGACATCCTCGGGGAGCCCAAGCTCCCGTGCCTGATTGGGGGTTGTAAGCCAGAGGCTATGGTCCGTTATGAGGTGGTATTCCCCGGTCGCGGCGACGATCCAGAAGCCCTCCCTCAATTACCCTCCTCCAGACATGGGTATTCACGCCGCCCGGAGGCGACTCCGCCTTAGTAGGGCCTCAAAGCATCTGGATGGAGGGAATGTGGGTGGTCGGGCCTATATCCCGATGAGTTTGATCAAGGCGATCTGAACCTGGCCCGCGACCAGCACGGCCCTCTGCTGACCTCGGGCAAGCTGGACGAAGGTCACAGCATCAGCATCTTGGACCTGCTTCTGTTCGGTGATATGGCTACCGCCACTTCACGCCCCGGACTTGGACGTGGGCATCACGGTGGTAGGGGGCGATGGCAAACTCGATCTGCTGGGCACCGCCGGGAGGAATCCGGAAGAGGGTCTTCTGGTAGTTCTCCAAGATCACACCGGAAGGGCTCACCAGGTCGAACTGCACAAGGGCATCAAGGTCACGGTTGCTGATGTTCTTCACGAGCCCTTGGACGCGGACGTACGAGCCGTCGGCGATGTCCCGCCGGTTGAAACTTCTCTTCCTGCTCCGTCTCATCCCCCTCACCGAGCGAAACTACAACATGGTGGAACTGGGCCCGAGGGGCACCGGCAAGAGCTATGTCATCCAGGAGGTCTCCCCCTACGCGGCTTTGTTGACTGGCCCCACGACGGTGGCAAACCTCTTCGGACACATGGGCGGCAAGCAGAAGGGCATGGTTCAAATCTGGGACGTTGTTGGCTTCGACGAAGTGGCCGACCTCCAGAAGATGCCCAAGGAAGTCATCACAACGATGAAGACCTTCTGCGAGTCCGGCACCTATCAGCGGGGCCAGGAGGCTGCCTCAGGCGATGCTTCCATTGCCATGTTCGGCAACACCAACCAGCCCATTGAAGTGATGGTCCAGAGCGGCCACCTGTTCGAGCCCATGCCGGATGTCATCCGGGACGACATGGCCTTCATCGACCGCCTGCACTTCTACCTCCCAGGCTGGGAGATCCCGAAGATGCGCAACGACATGTTCACGGACCACTACGGCTTCGTGGTGGACTACCTGGCTGAGGCCCTGCGGGAGATGCGGAAGCACAACTTCACGGAGGCCATCGACCATCACTTCGCCCTAGGTGCCCACCTGAACGCCCGCGACCGGAAAGCTGTCCGGAAGACCGTTTCCGGCCTGCTGAAGATCCTCCACCCCACCGGTCAGTGCACCAAGGACGAGCTGGCCGAGTTGCTGGAACTGGCCTTGGAAGGACGGCGGCGGGTTAAGGAGCAGCTCAAAAAGATGGGCAGCTTCGAGTATTACCACACCAGTTTCAGCTACACGGTGCAGGAGACCGGAGAGGAAAGGTTCGTCGGCGTCCCCGAGCAGGGTGGCCGAGACCTGATCTCCCAGGACCCCCTGGCCCCTGGCACGGTCTACTCTGCCAGCGTGGGATCAGACGGCACCGTGGGGCTCTACCGAATCGAGGTGAGCACCTCCGCAGGCACCGGCAAGTTGAAGCTGGCAGGCGGCGTCTCGGGGCTCACGAAGGAATCCACCCAGAGGGCCTTCAGCTACCTGCTCAGTCACAAGGGGGAACTGGGTGCCGCCCGTGACGTGGACACCAGCGACTTCCACGTGGAGGTCATCGACCTCCTGAACAACCGCATGGAGGCGGAACTGGGCGTGGCCTTCTTCGTCGCCTGCCTGTCCGCCATCCGAAAGGCTCCCATGTCCCCGGCCATGCTGGTGCTTGGAGACATGAGCATCCAGGGGAACATCAAGCCCTTGAGGTCCTTGATGGAGCCCCTCCAGGTCGGGTTGGACAACGGTGCCCGCCGAGCCCTCATCCCTCTGGAGAACAAACGCAGCTTCCTGGAAGTCTCCGGCGATGTGATGGAGAAGGTGGACCCAGCCTTCTACAGCGATCCGAAGACGGGGGCCTGGAAGGCGTTGGGGCTTTGAATAGCTGAAAAGCCTAAGGGACCCTCGATCGTTGGAAAATGGGGAACTGGAGAACCAGAACTCGGTCTGGCTGAACCCCGGAGTCGTTCTGTGTGCCTCACGGCCATCGCCTTTTCCTCCGAACCACGCTCGGCTCTGCCCATGCGAACTCGAAGAACTCGCCCATCGCTGGGATGTTCGCGAGGTCGCCATGGACCTTCTGGCCCACCTCATCGGCGCGGTAGGCAACAGCCTCGACGACGGTCCGTAGGGACACGATCAACTCGACCAGAGCTATCGTCGCGTATTTACTTGCAACATCCAGGGCCGCGACGCGGGAGACGAGGTTGCGGAGGTCCGGAGTAACTTGGTTGAGGTCTGAGATCAGCGTGAACACCATCGACCCGACCTTCCTGTCCATCAGCTTTCCCATGGCCTCTACCCGGGCTCGCTCCTGAGCAGTAGCACAGTCCCGAAGGATCCCCTGGGCGAGTTCACCCCAAGCCCTCAAAGGGTCTGCGCATGACGAGGAAGGCTTGCCTATCAGGTGGTTGATGTTCGAGTAACGACCATCGGTATGGGCAAAGTCGTTGAGAAAAACCATGGTTCGATACGACACAGACAATGGGCCATGCTGATCAAGAGCATCAATACCCAGTGATAACCCAATCTTCTTGGCTACCGCGAAGAGATTGATGAGCTTATGACCAAGACCTTCGATGTCCTTCTTTGGAGGGGGTCGTAGGTCGTGGCGCCCCATGTAATCGAGGATCACGATCAGCTTCATCATCCGCTCGAACCCGATGGATAGCTCGAAAAAGGCCGAGTAGAAGAGCCCCTTCTGACCGTCCCCGAGGTTGGCATGGCGTAGAGCTGTCAGCCCGTTGCAGAGGCAGGCTTGGGCGAGGAGCCCCTCATGCTCAAGGACGTGGAAGGTTGGGGTGAAGTAGATCTCGCCCATGGGCACAATCTCCTCCGGCTCACGCGGGGGCCGGACTCCAGGAGTATCGCCTACCCGATCCCGCCACCGTAGTGGTTGGGAGAGGTTGTCCCTGGGGGCCAGACCGAGCATCTGTCGATCCTGGTCCCCAGGGAACATTGATTCGTTATTGGGTTTTCTCAGATTGGGCTCGCTGGCTGCCACCACATGGGCCCACGTTTTTCGGATGGATCCTCGGGTGTGACCCCGGCCTGATGTTCGTCCTCAGGCACATAACGTCGCGGATTTTGATGCGTGGCGCCGCGTGCTCGCCAACTGGGATTTTCGTTGGGTTCGGGAGATGGGAGATGGGGGAAAGGGGTGTGTTCTAGTTGCACTTGCCGTCGTAGTTGTTCTGGTCGGTGCTGCCGGGGCAGTCAGATCCGCTTCGGGACGCCCGCGTGACCGTAGGTCCGCCAGTTGTCCAGAAGGTAGGCAGAGGCGCGAGTGGCCAGGATGTGCCCGGTGTCCATCAAGGCCCCGCACTCGACGCACTTCGTGCGCCGCAGAACGGGAATGAGGGTCACCGGATTCAGCCGCAGCTCAATCGGGGCTCCACAGAGGCACTTCTCGACGCTCAGGGTCTTCATCAACCGGAGGGTGTTCCGTGAAACCCCCGCCTTCTTGGCGTAGACCAGGGCGTCGTCGATCTCCCTCTTGACCGGGGAGACCACTGCGAACCGGATAGCACCTACCGCCTGCCCGTGTCGCAGTTCACGGCGGATCTTCGCATTGGCATCGCGGAGAGCGCCGGGAAGGGAAGGCACGAACGTCTCATCCATGGCCACTGTGTTGGCCTTGGGGGAGACGACGTGCCGGTAGAAGTCCCGGGCGAACCCGGGGGTAATCAGATCGGAGATGGCCACCTTGAGGGCCACGTCCTTCTTGCCGTTCGCCTGGGTGATCACCACGTCCATGCCTGTCGGGTTCACGCAGACGCTGATGTCCTGGATGGTCCCCCGGTGCTTCACGCGGGAGAGGCGCTTTAGGTCGTCCAGGGGCTTCTTGGGCTCCAGGTGGGTGTAGCGGACAGCGTAGCCGCCGTGGGAGAGGCGGCGGACCCGGGCGTGCACGACGTTCTTCGGGTTGATCCCCTGGGCCTTGAAGACCTGCTTGACCATCGGCACCAGGGGGCCGATGACGGGGAGCTGCTTCATCCTCGCCTGCGTCTTCTTCCTCAGCGGGTTCTTCGACTTCGCCCGCTTGGCCATGTAGTCCTGGACGACCCAGGAGATCAGCTCGGCGTGCGGGCCTCGTTGCCAGCCGCCGCCGAACGTCCGGCTCAGTTCCCGATTCACGTTGGCCATCCGACCCAGGCGGTCGATGTCCACCAGAGCGTTCTGGGCGAGGAGGACGATGTCCAACGCCGCGTTCCCCTCAGGGTTCAACCGCTTGGGAGTCCGCATCGTCTTCCGGCGGAGGACCGCATCCTGCCGGGAGATGACCGGGGAGTGAGCGTGGGTTGAAGTGCGTGCCTGAGGCATGAGTGGGAGTCCTGGTTCGACCTGGATCCAGTGTAGGTCGCTATCGAACAGAGCGCAATGTAAATTATTGAATATGGGTATGATAGGAGTGTGGCAATCAGGAGGATGTAGCACTAGCTACTCGCGTTTCTCGTGATCGGAAGGTCTATGAGGACACCTTGAGGATTACCGGTTGGTGGGCCAAATACGTCCCCGCCTCTTCGGGAGGGATCTCACTGAGATCCTCCACCGCAGCTCTCCGGGCGACTCTGCCCTCCCGAGCTTTCCAGCCTCCCTGCCGTGCTCGTGGACGGGGTGGAGACCGGGGGGACACCCCGGGGGAGACGTGGGCGAAGCCCTCGTCGGGGGCAGAGCCCCCTGGTGAGCGGGGCGGGAGCCCCGGAGGGGGAGACGGGGGACGAAGTCCCTCGTCGGGGGCGGAGCCCCCGGGGTGTGGGGCGGGAGCCCCACCAGGGGTGTGGGGACGGAGTCCCCACTGCTCTTCCCCCACACCCCCTGAAAGATCAAAAGAAGAAAAGAAGACACACAGTCTTCCTTCTTCTTACATCGTCTAGTTGCACTAGCCGTCGTAGTGAGCGGAGGGTTCCCTGAAAAGCCAACAGGGTTTACCCCCGCGCCGTTGCTGTATCTCCGTCGATCAGGTCTCCTACCTTCGTGGAGAACCCCGGATGGCCCCGATGGCCACACTTTCCTCATGGCATAAGGACATCTGGGCCATCTTGCCCTCAGTTCCGGTTGGAACAGGTCGAAAATTGGGCCCAAAAAGTGGTGTAGAACCTCGCCATCACTGCGTTTGACGATCCTTAGAATCCCGACTACCCCTCGGTCAACCTTCCAACCCTAACCCTCCCCAAGGACATCCCGAACGTCCCGGTCGTCTCCGACGACGAAGGCGACCTACGTCCCGGACGACGTGAAAGTCCCGGTCGTCTCCGACGACGAGGACGGCCTACGTCCCGGACGACGTGAACGTCCCGGTCGTCTCCGACGACGAGGACGGCCTACGTCCCGGACGACGTGAAAGTCCCGGTCGTCTCCGACGACGAGGACGACCTACGTCCCGGACGACGTGAACATCCCGGTCGTCTCCGACGACGAGGACGACCGCGTCATCACCGTGAACGAATCGTAGACTTCGCCCCCCAATACATGGATGCACGACTTGCGGGTCGGCACCCGCCGCCTCCGGGCGGTGCTCCTGAGGGATCTCCAGGAGGGACGCGGTGTCAATGGCGGGGGCACCCGGCCTCGATGAGTTCGCTCGTCGGCGCCGGGTGCCCTTTCCCTTCTGGGGAGATGAGGTGCATCGGTCAGCCAGAAACCCCCTATTAGAAGGTGTGATCGGCACGGCGGGACGCCGGTGTGCCCCCAGATGCAGACGGGCAAAACGACGAGGTTAGGTCCCGGGCCGTTTCGCTTCTCATCGATCACCCGCCCGACAAGTCATGCAGGGCGGCCTCCACCACCAGACGATCCGCCAGGACCTGGATGTTGCCGGGGTTCCAAGCCGAGCCCCTAGACAGGTGACCTTCAGTGGTGAGGATCGCAGCGATGCGGCGCCCACCCAGCCCCTGTCGTCGAAGATCAAGGATCCGGAGCAATGTCGGGTGCTCCCCTGGGTGGGGCTCAAGGTGGACCCCGTCTGCCATGAGCTGAAACCCGAAGGGGATGGACCCCACGCGCTCGCCCTTGGCCTTCTTCACTGCCAGGGCGGCCTTGGTCCTTGCCTGGATCATGCGGCGTTCAAGCCGCGCTGCTGCATCCATGACAGTGGCCGCCATCTCGGAGAACGGATCATCGCCGGAGATCCCCTCTACGAGGGCAAGGGTGGCGCCCCCTCCTCGAAGCTCGCGCTTGACCAGCTCGGAAACGTAGACATCGCGTGCGACCCGATCTGCCTTGTGAGCGACCAGGACGCCTGCCCGTAGATTTTTGATCGCCCACAGGGCGGCAAGCAGCCCTGGGCGATTCTCGAGTTCAGCACCACCGCTGACACCCATGTCCTCGTGCCAGGCGCCAATGGACATCCCTTTGCGATCCGCCCAGATTGTGATGGCGGCGCGTTGGGCGTCCATGCCCAGCGCCTGCTCGTCCGTGCTCACCCTCAAGTAGGCTACCGCGATGGACGGGTTAGTTTTTGGGCGTTTGGGGTGTGCCAACTGGGTCTCCGAGAGGTGGGGTGTTCTGGAACCGTTCGGTGCTAACACGCGGGTTACCCCTGAGTAGGGGGATGGGATGAGTGGATGCACCCCCCCCCCCTTCTACTTCTACTCCAAGGATTTTGAGCAGTTGGCGGCGAGTAGAGCGGGAGAAGCACCCTTGATCAAGGGATCGGCCTGGGCCCCAAAATAAGTTTCCCAACTGCTAGGTATCATCCTGCTGAAGACGGCTTATTCGACCAAAATCGGCGGCTGAACTTCACCCCATCTCCCGGTATCGCGGTGTCCTGCGGCCTTCGATACCACCCTCCTCACGGCACCGCAGGTCGTGCGGAGGGGCCCTACGCTCCAAGAATCTGACCATCGAGCACAGCTCGATCAGTCATCGTCTACCCCCTCATTTCGGAGACCTCCCGATGAACGTTCATAACGAGTCGCTGACCACCATCTCAGCGGATCCGACCCAACAACCTACTGCCTGTCTCGGCTCAGATCAGCCCCACGACCCACCGAGCGACTCCTGTGTGCGGGAGAAGTTCTACCTCGCCATCGGCCTGCTCCTCGACTGGGCCGGTCTGGAAGTCGCCCAGCACCTACTCCTCGAGAACGAGGTCCTCTCCATGGCCAAAGACATCCTCCTCTGCCCGGAGATGGCGATCCAGGATGGAGTGTTCCTGGAGATGGTTCATGACCGCAAGTGGTTCAGGCTCTCCCTGAACATGCCGGACACGTTCCTCTCTCTGGAGTTCGCTGATCACTCCGGACCCTGTGGGCAGTTCTACTGCCAGATCAACGACGAGACCCCCCTGAGTGCGGGTATGGCCACCTTCGCCCTCTACCATCTTCAGGCCATCTTTGCCAAACCGGCAGAGATTGGCACGAGGATCGTTCTCGACTGCGAGATCGACTTCGCCTAATCACGAACCCTGAAGGCTCAGCTTGGTAGTGACTCTATGCCATGGGGTCACTACCTTGTTGTGCGGGTCCGCTTGGGCTTCATTCGTGATTTAAGGATCAGCTCCCGAGGAAATCCTTGGGACCTCCGCCCATCACTTCAAGCCAACCTGATGGGCAAGGCTTCAGCAGAGCTTGGAGGTCCGCCATTGGGGTTCCCGTGTCCAGCCACGTGGCCCACTCCGTCGGGGCCAACAGCGCGGGCATCCGGTGGTGGGGCAACTCGGCGATCAGCTCGTTTGGCTCCGTGGTGATCACGGTCGCAGTGTCGTAGCCGATCCCCGTCTCCGGGTCTGTCCATGGCCCCCAGAGACCAGCGAAGACGAACAAGTCCCCCGTGGCCGGGAGGATCGTGCACGGCGTGCCCTTCTTGGCGCCGCCGACCTTCGGCCACTCGAACCAGGCGTTGACGGCGATCAGGCATCGCTGGCCCTTGAACGGCTTCGAGTAGAGCCTGCCGGTCGCGATCTTGTCAGCGCGAGCATTGAAGGTGAAGTATTCGGAGATGAAGGCCCGGCTGGGAGCGTTCGGGGGGAGGAAGCCCCAGAGGTAACTCGCCGCCACGCGGACGCCGTCCACAAGGCGGACGCCGGGGATGGCATCGGTCGGGGAGAGGTTCGGGTTCGGCACAGCCCAGTCCTTGGTGGTCCCGGCGGCGCCGAGGCGCTCCAGCACCAAGCCCTCGATGCCCTTCTTCACCCCCACGCGACCGCACACATGTCCTCCACCTAAAGCTGCCGACCATGATGCGCCAGGGTGGGAACGCCCGGGCAAAACTGCCTTGGACACACCAACTCCCACCGCCTCAACGCCGGTTCTCGATCAAGAACCGAGTCTGGCACATTCGTTTTTATTTCGCTATATTGGGACCCCGCCGATGGGGTGGGTGGGGTTGGTTCGATGCTGGCTGTGTGGGTTCCGGAGTTGCCTTTCCAGCTTGCGCGGCAGCGCGAGGCAGAGCTGATCGGGCGTCCCTTGGGGTTCCGGAACCCGGAGCAGGGCCGAACTCCGAGGCTGTGGATGGTGGACCGTATTGCCAGGAAGGCCGGGCTGGAGCCGGGCATCCCCGTGGACATCGCCCTCCACCAGGACCCCGGGCTCGTCGTGCTCGACCCCATGCCCTCAACCTGGATGGATGCCCGCGCCTGCCTGGGTCGTCACCTCCTGGCCTACAGCCCCCTGGGCCGTCTGGGACGCTTCGGTGAGGGCTTCGTGGATCTTCGTGGGACCGAACGCCTGCACGGTCCCGTGCTCGACGCGGCAGAACGGCTCCGCACGGATCTCCTTACGGCAGTGGGCTGGAGTGCCCACGGCGGCCTAAGTCAGAGCTTCTCTGCTTCCCGGTTAGCGGCAAAGGCGGAGGACCGGGTGCGGATGATCGAGGCGGGCCAAGAGGCCCCGTTCCTCGCCCCCTTTCCGCTCGGGGCGCTGTCGGCCCTGGAGGCACGGTCGCGAGATCGACTCCAGCACTTTGGCCTGCACCGCGTCGCGCAGGTCCAACCCATGGAGGTCCACGCCCTCGGGCGGATCATCCCGGTGCCCGAGGCGTTCCAGGTGCTTCGTCAGGCACGTGGGGAGGACCAAGACCGGCTCCCGCCGTTGGAGGTCCTCCAGGCGTCCGAGTCCCTGCGGAAGATCATCATGCCCCCCGCGCACAAGCACGACCTCGGGCTCGCCTCGTGGGTGTGGGAGGCGGCGTGGGCGTGGCGCTTGGATGGCCGCTTCATCCACCGCCTCCGCCTGTCCTGGTGGGATGTCGATGATCTCCACCACGTGCTGCCCTTCAGCCTCAACGGCGAGGACCTCTGGGCGTGCTGCCGAGACCTCGAACTCCAGTTCATGGCCGAGGCGACCCGGCGGGTGCTCATCCAGCGCCTGGAGCTGGAGGCGTGGTTGGGGCCCACACCCGGCGCCCCCCTCCTCCTCGCCGAAGAGCACGTCCAGAAGAGGCTGGCGCTAGAAGCTACTGCCCTTCGACTCCATCGTCGCTTCGGCCAGCAGGCCCTCCGGCAGGGGGCGTAGACCATGGCCCTGGCCCTCGGTATCTCCGCCTACAGCCTCATGGAGGGGGTCTACCTGCCCGAGGACTTGGGAAAGCTGGCGCTCCGCCTCGGCTACACCGACCTCGTCCTGGTGGACCGGGGGCTTCACGGCCTTCCCCGGATGCGCGAGGCCGCCGACAAGCTCGGCCTCCGGCTCCACGTCGGCTGCCGCCTGCCGCTGGGCGATGGTGAGGTCTACGTTCTCCCACTGGACGCCGAGGGCTACACCGGGATGAACAAGGCCCTGACGGACAAGGCCCACGGGCGGTCCTGGGTGTGGCCTGGGAGCTGCGTGCTCCTGGCTGACAGGTGGGGCGTCGCGTTGCAGCTCCGGGATGAAGCCCCGGACACCGGACTGGTCGCCATCCTCATCGGGGCCGGTGGCTGGCAGGTCGCCCAGCGGGCCCGCGCCGAGGGCATCGCCGTGGCGGGCCCCCAGGTGCTGCGGTTCCTGAAGTCGGAGGGGTTGGCTATCCACAAGGTGAAGCGGGCGATCGCGATGAACGCGATGCTCCAGGACTTGAAGCCGAAGGACTACTGGGAACCGCGCCTGGGCGCCAAGACCTGCTCCGCGTGGGAGCAGGGGTTGTCGGAGGAGGTGAACGAAGGCACGCGGCGCCTCGAAGCTCAGCTCGGGGGGTGGACGTTGCCGTGGGGGACGTGGGTGCTGCCGAACCCGCCGCACCTCCGCCCCGGGGAGGACCTCGCAGAGCGGCTATGGGTCGAGGCACGGGAAGGGATTCGTCGTCGCTACGGCGCCGTATCCGACCCGAAGGTCCATCGCCGCCTGGAGAAGGAGATGGACCTGATCCTTCGGAAGGGCTACGGGGGCTACTTCCTGGTCATGCAGGCCATCACGCGGAACGCCTCTCGGACGTGCGGGCGGGGGAGCGGCGCGGCGTCTCTCCTCAGCTACCTGCTGGGGATCACGAACGTCGATCCCGTGGGCGCCAACCTGATGTTCGAGCGGTTCTTGAACGAGGACAGGGAGGACCCGCCCGACCTCGACGTGGATTTTGCATGGGACGAGCGAGACGACGTGCTCAAGTGGGTGTTCGAGACGTTCGGGCGCGAGCACGTGGCCATGGTCGCGAACCACAACATGTTCCAGCCCCGGGCCGCCATCCGCGAGGTCGCCAAGCTCCACTGCCGACCCGAGAGCGAGATCGCCAGGATGTCGAAGCGTCTGCGGACGTGGGGCTGGGAGGACGAAGCCGGGTTGTCTGTGAAGCTCGGGAGGACGACCCGCACCGACGCCCCGATGCCCGAGCCCTGGCCGGACATCATCCAGATGGCCACCCGGCTCGTCGGCCAGCCTCACCTCTTGTCCGTCCACCCCGGCGGCACGGTCATCACACCCGGCCCCCTGTGGGAGCACGCCCCCAGCCAGCCCGCCCCGGCGAAGGATGGCGTGTCCATCCTCCAGTGGGAGAAGGACGGTGTGGAGTCCTACGGGCTCGTGAAGCTCGACCTGCTCGGCAACCGGTCCCTCGCGGTCGTCCGTGACGGCCTGGCCGTCCTGGAGGCACGAGGAGAGGCCCCAGAACGCCGCACGTGGTTCCCCGAACAGGACGAGGTCACCCAGGACCTCATGGCCCGGGGGGACACCATCGGCGTCTTCTACGTGGAGAGCCCGGCCAGTCGCATCCTTCAACAGCGAGTAGGAAGAGGCGACTACGAGCACCTGACCATCCACAGCTCCCTTATTAGGCCCGCCGCGAACCGCTGGGTGGACGCCTACGTCTCCCGCACCAAGGGCGAGCCATACGAACCCATCCACGCATCCCTGGACGACCTCCTGAGCGAGAGCTACGGCGTCCTCGTCTATCAGGAGGACGTGATGCGGGTGGCCCAGGGGATGGCGGGCTTCACCTACAAGCAGGCCGACAAGCTGCGGAAGGCCCTGGGGAAGAAGGACCACGCCGCCCGGGTCCCCGACTACAAGGCCGCGTTCATGGACGGCTGCCGGGCCAACGGGATCCCCGAGAAGGGGGCCGAGGAGGTCTGGTCGATGATTGAGACCTTCACGGGCTACTCGTTCTGCAAGCCCCACTCCGCCAGCTACGCCCGGGTGAGCTACGAGAGCGGCTGGATCAAAGCTCATCACCCCGCGCCGTTCTACGCCGCCGTCATCAACAACCAGGGCGGGTTCTACCCGGCCATTGCCTACCTGGGAGACGCCCGGCGCCACGGCGTGAAGGTCCTGGGCCCGGACGTGAACGAGAGCGATGCTGGGTATGCCCCGGATGGTGACCACGTCCTCCGCGTCGGGCTCAGCTTCATCAAAGCTCTGCCCAAGGCGGACCTGGAGAGGCTGCTGGCCGCTCGGGGGGAGGGCGGTGCCTACCAGGACCCCCAGGACCTCCAGGTCCGGGCGAAGACCTCCGCGAAGGCCATGGAGCTGTTGGCCAGAGCGGGTGCTTTCGACCGCTGGGCGCCTGACGGAGATCGGACCCGGCTTCTCTGGGACAGCGTGGGTGGCCTCCCCAAGGGCGTGGCCCCGAGGCCCACCGGTCTCGTGCAGAGGGCCAACCAGGAGATGGAACTGCTGGGGATCACCCTGGAGCTACACCCGGCGGCGCTCACCCGGGGACTCCGTCCCGGGGAGGACTACCCCCACCGTGCCGGGCAGGTGGCCCACCGTGTCGGGCACGAGAGCCGGTTCTGGGCCCTGGTGGTGGCGGAGAAGCTCGTGCTCACCAAGGACGACCTCCCGATGCAGTTCGTGACCCTGGAGGACGAGAGCGGCCTTGTGGAGGCCGTGGTTTTCCCCGATGCCTTTCGCCGCCGGGGCCAGGGGTTCACCGTCGGCGAGGTGGTCCCAGCCCGGGGCGTGGCGGATCTTCAGGATGGAGTAGTGATCCTTAAGTGGCTGTAGATGAGACCGTTCCGCTTTCTTATCGGAGTGTCGTGACGACTAGGGTGATTGTGATCCCGTATATGAATAATCCCCACGGGAGGGATTCCAGTCCCCCTTGGCATTGAAATTGTTAGGATCACTGATCCGTGTCGGTGAGCTTGGCGAGGAGTAGTAGGACGTGAACCAACAGGTGATACGAGACCTTGTGCGCTTTGCCCTTGCGGCAGCCGCACGACAGGATCATCGGGTTGACCTCGGTCCAATCCACCTTCTGAAGCTGCTCTTCTTGGCGGACTGGGCCTTTGCTCAAGGGAACAGCGGGAAGACCTACACGGGTATTCCCTGGAGGTTTCACAACTTCGGTCCCTATTGTTATGAAGCCGTGGCGGAGGTGGAAGATACGGTTCATGCATCCGGCGTAGAAGACCGGTCATTCCTTGGGTCCAAATCTGGTAGGGAGGTTAAGCGTTGGAGCTTCGAGAGAACCGCTTCAACGGACGAGCTTTACTACGACCTGGACCGAAGGCTTCCTTTGGTTGTTTCGAGGGCAATACTGCAAACAATTCGAACCCAAGGCAGTGCCACATACCCAATCCTCCATGAGGTCTATAGCAGCCTTCCGATGCGATGCACGGCCCCTGGAGAACTCATCAACTTCGATGCCGCCATTGCGGAACTACTCGCCACACCGGAGCCCAGCGGTCCGGAAGAGGAGAGCCCCGATACACGCCCAGTCGTTCTCAGTCCAATAGACCCAGACGCCAGCACGACCCAACGCAAAAAGCGGGCAAGGGAATTTGCGCTGCTTCAACAGCGGATGAGCGAAGCATTGTCCCGTGCTGATGATTCGGGGGATCTCCTCTACATAGAACCCCTTGAAGATGAAGTGTTCGAGCAAGGAGTCTCCTGGTTAGAACCTCAGCAGGAAGCTCTACAACCGTTCACCGCGCACCTCCAGATCCACCCGAGTGTCTGGCACTCAAGGACCCGGAGGTCCATCTCATGATCCCCGCCTCCCACGAATACCCACTCGATGCCATCCAGGCCTACTTCACGAACGAGACGGAACAATGGTGGGTGAAGAAGCCTGCTAGTGCAGTTGCGACGCCTGAGCGGTGGGATCTGCTGGTGTCCCTAGTCCCACATCTGGGCGATGTGCCCCATCGAGCCCATCTGACGAGGATTGAGCCGGAGAACCACGTGGACCTCCATGCTGAGGTTACGGCGTTCCACATAGACCGACACAAGCCCGCCCCGGAGACGGACCTTCCAGCTGCGGCCTTCCCAGATGGTGCCTTCATCTACGGTGGGAAGGTTCGGCCTGTTCTGGTAGTCAGTCACGTCCACCCAAGTCCAAGCAGAGCGATCCGGGGTAGCGCAAGGACGGTTACCAAGCCCTCCTTCCTTGTCGCTCCCTATTACGGAGCTGAGCCAGACGGCACCAGGGCAGGTTTCCCGCATGAGTTTGTGGCCAGGATTAGGCAGGCTCAATACTCTCAGTTCTTTTGGGACCACCTACCGACAGGGCTTCCACACATGAAGCGCACTGACTGCTCAAGCATCCTCAGACTTGATCAAGTGTTCCCAATCTACAGGAAGCGCGAGGATGATGTCGCGGCCTGGGCCACCACCGGCTGGACCATGGCCCCGAAGGCTCGGAAGGTGCTTGAGGAGTGGATCCGATGGGGATTCCAAGGTGGGGTCAAGGCGGGGGGAGCGATTGACACTTTCCGGACAATCCTCCGGGAAGTAGAAGGCGAACAACCTGCCTAGGTAGTGTCATCACGGGAATCTGTGCGGGCAAATCTTCGGGACCGTCACGCGAGAGGCCAACGGCGCGGTCCTTCCCAGGACGAGAAGCAAGAACGGCGACCCGTCACGTCGCGCCGCTCTACAGGTCCCTGAGGCCAAGACACTATTTGGAACGTCGTCGAAATAACTTGGCCTTGGCCTTTGTCTTCGGTTTGTCGGTCAAAGCGTCCTTCCTGGGCATCCGGGCCGCCTTGACGCCGACCGGCGGTTCGGAAGAAGCGGACTTGGACAAAGTGGGGGCTTTGGCCGGACCACTCCTTCTCGCCTGCCTTGCGACGGTTGCCCGGGATCGAGATTTAGTTGCCCCCTCCTTTTTGTGGTTCACCAGAAGGTCTTCCGAGGGGTCATACCCCACCTCCCGAACATCGATCCCCATTACCTGAAGCAGGTGGGCGGCAATCTTCTCAGCCGTCGGGAGCATGGCCTCACAGGATCGTCGGATGTAAGCCTGCTTGATGGCGGATCCCTTGTGGTTCTGGAGGGCGTCGATCACCGGCTCAGGTTCACCTAGGTCCGCACCTATGGAAGACCACGTCTTCCGCAGGGTGTGGGGCGAGATGCTTCCCCCGGTGATCCCCGCATGTGAGACAACGTCGTCCAAGGCATGGCGGAGACCGGAAGTGGTCAGAGGCAGAGTCATTTTCCGCACCAGGGACGCCGCCGACTTCGGCATCACGATGGCCCTGGCCTTCTTCACACCTTGAACCCCCTTCGGGATGACTACGATCTGACCCTCGATCCAGGTCGGATCCCACACCTTGAGAACCCCAGACCTCGACCCAGTGAGGAGGAGCCAGAGGGCGGCGAGCTTGTGCTTGGCCCGGCTATTTAGGAACCCCTTCCCGAGGGCAACCAGTTCCCTCTTGGTGAGGACCCGCTCGTCGGGGTGAACTTCAGCCTTAGTTACAGCCTTCGTCCAGTTCACCGCTTGGACCATGTTTGGCCACCGTCCCACAGACCAGTTGTAGAGCTTCGAGAGTAGGGACCGGAGGTGATTGGCAGTCGTGAACTTCTTGTCCTGGAGGAGGGGTCGGACGACCTCCAATGCAGTTGCGGTCGTTACGGTGTCGATCGGCATTGACCCAAACCGGGGACGGATGTGAAGGCACCACAACTTCTCCATGCCGTCCAAGTAGGCTGTGGAGCGAAGAGGCACAAGATACTGGGCTTTGAACATCTCCCACGCCTCGTCGAGCGTCGGAGTGGTGTCCTTGGGCTTCACCTCCGCCAGCGGGGCGTTGGGGTCGATCCCCTGGTCCACGAGCTGGCGAAGACGGATGGCCTCGTCCTGGAGGGCCTTGAGAGTCCATCCGGCCGATAGCTTAGGCCCAAGATGGACCCAGATGGGGCGATCGAGGGTGCCTCGCCAATACCACTGGTGGTCACCAGATGGGTAAAGCCGAAGGTAGATCCCCAGACGGCCCACCAGGGCGTGGGCCTCCGGCTGTTCAGGGGTTTTGAGCTTTTCGAGCTGGGAGTAGGACTTGGCCAACGGGGCCTCCACGCCCTACCCTAACGAGTTTTTCAGCTACATTTCCAGCTACATTTCATTCCGCTCTAGCTACTGGGGATCGTCGAGTTCCCGTTTAGTATCTCATCAGTGAAGGCCCGAAATTACTAGAGAAGTGGCACTAGGTAGTGGTGATGATCGAGGTCGCGGAATGGCAGACGCCGCGGACTTAAAATCCGCTTCCGGCAACGGAGTACCAGTTCGAGTCTGGTCGGGCGCACCAAAGCTGGATGTTCATTCCCGGTTGGATGTTCACCCCGGCTCGGCCATCAGCTTCAGCAGGGGGATGAGGATCCCGTTGAACCGCTTCCAGCCGGAGAGGTCGCCGCGGACCAGCCGGTGGACCTTCACCCAGTCGCCCTCGGCGGCGGCCTTGGGCACTTCCTTGAGCATGAAGTCGTACGCCAGGATCCGGGCGGCCAGGGCCGGGACCAGTGCCTGTTCCGGGTCTTCCACCAGGTCGACGCCCACCAGCTTCCCGAACCTGGCGTATTCGGCCCGGCCCAGTACGGGGATGAAGCCCCGGCCGCAGAACCGGGCGCCGTCGCCGGGCTCCGTGTTGCCCAGGGCGCGCTTGAACTCGTACATGCGGCGGAAATAGGCCTCGCTGCCCTGTTCCCGCTCCGGGGCGAACAGATAGCTTTCCGCTCCGATGGTGGCGATGGCGGCCACCTCCGTGGCGGCATCCTGGATCTTGAGGGCGGCCAGGGCCTCCACCACCAGGGGCCAGTTCTTCTCCACGTTCGCCAGGGGCGCGTGGAGGGTCGTCGCGATGACGTCCGCCGTGAAAGGCATGGTGGGCTCCCGGAGGAAAGCGGCTAGGCGGGCAATCTACCACAGCGGCGATAATCTCGTGCATGGACATCCACCGATTGCACACCGGCGAAGCCGAAGCCCTCATCGCGGCGACGGGCGCCGAGCTCCACTCCCTGCGCCTGGGCGGGCACGACCTCCTCTGGGAAGCTGGCCCCCTCTGGCCCCGCCATGCCCCCCTGCTCTTCCCCATCGTGGGACGGGTCAAGGGCGACATCCTGCGGCATGGGGGGAAGGCGTTTCCCATCGCCCGCCACGGCTTCGCCCGGGACCGGGACTTCGCCCTCATCGAAGGCACGGCCACCACCTGCACCGCCGAGCTGCGGGACGATGAAGCCACCCGCGCCGCCTATCCGTTCCCTTTCCTCCTGCGGGTGGCCTACACGCTGACCGCCACCTCGCTGCGCATGGACCTGGCCCTCCGCAATCCCGGAGAGGCACCCCTACCCGCCAGCCTGGGCCTGCACCCGGCCTTCCGCTGGCCCCTGGCACCGGACCTTCCGAAGGCCGCGCACCGGCTGGTTTTCGAGGCCGATGAGCCCGGCGCCCTGCACCGCCTAGACGCCGACGGCCTGCTGGATCCCGCGCCATGCCCCACGCCGATCCAGGACCGGGTGCTGCCGCTGGGCGAGGGCCTGTTCCAGAAGGACGCGCTGATCTTCCTCGAACCCCGAAGCCGCAGGCTCCGCTTCGAGGCGGAGGGCGGCCCCGGCCTGGAGCTGCGCTGGGAGGGCTTCCCCCACCTCGGGATCTGGGCCAAGCCCGACCCCGGCCCCGCCTTCCTCTGCCTCGAGCCCTGGGAGGGCCACGCGGATCCCGCGGACTGGAATGGCGACTTCAGCGCCAAGCCCGGCAGCTTCCTGTTGGCCCCCGGCACCACCCGCCGCTGGAACCTCACCATCGTGCTGATAGCTGACAGCCGATAGCTGAGAGCTTCTACACCAGCTCCGCGCCTAGGAAGTGAGGGCTGGCCAGGGTGATCCTCGCCTGCACCAGCTCGCCGAAGGGCAGCTCGCGGCCGGGACCGGCGGCCAGGTGCACGGTCTTCCACTCGCCGCTGCGGGCCAGCCACCAGCCCTGCTCGGTGGGGCCGTGGGTCTCGATGCGAACGGGGATCTCGCGGCCCACGAAGCGCTGGTTGCTGGCCCGGGTCAGCTCGGTCTGGCGTTTCTGGAGGCGGGCCAGACGCTCGGACTTCACGGCCATGGACAGGTCGTCCTTGAGGCGCAGCGATGGTGTGCCGGGCCGGGGCGAGTAGATGAAGCTGAAGGAGGCATCGAAGGCCACCTGGTCCAGCACCCGCATGGTGTCCTCGAAGTCCTCGTCCGTCTCGCCGGGGAAGCCCACGATGAAGTCCGTGCTGAGGCAGATCCGTGACCGGGCCTCGCCCAGGTAGCCCAGGCGCTCCAGGTACTCGGCCACGGTGTATTCCCGCAGCATGCGGCGCAGCACCCGGTCGCTGCCGCTCTGCAGGGGCAGGTGCAGGAAGGGGGCGACCTTCGGATTGGTGGCAAGCACCCGCGCCAGCTCCTTCGTGAAATTCATGGGGTGGCTGGTGGTGAAGCGGATCCACTCCAGCCCCTCCACCTCGGAGACCCGCTCCAGCAGCTCCGCGAAGGTGCAGCCCCCGGCGTAGCTGTTCACGTTCTGGCCCAGCAGCTCCACCTCGCGGTAGCCGCGCTCGACCAGCCCCCGCACCTCGGCCACCACATCCCCGAAGGGGCGGTGGCGCTCGGCGCCGCGCGTGGTGGGCACGATGCAGTAGGTGCAGGCGTGGTTGCAGCCCTCGGTGATGGTCACCAGGGCCTTGGCCGTGTCGCGGCGCCGGGCCACGGAAGGCGGGAAGAGGTGGTTGTCCGGGTACTCGCCCGTGTCCATGACGCGGACCTTGCCGGCCCGGGCCTCAGCCACCAGGCGGGGCAGCTGCTTCAGCGCCATGGTGCCCAGCACGAAGTCGATGTGGGGGGCGCGCTTGAACAGGGCCGCCTGCTCCTGCTGGGCCAGGCAGCCGGTGACGCCCACCAGCAAGGGGCGCCGCTGCTTCTCCTCCCGCAGGCGGCCCAGCTCCGAATAGACCTTGTGGACGGCCTTCTCGCGGATGGAGCAGGTGTTCAGCAGCACCAGCTCCGCGTCCTCCGCCGCGTCCACCGCCTCGAAGCCCTCCGCCGACAGCAGCCCCGACAGCTTCTCGCCGTCGTGGTCGTTCATCTGGCAGCCCCAGGTTTCGATGTGGAACTTCATGAATGGCCTCGGTCCTGGCGCTGCTGGATGAAGGGGACCACCCCCCGAACGCATCGCGCACTGCGCGATGCTCCCGCTCCCCGGCTTCGCCGGATCGCGGAGGGGGCCCCGTTCTGGCAGCCCCAGGTTTCGATGTGGAATTTCATGCGCCCGTCCAAACCTTCGATTTTACGGGAAAGATGCCTGGACAGGATTAACAGGACTCAAGCAACAGCTCCTGAATCTTGTTAATCCCGGCTAATCCTATTCATCCTGTCCCGCTTTTCGGATCTCAGAACCGGTACCGGGCGCTCAGGGCGAGCTGGCGGCCGGGGAGCAGGTAGTACTGGCTATCGCCCAGCTCGCTCTCGGCGACGGGCTTGCGCCGGTCCGTGAGGTTGCGGCCGTCCAGGCGGAGCTCCCAGGCATTCTCCCGCCAGCCGAGGCTGGCGCCGTAGGTGGCGTAGCCGCCGGTGGGCGCGGTGTTGCGCTGGTTGAGGAAGGCGGCGCCGGTGTAGGCCATCTCCGCAGAGGCGGTGAAACCGCGGGCCGGGGCGTAGGAGATGCCCAGGCCGCCGAGGTGGTAGGGGGACATCTCCAGCCGCTTCCCCGCCAGCTGCGTGAGGGTGCCGTCGCCGAAATCCTTGGCGTAGTCCCGGAACCGGGCGTCGTGGTAGCTGTAGGCCAGGCGGGCCGCCAGGTCGCTGGTGAGGCGCCAGGAGGCCGACGCCTCCACGCCCTGGAAGCGCTCGGTCCCGGCGTTGGCGAGCACCGGCGACGCCGTCCCGGTGGCCGGATCGATCACGCTCTGGGACACCACCAGGTTCTCGAAGTCCATGAGGAAGAAGCTGACTTCCAGGGCCAGGCGGCGTCCCAGGAGGTCGGCCTTGGCGCCCAGGTCGTAGCTGGTGGCGGTCTCGGGTTTGAGGATCCGCGCGGCGCTGTCCAGGCCGAAATCGATGGCCGCGGGCTTGAACGTGCTGCGCAGGCCCGCGAACAGGTTCACGCGATCCTCCCCGGCCTGCCAGGCGGTCCAGGTGGCCCCCGCGCTGCCACCCAGCCGGGTGGTGGTGCGGGCATCCACGCCGGTGTCGAGGGTTCCGCTGGCGAAGTCCAGCGTGGCGGCCCGGCGCGTCTCCTCGGCCCGGGTGAGGCGCAGGCCCGCCTCCAGCGTCAAGCGCGGCGCGACCTGCCACTGGGCGAAGGCGTAGAGGCCCGTGAAGTCCCGCCGGTCGTCGATGCGGATGTCCGCCTGGCTGGGCGTGGCGGAGGCATCCGGCGCGCCGGAGCCGTCGAGGTCCACAAAGTAGTCGAAGTCCCCGCCGCGGCCCCGGCCCTGCCCATGCAGATGGTCCACGCCCGCCACCACCTTGAGGTCAGCTGCGGCCGTCCACGCGAGGTGGGTGTCGAGGTAGAGGTCCGTGAGGTCGATGCGCTCGCGGAAGCCATGCGCGTTGGGGACGGTGGTGCTCACATCCGTGAGGAAGCCACGGAAGGCATCCTGCCGCGCCCGGGAGGCCGAGAGCGTGGTGGACCAGAGCACGGCGGCATCCAGGGCCCGATCGTAGCCCAAGGTGAGGGTGACGCGCCGGTCGTTCAGGAAGGCCCCGCCGGGGTTGTGGTTGGCGTCCAGCGGCACTTGATCCGTCAGCGCGCGACCCACCCGGGGGAAGGGGCTCGCGGGCTGCTGGTCCACGGCCGTGCCCTCCAGGTCGAACCGGACCACGCCATCCAGGGCCTGCACGCGGTTCCGCCACAGAAGGTGGTTGCGCTTGAAGCCGGTGTGCGGATCTTCGAAGCCCTGTGTGTCGTGGTCCACCGCGAGGGTGCTGTCCGCCGCAGGGCCGACGGGAAGGCGCAGGTTGACGGCTCCCCCGAAGGTTCCGTGGTTTCCCGCGGACAGCCGGGCGGAACCCTTCGTATCCAGAGGCAGGCCGCGGATGACGTGGATGACGCCCACGAAGGAGGTGGCGCCGTACATCACCGGAGCGGCCCCCCGCTGGACTTCGATGCGCTCGACGCCCTCGAGGCTCAGGGTGGCGAGGGCCGGATTGAAGGCACCGCCCCAGGGCACGCCGTCCACCACGAGCAGGAAGGCGTCGAACTCCTTCAGGCCCCAGAACTCCGGCACGCTTCCGGCCGGACCGCTGTCGCCGCCGGGGGCGATGAACACCCCAGCCAGCAGCGCCAAGGCTCCGTGCAGATCCGTGGCGCCGCGGTCGGCAAGCTCCCGGGCGGTGAGCACGGTAATGGAAGCCGGCACCTTGGCCGGATCCTCGGGAAAGCGCGTGGCGGTGACCTCCACCACGGCCGCGGGTGGAACGGGAGACAGGGCTTGCAACATCAGGATTCCTTGTGAATGGGGGTTGAAGGATCGGACTGCGGCACGCGGACCCGGAGGGTTCCGTCCGAAGCCTCGACCGTCAGGTTCATGTGATCCGCCATGCCTCGAAGCCAGAGGCCGGCCAGGCTGCGTGGCGCCTCCGGGGGCCACTCGGCCTCCAGGGATGGCGGGAGCGGGGAGTCCGTGAACCAGCGCAGGACCCAGGCCCCGGGAACGGCTTCCGCCTCCAGACGCAGGGGACCGGGCGCGGCCCAGGGGAGGATCTGCCGGGTGAACGCCACGACCCAATCCTGGAGCAGGGGGGCGGGCCAGGATGCCTGCCCGGCGCCCGCGTCCACCAGCTGGACCGGGCAGCGGAAAAGGGCGCCGGCGGCCTCGAGCCGCTTCCCCAGCCCCGCCTCCCAATCCTTCCAGGGAATGGGCTCCGTGTAGGGGAGCCGCCCCAGGGCCACGGCCCGGGCCATGGCGATGAGGACTTTCCCATCTTCCAGGAGCGTCTCCAGCCGCGCGTGGTTCTGGGGATCGAAGGGGAGGGCCGGATCGCCCAGATCCGCCACACCCTGGAGGCCCGTCAGCAGATTGTTGAAATCATGCAGGGTCGCCCGCCAGAGTTCTTCAGGATCCATGCACCCTCCCGGCCACAAAAGCCTTGAATGACGTTACCTTGGGGGCCACCCTCTGTGCATCACCGGAAGACCGACGCCCCCAGGACTCCCTCATGCAGCAACCGATCAAGCGGCTTGGCGAACTGCTCGTGGAATCCGGGCTCATCACCCCGGCCCAGCTCCAGAGCGCCATCACCCACCAGAAGATCGCCAGGGGGCGCCTGGGCAGCAACCTCGTGGCTCTCGGCTACATCAGCGAGGAGGTCCTCATGGACTTCCTCAGCCAGCAGGCCGGCGTGCCCCAGATGGACGTGCGGAACCTCGCGGTGCCGCCCGAGGTGCTGAAGCTGGTCCCCCACCGGCTGGCGGACCAGTTCACCGTGCTCCCCGTGGCCACCCGGGAGCCGAAATCGCTGGTGCTGGCCATGTCCGATCCGTCGGACCTGAACGCCATGGACAGCGCCCGGTTCGCCTCCGGGCTGCACATCCAGCCCGTGGTGGCTTCGCACAGCGCGCTGCGCAAGGCCATCGGGGAGCTCTACCGGAATCTCGAAACACCCGCTCCCGGGGCCCCCGTCACGGTGGACGTGGGCGCCTCCCACGACGAGGACGAGGCCCTCCCGGTCACTTTCAGCCTCAGCCCGCTGCCCGTGCCCGCACCTGCGCCTGGCCCCGCGACGGAACACGCCTTCCCGCGGGACCCCTTCTTCGACGCCACCGGCGCTCCATCCTACGACACCACGGATCTCGATCCCTTCCGGTTCTTCGAGAAGGCGGATCCTCCGCCTGCGGCTCCCCCCGACCTCATCCCCGGCCGCACCCTCCGCGAGTCGGTGCCCACCCTCGAATCCTACGAAACCCGGGCCATCGTCCTGGGAATGATCCGCCTCTTCCAGCGGCGCGGCATCCTGGGCGAGGACGAGCTCCAGCGCCTGCTCGCCAACCTCGTGGAATCCGGCGAGATCAAGAACACGAAGAAGGACTGAGGTCACCCCGACCTCCCCGGCCGCCGGCCGCAGAGCAGGCTCCTGCGGAGCCGGCCCTCGGCGAGGAGGGGAATCACCGACCGTTCAGCTCTCCACCTTCAAAATCGCCAGGAAAGCCTCCTGCGGAATCTCCACGTTGCCGATGGCCTTCATCCGCTTCTTGCCTTCCTTCTGCTTGTTGAGGAGTTTCTTCTTGCGGCTGATGTCGCCACCGTAGCACTTGGCGAGCACATCCTTGCGGCGGGCCTTCACGTTGGTGCGGGCGATGATCTTGCTGCCGATGGCGGCCTGCACGGCCACATCGAAGAGCTGCTGGGGGATCACTTCCTTCATGCGCTGGCATAGGGCGAGCCCCAGCGTCTGGCTCTTGCTGCGGTGGACGAGGATGGACAGCGCGTCCACGGCCTCGCTGTTCACCAGGATGTCCATCTTCACCAGGTCGGATTCCGTGTAGTGCTTCATGTGGTAGTCGAAGCTGGCGTAGCCCTTGGAGATGGACTTGAGCTTGTCATAGAAGTCCAGCACCACCTCGTTCAGGGGCAGCTCGTAGACGAGCATCACGCGGTCCTGGCTGACGTATTCCAGCTTCTGCTGGATGCCGCGGCGCTCCTCGCAGAGCTTCAGCAGGCCGCCGACGAAGTCGGTGCGGGTGAGGATCGTGGCCTCGATGATGGGCTCCTCGATCTTGGCGATCTTCTGCAGCGGCGGCAGCTTCGAGGGGTTGTCCACGGCGGTCTCGCTCCCGTCCGTCAGGTGCACGTGGTAGCGCACGCTGGGGGCGGTAGTGATGAGGTCCAGGTCGAACTCGCGCTCCAGGCGCTCCTGCACGATCTCCATGTGCAGGAGGCCCAGGAAGCCGCAGCGGAAGCCGAAGCCCAGGGCGGTGGAAGTCTCGGGCTCATAGGTGAAGCTGCTGTCGTTGAGGCGCAGCTTGTCCATGGCGTTGCGGAGGTCCTCGAAGTCGTCGCTGGAGGTGGGGAAGATCCCCGCGAAGACCACGGGCTGGATCTCCTTGAAGCCCTTCAGCATCTCCTTGGCCGGCTTGGTGGTGTTGGTCACGGCGTGGGTGATGGTGTCGCCCACCTTGACGTCCACCAGCGACTTGATGCTGGCCACCAGGTAGCCCACCTCGCCCACGGACAGGGTGTCCTGCTTGTCCATCTTGGGATCGAAGATGCCGATCTCGTCCACCCGGTGCTCGCTGCCGGTGGACATGAAGCGGATCTGGTCGCCCGCCTTCAGCGTGCCGTTCACCACGCGGATGAGGTTCACGATGCCCCGGTAGGCGTCGTAGTAGCAGTCGAACACGAGGGCCTGCAGCGGCGCGTCCGGATCGCCCTGGGGCGCAGGGATGCACTTCACGATCTGCTCGAGCACCTGGTCGCAGTTCTCGCCGGTCTTGGCGCTGACGTTCACCGCGTGGGCCGTGTCCACCAGGCCGATGACCGTGTCGATCTGCTCCAGCACGCGCTCGGGGTCGGCGCTGGGCAGGTCGGTCTTGTTGAGCACCGGGAACACCTCCAGCCCGTTCTCCAGGGCCAGGTAGGTGTTGGCCAGCGTCTGGGCCTCCACGCCCTGGGTGGCGTCCACCACGAGGATGGCCCCCTCGCAGGCGGCCAGGCTGCGGCTCACCTCGTAGGTGAAGTCCACGTGGCCAGGCGTGTCGATGAGGTTCAGCGTGTAGGTCTGGCCGTCGAGCGCCAGGTACTTCAGCGTCACCGCGTGGGCCTTGATGGTGATGCCCCGCTCCCGCTCCAGGTCCATGTCATCGAGGATCTGAGCCTGCATGTCGCGCTGCGCCACCGTCTTGGTGAGTTCAAGAAGACGGTCCGCCAGCGTCGACTTGCCGTGGTCGATGTGCGCGACAATGGAGAAATTGCGGATGAGACTGGGATGAGCCACTGAGGAACCTCGAACTGGTCATTGTACTGTTGGAAACCCTCACTGTCTGCGGGGTTTTACCTACTGGGGCCTCAAGCCGTGGTTGATCCAAGCCGATGGGACCTTTAACCTCAAGGCCGAGAGCCAAGGAGTCCGCTTGTCCCACTTCGCGTCTCCCATGACCATCCTGATGGTAGAGGACAACGCCCTGCAGCGGCGGCTGCTGGAGGCGCAGATCCAGCCACTGGGGCACCACCTGATCGTGGCGGCGAACGGCGAGGAGGCCCTGGCGCGCCTCCGGTCGGACCGGCCCGAGCCCGACATGGTGATCATGGATGTGGTGATGCCCTCCCTGGACGGCTTCAAGGCCTGCGAGGCCATCAAGTCCGATCCCGCCACGGCGGACATCCCCGTGCTGGTGCTGACGGCCCTGAGCCGGGACGCCAAGGATCGCAGCTACACCGCCGGGGCCGACGACTTCATCCGCAAGCCCGCCAGCAACCTGCTCCTCCAGATGCGCATCCAGACCCACCTTCGCGTGCGGGCCCTGTCGCTCCGCACCGGTCCGCTGCCACCCGCCCGCCCCAGGGTGCTGGTGGCGTCGGCCAGTCCCATGGTGCTCACCCAGGTCCAGAACCACTTCGGCAAGGACCAGGCGATCTTCCTCGAGGCCCAGGGCGAAGCTCAGGCCCGGGCCCAGATCCTCGCCGAATCTCCCGATGTGCTGGTGCTCGACACGGACCTGGCTGATGGCAGCGCCCTGAACCTGGTGACGACCCTGGGCCAATCGCAGGATCTGAAGGATCTGCCCATCCTCCTCCTGCACGACCCCGACGAGCTGGAGGCCTGGTCCCGCCTCCGTGAGCCCGTGTGCGACGCTCTGGAGAAACCCCTGACGGCCCCTGAAACCCGCCGCCGAGTGGCCCTCCTGGCACGACTGGCCCACCTGCAGAAACGCGCCGGTCAGGCATGAAGGCACGCCATCGCCGAACGAGAGGAGCCGCCTTCGGGCTCCTGGTGGTCCTCGCCGCCTCCGCCCCCGCCGCCTCCGTGGAAGGCCGGGTCACGGACGGGCACCGGGGCCTGGCCGGCGTCCGCGTCTACCCGGACCGGCAGCCGAGGGTGTCCCCCGCCGGGGATCCCCCTCTGGCGCTGACGGACGCGGAGGGCCGCTTCCACCTGGACCTGGAACCCGAGGATGCGGTACTGGCGGTGGAGAAGGATGGCTGGCGCCGCGACCTGGTGCCGGCCGCCGAATGGCGCGGCGACATCGCCCTGAGCCCGGAGCCCAGGTTCCGCAAGGAGGCCATCTTCATCGTCCGCCTCGATTTCACGGACGAAGCCTCCAAGCTGCCGGACGGCGCCCTGCGGGAACTGATCTTCTCGCGCCGCCCCGGGGTGGCCAGCGCGGCCAACTACCTGTACGAGGTCAGCAAGGGCGCCGTGTCCCTCGTCGAGGGCCGCTTCCTCAAGCTCCGGAGCGCCGATTTCCCTGCCCCGAGGACCGACGACCGCAAGATGGCCATGGCCGGCTGGGTGCTGGAACGCCTGCAGGGCGAGGACCTCGGCGACTGCGACCGCCTCGACAACCGCACCGGCGCCGTCCGTCCGGACGGCAAGCCCGACCACCTCTGGATCATCACGCCCGGCAAGCCCCAGTCGCTGACCGCCGATGAGGCCGATCTCAAGGCCGTGAGCCTTCTCCTGCCCCTGCCCTGGGACAAGACCCGGCGCTGGCCCCTGATCTTCATGACCGAGGAAGTGCCGCTGGGGAACATCGTCCACGAGGCCTACCACTCCATGGGCGAGCACCGCGTGGACGACCTCTACCTGGATTGCGGAGACCCCCTCACGGCCGGCATCTGGGATCTCATGGACGCGGGCCAGTACCGCGGCTGGGACCGCTCCCACCCCGAAGAGGGCCCCTGGGTGGAGGACACGGGCTACAGCCCCTCCCATCCCACCGCCTGGGTGCGCTCCGAGCTCTGGTACCGCGGCTGGTTCCGCAACCTGGTCAGCCGCCTCGCCGTGAAAGGCCCCTCCTGGGAGGGCTGGATCGCGCCCGTCTCCCGCGCCCCCGGCGCCGATCCCCAGTGGGTGACCCTGCCCGATCCCCGAAAGAAGGGCCGCTTCTTCAGCCTGGAGGTGCGCCGCCCCTGGGGCTTCGAGCGCGGGCGCGTGGGCGGGCGCTTCGGGCCGGGTCACGAAGGCCTGGTGGTGGCCACCGTCGATCCTTCCCTGCTCAGCCCCGACGAGCCACAGGGCCCCGTGCGCGTGGTGGACGCCCATCCCGGCAGCCCCGAGCCGCCCAAGCCCCGCTTCCCCTGCGGCCGCTGGGAGCTGGACGATGCGGCCTTCAACCTGGGTCCCGGCGAGAACCCCAAAGGCCGCAGCGGGCCCCTGTCCTGGGAGGTCCTGGAGACCGACGCCAGCGGCCGCATGCGAGTCCGGGTGAAGTTGGCCCGACCCTTGGCAAAAAAATCCCGCCGCCAAACAGCTGCCAAGTAAGATGAGGCATGATCCAAGCCCGCCGCCTCCTCCTTCTTGCCGCTGCCGCCTGTCTGGGCGCCCAGACCGCACCCCAGGCCACCGCGGAACGCCTCCGCGCTGAGGCCCTCCGCACCCACGGCGCCTACGCGGACCTCGCCTGGCTCTGTGACCGCATCGGGAACCGCCTGAGCGGCTCGCCCCAGCTGGACCAGGCCATCGACTGGGCCCAGGGGCGGCTGAAGGCGGCAGGACTCGTCAATGTCCATGCGGAAAAGGTCATGGTGCCCCACTGGGTGCGGGGCCAGGAGTCCGCCGAGCTGCTGCTGCCCACCCACCAGCGAGTGAACCTGCTAGGCCTCGGCGGCAGCGTGGGCACGCCCGAGGGCGGCCTCACGGCGGATGTCGTCGTGGTGGGCTCCTTCGACGAGCTCGACAAGCTCGGCCAGGCCGTGAAGGGGAAGATCGTCCTCTACGACGTGCCCTTCCAGGGCTACGGCCGCACGGTGATCTACCGCCACGACGGCGCCTCCCGGGCCGCCAAGTACGGCGCGGTGGCCGCCCTGGTGCGGTCCGTGGGACCCGTGAGCCTGGACACCCCGCACACCGGCGTCATGGGCTACGACCCGGCCTTCCCGCAGATTCCCACCGCCGCCGTCACCATCGAGGCGTCCACCCAGATGCGGCGCATGCAGGAGCGGGGCGAGCGCATCCGCCTGAAGCTCGAGATGGGCGCGAAGATGCTCCCCGAAGCCCCTTCCGCCAACGTGGTGGCCGAGATCCGCGGCACCGAGAAGCCCGACGAGGTGGTGATCCTCAGCGGCCACCTGGATAGCTGGGACGTGGGCCAGGGCGCCCAGGACGACGGCGCGGGCACCGTCACCGCCATGGAGGCCGCGCGGCTCATCCAGTCCCTGGGCCTGAAGCCCCGCCGGACCCTCCGCGTGGTGCTCTGGACCAACGAGGAGAACGGCCTGCGCGGCGGCCTGGGCTACCGCGACGCCCATCGCCCCGAGTTGCAGAACATCGTGGCCGCCTTCGAGACCGACTCCGGCAGCGAGCGCATCAAGGGCTTCAGCCTGGATCTCCGGAAGGCCACGCCGGAGGCCAAAGCGGGCGCTCTGGCCTCACTGAAAAAGATCGGGAAGGACGCGCTGGAGCCCTTCGGCATCATCGACCTCCGCCTGGGCGGCTCCGGCGCGGATGTGGGCCCCATGGTGGCCGAAGGCGTCCCCGGCCTCGGCGTCGGCCACGCCGCCACCCACTACTTCGACATCCACCACACCCAGGCCGACACCGTGGACAAGGTGGACCGGGACGACCTGGCCTGGAACGCCGCCGCCCTCGCCAGCTTCGCCTACGCCCTGGCCCAGTCGGACGTGCGGTTCAACTAGGCCAGCCAGCCCAACTGGCCAGGATCACCTGCCGATTACTGGCTGATCCGCACCAGCTCCACATCGAAGACCAGCATGCCCTGGGGCATTCCCCGGGCACCCTGGTAGGCAAGCTTCTCGGGAATCCAGAATCGCCTGCGCTCGCCTTCCACCATGAGCTGGAGTCCCTCGACCCAGCCCGGGATGGTGCCCTTCAGCTGCAGCGGCACGGAGACGCCTTTTGTCAGCGAGCTGTCGAACATCTTCCCGTCCGTGGTCCAACCCGTGTAGTGGACGGAGACCCAGCTGGCCGGGACGGGGTGCGCCTTTCCCGTTCCGGGCCTGAGGATCTTGAAGGCCAGGCCGGAGCGCAGCACCATCGCGTCCGCCGGCGGGGCAGCCACATCCGCGGGGACCTGCCCGGGAGGCGGCACGGCATCCAGAAGTTCCAGGTCCATCACCACCGTCCCGGCCGGGCGGCCCTTGGCGCCCCCGAAGGCCTGGGCCTCCGGAAGCCACACCCGCCGCTGTTCGCCCACCATCATGGCCAGCAGCATCTCCCGCATGCCCGGCATCAGCCGGTCCAGACCCAGGTACGGCGCCTCATCCAGCGCCCGGGTGTTGGCGAAGGTCGCTCCGTCCGCACCCCACCCCGTGAAATGCACCCGGACGAACCCACCGGGCGCGGGGCGGGCATCCCCCTTCCCGGCCTGGATCACCCGGTAGGCCACCCCGCTGGGCGTGCGGAGGGCATCCGCCGGCGGGACCGCCAGGTCCGGTGGCGCGGCGTGGAGGCAGAGCGCTGAGAGCAGGACAGGGATGGGGCGCAGGGTCATGGTGACGTTCCAAGGAGGGCCCGGATGGGCCTGATCCAGGATACGGGGGCGGGCCGCGTCACACGCCCGGCGGGAACCCCACGGCCAGCCTCACGCCGGCGATGGCGGGGTCCACGCTGCCGTCGGCGCGGCGGATGAGAATGGGGGGCTCGACCTCGGGGCACTGGGCGCGGGCTTCGAAATCCTCGGGATAGTCCTGGCGGCGGCCGGCGGCGAAGACATCCAGGCCGTAGGGCTCGCCTGCCTTGAAGACGATCTCCCGGCGGTGGAGGCAGAGCAGGCTGGCCTCGCGCAGGGCCACCAGGGCGCGCGCCCGCTGGTCGTTGGGGAAGACGCAGGCGAAGATCCCGCCCGGGGCCAGGATCCGAGCCGCGGTCCTGGCGTAGTCCGCGATGCTGCCGCGCACCTCCAGGCGGGCGGGCACGGACTGGGGATGGGCCGCGGGCAGGCGGTGGCCTTCGGGCCAGTAGGGCGGTGTGCCCGTCACCAGATCGAAGGGGGCTTCGCCTTGGAACAGGGCAGGATCGCGTAGGTCGCCCAGGTTCGGGAAGATGCGGGCTTCCTGGCCGTTGTAGCGGATGCTCTTCCGGGCCAGGCGCAGGCTCGCCTCCTGGGCCTCGACCGTGTGCACCACGGCGCCGGGGCACCGCCAGGCGGCCAGGAGGGCCACGCTGCCGATCCCCGAGCCCAGGTCCGCGATGCGGCCCGCCCGGGGACACCAGGTGGTGCCGTACCAGGCCGTCACCAGGTCGTCCACGCTGAAGCGGTTGCCCTTCTCCAGCTGGAAGATGCGCCAGCGCCCGCAGAGGCCGTCCAGGGTCTCGCCAGGCTCCGCCTCCACCCCGCCCGGAGGCACAGGCCCGGGCCGGGTCCAGCCCTTGTAGGCGGAGGCATCGTCGGGGGTGGAGCGGCGCGGCATCCCATGAGTGTCCGATAAACCGCCTGGATTCAGAAGCGCCCCTGCGCGACACTCAACCATGGCCGTGCCTGGGAAAACCCTGGAGCCCGTCCTCCGCGAGGGGGAAGGCTCGGCCTGCGAAGGGGACAGTTGCCTCACCCTCGACGGGGCCTTCGATCGTGTGAAGGCGGCCTTCCTCCAGCACCATCCCAAGGGGGACGTGGCCCTGCTCCGCCGGGCCTTCACCGTGGGCCGGGACATGCACGCCACCCAGCTCCGGAAGAGCGGCGAGCCCTACTTCTTCCACCCCCTGGCCGTGGCCCAGAGCCTGGCGGACTGGCGGCTGGACGCCGTGAGCGTGGCCTGCGGCCTCCTCCACGACGTGGTGGAGGACACCCTCATGACCCTGCCCCAGGTGAAGGCGCAGTTCGGGGACGAGATCGGCGAGATCGTGGACGGCCTCACGAAGATGAGCAAGCTGGCCTTCACGGACAAGCACCTGCTCAACGCCGAGAACGTCCGCAAGCTGCTGGTGGCCATGGGCAAGGATGTGCGCGTGCTGCTGGTGAAGCTGGCGGACAGGCTGCACAACATGAAGACCCTGGGCGTCATGGAGGAGGAGAAGCGCCGCCGCATCTCCCGCGAGACGCTGGAGCTCTACGCGCCCCTGGCCAACCGCCTGGGCATGGGCGTGGTGCGCCTGGAACTGGAGGACCTGGCCTTCCGCCAGCTGGAGCCCGAGCAGTACGAGTACCTCAAGAACGCGGTGGAGACCAAGCGCGCCAAGCTCTCCGGCACCATCCAGGAGATCCACGGGTCGCTCCAGGCTATCCTCCGCCAGCAGGGCATCAACGCCCACGTCACCGGCCGGGTCAAGCACCTCTACGGCATCTGGAAGAAGATGGGCGCCCAGGCCAAGGGCTTCGAGGACATCCACGACTGGCTGGCCTACCGCATCATCTGCCCGGACCGCGCCAGCTGCTACACGGCCCTGGGCCTCGTGCACGGCCTCTACCGGCCCGTGCCCGGCAAGTTCAAGGACTACATCAGCCTGCCCAAGGAGAACGGCTACCAGAGCATCCACACCACGGTGCTGATGAGCTCCGGCGACATCTTCGAAGTGCAGATCCGCACGGAGGAGATGCACCTCCACGCCGAGGCCGGCATCGCCAGCCATTGGACCTACAAGGACGGCCGCATCGCCAACCGCCTGGAGATCAACCAGGTGGCCTTCCTCCGCCGCATGGTAGAGCTGCACCAGGACGCCCAGGACAGCCGCGACCTGGTGGCCAACCTGCGCGGCGAGCTGACCTTCAACCGCATCCAGGTCTTCACGCCCAAGGGCGATCTCCGCAGCCTGGTGGAGGGCAGTACGCCCGTGGACTTCGCCTACGCCATCCACACCCAGGTGGGTCACCGCTGCGTGGGCGCCAAGGTGAACGGGCGCATGGTGCCGCTGAAGCACACGCTCCAGAACGGCGACCGGGTGGAGATCCTCACCCGGCCCGACCACAAGCCCAGCCGCGACTGGCTGGGCTTCGTCAAATCCGCCGGCGCCAAGAGCCGCATCCAGGCCTTCATCCGCGAGGAGGAGCGCGCCCATGCCGTCACCCTCGGCCGGGAACGGCTCGAGCGGGAGGCCCGCGTCCTGGGCGTGCGCCTGGACGACCCCGAGTCCCAGGCCAAGCTTGACGCGCGGCTGGTGGAGCTGAAGCTGGCGAACTGGGACGCGGCCCATGCCGCCCTGGGGTTCGGCCGCATCACAGTCCACAAGCTCCTCGAGCCCCTGATCCCCGAACCCGAGCGCGCCAAGCCCAAGGAGAACGTCTCCAACCTCATGGATTCGGTGGTGGTGGGCGACACCGCCGGCATCCTCTATGCCTTGGCCGCCTGCTGCAAGCCCATCTGGGGCGACGAGGTGGTGGGCTACATCACCCGCACCCGCGGCACCGCCATCCACCGGGCCGACTGCCCCCAGCTCACGAAGGGGACCATGCACCCCGAGCGTCGCGTGAACGTGGCCTGGGGCAAGCACGGGACGGAACTCTACGACACGGAGATCGCCCTCACCACCGAGGACCGCCCCGGCATGGTGGCCGCCATCTCCGAGGGCATCCAGCGCGTGGGCATCAACGTGCAGCGATTCCACGGCTCGGCCACGGAGGAGGGCGCCGGCCTCTTCCACATCGCCTTGCGTGTTCGCGACCGCACGCACCTGGTGGAACTCATGGCCGGCCTGCGCCGTATCCGCGGCGTCTATACCGTGGAGCGGGTGAAGGGATCCGTGTTCGGGAAAGTGAAATGAGCGCCTGGCGCCCCCCCGACGAAGCCCCGCCGGTCCCCTGGGCCCGCATCGCCGAGAGCCTGCGGCGACCCCAGCTCGGGCCCGATCCGCACAAGATCAGCGCCCGCATCCCCGAGGATCCGCGCCGCGCGGCGGTCGGGGTCATCCTCTGGGGCGACCTCGCCGGCGCGCGCAAGATCATCCTGGTCCAGCGGGGCTACGGCGCGCCGCACCACCCCGGCGAGATCGCCTTCCCGGGGGGCATGGTGGAGCCGCGGGACCGGGACCTGCCCGCCACCGCCCGGCGGGAGGTGGCCGAGGAGATCGGCGTATCCACGGGCCTGTGGGAATTGGGGTGCTTCCCCGACGGCGTGGCCAAGGCCCGGGTGCGGTTCACCCCGGTCTTCTTCCGCTGGGAGGAGCCGAAGCCCAGCTTCCGCCTGGACCACGAGCTCGAGCAGGTCCTCCTGCTCCCCCTGGCGCCCCTCATGGAGGCCCCCTGGACCATCGAGCGCCTCGAGCGGCACGGCCTGGCCCTCGACGTGCCCAGGCTCGAGCTGCCCCAGGCGCCGCTCTGGGGGGCGACGGCCTTCGTGTTGAAGGCCTGGCTGGATGTGCTGAAGGCCTGCGCCGACCCGACGAAGCCGGCGCAGGCCTAAGAGTGCCTAACAAAACCCCCACGGGGTCGCGCGAGGGCCGCCGGGCGAGCGAGGCGAGGAACGCGAGGGAGGCTCCGGCTCCACAAGCCGCAGGCGAGTGGGAGGCACGCAAAGCGTGCCGTCAGGCGGAGGGCGTAGCGGCATCGCCCTCCACCTGACGGGCCCTGCCCCGCAGGGCCCTCCCACTCGCAAGCTCGCGGAGGTGGAGCCTCCCCGCCGGCCCTCGCCCGGAGGGAGAAAGCCAGGTGGGCGCCCCGCGGCGTCAGGGCCCTTGAACGATGTCCCGCATCGCCCCGCAGGCCCTTCCTTGCGGTGCATCCCACCTGGCTTTCTCGCGGCCTCGTCAGGGTTTTGTTAGGCACTCTAAGCAGCTACTTCACGTTCACAGCCAGCCAGGCGGTGTTCACGGTGTCGTATTCGGTGGAGGTGGCACCGTAGAGGTCCGCGGCCGCGTTCAGGGTCGCCACGCGCGCGCCGGCATAGTCCGTGCGCTTGGTCATGTAGGTGGTGAGGGCCCGGTACCAGATGCGGCCGGCCTTGTCGTTGCCGATGCCGGTGATGCTGGTGACGCCGTTGGTCATGGGCGAGGCGATGTTGCCGGAGAGATCATCCACCTGGCTGCCATGGGCCAGGAGGAAGAAGAAGTGGTTGGCCACGCCGGAGCTGTAGTGGACATCCAGGCGGCCCAGCGTCTTGCTGTAGAAGTCCGGGCTGCGGCCGTCGAGGCTGGGCTTGTACATCCAGCGCAGGGGCGTGCCGCCATGGCCCCAGCTGTTCTCGAACAGCTTGTAGTTGGCGGTGATGGGGCCGGAGCCCGCCGTACTGGGGATGAAGCTGCCGGTGCTGTTGTTCAGGGTGTAGAACTCAACCAGGGTGCCGAAGATGTCCGAGTTGGCCTCGTTGAGGCCTCCGGACTCCCGCCGGTACTGCAGGTTGGCGGTGGCGGAACACACGCCGTGGCTCATCTCGTGGCCCGCCGTGTCCAGGTCAGCCTCGCCCACGGAGCCGCCCACCTGGCCGTCCCCATAGGTCATGCAGAAGCAGCTGTCGGACCAGAACGCGTTGTCGTACTGGCTGCTGTAGTGCATGCGGCTGAAGGTGGCGCTGCCGGCGTCGTCAATGCCATCCCGGCTGAAGGCGTTCAGGTAGAAGTCCCAGGTGGCCTGCATGCCCCGGTGGCCGTCCACCCCCGCGGTCTGGGCGTTCGCGCTCATCCCCGCCGTGCCGTTGTACTGCAGCCCGTCGCCCCAGGCGTTGTCGGCATCCGTGAAGATCGAGCCCGTGCCGGAGGTGCCATTGAGCAGGTTGGTGGTGACGTTGTTGCCGAAGGTGCCGCCGGTGCCCCGCGTCATATCCCGCAGCTCGTAGCCGGTGGCGGTGCTGTTGGTGCTGAGGCTCACGGTCCCGTACCACTGGGACTGGCCGGTGCCGGTGGCGCCGGCGGTACGGAGGGTGTCCCAGGATTCCAGGATCCGGCCCGTGTGGGCGTCCACCAGGAAGTCCGTGTGCTTCGTCTCCTGGGCCCCATTCTCGAGCTCCGTGTGGACGTGGTAGGCCAGGACGTACCGCGTGGCCCGGCCGGGACCGTCCGGCTCGAGGCCCGCCACGACCAGGGTGGCGGTCGGTTCGTAGGCGTAGGCGCCGCGGGGGGCCAGGGCCGCATGGGCCATCGCCAGGACCTCGGCCCGGCCCAGGGTGGGCTCGACGGGGAGGGTCAGGCCGCGCGCCAGGTCATCGGTCACCGCCCGCACTCGGCCGTTCCGGAAATGGACGATGGCCTCGCCCTCGAACACGGGCACGCCCTTGTAGGTCTGCTCCAGCCGAACGTGGTCCTCGCCGAGGGCATCGGAGACGAGGTTCCGGAAGGTGAAGTCCGCGTGCGGACCCAGGCCCATCTGGTAGGTCCGGGCGGCCAGGTGGCCCCGGGCCTCGCGGACCAGGGCATCGGCGCGGGCCTGGTCCGGCGGCGCGGCCAGGAGGCAGGCGGGGAGGAGGAAGGGAACCACATGGCGCATGGGACCTCCAGGCGAAAGGAGGGTCGGGGTGTCCACCCGACCTGGGGCCACGATGCTACTACCGGAGGTTAAGTTGTGTTAATTTTTCGACCGTTTTCATATTTTTAGACCAATTATTCCCGGCACTGGACTTGTACGGCCACGAAAAGGCCCGGGCTCGCACTTGGGCACCCGGGCCTTCCGGATCGAGATTGGGACTACTTCTTCTCGGCCTTCACCGAACCGTCCTTGTCCAGGTACTTGTCGGGGGCCTTCAGGAGGGCCTCGCCGCAGTACTTGCTGCAGACGCGGTAGTCGCGTCCCCGCACGGCGACCGTGGTGGACTTCGCGTCCACCGTCATCTTGCAGACGGGATCCTTGGTGTTGACGGCGGGCTTCGCCTTCTGGGGTGCGGGGGCGGCCAGGACGGTAAGGGTGAGCAGTGCGGCGTTCAGCATGGGGGTCTCCTCCGGGGCTACAGTTTATCCCCTACTTCCGAGCATTTTTCGGCGTGCCGTCCTTCTCGAGGTACTTGTCGGGGTCCTTGAGCAGCTGGGCGTCGCAACCGCCGCAGCAGAGGCGGTATTCCTGGCCGCGGACGACCACGGTCTTGGACTTTTCGCTGACCTTGCCGCCGAGGACGGGGCACTTGGTGTTGGTGGCGGGCTTGGCGTGCGGCGTGGCCGCGACGGCCAGGGTGAGCAGGAGGTTGAGCATGGGGATTCCTATGGTCATCACGGCCTGGGGTGGCCGGCGGTCCCTGGGCCGTGGACGGGACCGCCGGGGTGCGAATGAACGTCGAATCAGAGATCAGGCTGGCAATGGGGTGACCGGCCCCTCCACCACCTCCCGGCGCTTCCAGAGGTAGTAGATGGAGGGGTAGACCAGGAGCTCGAGGATGAAGCTGGTGGCCAGGCCGCCCACCATGGGCGCGGCGATGCGCTTCATGACGTCGGCGCCGGTGCCGGTGCTCCACATGATGGGCAGCAGACCCATGAAGGCCGCGAAGACGGTCATGGCCTTGGGTCGCACGCGCTTCACGGCTCCGTGGATGATGGCCTCCACCAGGTCGCCGGTGGTGTTCAGGCGGCCCTCCCGCTTCGCCTCGTCGTGGCTGAGGTCCAGGAAGAGCAGCATGAACACGCCGGTCTCGGCGTCCAGGCCCATGAGGGCGATGAGGCCCACCCACACGGCGATGCTCATGTTGTAGCCCAGGGCCCACAGCAGCCAGAAGGCTCCGATGGCGCTGAAGGGCACGGCCAGCATCACCACCGAGGCCTTGAAGGCGCTCTTGGTGTTGGCGTAGAGCAGGCCGAAGATCAGCACCAGCGTGATGGGCAGGATGACCTTCAGCCGCTCCTTCACGCGGATCATGTTCTCGTACTGGCCCGACCAGGTGAGGCTGTAGCCCGGGGGCAGCTTGAGGTCCTTCTCCACGGCGGCCTTGGCGTGGTGGACGTAGGTGCCCACGTCGAACTTCGACGTATCGAAGTCCACCAGCACGTAGCCGTTCATCTGGCCGTTCTCGTCGCGGATCATGGCGGGGCCGTTGGCCCAGGTGAGGTCCGCGATCTCCTCCATGGGGATCATGGCCCCGCTGGGCGTGGGGACGAGCACCCGCTTCAGAGCGTCGGGGCTCTCCCGGAAGTCCCTGGCGTAGCGCACGTTCACGGGATAGCGGGCGCGGCCATCGAAGACCGTGCTCTGGTTGTCGCCGCCGATGGCGGTCATCACCAGCATGTTGGCCTGCTCGACGCTGAGCCCGTAGCGGGCGAGCTGGTCGCGCTTGAGGACGAAGTCCAGGAAGTAGCCCTGGGCCGTGCGCTCGGCGAAAGCGCTGCGGGTGCCCGGCACGCCTGCGAGGATGCGCTCGGCGTCCACGGCCACCTTCTCGATGGTCGCCAGGTCCGCGCCGTTGATCTTCAGGCCCACGGGCGTGCGGATGCCCGTGGAGAGCATGTCCTGGCGGGCCTTGATGGGCATGGTCCAGGCGTTGGGGATGGCCGGGAGCCGCACCACGCGGTCCAGGTCCGCCACGATCTCCTCCTCGGTGATCCGGTCCCGCCAGATGGGGCGCAGGGCGGCCTTGAGGAAGTCCGGCGCCCAGGAACTGAACCAGCGGGGCTTCGCGCGCCACTGCTCCTCGGGCTTGAGGACGATCACCGTCTCCATCATGGAGAAGGGCGCCGGGTCCGTGGCCGTGTCGGCGCGGCCAGCCTTGCCGAAGACGCGCTCCACCTCGGGCACGGTACGGATGAGGCGATCCTGAACCTGGAGGATACGCTGGGCCTCGGTCTGGCTGAGACCCGGCAGGGTCGAGGGCATGTAGAGGATGGTGCCCTCGTTGAGAGGCGGCATGAACTCGCTGCCCAGGCTCATGAACGCGGGGATGGTGGCCACCACCAGCAGCACGGCCACGGCGATGGTGGCCTTGGCGTGCTTCACCACGAAGCGGCAGGGCCCCTCGTAGATGCGGTGGAGGAAGACGCTGATGGGGTGCTTCTCCTCGGCGTAGTACTTGCCCACGGCGATCTGGGTGAAGGTCCAGGCCAACCACTTGGGCTTGAACATGAAGGGCTCCACCCGCGCGAAGAGCATGCGCATGGCTGGGTCCAGCGTCAGCGCCAGGATGGCGGCGATGGCCATGGCCAAGTTCTTGGAGTAGGCCAGGGGCTTGAAGAGACGGCCCTCCTGGTCCAGCAGGGTGAAGATGGGCATGAAGCTCACCGCCACCACCAGCAGGGAGAAGAAAACGGACGGCCCCACCTCCATCAGGGCCTCCAGCCGCACGTGGTGGAAGCTGCCGGGCTTCCCGGCCTCGATCCACTTCTCGATCTTCTTGTAGGCGTTCTCCACCTCCACGATGGCGCCGTCCACCAGCACGCCGATGGAGATGGCGATGCCCGCCAGGCTCATGAGGTTGGCGTTCTGACCGATGCCGTACATCGGGATGAACGCCAGCGCCACGCTCACGGGGATGGTGATGATGGGCACGATGGCCGAGGGCACGTGCCAGAGGAAGATGAGGATGATGATGGAGACGACGATCATCTCCTCGATGAGCTTGTGCTTCACGGTGCTGATGGCGTTGTGGATCAGCTCGGAGCGGTCGTAGACGGTGATCACGTCCACGCCCTCGGGCAGGCCCTGCTTCAGCTCGCCGATCCGGGCCTTCACGCGCTCGATGACATTCAGGGCGTTCTCGCCCTGGCGCATGACCACGATGCCGCCCACCACGTCGCCCTGGCCGTCCAGGTCCGCGAGGCCCCGGCGCATCTCGGGCCCCAGGGTCACGGTAGCCACGTCACCCAGCCGCACGGGGGTGCCGTTCTCGGCCTTGAGCACGGCCGACTCCAGGTCCTTCGTGGCCTTCACGTAGCCCCGGCCCCGGACCATGTACTCGCGGCCGCTGTATTCGACGAGGCGACCGCCCACTTCCGCGTTGGCGCCCTTCACCGCCCCGATGACGGACTCGATGGGGATGCGGTAGGCCGCCAGCTTGTTGGGATCCACCTGCACCTGGAACTGCCGGGCCTGGCCGCCCACCGTGGCCACCTCGGCCACGCCGGGGGTGCTCTGGAGGCCGTAGCGCAGGAACCAGTCCTGGAGGGAGCGCAGCTCATCCGAGCTGTGCTTCCCGCTGCGGTCCACCAGGGCGTACTGGTAGACCCAGCCCACGGAGGTGGCATCGGGGCCGAGGGAGGTCTGCACCCCCGGCGGCAGGTTGGCGGTGATTTTCGAGAGGTACTCCATCACCCGGCTGCGCGCCCAGTAGATGTCCGTGCCGTCTTCGAAGATCACGTAGACGTAGGAGAAGCCGAAGTCCGAGAGACCGCGGACGGCCTTCACTTTCGGCGCCCCCAGCAGGCTGGTGACGATGGGGTAGGTGACCTGGTCCTCGACGATGTCGGGGCTCCGGTCCCACTTGCTGTAGACGATGACCTGGGTGTCGCTGAGGTCCGGCAGCGCGTCCAGGGGGATGTTCCGCATGGTCCAGAAGGACATGGCCAGCAGCACCGCCGAGGCGGCGATGACCAGCCAGCGGTTCTCCGCCGAGAAGCGGATGATCCGCTGGAGGAAGGTCGGGTGCTCGGGATCGTAGGCGGCGTGTCCGCTCATGCGGGCCTCTCCGTGAGGGAATGCAGAAAGGAATTGTTGAAGCGGAGGAGAGCGGAGGGGCTGAGGAGAGGGGAGAAAGCTGTTTTTCTCAGCTTTCCTCCGCTTCTCCGTTCTCCTCCGCTTATCAAATTCTGTTTCTTTGGCGATGGATTCATGACGGCCCTCACCTCAGTGCTTATGCGTCATCTGAGCCAGAGCGGCCTTGAGGCGCGATTCGGAATCCACCAGGAAGTTGGCGCGGACGACGACTTCGTCCCCTGCCGACAGACCCGAGCGGATCTCCACCTGCTCGCCCACGGTGGCGCCGGTGGTGACTTCCCGGGGCTCGAACTTGCCTTCGCCCAGGGAGACGAACGCCACCTTGGTGGTGCCCGCGTCCAGCACGGCGTCCAGGGGGACGAGGAGGCCCTTGCGGCCCGGGCCGTGGATCACCACGTCACCGAACATCTCGGGCTTGAGCAGGCCGCCGGGGTTGGAGAACTCCAGGCGGGCCTTGGCGGTGCGGGTCTTGGGATCCATCACCGGATCCACGAAGGCGATACGCCCCTTGAGGGTCTTGCCCGGCGCGGCCTGGACGGTCAGCTCGGCGGGCAGGCCCACCTTCACCCGGCCCAGCTCGGCCTCGTAGACGTCCACCTGCACCCAGACGCGGCTCAGGTCCGTGATCTCGAAGGGGATGTCCGCCGGTGTGAGCCGCGCGCCCTCCACCACGTTCTTCACGGTCACGATGCCGGAGATGGGGCTGCGCAGCGTGAGGGCCCGCTGGACCTCGCCAGTCTTCTCCAGCCGATCGATAGCCTCGGAGGGCACGTCCCAGAGCAGCAGCCGCCGTTTGGCCGCCTCCAGGAGCTCGCCGCCCGACTGCTGCAGCGAGCCGCTGCTCAGGGCCTTCTGGGTCTTCAGGGCCAGCAGGTACTCCCGCTGGGCGCTGACGAACTCCGGGGCGTAGAGGCTGAACAGGGGCTGGCCCTTGGCCACGGGCTTGCCGACGTAGTCCACAAAGAGCTTCTCCACGAAGCCCTCCACCTTCACGTTCACCTTGCGGACGCGGGTCTCGTCGATGGCCACGCGGCCCAGGGCCCGCAGCTCGCCGCTGACGGTCCCCTCCACCACCTTCTCCGTGCGCAGCCCGATGAGCTGCTGGCGCTCGTGGTCGATCTTCACCGTGGCGTGGGACTCGATCCCCGCGCCTTCGCCTTTCAGGTCGCCTTCGTAGACGGGAACATAGTCCATCCCCATCTCGTCCTTCATGGGCACCGGCGACGTCTGGCTGGGGTTCATGGGCGAGCGGTAGTAGACGATCTTGCCCCTGTCCTTGGGAGCCTCGCCCTCCATGGGCACCAGGTCCATGCCGCAGATGGGGCAGGTGCCGGCGTGGTCCTGGATGATCTGCGGGTGCATGGGGCACTGGTACATCTGCTTCTTGGGCGCCGCCGCGCTGGCGGCCTCGTGCTCATGGTCGTGCTTCGGGGTGGGCCGCAGCATCAACGTGCCGCCGATGCCGGCCACCAGCCCCAGGGCCACCAGGCCGAGGGTGCGGAGGCGCGGGGCGCGGGCCGGGGTCGGCGCCGGGGAATCGAAATCAGGTCGTTCGGTGGTCATGGGGGATCTCCTACATCTTCGACATGGCGGGGCCGCTGTCCTGGGCCTGGCCCGGGGCTTTGGCGGAGGTGGCGGAGGCGGTCGGGGAGGCGGCGGCGCCGGCGGCAAGACTGGCGGAAGCCAGCGACCCCCCGGTGATGGACGGCGTGGTGCCGAGGGCCGCTTCGTTCAGGGCGATGTGCTGGGCCTGGAGCTGGGCCAGGGTCTGCAGGTAGGCCCCCTGGTCGCCCACCCAGCCGTTGAGGGCTTCGAGGGCGCCGAGGAAGGGCGCGCGGCCAGCCTCGTACTGGGCCAGGGCGGCCTTGAAGGTGGCCTCGCTCTGCACCAGCAGGCCCTCGCGGTAGAGGTCACGGGTGCGGCGCAGGGTCTCGATCTGGATGGTCCGTTCCTCGGTCCGCTGGCGCAGGAGCGTTCGCACGGATTCCACCTCGGCGCCCTGGCCGAGGCGGTGGTGCTCATGCTCGGCGATGGCGCGCTGCTGCTTGGAGCGGCCGTAGATGGGCAGGGAGATGCTCACGCCCACCTGCCACATGGGATCCAGGCTGCCCCGGGGCATGATGCCGGCGGTGACGGCGAAATCCGGGCGGCGGTCCAGCTTCGCCAGCTCCACCAGCTTCTCGGTCTGCCGGACGTTCGCCCGCGCACCCGCCAGCTCGGGGCTGCGGGCCTCCACCTGCTCCGGCGTGAGGGCCGCGGGCTCCGGCAGGTCCGCCAGCGCCGCCGTGGTGGGGATGGGATCCGCGGGATCGTGCTGGCGCAGCCGGTTCAGGGCCGCGAGGGTGCCGCGCTCCTCGGCCTCCAGGGCCCACGTGGCCTGCTTGAGGCGGGTCAGCTCCAGCTGGGCGCGCAGCAGGTCGCCCTGGCTGCCCTGCCCCACCTCGTAGCGGGTGCGGGCCAGGCGCTCGGCCTGCTCCAGGAAGACGGACTGCTGGGCCAGCAGCTCCTTCTGGCCCCGCACCAGCAGGAGGGCCGCATAGCCCCGGCGCACATCGGCCTCCAGGCTCATCTGCACGCGGCTGCGGGTGGCCTCGGACACGCCGACGCCGGCGGCGGCCACTTCCTTCCGCAGGCCACGCTTGCCTGGCCAGGGGAAGGGCTGGGTGAAGGCCACGCTGTAGAAGCTGGTCTCCATCTTGCCAACCTGGATCCCGTTGAAGCCGTCGTTCTGGAGGCCCAGCGACAGGGTGGGATCGGGCAGCACGCCCGCCTGGGGAATGCGCTCCTGGTCCATGCGCACGGTGGCCTCGGCCTTCTGGATGTCAGGATGCTTGCCGAGGGCTTCGACCAGGAGGTCCGCCAGCACCGGATCGGCCGCTGTGATCGGCATGGATGTGGTTGGGTGGTGGGGGGCCTGGGCCAGGGCCGGCGCGGCGAGCACCAGGGCCGGGGCCAGGCGCAGCAGCGTGCGCATGGGGATCTCCGGAAACGGGAAAGAGGGTCGGCCCACTCCCAAGAGCGGGCAAGGCTTCGCTCAGTCCCGGATCAGATCCGGAAGGTGCTCAGGTGCGCCAGGTGCCGACCCAGATCCGGGTCGCGCCCACCCTCGGCGCGGAGGGGCAGGGATTCCGCTTCGACCGAGGCCGCGCGGTCCCAGCCGGTCGGCTCGGGCCGGGGCTCGGTCCGGCGCTGGCCCTGTTCAGCCCGGCGGGCGGCCTGCGTGGCCACCACCTGCTGGCGCTCGGCGCAGGCGCCGCGCTGGGGAGCGCGGTTCCCTTCCGGCTTCGGGCAGGGGCAGGGATCGTCCATGCCGGGCGGCACGGTGCCGCAGCAGCACTCGTGGGGCTGGGCTGCCGTCCGGTCACCCGCCAGCGCCCAGTCCCCGCCCACACCGCCCAGGAGCAGCGCGACGGCCAGGATGGTGCGCAGGATCGTCCGCACGGAGAAACCTCCGGATTCACCCATCATATGCCTTCCATCCGCATGAAAGGTTCAAAACCTTTGACGGTCGTCACAGGCATTCCCGGATCGCCCGGCCTCCAGACGGAGGCTCCGCGCGCTTCGGCGCTACGATGGACGAATGGGCACGATTGAAACCGCGGACCTGGCGATCATCGGTGGCGGCATCGCCGGACTGAGCCTCGCCTTCCACCTGGCCCGGGCCGGCCAGGGGGGCCCAGAGAGCGTCATCCTCCTGGAGCGCGAGGACCAGCCCGGCACCTACGCCAGCGGCCACAACGCCGCCGTGGCCCGGTCCCTGACCGGCCGCGACGAGCACACGGCCCTCACCGTGGAAGGGCGACGACGGCTGGCGGAAGCCGGCCTGATGACCGCCGGCGGCGGCCTCCTGGTGAGCGTGGAGCGCGGCCCCCTGGACGTCTTCGAGGCCGAGGCCGGACGCCACGGTGTGGAGGTCCACCGCGGCGCGGGCATCCCCCTGCCCGGCCTCCGGGCCGCCGAGCACCTGGCCATCCCCGGCGATGGCGTCATCGACGCCGCGGGCCTGCTCCAGGCCTGCGCGGAAGGCGCCCGGGCCGGCGGCGCGGACCTGCGCTTCGGCTGCGGCGTGAGCGAAATCCGCCCGACGCAGGACGGCTTCGACCTGGACACGGATCGCGGGCCGCTCCACGTGAAGGCCCTGGCCATCGCGGCCGGCGCCTGGGCCGGCGAGCTGGGCCGCCAAGCGGGCTCGCAGATCGCCTACACGCCCCTTCGGCGCTCCCTGGTGTGGAGCGGCGCGGCCCATCCCCAGCGGGATCCCTGGGCCTGGTGGGTGGATCGCCCCTTCTACCTGCGGCCTGAGAGCGGCGGCGTCCTCATGTGCCCCTGCGAGGAGGTGGCCGTGCCCCTGCCCCCGCGCGGGCGCCAGCCAGACACGGACCCCGCGGTGCTCGAAGGCCTCTTCGCCAGCCTGCGCGAGCTGGCGCCGGACCTGGCGGAACGCCCCATCACCCGCTACTGGACCGGCCTGCGCACCTTCGCCCCGGACCGCCGCTTCGTCGTCGGCTGGGACCCCTGGAACCCGCGCCTCTTCTGGTCCGCCGGCCTGGGCGGCCACGGCATGACCAGCGGCCTCGCCGTCGGCCAGCTCGCCGCCGACTGCTACCTCCGCAAGACCACCGCGGGATCGCTGAGCCCTGACCGGTTCAAGTAAAGAGAGGGAACCGCGAAACACGCGAAAGGGCGCGAAAAAGAAAACGGATCCTCACCAAGACAAAAAAACCTGATCCTGATGTCTGGTGCCGTTCTTGGCCTCTCGACCTGATTCCTTCCTCTCTTTTCCTTTCGCGCCCATTCGCGTTTTTCGCGGTTACCGTCCTTAGCCCTTCGCGGTTTCCTGTCTTTCAGGATGTCCCCATGACCACGCTCCGCGTCGCCCTCGTCCAGCAGGACACGGTCTGGCAGGACCCGGCCGCGAACCTAGCCCGGGCGCGGGGGTTCGCGGAGGCGGCGGCGCGGGCGGGGGCGCGGGTGGCGGTGTTCCCGGAGCTCTTCACCCTGGGCTTCACCATGGCGCCGGAGCCCTTCGCGGAAAGCATCCCGGGCCCCACCACCGAGGCCGTGGCGGCGCTGTCGCGGGAGTTCGGCCTCTACCTCGTGGGTTCCGCGGTGGAGGCCCACGCGCCGCACCCCCGCAACGCGGCCTTCGTCACGGCGCCGGACGGCTCGCTGGTGGCCGCCTACCGGAAGATCCACCCCTTCTCCTACGGCGAGGAGCACCAGCACTATTCCGGCGGCGAGGACTGCCCCCTGTTCGAGGTGGACGGCATCCCCTGCGGCCTGCAGATCTGCTACGACCTGCGCTTCCCCGAGCCCTTCCGCTCCCTGGCGGTGCGAGGCGCGGAGGTGGTCTTCGTGCCCGCCAACTGGCCCGTGCGCCGCATCGCCGCCTGGTCCACGCTCCTCGCGGCCCGCGCCATCGAGAACCAGATGGCCGTCTGCGGCGCGAACCGCGTGGGTCGCGACGGGGCGGGCCTCGACTACCCGGGCGCCTCCGCGATCCACGACGCCTTTGGCGCAGTGGTGGCGAAGGGGAACACCGCCGAGAGCCTGGTGGTGGGCGACCTCGACCTCGACGCCCTGCGGGCCTGGCGGAAGCGCTTCCCGGCCCTGGGGGACCGCCGGCCGGAGGTCTACCGGCGCCTGGGGATGTGAACCCGGGGTCCACCGCCCCCGAGGGCCTTTGATCACCTCTACCTGGGCGGCGCGCGGAACCTAGAATGGGTGCGTATGCGAAAGGTGCCGCGCTGGGCCGCCGTCCTCCTCGCGATCGGGGCCGGGGCGGTTCTTCTCGTGGCGTGGCTCCTCCGGAAGCCGGGCCTGGAGGTGAAGGTCGCCCGTGTCGAGGTGGGGCCGGTGGAGGAGATCGTCGCCAACACCCGGGCGGGCACCGTGAAGGCCCACCGCCGGGCCAAGCTCTCGCCGCAGATTCCCGGCGTGGTGACCGCCCTGCCCCACCGCAAAGGTGGCCGGGTGGGCGCCGGGGACCTGCTCCTCCAGATCGAGAATTCGGTCCAGCGGGCCGCGCTGGCCCTGGCGGAGGACCAGGTGCGCACCGCGGAGGCCCGGACGCGGGAGGCCTGCCTGGCCGCCGACCTGGCGGAGAAGGAGCTGGCCCGGGGCCTGGCCCTGAGCCGGGACGGCGTCCTCAGCCCCCAGGCCCTGGACGCCCTCCAGAGCGCCCGGGACCGCGCCGCCGCCACCTGCCAGGCCCTGCGCGCCGCCCTGGAGGAGGTCCGCAGCCAGGTGCGCCTCGCCCGGGCCCAGCTCGCCCTCACCCAGCTCCGGGCGCCCTTCGCGGGCATCGTGGCCGAGTGCTCCGGCGAGGTGGGCGAGTGGATCACGCCCGCGCCCACGGGCATCCCCATCCCGGCGGTGCTGGACCTCTTCGACCCCGCCACGCTCTACGTCAGCGCGCCCATCGACGAGGTGGACTCCCAGCGGGTGAAGGCCGGAATGCCGGTGCGGATCGCCGTGGACTCCCACCCCGGCCAGAAGCTGGCGGGGCGCCTGGACCGCGTGGCGCCTTACGTGCTGGACGTGCAGGAGCAGAACCGCACGGTGGAGATCGAGGTGTCGCCCCTGGATCCCTGGTCGGCCCAGGGCTTCCTGCCCGGCACCTCCAGCGACGTGGAGGTGATCGTGGCGCGGCGGGACGGCGTGCTCCGCGTCCCCACCGCCGCCCTGGCCGAGGGCGGTAAGGTGCTGGTGCTGGCGGACGGGCGGCTGGCGGAGCGCACCGTCCAGACCGGCCTGCGCAACTGGCAGTTCACCGAGGTCCGCTCGGGCCTCGCGGCGGGGGACCGGGTGGTCACCGTGCGGGACTCCCCGGCCATCCGCGCCGGGGTTCGCGCCCGCGCCCGCGAACAGGGCCGGGAGGGCCCATGATCGAGCTTCAGGGCGTGTGGCGCACCTACCCCGTGGGGGAGGGCGTGGTCCATGCCCTGCGGGACGTCAGCCTCGCCATCGCGCCGGGTGAGCACGTGGCCCTCATCGGCCCTTCGGGCTCGGGCAAGTCCACCCTCCTGCACATCCTGGGCTGCCTGGACCGCCCCAGCCAGGGCCGCTACTGCCTGGAGGGCCGGGACGTGGGCACGCTCTCGGAAGCCGAGCGGTCGCTGCTCCGGCGCACACGCATCGGCTTCGTCTTCCAGTTCTTCCACCTGCTGCCCCGGCTCACGGCCCAGGGCAACGTGGAGCTGCCCATGCTCTTCGCCGGCGTCCCCCGGGAGGCGCGGCGGGCGCGGGCGGCGGAGGCCCTGGCCTCGGTGGGCCTGCTCCCGCGGGCCGGGCACCGGCCCGACCAGCTCTCCGGCGGGGAGCGCCAGCGGGTGGCCATCGCCCGGGCCGTGGTGATGAACCCCGCCATGGTGCTGGCGGACGAGCCCACGGGCAACCTGGACCGCGCCTCGGCCCAGGAGGTGATGGGCGTGCTGGAGGCCATGAACCGCCAGGGCCTGACCCTGGTGGTGGTGACCCACGACCCGATCCTCGCGGCCCGGGCGAAGCGGGTGGTGCACCTCGCGGACGGCGTGCTGGCGGACGCGCCCGCCGGGGAGGCCTAGGTGGCCTTCCTGGACCTGCTCGGCTTCGCTCTGGGCGCCCTCCGGGGCCACCGGCTCCGCACGGCGCTCTCGGTGACGGGCGTGGCCATCGGCATCACCGCGGTCCTCGCCCTCACGGCCCTGGGGGAGGGCGCGCGGCGCTACATCGTGGACGAGTTCGCCACCCTCGGCTCCAACCTCGTCATCGTCCTGCCGGGCAAGGTGGAGACCACTGGCGGCATGCCCTTCGGCGGCGTCACCCACGACCTCACCCTGGAGGACCACGCCGCCCTCGCGCGCCTGGGGCGCCTGAGCCGCGCCGCGCCCATCGCCGTGGCCACCGAGACGCTGCGCCACGGGGACCTGGGCCGCTCGGCCCCCATCCTGGGCACCACCGCCGAGTACCAGGAGATCCGCCGCCTGCGTTTGGCCGCCGGAACCTTCCTGCCCTCCGGCGATCCCGACCGCTCGGGCACGGAGATCGTCCTCGGCACCAAGCTCGCCTGGGAGCTGTTCCGCGGGGAGAGCCCCCTGGGCCAGGTGGTGCGCGTGGGCCCGGACCGCTTCCGCGTGGTGGGCGTCCTCGCGCCCCGGGGTCTCTCCATGCTCGGCTTCGACCTGGACGAGGCGGCCTTCATCCCCGTGCGCACGGCCATGCGGCTGTTCAACCGCACCAGCCTCTTCCGCATCGTGGCCGAGGTGCGGATCTTCGCCGAGATGGACCAGGCCAAGACGGATGTCCTGGCCCTGCTGAAGGACCGTCACCGCGCCGAGGACGTGACCGTCTACACCCAGGACGCCATGCTCGCCTCCTTCTCCGCCATCCTCCGGGTCCTGACGCTCTCGCTGGCGGGCATCGCCTCGGTGTCCCTGGTGGTGGCCGGCGTGGGGATCATGAACGTCATGCTCGTCTCCGTCACCGAGCGGCGCGCGGAGATCGGCCTGCTCAGGGCCCTGGGCGCCCCGGCTCCGCGCATCCTCCTGGCCTTCCTGGCCGAGGCGGTGATCCTGGCGGCCCTGGGCGGCGCGGCGGGGCTGGCGGCCGGCGCCGCCGGCGTGGGCCTCCTGGCCCTCGTCTACCCCGACTTCCCCGTGGCCATCCCGCTCTGGGCCGTGGGCGCGGCCGTGACCCTCTCCTTCCTGGTGGGTGTGGGCTTCGGCGTGTGGCCGGCGCGGCGGGCCACGCAGCTCGACCCCATCGCGGCCCTGGCGCGGAGGTGAGCATGCTCCTGCTGCCGCCCGCCGAGCTGCTGCGCTTCGCCCTGGGGGCCGTGACCGGCCACCGGCTGCGCTCCGCCCTCTCGGTGCTGGGCGTGGGCATCGGCGTGGCCGCCGTGGTGCTGCTCACCTCGCTGGGGGAGGGCACGCGCCAGTACATCGTGGCCCAGTTCAGCCAGTTCGGCACCAACCTGCTGGCCATCAATCCCGGCAAGGTGAAGACCATGGGCGTGCCCGGCGTGTTCGGCGGCACCACGCACCTGCTCACGCCTCAGGATGCCGAGGCCCTCCGCCGCCTGCCCGGCGTGGAGGCGGTGATCCCCGTGGCCATGGGCCAAGGCCGGGTGGAGTTCGGCGGGCGGGGCCGCAGCGTCTACATCTACGGCGTCAACCACGAGCTGCCCCGCGCCTGGGGCGTCGGCACGGCCCAGGGCAGCTTCCTCCCGCCCCTGGACGCCGGGCGCCGGGCCTCGCTGGCGGTGCTGGGACCCAAGCTGGCGCGGGAGCTCTTCGGCAGCGACTCGCCCCTGGGCCAGCGCATCCGCATCGGCTCCGAGAGCCTCGTCGTCATCGGCGTCATGGAGCCCAAGGGCCAGCTCCTGGGCTTCGACCTGGACGACACCGCCTACATCCCCGTGGGCACGGCCATGGGCCTGTTCAACCTGGCAGAGCTGCATGAGATCGACCTGCTGGCGACCACCAGCGAGGGCATCCCCGCCCTGTCGGACCAGATCAAGGCCACCCTCATGGCCCGGCACCGCGGCGAGGAGGACTTCACCCTCACCACGCAGACCGAGATGCTCGAGGTCTTCGGCCGCGTGATCGGCATCGTGACCCTGGCCGTCACCGCCATCGCCGCCATCTCCCTCGTGGTGGGCGCCATGGGGATCCTGACGGTGCTGTGGATCTCCGTGCACGAGCGCACGGCGGAGATCGGCCTCCTCCGGGCCCTGGGCGCGGACGGCGCCACCGTGCAGGCCCTCTTCCTCCTGGAGGCCATCCTGCTGGCCCTGGGCGGCGGCCTGGGCGGCCTGGCCTTCGGGGTGCTGGTGCAGCTGGTGCTCCGCCTGGTGGTGCCCGGCCTGCCTCTGGCGACGCCCCCCGAAGCCGTGGCCGCCGCCCTCCTCATGACCCTCGCCGTGGGCGCCGCCGCGGGCGTGCTGCCCGCAAGGAAGGCCGCCGGGCTGGATCCCATCGAGGCGCTGCGGGCGGAATAGTCCTGGGGACAGAGAAAGAAGAACGCGAAGGACGCGAACGCCCTTCGGACGGGCGAAGGGCGCGAAAGGGGCTTGGCTCTTCCCGCGCATCCCGGCACGAATCCACCTGGAAGGATCGAACCGCAAATGACGTGAATCGCCCTTCGGGCGCGCGAAAGGCGAACGATCCTCCTCCCGCCTCCACGCGCATGGCGCGGCTGGGGGTCGAAGGCCCAGGCGGCCCATCTCCGCCGCGTTTCGCGCCCTTTCGCGTCATTCGCGGTTCCTTGCTTTTCTCGCCTAGTCAGGCCGATCACCAGAGACGTCGTTTCATCCCGCTCGTCTCAGGTGGTGGCCACCAGGAGCTCTTCCGCGGAATCGGGGGGGCGGAGGCCGTCGGTGCGGTTCGCGAAGTAGCGCTGGGCCAGGGTGCCGGAGGAGACGTGCCGCGCGTCGCGGAAGCCGGCCTCGCGGGCGAGGGCCACCAGCTCCGGCGGATCGAAGAAGCTGAGGAAGGGCGTGCCGCTGGCCCGGGCGCCCTCCATGGCCCGCGCCATGCCGGGGCGCACCTCGGGGTCGGACATCTCGACCGGCACCAGGAAGGACATCACCAGCGTGGAGCCCGGCGCCAGGGCCGCGACCCGGCCCAGCGTGGCCGCCACCGCCTCCCGGGTGAGGTACATGCTCACGCCCGTAGAGGCCACCACCGCCGGCCGCGCCGGGTCGAAGCCCGCCGCCGCCAGCCGATCCCACTCGCCGTCGCCGGCCTCGAAGTCCACGGGCACGAGCCGCAGCCAGGCAGGGAGGCCGTAGCCCAGGTCCAGCAGCCGCTGGCGCTTCCAGGCCTGAGGCCCGGGCTGGTCCACCTCGAAGACCGTCATGCGGGCGGCGAGATCGGCGCGGCGCTGGGCGAAGGTGTCCAGTCCCGCGCCCAGGAGCACGTACTGCGCCACGCCCCGACCCGCCTGTTCCTCCACCCAGTCCTCGATGAACCGCGCCCGCGCCAGGATGGACGCCCGGAAGGGTCGCGTGAACGGCGCCATGTCCGGCCGCTCCCGCCAACCCGCCTCCGGCCCCGCCAGCCGCAGCCCCACCTCGTCCCGGAACACCGCCGGCGGCGCATCCACCTCCAGATGCAGCGCCCGCCACAACGCCACCCGAATCGCTGTGCTGTCTGGTGAAGCCATCGATTCCCCGCCCATCAGGCCCCCGAAAGAACAGCCACCGAGGGAAGTCTAGCGAGGAGTGAACGGCGTTCAGAAATAGGAGGCCAAGACAATTCAGCGCTAGAAAATAAAAATCAGCGCAATGGTTCAGAACCCGGAGATAGAGCCTGGACGGTTGCCAATAATCAAGCAATATGCAAATAACGAAACCGGATGAAAATATGAATTATATGTTTTATTCATTTAAAAAATAATGAACTATTTTTTCTTGGAAATAAATTTTAAACTACCCTTACATCCCGTAATTGAATATTGTGTGCACCCCCAAAATGCTTTCCATCTATCATTAGAATGCGGTTTTATAACTCTCATTAGTGAACCACATTTGGGACAAACAGGATCAGATTTGGTAATTTCTACTTTTTCTTTACGCGGTTTCCGTTTCAAAGATGCCGAAGAACTTCCCCATCTAGCCCAACCAGCAGTTTTTCTTGCAGAAAGCATATCCCATCTGGCCCTCCACCTACCTTTGTTTCGAGTAACACCAAGAACCTCGGCAAGAAGTGGACCAGTTTCCTCTGCAAGTTCCTGAGGTCCTTCTGTTGCGTTCTGACAGGTGGGACACTCCACTCTAATAATATTTTTGTCACTATTTAATAAAAACTCAATCCCTACCTCACCACAACCAGGGCAGCAAAAACCATATGTCTTTATCAGTTCACGCAGTTCATCTATCGTTATAAGTTCCAAGCGGCGAAGATGTGCTTTTACCTTATGTGTTCCCTCATTAATGCGATTATTTCTTTCGTGATGAGATACGAGTGTAAAATATCTTGTTTTTATATCACCCCATATTCTCTCATGACCTTTCTCTGGCTCAAGTGCGTGATGAAAGCTACATAGGGAGACAAGATTACCAGGTGTATGTGTCCCACCCTCAGCTACAGGTAACATATGATGAACATGCAATTCTAACCTAGATGGGCATCCAGTTACTTGGCAACGATAGAGGTCCCTACTGATAACAACAGAGCGCAGATATTTCCAGAATGGCGGGTAGCCAGGCCAATGATTAAAAACTGTAAGAATTTTATAATCCCGGGATGTCAATTCAGCCGTAGGGTCATGAAAGTGTTTTAATATTGGCTCATTTGGCAAAGGATTGTTTTGCTCCCATTGAGATTTCAGATTTAGCCATTCGGTTAGTTTTTGTCTATTAAAAAATTTTTCAAAATAGCCAATAATTAATAATATTAAAGTCAAAATTAAAAATTTAGAGCTAATATAAGCAAAAAAAATTGATGCCCAACCAATAACAATCAAAATGCTTTCTTCTGATTTGTACTCGAACTTTTTTCGAAATTCTTCCCATGCCAGTCTTCGCGCCTCCATAGCAACGAGAAATTGGCGATGGAGAGTTTCATATTTTTCTGGATAAGAGATTATTGCTACTTCAGAATAACAGTTCTGACAAAGGAATGATCTATTATTCAATAAAATACCGCTGGCACAGACTTTTTCGCATAATATACAAGATATCCTTGCATCGTTAATTAAATTTTCATTGTAGGCTTCATTTCGCTCTATAAGTTGCGCCAAATCCACACGACTTAGAAACTTCGACGGATTAAACTCAGAATGCCAAGTCTCAGTGATCATATATACCGGCTCGCGAAAAGGAACTGACGGCCCCCGACATAGTTGATTATTGTACGTGGCATAATTTTAAATCTTGCGTCTTATTATAATATTGATTTTAAACTTATCCGAGATTTCTAAGCATGTATATTCGATCGGGATCATAGTGTTGTCAATCCTATATCCATCTCTTTATCTGTTCACTTTTATCTGTGTTCATCTGTGTTCATCGGTGGCTAATTCTTCTTTTTCATTTTTCAGGATTCGCTGGCGCATCCCGTTTGTACCACTGGGCCTGCCCATAGACGGGCTTCACCTTCTGTTCCAGTGCCTCTAGCTGGCGAGCATTCAGCGGCAGGAACTCGCCCGCGATGCGGACGTTCTCTTCGAGCTGGGCGATGTTGTCCACGCCGATGATGACGGTGCTCACGGGGTGGCTCAGGGTGTAGCGCATGGCCTCCTGGATGGTAAGGGTGCCGGGGCGGTCGTGCTTGGCGGGGCCGCGCTGCTTCTCGGGCGGTGGCGGCTGGACGCCCGTCAGGAGGCGGCCGCGGGCGGGGATCTTCATGCCGATGATGCCCATCTCCTTCTCCACGGCCAGGGGCAGCAGGGTCTTCTTGAAGGGCAGGTGCCAGGTGTCGGCGGCGTTGAAGGCCATGAGCACCGTGTCGAAGGGGAAGCGCCGGATGGCCTCGGCCAGCACGTCCGGATCCGTGTGGCCGCTGAGGCCCAGGAAGCGCACCAGCTTCTGCTCGCGCGCCTTCTGGAAGGCCTCCAGGGCGCCGCCCTTGGCGCAGACGCGCTCCACATCGTCCATGGTGCTCATGGCGTGGAGCTGCCAGAGGTCCACGTGATCGGTCTGGAGCAGCTTGAGGGAGGTCTCCAGCAAGCGCAGCGAGCCGTCCGCCGTGCGGTCGTGGGTCTTGGTGGCGAGGAAGGCCTCGGCCCGCCGCCGCTTCATCACCTGCCCGAAGTACTGCTCGCTCCAGCGGGCCTCGCCGCCGTAGCGGGCGGAGGTGTCGCAATAGTTCACGCCCAGGTCCAGGGCCCGCTCGATGAGGGGGATGGCCACCTTCTCGTTGTGGGGCTTCTCGATGGACGCCTGGCCGCCCAGGCTGAAGATCCCCACCTTGTGCCCCGTGCGCCCCAGGTTGCGGGTGGGCATGGCCTCGGCGGTGGCGGGATTGAAGGGCGGATGGGGCACGGGATGGTGGATCACGGGCTCGGCGCCCGCCGGTTCCAGGGTCGGCTCCAGGGCCGGCTCCATGGCCGCGAGGCGCGTGGCGACGAGGCCCGCCGCGGCGGCGGCCCCCAGCTTGAACAGGTCGCGTCGGGTGGTGCCGGCCTCGGACATGGCGTCCTCCGTGGGATTCAGGATCTGGCCGTCATTATCGCGCCAGAAAGGTCTCCAGGTGCGCCAGGGCTTCGTCAACGGCCCCATAGGTCCGGAAGGCCACGCCGTCCTGCCGGATGCCCGTGAGCATCTTGCTGACGCGGACGCCCTCGCGGGCCAGGCAGAGCACGGGCTTGCCGCGCTCCAGCGCGTAGGCGATCTCGAAGCCCACGCCATGCGACGGCGTGCTGACCTCGGCAATGACCGCCTCGCTGGCGCGGAGCCAGGCCGTGTCGCGCTCATACACCGCCTCGGGCGCCAAGCCGCCGTCCGAGACCATGGCGGAGGCATCGGCCAGGTGCGCCGTCAGCACCCGATGCCCCAGGGCCTCCATGCGGGCCACCAGCGCCGCCACCACGGGCTGGTCCCCGCGACCGCCGGTGAGGGAACACGAAAGATACAGATCCACCTGATGCCTCATGGAAGAAAAGTGATCCCCAGGGTCACACAGCCTCGGGGGCGGGGGAACGACTGAAAGAAAAGGAGGAACGCGAAGGGCGCGAAGCAAGGAGCGAAGGGCGCGAAGGAGGCTTGAAAAGTGAACAACCGCGAATGACGCGAAGGGGCGCGAATGGCGGCGGAGATGGGCCGCCTGGGCCTCCGGCCCCCAGCCGCGTGATGCGCGGCTGGCCACGCGGGGGGCGGGCATGTCGGCTCCTGAAGGCCGCCGGGCTCGCCCCCCGCGTGGAGGCGGAAGCAAGATCGTTCGCCATTCGCGCGCCCGAAGGGCGATTCGCGTCATTCGCGGTTCAAGCCTTCCAGGCGGAGGTTACCCGAACCCCCGGAAATCCTTTCGCGTGCTTCCGTCCTTTCTTCGTGCCCTTCGCGTTCCGTCTTTTGCTGTTTGGATTCCCCGGGCCTCAGCGGCCCAGGAGTTCGTCGGCGAGGTAGCCGCCGTCCATCACCTTCCGCAGGGCCTCGAGGATGGCGCGGGCATCGGTGGCCACGGCGCGCTTGGTGTCGGGGTCGTAGACGTAGTAGCCGCCCTGCCCTTCGAACACGCTGTCGAAGTTGATGCCCACGAACTCGCCCTTCACGTTCACCACGGGGCTGCCGCTGTTGCCGCCCACGGTGTCGCAGGCGTAGATGAAGTTGAAGGGCGTGGCCAGGTCCAGCTTCGCCTGCCGCTTGAGCCAGCGCTCCGGCAGGGTCCAGGCCCCGTGCTCCGCGGCCGCGGCATTGCCGCCCCAGCCCAGGTGCCGATCGTACATCCCCATGAACGTCGTGAAGGGCTGGGCCAGGGTGCCGGTGCCGTTGGCGTAGGTGGCGACGGGGCCGTAGCCCAGGCGCAGGGTGAAGGTGGCGTCGGGATAGACGGCCCGGCCGAAGGCCTTGAAGCGGGCCTCGGCGATACGTCCGCCATGCTCGTTGAAGACGCCGGTGACCTCGGCCTCCATCCGCGCGTGGATGGCACGGCCGAAGGGATCGACCTTCCGCGCCAGGAGGATCATGGGGTCCGTGCTGGCCTCGATGGCGGCCTTGCCGCCCTCGGCCAGCGCCTTCCGCACGGCGGGATCGTCCAGCTTCGTGCCCGCCACCGCGGCCTGGGCCACGGCTTCCGGCGATTGGCCGCCCAGCAGGGCCTTCACGAAGGGATGCTCTGCGCCCAGCTCGTCCTTCGCCTCCTGCAGCCCCGCCGCCAGCAGCGTGGCGTCGATGGGCTTCTGCACGGGCCGGGGCGAGAGGAGCTGCGCCCGCGTGGCCTTGAGGTTGCCGTCGCTGAACTCGCTGAGCCGCTCGGCCGAGGGCTTGGCCAGCTCATCCGCGAGCCGCACCAGCGTGAGCGCGTGGCGCAGGCTGGCCACCCGGCCCACCAGGGTCCCCCGGCCGGCATCGAGGTAGGTGGCTTCCCTCAGCAGGGTCTTCTGCCGCTCCACGGCCTGGGCCACCCGGTCCCAGCTTCCGCCCACGCGGGCCTGCAGGGCGGGATCCTTGGCCACGGCGGCCTTCAGGGCGGCTTCGGCATCGGCCACCTTCTTCAGGTTCTCCGGCTTGGCGAGGCCCAGCAGCTGGCCGCTGAGCCGCTTGTGGCCATTCTCGATGCCATAGATGGGCTCGGCGGCGAGGCGGTGCGCCTCGGGCGAGGTGGCCGAATACACCAGGAGGGCCTGCTTCTGGCGCTCCAGGGTGTGGAGCTGGAAGGGGATGCCGATGTCGCGGGCGTAGGCCATCTGGGCGTGGGTCTGCTGGCGGTAGGTGATGCCCGGATGCCCCGAGATGAAGGTCAGCTCGCCCATGGCCACGCCCTTGGCACTGAAGGGGAGCAGGGCCTCGGGCCGGTAGGGCTTCCCGTCCTCGTAGACGCGGAACAGGGAGAAGTCCAGGTTGTGGCGGGGGTAGGTGTAGTTGTCCGGGTCGCCGCCGAAGGCCGCCACCTGGAGCTCCGGCGCCGCGACGAGCCGCACGTCGCTGAACTTCTTGTAGCGGTAGAGCCAGTACTCGCCGCCCTGGTAGAGGGTGACGGGCTCGCAGGTGAGGCCGGTTTTGGCCTCCTCCGTCCGGCGGAGATCCGCCAGGGCGTTGAGCCGCGCCGCCAGGGCCTCCCGGTCCGCCATGCCGGGCTTCACGGCGTCGTTCACCCGCGCCGTCACGTCCTTCATGGAGACGAGCATCATCAGCTCCAGGCCCGGCACCTTGATCTCCTGGCTCCGCCGGGCCGCCGTGAAGCCGTTCTTCACCAGGTCGGCCTGGGCCGTGGACACCTGGGCGATGGCGCCCCGGCCCACGTGGTGGTTGGTCACCACCAGGCCGTCCCGGCTCACGAAGGCCCCCGTGCCGCCGGGGAAGCGCACCGTGGCGAGCTGCAGGTTCTTCAGCCAGGCGGCATCCAGGTCCACGCCGTACTTGGCCTTGATCTGCTTCACGGGGATGTTGTCGAAGGTCCACATGCCCTCGTCCGCGCGCAGGGCGGGCAGGGCGGCGAGCAGGAGGGCGAGGGTGGAAAGGCGCATGGAAGCTCCGAAAAAGGGGCCCCGGAGGGCCCCCTGCGTTCAATCGTTCTGGTTCACTTGCCGGTCAGCTCGGCGGCGAGGTGGGGCGCGTCGTAGACCTTCACGAGGGCTTCGAGGATGGCCTGGGCGTCCACGGAGACGCTGCGGTTCACCTTCTCGTCGTAGAAGTAGCGGCCCGCGTTGCCCTCGATGTTGCCGTCGAAGAGGAGGCCCACCAGCTCGCCCTTGCGGTTCACCACGGGGCTGCCGGAGTTGCCGCCGGTGGTGTCCACGGCGTGGGAGAAGTTGAGATGCGTCTTCAGGTCCAGCTTGCCCATGCGGTCCAGCCAGCGCTGGGGCAGGTGCCAGTCGGTGTAGTCCTTCGCGTCGTTGCCGCCCCAGCCGAAGTGGCGGTCATAGAGGCCGGCCCAGGTGGTGAAGGGCTGCTGGAGGGTGCCATTGGCGGGATAGGTGGCCACGGCGCCGTAGGTGATTCGGAGCGTGCCCGTGGCGTCCGGCGGCAGCGTCTTGCCGTAGACCGCGAAGCGGGCCTTGGCGATGCGGGCACCGTGCTCTTCGAGGATGGCCTTCACGTCGTCCTGCTTCTTCCGCTGGGCCAGGAGGATGGGCTCCAGCTTGCGGGCCAGCACGACCATGGGATCGGTGCTCTCGGCCACGGCCTTCTGGCCACCGTCGATCAGGGCCTTGCGCACGGCCTGGTCGTTCAGCTTGGTGCCCTCCACGGCGGCCTTGGCCACCTCGGCGGGCGTCTTGCCGCCCAGGATGGCGACGATATAGGGGTGCTGCGGGCCCAGCTCGCGCCGGGCGTCCTCCAGGCTCCGGGTGAAGAGGAGGGTCTCCAGCTCGGGGTTGGCGCCCTGCCCCATCATGCCCATGGCGGGACCGGAGAGGCGGGTCTTCAGGACCTTCAGGCCGGCCTCGGAGCGGTACTCCGTCAGGCGCTTCTCCACGGGCAGCTCCTGCTGGGCCGCGAGGCGCACCAGGCCGAGGGCCTGGCCCAGGGTGGCGGAGCGGGCCGCACCCACATAGAGCGACTCCTTGAGGTTGGCCTTCTGGAGCTGCATGGCCTGCTCGACGCGGGCCCAGCTCTTGCCGGTGGTGGCGGCCAGCTTGGGATCCTTGGCCACGGCGGCCTTCAGGGCCTTCTCGGTGGCCTCGATGCGCTTCATGGCCTCGGCGTCCTTGAGGCCGGCCAGGGAGCCCTCGTTGGCCTTGGCGCCGTTGTTCACGCCCAGGATCATCGTCTGGACCTGGCGGGCGTGCTCGGCGTCCTGCTTGCCGTACTCCTCGAGGAGGGCGCGGGTGCGGTCGGCGTTCTTCAGGTAGGTGGGGATGCCGAAGTCGCGGTCGTACTTCATCTGCGCGAAGGTCTGGAGGCGGCTGGTGCGGCCCGGGTGGCCCACCACGAAGGTGAGGTCGCCGTTCTTCAGGCCCTCGGTGCTCCATGTGAGGTGGTGGGGCGGATGGTAGGGCTGGCCGTTCTCGTAGACGCGGACCATGGAGAAGTCCAGGTCGTGGCGCGGGTAGGTGAAGTTGTCGTAGTCGCCGCCGAAGGCCGCCACGGCGATCTCCGGAGCAGCCACAAGGCGGATGTCCTTGAACACCTTGAAGCCGTACATCCAGGTCTCGCCGCCCTGGTAGAGGTTCACCACGTCGTAGGTGAGGCCGGTCTGCTTCTCCAGCCCGGCCTTGATGGCGTCCAGCTCCTTGGCGCGGGCCTCGGCGGCCTGCTTCTCGGTGAGGCCGGGCTTCACGGCCTTGGCCACGCGCTCGGTCACGTTCTCCATGGCCATGAGGGTGCGGTAGGTCAGGCCGGGGAGCTTGAGCTCCTGGTCGCGGCTCATGGCCACGAAGCCGTCCTTCACCAGGTCGCGGTCCTTGGTGGACAGGCGGGACAGCGAGCCCCGGGTGCAGTGGTGGTTGGTGACCACCAGGCCGTCCGCGCTCACGAAGGAGCCCGTGCAGCCGCCCAAGGTGAGCGTGGAGAGGCGCACATGGTCGATCCAGGCCTGGCCGGGCTCGAAGGCGTACTTCTCCTTGAGCTGCTTCAGGGGCAGGTTGTCGAAGGTCCACATGCCCTCCTCGGCCCGGAGGGCCGGCAGGGCGAGCGTGGAGACGAGGGCGAGGGCGAGAACGGAAAGGTGTCGCATGGGGGCTCCTGAGTGGGCCTACTTGCCGGTCAGTTCGGCCACGAGCGCGGAGGCGCCGTAGACCTTGTCCAGGGCATGCAGGAGGCCGCGGGCATCCACGGAGACGCCCCGGTTGGCCTTGTCGTCGTAGAAGTAGTTGCCGGGCAGCATGTCGATGTCGCCGTCGAAGATGAGGCCCACCAGCTCGCCCTTGCGGTCCACCACGGGCGAGCCGGAGTTGCCGCCGATGATGTCGACCTTGTGGACGAAGTTGAAGGGCATGGCGGGGTCGAGGGCGCCGCGCTTGTCGATCCAGCGCTGGGGCAGGGTCCAGGCCCCGTCGTGGGCCGCGGCGGCGTTGCCGCCCCACCCGTCGTAGCGGTCGAAGAGGCCGCCGAAGGTGGTGAAGGGCTGGATGAGCGTGCCGTTGGCCGGGTACTCCGCGACGGGCCCGTAGGTCAGGCGGAGGGTGAAGGTGGCGTCCGGGTAGGTGCCCTTGCCGTAGGCCGCGAAGCGGGCCTTGGCGATGCGCGCGCCGCACTCGGTGAGCACGCTCTGCACCTGCTCCACCTGCTTCCGGCGCATCTCGCGGGACAGGGGATCCAGCTTCCGGGCCAGGAGGATCATGGGGTCCTGGCACTCGGCCACGGCCTTCTTTCCGCCCGCCAGGAGCGCCTTGCGGAATTCGGGATCCGCGAGCTTGGAGCCGGACACGGCCGCCCGGGCGACCTCGGCCGCCGGCTTGCCGCCCAGCATGGCCTGGACGTAGGGATGGGCGCCGCCGAGCTCTTTGGCGGCCTGCTCCAGCCCCCGGGTGAACAGGAAGATCTCCTGCTCGGCGTAGAACGGCGCGTGGACGCCGAGGCGGGCCTTGGCGGCCTTCAGGTTCGCGTCGCTGTATTCCGGCAGGCGCTTGTCGCTGGGGAGGTGTTCCTCATCGGTGATGCGCACCAGGGCGAGGGCGTAGCCCAGGAGGCTGGAATCCGCGGTGCCGACGATCTGGTTCTCCCGGGCCAGCCCCTCGGAGACCTTGAGCGCCGCCTCGATGCGCCCCCAGGCGTCCCCGACCTCCGCCGCGAGCCGGGGATCCGCGGCCACCTTGGCGCGAAGGTCCTTCTCCGCCGCCGCGATGCGGGCCATGGCCTCGGGGTTCTTGAGGCCGGACCAGTAGCCGTTGACGGCCTTCAGGCCGTTCTCGACGCCGAAGATCTGGGTGTTGACCTGGCGTGCGGCCTCCGGGGAGGACTTCCCGTACTCGACCAGGGCCTCCTTCCGCCGCTCCAGGCCCTTGAGGCGCATGGGGATGGCCACGTCCCGGGAGTAGATCATCTGGGCCAGGGTGTCCTGGCGGCTGGTGCGGCCGGGATGGCCGGTCACGAAGGTCAGGTCGCCCGCCTTCAGGCCCGTCCGTGTCCAGTGCAGGAACTCCTTCGGGTGGTAGGGCTTCCCGTTCTCGTAGACCCGGAAGATGGAGAAGTCGAGGTTGTGCCGGGGATAGGTGAAGTTGTCGTGGTCCCCGCCGAAGAAGGCGATCTGCATCTCGGGCGCGAAGACCAGCCGGACGTCGGTGTGCTTCTTGTAGCTGTAGATCCAGTGCTCGCCGCCCTGGTAGAGGGTCACGTGCTCGCAGGTGAGCCCCGTCTTCTCCTGCATCTCCTTCTTGATCCGCTCGATCTCCGCCCCGCGGAGCTTGTGGGCCTCCGCCTCCGGCGTGCCGGGCTTCACGGCCTTGGCCAGTCGGTCGGTGATGTTGTCCATGGCCATGAGCGTCAGCAGCTCGAGCCCGGGGACCTTGATCTCATGGTCGCGGTCCTGGGCGGTGAAACCGTTCTTCACGTAGTCGTGGTCCTTGTCGCTGACGCGCTGGATCCAGCCCCGGCCCACGTGGTGGTTGGTGAGCACCAGGCCGTCCGCGCTCACGAAGGAGCCGGAGCCGCCCGGGAAGCGCAGGGCCGACAGGCGCACATGGTCCAGCCAGGCCTGGTCCGGCGCCCAGCCGTAGGCGGCCTGGATCTTCTTCGTCGGCAGGTTGTCGAAGGTCCACATGCCCTCCTCGGCCTTCGCCGACCCGGAGGCCAGGGCGAGGACGAGCAGGGGGAGGGTGAGGCGTCGGGCACGGAACGACATGGATACTCCACAGGGGGGATGACCATCGTATCACTACGTATCCTCGGATCCGTCTGCCTTCCCGGCACGGGAACCGGGGTCCGGCGTGTCTTGGCTAGACTGGGACCAGCAGCCTGATCTTCAGCCCAGTGACAGGCATCACTTCTCAACCTCGAGGTCTTGAATTTCATTTTTTTGAGACTCAGTATCATAATCATGATGACACCGACCTCCTCCCCCCTCTCCCGGATCCTTCCGGTCCTCCTGCTCGCCACGTCCCTGATGGCCCAGGAAAAGAAGGAAGGCCCCATCCAGGACAACTCCTTCCTCGTGGAGGAGGCCTACAACCAGGAAACGGGCGTGGTGCAGCACATCAGCACCTTCACCCGCTACCAGGAGACCAAGGACTGGATCTACACCTTCACCCAGGAATGGCCCGTCTTCAGCCAGAAGAACCAGTTCAGCTTCACCCTGCCCTGGCAGCGGCTGGACGCCTCCCCCGACCGCAAGCAGGCCTTCGGCGACGTGGCCCTGAACTGGCGCTACCAGCTGGTGGGCGACGGGAACGCCCCCGTGGCCTTCGCCCCGCGCCTCAGCGTGCTGCTGCCCACGGGCGACGAGAAGGCCGGCTACGGCAAGGGCGCCACCGGCTACCAGGTGAACCTCCCCGTGAGCTTCACCCTGGGCAGCGACTTCGTGGGCCACTTCAACGCCGGCGGCACCCTCACCCCCCGAGCCCGCAACACGGTCGGCGACCGCGCCACCACCCGGGACTACCTGCTGGGCCAGAGCTTCATCTGGCTGGCCACCCCCCGCTTCAACGTGATGCTGGAATACATCTACACCAACGCCGAGGTCATCACCGGCCCCGGCCAGACCCAGCGCCAGGGCGCCTCCTACGTCAATCCAGGCATCCGCTGGGCCTACAACTTCCCCAGCGGCCTCCAGATCGTGCCCGGCATCGCCGTGCCCATCGGCGTAGGCGCCAGCCGCGGCGAGAAGGCCATCTTCCTCTATCTCAGCTTCGAGCACCCGTTCTGAGGCGGCGCTGAGGCCGGCTCAGAACGTCCACTTCACCCGGGCCGCCAAGGTGCGCGGCGGGATGACGTGGGTGCCGCCGAAGGCGCTGAGGAAGTTGTAGAGGCCCTTCTCGTCCGTGGCGTTCAGCAGGTCCAGGCCCACTGACAGCTTCTGCCCGTTCTTGAGCTTCCACGCCTGCCCCGCGTTGAGGTTCAGGACGGTGCGGGACTTGATGCGATGGTTGGGGCCCACCAGGCTGTCGGTCTCCGTCCGGACGTAGGGGATGCCGAAGGCGTAGTCGGGATTTCCGGCGACGGTGGCGGGGTCGCCCGCCTCCAGGCCCGAGTCGTACCGGCCCGAGGCCTGGGCGAAGAAGCCGCCCTGCTCGTACCGCACGCCCAGCTGGGCGGTGAGCTTCTGGTCGTGGTCGATGAGGTAGGGCGTTCCGGCGGGCCCGTTCACCGTGGGATCGGCGGAGTCCAGGCCGCCGAGGGTCGGGCTGTAGTAGAGCGTCCGGACGGTGCCCGCGCTCAGGTAGGCGGACCAGCCCCGGATGGGCACCGTGTCCACGCGCAGGTCCAGGCCGTGGAAGCGGCCCTTCCAGGCGGAGATGGGGAAGAGGATGCCCGTGTTCAGGAACTGGCTGTTGTCGGCGGAGTTCCGGCTGTCCTTCCACCAGTAGTCGAGGCTGACGCGGGCCACCTGCCCCAGCTGCTGCTCCAGGCCCACCAGGTAGCTGTCCTGGGTCTCGGGCCGGAGCTGGGGCACCGGCGTGGTGGACTGGGTGACCAGGCTCCAGGCGGTCTGGGAGGTGGAGAAGGCCAGGTTCTCGTTTTCCGGCGTGATGAGCAGCCGGTCGTAGACCACCCGCACCAGGGTGCCGATCCCCGGCAGCGCGTAGGTGACGCCCAGCCGCGGCTGGAGCTCATTCTGGGTGAAGTCCCGCCCCTGGTAGCGGTCGAAGCGGAGGCCCAGGGCGAAGGTCCAGCGCCCGGCCTTCAGGTCGTCCTGGACGTAGGCCGAGGCCAGGGAGGGCGCGAAGCCGTCCGAGAAGCGGAGGATGTTCCCGCCTCCGGCGGGGGTGTAGGGATACAGGGGATCCGAGGGCCCGGAGGCCTGGGCCTGGTCGGTGATGGCCAGGTCGAAGCGCTCGTGCAGGGGATAGCGCACGACCTGGAGGCCCACCTTGAAGGTGTTGTCGCCGTTCCGCTGGGTGTAGCCCGCCTGGGCGCCCTGGTTGTCCAGGCGCCGGTCCGAGCGGATCCACACGGGCGTGTCCGGCCCGCCGCCGCCGAAGCCCGGCTGGAGGTCGCGGGTTGGGTCCAGGCGCGCGGTGGCGCCGCGGTAGTAGATCGCCATATCCAGGCTGCGGTCCGCGCCCAGCAGGTGGGTCCAGCCCAGGTTCAGGTTCACGTCCGTGGTGTGGACCCGCTGGTCCTGCCCGGCCGCCTGCTGGGAGGCCAGGTTCACCACGTCCCGGTCCGTGCTGCCGCCGCTGGCGGAGAACCGGAGGATGTCGCTGGCGCCCAGCAGCCAGTCGAAGCGCGTGAAGAGGCGGTCCGTGGTCCCGTGGTTGTGCAGGTTCTCGAAGTTCACGGGGTCCAGGAAGCGGTCGCTCTCGGAGGCGGCGCCGGTCACGAAGTAGCCGAAGGAGGCCGACCCGCCGCGGGCCCCGAAGCCCAGCTCGCGGGTGCTGAACCGCGAGGCACCCAGCGACAGCTCACCCTGGAAGGGTCTTGGCGAACCCAGGCCGGACTTGCTGGTGAGGTTCACCACGGCCGCCGGCTTCCCGCCGTACTCGGCGCTCACGCCGCCGGTGATGACTTCCATGCTCTCCACCTGGGAGGGGTCCAGGGAGTTCGAGAAGGTGGACTGTACCTGGTCCGTGACGGGCACCCCATCCACCACGTAGGTGACCTGCCCGTGGCTGCCCCGGAAGTGGAAGCGGCCGTTCTCGTCCTGGATGAAGCCCGGCGTGGCGAGCAGGATGCTCTCCATGGCCCGGCTCTGGACAGCGGTGGGGATCTTCTCGATGGTGGAGCGGTCGATGTCGATGTGGGCCGAGGGGTGGGCCTCCACCAGGGACACCGTGTCCTCCACCGCCACCGTGGCGGAAGCCTGGGCGGCCTTCAGCCGCAGGTCGAGCTGGGCGGGCAGGTTGGAGCGGATCGAGATGTTCTGGTGGAGGTCCTGCATCCCCGGCGCCACCACCTCCAGGTGGTAGTCGCTGAAGGGGATGTTGTAGGCGGCGTAGGTGCCCGAGGCGTCCGTGACGACCGTCTGGCGGAATCCGGAGACCCGGTTCTCCAGGCGGACCTGGGCCTGGGCCACCGGCCTTCCCTGGTCGTCCAGCACCCGTCCAGCGAGGGCTCCGCTGCCCGCAGCCGCGGCGAATGCAGGCCCAGCCGCAAGAAGGGCTAGGATGATGGGGCCGAAGGGAGCATGGGACAAGGCGGGTCCTCCAGATGAAATTATTTTCCAATTGGAGGGTTTCATCAATGGAAAACAATTCCATTTATGACATCCAAGGCCACTAAACCCTTGGACCGCCTGAGCGAAGATTGAGATGCGATCAGCCCGTTGGGGAGGCCTTTGACATGAAGCGGAAGCAGATGTGGATCCTCGGCGGAGGATTGGCGATCTTCGTGATCGCCGGCCTGAGCATCGCCGGCATGCGGGACAAGGGCATCGCCATCCAGGTGGCCACCGTGGCCCGGGAGAACCTGCAGGCCAAGGTGAGCGCCAACGGCAAGATCCAGGCAGTGACGAAAGCGGACATCTCCGCGAGCATCATGGGCCAGGTCACCCGCCTGGCCGTCAAGGAGGGCGACCGGGTCCAGAAGGGCCAGTTCCTCATGGAGATCGACCCGCGCAGCGCCCGGGCCAACTCCGAGGCCATGCAGGCCAGCCTGCACGCGGCCCAGTCGGACCTGACCTCCGCCACTGCCAACCTCGCCCAGGCCAGGTCCGACTTCGACCGCGCGAAGGCCAACCGGGACGCGGGCATCATCTCCGCGGCGGATTTCGAGCGGGCGAAGACCGCCCTCGAGACCGCCCAGGCCGCGCAGGAGACGGCCCGCCGCCGAACGGACCAGGCCAAGGCCAACCTGAGCCAGTCCCATGTGGGCCTCGGCTTCTCCACCATCGCCGCGCCCATGGACGGCGTCGTCACCGCCCGCCGCATCGAGCTGGGCGAGACCGCCGTGCCCGGCCTCCAGAACCAGGCCGGCACCGTGCTCCTCACCGTCTCCGACATGAGCAAGGTGGAGGCCGAGATGGAAGTGGACGAGGCGTCCATCCCCACCGTGAAGCTGGGCCAGGAGGCGCAGATCCGCATCGACGCCTATCCCAACCAGGTCTTCCAGGGCCAGGTCACGGAAGTGGGCGGCAGTCCCATCCTGAAGACCAGCGTGAACGACGCCACCAAGTTCAAGGTGAAGGTGTGGATCAAGGATCCGCCCATCACCATCAAGCCCGGCCTCTCCGCCCAGGCGGACATCTTCACCGGCAGCCGCGACCAGGCCCTGGCCATCCCCTTCCAGGCCCTCGTCATGCGCGAGATCAAGCTGAAGCCCGGCGAGACCCACAAGCCCGGCGCGCCGCGCGAGGAGGAAGGCGTCTTCGTCATGGAATCGGGCAAGGCCAAGTTCGTGGCCGTGAAGACCGGCCTCATGGGCGACCTCTCCGTGGAGGTGCTCTCCGGCCTCAAGGGCGGCGAATCGCTCATCACCGGTCCCAACCGGGCGCTCCGCGACCTCAAGGGCGGCGAGGCGGTCCGGGTGGAGAAGGCGAAGAAGAAGGACAAGGACAAGGACAAGGACGAGACCAAGTCCTGAGGCGCCCATGAACCCCACTGAACTCCTCCGCGCCTCCTTCCGGGCGATCCGGGCCCACACCCTGCGCAGCTTCCTCACGCTGCTGGGCGTCATCATCGGCGTGGCCACCATCGTGGCCGTGGTGGGCGTGATCTCCGGCCTGAACACCTATGTGAAGGAGAAGATCATCGTCCTGGCCCCGGACGTCTACGTCGTCCAGAAGTTCGGGATCATCCGGAGCCGGCGGGAGTTCATCGACGCCCTCAAGCGCCCGCCCATCACCTGGCAGGAGTACCAGCGCCTCTCCAGCGGCATCCTCAAGGAGTCCTCCCAGGTCTCCGCCGCCGCCGGCAACTCCATGCCCGTGCAGAGCGGGGACCGCCACCTGGACAGCATCGCCGTCATCGGCATCACCTCCAACTTCGCGGACCTGTTCAACCTGGAGTTCGAGGCCGGCCGGTTCTTCACGGACAACGAGGACCAGGGCGCCCTGAACGTCGCCGTCATCGGGGCCAACACCCGGGAGGAGCTGTTCCCCCATCTGGATCCCGTGGGCCGGACGATCCTCATCCGCGGTCTCCCCTTCCGCGTCATCGGGCTCATGCCCAAGCAGGGGCGGAGCATCGGCTTCAACCAGGACGGGCGTATCTACATCCCCCTCCAGGTCTACCGGAAGAACTTCATGGCCTCGAACGAGAGTCTGGAGCTGCAGATCAAGGCCCGGAACGGGGTGGAAGGCCTGGACGCCTCCATGGACGAGGTGCGGGCCCTGTTCCGCGCCATGCGGCACACCAGCTTCCGCAGCCCCGATCCCTTCGGCCTCCTCACCCAGGAGAGCCTGCAGGAGCTCTGGAAGACCATCAGCAGCGCCGCCTTCATCCTGCTGATGCTCATCTCCAGCGTGAGCCTCGGCGTGGGCGGCATCGTGATCATGAACATCATGCTGGTGAGCGTGGTGGAGCGAACCCAGGAGATCGGCGTCCGCATGGCCCTGGGGGCGCGCAAGCGCGACATCCGGTACCAGTTCCTCCTGGAGGCCGCCCTGCTCTCCGCCGCCGGCGGCGTCATCGGCGTGCTGGTGGGCTCCCTCGGGGCCTTCACCGTGCGGGCGGTGGCAGACTTCCCCGCCCAGATCACGCCAGGCATCGTTCTCGTGGGCATCCTTCTCAGCACCCTCGTGGGCCTGGCCGCGGGCTTCCTGCCCGCCTACCGCGCCTCCAACCTCGTCGTCATCGACGCGATCCGGGCGGAGTGACCATGGCCAGCCGCAAAGCCGGATTCAGGGGCATCGGCAGCGAGAACGTCAAGTTCGCCCTGCGGGCCATGGTGGCGCAGAAGCTGCGGAGCTTCCTCACGCTGCTGGGCATCGTGGCGGGCGTGGCCACGGTCATCGCCATGGTGAGCTTCGTGTCGGGTTTCAACGACGCCGTGACCGACAGCTTCTCCAGCTTCGGCACCACCCTCGTACAGTTCCAGAAGTACGAGCCCCGCTTCGGCGGCGGGCGCATTCCCGAGGACCAGAAGCGCCGGCGCGACCTCACCATCGAGGACGCCGAGGCCCTCAAGCAGACGGCCACGCTCGCCTCGGCCGTGTCCCAGGAGCGCTACCTCTTCGGCAACGACGCCGCGAACCTCAGCATCAAGACCCCCGAAGGCCAGGAGGGGAACAACCCCACCTTCGTGGGCACGAACCCCGACTACGCGCCGTCCAACAACTCCTTCATCCAGGACGGGCGGTTCTTCGTGGACGCGGACGTGACCCACACCGCCCGCACCTGCGTGGTGGGCCCCATGACCGCCGAGGCTCTCTTCGGCAAGCGGGATCCCATCGGCCGCACGGTGCTCGTGAACGGCGTGGCCTTCAGCGTCATCGGGCTGCTGGAGAAGAAGGGCAGCTTCCTGGGCGGCGACGCCGACAACATCCTGCTCATCCCCATCAGCACCTTCGACGAGATGTTCCCCCAGGTGAAGAACGGCGGCGGAGACACCATCCACATCGCCACCGTGCCCAAGGACCCGAAGCAGATGTACGAGATGATGGACCAGGAAGTGGCCATCCTCCGAGCCCGGCGCGGCCTCCGCGCCAACCAACCCAACGACTTCGCTATCTTCACCAGCGAAGCCCAGCTCAAGACCTTCCAGCAGATCACCGGCGGCATCGCGGGCGCCATGATCCTCATCGCCGCCATCGCGCTGCTGGTGGGCGGCGTGGGCGTGATGAACATCATGCTGGTGAGCGTCACCGAACGCACCCGCGAGATCGGCGTGCGCAAGGCCCTCGGCGCCACCCGTCGCGACATTGCCATGCAGTTCCTGGTGGAGGCCATCAGCCTCACGGGCGTGGGCGGCGCCGTAGGCATCGCCGTGGGCCTGGGCATCGCCATGCTGGTGCGCCTGGCCTTCGAGTTCCCCGCCGCCGCGCCCCTCTGGAGCATCGTCCTCGGCTTCGGCGTCAGCACGGCCGTGGGGCTCATCTTCGGGCTGTGGCCCGCGCTGAAAGCCGCGAGGCAGGATCCCATCGAGGCCCTGCGGTACGAGTAGCCTATTCCATCGCCCGTGGGCCAGCGCCTGGGCGCTCGGCTTCGCCTCGCGCACGGCGCCTGCTCCCCCGCGAACGGACGCGCCACTGGCGCGTCCTCCCGCTCGCCTCTGGCTCGCGGAGCGGGTCCCGCGGCCCGCGCTGAAAGCCGTGAGGCAGGATCCCATCGAGGCCCTGCGCTACGAGTAGCCCACCGAAACAGAAGAACGCGAATGGCGCGAATACGCCCTTCGGGCACACGAAGAGCGCGAATGAGCCCCGATCCACCACGGACATCCCTTCACGGGCGGCGGCCATGGCAGCCCCTGGAAGCCGTCCAGGGCCGCCGCCCGTGAAGCAGGCTGTGCTTCGCGTAGCCTGGAGCCGCAGGCCCGGATGTCCTTGGACCGAATGCTCGAGTAGGTCCTCATGTCCTTCGGTTTATTCTTCGTGCCCTTCGTGGAGGCTTTCCAGCCATGGGTCATGGTCGAGGTTTCCCAGCCGCGACTAGGCTCAGCCCTCGACCAGGGTCTTCACGCTGAACGCCGGGGGATGCTCGATGTGCTTCTTCACCGTGCACTGGCTGGCGGTGCGCACGAGGGCGTCGTGGTATTTCTCGGGGAAGGTGGGCGGCACCAGGATCTCCAGCTCCACGCGCCCCACCATGCCGGTGGCGGGATCGGGGACGGTCCGCTGGACCAGCCGGATGCCCTCAGTCGGGAGGTCCCGCTGACGGCAGAAGTTCAGCACGTAGATGCCGGCGCAGGTGGCGAGGGAGGCCTGGAAGAGGGCGAAGGGACTGGGCGCGGAGCCCTCCCCGCCGCCCTGGACGGGCTGGTCCGTCCTCACGGTGTAGGGCCCGAAGTGCGCGTCCACCCGCGCGCCGCCCGGAAAATCGATGGTCATGTCCATGCCCGGCTCCTTGTCGCACAACCCTCATAGTCCCACAATATTCCATAATAATCAAATAGGATTATTTAGCAGCTCCCTGGAAGGAGCCCATCGCACCGCAGGATGACAGGGGCTCCTCGATGCACGACCATGGGCGGAAGATCCCCGGAGCACGACATGACCCAGGCCGAGACACAAGGACCGGTGACGTTGCTGGACCTGAAGTTTCAGGCGGAAGGCACCGTGGGGGCCTTCCTCGTCCGAACCTCCGAAGGCCCCGTCCTCGTGGAGACAGGGCCGGAGTCCCTCTACGACCACCTTCGCGAGGCCGTGGCGGCGGAGGGCTTCGCGCTGGAGGACATCCGGCACGCCTTCATCACCCACATCCACCTGGACCATGGGGGTGCCGCCTGGCGGCTGGCGCGGCACGGCACGAAGATCCACGTCCATCCCAAGGGGGCGCGCCACCTCCAGGATCCGGCCAAGCTGCTGGATTCGGCCCGGCGCATCTACGGCGACGCCATGGACCGCCTGTGGGGACGGCTCGAGCCCATCGACGCGGACCGGATCGTTCCCATGGAGGATGGCGCGACGGCGCGCCTCGGCGACGTGGCCATTCAGGCCATCCACACACCGGGCCACGCCATCCACCACATCACCTACCGGCTGGATGACGGCCTCTTCACCGGCGACGTGGGCGGCATCCGCATCGGGCACGGGCCCACCATCCCGCCCTTCCCGCCGCCGGACATCGACCTGGAGGCCTGGCGGGACTCCATCGAGCGCATGCGCGCCACCCGTCCCGCCTTCATCTATCCGACCCACTTCGGCATCAAGCGCGATGGCGTGGCCCACTTCGACTCGCTGGAGGAGAACCTCCACCGCATCGCCGAGTGGGTGCGCCTGCAGCTCGCGGCGGGGACCACGGAAGCGGCCATGGTCCCCCGCTTCCAGGCCTTCCTGAACGGCCTGCTGGCTGGGTACGGGCTGGACGACCAGGCCATCCAGGACTACGAGATCGCCGATCCCGCCTTCATGAGCGTCTACGGCCTGGCGCGCTACTGGCGGAAGCGGGAGGCGCGGGGCTGAAAGGCACGGACGCCTACGGCTGGAGATCGAGAACGCCCGCGAGGGCCGCGGCTAGGGCCCTCATCTGGGCCGGCGTGGCCTTCCCCAGGCGCTTCGCGAGGCGAGACTTGTCCACAGTGAACACCTGGGTGGCGTTGACCCAGGAATCGGCGGGCAGCCCATTCTCCTTCCCGCGGGGGATGGGAACGTAGAAGGCGTAGTCGCGGCCCTGGGTGGTGAGGGGCACGACGATCGTGGTGCGGGCCCCCATCGCATGGTTGCCGAGGTCGGATTGGATGATGAGGCCCGGCCGGAAGCCGCCCTGACCGGATCCCCTCCGGGGGTTCCAGTCCAGCAGCCAGATCTCGCCCCGGCTGCACCGCGGCAGGTCGCCGCTCATCTCGATGCTTTCCGGGACCGGTAGCTGCGCCGCCGCGGTTCGGCCGCCACCTCGGTCTGGGCTCCGAAGGCATAGGCCACATCCTGGGCCTCCGCATCCTTCCCGTAGGCCGCCCAGTCTGCCGCCAGTCTGCGCCGGGCGGCCGCCGCCTGCTCGCGACGCAGCAGCTCCGCCAGCCAGCCGTTCACGCTCATGCCATGGACCTCCGCCGCCTCCCGCAGGAAGCGCCCGAGGTCGTCGTCGAGGCGGAGCGTGGTGCTGAACATGCCATCATCCTTTGATATCATTTTATGTTTCATGGTCAGCGAGGACAAGCCCATCGCTTGCTGTTTTCCGCAGCCGCGCGACATCGTTGATCAATTAAAATTTATTGTTTATCAATAATTTTATATTGAAATTCGATTCGACCCACTTACATTCTCCACCAGGGAGGATCCCCATGAACCGAACCCAGCGTCTCAGCCGTGCCTTGCGCCGTTATGCCTCGGTTGTCTTCTGGCTGTGCCTCCTCGTGCTGATCTTCTCACCAGGCATGGTCTTCCTGAACGGATTCGCTCTGGACATCGCCAATCACCTGCTGCGGGTGCTGGACGTAGATGGGTTCCGATTCGATGCCGGGCATGTGGGCTGGATGCTGAGGACCTTGGTCTGGGCCATGCTCGCCACCAGCCTCACCACGGCCGTCCTGTCCCTGGGCTCCCTGATCCGGCTGCTTCACCAATTCGAGGAGGGCGCCGCCTTCTCCCTGGAAAGCATCCGGCTGGTGCGCTTCCTGGGCTGGATCCAGGTGGCCACGGCCCCTCTCGGGCTCCTGATGTTCTGGGGCCTGGCCGCAGCGGCCAAGGTTCTCACCACCCAGATCATCCACCCTTGGGGACATGCGGCCAGTGCGTCGCTACAGGGCTTGTTCTTCGGAGGGATCTTGCTGCTGGTCGCCCACGTTATGGAAGAAGGGTGCCGTCTGAAGTCAGAGCAGGAACTGGTCATCTGAAGGGGATCCCATGCCCATCACCGTGACCCTCGATGTGGTCCTCGCCCAACGCAAGATGAGGCTCGGAGATCTGGCGGAACGCATCGATTTGACGCTTCCGAATCTGTCCATTCTCAAAACAGGCAAAGCGAAGGCCATCCGGTTTTCCACCCTCGAAGCCCTCTGCCGTGAACTGGGCTGCCAGCCTGGCGACCTGCTCCGTTTTGAACCAGACGCGACGACAACGGACTGATTCCGGCTGCTCTCCACATAACCGGATCGCGCAGCGATCCGGTTCCGGCACACTATCGGCATGGACGCCAACGAATTCCGCCGCCTCGGTTACCAGCTCGTGGATTGGATCGCGGACTACCGCGAGAACCTCGAGCGACTGCCGGTCATGAGCCGGGTGCAGCCCGGGGACATCCGCGCCGCCTTCCCGGACCACCCGCCCCAGCACGGGGGCCGCGTGGCCCAGGCCCTGGCGGCCCTGGAGCGGGACGTGCTGCCGGGCATCACCCACTGGAACCATCCATCCTTTTTCGCCTACTTCCCCAGCAACACCAGCTACAGCTCGATCCTCGGCGACCTTGCCGCCTCGGGCCTGGGCGCCCAGGGCATGAGCTGGCAGACCAGCCCCGCGGCCACCGAAGTCGAAGAGGTGGTCATGGACTGGCTGCGCCAGATGGTGGGCCTGAGCACGGCCTTCACCGGCGTCATCCACGACACCGCCAGCACAGCCACCTTCACGGCCCTGCTCTGCGCCCGGGAGAAGGTCTCTGAGTACGCCCAGAACACGGAAGGCCTCCAGAGCGGGGAGGCGCCGCTGGTGGTCTACGCCTCGGACCAGGCCCACAGCTCCATCGAGAAGGCGGCCCTCCTCGCGGGCTTCGGCCGCAGCTTCCTGCGGCTCATCCCCACGGACGAGAACCACGCCATCCGCCTGGACCTCCTGCAGGCGGCCATCGAGAAGGACGTCGAGATCGGCCTCCGCCCCTGCGCCCTCGTCGGCGCCGTGGGCACCACGGCCACCACGGCCCTGGATCCCCTGCCCGCCCTGGCGGACCTCGCCGAAAAGCACGGCATGTGGCTCCACGTGGACGCGGCCATGGCGGGCACGGCCATGGTGCTGCCTGAGTGCCGCTGGATGTGGGAGGGCATCGAGCGGGCGGACAGCCTGGTGTTCAACCCCCACAAGTGGATGGGCGTGGGCTTCGACCTCAGCGCCTACTACGTCCGAGATCCCCAGCACCTCATCCGCGTGATGAGCACCAACCCCAGCTACCTGCGCACGGCCCAGGACGGCCAGGTGAGCAACTTCCGCGACTGGCACATCCAGCTGGGCCGCCGCTTCCGGGCGCTGAAGCTGTGGTTCTACCTCATGGACGTGGGCGTGGAGGGCCTCCAGGCCCGCATCCGCCGCGACCTGGCGAACGCCCAGTGGTTCAGGGAGCAGGTGGACGCCACCCCGGACTGGGAGCGCTTGGCCCCCGTACCACTGCAGACCATCTGCCTCAGGCACCTCAAGCCCGGCCTGGACGAGGCTGCCCTCGCCCAGCACAACCTGGACCTGGCCCGCCGAATCAACGAAGGCGGCGCCGCCTACCTCACCCCCTCCATGCTCAAGGGCAAGCAGATCCTCCGCGTGAGCATCGGCGCCGAGACCACCGAGCGGCGCCATGTCGAGGCCCTGTGGGAGGCCTTGAAGGCCGCGGCCGAGGCCTGAAAGACAGAACGCGAAGGACGCGAAAACGCCCTTCGGGCGAGCGAAGAGCGCGAAGGGGTTTCGACCCATCCCGCACATCCCTTTGAGGGCGGCGGCCATGGCGGCTCCTTGCGGCCGCTCTGGCCGCCGCCCTCAAAGCCGGTCGCGCCGTGCGCGACCTGGGGCCGAAGGCCCGGATGTCCTGTACCAAGGCACCCACAATATGTTTTCGCGGTCTTCGCTCTTTCTTCGCACCCTCCGCGTTCTTCTTTTCCTGTTTTCCGTTGCGTCCGGCGACCTCGCCTGGGCACACTTGGCACACCATGATTCTTGTCGTGACCTTCAACCCGCGCCCTAGCCACCCCATGACCGGCCGACCGGTTGGAGGGCTTTGAGCTAGTCGCCAGGACGATCCGCTCACATCCACCCCCGGGCCGCACACCGACCCGGGGGTTTTTCTTTATGGGCAGATGACCATGACCCGCAGCACCCACGCCATCGCCAGCACCGCCCAGCGGGCCAGCCTTGGCACGGCCAGAAGGATCGTCATCAAGCTCGGCACGCAGGTCGTGCTGGATGAGGAGGGAAGGCCTGCGCTCAGCCGGCTGTACGGATTGATGGAAACCGTGGCCAGTCTCCGCCGCCGGGGCGGCCAGCCCGTGCTGGTCTCCTCCGGCGCCATCGGACTGGGAGCCCGCCAGCTCGGCATCCACAAGCCGAAGGAATTGCCCCAGAAGCAGGCCTGCGCGGCCGCCGGGCAGGGCCAGCTCATGTCCATCTACCAGGAGGGCTTCGCCCGCATGGGGCTCTGCGCCGCCCAGGTGCTGCTGACGGAGGATGACTTCGCGGACCCCCTGCGCCACGCCAACCTCCGGCGCACCCTGGACACCCTGCTGGAGCTGGGGGCCATCCCCGTGCTCAACGAGAACGACACCGTGTCCACCCTGGAGCTGGAGCGGCCGTCCCCTGGCCGCCGGCCCATCTTCAGCGACAACGACCACCTCTCCGCCCTGGTGGCCACGCACCTGGAGGCCGATCTCCTGGTGCTCCTCTCGGACGTGAGCGCCCTCCACACCCGCAACCCGGGCCTGCACGCCGACGCGGAGCCTCTGGCGGAGGTTCCCTTCGGAGCCGATCCTCAGGCCAGGTTCGAGGGCACCTCGGGCCGCGGGCGGGGAGGCATGGTCAGCAAAGTGGAGGCCGCGCGGGCCGCGGCACGGGCCGGGGTGCCCGTGGTGCTGGCCTCGGGCCTCGCCATCGGCATCCTCGACCAGATCCTCGCGGGCGACCCCGTGGGCACCCTCTTCCTCGCCGCCCCCAGAGGAGCCCGGCCATGACCGACGCGAGCCTCAGCCCCCTCCAGATCCAGGCCATGGCCCAGGCGGCCCGGGAGGCCTCGCGCCGCCTGGCCACCACGCCCGGAAAGCGCCGCTCGGCGGTGCTGCGGCGGCTGGCGGACCTCCTGCAAGCCCAGGCGCCCGCCCTCTTCGCGGCCAATGCGGAAGATGTGGCCGCTGGGAACGCTCTGCCGCCCGCCACGCTCCAGCGGCTCAAGCTGGACGACGCCAAGCTGGCGGCCATGGCCCAGGGCGTCCGGGCCGTGGCGGACCTGCCGGATCCCCTTCACCGGGTGCAGCTGCGCCGAGAGCTGGACGAGGGCCTGGAGCTCACCCGCGTGGCCTGCCCCCTGGGCGTGCTCTGCGTGGTGTTCGAGGCGCGCCCGGATGCTCTCATTCAGATCAGCGCACTGGCTCTCAAGAGCGGCAACGCCGTGCTGCTCAAGGGCGGCCGCGAAGCCGCGCGCTCCAACGCCGCGCTGCTGGCCGCGGTGCGGCAGGCGCTGGCGGAGGAGGGGTTGCCGGATGACGCCGTCCAGGGTCTGCCGGATCGCGAGGCCGTGGCGGCCCTGCTGCAGCGGCCGGACCTGGTGGACCTGGTGATCCCCCGGGGCTCCCGGGAGCTGGTGCTGAGCCTCCAGGCCGCCACGCGCATCCCCGTGCTGGGCCATGCGGACGGCATCTGCCACATGTACCTCGACGCGGCCGCAGATCCCGCCATGGCCGTGGCCCTGGTGCGCGATGCCAAGCTGCAGTACCCCGCGGCCTGCAACGCGGTGGAGACGGTCCTCATCCACCGCCGGGCCGCGGCCCGTCTGCTGCCGGCGCTGGTGGCAGACCTGGCCCCGCGCGGCGTGGAGCTGCGCGGCTGCGTCGCCTGCCGGGCCCTCGAGCCCGCTCTGGCGGAGGCCACGGACGCCGACTGGGACACCGAGTACGGCGCTCCCATCCTGGCCCTGAAGATCGTGGACGATCTCGACGGGGCCCTGGCCCACATCCGCGCCCACGGCAGCGGCCACACGGAGGCCATCATCACCGAGGATCACGCCGCCGCGTCGCGATTCCTGGCGGAGGTGGACGCGGCGGGGGTGTTCCACAACGCCTCCACGCGCTTCGCCGACGGCTTCCGATACGGCTTCGGCGCCGAGGTGGGCATCAGTACCGGGCGAATCCACGCCCGGGGTCCCGTGGGCCTGGAGGGCCTCCTCAGCTACCGCTACCTCCTGCTGGGCCACGGCCACAGAGTGGAAGACTACGCGGGGCCCGCCGCCCGGCCCTTCCGGCACCGGGATCTGGGCGGCGATCTGGGCGGCGATCTGGGCAATGATCCGCGCGGCGATCCAGACAGTGGGGTATAAACATCAATTATTGATACATAAGACTCTATAACTTTGAACCCGGGGCCCGAAGTGTTAGCCTTGACCCACGTTCGTCGCTCCTGGATCGCCGCAGGGGCGACTTTTTCGTATCGGGAGGATCCATGGCTGCCCTGCTCTCCCCTGAAACGCCCGCCTTCGCCGTGCCTGAGGCCAACCTTGTCCCGGTGAGCGATCACCTGAAACAGCTGGCGCCCATCCCGGCCTCCCGCATGTTCCTCATCAACAAGTCGCTGAAGGTCTTCAAGGAGAAGCAGCCGGGCGTGCCCGTCTTCGACGCCAGCCAGGGCGACGGCGGCGCCTCGCTGCCAGGTGTGCCCGCGGAGCTGCTGGACCGCGCCTTCCAGATGCAGAAGGAGCACGGCACCGCCTACGACATGCCCTACGGCACGGACGCCTACCGGAAGATCGTGGCCGAGCAGTACTGGAAGCTGGCCCCCGACACGGGCTGGGGCCCGGCCAACATCATCGGCACCCAGGGCGGCCGCGACGGCCTCCAGAAGGCCTACCAGGCCATGCTGGCCCTCGGCCACGGCCGCCAGGGCGATGTAGTAGTGGTGAGCCGCGTGCCCTGGATCAGCTACAACTGGGGCCCCTACGGCATCGGCGCCAACGTGATGTGGGCGCCCGGCCGAGCCGAGGAGGGCTGGGCCTACTCCGAAGAGGGCATCCGCGCCTGTGTGGCCGAGGCCGGGCGCCATGGCCGCAAGATCGCGGGCCTCGTCATCACCTGCCCCGACAACCCCACGGGCCAGACCATCCCCCTCGAGCGCCAGATCGTCCTGGCCCGCACGGCCCTGGAAGCAGGCGTGGCCTTCGTGCTCTTCGATTGGATGTACCACGCCGTGAGCGACGGCGACCCCTACGACGTGAACGTGCTGTTGCGCGCCTTCGAGCCGGAGCTGCGCAAGCGCCTGATGGTGCTGGACGGGCTCACCAAGAGCCTCGGCGGTTCCAACATCCGCAACTGCCACCTGCTGGCCGATGCGGACGTGGTCAAGACCATCGTGGCCCAGGCCTCGCACACGGTCATGCCCTCCTTCTTCAGCCTGGCCGTGGCCATGGCCGCCTACGAGAAGGGCTTCCAGAAGGCCGCCGCGCCCATCATCGAGCCCACCCGCGCCAGCCGTGCCTGGCTGCGCGAGTTCCTCAAGAAGCAGGGCCTCACCCACATCATCGGCCAGGGCTACTACGCATTCATCAAGGTGTCGGACACCTTCCAGGCCAAGGGCTGGACCGACTCCGAGCCCATGGGCCAGTACCTGGCCGAGGAGCACGGCGTGGCCGTGGTGCCCGGCGCCTTCTTCAGTCCCTACGGCGCCGAGTGGATCCGCTTCTCCTACGCCACCCCGCCCGAGCGCACCCAGGGCGCCGCCGAGCGCCTGCTCGAAGCGCTGAAGTCTCTGCAAGGTTGAACAGCTTCACCTGCACGTTGATTGATTGATCCGGAGCACCCGTGTTCGACCTGAACGCCTTCGTCGAGAAGTTCAAGCTGGCGCGCCAGACCGCCCAGGAGACGCGGCCCGGCGGCGGTCTCTGCGGGCTGGAGCTGGAGTGGAACCTGGTGGATCCGCAGTTCCGCCCCCTGCTCACCGTGGGCACGGGACCGGACCGCATGTCCTTCGTGGACCACCTGCGGACGAAGGTGCTGGCGCCCTGGACCGGGGAGTACCACCAGCTCGAGGTCTTCCACTGGATGATCGAGTGGGTCACCCGGCCCTACCACACGCCCCGGGGCGCGGTGTACGAAGGCCGCCTGCTGGAGGCCGCCCTCATCAACGCCCTATACAAGGCGGGCCGCGCCTTCGGGGAGCCCCTGCACTACTGGCACGGGAACCTGCTCGTGCTGCCGGAGATCGGGCCCGATTGCGTGCCCGAGTCCTGGCACCTGGCCAAGCGGCGGTACCTGCAGCGCTGCGTGGAGATGTACGGCACCGAGCTGGCCACCGCTGGCACGCACTGCAATCTCAGCCTGCCCGAGCCCATGCTGGCCTGGGACTTCATGCACCTGCCCGCCTCCCAACGCGGCGATCACCACCTCGACGACTACAAGAACCAGGTCTACATCACGGGCACGCGGCTCATGCGGGCGTTCGCCGGGCTCTTCATCGCCACCAGCGCCAGCACGCCCCTCCAGGCCTCCGAAGAAGGCGGCAAGCCCGTGGTCCGCCTCACGCCCTACGAGTCCGTGCGGAACCTCACCTTCCCGAACCCGCCCGCCCTGGATGTGCCGGACCTGAACCGCAGCCACGCCGACTACCTGCGCCTGTCCTACGACCTGGTGCGCCGCGGCGTGCGCTTCGGCAACAACAACTGGATCCCCGTGCGCGCCCGCTCCCAGGCCGAGCCCGTGGAGCGCCTCATCCAGGTCACCAGCGATCAGCTCCACGACATCTACGCCCGGGGCCTCTTCGCCGCCGGCGAGACGCGCAACGTGGAGGACATGGCCGCGCAGATCGAGCGCCAGAACCTCTTCGCCCGCATCGACCTGCCCATGGCCCGCGTGGAGGTGCGCACCGACGATCCCGGCCACGAGCTGGCCCTGGACGTGGCGAACCTCACCCTCAAGCACCTGCTCCTCCTCCGCTTCTACGCCGATCCCGACTTCGCCCGCGGATTCCGCTACGACACCGAGGACATCACCCGGGCCCGGCGCAACGAGGAGCTGGCCGCCAAGGAAGGCCTCAACGCCGTCATTGAGGATCCCCTCACCGCCAAGCCCGTGGCCATGCGCGTCTTCCTGGCCTGGACGCTCAACCAGCTTCGGCCCCTGGCCGAGGCCCTGGGGTTCTGGGAGGACCTCCAGCCGCTCCGCGAGATGGCGGAAGGCGCGCCCAGCACCGCCGAGAAGATGCGCCAGAAGCTGAAGGCCAAGCTCGGCACCTCGGACATTGTGCCGGCGGCCCTGCTCGTGGAGCTGGCCGAGGCGCGGAAGGTCCAGGTCCGGGACGAGGTGGAGGCCATCACCGCCCGCCTGGCGGACCTCGGGCCGGAACAGGACAAGCTCAAGGACTTCGTGGAGCACGCCCGGGACGAGGTGCACCTGGATCCCCGGGCCCCCGTGCGCTTCCGCCCCCGCCCCGAGTCCGTGGTGGAGGGGACCTTCGCGAGCAAGACCGCAGAGGTGCTGGCCGTGTCGCAGCGCCTCATCCGCATCCCCAGCGTCACCGCCTGCCCCGAGGAGCGCATGCCCGAGATCCACCGGGCGGCCACGTTCATCTACGACTACCTGCGCAACCACGGCGTGCCCGTGCGCTACTTCAACCAGGCCACCTTCCCGGCCGTGCTCGCCCACTTCCCCGGCGGCGAGCAGGCCCCGGCCATGCTGTGCGGCCACTTCGACGTGGTGGAGCCCGAACCCGACGACAGCCAGTTCGAGCCGAAGATCGAGGGCGACTACCTCTGGGGCCGCGGCGCCGCGGACATGAAGACCGTCCTCTCCACCTACATGGTGTGGATGAAGGACACCTTCAAGAAGGGCGCGCCCTACCCACCCGTGAGCCTGCTCATGCTCGGCAACGAGGAGAACGGCGAGCTGGAGCCCATGGGCACGCCTCACGTGCTGCGGCAGCTCAAGGAGGAGTGGGGCTACGAGCCCTCCTTCTTCGTGGCCGGCGAGCGCACCGGGGAGAAGGGCACGGAGCTCTGGGGCGAGGTCTGCACGCAGAACCGAGGCGTCCTGCGCTTCGAGCTGGTGGCCCGAGGCACCCGCGGCCACAGCGGGCTGGCGGGGGGCAGCGACCTCACGGAGCGCCTCCTGGGCGCCCGCGAGGCCCTGCGCGAGATGTTCGCCAAGCGCCTCACCCTGAAGGCCGCGGACGGCTGGCAGTCCCTGGCCCGCTTCGCCTACATCCAGGTGGGCACGCCCGGCGTCTACAACATCACGCCGGATCGCGGCGCTCTGGGCGTGGAGATCCGCCCCATCCCCCAGGACGACATCTCCGGCCTGCGCACCGACATCGAGGCCCTGGCCGCGGCGCGGGAGCTGGAGCTGGTGCCCTCCGCCTGGGAGCCCGGCATCGCCTGCGATCCGGAAAACCCCTACCTCAAGGCCCTGCTGGCCGGCATCGAGGCCGCCGGCGGGGATGTCCGCATCGGCCGCAAGGGCGCCGGCACCTCCGCCCGCTTCGCCCCCAAGGGCCAGGGCGTGGTCTGGGGCCAGACCGGCATCGGCCCCCACGCCGCCGGCGAGCGCCACTTCATTCCCAGCATCGATCCCTACTACCGCGCCCTGGATGCCTTCGCGGCCAGGCTGAAGGGCTGACCGCAAGCTGACCACGGCCTGACCACAAGTAGGTTCGGTGGTCGTGCCGAAGATCACTGTCAAAACAGCTTCATGCTCCCACCATCGGGGATGGCCTTCGGAACGGGATCGTCCTGGTCCGCCGGAAGCCCGGGAGATTGCCTCGATGCGCCGCACCTTGGGCCGGACAGCCTCCGCCCGCCTGAACACCTTGCACCAGCGCCCGGATGCCGCCCGCCTGGCGGCCCTCCGCGCCCGGGACGGCCTCGTCCACATCTGCGGCTGGTGCCGGAAGGTCCGGACCGACAAGGGCGAGTGGGTCACCGCGGAGCCCGCGCTCCTGGAGCGCGCCGGCCCCGTCCTCACCCACGGCGTCTGCCCCGACTGTGCCAAGGCCATCGTGCGGCAGCGCTCAGCCGTCGCGTAGCTTCGACCCGGCGTACAAGCTGAAGAGCGGGGACAGGATTAACAGGATTAACAGCTGGATTAACAGGGTTAAAGGCAATCCGAGCTTCGGCTTGCCCCTGCCTGGAATGATCGAACCGCGAAAGACGCGAATCGCCCTGCGGGCGCGCGAACGGCGAACGATCCTGCTTCCGCCTCCACGCGCGGGGCGGGCCTGGCGGCCTTCAGGAGCCGGCATTCCCGCCCCGCGTGTGGCCAGCCGCGCATTGCGCGACTGGGGGCCGAAGGCCCAGGCAGCCCATCCCCGCCGCGTTTCGCGCCTTTTGGCGTCATTCGCGGTTCCTTGCTTTTCTGACTGAGTCAGGCCGGTAACCAGATCCTGTTGATCCTGTCCCCGCCCTTCCCTCAGAAGTCCAGGTTCTCGGTGATGCGGGTTCCGTTCTTGCTGAAGGTCTGAAGGAAGGTGGCAATGCGCTGCTCGGCCTCGGACAGGCTTTCGACGCCGAGGTTCAGGTTGAGCAGGTCCACGTACCAGGGGGCCTTCACGGGGCTGTTGACGTAGGCCTGCACGATGGCCCGGGCCACGGGAAGCGTGGTGTCCTTGGAGTCGTCGTGGACGTCGCGATTGCTGGCCTTGCGGAGCTTGGCGTACTCCTCGTCCACCAGGCGGGCGAAGAGGGCCGGCGTCAGCGTGTCTCCCACGGCCGTGCCCGTGGCAGGATCGGCCTCCGTGAAGGCGGCCCCCTTGTGCAGCCACTCCCAGAGGATGGAGAGGCGGATCTCGCCCGTGGCCATGTCCTCCATGAGGTAGAGCACGTCGTCGTTGCCGAAGAAGTCCGCGGGCTTCAGCGCCGCGGCCTGGAAGCCCCGCAGGAAGGCGTTGCCGTACTGGAGGGCCACGGAGAGCAGGTCCCGGGCCCCGGCGATGGTGCGGGGCGCCTTCTCCAGCATCATCAGGCCGGCGGCATCCTCAGGCCCGTAGGTCAGGGCCGGGAAGGCGCGGCCCATCTGGTTCGCCTGGCCCGCCCGCTCCCACACTGGCCGCACGATGTGGACCATCTTCCAGTGGGCCACCCACTTGCCCGAGGCGCCCTCGCGCTGCTCGCGCTCGGCGCCGGCCACGGCCCGCTTCATGCTGGCGGTGACGCCGGCCTCGCTGCCCACGGGGATGTTGGGCTCCATGCCGCCCTGCCAGAGGGCGAAGCGGCCGTTGCGGTCCGGGGTGTTCATGGCCCGGCGCACGCGGTCCTCGTAGGTCCGCATGTAGCCGTAGGTCATGGTGATCGAGCTGATGTCCGGGTTCACGAAGGCCTTGTCCCAGGCCAGGGCGTCCGAGACGCTGTTGATGTAGTCCCAGCGGCCCGTGTTGAAGCCCACGAAGTGGGGCGCCAGCGCGGCGCGGATCTCCATGAGCTGGTAGCACTGCTCCAGCTGCTCCACCAGCACGTAGGCCTTGATGGTGCCCACCTCCAGGCCCAGGTGCGCCTCCAGGGCCACCAGCATGGCGTTGAAGAGGGCGGCATCTTCGGCGGTCTGGGTCTTGGGGAGGTAGAGGACAATGCTGCGGCCCGCGGCGCGGAGGCGTTCGTGATTGTTCACCACGTAGAGCACCATGTCGGCGATGGAGGCTGAGAATCCGTGGCCGTTCCGCCGGATGTGGCGGTCCTCCAGGTGCAGGCCCCGCACGCGGTAGATCACCGTGGTGAAGTCCAGCTGCTTGCGCCAGTCCTCGATGATGGGGTGGCCGAAGAACCCCTTCGCCCACTGGTTCATCTCGCGGCTGACCTCTTCGGCCACCTCCAGGAAGAGCGGGTCCCGGGCGATGGCCAGCTTGAGGTTGCGGTGGTTGTCCAGGGACATGGTGTCCACCTGGCCCAGGGCGTCCTCACCGTCGAACATCCAGCCGTCAGCGCCGGAGAGCAGGGCGTAGGCCACGTTGCGGATGCCGGAGCGGACATCCGAGCGCGGCTTGGTGGCCGGACCCGTGCCCTGGATCCACTGGCGCTGGAGGTCTGGCGGGATCACGGCGCCGTCGAAGTTGCCGGCCCGGGCATCCGCGACCGTGAACGGCTTGCCCGGGATCCGCGCGGCGGGGTCGAGGAAGCCGATGCGCTCGCCAGTCTCGGCCCGCTGCTTGCGCCGGGCCAGCCGGGCGGCCATGCGCTCCCGGCGCTGATCATCCAGGGGTGCCAGCGCTTCCAGGGCGCGGATCGCCTCCGGCGTGTAGACATCCGGATAGGTGGACAGGACGGCGTCGCGGAATTCGAGGGTCATGGCGGGTCTCCCTTCGGAACATCGGCAGGACAGGTGCATCCATTCTTGCGGGTCGGAGGTGCCTTCACCCCTCGAGCGCGTGTCAATCAAGTGCGCGTGTCAAACGCATGTCAATCACAAGGCATCCGCGTGTCAATCGACACTCATGGCCGCAGGGACATGCCCACCTTCACCAGCCGGCAGGCCCGGGCGGCGGCGGCCTCCACGAGGGCGGCACCCTGCCCCATGCAGTCCTCCAGGGTCATGGGCTGGGGCACCGTGGTGGCCAGGGCATCGATGCCATGCCGCAGCACATCGTCAGCGCCATCGCCCAGGCCCCCGGCGATGCAGATCACGGGCACGCCGTGGTGCTTGGCCACGGCCGCCACGCCCACGGGCGCCTTGCCCATGGCGGTCTGGAAGTCCGTGCGACCCTCGCCGGTGATGACCAGATCCGCGCCCTGGACCAGGGCCTCGAAGCCCGTGGTCTCCAGTACGATGGAGACGCCGGGCCGCAGGCTGGCCGGCGTGAAGAAGAGCAGGCCCGCCCCCAGGCCACCGGCGGCGCCGGCCCCAGGCAGCAGGGCGATGTCGCGGCCCGTGGCGGCCTGGGCCACGCCCGCGAAGACGCCGAGCGCCGCGTCCAGCTCCTGCACCATCTCCGGCGTGGCGCCCTTCTGGGGCCCATAGACGGCGGAGGCGCCGCGTGGCCCGCAGAGGGGATTGTCCACGTCGCAGGCCACCATGACGCTGGCATGGGCCAGCCGCGGATCCAGGCCCGACAGGTCGATGCGGGCCAGCCGGGCCAGGGCGGCGCCGCCTTCGGGCAGGTCGCGGCCCTGCGCGTCCAGGAAGCGCACGCCCAGGGCCCGGGCCATGCCCGTGCCGCCGTCGTTGGTGGCGCTGCCGCCGATGCCGATGACGAGCTTGCGCAGGCCGGCATCGAGGGCTGCCTTCATCAGCTCGCCCGTCCCCACGGTGCTGGTGATGCGGGGATCGCGGCGCTCCTTGGGCACCAGGGGCAGGCCCGAGGCCGAGGCCATCTCGATGAAGGCGGTGCCGCCGTCGCCGGAGATGCCCCAGTGGGCCCGCACGGGCTCGCCCAGGGGACTGCGCACCTCCGTGTGCATGAGGCGTCCGCCCGTGGCCGCCACCAAGGCCTCCACCGTGCCCTCGCCACCGTCGGCGATAGGCACCTTGAGCACCTCCGCGGCGGGAAACACCGCATGGATGCCCCGCTCCATGGCCTCCGCCACGCCGAGGGCCGACACGCTGCCCTTGAAGGAATCCGGAGCCACGATGATGCGCATGGAGATCACCTCGACTGCATTCAAAGAATAGAACTACCGCCAAGACGCTTTCGCGCCTTGGCGGTGGCCGGTCGTCACGTCAGGGAACAAGCCCGGGGGCCAGGAACGCGAAGGCGAAGACCATGAGGCCCAACAGGATCACGTAGGGGATCGTGTACTTGATGGTCTGCCGCATGATCAGGCCCTCCTTCCCGGCCAGGCCCACGGCGGTGGCGGCGATGACGATACTCTGGGGCGAGATCATCTTGCCCGCGGAGGCGCCCGCGCTGCCGGCCGAGGCCATGAGGATGTCCGAGAGGCCCATGCCCTGGGCCGTGAGCTTCTGCAGGTTGCCGAACAGCGCGTTGGCCGAGGTGTTGCTGCCCGTGAGGAACACGCCCAGGGTGCCGAAGAGCGGGCTCAGGAACGGATACACGTGCTTGCTCACCAGGGCCACGATGCCGTTGGCCATGGTGGCCACCATGGAGATCTGCTTGGTGGCGAGGTCGCCGACCACGGCCAGCTTGGTCTTGGGGTCGATGATGGGCAGGGCCAGGTTCATCACCTCGGCGATGGCGAGAATACTGGCCACCGCGATGAAGGAGGGGATCATCTGCTTGAAGGTCTTGCCGAACTGCTCGCCCATCACGCCGTAGCTGATGCCCATGAAGGGGAAAGCGATGAGGCCGGCGATGAGCATGATGGTGCCGGGGCTCTGGAGCCAGGTGAATGCGTAGACCTTGCCGGGGTTGTAGATCTGGGCCTTGAAGACCACCCAGTTCCAGCCGGCGGCGGCGCCGCTGAAGAGGGGCTTGGTCTTGGGCAGGTTCACGGCGATGACGAGCACGGCCAGCAGCAGGTAGGGCAGCCAGGAGAGGAACAGCTCCTTGGGATGGAATTCCTTCGGCGCGCTGGCGGCCGCGGACTCGCCCTCGAAGAGCCAGGGCTGGCCCTTCTTCTGGAAGTTCAGGTAGACGGCTGTGGACACGAGGCAGGCCAACGCCGCCAGCACGGAGGTGAGGTCCGCGCCGATGTAGTTGGACACCAGGAACTGCACGATGGAGAAGCTGAGGCCGGACACCAGGATGGCGCCCAGGGCACCCTTCATGCCCTTGGACTTGGACATGGCGTAGACGGTGGCGAAGGCCATGATCAGGGAGAGGGGCGCCATGAAGCGGCCCGTCATCTGGGAGAGGCGCATCACGTCGAGGCCCGTGGTCTTGGCCAGGGTGACGGTGGGGATGGCCAGCGACCCGAAGGGCACGGGGCCCGTGTTGGCCACGAGGCACACCAGCGCCGCCATCATGGGGTTGTAGCCCAGGCCGATGAGGATGCTGGCGGGGATGGCCACCGGAGCGCCGAAGCCGCAGATGCCCTCGAGGAACGCGCTGAAGCCGAAGCCGATGAGCAGGGCCTGCGCGCGACGGTCCACGGTGAGGTTCGCCATGGCGCCCTGCATCTTGTCCATCCAGCCCGTGGCCTTCAGCACGTTGTAGACCACCAGCGCGCCGAAGGGGATGTACATGATCGGGAAGATGCCCGTGAGGCCGCCCTGGAAGGCCGCCAGCACCGTCGTCTTCACCGGGAAGTGGAACACGGTGACCGCCGCGAGCACCGTCACCAGCAGCGCGATGGGCGCCACCTTGGCGGCGGGTTTCATCAGCAGCGGGATGCCGATGAGCAGAACGATGAGGGGCAGCGTGGCTGCGAGGATGCTCAAAAACATTGTCGACCTCCGAATCGGTTGCCAAACAGTATCGGGGGTCGGTCTGACCACCAAGCCAAAAAGGTTTTTGGACTACAAGGGCCGGAATCCGTCAGATCCCGGCCCTTGTATCCACATCTTCCAAAGTGGATTTTATCGGCACCAATCGCGGTGGTTAGACCACCAGACCTATTTCACTTTGACCGGATCCGCCGGGCGTTTCGGCAGGTGCATGGGGGTCTCCGCCATGCGCTTCAGCACCTCCTGCACCCCCCGCTCCAGCTGGCGGTCGTGGCCCGCCAGCATGGAAGTGGGATCGTTCTCCACCTCGATGTCAGGCGTCACGCCCTGGCCCTCGATGATCCACTCGCCCGTGGGGGCGTTGGTGCCGGACTGGGGCACGAAGACGCTGCCGCCGTCGATGAGGGGCGAGTTGCCGCCGCCCACGACGCCGCCCCAGGTGCGCTTGCCGATGAGGGGGCCGAGCCCCGCGAAGCGGAAGTGGTAGGGGAAGATGTCGCCGTCGCTGGCGCTGGTCTCGCTCACGAGGGCCACCATGGGGCCGTGGAACACGGTGGACGGGTACGTGGTGGGATGCTCGCCCGCATAGCCGAAGCGCGTGCCCAGCAGCTTCTTGCCCAGGCGCTCCAGGATCATCTGGCTGATGTTGCCGCCGCCGTTGGCGCGGACATCCACGATGAGCCCCTCCCTGCGGATCTGCGGGTAGTACCACTTGATGAACTCGTACAGGCCGGGCCCGCCCATGTCGGGGATGTGGAGGTAGCCCACCTTGCCCCCGCTGAGCCTGTCCACGGTCTCCTTCGAGCGCAGCACGAAGTCCAGGTAGCGCAAGCTGGCGTCGCTCTGGATGGGCTGGTAGGTGACCTGCCGCGCGCCCTCCAGGCCGGGCTTGGCGTTCAGCGTCAGCGTCACGGGGAAGGTCTTGTTCCGCAGCAGCCGGTAGGGGCTGTCGTCGGCCTTCAGCTCCACGCCGTCAATGGCCAGGATGTAGTCGCCCTCGCGGGCGTCCACGCCGGGTTCCGTGAGGGGACTGCGGTACTTGGGCTCCTCGTTGTGGCCCCGGTAGATGCGGGCCAGGCGGTAGCGGCCGGCGGCGGCGTCCAGCTCGAAGCGGGCGCCGGGCAGGCCCACCTTGGCGCGCTCGGGCAGGAACTGGTCGCCGCCCTCGGTGTAGGTGTGGCCGATGTTCAGCTCGGAGATGAGCTCCGTGAGCACGTAGGTGAGGTCCGAGCGGTGGGTCACATGCTGGAGCCAGGGCCGGTACTGCTCGCGCAGGGCCTTCCAGTCGTAGCCGTGCATGTTCTTCACGTAGAAGAAGTCGCGGAAGCGTCGCCAGGTCTCGTCGTAGACCTCGCGCCACTCCTCGGCGGGGATGCGGTCCACGTATAGCTCCTTGGTGGAGACCGTCTTCTTCTCCGTGGCCTTGGGCTTGGCGTCCATGAGCTGGTACGAGGCCGCGGGGCCCTGCCCAGCCCGGGCCAGGACCTTGCTGCCGTCCTGACTCAGCACCCAGCCCTGCACGCCCGCCAGCAGCTCGCTCTCCTGGCGCTTCTTCAGGTCGAAGATCCACAGGGCGCCACCGCCGGGCCTACGGCCATTGGCCTCGCCGTACACGAAGGGCTCGGACTTGCTGTAGAGCAGGAAGCCCTTCACGGCCTCCAGCCCACCCAGGTTGTCCGCGGGCACCGGTACGCGCACGCCGCGCTGCTCGAAGCCGTCGAAGTCGATGCGCACGGCGACGGGGGCTTTGGCAGCTTCGGGCTTCTTGCCACCCTCCTCCTTCTTCTCGGGGCCAGCCTTCTCAGGGGTGGTCTTCTCAGGAGCGGCCTTCTCCGGCGCCGCTCCCACCTCGTCGCTCTCCGGCGGGAAGGGATGGGGCGCCGCCTTCGTCAGGGCGTAGGCCACGATGTCGGTGTTGCGGTTGCCGGCGAAATCGAACTCCAGGTTGCTGATCTGGGGCGCGTAGTCCCGGCGGCTGAGGGTGTAGAGGTACTTGCCCTCGGGATCCCAGGCGGGATCGGCCACCGTGAACAGCTCGCCCGTGAGCCGGTGAAGCTGCTGGTCCGCCAGGCCCCAGGCGTGGAGGCTGCGCGTGCCGTTCAGGTTGGCCAGGGAGAAGGCCAGGAACTGGCCATCCGGGGACCAGGCCAGGTCGCCCACCCGCGCGAACTCATCCTTGGCGGCCTTCACGAGCTTGCGGTCCTGAACACCCAGCACGTAGACGACGCCGTCCTTGTCCGTGAAGGCCAGGTGCTTGCCGTCCGGCGCCCAGGTGAGCCCGTTGAGCTGGCCCACCAGGCCGCTGGTGAGGGCCTCGGGCTTCCCCTTGCCGTCCTGGGCCACGAGGTAGACCTGGTCTTCGCCGTTCAGGTCGGAGATGAAGGCGATGGTCTTGCCGTCCGGCGACCAGCGGGCCAGGCGGTCATGGGCGCCGGAGCTGTTCGTGAGGTTGCGCACGGGGCCCTTCTCGATGGGGACCGTGAACACATCGCCCCGGGCCACGAAGAGGGCCCGCTCGCCCTTGGGCGAGAGCGCGAAGCCCTCGATGTTCTTCTCGACGCTGATGCGCGCCGGCCGCGAGGCGCCGCCGTCCGTGGGCACGGTGATGGAGAGGCCCTGGTCGCGGCCGTCCTTCACGTGGAACACGCGCAGCTCGCCGTTGAGCTCGTAGACGATGCGGGACTGGCGGTCGCTGGAGGGCCAGCGCACGTCCCAGGTCTTCTGGAAGGTGAGCTGCTTCACGGCGTCCGTGGCGGGGTCCACCGAGAACAGGTTGAGGGTGCCGTCACGATCCGAGGCGAAGTACACCTGGTCGCCGATCCACATGGGATCCCGCTCGGTGCGCGGGCTGGCGGCGATCTTCTTCTGCTGCTTCGTGGCGAAGTCGAAGACGTAGAGGTCCTGCGCCCAGCCGCCCTGGTAGCGCTTCCAGTGGCGGAAGTCGCGGAACATGGGCGCGTAGGCGAGGCGCGTGCCGTCCGGCGAGTAGGCGCCCGGCCCGGCCGTGGGCATGGGCAGCCGGGTGGGCAGGCCGCCCTTGAGGCTCACGGTGTAGAGGGCCGTGCGGCTCAGCACACCGTCGGCGTCGCTGCCGGCGCGGAACAGCACGCTGGAGCCGTCCGGCGTCCAGCCCACCACCTGGTGGTCGTAGCCGCCCCGGGGCGGCAGGGGCCCGGCGGCGGGATCGAACGTGAGCTGACGCGGAATGCCACCCTCGCTGGGCATCACGTAGACCTGCTCGTCGCCGTCGTACTGGCCCGTGAAGGCGATCCACTTCCCGTCGGGGCTGAACTTCGCGAATAGCTCCAGGCCCGGATGGGCCGTCAGCCGCGTGGCCGTGCCGCCCGTGGCCGGTGCGCTCCAGAGGTCGCCGCCGTGGGTGAACACCACCTTGTCCCCGTGGATGTCCGGGAAGCGCAGCAGCTTCGTCTGGGCCTGCGCCACGCCGCAGAAAGCGAGTGTCAGGGCCAGCCGGGAAAGGAGGAAGGGTCGTCCGGGCATCGGTGCACCTCAAGGGTAGGGTTTGGGGACGCGAGCATTGTAAGACGAGGTAGAAACTCCGTGTCGTCGGATTCATCCGCGGCCTCCCCAACCACCGCTTTGCAGATCCGCTAGCCTGGAAGGCCATGAAGACCCACCGGCCCGGCATCCCCGCCCTGTCCCTCGCCCTGTCCCTCGCTCTGGCGCTTGCCCTCGGGGCGGAGGAACCGCCGCCCATCGAGGTGAACCCCAACCGGCCCACCTTCGCCAATCCTGCCCTCACGACCCAGCCGGGGCTGGCGGAGCTGGAGTGGGGCGTGCAGCAGAGCCATCTGCGCGAGGAGGGCCCCAGCTTCGGGACGCCCACCCTCCTGAAACTGGGCCTGGCCAAGGATGTGGAGCTCCGCCTCTCCAGCCCGGGCTATCTCAGCCTGGAACCCGCGGGCGCGCCTACCGCCACCGGGTTCGGCGACTTCAACCTGGCCGCCCAGTGGTGCTACCTGCACGACGGGCTGTTCGGAACGGACCAGGCCATCCAGATGGCGCACACCTTTCCCACGGCCCCCGCCTCCCAGGGCCTGGGCAACGGCGAGCCCATCGACACGCTCACGCTGCTGTTCAGCCGTGATGCGGGGGACTACCACATCGACGTGAACCTGCTGGAGTCCTGGATCGGCCAGCCCCCAGGCCAAGGTGGAGGAAGGGCGGCGCAGACGGCGGGCACGGTCTCCATTACGCGCAACCTCGACGACGCCTGGTCGCTCACGGGCGAGCTGTACACTCTCCAGGCCACGCCGCAGAACGGGCGGATCGTCTCCAACCTCTGGTGTGTCGCCTACAAAGTATCCAAGCGGCTGGTGCTGGATGGCGGCGCGGACGTGGGACTCTCCCACGGGGCGCCGCGCTACACCCTCTTCACCGGGCTCACGGTGGGCCTCGGGCGGTTCCGGAAGCCATGAGTGAAGCCGCCCCTCTCTCCGTCAAGCGCCTGCTGGAGCAGGTCAAGACCCGGCTGGAGCCGCCGTTCGCGGCGGTGTGCGTGGTGGGGGAGGTGTCGAACTTCCGGGGCTCTGGAAAGCACTGGTACTTCACGCTGAAGGAGGAGGGCGCGGCGCTCTCCTGCGCGGTGTGGGCCAGCCAGCAGCGCTTCCTCCAGCACAAGCCGGCGGACGGTCAGCGGGTGGTGCTGAAGGGCAGCCTCAACCTCTACGTGGCGGGCGGCACGATCACGCTGGCGGTCACGCACTGCGAGCCCGCGGGCGTGGGCGACCTGCAGGCGCGGCTGCGGGCGCTGGAGGCGGACCTGCGCGCCCAGGGCCTCTTCGACCGCCCCAAGCGCCCCCTGCCCCGCTTCCCCAAGAAGCTCGGCATCGTGGCGGCCCTGGGCGGCGCGGCCCTGCGCGATGTGCTGGAGGTGACGAGCCGCCGCGCCCCGGGCATCGACATCCTCATCGCGCCGGCGGCGGCCCAGGGCGAGCGCTGCGTGCCGGAGACGCTCCTCGCCATCCAGGAACTCCAGGATGCCCACTGGGGATGCGAGGCCCTGCTGCTGGTGCGGGGCGGCGGCAGCCTTGAGGACCTCTGGGCCTTCAACGATCCGGAGCTGGTGCGGGCCGTGGCCGAGTGCCGCATCCCCGTCATCACCGGCGTGGGCCACGAGATCGACACGACGCTGGTGGACCTGGCCGCGGATCGCCGTGCCGCCACGCCCAGCCAAGCCGCGGAGCTGGCCACGCCGGATCGCGCGACCCTGGCCGCGGAGCTGCGCCGGCGCGTGGAGGCCCTGGCCGCCAAGACCACCTGGCGCCTGCGGGGCCTGGAGACCACGCTGAACCTGCTGGTGGACCACGGCCTGCAGCGGGCGGAGCCGCTGGCGTCGGGCGGTGCGCGCCTGGCCGCCCTGGGCCAGCGGCTGGCCCTGGCCCACCCCAGCCGCGGGCTGGACGCTGCCGGCGCGCGGCTATCCCTCCTGCGGCACCGCCTGGGCCAGGCGGCCGGCCGCGCCGCCGGCGAGCTGGACCTGCCCCGGGTGCACGAGGCCCGGCGCCGTCTGGTGCCGGCCGTCCTGAGCGCCTTCCAGCGCCGGGACCAGCGCCTGGCCGTGCTGGCGGAGCGGCTGCGGGGCCTGGATCCCGCTGGGCCCCTCCAGCGGGGCTTCGTGCTGGCCCTGGACGCCGAAGGGCGCCCCGTGACCACGGCCCGGGCCCTGCCCGCGGGCGCTGACCTCCGCCTGCGCTGGCGCGACGGCGAGCGGAAGGCGCGGCTGGACTAGGCGGCTGGCTCCGGCGGTGTTCAACCAGATAAAGCAGGCAACCGCGAAAGACGCGAATCGCCCTTCGGGCGCGCGAAAGGCGAACGATCCTCTTCCCGCCCCGCGCATGGCCAGCCGCGCCTCGTGCGGCTGGGGGCCGAAGGCCCAGGCGGCCCATCTCCGTCGCGTTTCGCGCCCATTCGCGTATTTCGCGGTTCCGTCATTCCAGGCTGAGGCCCGCCGATCCTCAGGTAAACGGACTTCTTATATGCGCCTCGGACCGCGTCGCGTGATAACGTAAAAAAAATTCGCCGGTGCTCAGATGTCCAATGAAATCGATGCCGAGTCCGCTCCCTCTTCCAAGAGGCGGATTCTGCAACCCGGCACCATGGTGGGCCGCTTCCGCGTGGAGTCCCTCCTGGGCACCGGAGGCATGGGCGAGGTGTACCGCGTCTGGGATCCCACCCTGGAGCGCAGCGTCGCGCTCAAGGCCCTCCGGACGGGTCCGGACCGCGAGGCCACGGCGCCGGAGCGCTTCCGCCGCGAGGCCCTGGCCCTGGCTCAGCTCAACCACCCGAACGTGTGCCAGGTGCACGACTGGATGGAGAACGCCAACGGCACCTACATCGCCATGGAGCTCATCGAGGGGCGGACCCTGGACCAGGTGGCTCCGGAGCTCGACGTGCGGGAGAAGCTCCAGATCGTCAGCGGCGTGGCCCGTGCTCTGGAGGCGGCGCACGCGAAGGGGATCATCCACCGCGACCTGAAGCCCGGAAACATCATGGTGAGCCAGGGCCATGGCCATGCGGGGCGGAAGTTCCAGGTGAAGGTCCTCGACTTCGGCCTGGCGAAGCTGGCGGACGCCGTAAAACCCATTACCGGGGACTACCCCCGCGTCGCCACGCCATCGGGGGTGCCGCACCTGGGGGCCCTCATGGCCGTGGAGGAGGCGGGGCGGGCCAAGGAGGAGGCCGCGGGCGAAGAGCCCTCCGGCGGCCGCACCTGGGACAAGCTCACCCAGGCGGGAACCTTCATGGGGAGCCCCAGCTACGCATCCCCCGAGCAGATCCAGGGCCAGGCGGCGGGCTCCTCCAGCGACGTGTTCTCCCTCGGCATCCTCGCCTGGGAGCTGCTGTCGGGAGACCATCCCTTTCCCGGCGAGGGGCGCGCGCGGATGGTCGCCATCGTGCAGGGCAGCCACCGGGACCTGAAGGTCCGCGGCCTGCCTTCGGGGGTGTCGGACCTGCTCTTCTCCATGCTGGAGGCCCACCCTTTCAAGCGCCCCACCGCCGCCCAGGTGGCCCGGCGCCTCGACCATCTGCTCCGGCCCCGAAGCGCCCTGCGCTGGGCCGCCGCCTCCATCTTCGGCGCCCTGGTGCTGGCGCTGGGTTTCAACTGGTTCACTTCCCGGGGGATCATCGCCGACCTCACCCGCGAGCGCCCGGTCCGGCTGGCGGTCCTGCCGTTCACCAATGCCACGGGGGATCCCCGCCTCGACTCCCTGGTACAGACGGTGCTCCCCGAGTTGATCGAAGGTTCCCTCCACGACCTGCCCCGGCTGATTCCCATCGACGTGAACCACCTGGCCCGGGCTCGCGTGGCCCTGCACCTGTCGCCCAAGGGACCGCTCGGGCCCAACGAAGAGGCCAACCTTGCCGCCGCCCTCGGCGCACGGCTCATCCTGCGGGGCACCCTCTCCCGGGGCGATGGCGATGCCCTGGTGCTGGCCTACGAGCTGCGCGACGCCGAAGGGAAGGTGCGCCGAGCGGGCACCCTCTCCGAGAAGGGCTCTCCGTCGGCGACCTCGGTGCCGCTGGCCCGCCGGGTCGTCCTGGATCTCGTGAAGGCCGTGGACCCCTTCTCGTCGGCCCCCAAGCTCCTGCTGCCCAACCTGAAAGACGGGGCCCTGGAAGCCTACACCCGGGGCGTGGAGCTGATGGACAAGGGTGCCTTCCGGGAGGCGGCGCCGGCCTTCCAGGCCGCCGTCCTGAAGTCCTCCGGCTTCACGCCGGCCGTGCTGGGATACGCGCAATGCCTCAGCCGCATGGCGGATGCGCCCCCGGAGCCCGTGTTCCATTGGGCGCGCTGGTCCGCCCGGGCCCAGGGCGACCGGGTGCACGAGATGAGGGCTCTCCACCACCTCGCCATCCGCTACGGCGACCGGGGCCAGTGGGAGGCGGCCGACACCGCAGGGCAGCAGGCCCTGGACCTGGCCCAGGCCATGGGGGAGCTGGGTTTCGAGGCCGGCATCCACGCCACCCTCGGTGTAAACCTCCAGCGCCAGCACAAGTCCGCGGAGGCGGAGGCCGAATACCAGAAGGCCCTGGCCCTGTACCAGCAGGTGGGCGACAAGCTGAACGCCACACGGTCCCTCAACAACCTGGCCGTGATGGAGAAGGAGCGCGGCCACCTGAAGGAGGCGGAGGCCCGCTACCAGAGCGCCCTCCAGACCGTGCAGGCCTACGGCGACCGCTGGGGCGAGTCCTTCATCACCAACAACCTGGGCGACCTGGCCCTCGCCCAGGAGGGCGGCCTGGACCGCGCGGAGGCCTTCTTCCGCAAGGCGCAGGCGCTGCGCCAGTCCATCGGCGACGACAACGGCCTGGTCTACTCCCTCATGGGCCTGGCCAGCGTGGCCCAGGCTCGAGGCGACCTGGACCATGCGGAGATCCTGGAGCGCCAGTGCCTCGAGCAGGCCCGGAAGACCCAGCTCAAGCCCATGGAGGCCACCGCCCTCTACAACCTGGGCGAGATCAACCGCGATGCCGGGCGCTACGACGCGGCGCGCACGTTCTACCGGCAGTCCCTGGCCCTTCACGAGGAGCTGGCGGACACGCTGATGGAGACGCACTGCCTGGCGGCGGAGGCGGAATGCATGGCCCGCGAGGGCCGGCGCGGCATGGCCCGCGCCCTGCTGGACCGGAGCCGCGGCCTCTCCACCGAGGAGACGCCCTACATCCTCCGGGCCCAGGCTTGGCTGGCCCGCGCCGAGGGCCGACTGGACGAGGCGAAGCTGCTGTTCGCGAAGGCCCTCGGCGGGGCCCGCATCCAGGCCCCGGAGATCGTGCGGGAGCTGAAGGCGGCGGCCCAGGGCTGAATCGTTCTGATCCGTATTTGAGGCTGGTCAGCGCTTGAGGATCAGCAGCGTCAGGTCGTCCGCCAGGGGCCGCCCCTGGGTGAAGGCCATCACGTCCGCCAGGATGGTGGCCTGCAGGTCCTCGGAGGGGCCGGCCAGCAGGGCTTCCAGCCGGTCCTCGCTGTAGAAGGAGGCGTCCGGAGCCTGGGCCTCCGACAGGCCGTCCGTGTAGAAGATCAGGCTGTCGCCGGGTTCCAGGACGCCTTCGCACAGCTCCAGTGAGGCCTTGAACCGGGCGGCGCTGAGGCCCACGCCCAGCCCCCGGGGGTGGAGGCGCGCCACGCGGCCGTCCGCGCCGCGCAGGAAGGCCGGGGGATGGCCCGCCCGCACGAACTGGTACTGGCCCGTGCGGGGGTGGAAGGTGCCGTAGGCCAGGGTGAGGAAGAGGCGCCGGTCGTGGCCCTGGCACCAGATGGCGTTCAGGCGGTCGGCCACCTCCAGCGGGCCCAGGGCCTGCTTGTCCAGGGCGGACAGCACGCCCTTCGTCTCGGCCGCGTAGAAGGCGGCGCTGGTGCCCTTGCCGCTCACGTCGAGGATGAGGAAGGCCAGGCTGCCGTCCGACAGGGGGAACAGGTCGTAATAGTCCCCCGCCACCTCCAGGGCCGGCAGGATGGCGGCCCGCACCGACGGCATCCGCAGGGCCTCCAGGTCCGGCAGCAGCCGCATCTGGACTTCGCGGGCCACGCGGAGCTCCTCCTCCATGCGCAGACGCTCGTCCCGCTCCGTGGCGGCGGCCTGGAGGCGGCCCGCCATCTCATTGAAGGCAGAGGAGAGCTGGGCCACCTGGTCGCGGCCCCGGGGCCGGATGCGGGTGGAGAAATCCCCGAGGCTGAGGCGCTTCACGCCGCCATGCAGGTCGTTCACCGCCCGGCCCAGGGACCAGGCGAGCACCAGCCCGAGGATCGCCGCCACCGCCTGGGCCATGAGCAGGGCCATCAGCACCAGGGAGACCACGACGATGGCCTTCACGGTGCCTTCGGACAGCGCCTGGCGGTCGCCGGAGCGGAAGCCGGCGAACAGGGCGTAGAGGTTGGTCTCCGGCGTGGCGGTCAGCACCATGGACCGGCCCGAGGTCCAGTCCACGATGGGGAAGGCCAGGGGCGGCAGGTTGAACGGGGCGAACAGTCCGGAGCCCTGGAGGGCCTGGCCCTTGGTCCAGGTGGCCAGGGCCTCCCGCTGGCCCACGAGGATGGGCGCCTCCGTGTCCCTCCGCCGGCCGCCGGCCTTGATCTGCAGCTTCTCGTCGCGGGCCCGACCTTCCCGCCGGGGGGTGAGCTGGAACACCACCTGCCCCCCCGCCAGGGCCTGGGCCCGGTCGCCCAGCACGCCCAGGTTGAGCGACAGGATGCGGTAGCCGCCCGCCTCCTTGCGTACGGCCCGCAGGTAGGTGTCCTTCCGGCCCGCTTCGGCACTCGCGCCATCTTTCGCATCATGGCTGTCCGCCCAGACCATGCCCACGAAGGCAGCGTCCACGCCCTCGGGCAGCTGGCGCGAGTGCTCCACCCAGGCCCCGCCGTAAGTGCGGAGGGCCTGGAGGGCCGCCGCGTCGGAGACTTCGCCGTTGGCGCTCCGCAGGGCCTCCTCCCAGGCCGCCAGCGTCTGCTGGGTGGAGCGGCTCACCTGCGCGCCGAGGCCCAGCCAGCCCAGGGCCATGAGCATCACGGCCATGGCCACGACGGGGAGCACGGACATGAGCGCGAGGATCACCCAGAGCCGCCGGGAGACCCGGAACAGCAGCCGGTCCCAGATCCAGCGCAGGGCCCGGCCCAGCAGGACCAGGGCCCCGATCCAGGCCAGGAAGGCCGCGCAGCCCGAATCCACGGGCTTCAGGGCCAGGGGCAGGCCGAGCGCCACCAGCACCCAGGGCCAGTGGCGGCGGAATCGGAAGGCGGCCCAGCCGCGGCGGATCAGATCCCTGGCGCGTTCGAGCATGGTCGGCTCAGGCCATCAACATGCCGCCGTTGACGCTGAGCACCTGGCCCGTGATGTAGCCCGCCTCGTCGCTGGCGAGGAAGGCCACGGAAGCGGCGATGTCGTCGGCGGTGCCCATGCGGCCCAGGGGGATCTGCTTGGTGAACTCGGCTTTCACGTCGTCGGGCAGGCCCGCGGTCATGGCGGTCTCGATGTAGCCGGGCGTCACGGCGTTCGCCGTCACGTTGCGGCTGGCCAGCTCCCGCGCCACGGACTTGGTGAGGCCGATGAGGCCCGCCTTGGCGGCCACGTAGTTGGCCTGGCCCGGGTTGCCCATCTGGCCCACCACGGAGGCGATGTTGATGATGCGGCCCCAGCGCTGCTTCATCATGGGCTTGGTGGCGGCCTGGATGGCCGTCCACGCGCCCTTGAGGTTGGTGTCGATCACCGCATCCCAGTCCTCCTCCTTCATCTGGATGAGCAGCTTGTCGCGGGTGATGCCGGCGTTGTTCACCAGGATGTGGATGGCGCCGTGCCGCTCCACCGTCGTGGCCACCGCGGCGCGCACCGAGGCGCCGTCCGAGAGGTCGGCCACCACCACATCGGCCTTGCCGCCCGCGGCGGTGATGGCGTCCGCCACTTCCTGGAGCTTCCTCAGCGTGCGCGCCGCGCACACCACCGTGGCGCCCTGGGCGGCGAGGCGCTTCGCGATGGCTTCGCCGATGCCCTGGCTGGCACCGGTGACGAGGGCGACCTTGCCCTGAAGGCTGAACATGGGACCTCCGAACGGATGAAGGTCCAGTCTAGCCGCGCGGCCTCCCGGACGTTCAGGCCTCGGAGTTGGCCTCGGAGCTGGCCGCCACGAGCACCACCCCCACCTCGCTCTGGCCCGTCTCCGGGAGCCTCAGCATGATCTTGGGGTTGAAGTCAGAACCATGGAGGCGCACCTCCAGGCGGGTGGTTCCGGGTTCGATCCGCGCGGTGCCCTCGAGCGTCTCGCCGCCGCGGCCCTCCATCTGGCAGAGGCGGTGGCCCGGCCGGCCCCCGGAACCCTGGAAGCTGGCGCGCATGAACCTGGGCCAGAGGGTCTTGAGGCGGACCCGTACCGTCTGGGCGTCCAGCCGCTCGACCTGCACCACGGCGCCCTGGCCCTGCCGAGCGTCCACGTGGGCCTGAAGCCGCGAGGCGGCCGCGTCCCACGACTCGGTGGCGAAGGCGGCCCGGGCCATGGACAGAACGATCACCAGCGGAAGGAGCCGGATAGGAAACATGGATTACCTCGAAGATCTTTTCCTATGATGAGGCCAATCCCGGCTCCGTTCGAAGACTATTCTGGCGATCGGCTTGCCTCCGCCCGGAATGGCCTGACCGCGAAAGGCGCGAATCGCCCTACGGGCGCGCGAATGACGAACGATCATGCTTCCGCCTCCACGGGGGGACGGGTCTGGGGGCCGGAGGCCCAGGCGGCCCATCCCCGGCGCGTTTCGTACCCTTTCGCGTCTTTCGCGGTTGCCTGCTTTTCTGGCTGAGTCAGGCCGAGACCCAGGAAGGCTATTTCAGTCCCTCCAGCCAGCGGGCCACCGGCCCCAAGTCCGCCAGGGGCGTGCCGTCGCCGTAGGCGGACGCGGCCGACCGGCCATCGAGCGAGGCGCGGGGACGGGTCTCACGCTTGAACAGGTGGTTCGTCTCCGGCAGTTCGATGACCGTGCCCTTGAAGCCCGGTGGCACCGCGTCGGGCCGCCAGGTCTGCACGTCGCGATCGCCCCAGGCCACAGCGCAGGGCACGGGCAGGCGCTGGGCCAGGGCCCAGGGATCCAGGTCGAGGGTGTCGCGGACGAAGCCCCGGCTTTCCGGCTGGGCCAGGATCCGGGCCAGGCGCAGGACGCCGGGCGCGACCTGGGGACCCGCCTCGGGCAGGGGCTTGTCCTGGCGGATCGAGGCCTCGGCCGCCTCCAGGTAGCCGAGGTTCGCCTGGGCCACCTCCGCGGGCGCCCCGGCGGCGTCCAGCTGCGCCTTCACCTGGGCCAGGATCACGCGGCCCATGCTGAGGCCGGGCATGGCCAGCAGCAGGGCGGCGTCCGCCTCCCCGCCCGTCAGCAGGGCGAGCAGCGCCCCTTCGCTGTGGCCCACCAGCAGGAGCTTCTTCCCCCTCGCTTCCGGCAGCGCGCGGGCGGCCTGCAGGGCGGCCCTGAGGTCTCCCACCTGGGCGTCCAGGGAGATGTCGAGCTTCGGATCCTTCGAGCCGATGAACCGCTTGTCGTAGCGCAGGGAGCCGATGCCCTGCCCCTGCAGCCAGGCCGCGACGTCGCGTCCGCCATGGCTGGGCACGGGGATCAGGGGATTGGACCAGTCGCGGTCCGTGGGCCCGGAGCCAGCCACCATCACCGCGAAGTAGCGGTGCGCCCCACCGGCCCTGACGCTGCCTTTCAAAGGGAAGGCATTGAAGCCGGGGAAGGTGATCTCGCGATCCGCCGGGGCAGGCACTGGAACTGGTGCTGGGGCGGGAGCCGGGACCGCCTGGGAGAACGCCGCGAGCGCCGTGAGGGGAAGGCAGGGCCAGGCAGGGTTCATGAGGTCTCCAGGGTCGCGGGCGTCCCTTCGTCCAGGGTAGACGAAGCGTGGATCTTTCCCTTCAGTGGGCCGGCGCGGTCGAAGGTTCACCGCGGATCACTTCCCCTTCAGCCGCCCCACCGGCAGCAGGACGAGCACCTTCTCCTCCGGGTCCAGGCCCAGGGCCGCGCCCACCGAGGCCAAGTCCACCCCCGAAGCCACGCCGGCACCGAGGCCTAGGGCCGCGGCCTGCAGCAGCAGGGCCTGGGACGCCGCGCCCGCCTCCCAGAAGGTGTAGTCCATCCTGGGCGCCGGCTCGCGCGAGGAGATCTTCAGGGGCCTTCCCGTGACCACGAACACCGCGGGCGCCTTGACGATCCAGGGCTGCATGGCGCGAATGGGACCGAGCAGGGCCGCCACGCCCTTGGACCCCGAACTCATGAGCCCATGCGCACCCGGCTGGTAACGGTAGGTGCCGGTTCCCAATGTGGGGCTTCCCTCAGTGACGAGGTACAGGCCCAGGGGATAGCTCGCATGGGCGCTCGGCACCGTGCGCCGGCCCGGGCGGTTCTCGCCCTGGGCGCTCCAGGCCAGCTGGGAGGCTTCCGCCAGGGAGAGGGCCGGGCCCGCCAGCGTGCGCGTGGTGCGTCGTTCCCGGAGGGCGGCGTCCAGCGGGACGGTGCCAGCCGTGGGCGTAGGCAGGGCCAGGAGCCCGCCGGGACCGGGCTCTGGCGCGGCTTGTGGGTTGAGGGGACCGCCGCCGAGCAGGGCGCCGACCAGAGCGGCAGGCAGGATCCGTTTAAGCAAGGGTGCGCGAACCATGGCGACCTCCTGCGAAGGCCTCCATTGTCCTCTCGGCGGGTGGGGAATGAGGCGGACAAGGTTCGTTTTCCGTCACTGGGTGATGGCGAACCTCAGCCTGGAATGATCGAACCGCGAAACACGCGAATCGCACTGCGGGCGCGCGAATGGCGAACGATCCTGCTTCCCTCTCCACGCGCAAGGCGCGATTGAGGGCTGAAGGCCCAGCCACCCTTCTCCGCCGTATTTCGCGCCTTTTCGCGCCATTCGCGGTTCCTTGCTTTTCTGGCTGAGTTTGGCCGGTGATCAGGTTTCGTTATTTTTTTGAGCCTGTTTTTAACCATTACTCAATTGATAACAAGACACAGAAACAGAACTTTCCAACTCTGGCTACCTTCCTTCGAGAGGTCCACGGGCGGCCTGGGCAGTTGACGGAAGTTCCTGGGGTTCCCAAGATTGCTGCTCTGGCAGTAATTGCTTAGGCACCCAATCAGGACATCGCCATGCCTGTCGAACCCGAGAAGACCGAGCCTCTGTACACCCCCGAGAACTACCAGCCGGAGGAAAGCCTGGGGCGCCTGATCGCGGACGTCTCGCGGCGGATCCTCACCGGCTTCGACGAGGAGATGGCCAGCCAGGGCATGGGCATCACCGGGGCCCAGTGGGTCATCCTCATGCGCATCGCCCGGGGCTGCGCGTCCACGGCCGCCGAGCTCTGCCGCTTCGGCCACTGCGACACCGGCTCCATGACCCGCATGCTGGACCGCCTGGAGGAGAAGGGCCTCATCCGCCGAGTCCCCAGCAGCAAGGACCGGCGCATCACCCTCCTCGAGCTCACGGAAGCGGGCCACGACCTGCTGCCCCACCTCCCGCCCGTGGCCATCAAGGTGCTGAACGCGCACCTGAAGGGCTTCTCCCGGGAGGAACTGGACCAGCTCAAGGGTTTCCTGAATCGGATCCGCGCCAACAGCGAGCTGCCTTCATGACCGACCCACGCGATGTTTCGAGACAGATGGAGGTTCGCATGTCCCGCACCAGTTCCCGGGCCCGCTCCCGGGCCTTTGGCGCCCCTCGTGTCCCCGGCCGGGACCGGGCGCTCTCCCTCGCCCTGCTGACCGCGGGCGCCGCCTGGGCCCAGGTTCCTCCTCCCGCCGCCTCCGCCACGACCGCGCCGGCCGCGCCGGTCAACGCCTACCCCACCGTGCAGCTCACGCTGGCCCAGGCCCTCAAGACCGCCCTCGAGCAGAATCCGCGGCTGCAGCAGTCGCTCCTGACCATCGCCGAGAGCGGGGACGACCGCCGGGCGGCGGCCGCCGCCCTCATGCCCCAGGTGAGCGCCCAGGCCTTCGGCCAGCGCAACAAGTACAACCTGGACGCGCTGATGGGCATTCCGCAGCCCGGCGGCCCCGAGGTGGTGGGTCCCTTCAACTGGGGTCAGGTGGGCGTGGAGGCCCAGGTCTCCCTGTTCGACCTCAGCCTCTGGAAGAAGTGGCGGGCCTCCCGCCATGCGGAGGACGCCGCCCGCGCCCAGGGCCGCGCCGTGCGCGAGGAGATCGCCGCCCTGGTGGTGGGCCAGTACCTGCACGCCCTCCGCGCCACGGCCTCCGTGAAGGCGGGGGAATCCCGCGTGGAGCTGGCGGAAGCCCTGGCCAAGCTGGCCGAGAACCAGCAGAAGCAGGGCGTAGGCACCAAGCTCGACACGCTGCGATCCCAGGTGCAATTGCAGACCGAGCGCCAGCGCCTCATCCAGGCCCAGACCCAGCGCACCACCGCCCTGGCCGGCCTGGGCCGGCTGCTGGACCTGAAACCCGGAACCCGCATCGAGCTGGCCGACACCCTCTCGGCGCCCGCCCTGCCCACGGGCGGCTTCGAGGCGGCCTACCAGGCCGGCCTGACCCAGCGCCCGGAACTCGCGGCCCTCGATGCCCGCGAAAAAGCCGCCGAGAACCTGCGCCAGGCCGCCCAGGGCCTGCGCCTGCCCACCCTCGTCGCCAGCGGGACCTTCGGGACCACGAGTCTCCAGTCCGAATCCTGGGCTCACACCTACCAGATCTCGCTGGGCCTCCGGGTGCCGCTCTTCACGGGCGGCCTGGTGTCCTCCCATGTGTCCCGCGCCAAGTCCGAGCAGGCCCGCGTGCAGGAAGCCCGCCGCGAGGTACGCGCCCAGGTGGGATACGAAGTCCAGGTGGCGCAGGCCGAGCTGGAGGCCGCGACCCACGAGGTGGAGGTCGCCAACCTCGCCGTGAGCCTGTCCACCGAGGCCCTCACCCAGGCCCGGCACCGGTTCGAAGCCGGCGTGAGCAACAACATCGAAGTGATCAACGCCCAGGACGAGCTGGCCCGCGCGAACGACAACCAGATCAACGCCCTCTACCGCCTCAACCAGTCCCGCGTGGACCTGGCCCGCGCCACCGGCCAGCTTGAGCAGACCTTCGCCCGCTGATGGAGACACCCATGAACCAAGACGCTTCCCCCGTGACGGACACCCCCAGCGGCGCCGCAGCCGCCGGCATCTCCAAGGCCCTGCGGGCCCTCCTCATCGGCACGCCCATCGCCCTCCTCCTCGGCGGCGGGCTGTGGCTCTACTCCCGCAACCGCGTGAGCACCGACGACGCCCAGGTGGACGGCCACCTGGTACCGGTCTCCTGCCGCGTCTACGGCACCGTGGACAAGGTGCTGGTGGAGGACAACCAGGCCGTGAAGGCCGGCGACCCCCTGGTGGCCGTGGACCCCCGCGACATCCAGGCCCGGCTCGACCAGGCCAGGGCCGCCCTGGCCCAGGCCAAGGCCCAGGTCGAGGGCGCCAGGGCCGATCTGGAGCGGGCCCAGGTGGCCTTCCAGCAGGCCAAGGGCTCGGACCTGGAGACGGCCAAGGCCAATCTGGATTCCAAGAAGGCCAGTCTCGACAAGGCGAAGATGGACGTCCAGCGCATGAAGCCCCTGGCGGAACGCGAGGAGATCTCCGCCCAGCAGTTCGACGGCATCCGCACCCAGGCCGAGGTGGCCGACGGCGACTGGCGCGCCGCCCAGCAGAAGCTGGGCTCCCTGCAGCGCGAGGCGGACATCCGCCGCGTGGCCGTGGGCGCCGCCGAGGCCCGCCTGGCGTCGGCCCAGGCTCAAGTGGAGCAGGCCCGCGCCAGCCAGGAGGGGCTGGAGCTGCAGCTCGGCTACACGAAGATCCTCGCGCCGGTGGATGGCGTGGTCACCCGCAAGTTCGTGGAGGCCGGGCAGACCATCCAGCCGGGCCAGGGCCTGATGACGCTGATCCCGCTGCACCAGACCTGGGTGACGGCCAACTTCAAGGAGACCCAGCTCGCGAAGATGAAGCCCGGCCAGGAGGCCGAGGTCAAGGTGGACATGAACGGCGTGGTGCTCAAGGGCCACGTGGATTCCATCGCCGGCTCCACCGGCTCGCGCATGAGCCTGCTGCCCCCCGAGAACGCCGTGGGCAACTTCGTGAAGGTGGTCCAGCGCATCCCCGTGAAGATCCACATCGACGAGGCCGAAGCCCAGAAGGTCGTCCTGCGCCCCGGCATGAACGTCGAGGCCACGGTGATCGTCCGATGAAACCACTCTCGCAGAGGATTGCGGAGGGAGCGGAGGGACGCGGAGACTTCCCTCACCGAGCCATCACCGAATCCATCATCGGCGCGGCTATCAGGGTCCAGAAAGCCCTGGGTCCTGGGCTATTCGAGTCTGCCTATGAATCCTGCCTGATCTACGAACTCAAGAAGTCCGGGCACAGAGTCACCACCCAGGTCCCCCTGGATATCCACTACGGTGAACTTCGGATCGAAGCAGCCTACCGTCTGGACCTGCTCGTAGATGACGCCGTCATCGTGGAATTGAAAACCGTGGAGCGCATCCTCGACCTTCACCGCGCACAGCTTCATAGCTATCTCCGCTTCTCTGAGAAAGAGGTGGGACTCTTGCTCAATTTTTGGGCTTGGCCCCTGAAAGACGGCGGCATCGAACGAATCGTGAGGAGCAGGTCGTGACCTTCTCCATTCCTCCATTCATTCAAGCCGGTGTTGCGCGAGAACAATACTCACGCAGAGGATCAGGGGGACAGCGGAGGGTCGAGGAGCAAGACATTCTAAGTAGCGTTCCTATTCCCTCTGCATCCTCCGTTTCCTCTGCGCTCCTCTGCGTGAGTTTTTCTCTATGACCTCCCACCGCCGCATCAACCCCTGGATCATCGCCCTCACGGTGATGATCGCGACCTTCATGGAGGTCCTCGACACCAGCGTGGCGAACGTGGCGCTCCCGCACATCGCGGGGGACCTGTCCGCCACGGTGGAGGAGACCACCTGGGTGCTGACCTCGTACCTCGTGGCCAACGCCGTGGTGCTGCCCCTGGGCGGCTACTTCTCCAGCCTCATGGGCCGCAAGCGGTTCTACCTCACCTGCGTGACCACCTTCACCGTGGCCTCGCTGCTCTGCGGCATCGCGCCCTCCCTGGGCTGGCTCATCTTCTTCCGGGTGCTCCAGGGCCTCGGCGGCGGTGGCCTGCAGCCCATCTCCCAGGCCATCCTCGTGGAGACCTTCCCCCACGAGAAGCGCGGCGCGGCCATGGCCGTCTACGGCATGGGCGTGGTGCTGGCGCCCATCATCGGGCCGGTGCTGGGCGGCTGGATCACCGACAACTTCAGCTGGCACTGGATCTTCCTCATCAACATCCCCGTGGGCTTCCTGTCCTTCACGCTCACCAGCGCCCTGGTGCAGGATCCTCCGACCTTCCACCGCATCTCGCTCAAGGAGGGCGCGAAGTTCGACTACTTCGGCATCGGCGTCCTCACCCTGGGCCTGGCCTCGCTGGAGGTCGTGCTGGACGAGGGCCAGCGCAAGGACTGGTTCTCCTCGAACTTCATCGTCTTCTTCGCCATCATCGCCGCGGTGGCCCTGGTGTTCGCCGTCCTCTACGAGCTGCGCAAGACGCGGCCCATCGTGGACTTCCGCCTGATGAAGGACCGCACCTTCGCCGTGTCCATCCTCATGCTCTTCGTGCTGGGCTTCGTGCTCTACGGCAGCCTTGCCCTGCTGCCCATCTTCCTCCAGACCCTGCTGGGCTACACCGCCCTGCTGAGCGGCTGGGTGCTGAGCCCCGGCGGCCTGGCCATCATGCTGATGATGCCGGTGGTGGCCATGCTGCTGAAGAAGGTGGACACCCGCTGGCTCATCGGCATCGGGTTCTTCACCTGCGGCCTGGGCCTCATCCAGATGGCGGGCTTCAACCTCCAGGTGGACTTCCGCACGGCCATGTGGTCGCGCGTGGTGCAGAGCCTCGGCTTCGCCTTCCTCTTCATCCCCATCAACGTGTCGGCCTTCCAGCACATCCCGCATGAGAAGACGGCCTACGCCACAGGCCTCATGAACCTGGTGCGCAACATTGGCGGCAGCACGGGCATCGCCCTGGCCACCACCATGCTGGCCCGCCGGTCCCAGGTGCATCAGGCGAACCTCATCGGCCACCTGTCGCCCGGGAACCCGGCCTACCAGGGCTTCCTGGACCGCACGACCCAACTGGGCGTCCTGCGCGGGGGGCTGTCGCCGACAGACGCGGCCCACATGGCCCAGGGCGCCGCCTACGGCACCGTGGTGAAGCAGTCCACCATGATGGCCTTCGCGGACACCTTCTGGTTCATGGGCATCCTCTGCTTCTGCCTCTTCCCCCTGCTCTTCCTCATGCGGCGGAGCCTCGCCACCGGCGACATGCCGCTGGAGTGAGCGGATACCATGGGCGGATGTCGCTTCGAACCCTGCCCTCCTCCGAACGCGCCTTCGCCACCTTCGTGATCCTGGCCCTCGGGGCCTTCCTCGCGGGTGGCCTGGCCTTCGCCGCGCGACAGGAGCGCCCGGTGGCGGCCGCGCCGCCAGCGCGGTCCCGCCTGATCTCGGTGCTGGAGGGCGTCATGGCGCCCAACACCAACCCCGCGCAGGTCGCGGTCTTCCGGACCTGGGTGCAGGGGGGCGCCACCCGTGAAGGCTTTGCGCCCGTGGAGGCCATCGTCGCCAACAACTGCGCCAGCTGCCACGGCGACGGCGGCCAGTACCCGCGCCTCACGAGCTACGAGGACCTGCGGCCCCTGGCCCTGGAGGAAACCTCCGAGAGCCTCTACGCCACGATCGGCGCCCGGGGCCTCCATCTTGCCGTCTTCCCGCTGGTGTTCCTGGCGGTGGCGGTCCTCTACCTGCGGCGGCTGAAGTGGCCGGGCCGCCACCTCCTCATGGGGGGCTGCGCGGTGGCCGTGCTGTTCGACGCCACCCTCTGGTGGATGCGCCAGGGCCACCCTGGCACCGCCTGGGCGCCCTGGGTGGCCCTGGGACTGCTGGCCGCGAGCTACCTGGCCGCGGCGGCCTTCGTGCTGACCGAGGTCTGGCGACGCCCCACCGAAGACCTGGAATAAAGACCACCGCCAAGACACCAAGCAAGACACCAAAACGCCAAGAAAAGAAAAAAGCAGTTCTTGGTGCCTTGGTGTTGAAAAGTTCTTTCTCTGGCTTGAACTAAGTGGGCTACTGAGCTGTAGGCTCGTCCACGAAATCGTCGTCGGAGAGGCCGCTGTCCGGGGGGAGCTTGGCCAGCTCGGCCTTGACGAGGGCCTGGTGCTGCACCTCTTCGTCGCGGAGTTCCTCGAAGAGGGCGCGGACCTTCGCGTCCTTCAGGGCGGGGAGGGCCGCCACGAAGAAGGCGTGGGCCTTGACCTCGGAGGCCAGGGCCGCCTTCATGGCCTGGCGCGGGCTCATGAAGGCGCGGGCCTGGTCGTAGTCAGGGGCCTCCACCTCGAAGACCATGGCCCGGGTGACCGTGGGCGTCACGCCGCCGAACAGCTGGCTCCGGCGATCGGCCAGCTCCTGTCCGTGCTTGGCCTCGTTCACCGCCATGAGGCGGAAGAACTTGGCGGCATCCGGCGTCCGGTGCTGGTCCATCTGCGCCGCGAATTCCTCGTAGCGCTCCTTGGCCTCGTCCTCGATCAGAACGGCCAGATCGAGGGCATCCATCAGGCTCAGGCTGGCGAAATCGATCCGTGCGGCCATGGGGCCTCCCGTCACTTCTTGATGAAGAGATCCAGGATGCGCTCCTTGGGGAGGGCGCCCTGGGACAGCTGGGCCTGACGCTCGCGGATCAGGGCGTCGTAGGTCGGCGGTGGCTCGGGGTTCTTGTAGAACACGCCCAGATGCAGCTTCTCGCCGTAGTGCTGGGCCAGGTCCATGGCCGCCAGCCGGTCGGCCGGGTCGTGGCCGATGGCGGAGAGGTTCTCGCTGATGGCCTTGAGGCCCTTGATCTGCTGGGCCTCCTCGCCGTAGGTGACGCAGGGGGACTGGACGTTCACGAAGGCGAAGCCGGGGTAGCGGATGGCCTCCTCTAGGGTGGCCGCCATGCCCGCCAGGTCCGTGGGCGAGGCCTGGGCCACGAAGCCGGCGCCGTAGGCCAGCACGTAGAGGAGCGGGTTCACCGGGTTCTCGAGGCTCCCGTAGGGCGAGGTGCAGGTGGTGCGGCCCTTCTGGGAGGTGGGCGAGAGCTGGCCCTTGGTGAGGCCGTAGATCTGGTTGTCCATCACGATGTAGGTGATGTCGATGTTGCGGCGGATCAGGTGGGCGATGTGGCCGCCGCCGATGGAGAAGCCGTCGCCGTCGCCGCCGGCCGCCAGCACCAGCAGGTCGGGGTTGGCCAGCTTGATGCCCTGGGCGATGGGCAGGGCGCGGCCGTGCACCGTGTTGAAGCCGTAGGCCGTGGTGTAGCCGGGAATGCGGCTGGAGCAGCCGATGCCCGAGATGAAGGCGACCTCATGGGGCGGACGGCCGATGGCGGCCAGCGCCCGGTAGATGCCCTGCACCACGGAGTAGTCGCCGCATCCGGGGCACCAGATGGGCTTCAGGTCGCTCTTGTAGTCCTTCGCTTGGAATTCGCCGGGGGTGGTCATGGTAGCGCTCATGGTGAACCTCACTCCTGGGGCTGAAGCTTGCCCTCGTGGCTGCGCTGCAGCTCCGAGAGGAGATGGTGGAGGGCCGCGACGATCTCGCCGGGCAGGAAGGGGTTCGCGCCGCTGCGGGCCAGGGACTGCAGGCCCTTGGGCAGGTCGAGGTGCATGCGCAGCACCTTGAACGTCTGGGCCAGGTGGGACTGCTCGACCACGAGCCCCTTCTGCACCGAGGCGAAGAAGTCGCGGTAGGTCTGCTCGGCCACGGGGTAGAGCAGGTAGGGCACCATGAGCTTCACGTCCAGGCCCTCGGCCTGGGCCATCTGCAGCGCCTCGCGGCAGACGCCGGCCACGCTGCCCCAGGCCACCAGGGCCAGGGGGGCGTCGGGGTTGCCGGTGATCTCGAAGAGGTCCTTGCGCTCCTTCAGGGGGTCCAACTTCTTGATGCGCTTGTCGTTCATGCGCTGGTGGACGGAGCCGCTGTTCGTGGGCGCGCCGGATTCCACATGCTCGATGCCGGAGGCCAGGTAGGTGCCGCCCAGCATGCCCGGATGGCTGATGGGGCTGATGTGGTTCTCGGTCTGCTTGAACCGCTTGTAGTCCTGCAGGTCCGCGCCGGCGGGGACCAGGCGGTTGATGATCTTGAACGTGCTGGTGTCGATGGGATCCAGCGTCTCCTTGCGGGAGGCGATCTCCTGGTCGGAGAGGATGATCACCGGCGTCTGGTAGTACTCGGCGATGTTGAAGGCCTCCACGGTGGTGCGGAACATGTCGGCCACGGAGGTGGGGGCCAGCACGGGGCGGATCACGTCGCCGTGGGCGGAGAAGGCCGCCGCGAAGAGGTCGGACTGCTCGGTCTTGGTGGGCAGGCCCGTGGAGGGGCCGCCGCGCTGCACGTCGACGATCACCAGGGGCAGCTCGGCGATGCTGGCGAGGCCCATCATCTCGGACTTCAGGGAGAGGCCGGGGCCGCTGGTGGCGGTCATGGCCTTCTTGCCGGCGAAGGAGGCGCCCACCGCGGACCCGATGCCTGCGATCTCGTCCTCGGCTTGCAGCACGGCGCCGCCGTACTTCCACACGTGGTTGGTGAAGAACTGCATGATCTCGGTGGAAGGGGTGATCGGATAGCCGCCGAAGAACTGGCAGCCGGCGAAGAGGGCGGCGGCCGCGCACATGTCGTTGCCGTCGGTCAGGAGCTTCACGGCGCCCTTGGTCGAGGACGGCACGACGGTCATGTCGGCCTTGAGCGGATGGGACTTCGCGAAGGCCACGCCGGCGTCGAAGGCCTTCTGGTTGGCTTCGACGAGCTCCTGGCTCTTCTTGGCCAGCTTCTTCGAAATGCCCTTCATCACCGCTTCGCCGCCGATGCCGAACCAGCCGGCGATGAGGCCCAGCACCACGGTGTTCTTGGCGCGCTCGGTGCCGGCGGTCTCCTTGGCCATGGCGGCGATGGGCACGGCGATCACCTGGAGGGGTGTCACGCCCACCAGGGGGATCTGGTTCTCGGGCACGCCGGTGGCGGCCTCGTAGATCACCACGGTGGTGCCGGCCACGGGGAGCTCGGCGCCGAACTTGAGGAAGTCCTCCCAGTTCAGGGCCACGGCCACGTCCAGGTTGCCGCCGGGGTTCAGGACCGGGTCCGTGCTGATGCGCACGCGGCAGGAGGACTCGCCGCCGCGGATCTGGGAGCCGAAGCTCTTGGTCATCACGCCGTGATAACCCTCCGCCGAAGCAGCCTGGAGAAGGGAGTCGCCGGCGGAGACGATGCCATCGCCTCCTGAACCGGCCATTCCGAAGACAAGATCCTTGCGCATGGGCACCTCGGACTGAGGGTGATGTGCGCGGCACCGGGCCACTTTCCGCCGCCCGCCGCCGCCCACTGGAAGACGCAGTGTCGTTCCATCCACCCTACCCCCGGGGGGCATTGCTTTTCATCACACCTTCCCGGCGGGAAGGCCCTGCCAGCGCTGTGTCAGCCCAGCTGGACGAGGTCTTCGGGGGCGCCGAGGCTCAGCGCGGTCACCTCCAGGCCCCGCTCCTTGGCCTGCCGCTTCACCAGGCCCGCCAGGACCTTGCCCGGGCCCAGCTCGAAGTAGGAGGTGACGCCCTGGTCCAGCAGCAGGTCCAGGGTGGCCTGCCAGCGCACGGCGCCGGGAATCTGGCGCACCAGCCCGTTCCGCAGCGCCTCGGGTTCTGAGATCGCGGCTGCGTCCACGTTGTTCACCAGGGGGCAGATGGGGGCCTTGAAGGCCAGGCTCCGCAGGATGGGCTCCATGCGAGCCTGGGCGGGCTCCATCAGGGGCGAATGGAAAGGGGCGCTCACGGGCAGCTTCATGGCTTTGCGCCCGCCGCGGGCCTTGGCGGCCTCCAGGGCCGCGTCCACGGCCTCGGCGTGGCCGGCGATGACGATCTGGCCGGGGCCGTTGAAGTTGGCGGGCACCACGATCTTCCCGGTCGCGGCGGCGGCCTCGGCGCAGCTGGCCTCCACGTCCGCCTGGCTCATCCCCAGGATGGCCGCCATGGCGCCCACGCCCACGGGCACGGCCTCCTGCATGGCCCGGCCGCGCTCGCGCACGGTGCGGACCGCGTCCTGGAAGCCCAGGGCGCCCAGCGCCACCAGGGCGCTGTACTCGCCCAGTGAATGCCCCGCGGCGAAGTCCGGCTTCGGCAGGCGGTGGGCCCAGGCGCGCACCACCATGGTGCTGTGGGTCAGGATGGCGGGCTGGGTGTGTTCCGTCAGTTTCAACGTGTCTTCGGGCCCCTCGGCCATGAGCTTCGAGAGCGAGAAGCCCAGGGCCGCATCCGCGTCCTGGAGGACGGCCCGCGCCGCCGGCTCGGCCTCTGCCAGCGCCACGCCCATGCCCACCGCCTGCGACCCCTGCCCCGGAAACAGCCAAGCCACTTTGCTCATGACAACCTCAAGAAATGTCCGCCACGGATGAACTCAGATGACGATACATCCGTGTTCATCCGTGGCAAATAAGATCAATCCTGCGGGAGAAGCATGGCCACGCGCTCCTGGATACGCTCGTGGAGGCGGTGCTCCACGGCGCGCAGGGCGGCGCGGATGGCGTTGCGCACGGCCTTGTGGTCGCTGCGGCCGTGGCCGATGATGCTCACGCCCTTCACGCCCAGCAGCGGCGCGCCGCCGTACTCCGCGTAATCGAGCTTCTGCTTGAACCGCTTCATGGCGGGCTTGGCGAGCAGGCCCGCCAGCTTGGTGATGGGCGACTCCATGAAGCTGTCCCGCAGGCCGCCGATGATGCCCTCGGCCAGGGCCTCGCTGGACTTCAGGACGACGTTGCCCACGAAACCGTCGCAGGCGATGACGTCGAAGTTGCCGTTCCAGATGTCCCGCCCTTCGGCGTTGCCTTCGAAGCGGATCTCCATCTCGCGGAGCATGGCGGAGGCGTCCTTGGTCACGTCCGTGCCCTTGCCGTCCTCCTCGCCCACGCTGAGGATGCCCACGCGGGGCCGCTCGAGGCCGAGCACCTCCTCCGCATAGACCGAGCCCATCACGGCGAACTGGGCGATGTGCTCGGCGCGGCAGTCCACGTTGGCGCCCACGTCCAGGAGGACCGTGGGCCCGCCCTTCATGTTGGGCATCACGCTGGCCAGGGCCGGCCGGTCCACGCCCTCGAGCTTGCCGATGACGAGGCTGGAGGCCACCATGGCCGCCCCCGTGTGGCCCATGGACACCACGCCGTGGGCCCGCCCCTCGCGGACGAGTTGGGCGGCGACGCGGATGGAGCTGTCCTTCTTCTCCTTGAGGATGCTGGTGGCCTTGTCCTCCATGACCACGGTCTGGGAGGCATGGACCACTTCCGCGCGGGTCAGCAGCTCCGGCGTGAAGCCGTGACGGGCCAACTGCGGACGGAGCACCGCCTCATCCCCGACGAGGAGGAGGAAGAGTCCCGGCCAGGCCTGGAGGGCTTCCCGGGCGCCCAGCAGCGTCGCATGGGGAGCGTGGTCGCCCCCCATGACGTCCAGTGCGATGCGATGACCGTCCACCGGACGGCTCTTAGGCGTTCTCGGCGACGCGGACGGCCAGCTTGCCGCGATAGAAGCCGCAGCTGGGGCACACGCGGTGGGGCAGCTTGGGAGTCTGGCAGTTGGGGCAGGTGCTGGCGCTCATGGCCTCCAGCGCGTCGTGGGTGCGCCGGCGGTCGCGGCGGGCCTTGGAATGGCGGCGCTTGGGATTCGGCATGGCTTGCTCCTAGGGGAAAAACGCAAAGTTCCAGGTTAAGGGTTTCAGGATTCCGGGTCCAGCTTGATTCCCGCCAGCGCCTTCGTGAGGGCCCGGTTGAGGGCGGAGGGGGCCTGCGCGGATCCGGTCGGGCACTGGCAGGGGCCCTTGTTCCAGTTCTTGCCGCAGGTGGGACAAAGCCCCTTGCAGTCCTCGGCGCAGAGGGGGTGCATGGGCGCCTGGAGCTCGAACTGCTCCCGCACCAGTTCGGTCTCGTCCAGCGTGTCTTCCGGCAGGAAGACCACGTCCAGGTCCTGGGAGCCCAGGGTGTGGGAGCCGCGGCCTACCAGGTCGGGATCCTTGCTGCCCAGGAACTGGCTCTCCACGGAGATGGGCCGGTCCAGGGGCGCGAGGCAGCGGCTGCAGGCCCCCTGCCACACCGCCTGGCCCTTCACCTCGAGGAAGACATCGCCGTCCGAGGCCAGCGCGAACACCGACCAGGCCAGATCCCGCAGGGAGACGCCCCCCTCCAGCACCACCTCGTCGGTGGTGCCGTTCAGGCGGAGGCCCTCCAGGGGCAGCTTGTGGAGATCGATCACTTGCCGGCTCCGGCGTCGGCGGCCGGGGCATCCGCCTTGGGCGCCGCCGTGCTGCCCGCCCCGCTGACGGGCGAAGAACCGGTCACCTGCCCGGGGGTCCGGACGATGGGGCCCGCGTCCTCCTGGTTGCCGGGGTCGCCGGCGCACTTCAGTTCGTAGGTGGCCCGGCTGGACTTGCCCTCGTAAGGCTGGCCGAAGGGGTCCTGGGCGGCCATACCCACCTTGATGAGACTCTCCTTCACCAGCGAGGAGTTGCCGTCCACCATGGCGTCGAAGCTGCCGAAATCCGGGAAGCGGCCGTGCTTGAGGTAGTACTGGTCGAGCCCCTCGGCCACGATCTTGAGGTCGTCCTGGGCCTTGAGGTAGCGGGCCTGGGCGGAGTGCTTCTTGTACTGCGAGAACCCCAGGGTGCCCAGGACGGCGATGATCATCATCGCCACCAGGAGCTCCAGCAGGGAGAATCCCTGGTCTCGTCGGCGGGCGTGGGTCGGGGTCATGGGAGGGTCCGGGGTGAGGGCTCGTCTGCGGCGCATCCGAGCGTTACAGTGTGCCAGAAATGGCTGAAAAAGCAAGGATCCATCGGCATCATGCGTCCTTCGGCCCATCGGTTCCGCCGCCTTCGTCCACCGGGGCGGGGGGGAAGTCGTCGGGCCAGGGGAAGTCCTGGGGCAGGGCCTCCAGGCCCCCCAGTTCGGCCAGCCAGTAGCGGTAGGCCCGGAAGCTCATGCCCAGCCGCTTGCCCGCCTTGGTCTTCACCCCGCCGACGTCTTCCAGGGCGCGCTTGAGGAAGTGGCCCTTGAGGGCGTTGATCCAGGCCTCCAGGTCGAAGCCGTCCGGGGGGATGGCCAGAGGGGCCGGGCGTCCGGCGCCTTCGCTGACGCCAGCCTGGCCGAAGCCGTCGGGCAGCAGGTCCCGGGTGATGGGTCCGCCGGCGTTGAGCGCCACGCAGCGCTCCATGAGGTTCTCCAGCTCCCGCACGTTGCCCGGGAACCGGTAGGCCAGGAGCTGGGCCATGGTGTCCGCGTGGAGCTGCATGGGCGGCTTGCCCAGCTTCTGGCAGAACCGGCGGATGAAATGCTCAGCGAGGATGGGCAGGTCATCCAGGCGCTCCCGCAGGGGTGGCAGCTCGATCTGGAGGATGTTCAACCGGTAGAAGAGGTCCTCGCGGAAAGCGCCGGATTCGGCCCGGGCCCGCAGGTCCCGGTTGGTGGCGGCGATGACGCGCACGTCCACGGGCCGCTCCTCCGTGGCCCCCAGCCGACGGACCCGCCGTTCCTGCAGGACCCGCAGCAGCTTCACCTGCAAGGGCAGCGGCATCTCGCCGATCTCGTCCAGGAAGAGGATCCCGCCGCCGGCCTCCTCGAAGAGCCCGCGCTTCATGGCGCCGGCCCCGGTGAAGGCCCCCTTCTCGAAGCCGAACAGCTCGCTTTCCAGCAGGGCCTCGGGCAGGGCCCCGCAGTTCACGGGGATGAAGGGACCCTTGGCCCGATCGGAATAGCGGTGGATGAGCCGGGCCACCACTTCCTTGCCGGTGCCGCTCTCGCCGGTGAGCAGCACCGTCGTGTCGGCGCGCGAAACCTTGCCGATGAGGGCGTTGATCTTCCGCATGGTCGGACCCACGCCCACCAGCTCGCCCAGGTCTTGCGGCAGCGGGGCTTCGGGCTCCGCCGCGGCCAGCAGGCCCTTCAGTGTCCCGATGAGCTCTTCGTGCTTGAAGGGCTTGGTGATGAAGTCCACGGCGCCCTGGTTGAGGGCCTGCACGGTGGTCTCCGTGGTGGCGTAGGCGGTCATGATCACCACCGGCGTTTCCAGGCCCTGCTCCTTCATCCAGGTGAGCAGCTCGATGCCGGAGCCGTCCTTCAGCTTCAGGTCCGAGAGCACGCCGTCGAAGGTGGTCTCCTGGAGGGCCCGCCGCCCCTCCTCGATGCCCGAAGCGGCCTCGCACTTGAAGCCGGCCCCCTCCAGGGCCAGGGTCAGCACCTCCCGAAGGCCGGGTTCGTCCTCCACCAGCAGGATCCGTTGGGTCGAGACGAGGGACATGGCAACCTGGAGAAGTGACGCGTTAGGTCAGTTACCCTATCTTGAACCCTTTCGTGGAGTCCCGTGAAGCACGTCGTGTTCGCGCACCGGAAACTGTCCTTCGGAGGAGGCGAGCGGGTGCTCCTGGAGCAGGTGGCGGCCCTGGCGGGGCTGCCCGTGAAGGTCAGCGTGATCTTCCGGAAGGAGCCCGGGAAGCGCGACATCGAGCCGGAGCTGCGGCAGCGGAACCCGAACGTGGTCGAGGTGCTCCACCTCCCCGGCGCCGTGGGCGCCTTCCGCTGGCTGCGCCGGACCCGGCCCGACCTGCTGGTGCTCTGCAACCACAAGGGCGTGCAGCGGGCCCTGCCCTGGCTGGCGCGGTTCGGCGTGCGCATCCCCACCGTCCTCACGCTCCATGAGCACTACGAGCGCCACCTGCGCAAGTACCGCGGCGTGCGGAACCTCGTGGACCGCTGGATCTGCACCTACGACTTCACCGCCGCCGTGCGGCGGCACCTCAGCGCCGCCCCGTGCAGCATCATCCACCCCCTGTATCCGCGGGCGGTGGTGGAACCTGTGGACGCGGGGGCGAGGCGCACGGCGCGCATCGCGCTGCGCGTACCGGAAAACGCGGTGGTGGTGGGCTACGCCGGGCAGATGGATGCCCGGAAGGCGACCGCGGACGTGGTCCGATTCGCCGCCCGGCTGGGAGAGCAGGTGCCGAATCCCCTGCACCTGCTGCTGGCGGGCCGGGAGGATCAGGCCTACGCCCAGGAGATCCAGGGCGCGCTGGAGGACGAGAGGCTGCTGGACCACTGCACCCGCACGGGCCCGCTCAAGGACCTCTCCCCCGCCTTCGCCGCCCTGGACCTCTACGTCATGACCAGCCGCAACGAGGGCTTCTTCCCCCTGGCGCTCATCGAGGCCCTGGAGCGGGGCGTGCCCGTGCTGGCGCCCACCGTGGGCGGCATCGGGACCATGCTGAAGGACGGCGAGGGCGGCTTCCTCATCCCCAAACCCGACGACCGCAAGACCATCGAGGATGGCCTGCTGCGCGCCGCCGCCGCCCGGATCGCCCCCCTGCTGGCGGATCCCGCCGCCTGGGAAGTCCAGCGCGCGAAGGCCCATGCCTTCGGCACGGCCCTCACCCGGGACTACGACGCCGCGGCGAAGTTCCGCGAGGCGGTGGCGCCGTGGCTGTGATCCCCGACCACGCCACCTGGGTACGCTTCCCGCGGTTCGTGGGCGACGCCGCCATGCAGCTTCCCGTACTGCGCCTGCTTCGGGAGATCAACGCCGGGCCCCTGGTCGTCTGGGGGCCGAAGGCCACCGTGGGCCTGGTGGCGGATACGTGGTTCTGCGACGCGGCCCTGCCGGACGAGGACAAGCCCGGCCCCTTCGCCATGGCGCGCATCCTGAGGCACCACCGCGCCGCCCGCAGCATCCACTTCCCCAAGTCCCTGCGACCCGCCCTGGCGGCCTGGCTGGCGCGGGTGCCCGAGCGCATCGGCGTGGACGAGAGCCTGGCCGGCCCCTTCAACACGCACAGCGGCCCCTTCTGGGACGCGGAAGGCCCCTTCCTGCTGCGCTACCACGCGGTGCTGAAGCGGCGCTGGCCGGACCTGCCGCCCATGCCCTACGCGGACTTCGATCCGCAGGTGGCCATCGACAAGCCCGCGGAGCGCTACCTCTGCCTCATGCCCGGCTCCACCTGGCCCTCCAAGGCCTGGCCCGTGGAGCACTACCGGGCCCTGCTGCTGAAGGCCAGGTCCGAAGGCTACGCCGTGGCGGTGCTGGGCTCGCCGGACGAGGCCCCCACCTGCGCGGCGGTGGCCGGGACCGAGGGCCTGGATCTCTGCGGGAAAACCACCCTGAAAGAGGCCGCGGCCTGGATGCGTGGCGCCGCGGCGGTGCTGGGCAACGACTCCGGTCTCAGCCACCTGGCCGCCGCCACCGGCGCGCCGGTGCTGGCCCTCTACGGCGCCACGGACCCCGGCGGATCCACCCCCTGGGGACCGCAAAGCCGCGGCCTGCGCAAAGATGGCGTCCCTTGTGCCCCCTGTTTCAAGCGGGACTGCTTCACCCCCGGCCACCCCTGTCTGGCGGGGATCGGACCGGATCAGGTCTGGGTCGCCCTCCGCGACCTGATCTGCGGATAGAATCACAACTCTTCCCGACGAGGTCCCGATGCTCCACCGCCTCTTCTTCGCCTGCGCCGCCGTCACCCTCATGGCCCAGGCCCCCGCCATCCACTTCGATAAGACCCACCACGATTTCGGCCGCATCACGCCGGATCGGAAGGTGGCCGCGAAGTACCGCGTGACCAACACCGGCAACGCCGTCCTGAGCATCACCCAGGTGCGGCCCAGCTGCGGCTGCACGGCCACGGTCATCGGCAAGTGGTCCATCGCGCCGGGCGAGAGCACCGACCTGGAGGCCACCTTCGATCCCCGGGGCCTCAAGGGCGGCGTGCGCAAGTCCATCGAGGTGGTCTGCAACGATCCGAAGGCCCCGGCCACCAGCCTGACCCTCGAGGCGGAAGTGGTGCAGGAGATCATGCCCTCCGTCGAATCCGTCTACTTCCACAACGCCCCCAAGTCCTCGACCTCGCGCAGCCTCGTCCGCTACGCCAGCGGCAATGGCGAGCCGGTCCAGATCGTGGACGTGAAGGCCCCCGGCGCTCCCTTCCTCGCCTTCGCCTACCGGCAGGAGGGCAAGGACCTCGTGCTGGAGGTCGCCTTCGACGGCCGCAAGGTGCCCGCCGGCCGGTTCCGCGGCGTGGAGCAGGCCACGGTGCACTTCACGAACCCCCGCATGAGCCAGCTGGGCCTGAACATCCAGTGGGAGCTGAAGCCTTCGATCCAGGCCACGCCGGTCGAGCTGGTCTTCCAGGACGCGGCCGGCAAAGAGCTGCGGCAGAAGATCGCCCTCAAGCAGGCGGACGGCCACACCTTCCGCGTCACCGGAACCCGGTGTTCCCTCACCGGTGTCCGGGTGGAGGGCCTGGGCCAGCGTTCCGCCAGCCAGGAACTGTCCGTGGTGCTGCCCGCCTCCCTGAAGGCCGGGCGGTACAGCGAGGTCCTATCCCTGGCCACCGACGATCCGGACCAGCCCGAATTGACGATCCGCCTGGCCGCCATCTTGAAATAACAGCAGAGCGTCAAAGACTTCGCGATTCCACCTTCGCCCATCCCGGGTGGGGCGATAGCCTGGAGGGATGCCGGAATCCCGCAGGTCGCACCTCTTCGCCGTCTTCGCCATGGCCTCCATCGCGGCCGTATGGGGCGGCGGCTTCCCCGCCACCAAGTACTGCCTCCAGGCGGGGCTTTCGGTGGGGACCCTGCTGACCCTGCGCTTCGCCATCGGGACCGCGGGACTGGGCCTGATGCTGCTGGTGCTGCGCGTGCCCATCCGGCGCCGGGACGCCCTGGACGGCCTCTGGCTGGGGCTCGTGCTGGCAACCATCTTCTGGGCGCAGACCGACGGCCTCCGGTTCACCTCGCCGTCCAAGTCCGGCTTCATCACGGGGCTCTACGTCATCTTCACCCCCCTGGTGGCGCTGCTGGCGGGCGACCGCCTGCGGGCTTCGCACGGGCTGGCCGCCCTGGTGGCCGTCACGGGCCTGGTGCTGCTGGTCCGGGTACCCGGCGCGGCCTGGGGGGGCTGGACCCGGGGCGATTCCGAGACGCTCCTGGCGGCGGTGCTGTGCGGCTTCCACATCGTGATGACGGCCCACTTCTCGCGCCGGTCCTCCGGGTGGGTGCTGGCCTTCATCCAGGTGGCCGTCACGGGGGCGATCTCCCTGGCCATCACGCTGGCCCTCCCGGCGCCGCACAGCTTCCAGGGGGCCGGTCCCGCCCTCGCCCACGTGGGCACCTGGGTCTCTCTCGGCTTCATGGGACTGCTGGCCACCACCCTCGCCTTCTACGTGCAGAGCACCATGCAGGCCCGTCTGGGGGCGACGGAGAGCGCCATCCTGTTCAGCCTCGAGCCGGTCTGGACGCTGGCCATCTCCGTCAGCGGCTTCGTCCCGGGCATCCGGGAGCACCTCAGCCCAACGCAGCTCGCCGGCGGCCTGTTGATCTTCGCCGCCACCTTCGTGGCCGAGCTGGGACCGAGGCTGCTGAAGCGGTTCCAGCGGCCGGAGGCCGAAGAGGCCATCGGATAGCCGGTATCCTGTTGGAGAAGAGGAGTGGGCATGTTCATCGTCACGGGCGGCGCGGGATTCGTGGGCAGCAACCTGGTGCGGGAACTGAACCGCCGCGGGCACACAGACATCCTCGTGGTGGACAACCTGGCTCGGGCGGAGAAGGCCCGGAACCTGGCGGACCTGACCCTCTCGGACTACATGGACAAGCGGGAGTTCCGGGCCCGCCTGGACGCCGGCACCCTGGATCTTCGGCCCGAGGCCGTGTTCCACAACGGCGCCTGCTCCGACACCATGGAGACCGACGGCCGCTACATGATGGAGAACAACTACGGGGACTCGAAGGCCCTGCTCCACTGGTGCCTGGCCCGGAAGACGCCCCTGGTCTACGCCAGCAGCGCGGCCACTTACGGGGCCAGCATGGACTTCGAGCCTGTCCCGAAGAACGAAGGCCCTCTGAACGTGTACGGCTATTCCAAGCTGGCCTTCGACCAGCACGTGCGGAGCCTGATGGCCGCCATTCAGAGCCCCGTGGTGGGCCTGCGCTACTTCAACGTGTTCGGCCCGCGGGAGGGCCACAAGGGCCGCATGATGTCCGTGCTTCACCAGCTCCTGCGCCAGCTGAAGGAGGAGGGCGTCTGCCGCCTCTTCGAGGGCACGGAGGGCTACGGCGACGGCGAGCAGCGGCGCGACTTCATCTTCGTGGGCGACATCGTGGCCATCAACCTGCACTTCGGCGGCGGAGCCATGGCCAAGGGCATCGTCAACGCGGGCACCGGAAAGGCCCGCAGCTTCAACGACATCGCGAAGACCCTCATCGCCCACCTGGGGCGGGGCCGCATCGAGTACATCCCCTTCCCCGACGCCCTGCGGGGGAAGTACCAGAGCTTCACCCAGGCGGACGTGCGCAGCCTCCGCGCCACGGGCTACACCGCGCCCTTCACGGAGCTGGAGGCCGGCATCGCCGCCACCCTCGCGGAGATCTAGGGCCGGATCCTCAGCCCCTGCGGTCCAGCACCACGAGCGTCACGTCGTCCACGAAGGGCACCGGGGCGTTGAAGCTGCGGGTCTGGGCGATGATGGCGGCCGCGGCGTCCTCCGCCCCGGCGGGCAGCTCGGCGCAGATGCGGCGCAGGCCAGCCTCCTCGAGCATGGTGCGATCCTCCCGCTCCACCTCCACCAGGCCATCCGTGTACAGCACCAGGCGGTCTCCGGGCAGGAACTCCGCGTCGTGCTCCATGAAGGGCAGCTGGACGTCCAGCCCCAGCATGAAGCCCTTGCCCCGCAGCACCTCGGAGCGCTGCAGCCCCCCCTGGGATCCCCGCACGATGCGCAGCGGCGCACAGTGGCCAGCCGCCACGTAGCGGATGCGGTTCGCGGCGGGGTCCAGACGGCCCAGCCAGGCCGTGGCGAACTGTTCGGCCAGGGTGGAGCGGCACAGGTCCTCGTTCATGCCCGTGGCCCAGGCCAGGGGCTCACCGCCCAGCCGCACCTGGTTCTCGAAGGAGGTCTTCACCATGGCGGAGATGAGCGCGGCGGTGACGCCGTGGCCGCTCACGTCGGCGATCATCATGGCCGTGCTGCCGTCGGGTAGCGGAAGCACCGCGTAGATGTCCCCGCCAATGCCGGCGGCCGGCAGGTAGCAGTGGGTGTAGCGCACCCCGGGGCCCTCGCCGGGCAGCTTGGGCAGCAGGCCCATCTGGAGGGCGGCGGCGAGCTCCATCTCCTCCTGCACGCGCTCCTGGAAGGCGGTCAGCTCCTTGTTCTGGCGCTTGATCTCCTTCTGCATCCCGATGAGGCGGAAGGTGGAATCCACCTTGGCCAGCACCTCCTGGGCGTGGAAGGGCTTGGGAATCATGTCGTCGGCGCCGATGCTGAGGCTGCCGATGCGGGAGGCCGTCCCGTCCAGAGCCGAAAGGATGATGAAGTAGACGTCCTGGGTGGCGGGATCGCTCTTCACCCGCTTGCACAGCTCGTCCCCGGACATCTCGGGCATGCGCAGGTCCGAGATGATGAGATCCGGCTTCAGGCGGGCCATCTCCGCGATCGCCTCCACGCCGTGGCCCGCGGTCAGGACCTGGTAGCCCGCCCGCTTGAGGTAGAAGCTGAGGATGTCCCGGATGGGCGCTTCATCATCCACCACCAGGACCACGCCCTTGGCCATTCAGACCCTTCAGGAAGGCCCCTGCGGGGCTGTCACGCCCCGCGGAGGGCGTCCTGCTCCGTGGCGAAGATGGAGAAGTAGTTGGTGAGGTTCGTCTGGTCGAAGGTCTTCTTCACCGGCGCGGGAAGGCAGGACAGGTGCAGCTTCCCGCCGGACTTGTCCACGCTGTTCCGGGCCGCGACGAGCAGGCCCAGGCCCGAGGAATCAATGAAGCTGACGCCCTCCAGGTTGATCACCAGGAGCTTGGGCTGGGCCGTGGCCACCGTTTCCCGGATCACATCCCGCAGCTGGGCGGTCACCTCGAAGTTGACCTTGCCCTGGATCGACACCACGGAAGCGGCGCCCTCTTGGCGGGTCTGGATGTTCAACATGGCTCCTCCTGAAGAATTCCCTGAAGCACTCTCCGGCGCGCAGCGTCACGCTGGCGTTGTTTGTATTCCGAATGGGATGCTGGACCTGAACGTGAGCTTTGAAACCCTGATTGTTCCATCACTTGGACTTCGTGTGCGAAGAAGAAAGTAAACTCCTCCTGATCCTGGATCAACTCTGGAATCCGGGCGAGATCCGCCAGGTCCCCGTGTCCCAGGTCCCGGAGGCGGTCCTGGAGGGTTTCAAGCACGGAGGCGCCGGGGCCCGGAAGCCGGATCAGGGTGCGCGCCGTGAACTGGATGGCTGAATAATCCTTGCTGGAAAATGGGTTCTGTTCAATGCCGCCGGTCTTGAGGGCCAGCGTGCTGCTGAGGACCTGCCGCTCTTCGGGGCTCAGATCCTGGATCTGGAACAGGGGTGGCAGGGTCTCCGTCCAGGCAGCCAGGGCGTTCAGGTCGATCATCAGGTTCCGGCTGCGGCTGGGCTTGATGTGGGTGGGCATCAGCACGTGGTGGTCCAGCAGGAAGCGGATGGCCATGAGCACACCCAGGCGGTCCTCGGCCACGAACCGGATGCCGATCTGGTCGTAGATGGTCTCCGCGACGTTCTCGGGCTTGTGGAGCATCTTCAGGAGCATGGAGACGCGGTCCTTGTTCTCCTTGCGCTCCACGGCCACGAGCGGCACCTCGTAGGCGCCCCGCAGCAGCCATCGCCCCTCCTCGCACACTAGGAACTGGTCGTAGCGGCTGAACACCTGGCGCTGGATCTCCGGGAGGTACCGGAGGTTCACGTTGTGGTCCACGTGGAAGAGCGTGTGCATCACCCGCAGGATCGCGCAGGCCCACCGGCCACTGAGCGTACGCGGACGTTCCGAGGCCCAGACCAGGAGGTCGAGGGGGTCCCCGACGGCGCGCAGCTCGTTCGGGACATGCAGGTTCGTGCCTTCCAGCACCACCCCTTCGAGGAAGTCGATGGCGTCCTCGTAGATCTTCACGACCTTGGCCCGTTGAGCGGGGACGCTCATGTCGTAGCCGTAGTTGAGGGCGAAGGTCCAGGCCTCGTCGGAGGACTGGATGCGCAGACCCTCGAGGTCGATGGGCGACCCTCCGCCAAGGATCACCTGGGTGACCTCCGGCGGCATGGGAAATAGGGCATGGTGACGCATGACGTCCAGCATCTTTACCGACTTTCCTCAGTATGAATCATAAAAAAACGGGGCGCCCCGGAAAAGGAACGCCCCGTTTCTGAAACCGCTTCGATCCTACTTGATGGCGAACGCGGCCACGAGCACGTAGATCACGAGGGCCTCGATGAGGGCCAGGCCGATGATCATGGTGGTGCGGATGTTGCCGGCGGCCTGGGGGTTGCGGGCCACGCCCTCGCAGGCGGCGACCACGGCCTTGCCCTGGGCCAGACCGCAGCCGGCGGCGGCGATGGCGAGGGCGATGTGGGCGGTGAACTGGCCCTCGAAGAGGCTCTTCGTGGCAGCGGCGGGGGCGCCCTGCGCGAAGGCGACGGCGGCCAGGGTGAACAGGAAGGCGGTGGTGAGGAACTTCTTCATGGTGGTGCTCCTAAGTGGTGCCCGAAGGGTTCGGAATCCCGCGGACGGTGAAGGGGAAACGGCGGATGGCCTTGCCCGGAAGGGCGGATGCGGGGATCAGGCTCTGCCCGAGACTCGTATCGAGGGGGGGGCCGTCGCCCGCCAAGCGGGCGCCCCCGGGACGACGCTAATGCTCGTGGGAGACTGCGCCGCTCAAGTAAATGGTGGCCAGCATCGTGAACACGAAGGTCTGGATGAGCCCGAAGAACAGGCCCAGGAACATCATGGGCACCGGCAGGAGGATGGGCATCAGGCCGAAGAAGATCCCGGCCACCACGTGCTCCCCGGCGATGTTGCCGAAGAGACGGAGCGAGTGGCTGAGGATGCGGCTGAGCAGGCCCAGGATCTCCAGGGGGAACATGAGGATCGACAGCCACCAGATGGGACCGGCGAAGTGGGCCCAGTACTTCAGGAAGCCCTGTTCCTTCATCCCGTGGAAATTGTAGTAGCCGAACACCACGAGGGCCGCGCCCAGCGTCACGTTCCAGTTGCTGGTTCCGGGGCTGAGCCCGGGCAGGAGGCCGAAGAGGTTGTTGAAGAAGACGAAGAGCGCCATCGTCCCGATGAAGGGAAGGTACTTTTCCCCGTGATGGGCGATGTTGTCGTTGATCATGCCCTTGAGCCACTCGACCACGCCCTCGAACATCTGCTGGAGGGGCCCGGGGATCCGGGAGAGGTTCTTCCGCACCAGGGCCGTGAAGAGCATGGTCACCAGAGCCGCCAGGGCGGCGTTCAGCAGATGATCATAGCGCTCGAGGATGGATAGGGCGGCCCCATGGGCGAACCCGGGCCAGGGGTGCTGCGACAGGTGCAGGACCTGGGTGAGCCACTGGGCGAGCAACGATGCGTGGTGTTCCATCTCGGTCGGACCTCAATCAGGCGGCGTGGCTTCGGGTTTCCGGAAAACCAGGCGGAGGGCTTCCAGCAGGATACCGGCCACAAAGAGAAGCACTCCCATGGCCAGCGGCAGGGCTTCCGCCGGGTATCTCCCCATCATCCCACGCAGCACCAGCGCGATCAACGCCAGTTTGCCGATGGACAGGAAGCCGTAGAGCCACCTCCGGCGCACCGACGGTGTCAGCATGCGGGCCATCAGGTAGCGGTGCAGGACCCAGAACCCCAGGCTGGCCAGGGCCCCCACGCCGAAGGCCAGAGCGGCGGTCCAGGAGCGCAGGAACCCCCAGAGGGGAACGCCCAGGAGGCCCAGGGCCACCATGGTCCAGGTCACCCGGCGGAGATGGTCCTCGCCCTCGTCCCTGCCCTCGCTCGGACCTGCGCCCCCGCCCTCACTCATGGCGGTCCTTCCCGTCCTTCAGGCGCTTCAGCTCCTCCGCATCCCGCTTCGCCATGCGCTGGTTCACCTTGTAGAGCTCCCAGAAGGCCGTGACGATGCCCCAGGCCAGGCCCACCCACTGCCCCGCCGCGGCGTGGCCGAACCGCCCGCCGATCCAGCGCCCGAGGAAGAACCCCAGGGCGATGCAGATGGGAAAGGTCAGGCCCAGGGACATGAGGTCGCCCCACAGGGCCCGTTCCCCGGGATCCGCGTCCCCGCCGCGCCTGAAGATCACCGGTGCCCTCCCAAAGAAAAGGCGCGGGTCACCCCGCGCCTCCCAGTGTACGGCCGAGGCCTACACCCAAGTGATTTTCGCTGCCCAGTCCACCAGCCAGGGCCCGAACGCCGTGGCCACCAGGACCAGGGCGCAGGCCAGGGTCACCACGAAGACCGAGGTGGCGCCCATGGGAACGGCCTCACCCTCGGGCTCCCGGAAGTACATCTCCTTCACCACGCCCAGGTAGTAGTAGGCACCCACGGCGCTGGTGAGCAGCGCGATGACGGTGAGGGTGACGAAGCCCTGCTCGATGGCGAGCTTGAAGAGGTAGAACTTGCCGAAGAACCCCGCCAGCGGCGGAATGCCGGCCAGACTGAGCATGAAGACCATCATGGCAAAGGCCAGCACGGGATGCTTGCGCCCCAGGCCCTTGAAGTCCTCGATGCGCTCGCCTTCCCCCTTGCCCTGGAGGTAGATCACCACGGCGAAGGCGCCGGTGTTCATCACGATGTAGATGAGCATGTAGAGCCACACGGCCTGGGCCCCGGCCCTGGGATCGCCCGAGAGGACGCCCAGCAGCATGTAGCCCACGTGGGCGATGCTCGAGTAGGCCAGCAGGCGCTTCATGCTCTCCTGCCGCACGGCGGTGACATTGCCCAGGATCATGCTGGCCCCGGCGATGTAGCAGAGGGGCAGGACCCAGTCGCTGGACACGCCGTGGAGGCCGGCGCCGAAGACCCGCAGGAAGGCGGCCAGGGCGGCGGCCTTCGGAGCGGTGGCCATGAACATGGTGATGGGCGTCGGGGCGCCCTCGTAGGCGTCCGGCGACCACATGTGGAAGGGGACCGCCGCCACCTTGAAGGCCATGCCCATCAGCACCATGAGCACGCCCGAGAACACCAGGAGGTTGCTGGTGGTGGGCGTCAGCGCCAGCGCCTGGTTCAGGTCCGCCAGGTTCGTGGTGGTTCCGCCGGCCGCGCCGTAGAGCAGGCTGATGCCGTAGACGAGGATGCCGCTGGAGAAGGCGCCGAGCAGGAAGTACTTCACGCCCGCTTCCACGCTGGTGGCGCGGTCCCGGAGGTAGGCCACCAGGATGTAGATGCAGATGGCCATCAGCTCGAGGCTGAAGTAGACGGAGATCAGGTCCGAGGCGCCGCAGAGGAAGAGCATGCCCGCCAGGGAGAACAGGATCAGGGCGTAGTACTCGACCGTCTGCTGCTTGAGCCCGTTGAGCAGCTTCACGCTGAGGGCCACGGTGGCCGCGGCGCCCAGCACGCACAGCATCTCGAAGCCCCGGGTGAGGCCGTCCATGCGGAACATGCGGGAGAACCCTTCCCCGTCCGGCGTGCGGCCGATCAGGGCCGCCGTGATGGCGAGGACCACCAGGGTGATGGGGGCCCACCGATGCTTCTCATTCCGGTTGAAGAAGAGGTCGCCGGGCCACAGCATGAGCGTGGCCACGACCATCAGGAAGAGTTGGGGCGTGATGAGGTGCGTGTCCCGAAGGAGCGCGTCCAGAAGCCCCTGTGCGAAGCCGGTCATCAGTGGCCTCCGCCGTGGCCATGGGTTTCGGGGGCAGCAGCTTCGTGGACGGGAGCTTCATGGCCGGCAGGCGCCGCTTCCTCGTGGTGGGCCGGGGCGGTCATCCCCTGCATGCCGAGCCTGGCGGCGACGGCCTGCTGGGCGGCCAGGGACTGGGCGGCGTGGTAGCCGGGGGTGATCTGCTCCACCAGCTTGCGCACCGGCGCGTCCATCACGTCCATGATGGGCTTGGGATACATGCCGATCCAGAAGGCGGTCACCACCAGGGGCGCGAAGTAGAGCACCTCGCGGAGGTTGAGGTCATCCATCTTCTCGTTGACGGCGGTGATGGGTCCGAACATCACACGCTGGTACATCCACAGCAGGTAGGCGGCGCCGAGGATGATGCCCAGGGTGGCGACGACAGCGGCCCAGGGGAAGGCCTGGAAGGCGCCCATGAGGACCACGCCCTCGCCGATGAACCCGTTCAGCAGGGGCAGCCCCAAGCTGCTCATGGTCATGATCATGAAGATGGTGGCGTAGACGGGCATGCTCTTCGAGAGGCCGCCGAAGTCCGCGATCATGCGGGTGTGCCGGCGCTCGTAGACGATGCCCACCGCGAGGAAGAGCCCGCTGGTGCTGATGCCGTGGTTGATCATCTGGAACATGCCGCCCTTGATGCCGTAGGGGTTCAGGGCGAAGAGGCCCAGCATGCAGATGCCGAGGTGGCTCACGGAGGAGTAGGCCACCAGCTTCTTCATGTCCTTCTGGATCATGGCCACCAGGGCGCCGTAGATGATGCCGATGAGAGACAGGATGAGGAAGGGTTTCAGCAGCATCTTGGTCGCATCGGGCAGGATGGGCAGCAGGAACCGGACGAAACCGTAGGTGCCCATCTTCAGGAGGATGGCGGCGAGGATGACCGAACCGGCCGTGGGTGCCTGCACGTGGGCGTCCGGCAGCCAGGTGTGGAAGGGGAACATCGGGACCTTGATGGCGAAGCCGATGAAGAAGGCCAGGGCCAGGAGGATCTGGTAAGTCTTGGTCTGCTGGGCGATCACGGGGGCCATGGCGTGGAAGCTGGCCAGCGAGAAGTCGTAGACGCCCGTCGTCTTGTGCTGCAGGAAGTAGATGGCCAGGATGGCCACCAGCATCAGCACGCCGCCGGCCAGGGTGTAGAGGAAGAGCTTGATGGCCGCGTAGAGCTTCTGCGGGCCGCCCCAGATGGCGATGAGGAAGTACATCGGCACCAGCATGACTTCCCAGAACAGGTAGAAGAGGAACATGTCCTGGGTGATGAACACGCCGAGCATGGCCGTCTGGAGCACCAGCATCCAGATGTAGTACTCCTTGTGGCGCTCCGTGATGGCGCTGAAGGAGCAGGCGATGGCGATGGGGCCGATGAAGGTGGTCAGCAGCCAGAGCAGGAGGCTGATGCCGTCCATGCCCACGCTGAACTTCACCCCGATGGAGGGGATCCAGTTCCAGGCCTGGGCCCACTGGACCGCGTCGCTGGCCCGGTCATAGCCGAACCAGAAAACGGCGCTCATCAGGAAGCTGACGATCATCACCAGCAGGGAGCCGATCTCGAAGACCCGGCGCTGGTCCTTGGGCACGAGAAGCAGGACCAGCGCCCCCAGAAGGGGCAGAAAGGTCGCCACCAGCATCAGTGTCGTGTTTGCGGTGAACATGGGGACTCCGACCAATGAGGGCTAGACGAGGAATTTCCAGAAGGCGATGACGAGGAAGCCGAGGAACATCACGAAGGCGTAGTGCTGCACACGGCCGCTCTGGACGCTGCGGAAGACCTGGCTGGTCTCCTGCACCATGTACTCGACGAGGTCGACGGTGCCGTCCACCAGGTACTCGTCGATCCAGTGCGACAGCTCGGCCCAGAGGATCGTGATGCGGGCCGCGCCGTTCACCATGCCGTCCACCACCCAGGTGTCGAAGCTCCAGAGCTGGGCGGAGAGGCGCTTGATGGGCTCGATGAGGGCCGCCTCGTAGAACTCGTCCACATAGTACTTGGCGTTCACCCAGCGGTAGAGGTTCGGGAAGCGGGCCACGAAGGCCTTGGCCCGGCCCCAGCTGGGATCCACCTTGTAGATCCACCAGGCCAGGAGCATGGCCCCCGGCGCCCACAGCAGGGTGGCCCAGGCCATGAGGCCATACTCGATGGCGGGCGGCACGTGCTCGCCGTGGTGGACGGGCGCCGCCTGGTAGAGGATCGGCTCGATCCACTTGCTGAATACCTCAGCCGGGAATACAGGCTTGAGGAAATTCGGCAGCACACGGTGCAGGCTCTCCGGGAAATTCAGGAATCCGCCAACCACGGCCAGGATGGCCAGGATCAACACCGGCAGCCACATGCGCCAGGAGACCTCATGGGGATGGTGGCCGGGGACGAAGTCGTGGTCCTCCGGGTCATCCACGTGATGGTCGTGCGTCTTGCCCAACTCATGGAGGTGGTTCTCGAGGTGGCCGGGAACCTCCGGGGCATGCGCCACATGACCGTGGTCGCCGTGGCCGTGGTCATCGTGGCCATGGGCCTCCGACTGCACCGACAGGCCCCAGGGATCGTCCCCCGCGCCGCGGTAGTTGCCGTAGAAGGTCATGGCGATGAGGCGGGTCATGTAGAAGGCCGTGCAGAAGGCGCCGAGCATGCCCAGGATCCAGGCCACGAGGTTCAGCGTGGGGCCCGTGTAGTGGCCGTGCTGGTACCAGCCCTCGAACACCTTCCAGAGGATCTCGTCCTTGGAGAAGAAGCCCGAGAAGGGGAAGATGCCCGCGATGGCGAAGGTCGCCAGGATCATGCTCATGGCGGTGATGGGCATCAGCTTCTTGAGCCCGCCCATGTTGCGCATGTCCTGCTCGTGGTGACAGGCCGCGATCACGGCGCCGGATCCGAGGAAGAGGCTGGCCTTGAAGAAGGCGTGCGTGAAGACGTGGAACATGCCGGCGCTGAAGGCCCCGGCGCCCATGCCCATGAACATGAAGCCCAGCTGGGACACGGTGGAGTAGGCGAGCACCTTCTTGATGTCGTACTGGGCCAGGCCCATGGTGGCGGCGACGAAGGCCGTCAGGGAGCCAAAGGCCAGCACCACAGCGAGCGCAACCGGGGCGTTCACGTAGATGAAGTTCAGCCGGGTGATCATGTAGAGGCCGCTGGTGACCATGGTGGCGGCGTGGATCAGCGCGCTGACGGGCGTCGGGCCCGCCATGGCGTCCGGCAGCCACACATACAGGGGGATCTGCGCGGACTTGCCCATGGCGCCCACAAAGAGGCAGCAGCCGATGAGGTTGAACCACCAGGTGGGGCTCGCGGTGTGGCCGTAGAGCGTGATGGCCGGCATGTTAGCGATGCCCCGTACCGAGCCCATCAGCGTGTCGTAGTCGAGGGTGCCGAAGACCTGGAAGATCAGGAAGAAGCCGATCATGAAGCCGAAGTCGCCGATCCGGTTCGTGACGAAGGCCTTTTTCCCGGCGACGGCGGCGAACTCCTTGTCGAAGTAGAAGCCGATGAGCAGGTAGGAGCAGAGGCCCACCCCTTCCCAGCCCAGGAACATCATCAGGATGTTGGCACCCAGCACCAGGTTCAGCATGCTGAACACGAAGAGGTTCATGTAGGCCATGAAGCGGTAGTAGCGGCCGTCGTTGCGCTCCTCCGCCATGTAGCCGGTGCTGAACAGGTGGATGAGGAAGCCGGCGCCCGAGACCAGGAGGGCCATGCAGCCGCTGAGCACATCGAACTTGTAGGCCCACTCGATCTTGTAGGTGGTCATCCCCCCCAGCACGTGGGCGCCGCCGATGTCGAACCAGGTCCAGAGGCTCTGGTGGATGGAGCGGCCCTCGGCCGGCAGGCCGGCCAGCTGGACGAAATGCCAGATCGTGAGCAGGAAGGCCACGCCCACGCTGCCGAGGGCGAGGGTGTCCACGATGGCGGTGTTCCGCAGCTTGCGGCCACTGAGGCCGTTGATGAGGAACCCGAAGAAGGGCAGGAAGGGGATCAGCCAGAGGTAGCTGCCGGCCTGGGAGGCGGCGGTGGCGGCGTGCGTCAGGGTCATTTCGGCACTCATGGTCGTCGTCATCCCTTCAGCAGGTTGATGTCGTCCACCTGGACGGTGTCGCGCCGCCGGTAGAGGGCCACCACCAGCGCGAGGCCCACGGCGACCTCGGCGGCCGCGAAGCCCATCACGAGCAGGGCGAAGGCCTGTCCCGAGGCGGACCCGCTGTGACGTGCGAAGGCGATGAAGTTCAGGTTGGCGGCGTTGAGCATGAGCTCCACGCACATGAGGATGATCAGGGCGTTGCGGCGGATGAGCACCCCCGCGATGCCGATGGAGAACAGCAGGAAGGAGATGACGAGGACTGCGTTCAGGCTGACCATCACACCCGCTCCGTCTTTGCCAGCACCACGGCGCCCACCAGGGCCACCAGCAGGATCACGCTGAGGATCTCGAAGGGTAGGAGGTAGTCCGCGAAAAGGCCGCGGCTCACCGCCTGGGCGTTCTGGTGGGCCACGTCGAGCCCCTTGGCCAGCTCAGGCCGGAGCACCAGGGCCTCCGGCGAGGGAGCGCCGAAGATGGCCCTGCGGAACACCCCCAGGAACAGCGCCACGCCGCCCGCGACGGCCAGCACCGCGTAGCGGGACTGCAGTTGGAAGACCTCGCCCTCGTGCTTCTTGCTCATCTCCACGAGCATGACCACGAAGAGGAAGAGCACCACGATGCCGCCCGCGTAGACCAGGATCTGGGCCACGCCCAGGAACTCGGCCTCCAGCGCGAGGAAGCAGCCGGCGATGTTCAGCATCGCGAAGAGGAAGCCCAGCACGCTGTGGATCGCGCTCCTGGCGCCGATCATGATCAGGGCGCCGACAAGGGCCAGGACGCCGAAAATGGCGAACATGTTCCGGCCGATCGTTTCGATGAAATGTTCCATGGGACGTCCTCTGGATAGGCGCGAAGGGATGGAGTCAGTCGTCAGCCACGCTGAACTTGCCCACGTGCGAGGGCTCGAACATGTTCTGGCCCAGACCCTCCGTGCCGAGGGAGAAGTCCTCGCGGTTGTAGGCGGCCAGCTCGAACTGGTGGTTGAGGATGATGGCGTCGAACCCGCAGCTCTCCACGCAGAATTCGCAGAAGATGCAGCGCTCCATCTCGAAGTCGTACCGCACGGGATAGGGCATCTTGCGCCCTTCCTGCTTGCCCTTCTCGATGGTGATCACCTGGGTGGGGCAGATCTTTTCGCAGGCCAGGCAGCAGACGCACTTGATCACGCCCTGCTCGTCCTTCAGCATCGTCAGGCGCCCACGGAAGCGCGGCTGGACCTTGGCGGGAACCTCGGGGTACTCGGAGACGATGTGAAACGGCACCTTGCGCCGGTTGGCTGTGAAGAAGACCTGGCGGAAGTGCTTGCCGGTGACGGACAGGCCCTTGGCGATGTCGGCGGGGAGAAGGGTCCTCAGGAACTTGTTCATGGTCGGCCCCTTAGACGACGAAGCAGCGGATGGCGGCCGCCAGCAGGAGGTTGACCAGCGCCAGAGGGATCAGGTACTTCCAGCCCACGGCCATGATCTGGTCGTACCGGTAGCGGGGGATGGTGCCGCGCACCCAGATGTAGGTGAAGAGCAGGAAGACGATCTTGGCCACGAAGAAGATGGCGTGGGGCGCCGCGAACCAGGACAGGAACCCGGGCAGATAGGGGTTCAGCAGGCCCTGCAGACCGAAGGGCAGCAGCCAGGGGCCGCCCAGGAAGAAGGCCGAAGCCAGGGCCGACACGACGGTCATGTTGATGTACTCGGCCAGGTAGAAGAGGCCGAACTTCATGCCGGAGTACTCGGTGTGGAAGCCCGCCACCAGCTCGTTCTCGGCCTCAGGCATGTCGAAGGGCAGGCGGTTGGTCTCCGCGAAGCCGCAGGTGAGGTACAGCAGGAAGCCGATGACCTGGGGGATCAGGGCCCAGACGGGCATGCCGACCGCCATGCGCGTGGCCATCTCGCTGAAGTTGAGGCTGGCGGACAGGACCACCGGCGCGAGGAGGCTGAGGGTCAGGGGAACTTCATAGCTCACCATCTGGGCCGCGCTGCGCAGGCCGCCCAGGAGGGGGTACTTGGAGTTCGAGGACCAGCCGGCCAGGACGATGCCGTACACGCCCACGGTCGCCACGCCCAGGATCCAGAGCAGGCCCACGTTGATGTCGGAGATGCCCCCGGAGACCGGGAGGCCGCCCAGGTAGGGGAACCAGGTGGGGAACGTGAAGAAGGTGCCAGGCACGAAGGAGATCGCGGCGAACACCACGATCGCGGCCACCATGCTGATGGACGGCGCGAGGAAGAAGACGAACTTGTCGGCCTTGGCCGGGATGACGTCCTCCTTGAGGATCAGCTTCAGGACGTCGCCCACGAGGCCCGGGATGCCGCGCCAGTAGGAAACGACGGGCACCTTGCCCATCTTCCACATTCTGCGGTTCATCCAGCCGCTGAAGCCGACATGGCCGCTGGCGACGCGGGTGGAGCCCAGGCGCTGCTGGAGGTGGCCAAGCACCTTGCGCTCGGCGAACACCGTGAGGGGGACGACGACGAAGACGAAGATCACCACCATCAGGCACTGGATGAGGGTGATCACGATGGACTGGGTGAGGGTCGGGGTCGGCATGTCTTGGGATCCTCGTCGGCTAGCGGTCGATCTCGCCGAGCACGATGTCCAGGGATCCGATGGCCGCGACGACGTCGGCGATCAGTCCTCCCTCGGCCATCTTGGGCAGGGATTGGAGGTTGATGAACCCGGGAGCCCGCACGTGGAAGCGGTAGGGGTTCAGGGAACCCTTCTCGCCCACGAGGTAGTACCCGATCTCGCCCTTCGGCGACTCGGTGGCGTGGTAGACCTCGTTGACCTCGGAGCGCAGGATCTTGGGCAGCTTGGCCATGACGGGGCCTTCCGGCATGCCGTCCATGCACTGCTGGATGATCCGGGCGCTCTGGCGCATTTCGGCCATGCGCACCTGGTACCGGGCGTAGGTGTCGGCCTCGGTGCGGGTGGGGATCTCGAAGTCCATCTCCGCATAGGCCGCGTAGGGGAAGGCCTTGCGGATGTCGTAGGCCACGCCGGCCGCGCGCAGCATGGGGCCGGTGACGCCCAGGGCGATGGCGTCCTCGGCGCTGAGGCGGGCCACGCCGATGGTGCGCTTCTTCCAGATGCGGTTCTCGGTGAGCAGGGCCTCGTACTCTTCGAGGCAGTCGGAGAACTTCGCCAGGAACTTCAGCACCATCTTCTCGAAGCCGGGAGGCAGGTCCTCGCGCAGGCCGCCGATGCGGAAGGCGGTGGTGGTCAGGCGGGAGCCGCAGAAGGCCTCGTTGATGTCGAGGACGTCCTCGCGCTCGCGGAAGGCGTAGAGGAACACCGTCAAGGCGCCGATGTCCATGGCGTGGGTGCCCAGCCAGATCAGGTGCGAGGCGATGCGGTTGAACTCGTTCAGCAGGGTGCGGATGTACTGGGCGCGGCGCGGCACGGTGATGCCGAGCAGCTTCTCATTGGCTTCCGCCCACCCCAGGTTGTTGGCCACGGCGGAGCAGTAGTCCATGCGATCCGTCCAGACCTGGCCCTGGAAGAAGGACTGGTTCTCGCAGATCTTCTCCACGCCGCGGTGCAGGTACCCGATCATCGGCCGGCAGTGGGTGACGGTCTCGCCATCCAACCGGAGCTTCACCCGGAGCACACCGTGGGTGGACGGGTGCTGCGGGCCCAGGTTGATTTCCATTTCCTCGTTCTTGAACACCGTCCGCTCCTAGTCCGCCTTGGGTTGCTTCAGGTTGATGCCCAGCTGGCCGGCCTTCTGGAGGGCGATGCGCTCGAGCATGCCGCCGCGATCCTCGCGGAAGGCGATGTCGCGCTGGCCCCAGCCCACGGTCGGGTAGTCCTTCCGGAGCGGATAGCCTTCCCAGTCCTCGGGGCAGAGGATGCGGGTCATGTCGGGATGGTTCTGGAAGCGGATCCCGAGCATGTCGTAGATCTCCCGCTCCATCCAGTTGGCGCTGGGGTAGAGCGAGCAGGCGCTCTCCGGCGCGAAGCTCTCGGGCACGAGGATGCGGAGCCGGAGCCGCTTGCGACGGCTGATGCTCGTCAGGTGGTAGACCACGCTGCAGGCGTAGTCCTTGGCCGCCGGGTAGTGGGTGGCGGACTGGTCGGCGAGCATCTCGTACTTCAGGGCCGCCTCGTCGCGGCAGAACGCCAGCGCCTCGTGGATGGCTTCTTTCTTCACCTGGCAGACCAGCTCGCCGGCCTGCTCGAAGATCTCCTCGACCTTGTCGCCCAGCAGCTCCTTCAGCTTCAAGAGATCAGCGTCCGTCGCCTCCTGCGGAACCGGGGGCTTCATGTCGTTGTCGTCCTTGCGGGGGACGGGCCGGACCGGCGGCTTGGGGGCGTCCTTCCCCTCGGCCTCGGCCTTGGTCTTGGCGGTCTCGTAGTCGGCCAGGGTCTTCTGCCACTTGGCCTCATCCGCCTCGGCGGCCGCCTTCTGCTCGGCCACGTAGGCGCGGTAGCTCGGCAGGGGCACCGTCTTCGGCATGGTGATCTGGCGGTACGGCGCCGCCTTGTAGTCATACACGTAGGGGCCCGCGGGCACCTCCGCGGCTTCCGGAGTCTGGGGGACGTTCGGTTCCGACATCAGCCGACCTCCTCGAAGATGTCCTTGTACCGGTCGGCCAGGCTGCTGGTCATGATCTTGTCCTGCAGCTTCAGGAACCCGTAGATGAAGGCCTCGGGACGGGGCGGGCAACCCGGGATGTAGACGTCCACCGGGATGACCTTGTCCACGCCCTGGATCGTGTGGTACGAGTCGAAGGGCCCGCCGGCGGTGGCGCAGGAGCCCATGGCCATCACCCACTTCGGCTCAGGCATCTGGTCGTAGAGCGTCTTGATGACCGGCGCCATCTTGTAGGTCACCGTGCCCGCGATGATCATCAGGTCGGCCTGGCGCGGGCTGGCGCGGAAGATCCCGGCGCCGAAGCGGTCGAAGTCGAAGCGGCTGGCGCCCGCGGCCATCATCTCGATGGCGCAGCAGGCCAGGCCGAACGTCACCGGCCACACGCTGGTGGCGCGGGACCAGTTCATGACCTTCTCCACCTTGGTGGTGATCAGGATGTGCTCAAGGGCGGTGGGTTGGTTCATTCCCATGTCAGGGCTCCCTTGGACCAGATGTAGCCGTAGCCGAACAGCAGCAGGAACAGGAACAGGCCCAGTTCGATGAAGCCGAAGACGGCCAGTTCCTTCATCTGAATGGCCCACGGCATCAGAAAGACGGTTTCCACGTCGAACACCAGGAACATCACCGCCACCAGGTAGTAGCGAACGGAGAACTTCTCCCGCGCCCCGCTGGTGGTGACGATGCCGCATTCATAAGTGGAATACTTCGCAGCACTTGGCCAACTCGGGCGCAAGAGCCGTGACAGATTCAGGATGATGATCGGCAGGGCCACTGCTACCAGGATCAGCAGCAGGATGGACGCGTACCCACGCATGGAGCCTCCAGGACCAGTCATTGTGCGGCGCAGGTACGGCGCAGGTCAACGATCGAAGCCAACCGGGGCGTCCTTTGTGATCCAGGTCCGATTCCGCGCATCCGGGCGGGCACGCCTTCCAGTAGGATGATTCCATGACTTTTCCCAATCCCCCGGAGCCTGCGGATAGTGTCGAGACCGGCGATCCTGGCCTGACTGGCTTCCGGCCGGCCCGGGAGCTGTACCCCACCCTGGACCTGACCCGGGAGCTGGTGGAGTTCGCCCTGTTCCAGGCCATCCCGCTCGACCTGATGCTCAAGCACCACTTCGTGCCGGTGCAGGAGCGGGAAGGTGTGCTGTGGCTGGCCATGGCCGACCCCCTGGATATTCCCACCCAGGACCTCCTGCGCCAGCAGCTCAAGCGGCCCCTCCGCTTCGCCGGCGCGCCCCTGGCCCAGATCCAGGAAGTGCTGAAGAAATCCGAGAGCGGCCAGAAGGTCATGGACGAGGCCGGCGAGGCCCTCAAGATCCAGGTGCTCCACGAGGAGGATCTGGACGAGGAGGTACTCGACCTCGAGCGCCTGACCGACAAGGACGAGGCCCCCATCGTCCGCCTCGTGGACACCACCGTCTTCAACGCCCTCCAGCGCCGGGCCTCCGACATCCACCTCGAGACCACCGCCACCGGCTTCCAGATCAAGTACCGCATCGACGGCAGCCTGTATCCGGCCGCCGAGCCCATCGACCGGCGCTTCGCCTCGCCCATCATCAGCCGCATCAAGGTCATGTCCGAGCTGGACATCGCCGAGAAGCGCAAGCCGCAGGATGGCCGCTTCAAGCTCAAGGTCCGCGGCCGGGCCATCGACTTCCGCGTGAGCATCATGCCCACCATCCACGGCGAGGACGCCGTCATCCGCATCCTCGACAAGGAGAACCTCACGGAGGAGTTCCAGGCCCTCTCACTCGAGATCCTGGGTTTCTCCGAGCATGAGCTGAAGCGCCTGCGCCGCTTCTCCCGCGAGCCCTACGGCATGTTCCTGGTGACGGGCCCCACGGGCTCGGGCAAGACCACCACCCTCTACGCCGTACTCAGCGAGATCAAGGCCCCCGAGGACAAGATCATCACCATCGAGGACCCCGTCGAATACCAGCTCGAGGGCGTCACCCAGATCCCCGTGAACGAGAAGAAGGGCCTCACCTTCGCCCTGGGCCTGCGCTCCATCCTGCGCCACGACCCCGACAAGATCCTCGTGGGCGAGATCCGCGACCCCGAGACAGCCCAGATCGCCATCCAGTCCGCCCTCACGGGCCACCTGGTCTTCACCACCGTCCACGCCAACAACGTGCTGGACGTCATCGGCCGCTTCCAGCACATGGGCGTCGAGGTCTACAACTTCGTGTCGTCCCTGAACTGCATCCTGGCCCAGCGCCTCATCCGCGTGCTCTGCCCCAAGTGCAAGCGCCCCGCCCCGCTTCCCGCCCCCCAGGAGCTGGAGGAGAACGGCGTGGACGAGGCCTGGCTGCGGAGCGCCACACTCTTCGACCGCGTGGGCTGCGTGGACTGCCACGGCACGGGCTTCCGAGGCCGGCAGGCCATCATCGAGTTCATGGGCCTCAACGACGAGATCCGCGAGCTGCTCATCCAGCGGGCGCCGACCCGCGAAGTGAAGGCCGCGGCCCGCCGGGGCGGCATGCAGTTCCTCCGGGAGAGCGCCATCGAGAAGGTGCGGCTGGGCATCACCACCTTCGCCGAGATCAACAAGGTGACCTTCCGCGACGGGGCCTGATCAGGCAGAGGGTTGTCCGAAGGTCAGCAGCTCCGCCGAGGTCTCCAGGCCATCCGCGAGGTCGGCCAGCACCTGACGCAAGGGGACGTCCGGGGTGACGCCGGCCAGGCGCCGCAGCTCTCCGGCGGTACCGCCGGGATCCTCCACCAGCCGCCGCAGGGCGCCGAAGGCCGCCGCCCTGGTGGATCCGTCCGCGGTCTCCGGGAGCTCGTGCAGCGCCTCGATGGCGTGCCCCAGGCTCAGCACCGCCAGCATTCCCTTGGGCCAGCGCCAGCCCAGGTCCTTGGCGCGGCCCAGGTGGAGCGAGAGCCGAAGAATCTGCCGCGCGCCGCGGGCCCGCCAGTCGCCGATGGCGTCTCCGGGGCCGGGGTCCACCATCCGGAGCAGGTCCCGGCGGATGACACCGACAGCTTCCTCCGCCTGTTTCACGGAGCTGCGCGGCATCAGGATGTAGCTGCCGGCCACCAGACAGGCCGCGGTGGCCAGCGCGGCCGAGCCGCCGACGATGGCCAGGGGGCTGACGGTCGCCGCGGCGCCGGCCTGGCTGGCCAGCAGGAAGCACATGTTGAAGTCCACGCCCGCGATGGCCGTGCGGGGGTGGGCCCGCAGGAAGCCGCCCACCAGCAGGAAGGGCGCCAGGGTCCACCACAGCGCCGGAGGCGCGGGAAAGACCGGCTGCAGCAGGAAGCGGTAGAGCGCCGCCACGAAGGCCCCGGCCACCACGCCGGTCAGCAGCTTGGGCGCGACGCGCTGGGGCAGCGCCATGGATCCCAGCACCAGGGGGAAGATGCATAGGCCCATCGCGGCCTGGACCACCAGGGGCGAGGCGGTCCCGTGGGCCAGGGCCGCGGCCAGGAAGGCGGCGGCTCCGGAGGCCAGGGCCGTGCGCCCGGCCTGGGGCCATTCCCGGTGCGGGGCGAGGACGGCCAGTTCCCGCTGGAAGGGCAGCGCCCTGGAGGGTCCCAGGGACCGGGCCAGCGCCGCATTGGCCTCGAGGATGCGGGCCAGCGCGCTGGAGAGGCGCTCGCCTCCCGCCCCCGGACCGATGGGAGAAATCTCCTCCGGCGGCAGATCCGACGTCGAGCGCAGGCGCTCCGCCACGGAGGTCAGCCTGGAGACCAGCCCCTCCGTCCAGCCGGCCGGCGCCGCGACCTGGGGCCGGAGCGCCACCGCGGCGCTCATGACGCCCAGCGCGCCCACCACCAGCGAATCCACGTCGTGCAGCCGCCGGTAGCCCTCGAAGGAACCCGCCAGGGTCAGGCGGGCGGAGGCCTCCACCTCGCTGATCTCCGCGAGGATGCGGCGCTTCTCGGCTCCCATGGCGGGAGCCCCGAGGCGCAGCACATCCGCGGCGTAGGCCACGGCGTCCGCCGACAGGTGCCGGATCTGGAGGAAGAAGGCCTGGGCCGGCGACTTGGGGGTCGCCAACCCCGTGATGACCGTGGCCACCAGCACGCCGATGAGGGTGCACTCCACCCGTGCCGTGGCGAGTTCCAGGGAAGCCGCCGGGGCCAGCACGGAGGGGACGACGACGATGCAGGCGGTGATCCCCGCAAGCAGGGCTCCGTAGCCGTGCACGCCCCGCAGGACATGCGTGAGGCCGCCGTTGAGGGCCACCCACAGGCCCAGCAGGAGGAACTGGATGTAGGGGGACGCAGGCACGTGGAGCAGCGCGAAGCCCACGGCCGCCCCCAGCAGGGTGCCCACCACGCGGAAGAGGGCCCGCTCCAGGAGCACCCCGCGCGAGGCCTGGGCCACCACCCACACTGGCATGGCCGCCCAGTAGGCGTTCTGCACGTGCACCAACGTGGCGATGGCGAAGGCCAGCCAGGCGGACAGGGCCAGCACCAGCCCCCGCGTCACCACGGCGCGGTCGAGGAAGGAAACCTTCACAGGGTTCCCTTCACCAACTCCCGTTCCAGGCTCTGCAGCCGCTTGAGACGCGCGAAGAGACCCGGCTGGGTGGCCAGGGCTTCGGGCGTGTCCAGCTGGACCGCCCGGCCCTCTTCCAGCACCAGCACCCGGGTGCAGGTCTCCGCCACGAACACCCGGTGCGTGGCCAGCACCAGTGTGGACTTGCCGAGGAAGGCGCGGAGGTTCTCGAGGATGCGGCTCTCGGTTTCCGCGTCCACCGCCGACAGGGCGTCATCCAGGAGAAGCAGTCGGGGGCGGCGCAGGAGGGCGCGGGCCAGGGCCGTCCGCTGGCGCTCGCCGCCGCTGAGGGCCACGCCACGCTCGCCCACCACCGTGTCCAGTCCCTGGGGCAGGCGGTGGATCAGGTCGTCCATGGCCACGACGCGGGCGATTTCCCAGATCTCCTCCTCGGTGGCCTCGGGGCGGCCCATGGCCAGGTTCATGCGCAGCGTGTCCGAGAAGAGGAAGGCCTCCTGGGGCACCCAGCCCAGGCCTGCCCAGTGGCGGCGCAGGGTGGCATCCGACAGGGGCTCCCCGTCCACCAGCAGGCGCCCCGCCTGCGGAGCGCGCAGGCCTGCCAGCATCTGCAGCAGCAAGGTCTTGCCGGAGCCGATGCCGCCCACCACGGCCAGGCTGTCGCCCGGCGCCAGGGTGAGGTCCAGGGGGCCCAGGCCCCGGCCGGTCTCGAAGCGGTGGCTCGCGCCGTCCAGGACCAGCGCCGCAGGAACCTCCGGCAGCGCGATGGCCTCGGCGGGCGGCAGGGACGTCTCCGGGCTGCGCAGCAGCTGGTCCAGCCGCTCCTGCCCGGCCTTGGCCCGCTGGAAGAGGTTGGCCGACCAGCCCAGGCTCATCATGGGCCAGGCCAGCGCCACCAGGAAGCCCGTGAAGGCGGTGAGATCGCCCAGGTTGAGGACGCCCCGCACCACCAGGCTGCCGCCGTAGGACACCAGCACCAGGGCCGACACGCCGCTGATGAAGGCGGACAGGGGCGCGTAGGCGCTGAAGATCACCGACTGCTTCATGCTGAGGGAGGCGTGGCGGCGGCTGAGGTCGCTGAACTGGGCCACCCGGATCCGCTCCAGGCCGAAGGCCTGCACCACACGCTCGCCGCTGATGGTCTCGTGGCTGTGGGTGGTGAGGGCCGAGAAGGCCAGCTGCAGCTTCTGCTGCACCACATGGCTCCACTTCCCGATGACGTAGTAGCCCATGGCCAGGAAGGAGAAGGGCAGCATGACGGCGACGGTGAGCTTCCAGCTCGTGCTGAACATCAGGCCCAGCGTCACCGGCAGGATCGAGAGCACCTGGAGGAAGCTCATGAGGCCCGGCCCCGTGGCCATGCGGACCGTGCCCACGTCGTCGCCCAACCGGGACATGAGATCGCCCACCCGCTGCCGTTCGTAGAAGGCGAAGGGGCGCGACAGCAGGAAGGTGTAGAGGGATTCGCGCTGCTCCCGCTCCACGTCGCGGCTGAGGCCGATGAGCGTGTTGCGCATGAGGTAGCGACCGATCCCCGCCGCCGCCGTGAAGGCCAGCATCCACGCCAGGAAGACCCGCGAGCCGTGCCAGTCCTGGCGCTCCAGGGCATGCACCGCCCGGCCGGACCAGTAGGGCACCACGGAGGCGGCCACGCTGCACCAGATCGTGGCCGTCAGGCCCCAGTAGAGGGTTCGCCGGTGGCGATCCATCAGCGGCCACCACCAGAACAGCTTGGATTCGGAAAGATCCGCCACGAGGCCTCCGCCAATCAGAGTAGCAACAGCCATCGTCCGGTGGAGTCCCCCGGCGGTGTCGCTTGGCAGTGTCCCTTGGCAGAGCCCCGGGCGCCCGGGCATGCTGGAGGAAACTTCCTCGAGCCCCCAGCCATGCGGAATCGCCTTGCCGCCCTGACCTTGGTCTTCCTCTCCGCCCTCGCTCCGGCCTGGGGCCAGATGGTCGAGGAGTCCCTGCCCCGGGATCCCGGGCCCCTGGATTTCATCCGCGGCGACAGCTACGAGCAGTGGATCCTCCAGTCCCTGGCCGGCGACGCGCTCGTGGGCCTCGGGTCCGAGGGGCAGGCCGTGCCCAGGCTGGCCGCGTCCTGGAAGATCCAGAGGGACGGGCTCATCACATTCACCCTGCGCGACGACGCGCGATTCACCGACGGCAGCCTGGTGACGCCGGAGGACGCGCTCTGGACCTTCTCCGAGATCCGGCGGGATCCCTCCGCCAGCGCCACCAAGCGGGCCATCCTCGACAGGGCGGTAATCGGACAGCAGGACGGCCGGGTCTGGATCCGCTCGCCCAAGCCCCCCGGCCGCCTGCTGCTGGAGCTGGCCCGGGTGCCCGTGGCCCAGAAGGGCCATCCCGAGCGCGGCTCCGGCCCCTTCCGCTTCCAGAGGGATCCCGCGGCCTGGACCTTCTACCGCCGGGACCACTTCCTGAAGCCGCGCATCGATGGCATCCGGTTCCGCCTGCTGCCCGACCCGGCCGCGGTGCTCCAGGCCCTCCAGAAAGGCTGGCTCACCATCGGCGCCCCGCCGGCCCGGCCCCTGCCGTCGCCCACCTCCCATCGCGTGGTCGTCCAGCCCATGAACGCCCAACTGGTGGTCTGGAGCCATGCCGGAACGGGGCCCCTGCAGCTCCTGGAGCGCTGGCGCCAGGATGCCTTCCCGCCCGGCCTGCTGGGGCAGAACGCCCGACCCAGTCGCGGCCTGTGGCCCGAGAGCCTGGGCTTCGACCCCCAGGCCATCGACAGTCCGGCTGATCCGCCCAAGCCTCCGGGCCGGCTGAAGCTGCTCTATGCCGCAGGCGAGGCGTCCACCGAGAACCTGCTGCTGGCGCTGCGGGACCGCGCCCGGAAGGACGGCTTCGACCTCCAGCTGATGCCCCTGGAACAGGCCATCCTGGTGGACCGGCTCCGCAAGGGCGAGTTCGAGCTGGCCTGTTCCGTGGTGGTCTTCGAGCCTCATCCGTGGGCCGTCCTGGAATACCTCGAACCCAAGGGCCCCATGAACGTCACCGGCTGGTCTGACCCCCAGGTGGCCTCGCTGGCTGCCGGGCTCCGGCAGGCGGGCGACCTCGGCTGGCGCGAGCTCCAGGGAGTCTGGGCCAAGCATCCGGCGGCGCTGCCCATCCTCGACTTCCAGAGCGTGGTCTGGGTGGACAAGCGCCTCGCTGTGACGCCCAGCCCCCTGGGTCTGTACCTGGCCACCCCGGGGGCCGCGGGTTGGCGCTGGAACCGGTGAGGCGGGCCAGCCTGCAGGGCCTGGCCGTCTGGAGTCTCGCCCTGGCTCTGGCCTGGAGCCTGCCCGGCGCCCTGTGGCGGCCGGCTCCGCCCCCGCCCTTCCCCGTCCACGCCCTGCTTCCGGCGGCCCTCGCCCTGGGCGCCCTGGCCATCGCGGCGCCGCTGCTGGCCTGGCTCGGCGGGCCCACCCTGGCGGCCCGGAACTCCCTGGCCCTGCTGGAGGCCCCGCCCGACCTGCTCTGGGCCGGCACCCTGCTCGCCCTCTGGCCCGCGGCCTGGGGCCCGCCGGACCAGGGCGGCTGGCTCGCGGCCTTCCTCCTGGCCGCCCTCCCCGGTGAGGTCCGGTGGCTGGCGACGGCACTTCCCGGCGAGGTGCCCTTCCCGGCCGCCTGGGGCCGGGCGGTGACGCTCCGGGCGCGGCGGCTCGCTCTCGCGCACCTCACGGGCCGCTGGATCGCCGCTCGGCTGCCCATCTGGCTCACGGCCTCGCTGGTCCTGGAATGGATGCTGGGCGTGCCGGGCCTCGGCATGGACTGGATGGATCGCGTGGCCGGGCGGGATCGGGTCGGACTTTCTGCCTGGGTGGTGGCGCTGGCCCTGCTCTGGTTGCTGTCCAGGTGGATGGATCCGGAGTCCGCGCCGTGAAATGGCGCCTCGCCTTCCTTCTGGCACTGGTCCTGCCGGATCTGCCCCTCGACCCGTTCCACGGGGGTCTCCCCGCCTCACCCGGCCATCCGCTGGGGCTGGACGACCTGGGGCGGGATGCCCTGCTGCGCCTGCTGCTGGCGGGTTCCCGCAGCGTGGGATTCGCCAGCGCCTGCGCCCTGCTGGGTCTGGGGACCGCGCTGCTGCTCGCCTGGCACGGCCGGCGCTGGTCCGGCGCCCTGTCCGCCCTGCGCAGCCTGCCGCCGGTGCTCTTCCTGCTCCCCCTGGCCGCGGCCGTCGGAGGCCTCGGCGTCGCAGCCCTCTTCCTGCTGCTGGGCCTGCTGCTGGCCCCCCACCTGGAGCCTCCCCTGCGTGCCAAACTCGACGCTTTCCGGCAATCGCCGGCCTGGGCTGCGGAGCGGACCCTGGGCGCCACGCCAGCCTCCACCCTCCGCCGCTGGTCTCCCTGGGCCCTGGATCAGGCCGCGGGCCTGTTCCCCAGCGCCTGGCTCGGGGCCCTGTGGGGCGAGGCCACCCTGTCCACCCTCGGCCTGGGCCCCGGCCCCGACCACGACAGCCTGGGGCGCCTGCTGCTGGAACAGCTCCCCCGTCTCGCCACAGATCCCACTCCCCTCGGCTGGGCGGCGCTGGCTCTCGTACTGGGCTTGGCCTGGGCCTCCGTGCCCCGGCGGACGAGCCTCTGAGGCTGTCTCCCCTCTCAACCCAGCTTGGCCTGCATGATGTCCAGGATCTCGCCGTCGGCGCAGGCCATGCCCTGCTGGGCCAGGCGGCCCAGGTGGGCCAGGGAGGCCTCGCCGGTGGCGCCCACGATGCCATCCGTCCCGGGAATGCCGAAGCCCGCCAGGGCCAGCTCCGCCGAGCGGAATGCCGCCTCCACGCCTGTCATGGCCTTCATGGCGCAGCCGATCTTGGCCCCATCGCAGATGAGCCCTGCCAGGTTGCCCACCATGTTGTGGACGGCCAGCTCCATCTGCGGGATCCCCCCGCCGCCCAGGTGCACCAGGCCCACGGCGATGCCGATGCCCGCCGCGTTGGAGGCCCCGCACACCGCGGAGAGCGTCCCCAGGCGATGCGTGGTGGCCGTGGTCAGCAGGCAGGCCAGGGCCAGGGCCTCCTCGATGCGAGACTCCTCGTACCCCTTGCGCCGGGCCCACAGCCCCAGCGCCACAGACACGGTGATGCCCTTGTTGCCGGAGCCTGCCAGGGACATGACCGTGAGCGGCTCGCCGGACATGCGCCCCAGCACACCGGAGCTCACCAGCCGCGGGATGCGGAGCCAGGGCTCGCCCTCCGGCCCAGGCACGAAGCCCGCCGGCAGGTGCCCGACGCTGTGCTCGGCCATGGCGAGGTTCAGCGCCAGGCCCTCGCGCAGGCGCGCCCGGTCCGCCTCGGTGATCGTTCCCGCCAGAGCCACCAACTGCGCCAGAGACCTGGTCCCGACCTGCTCCCGGATGCGATCTCCCGCGTCCGGGCCCACCTGGCCCGCGGCGAGGGGCGCCGACACGCCATCCGTCTCCAGGCGGGTCAGGCGGGTGTGCTCCTGCTCCAGCACCGCCCGCCCCACGCCCTCCTGGCAAGCCACGGTGCAGTCGATGTAGAGGTCGGGCCGGGAGGCATCCACCTCCACGTGGAGCGCACCGCGGTCCAGCAGCCGTCCGGCCTGCTCGAGCGCTTCGGGCGTGACGGTCTCAAAAATCTGCAGCGCCGGCGCGGGGTCCGGAAGCACGGCCCCCAGGGCAAGCGCCCAGAGCACCCCGGTGCGCCCGCCGCTGTTGGGAATGCCCACGGCGTGGCAGTTCTTGTAGGTGCGCACATCGAGCACCAGCCGGGCCATGCGCGGCTCGCCGCGCCCCTGGCGGGCCGCCAGGCAGGCGGCGTAGGCCACCGCTGCCGGCTCCGTACAGCCCAGGGCCGGCTTCCATTCGGCGGACAGGTACTCGGTCAGATCCATGGACCACCTCGCGGCCCCCATTCTGGCCGCAAGATCGCATGTCCCCGGTCACAGGCGGCGGAGGGACGGGTTCCGGGAGAAAAGCGATTTCGCCACCGATTTCTCTGATTTCGCTGATGAGAAACGGATTCCTGCCCCATCGCAGCATGGGCCCACTCGGAGCACATTCGAGGCGCATCACCGCAATCGGCGGAACCGGTGGCTAAAAATTCTTTCAAGCGGCTTCCTCCACGCCGGGGACCCGACTCGTATTAGGCTACGGCCCATGACTTCGCTGATCGGACATCCCCTCCCCGCCTTCTCCCTCCAGGACGACCAGGGCGCCACGGTCACGGCCGCGGACCTCAAGGGCCGCTGGACCGTGCTCTACGCCTATCCCAAGGACAGCACCCCTGGCTGCACGACGGAGGCCTGCGACTTCCGCGACAGCTGGACACGCGTGCAGGTCCTGGGCGCCCAGGTCTACGGCCTCAGCCGCGACAGCCTCAAGAGCCACCAGAATTTCATCACCAAGCAAAGCCTCCCCTTCCGCCTGCTCTCCGATCCTGAATGCACCCTTCTCAAGCCCCTCGGCGCCTTCGGCAAGAAGATGATGTACGGCAAGGAAGTGGAGGGCATCATCCGCAGCACCTTCCTCGTCGACCCCAAGGGCGTCGTCCGCCACGCATGGCCCAAGGTGAGCGTGAAGGGGCACGTGCAGGAGGTGCTCGAGGTATTGACGGGACTACAGAAGGGTTGAGGTCGTCATCCCAGATGGTTGTGATTACCAGCGAAGACCGGCCATGCCGGGCTGAGCGTGGGGGCCCGGGGGTGTGCGCGCAGCGCGGACCCCCCGGACAACATCAGCCCGCCATGATGCTGAAGCCGCCGTCCACGTAGAGCACCTGGCCGGTGATGCCGCGGCCCATGTCGCTGACGAGGAACACGCCGGCATCGCCCACTTCCAGCTGGTCCGTGTCGCGCTGCAGCGGGGTGTGGGAGCGATGGGCCTTCAGCTTGGACCCGATGCCGGGGATGGCCGAGGAGGCCAGGGTCTTGATGGGGCCGGCGGAGATGGCGTTCACGCGGATGCCCTGGGGCCCCAGATCCGCGGCCAGGTAGCGCACGGTGGATTCCAGGGCGGCCTTGGCCACGCCCATCACGTTGTAGCCGGGCACCACCCGCTCGCCGCCCAGATAGCTGAGGGTCACGATGGAGCCGCCCTCGGCCATGAGGGGCTGAGCCGCATTGCAGACCGCCGCCAGGGAGTACGCGCTGATGTCGTGAGCCACGCGGAAGTCCTCGCGGCTGGTCTCCACGAAGCGGCCCTCCAGGGCCTGCCGGGGAGCGTAGGCCACCGCGTGCACCAGGAAGTCGAGCTTGCCCCACTTCTTGCGGATCTCGTCGAAGGCCATGACGATCTGGCTGTCGCTGCCCACGTCCATGGGTAGCAGGAGGGGATTCTTCAGCTCCGCCGCCAGCTCGCGGACGTTCTCACCCAGGCGCTCGTTCTGGTAGGTCAGGCAGAGCTGGGCGCCGGCCTCGGCCACCTTCTGGGTGATACCCCAGGCGATGGACCGCTTGTTCGCCACGCCGATGATCAGGCCCCGTTTCCCTTCCAACAATCCGCCCTTGGCGCTCATGCGATCTCCTCCAGAGCCATGTGCAAACAATCACTTAGCATAGCCGAACCCGCGCCGCCACGCTATACCCGGGGTCAGTACACCTCCCACCGAGGTCCTCTCATCTAATCTGGAAGTCTCCGCGAGGCCCCATGATCCCCGTTCCCCTCCTGATCGCCCAGGCCACCCAACCCGCCCCCGCCTCCTTCCGGCCGGATCTGGATGCAGGGCACTACCTCAGGGTCCTGGGGAACGCCGAGGCCCGCCTGCGCCAGGACCCGAACGATGCCGCGGCCTGGGCGGCCAAGTCCCAGGCCCTCTCCAGCCTCCAGCGCTTCGCCGAGGCCCACTCGGCCGCGGATCGCGCCCTGGCCTTGAATCCCCGCCTGGCGGACGCCCTCCTGGCCCGGGGCCTGGCCCGGGCGGGCGAGGCCATCCGCCAGCGGGACCTCGGCAGCCTCCGCGGCGCCCTGGGCGCCATGGATGACCTGCGCGCCGCCACCGAAGCCGATCCCACCCTCGCCCCCGCCTGGATGAGCCTTGGTCTGGCCTTTGAGATGCTGCCGGGCATCCTGGGCGGCTCCACCCGGAAGGCCCTGCGTTGCGCCGACCAGCTCCGCCGCGTGGCCCCGGCCCGGGGGGACCTTCTCCAGGCCCTGGTCCTGGTGGAAGAAGACAAGTGGTGGGAGGCCCAGCCGTACTTCGGTCGCGCCTTGGCCCAGGCGCCGCAGGATCCTGAGGTGGTGGGCCAGTGGCTCGATGCCCTGGATCGCCGCCCCGCCAAGAAGGCCATGGGCGAAGTCGGGAAGAACGCCCGCCTGCTCGCCGAGGCCGCTCGTCTCCTGCCCGGCGTGCGCACCCGCGCCCGGGGCGTAGCCGCCGTCAGCGACGCCTACCTGCACGGCGGCCGCCCCGACCTCGCCTGGCAGGTCGCCCAGGACCACCTGACCCAGGTGGACGCCCCCAGCCTCCTCCGCCTGCAGCTCGGCAAGGTGGCCGCCGCCAGCGGCCTCCACCGCCCCGAGGGACTGGCCGCCCTCGACCAGGTCCTCCGCGAGCCCCTCGAAGGCGGCGCCGCCGGCTACCCCGGCGCCTGGTGGCGCAAAGGCCAGATTCTCCGCGACCTCGGGAGGAAAGACGAAGCTCGCCGGGCCGCCCAGGAGGCCCTCCGGCTGGATCCGAAGCACCGCGGGGCGCGGGAGCTCCTCGAAACGCTCGAACCATGATCCAGTAGGGTGCGCGACATCATGAACGGAATGATCGATTGGGACTACGTCTGCAACTGGGGGGCCATTCTCGCCTTGACGGCCCTGGGCGCGGCCCTGCTTTGGGGCCTTGGGTACGCGGTGTACTTGAATCGCATCGGCAGCCACGGCTGGACGTCCACCCGGCGATGGCTGAAAACCTCCCTCGTGGTTTTTTTGGTCAGTTTCCTGGCGGCGACAGCCTTCAGGGAAGGCCCGGTGCTGTGGGCCCTGTTCAAAGGTCGCCTGGGTTCCCCGGAGGGCCAGTACCTGACCGGAGTCCTCTACCAGCAGGGAGACAGGTTTCTTCAGCAGTCTCCGGAGCGAGCGGTACCCGCCTTCCGCCGCGCGGCGGACCAGGGCCACACGCTCGCCCAGCTAGCCTTGGCAAGCGCCTACCGCTCCGGGTTGGGGACCCGCAAGGATCCAGCGGAGGCCCTTCGCTGGGCTGAGGCGGCGGCCCATGCGGGGCATCCGCTCGCCATGGTTCTCGCGGGGGAGCTGCTTCAGGAATCCTCTCCGGCCGAAGCGGCCCCTTTCTTCAAGCGCGCGCTCCCGCTTCTCCGGGTCCAGGGCGAGGCCGGGGATGGCCAGGCCTGCTTCACCCTCGGCTTCCTGTACCGCCAGGGTTTCGGTGTGGTTCCGGATTCCGAAGAGGCCCTCTACTGGATGCTTCTGGCGAGAAGGCTCGGCATTTCCCCCCCGCAGGCCTTTGCCGTAGAGGCCTACGGGAAGAGCCTGCCCCCGGATCAGCAGGTCCGCGCCACGAGCCGAGCCCAGGCCTGGCTCCGGGCCCATGGGAGGCCGCAGGCGGGTCTCCCCATTCCTCCACCGGGCCCTCCGACGCAGTAGGGCAGAAATCTGACCCTCTGCGTCACTCACGTAACCCTTTCCGACCTGCCCCGGCTATCCACCGATCCTTTCTTGCCCGAAGGTGCTGGGATTTCAGGAGCCTCTCGGGAGGATTGGGAAATTGGCATAGGGATTGATATCTTTACACGCGGCCATCGCCCACAAGGAGACATCACATGAAGAACCAGAAGGGCTTCACCCTCATCGAACTGCTGCTCGTGCTTGCCATCATCGGCATCATCAGCGCCATCGCCATCCCCGCCCTGCTGGGCCAGCGTGAGGCCGCCCGCAACCGCGCCACGGCTTCCAACGCCTCCAACATCGCCGGCGCCCTCCAGGTGGCCCTGGGCATCGTGGAAGACCAGCCGGCTGGCCAGCGCAGCGTTGCGGATCTGGATGCGGCTGTCACGGTCGGTGACACCCTGAATGCGATCGCGGCGCGCCCTGAGTACGCCAACATGAAGAATCCCTTCGACCAGACCCTGGCGGCCTATACCTTTGGCGCTGCTGCCGCCGCCCCGGGCGAAGTAGGACTGCTGGCCGCCACGGTGAACGGCCAGAGCGTGGTCCAGATCACCTACGGCACCAAGGTCAAGGGCGCCTTCACGTTGAACACCCTGCCCAAGACGCCGGAAAGCTCCCTGGCTCTGTAATTCGGAACCCTTGGGCTTCGGCCTGAATGGAGAGGGGCCGCACTTGTTGCGGCCCCTTTTCTTGTGCTTATTTCAACAAGTCTCACTCCCTTGGCATGGGTTTTGTTTCACCATTCCCATCCATGAATCCAGGAGCCGACCATGAGACGAGACACTGGATTCACCCTCGTCGAGCTTCTGCTGGTGCTGGCCATCATCGGCATCATCAGCGCCATTGCCATCCCGGCCCTGCTGGGCCAGCGCGAGTCCGCCCGCAACCGCGCCACCCAGGCCAATGCGGCCGACATTGCCGCTGCCATGCAGAACGCCCTGGATACCGTGGAGCAGCCCCAAGCGGAGCGCACCGCCGCCGACCTGGCCACGGCCACCACCATCACCGAGACCATGGCAGTCATGAAGGCCCGCTTCGAGTTCCTCAACATGAGGAACCCTTTCGACCAGACCAAGTACGCCTACACCTTCGGGGCGGCGGCCGCCATTCCCGGAGAGGTGGGTCTCGTACCCATCAACCCGAACGGTTCGTATGTCATCGAAATCACCTATGGGCTCAAGGTGCAGGGGGGCGTCCAGATCCACACCCTGGCCAGGACCCCGGAAACCTCCCTGCCTCTGTGAAGCCGGTCTCCGGCCCTGTGCGCCTATACTCGAATGACTGTTGAACGGTCTTGAGGCTCTGAAGGAGCTGCGATGAAAAAATCTCCCGCCACCCGAGGCTTCAGCCTGATCGAGCTGCTCCTGGCCCTTGCCATCATCGGCATCCTGGCCATGATCGCCATCCCCCGATTCAGCGGCGCCAAGGACTATGCCCGTCAGGTGGGTGATGCCCGCGCGAACGCCACCGCCCTTCGAATGGCCCTGGAAAACGTGAAGGCGGAAGCCGGGCTCTACCCGACCGCAGGCAACTATGTCTGGTTGCCGGATGGGACCGCCCCCGCCCTGACACCGCCCGTGTCCTTCACGATCAAAGATGCCAGCAAGATGAGGTTCACCCTGGCCATCAACGCAGACCGCCTGACCTACACCATCACGGCCGTCGATACCCAGAGCAACAAGCAGATGGTCAAGATCGATCAGAGCGGCGCAAACGTACCCTGAGCCCAGTGTTTCGCCCCACCCGGTGAGAGCCGGTTCAGTTGCTTGAGGCTCCGGACGGCCAGCGTGCCTGGATCTTCCCTGATACGCGCAGACGCCACGGCCTGAATGGCTGTGGCGTCTGCGCGTACGGCAACACACACGACACGGGGGAACCTCCAGTTCGAGGCCGGCCCTGCAATGGCCTTCGGTGGGAGTCCCGGGCAGGCATCCATGCACCGCGGCGGCCCCGAGGGTGCGGCCATGCCGAACCAGCCAAGGCCACGGCCGCTCTGGCTAGGAGCGCATGAGCGACAGATGCGTTGGATGAAGGAGCAGAAGACAGAGGGTGGACCGGGCGCCATCCAGCCGGGAATCCATGACCGGCGAAGCAAGCGACCGCTGGGTCGCAGTTCCTTCACCTTCGTCCCGGGATTCGCAGCCAGGAAGCGACCCCGATGAAAGAGGTCACTCCTTCCCGAACACGTTGGCCAGGTTGAAGATGGGCAGGTACATGGCGACCACGATGAAGCCGATGATGCCGCCGAGCATGGCGATCATGATGGGCTCCATGAGGCTGGTGAGGTTGGCCACGGCGTTATCCACCTCGTCCTCGTAGAAGTCGGCCACCTTGGCCAGCATGGCGTCCAGGGCGCCCGTGGCCTCGCCCACGCCCACCATCTGCACCACCATGGGCGGGAAGACCTTGGTCTCCGCCAGCGGGGTGCTGATGTTGCGCCCCTGCTCCACGGCGTCCTTGGACTTGAGGATGGCGTTCTGGATGACCATGTTGCCGGCGGTGCGGGCCGTGATGTCCATGCCTTCGAGGATGGGCACGCCAGAACTGATGAGGGTGCCCAGGGTGCGGCAAAAGCGAGCCACGGCCACCTTGCGGAGCACATCGCCGATGATGGGGATCTTCAGCATGAGCGCATCGATCTGGAGCCGGCCCGCGGGCGTCTTGTAGTACTGGCGAAGGCCCACCACGATGAGGACCGTGGCCAGGATCAGGATCCAGCTGTAGTTGATGAGGGCGCTGGAGATGGCCATGCAGACGAGGGTGGGGAACGGCAGCTTGCTGCCCAGGCCGTCATACATGGCGGAGAAGACGGGGATCACCTTCACCATGATGATGACCACCACGGCGATGGCGATGGTGATGATGGCCACCGGATAGGTCATGGCGCCCTTCACCTTGGCGGTGAGCTTGACGGCCTTCTCGATGTAGCTCGAGAGCCGCTGGAGAATCACGTCCAGGATGCCGCCGCTCTCGCCGGCGCCCACCATGTTCACGTAGAGGTCGTTGAAGGCCTTGGGGTGTTTGGAAAGGGCCGCCTGCAGGGTGAGGCCCTTCTCCACGTCTTCCCGCACGGCCTCGATGATCTTCTGGAAGCCCTTGTCCACCTGCTGGGCGCCCAGGATCTCCAGGCACTGCACCAGGGGCAGGCCCGCGTCGATCATCACGCTGAACTGACGGGTGAAGATGGCCAGATCCTTGGGCTTCACCTTGCCGAGGGACTTGGTGCCCTTGGCGGCCATGGCGCTGATGCCCGTGACTTCGATGCCGTTGCGCTTCAGGGTGGCGGCGGCGGCATCCCGGGATTCGGACACCAGGACGCCCTCCTGGGCCTCCCCCATTCGATTCTTGCCTTTCCATGCGTATGCGGGCATGCGGACCTCGGCGGACAGCTGGGAACGATGGTGCCTTCAGGATAGGCAGGAATGGATCAGTGGTGAAGATCTAATGGGCCGCGGGAAAGGGTCTAGGTGTACTTGATGTTGGGATTCCGGCCGCCCAGGGCGGGATTGGTGCTGGCGGTCGGCTGGGCCGCAGCGGCCCCGCGGCCGCCGGCTGAGCCGACGCCCACGCCCCGGTTGATGAGCTCCCGCAGCTCGTCGGCGTTCGAGGTGTACTCGAAGGCCTGCTCCTGGCTGATCTCCTTGCGGAGCACAAGATCCGAGAGGCTCTGGTTGAAGGTCTGCATCCCGTATTTCGTCTGGCCGGACTGCATGGTGCCGTAGATCTGGTGGATCTTGTCCTCGCGGATGAGGTTCCGGATGGCGGAGTTGGGGATCATGACCTCCAGCGCCAGGGCCCGTCCCTTGCCGCCCACCTTGGGGATGAGGCTCTGGCAGATAACGCCCTCCAGCACCAGGGAGAGCTGGGCGCGGATCTGGGCCTGCTGGTGGCTCGGGAACACGTCGATGATGCGGTTGATGGTCTGCACGGTGCTGTTGGTGTGCAGAGTGCCGAAGGTGAGGTGGCCCGTCTCGGCGATGGTGAGGGCCGACTCGATGGTCTCCAGGTCGCGCATCTCACCCACCAGCACCACGTCGGGATCCTGGCGGAGGGCCGAGCGCAGGGCCTTCTTGAAGCTGTGGGTGTCCGCGTGGATCTCGCGCTGGTTCACCAGGGCCCGCTTGTGCTTGTGCACGTATTCGACCGGATCCTCGATGGTGAGGATGTGCACAGGCTCCTCGGCGTTGATCTTGTCCACCATGGCGGCCAGGGTCGTGGACTTGCCGGAACCCGTCACCCCGGTCACCAGTACGAGGCCGCGGGGCTTGTCGCAGAGCGCCTGGACCGAAGGCGGCAGGCCCAGCTGGTCGAAGCTGCGGATGTTCTCGGGGATGGTCCGGAAGACGCCCGCCGTGGCGCCCCGCTGGTTGAAGACGTTGGCGCGGAAGCGGGCCACGCCCTGGAGGCCGAAGGAGAAGTCCACCTCCAGGTCCTCCTCCAGGCGGTGCTTCTGCTGGTCGGTCATGACGCCGTAGCAGAGCCAGCGGGTCTGGGACGCGTCCAGAGGAGGCAGCTTGAGGGGCACCATGCGCCCGTCGATGCGGATCTGCGGCGCCGATTCCGTGGTGATGTGGAGGTCCGTACCCCCGTACTCCACCATCGTCTTGAGCAGCTGCTGCAGCGGAGCTACGTAGTTGGAACCGATCTCACTCATGCCGAACCTTTCCTAGAGGACTGTCTCGCGGATGATCTCTTCGATGGTGGTGACGCCGTCGAGTACCTTTCGGCAGCCGGAGCGGCGGAGGGTGATCATGCCCTCCTTCTGGCCCTGCTCGCGCAGCTCGATGGCCGAGGCGCCCGTGAGGATCATGTCTTTCAGGGTCTCCGACATCTCCAGCACCTCGTAGAGGCCGACGCGGCCCTTGTAGCCGCGCTTGTTGCAAATATCGCACCCGACCGGCTTGTAGAAGGTGATGCCCCGCTGGATCTCCTCCGGGGTGAAGCCCACCTCGCGCAGCGCCTCCTCAGGCTGGTGGTGGGTGTCGACCGCCTTGCAGCTGTTGCAGAGGCGGCGCACCAGGCGCTGGGCGCAGATGATGTTCACCGAGGTCGCCACCAGGAACGGCTCCACACCCATGTTCATGAGGCGGTTGATGGTGCTGGGGGCGTCGTTGGTGTGCAGGGTGGAGAGCACCAGGTGGCCCGTGAGCGAGGCCTTGATGGCGATCTCGGCGGTCTCGAAGTCGCGGATCTCACCCACGAGGATGATGTTGGGATCCTGGCGGAGGAAGGAGCGCAGGGCCGCCGCGAAGTTGAGGCCGATCTGCTCCTTCATCTGCACCTGGTTGATGCCGGGGAAGTTGAATTCCACCGGATCCTCGGCCGTGAGGATGTTGGTGTCCACCGTGTTGAGCTTGGCGATGGATGAATACAGGGTGTTCGTCTTGCCCGATCCCGTGGGCCCCGTCACCAGCACCATGCCATAGGGTTTCGAGATCTGGCGATCCCAGCGCTCCAGGCTCTCGGGCTCGAAGCCGAGCTTGGTGAGGTCGAGCATGAGCTTGTCGCTGTCCAGCAGTCGCAGCACGATCTTCTCGCCGAAGAGCGTCGGCAGGATGCTCACGCGATAGTCGATGACCTTCTGCCGGCCGCCCATGTTCACGCGCAGCTTGATGCGGCCGTCCTGGGGCAGGCGCTTCTCGGCGATGTTGAGCTTGGCCAGGATCTTCACGCGGGAGGTGAGGGGATCCCTCAGCTTGAGGTTCGGCCGCATGACCTCCTGGAGGATGCCGTCGATGCGGAACCGGATGCGGTAGTTCTTCTCGTAGGGCTCGATGTGGATGTCCGAGGCCCCGCGCTTGATGGCGTCGATGAGCACCATGTTCACGAGCTTCACCACCGGGGCGTCTTCGCTGCCCTTCTTGAGGGCGCCGACGTTGATGCTCTCTTCGTCGTCGTCCGTGGCTTCGTACTCGGCGTCGGCATCCAGTTCCTGCTCCAGTTCCTGGAGGTCGAAGTGCTCGTCCTGCTCGTTGAATGGTGAGGCTGGGCCGCTGTCGGTGGGACCGGCCGCCGCCGCGCCGCTCATGGTGGCCCGCGCGCCCTGGGCATCCGCCAGCCGAACACCGCTGGAGCCCCCGTAGTACTTCTCGACCGCCCGCACCAGGCCCATCTCGCTGGAGACGACGGGATCCACGTTGTAGCCGGTGTGGAACCGCACATCGTCCATGGCGAAGATGTCCGTGGGATCGGACATGGCCAGGGTCAGCACGTTGCCGGTGCGCTGCAGGGGCAGCACCTTGTGCCGCTGGGCCAGGTCCTTCGGAATCAGCGCGATGACAGCAGAATCGATGGGCGGCCACTGTTCCAGGTCCGCGGCGGGGACGCCGTACTGCATGCCCAGGAAGCTCACGATGTCCTGATCCGAGCAGTAGCCCTGGCGCACGACGATGCTGCCCAGCTTGCCGCCTTCCCGGCGCTGGATCCTGATCACTTCTTCCAACTGGGCATCCGTGATGAGCTGAGCTTTGACGAGCATTTCCCCTAGCTTGCTGACCACTGGCTGCCTCCGGATGGGGTGATGCGATGGTAACACCTCCCGGAGGTATCCCACGCCCGGCCCATTGTATGCTTTCGCCATGCCTGCCCCAGGGACTCCGCCCCAGCGTCTGATGCTGGCCCGGCAATTGATCCGGGAGAAAGGCCTATCCAGGACGGACCTGGCTCTGCTGGAGGACATCCTGCGGGAAGGGGCCGGAGACCTGGATCCCCTGCTGGAAGCGCCTTCCGGCGAGACCGCCAGCAGCGAGGAGTCCCCGGCCCAGGCCAACCTGCGACGCAACCTCGGACTCTTCCTGGCCTTCCTCCACCAGTTCTCGCCCCGCCGCCTCGGCGAGGCCCGGGTCGCCATGGGGCTGGTGCTGCAGCACAGCCTCGGACGGCTGACCCGCCTGACCGGCACCGCCCATCGGGAGCTGATGGTGGAACACGACCAGCCCGCCTGGGTGGGCCTGCTACTCGATCTGCTGGCCTCGCTCCGCACCATGGCCGCCCCGCCGGGTGAGGAGGCCGGGACCCTTCAGGCCCTGTGGGCGGCCTTTCTCGAAGATCACCGTGATTCCTTCCGCCAGATCATGACCGCGCTTCAGACCTGCAAGGACGGACCAGAGGCCGTGGCGCGACTGAACGCCCAGATGAAGGTGGTGAACCGGGCCATCCAGGGGCAGGGTCGGCTGGAGGAATCCCTGGCTCGGCTGGCGGAGCACCTGGAAGCCTGCATCCCTCCGGAGTTCCATGCCCGCGTGGAGCCCCTGCTGCTGCTCCAGCACGTCGTGTCCAACCTGCGCCTGGGTCTGATGCGGCCCATGGACCGGGGTATCCATTGGCCCGCCGTGGAGCAAGTGCGGGGAAGCCTGCGCTGGCTCTGGGATCACCTGGGATGGGTGCTGCCCCGCATGGATGCCGAGTTGTTCAGGGATCGCACGCCGATCGAGCTGCGGCAACTGCTCCGGGACCTTCGCGCCGGGGATCCGGCCCTCTTCTCCGTGGTGGCCCGGGCCCTGGCCAGCCACATCTCCCTCCTGGGGCTCATGGAGTCCCTGGAACCTTCCGCCGGGAGCGGCGCCCAGGAGATCTACGCGTCCGTGCCCACCTTCCTGGTCATCGAATCCGAGCTGGGCCGGGTGGCGGAGCGCGCCTACGACCCCGCCCGGGCCGCCCTGGTGGACCCCGATCGGCCCGAGGCGCCCCGGCTCCGGGCCTACCTCCGCCAGGCCGTGCTGAGCCTGCGCCAGGACCAGGGGACCCTGCGGAGCCTCCTGCAGCAGGCCCTGGCCGGGGCCGACGCGGAACAGGTGGCCCACGCCCAGGACAGCCTGCGCGGCCTGCTCCTCAACCACCAGAAGCAGCTCATGGGCGAACTCGTGGGCCTGTTCTCTCCCGATGTGCAGCAGCGTCTGTTCCCGGACTCCCCCAGCCTGATGGAAGAGGGGGATCGCCTCCGGCTGCGCATCCAGCGGCTCTGGGAACAGGTCCCCCCCATCCACACCCACCTCCTCCTGAGCCTGGAGCTCCAGGACTGGCCGCGGCTCGCCCTGGGGCTCGCCCAGGCCTACCGTCACCTGCTGGCCTTCCGTCGCAGCCCGGAGTTCCCGCTGATGCGGCGGCCCGACCGGGAGGAGGCTGAGCGGCTCATCGAGGACCTGGGCCAGCTGCTGGAATCCCCGGAGGAGGTCCACCAGGCCCTCCGCGACGCCATGGACGTGCTGGGCGAGCTGCTGCGGTTCCTGGAGCTGTTCCTGCTCCGGATCAACGCCCGGGTGCCCCTCATCCGGCAGGACCTGGAAGTGGCCCAGGAGGCCCTGCAGCTCATCGCCAGCCTGAGGGCGGGCCCGGCAGGACCCGAACGCACCCGCCTTTCCCACAAGCTGATCCAGAGCACCAAGCGCCTCGGCGTGCGCGATGCCCAGGCCGTGGTCCTCCTCAAGCGCTGGGTCCGCGCCGAGCGCGGGCAGCGGGAAGGTTCGCTTCCCGTCCTGGAGCCGCTCGCCGCCCACCTCGGCCAACTCGCCATGAGACTCGAAGCCGCGCTGGGCTGACCGCCCGCAAACGACCCGACCCCCACCTCCCCGGAGCCCCATGCACCACATCCACTGGCTGGAACCGCAACCGTCCACGGCCGGCCATGCCTTGCGAGCGGCCCTGGAGGCCTGGGGCCACGACGTGGTGCCGGGCCCGGGACCCGGTTCGCTGGTGCTGGTGGCGGAACGGCCCGACCCGCGGCTGATCCCGGCGGAAGGCTCGGAAATCCTGTGGTGGGTCCAGGAGGCGGAGGCAGAGGAGATCAGCGCCGTGCTGGAACAGCGGCCGGGCTGGGTGATGCGCCAGGACCGCCCCCTCGAGGCGGCCCGGGAGGCGCTCCGGCACCTGCGGCAGCGGGATCTCGGCAGCGAGGGATGGCTGCGCCAGATGCTCCACCTGGCTTCCCTGGACGAGCTGCTGAAGCTCATGCTGAGCCGCGCCATCCGGCAATCCCGGGCGAAGGGCGGCGCGATCTGGCTCCGCAAGGAGAACCGGTTCTACCAGCGGGCCGGCGACGGGTCCTTCCCGGAAGCCCCCCTGCCCCGCCACGAGGCCCTGGACCTGGTGCACCGGGGCGAGGCCTTCCTCCTGGCTGCCTCGGAACAGCTGGGCCTCCTGCGCCTGCTGGACCCCCTCGAGCCACCTGAGCGCTTCCTCCTGGGCTTCGAGGACGTGGAGCCCCTGCTGCTCAACGCCTGGCGCCTGGAAGAGAGCCGGGCCCTGTCCTTCAAGGACGATCTCACCGTGGCCCAGAATCGCCGGTGCCTGGAGACGGAGCTGCCCCAGACGGTGCGCGAGGCCGCCGCCAAGGGGGAATCCGTGGCCCTGGTGTTCATCGACGTGGACGACCTCAAGCAGGTGAACAGCCAGTACGGCCATCCCGCGGGAAGCATCGTGCTCGAGGCCGTCGCGAGGACCGCCCAGCGTCTCTGCCGCGCCCACGACCGCCTCTACCGCTACGGAGGGGATGAGTTCTGCCTCATCATGCCCAGCACCCGGTCCCCGGGAGCCCAGAAGCTGGCGGAGCGCCTCATCGAGGTCATCCTTGGCCAGCCCGTCGCCATCGGGAGCGACCGCCTGACCATCTCCCTCAGCGCCGGCGTAGCCGCCTTCCCGGAGCACGCCGACGGGGCCGGCCACCTCATCGAACAGGCCGACCGCGCCCTCCTGCGGGCCAAGCGGGAAGGCAAGCGGCAGGTGGTGGTGGCGGACTGACCGTCACTTCCGCTTCTTCTTCCCGCCCTTCTCGGCCCCGAACACCTTGGCCAGGAAGCCTTCTTCGCCCTCCCCGGCGGGCTCGCCGTCGAGGCTTCGACGGAGCTGCTCCAGCAGCTGGCGCTGCTCGGCCGTGATGGACTTCGGCACGGCCGCCCGCAGGTGCAGGTAGAGATCGCCCCGGCCGCTGCCCTGGAGCCTGGGGACGCCGGCATTCACCAGCTTCACCACATGGTCCGCGGGGGTTCCCGCCGCCAGCTTCACCTTGTCCGCGCCGTAGGGCGTTTCGACCTCGAGCGCGCCGCCAGTCACCAGCAGAGGCCAGGACACCTCCAGCCGCTGGTGGAGATCGAACCCGTCCCGCTCGTACTTCGGATCCTGCTCCACATCGAACACCACGTAGAGATCGCCGGTGCGGCCTCCGAAGCGCCCGGCCTCGCCTTGGTTCTGGAGGCGGAGGCGCGTGCCCCGGTCCACGCCCGCGGGCACCTTGAAGCTCACCTTGGCCTTCCGATGGACCCGCCCCTCTCCGCGGCACTCGCGGCAGGGCTTCGGGATGATGCGGCCCTTGCCTTCGCAGCGGGGGCAGGGCGTGAGCATCTGGAAGAATCCCTGGCGCATGGCCACCTGGCCCGCGCCCCGGCACTGGGGACAGGTCTCCGGACGCGTGCCCGGCTCGCAACCCGAGCCATGGCAGGTGCCGCAGGCCTCCAGGCGCGGAATGCTGAGCTCCACGCTCTCCTTGCCGAAGACCGCATCCTTGAAGCTGAGCTTCAGGTTGTACTGGAGGTCCGAGCCCCGCTCCTCGCCGCTGGCCCGCCGCCGGCCGCCTCCGAAGAGGTCGCCGAACAGCCCGCCGCCGAAGAAGCTGCCGAGGATGTCCTCGAAATCCGCGAACTGGTTCGGGTCGAACTGGAACTGCTGGCCGCCGCCTCCCGCGCCGCCCAGGCCCGCGTGGCCGAACTGGTCGTACACCCGGCGCTTCTCGGGATCCGACAGCACGCTGTAGGCCTCCGCGGCCTCCTTGAATTTCTCCTCCGCCTCCTTGTTGTCCGGATTGCGGTCGGGATGCAGCTCCATGGCCAGCTTGCGGTAGGCCTTCTTCAGTTCATCCGTCCCCGCGTCCTTCGAAACGCCAAGGACTTCGTAGTAGTCACGCTTCATGCACCCATCCTGGATTCCAGGATAGCCGATGGACCGGCCTAATTCGGCCCCGCCCCCTCATCCTCGCCATCCAGGGAGGCCATCATGGCCTCGCTGGCGGCCAGCACGGCGTCGGTCAGCAGGTTCTGGGCCTCGAGCAGCTGGCCCTCGCAGGCCCGGAGGGCCGCGGAGTCCTGCGAGGCCACGGCCTGCCGGGCGCGGGAGAGCACCTCGCGGATCATGATCTGCTGGTCTTCCGCCAGGTACTTGCCGCATTCCGCGAAGCTCTTGTCGCAGGAGAAGATCAGGCCCTCGGCCGAGGCGATGTACTTCAGCGCGTCCCGCTTCTTCACGTCGGTCTCGGCGTTGGCCAGGGCCTCGCGGATCATGCGCTGGATCTCCAGTTCGGACAGGCCGGAACTGGGCCGGATGCTCATGCTCTGCTCCAGGCCGGTCATGAGATCCCGGGCCGAGACCTTCACGATGCCGTTGGAATCGATGTCGAAGGCCACCTCGATCTGGGGCACACCTTTGGGGAGGGGCGGCAGGTTGATGAGGTCGAACCGGCCCAGGCTCTTGTTGTGTTCGGCCAGCTCGCGCTCGCCCTGCAACACGTGGATCTCCACCCGGCTCTGGTTGTCCGTGACCGTGGTGAAGGTGCGCGCGTCCCGGGTGGGGATGGTGGCGTTGCGCTGGATGATCTTCACGAACCCCCCGCCCTGGGTTTCGATGCCCAAGCTGAGGGGCGTGACGTCCAGCAGCACCAGGTCCTTGATGTCGCCCTTCAGGACCGCGCCCTGGATGGATGCGCCCGTGGCCACCACTTCGTCCGGGTTGATGCTGCGGTTGGGCTCCTTGCCGAAGAAGTCCCGCACCAGGCGCTGCACCATGGGCATGCGGGTCTGCCCGCCCACGAGGATCACCTCGTCCACCTGCTTGGCCGTCTTGCCGCCCTGCTCCAGCGCGTCCTTGATGGGAACCAGCGTCTGCTCCACCAGCGCCCTGGCCATCTCTTCAAGCTGGTCGCGGGTCAGGGTGGCCTCGAGATGCTGGGGACCGCTCGGGGCCTGGGCGATGAAGGGCAGGCGGATCTCCACCCGCTCCAGGGTGGACAGCTCGCACTTGGCCTTCTCGCTGGCCTCCTTCAGCCGCTGGAGCGCCATGCGGTCGAAGGAGAGATCGATGCCCGTCTTCTCGCGGAACTGCTGCACGAGCCAGTTCTGGATGGCAAGATCGATGTCCTCGCCGCCCAGGAAGGTGTCGCCGCTGGTGGCCAGCACCTCGAACACGCCGTCGTTCATCTCCATCAGCGTGAAGTCGAAGGTGCCGCCGCCAAAGTCGTAGATGGCGAGGATCTGCTTGAGGCCCTTCTTGTTGAAGCCGTAGGCCAGGGCCGCCGCCGTGGGCTCGTTGATGATGCGCTGCACGTTGAGGCCGGCGATCTTGCCCGCATCCTTGGTGGCCTGGCGCTGGGCGTCATCGAAGTACGCCGGAACCGTGATGACCGCGTCCATCACGTCCTCATGGAGGAACGCTTCGGCCGCCTGTTTCAGGGAACGCAGGACGATGGCAGTGACCTCAGGCGGCGCGTAGTCGCGCTCGCCCACGCGCAGCCAGGCATCTCCGTTGGGCGCGGACACCACGGGGAAGGGCAGCCGGCCGATGGCCTCCTGGACCTTGGGGGCGTTGAACCGCTGTCCGATGAGACGCTTGACGGCGAACAGGGTGCGCTGTGGGTTCGTGACCGCCTGGCGCTTGGCGATGTGGCCCACCAGGACATCACCTTTGTCCGTGAAAGCCACCACCGAGGGAGTCGTCCGGCTCCCCTCCCGGTTGGGGATCACCCGCGAATCGCCACTCTCCATCACGCAGACGCAACTGTTCGTCGTACCGAGGTCAATGCCGATCAGTTTACCTGCCATGGGTGGAACTCCCGGGGAATTGCAACTTCATGATAAATCGGATTCTTGGGTCATCCAAAGACACGGGACGGGCGGCCGCTAGGACTTACCGGAATCCTGGAGCCGATTCACCACCACGCGGGCGGGCCGGAGGAGCTGTCCCTTGAGGTTGTAGCCGCGCTCGTAGACCGCGGCCACGGCGCCGTCGGGAAGGTTCGGATCGCTGAAGGTGGTGAGCGCTTCGGCATGGAGGGCGTCGTATGTGTCGCCGACTTTCAGCGGGAGTGGCTCGACGTTCATGCGGCGAAGCGCTTCCACGAACTGTTTCTGGATCAGCTCGACGCCGGCCCGGAAGGTGTCGACATCCTGGTACGAGGCGCTGAGTCCCCGCTCGAAGTTGTCGAGGACGGGAAGCACTTCGAGGAGGATCTTCCGCTCGGCCTGCTCCACGGCCAGGGCGATGTCGCGCTGGACACGATTGCGGAAATTGTTGAAGTCGGCCGCCAGGCGCCGGTGCTGATCCATCAGCTCGGCCTCCCGCCGGAGCATCTCCTCCATCTGCCGCTCGGCTTCGGTGAGGGCCGCCTCCAGGCCCTCCCGCGAGCCGTCGAGTTCCGTGAGCTCGCCTTCCTCGAGGGATGGGGCGGGGTATCCCGAGGCCACCTCGTCGGCAACGGACTGGAGATCCGCGTCCAGGGCATCGTCCAGGCTGAGATCCACCACATCCTCGGGCTCGCCGGAGGGTGGAGCGGGCAGGTCGTTGGGCTCGCGGGGAGTGCCGGTGGTCATCGCAGCAGTATACGCAGTCCGGCGGTGAACCGCGTCAGGATCCGCCCTGTCGCCGCTGGACCTGCCGGGACCACCACCGCAGGCCGCCCATGACCCGGCCGTAGTCCATGCGGAGCGGCCCCACCAGGGCGAAGGTCACGTAGCCGGCCGGGCCCAGCCCCACCGTGCGGACGGCCGTGGCCAGAGGCCAGCCGTCCAGGTAGGGATTCTCCGATCCCAGCAGCAGCTGGATGTCCTGGGAGGCCCGATCCGCGAAGGCATTCAGCAGACGGGCCAGGCGGCCCTGCTCTTCGAAGGCGGCCACCAGGCCCCGGAACCGGGCCACGTCCTCGAATTCGGGAAGCTGGCCGAGACGCCCCAGCCCTGACACCAGCACCGGAGGGTCGCCAGCCTGGCGCTCCTCGGGCCACTGGGAGGCCAACTCCTGAAGACGGGTGCGGAGCGTTTCCCCCTCCCGGGCTCCCGCCTGCAGGGCGTCCAGCAGCCTCGACCGCATCTCCCCCAGGGTGAGGCCCGCGAACTGGGCGGTGGCGAAATTCGCCAGCTCGGTAAGCACGGTATCACTGTAATTCCATGGGTTGTCCATGATGCGATGGTCCACCTCGCCGAGGCTCCCCACCCAGATGGCCACCAGGCGGCCCGGTCCCACCGGCACGAACTCCAGGCGCACCAGGCGGCTCTGGGTCAGGGGCAGAGGCAGGGCCAGGCAGACTCCTCCCATCACCTCGGCCAGCGTCCGGCTGGCGTGCCGGGCCCAGGACTCGGGATCCAGGTCGAGACCGTCCAAGGCCGCGGCAAGGCGCCCTTCCAGCTCGGAGTCTGGGGGTTGCGCCTTCAGCCAGCGGTCCACGTAGTAGCGATACGCCCGCTCCGTGGGAACCCGTCCGGCGGACGTGTGCGGCTGGGCCACCAGGGACTCGTCCTCCAGGTCCGAGAGCACGTTCCGGATGGTGGCGCTGGAAAGGGGCTCTGGAAACCGCTTGGACAGCAGGCGCGATCCCACGGGCTCGCCGGCCTCCAGGTAGGCCTCGATGAGGGTGCGGAGCACGGATTCGCCGCGGGGGTTGAGGTTGGGAGTGGCCATGGTAGGTAAACTTTGCGGGCTGTCATACTATATACCCCCCCAATGGAGGTCCCATGCGCACAGCCCTGATCCGAATGTCCCTCGCCGCGGCACTTGTCCTGGCCGTGGGATGCAACCGCAAGAGCGAAGCCGCCATCCAGGCGGATGAAGCGGCCAAGGCCGCTGAGGCCAAAGTTGCCCAGCTCGAGCAGCAGCTCGCCGAAGCCAAGTCCGGCAAGGTCACCGGAGAGGACGCCGAGACCGTCAAGCAGGTGACCAAGTCGCAGGTGAAGGCCCTGGAGCGCCAGGTGGCCGACGCGAAGAAGCGCGCCGAGGCCAAGAAGCAGGAAGCCGCCATGTTGGCTACCGCCCCCGTCGCCAAGGAGGCGCCCAAGCCCGTGGTGGTCGACGTGCCCACCGGCACCAAGCTCGAGATCACCCTGGCCCGCGAGCTGGCCACGGACAAGGATCAGGCCGGGGATGCCTGGGAGGGCTCGCTGGCCTCTGACGTCGTGGTGGACGGCAAGCTGGTCTGGAGCGCCGGCAGCCCGGCCCGGGGCGTCGTGACGCAGAGCGCCGCGGCGGGCCGTCTCAGCAACGGCAAGGGTGCCCTCGGCATCCGTCTCACCGAGATCGCCGGCGTCGGCATCGATACGGACACGCACGTGGTGGTGGCCACCGCCCGCGGCGAGCGCAACGCCAAGTACATCGGCGGCGGCGCGGCCCTCGGCGCCCTGGTGGGCCTCCTCTCCGACAAGAAGAACCAGGGTGACCATGCCCTCGGCGGCGCGGCCATCGGCGCCGCCGCCGGAACCGCCGTGGCCGCTGGTACCGCCGACACCGTGATCAAGATTCCAGCGAGCAAGCCCGTCGCCTTCAGCCTGACCTCGCCGGAAAAGGTGACGCTGAAGAAGTAGCTGAAGGCTCTCAGCTGTCAGCTATCAGCAAAAACGGAAGCGGGAGGCTTGCCTCCCGCTTCTGCTTTTACCGAGAGCTGACAGCTGATGGCTGATGGCTGATAGCCGCTTCACGCCTCCAGTGCCTGCAGCCGCTCCGCCTCGAACGCGGCGCGCAGGGGCTCGATGATGGGTTCGAGCTGGCCGGACATGAAGCTGTCGATCTGGTGGATGGTGACGCCGATGCGGTGGTCGGTGACACGACCCTGGGGGAAGTTGTAGGTGCGGATCTTCTCGCTGCGGTCGCCGCTGCCCACCTGGGACTTGCGGAGGGCGGAGTGGGCCGCGTCCGCCTCGTCCTGCGCCTTCTGGAGCAGGCGGCTGCGCAGCACGGTCATGGCCTTGGCCATGTTCTTGATCTGGCTGCGCTCGTCCTGGCAGCTCACGACGGTATTCGTGGGCAGGTGGGTGAGGCGCACGGCGGAGTAGGTGGTGTTCACGCTCTGGCCGCCCTTGCCGCCGGAGCAGAAGGTGTCGATGCGCAGATCCTTCTGGTGGATCTCGATGTCCACCTCCTCGGCCTCGGGCATGACGGCCACGGTGGCGGCGGAGGTGTGGATGCGGCCCTGGGTCTCGGTCTTCGGCACCCGCTGCACGCGGTGCACGCCACTCTCGAAGCGGAAGAGGCTGTAGGCGCCGTCGCCCTGGATCTCGGCGGTGGCCTCCTTGAGCCCGCCCGCATCAGCGTCGCTCTCATCCAGCACAGATACCTTGAAGCCCCGCCGCTCCGCGAAGCGGATGTACATGCGGAAGAGCTCCGCGGCGAAGAGGGCCGCCTCCTCGCCGCCGGTGCCGGCGCGGACCTCGAGGATCACGTTCTTGGCGTCGGCGGGGTCCTTGGGAATGAGCAGGCGCTTGATCTCGGCTTCGCCTTCGGCGATGGCCTTCTTCAGGTCGGGGATCTCCATCTCGGCCATCTCGCGGAGGTCCCCGTCCATGGTCTTGTCGCCCAGGATGGACTCGGCCTCCTCCAGCTGCTTGAGGCGGGTGCGCTGGGCCTGGAAGGCCTGGACCACGGGCTCCAGCTCCGCGCGGAGCTTCGTCAGCTCCCGCAGGCGCTTGGGATCCGAGACGACGGCCGGATCCTGCAGCTGCGCCTCCACTTCCTGGAAGCGGGCATCCACGGCTTCTAGCTGATCAAGCATGGGACCTCCAGAGCACCGGTACGAAAAAGGGAGGGGCCGAAGATCGGCCCCTCCCTCGGAATGGTGCAGCTAGGCTTCGGTCGTCTCGGCGGCAGCTTCGGGAGCAGCGGCCGGGGCTTCCTTCTTCGCGTACTTCTTGTTGAACTTCTCCACGCGGCCTTCAGTGTCCATCAGACGCTGCTTGCCGGTGAAGTAGGGGTGGCAGGCCGAGCAGATTTCCACGCGCAGCTCCTTCTTGGTGGAGCGCGTCATGAACTCGTTGCCGCAGGCGCAGTGCACCTTCACATCGTGCAGTTCGGGGTGGATCTTTTCCTTCATCTCTTCCTCCTGGGACCGACCGGATGCCCCCATGGGCGGGGTGAACGCACGCGGCTTGTCCACGCAAGATGGATAGCTTATCGCCAAATCGCCCGTCCCTCAAGGAGGATTCCCGAGGCAGGGCCCGGAGACAGGCCTGGATCAGCCCTCCTGCTCCTGGGGCGTCAGCACCCAGCGCTCGGCCAGGACGCGGCGCAGCTTCAGCGCCAGCATCACGCTGACCAGCAGGGTGGCGTTGAAGCTGAGCTCCAGGGGCACCTGCCACCACCGGAAGCGGATCCGGCCCAGGAACCCCGTCTCGAGGGCGAACATGAAGGCCGTGAAGAGGACCGGTTCCAGGAGGGTCTGCCAGAGCGGGCGCTCCTGGCTGTGGCGTTCCAGGAGGAATCCCGTATAGGCGCCATAGAGCAGGCGCGTGGGCTTGAACCCGTGGGCGGTGGTGAACCCGAGGGGGATCGAGAGCAGGGAGGTGAGCAGCACGGCCACGGCCGTTCTCGCCCAGGGATCGAGCCGGAGCCAGTGGCGCCGGGCCCAGAAGTAGCCGGCCCCCACGGCCAGCCCCTGGGCCGCGGCGAAGGCCACGCAGATGTACCAGCGCCAGCCCTCGAACCACATGTGGCTGCCCGTGGCGATCCCGATGATCATTCCCGCGGCCAGGGCGGTGCTGCCGCGGTGGTTGGCGTCCTGGCCCTCGCCGGCGGCGAGTTCCCCGGCCAGCAGACCGGGGCGCTCCTTCTCGGCGAGCAGGGCCGCCATGGCCGATTCGCCCTCGATGCCCCGGGCCTCAGCCTCGTCCAGCAGGTGGGTCTCCAGCTCCCGCAGCAGCCTGAGGCGCCGCCAGCGGGACACCCCCCTCAGGCCAGCAGCCACTTGGGCGAGGTAGCCGTCGAGCGCGCGCGACACGGTGATGGATCCTTCAGGCCCTCGGCCCGACGAAGGCCTGGACCATGTCCACGAACTGGTTCCACTCCTTCTTCTTGGCGGTCAGGAAGGCCTGGCCCGCGGGCTGGATGGCGTAGTAGCGCCGTTCCCGCCCGTTCTCCTGGGTTTCCCAGTAGGACGTGATGAACTCGGTCGCCTCGAGCTTGTGGAGGGCCGGATACAGGGCCCCTTCCTTGAGGGTGTAGGTTCCCCCCGTTCTCTGGCGGACCGTCTCGATGATCTGGTAGCCGTACATGGGCCCCTCGCAGAGCAGCGACAGCAGCAGCAAGGGAGTGCTGCCTTTCAGGAGTTCACGATCCACTGGGACCTCCGGTTTAGGCAGGATCATTGTGCCTCGCAAAATGAGGCCAGTCAAGGCGCCCCGCAAATGTTTTCACAGGAAGGAACTTCCCACCGGCCAGGGGGTATGCGGCCCGATCGGGATTCGAACCGTGCGGCTGCGCCGCCTCGGCCCGCTTCGACGCGCCATCTAGGCGCGTCTCGGGCGGTCCACTCGCTGGTTCGAATCCATGGACCATCAACAAAGCCAGGGGGGCCGTTGGCCCCCCTGGCTTTGTTGGTGCACCCGACTGGATTCGAACCAGCGACCTTTGGCTTCGGAGGCCAACGCTCTATCCAACTGAGCTACGGGTACTGCGGCCTTCCATCATGGCGGCGATCGGCGTTCCGTTCAAGGTTGAGGCTCGGGAGGCGGGGTTTCCGCGACCATTGGCTTCGGAGGCCAAGGGGCGTTCAGGGTCGTTCAGCCCGGTCCAGCCACGGTCTTCCGGCGCACGCTCCCGTTGGCCTGGGCGAAGTAGCGGCGGACGCCGCGGGTGATGGCATCGGCCACCTTGGCGCGGAACGCGGCCTCCTTGAGCTTCCCCTCCTCCTTGGGGTTGGAGATGAAGGCCACCTCCACCAGCACGGCGGGCATGGCTGCGCCGCGGAGGACGATGAAGGGGGCCTGCTTGACCCCCCGCTCCTTGATGCCGGCCAGCCGGTTCAGCTGGCCCTGGATCGCCACGGCCAGCCGCTCGGAGTCCTGGAGGAAGGCCTTCTGGGCCAGGTCGTCGAGGATGCTCGCCACCACGGTGTCCGCGCTGGCCGGGGCGTCGCCGGCACCGGCGTTCTCCGCCGCCACCACCTCCTCGTCATCGCCCTTCCCCAGGCTCAGGAAGTAGACTTCGGAGCCCCGGGCGGCCCGAGCGCGGGCAGCGTTCAGGTGGAGGCTGATGAAGAGATCGGCCCCCTGGGCGTTGGCGGCCTTGGCTCGATCCCAGAGGGGGATGAAGGTGTCGTCCTCGCGCGTGAGGACGGCTTCGAAGCCCGCGGTCTCGAGCTTGGCCGCCACGGCCTTGCCGATCTCCAGGGCCGCCGCCTTCTCCTTCAGGCCCTTGGGTCCCTTGGCCCCCCCGTCCTCGCCGCCATGCCCCGGGTCGACCATGACCTTCAGGCGCGGGGGATGGGGGGCCGAACCGGCGAGTTTGGGACTCTGAGCCCAAGACAGTAGGCTGAAGGTGGCGAGCGGCAGAAAGCTCAGGAGTCGGATCATGGCCCAATCGGTGAAAGGTATGCGGGATCTGTTCGGGGCGGAGCTGCGTTGGTTCCAGCATATCGAGGAAACCGCCCGCCGCGTGTTCGGCCGCCACGGCTACGGGGAGATCCGCACGCCCATCCTCGAAGAACTCGACGTGTTCAAACGCAGCGTGGGGGAAAGTTCCGACATCGTGAACAAGGAGATGTACGAGTTCACGGACAAGGGCGGCCGGCAGGTGGTCATGCGCCCCGAGAACACCGCCGGCGTGGTGCGGGCGGCCATCCAGCACAAGCTGCTGGCCTCCAGCGATCCCGCCCTGTTCTATTACATCGGCCCCCAGTTCCGCTACGAACGCATGCAGACGGGCCGCTACCGCCAGTTCTGGCAGATCGGCGCCGAGAGCTTCGGCGTGGCCACGCCCGAGAGCGAGGCCGAGAGCCTGCTCATGCTCCACAGCTTCCTGAAGGAGCTGGGGCTCAAGCGGATGGTCTTCTCCATCAACAGCGTGGGCACGCCCGAATCCCGCCCCGCCTTCTACGAGGCCTTCCGCGCCTTCTTCGCGGCGCGGGAAGCGCAGTTCTGCGAGGACTGCCACCGGCGCATCGAGTCCAATCCGCTGCGTGTATTGGACTGCAAGAACGAGAGCTGCCAAGCGGCGCTGGAAGGCCATCCGGTCATCACGGACTACCTGGACGAGGCCTCGGCGAAGCACCACGCGCGGCTCAAGGCCCTGCTCACGGAGCTGGACATCCCCTTCGAGGAGAACCCGCGCCTGGTCCGCGGCCTGGACTACTACACCCGCACGGCCTTCGAGCTGCTCAGCTCCGACCTCGGCGCCCAGAGCGCGCTGTTGGGCGGCGGGCGCTACGACCTGCTGGTGAAGCACCTGGGCGGCCCCGACGTGCCCGCCTTCGGCTGGGCCATCGGCCTGGACCGCCTGGCCATGGTGCTGCAGCAGGTGCGCGGCGAGGCCCCCCAGGCCGCTCCCGCCCTGCTCATCCCTCTTGGCGAGCGGGCCACCGTCGAAGCCTTCAAGCTCGCACGCCAGCTCTGGGACGCGGGCATCGCCCTCCAGTTGGAGACCCGCGGCGGGGCCCTCAAGAAGGCCATGGCCACGGCCAACCGCACCGGCGTGCAGACCGTCCTCATCCTCGGCGACGGGGAACTGGATGGGGGCACCATCACCGTCAAGCACATGGCCAGCGGCGAGCAGGAGAGCTGGCCCCTGGATGGACTGGCGGGGCGCCTGGGCCGGTGACCGGCTCCTATCACCGGCCAGTCCTGACCGGCCCTAATCATCAGGTCCAAACCGGCCCTACCGCCGGACGGTCTTGAGCAGGCCCTTGAACCGGGGATCCCGACGGATGGGATCCGCCATGGGCTCGCGGTCCAGGTAGATCAGGTACTCGCAGCGCTCCTCCAGGGCCCTTTGCAGGCTGCGGAACTCGCCTTCCCGGTCCCCCAGTCCGCCCTGGAGCCCGGCCAGGTAGAGGGCCGGCACGTACACCGGTTTCCCATGGAAGTCCGGGGGGTGGTTGAGGAGATTCAGCATCTCCTGGGCCTTGCCACGGTTCCCCTTGGCCGCGTAGGCCAGCCCCAGGAAGAGCGTCATGCCCGGGGCCCGGCCGGAGCGCTCCCAGCCTTCGGTCAGCGCTGTGACGGCCTCGTCGTGGCGTCCCAGCATCACCAGGGCCCGGCCCAGGTTCAGGTAGCCCAGGATGAACCCGGGATCGAGCTCCAGGGCCTTCTGCGAGGCCGCGACGGCCTCCCCGTAGCGCCGGTTGAAGTAGTGGGCCTCGGCCACGGCGGATTTCACGGCGGGCGACAGTGGATCCAGCTCCTCGGCCTTCCGCAACTCGGCCAGGGCATCGTCGCTCCGGCCCACGGCGCTGAGGTAGAGGGCGTACCACTGGTGGGCGGTGGCGTAGCCCGGGTTCAGATCAAGGGCCCGGTTGAAGGAGGCCTCGGCCCCATCCCAGTCCCACTCGTAGATCAGCCGGATGTGGCCGAGCGAGGCGTGGGCCTCGGCCGACGCGGGGTCCAGCTCCAGCGCGGTCATCACCTCCCGCTTGGCCATGGGCATGGCCTCGCCGGGCCGCAGGGCGCCCATCTCGGCGGATCCCAGGAGGGCGTAGCAGTCCGCGATGCCCACGTGGGTGGGGGCGAAGGTGGGATCCAGCCGCGCCGCCTCCTGGAAGCGTTCCAGCGCAAGGTAGAGGTCCTGCGGGGTGCGCTTGTTCCAGAGGAACCGGCCCCGCAGGTAGGCCTCGTAGGCCTCCGGCTTGACGGGCCTGGGGTGGGCGCGTCCGGGTTCCAGCTTGAGGCTGATCCCGCTGGCGATGGCATCCGCCACCTCCCGCTGGAGCACCAGGACGTCCCGCACGTCGCGGTCGAAGCTGCTGTCCCAGATGTGCGTCTCGTCGGCGCCGCGCAGCAGGTGCACCGCCACCCGCACCCGGTCGCCCGAGCGCCGCACCGATCCCTGCAGCAGGTAGTCCACACCCAGCTCGCGGGCCACCTGACGGGGCCGCTTCTCCGTGTTCCGGTAGCCCAGGGCCGAACGCAGGGCCACCACGCGGCCACCCTCGCCCTGGTGGCGGCCGAGCTGGGTGATGAGTTCCTCGGTGAAGCCGTCGCTGAAAAACTCCTGGCCGCGCTCTCCACCGAGGTCGACGAAGGGGAGCACCGCCAGGGCCGGGCCCGGCGGGGAGGGCCTGAAACCCAGGCGCCAGGCCAGGGCGAGGCCGCCCGCCAGCACCAGCGCCGCGGTGAGGGACCAGAGCACCCAGGGCACCACGCCCCGCGGTTCCGGCCGGATCACCTCGACGGCGGCGGGCTCCGCCGTGGCGACGGCCTCGGGCGTCGCGGCCGGTCCCTCCGCCTCGGGGGCGAGGATCCGCCCGGCCCGCCAGGCGTCCACCTCCGAGCGGTGGGCGAAGACGCTGCCCTGCTTGTCGTGGAGGTGCCGGTGCACGGGGAGGCCCTCCCCCTTCTCCCAGCGCTGTACTGTCCGGACATCGCGGTCCAGGTAGGCCGCGATTTCCTTCCAGGATTCCAGCCGCTCCTCCAGGACCTCGTCTGCCATCGTCACTCCCGGGGAGAACCTTCCCTCCACCTTCCGACGCCGGATGATCCCATTGAAAATGCAACGGAATTCTACCGAAACCCCCTTGACCGTCAAACCAAAACCTCGGATTCATGGATGGATTACCCCCATCCCGGAAGGGCACGACAAAGGACGACACCCGCGCCTTGCCGCTGGCCGCTGGCCTCTGGTCGCACCCATCCTGCCCGGGAACCCATCGGGTGATCGAAGGGAGACGCCATGGCACGCTTCATCGGCCTCGATCTCGGCGCGGAGACCCTGAAGGCGGTGGAGCTGGTGGGCGAGGCCGGGGCATGGACCTGGACCCGCCGGGCCCGGGTGCCCCATGGGAAGGAACCCGGCAAGGTGCTCGTGGACCTGCTCGAAACATGGGGCTGGGCCCACGTGGACGGCGCGGCGGTGACCGGCCGCATGGGCCGCCCCGTGGCGCTGGCGCGGGTGCCGGGGCGCCAGGCCCTGGCCGCGGGGTTCCGCCTCCGCCACGGCGCGACGCCCGCCACCGTGGTGTCCATCGGCAGCCGGGGTTTCTCCGTGCTGGAACTCCGGGGGGAAGGCCGGGAGATCTTCCGGGAGAACGGCCGCTGCGCCCAGGGCACGGGCAACTTCCTGCAACAGCTGGTGGGGCGGTTCGGCCTCACGGTGGAGGAGGCGTCCGCCCTGGCGGAGGGCGTGGCGGACCCGGCACCGCTGTCGGGACGCTGCCCCGTGATCCTCAAGACGGACATGACCCATCTGGCCAACAAGGGGGAATCCCGGGAGCGCATCCTGGCGGGCCTGCTCGACGCCATCGCCGAGAACGTGCAGGCCCTCATGAAGCCGAAGGTCTGCCCCGGACGCCTCCTGCTGGCGGGCGGCGTGGCCCGCTCGGCGCGCGTCCAGGCCCACTTCCGGCGCCATGCGGCGGCCCACGGCATGACCTTCCTGGAGGCCGGGGAGGAGGATCGCCTCTTCCTCGAAGCCCTGGGCTGCGCGGTGCTGGCCGCGGAGGCCCCGGCCGCCGTGCCCGGACTGGGCACCCTGCTGCGCCCGCCGGACCGGGCCTCCCTGGAGGTCACAGAACCCCTGGCCTTCCACCTGAACCGGATCCGTCGCCTGGCGGAGCCGTCGGGCCCCCTGACCGCCGGGCCGGTGCCCTCCGGTCCTGTGGAAGTGGAGCCCCGGGACGTGATCATGGGTTTCGACATCGGCTCGACCGGCTCGAAGGCCGTGGCCCTGGACGCCGGCCAGGAATCGGTGCTCTGGGAGGGCTACCTGCCCACGGACGGCGCCCCGGTGACCGCCGCCCAGGCCCTCATGCGCCAGTTCCTCGCCAGCCCAGCCGCCACCCACCGCATCCAGGGCTTCGGCGTCACAGGTTCGGGCCGCGAGATCGTGGGCTCCCTCCTCTCCGTCTGCTACGGCCGGGACGCGGTCTGGGTGATCAACGAGATCGCCGCGCACGCCACCGGCGCCCTCCAATGCGATCCACGGGTGGACACCATCTTCGAAATCGGCGGGCAGGACGCCAAGTACATCCGCCTCGCGGACGGCAAGGTGGTGGACGCCGCCATGAACGAGGCCTGCTCCGCCGGCACGGGCTCCTTCATCGAGGAGCAGGGGCGGCGGTTCACCGGCATCGAGTCCGTGGCCCAGCTGGGACAGGTGGCCCTGTCGGCGGACAGCTGCATCTCCCTGGGCCAGCACTGCTCGATTTTCATGGCCGAGGTCATCGACGAGGCCGTGGCCGCCGGCGCGCCCCAGGCCAGCATCATCTCGGGCATCTACGACTCCGTGGTGGCGAACTACCTGAACCGGGTGAAGGGCAGCCGATCGGTGGGCCAGGTGGTCTTCTGCCAGGGCATGCCCTTCGCGTCGGACGCCCTGGCCGCGGCCGTGGCCCGCCAGACCGGGGCGGAGGTCATCGTGCCGCCGCGGCCCGGCCTCATGGGCGCCGTGGGCATCGCGCTCCTGGCGGCGCGGGAGCTGGCCTGGGAAGAGGCCAGGCCCCTCGACGGCGCCCGCTTCCTGCAGGCGGAGGTGGCCGCCAAGGACCAGTTCGTCTGCGCGGCCACCCAGGGATGTGGCGGGGCGGGGAACAAGTGCCGCATCGACCGGCTCACCACCCAGGTGGATGGCCGGGTCACGAAGTTCACCTGGGGCGGCGGCTGCTCTCTGTGGGACAAGGGGACGCGCCGCGCCAAGCTGCCCGACCTGGCCCCGGATCCCTTCCGGGAGCGCCGCGAGTGGGTGGCCCGGCTCTCCGCGCGCCTCTCCGAACGGCGCGGCCGCCCGCTCATCGGGATCAGCGGCGAGTTCCAGCTGCAGGGCACCTTTCCCTTCTTCGCCACCTTCCTCCACGAGCTGGGCTTCGACCTGCAGGTGGCGTCCACCCCGGGCCGGGAGGCCCTGAAGCGCGGCATCGAGGAAGCCGGGGTGCCCTTCTGCGCCCCCATGCAGCAGTACCACGGCCTCGTGGCGGGCATGGCCGACATGCCTGGCGACCGGCCGGACTACCTGTTCCTGCCCATGATGCGCGAGCTCCCGCGGGTGGGCGGAGAGACCCATTCCGTCGTCTGCCCCATCTCCCAGGGCGCGCCGGACGTGCTCCGGCTCCTGCTGGGCGAGGGCGGGCCCAGGGTGCTCTCGCCCGTGGTGGACCATGGCACTGGCGCCTTCGACTCCCGGACCTTCCTCGCCGTCTGCCGCGCCCTCGCCACGGACCTGGGTCGGCCCCTGAGCTGGCGCCCCGCCTGGCGGATCGCCCGCGCCGCGCAGCTCGCCTTCGAGGCCGACCTCCGCGAGATGGGCCGCCGTGCCCTGGCCTTCTGCCGGGAGCGCGAGATCGTGCCGGTGGTCCTGCTGGGGCGCGGCTACACCCTGCACAACGACGTGCTGAACTCCAACGTGCCCGCCATCCTCCGGGAACAGGGGGCCATCGGCATCCCCCTGGACTGCCTGCCCGTGACGGAGGACGCGCCCATCTTCGACGAGATCTTCTGGGGCCACAGCCAGCGCATCCTGCGCGCCGCCTGGCAGGTCCGGAGGACGCCGGATCTCTACAGCATCTTCTGCTCCAACTACGCCTGCGGGCCGGACAGCTTCACGGTGCCGATGTTCGCCTGGCTCATGGAGGGCCGGCCCTACGCCGTGATCGAGACCGACGGCCACTCCGGGGACGCGGGCACCAAGACGCGCGTGGAGGCCTTCCTCCACTGCGTCCACGAGGACCGGCAGCGGATCTCCCGGAGCGCCCCGCGGGACGCGTCGGACCTGTCCGTGGGCACCCGCACCTTCCGGGAGATCCAGAGCCTGGGCGAGCGCCTGCTGATCCCGCCCATGGGCCCTGAGACCGAAGCCGCCGCGGCGACCTTACGGGGCATGGGCGTGAACGCGGAGGCCCTGCCCCCCTCGGACCACACCGCCCTGCTCCTGGGCCGCCGGCAGACATCCGGGAAGGAGTGCCTGCCCATGACCCTCGTGCTGGGGAACCTCCTGGCGCACCTGGAGCGCCACCCCGGCGAGCGCGTCATCCTGCTGCTCCCCGCCGCCTCGGGCCCCTGCCGCATGGGCGCCTATCGAACCCTGCACCAGCTGGTGCTGAAGCGGCTGGGCGAAGAGGGGCGCGTGCGGATCTGGTCGCCCCCCTACGGCGACTATTTCGGCGGTCTGCCCGCCGGCTTCAAGGCCATCCTCTTCGCGGGCATGGCGGCCTTCGGCACGCTGGAGCGCGCCCTCGGCCTGGTCCGGGCCGCGGAACGGCTGCCGGGCCAGGCGCAGGCCATCCGGGACCGCTGGGCCGGCCGCCTGGCCGCCCACCTGGAAGCGGCCGCCAAGGGCGACCTCAGCGCGACCCGCGTGATCACCGAGGTGGCCACGAGGCGGATCTACGGCCTGCCCGCGCTGCTCCGCCAGGCCCTCGGCGAGCTCCGGCAGACGGACAGCGGCGCCGACCTGCCCCGTGTCCTGCTGACCGGCGAGATCTACGTGCGCCTGGATCCCTTCGCCAACGGGGAGGCCGCCCGCGCCCTCGCGTCCCGGGGGCTCCGGGTGGACATGGAGGCCACCACGGAGTTCATCCAGTATTCCGAGTACACCTCGCGGGCCCAGGGCGCCAAGAGGGGCCCCGCCACCCAGGTGGAGCGGTGGATCCGCGAGCGGATCCTGGCCGTGGCCGAGGGCCTCCTGGAGACGGAGCTGGGCTGGCCGCGCCGCGGGTCCCTGCCCCGGGTCCTGGAGGCTTCCGCCCCCTACCTGCGCGAGGCCCTGGAAGGGGAGGCCGTGCTCACCCTCGGCGCCCCCATCTTGGGCTGGCGCCGGGGCGAGATCGACGCCGCCGTGCTGGTGGGGCCCCTGGAGTGCATGCCCTCCAAGCTGGCGGACGCCCAGTTCATCCACGTGGCCGAGCGGGAGGGGCTGCTCACGCTCTCCCTGTCGCTGAACGGCGAGCCCCCGGATTCCGAGGCCCTGGACGCCTTCGCCTTCGAGGTCCACCGCCGGCACCAGCACCGCCGCCATCGCCGCATCCGGCGCCCGGCCCCCGCGGATGCCCTGCTGCGCACGGCGTCTTCCATCTGAAGAGCCCCATCGTTCCTGGTTCTCCGGCCATCCTGAAACCCTGTCCGGAACGGCGGCTGGCGAAATCCTGACTATTCAGATAAACTAATGACTTCGTGATCGCAGGCGACCCCCGGTCTCCGCCTCTTTTCAGTCCGAATACCCCTTTCTCGCCCTGACCGGGCCCCCGGAACCATCCGCGGGCGGGCCCTTCCAGGAGCGACCATGTCCTTCGATACCCTCGGGCTGATGCCCGAGCTGCTGCGCGCCGTACGCGAGCAGGGCTACGAAACCCCCACCCCCATCCAGGCCCAGGCCATTCCCCTGGTGCTCGAGGGCCGCGACCTGCTGGCCCGCGCCCAGACGGGCACCGGCAAGACCGCCGGCTTCACCCTGCCCCTGCTGCAGCTGCTCGCTCCCCATGCCAGCACCTCGGCTTCGCCCGCGCGCCACCCCATCCGCGCCCTCATCCTCACGCCCACCCGCGAGCTGGCCATGCAGGTGGAGGAGAGCGTCCGCGCCTACGGCAAGCACATCCCCCTGCGCTCCACCACCATCTTCGGCGGCGTGAACATCAACCCCCAGACCAAGGCCCTGCGGGCCGGCGTCGAGATCCTCGTCGCGACCCCCGGCCGCCTGCTGGACCACCAGGGCCAGGGCAACCTGAACTTCAGCCAGCTCGAGATCTTGGTGCTGGACGAAGCCGACCGCATGCTCGACATGGGCTTCATCCGCGACATCCAGAAGATCCTCGCCCTGCTGCCCACCAGCCGTCAGACCCTGCTCTTCTCCGCCACCTTCACGGACGAGATCAAGCAGCTGGCCGCGAAGTTCCTCAAGAACCCCGCGTCCGTGCAGATCACCCCGCAGAACACGGCCGCCGAGCTGGTGCGCCAGGTCGTGCATCCCGTGGACCGGGAGCGCAAGCGCGCCCTGCTGGCCCACCTCATCCAGAGCCGCAACCTCGAGCAGGTGCTGGTCTTCACCCGCACCAAGCACGGCGCCAACCGGCTTTCCGAGCAGCTGGACAAGGACGGCATCAGCTCCATGGCCATCCACGGCAACAAGAGCCAGCCCCAGCGCATCAAGGCCCTGGAGGACTTCAAGAAGGGCGCGGTCCGCGTCCTCGTGGCCACGGACATCGCCGCCCGCGGCCTGGACATCGATCAGCTTCCCAACGTCGTGAACTACGAGCTGCCCCAGGTGCCGGAGGACTACATCCACCGCATCGGCCGCACGGGTCGCGCGGGCGCGGAAGGGGAGGCCCTGTCCCTGGTCTGCGTGGACGAGCACAAGCTCCTTCGTGACATCGAGAAGCTGCTCCGCAAGGAGCTGCCGAAACAGGTGGTGACGGGCTATGCCCCGGATCCCAGCATCCCGGCCGAGCCCATCCAGACCGGGCGCCAGGGCGGTGGCCGGGGCCGCGGTCCCGCGCGCGGCTCCCGCCCCAGCTCCCGCCCGGGCCCCCGCTCCGACCAGGGCCAGCCGCCCCGGGGCGAGCGCGGCCGCCATCCGTCACGCCCCAGCACCCGCGGCAAGTAATCAGGCGACTTGCCGGGTCGACAAAGGCGCTTATACCCCTTGACACGAGGGTAGATGGGGCGCAGCCTTGTTGCTTATGCAAGATCAGGTTTCCATCTCCCTCTCCGATGCCAACCCCGGCACTCTGGCTGCCGCCGTCCGGCGGGTCCTCAAGCAGGTGGTCTGGGCGCGGCTGGCTCCCTATGGCCTCAGCCCCCAGCAGTTCTGGGTGATGCTGGTGCTCCTCGAACAGGGTCCTTCCTCCCTCCACCCGCTGGCCCAGCAGGTCTGGATGGACGATCCCACCGCCAGCCGGGTGGTGAAGGCCATGGTGAAGCAGGGCTGGCTCACCGCCAAGCCGGACCCCCGGCACGGACGCCGTATCCTCATCGAGCTCGCCCCGGGCGCCTTGACCCTGGCCCACGAGCTCAGGAATCTGGCGACGGAGATCCGGGAATCCATGACGGCCGGCCTGTCTCCGGAAGAGCAGCGGGTCCTGACCCACAGCCTGCGGACCATGGTCGGCAACCTGGAGGCCATGTATGCCGCCACGGTCGCCCAGGGGACGGACCAGGCTCCGGTGCCATGACCGGGCCGCGGCCTGCCTCATCTGCCTCATCCGCCCCATCTGATCGGGGCCATGTCCGGCCCGCCGGGGGCAGATCTTCTTCTTTCACGGCCAACCGGATGTCCGGCTGGATGGTCCAACCATTGGACCTGCCGCTGGTCCGGAGCTGAGCTCATCCTCCGCCTCCTCCTTGAAAAGGCTTCGATTCCCGCATGGACGCCACCGATCCCATCCCGTCGTATGAATCCAGCGCCGCCCGCCCCACCCTCCTGAGCGGCTGGCGCCTCTGGGCTGTCCTGGGAGCCGCCGTGATCCTCGTCTGGGCGATCTTCTTCCGTGGCGGAACGAAGAAGGATGCCGGCAAGAACGCCGCGGGGGGACGTCCCGTTCCCGTGGTGGCGGTCGCCGCCCGGCAGGGCGACATGCCCATGAGCCTCACGGGCCTGGGCACGGTCACCGCCCTGAACACCGTCACCGTGAAGAGCCGCGTGGATGGCCAGCTGGTGCGCGTGGCCTTCACCGAGGGCCAGATGGTGCGCCAGGGCGACCTGCTGGCGGAAATCGACCCCCGACCGTTCCAGGTGCAGCTCATGCAGGCCGAGGGCCAGCTGGCCAAGGACCGGGCCGCGTACCAGAACGCGCTGGCGGACCTGAACCGGCTCCAGGGGCTGGTCCAGCAGGGCATCATCTCCCGGCAACAGCTGGACACCCAGAGCTCCTCCGTGGCCCAGTACGAAGCCACCCTCAAGGCCGACCAGGCCCAGGTGGAAAGCGCCAAGCTGAACCTCACCTACAGCCACATCACCGCGCCGATCTCGGGCCGGGTGGGCCTGCGCCAGGTGGACGCCGGCAACATGGTGCGGGCCAGCGACGCCAACGGCCTGGCGGTCATCGCGCCGATCCAGCCCATCAACGTCGTGTTCGCGGTACCTGCCGACAACATCCAGAACGTGCTTCGCCAGACCGCCAAGGGGGCGAAGCTGCCCGTCGAAGCCTGGGACCGGGACCTCAAGGTCCGCCTCGCCACCGGCTCACTCTCGGCCATCGACAACCAGGTGGACTCCGCCACGGGCACCGTGCGCCTCAAGGCCCTCTTCACCAACGATGACCGCACCCTCTTCCCCAACCAGTTCGTGAACGCCCGGCTGCTGGTCGACACCCTGCGCGGTGTGGTGATCGTGCCCACGGCCGCGGTGCAGCGCAGCCCCCAGGGGGCCTTCGTGTACGTGGTGAAGGCGGACGGCACCGCCGACATGCGCCCGGTCGAGGTGCTCGCCACCGATGGCGATGACACCGCCCTCAAGCAGGGCGTGGCCGGAGGCGAGACCGTCATCACCGACGGCCTCGACAAGCTCCGTCCGGGCAGCAAGGTCGCCCTTCCGAAACCCCCGGCCGCGAAGGGCTGACCCGATGAATCCATCCCGGCCCTTCATCCTCCGGCCGATCGCGACCTCGCTGCTGATGGCCGGGCTGCTCCTGGTGGGCCTGCTGGCCTTCCGCCAGCTCCCGGTCTCCGCCCTGCCCCAGGTGGACTACCCCACCATCCAGGTGGTCACTTTCTATCCCGGCGCCAGCCCGGACGTGATGGCCTCCGCCATCACCGCCCCCCTGGAGCGCCAGTTCGGCCAGCTCCCGGGCCTGAACCGCATGTCCTCCTCCAGCTCCGGCGGCAGCTCGATCATCACCCTCCAGTTCGTGCTGGACCTGAACATCGACGTGGCCGAGCAGCAGGTGCAGGCGGCCGTGAACGCCGCGGGCACCTACCTTCCCCGCGACCTTCCCAATCCGCCCATCTACAGCAAGATCAACCCGGCCGACGCGCCCATCCTGACCCTGGCCCTCACCTCGAAGACCCTGCCCCTGTCGAAGGTCGAGGATTTCGCGGACACCCGGCTGGCCCAGAAGATCTCCCAGCTTCCCGGCGTGGGTCTCGTGAGCATCAGCGGCGGCCAGAAGCCCGCCGTCCGCATCCAGGCCAACCCCGCGGACCTGGCGGCCAAGGGCCTCACCCTGGGCGACGTGCGCACCGCCGTGGCCCAGAGCAACGTGAACCAGGCCAAGGGCAGCTTCGACGGCCTGCGGCAGGCCTACGCGATCGGCGCCAACGACCAGCTGCTCTCCAGCGAGGACTACCGGCCCCTCATCATCGCCTACAAGAACGGCGCGCCGGTGACCCTGTCCGAGGTGGCCACCGTCGCCGACGACGTGGAGAACGCGCGGCTCGCCGCCTGGATGAACCGAACGCCTGCCGTCATCCTCAACATCCAGCGGCAGCCAGGCGCCAACATCATCGCCGTGGTGGACCGGGTGAAGGACCTGATGCCCCAGCTCCGGGCCTCCCTGCCCGCCGCCGTGGAGCTCAACATCCTCACGGACCGCACGGTCACCATCCGCGCCTCGGTGGCGGACGTGGAATTCGAGCTGATGCTCACCATCGCCCTGGTGGTCATGGTGATCTTCCTGTTCCTGCGCACCCTGGCCGCGACGGTCATCCCCAGCGTGGCCGTGCCGCTCTCGCTGGTGGGCACCTTCGGGGTGATGTACCTGCTGGGCTACAGCCTGAACAACCTCACGCTCATGGCCCTGACGATCTCCACGGGCTTCGTGGTGGACGACGCCATCGTGATGATCGAGAACATCATGCGCTACATCGAGGAGGGCGAGCCGCCCCTCCAGGCGGCGCTGAAGGGCTCGGGTCAGATCGGCTTCACCATCCTCTCCCTCACAGTTTCGCTCATCGCGGTGCTCATCCCCCTGCTCTTCATGGGCGACATCGTGGGCCGCCTCTTCCGCGAGTTCGCCGTCACCCTCAGCGTCACCATCCTGGTGTCCGCCGTGGTGTCGCTCACCCTCACGCCCATGATGTGCGCCAAGCTGCTGAAGCACACGCCCCCTTCGGAACAGGGGCGCTTCTACCAGTCCTCGGAGCGGGTCTTCCAGCGGATCATCGCCTTCTACGGCCGCACCCTCTCATGGGTGCTCAAGCACCAGACCGGCACCCTGGTGGTGGCCGTGGCCACCCTCGCGTCCACGGTGCTGCTCTACATCGCCATCCCCAAGGGCTTCTTCCCTGTGCAGGACACGGGCGTGCTCCTGGGCATCTCCGAGGCCTCCCAGACCGTGTCGTTCTCCGCCATGGCCGAGCGACAGCAGGCCCTCGCCGCGGAGATCCTCAAGGATCCGGCCGTGGAGAGCCTGTCCTCCTTCATCGGCATCGACGGCACGAACACCACCCTCAACAGCGGGCGCATCCAGATCAACCTCAAGCCCCTCGAAGAGCGCGGCCTCAGCGCCATGGACGTCATCCACCGCCTCCAGCCCGAGTTGGCGAAGATCCAGGGCATCCGCCTGTACCTCCAGCCCATCCAGGACCTCACCGTGGAGGACCGGGTCAGCCGCACCCAGTACCAGTACACCCTCGAGGACGCGGATCCAAAGGAGCTGGGCCTGTGGGTTCCCCGCTTCGTGGAGCGCATCTCGTCGCTGCCGGAGCTCAGGGATGTCGCCAGCGACCAGCAGAACGCCGGCCTCCAGGTGCGCATCGTCCTGGATCGAGCCACCGCCTCGCGCCTGGGCATCACACCCCAGATGCTCGACGACGCGCTCTATGACGCCTTCGGCCAGAGGCAGGTCTCCACCATGTTCACCCAGCTGAACCAGTACCGCGTGGTGCTGGAGGCCCGACCGGGCCAGTACCAGAGGCCCGAGGATCTGCAGAACATCTATGTCCGGTCGACCTCCGGCGGATCCGTGCCTCTCAGCGCCTTCACCCGCATCGAGACCGTCACCGCGCCCCTGGCCGTGAACCACCAGGGCCAGTTCCCGACCGCCACCGTCTCCTTCAACCTGGCCCCTGGCGCCTCCCTCGGCGACGCGGTGAAGGCCATCCAGCGCGCCCGGAACGAGCTCGACATGCCCGCCAGCATCAAGGCGGGCTTCCAGGGCACGGCCCAGGCCTTCGGCGCCTCCCTCACGAACACGCCCTTCCTCATTCTCGCCGCGGTCCTGACGGTCTACATCCTGCTGGGCGTGCTGTACGAAAGCTACATCCACCCCGTCACGATCCTCTCGACCCTGCCCTCGGCCGGCGTGGGCGCCCTGCTCTCGCTCATGATCTGCCGGACCGACTTCAGCGTCATCGCGCTGATCGGCATCATCCTGCTCATCGGCATCGTGGAGAAGAACGCCATCATGATGATCGACTTCGCGCTGGAGGCCGAACGCAAGGACGGCCTGCCGCCGGAGGAGGCCATCTACCAGGCCTCCCTGCTGCGCTTCCGGCCCATCATCATGACCACCATGGCGGCCCTGCTCGGGGGCGTGCCCCTGGCCCTGGGCACCGGCGTGGGTGCCGAGCTACGCCGCCCCCTGGGCATCGCCATCGTGGGCGGCCTCATCTTCAGCCAGATCCTCACGCTCTACACGACGCCCGTGATCTATCTGGCCTTTGACCGCCTGGCGCGGAGGCTGCGCCGCTGGCGCGGCGCGGAACAGGTTTCGCCTGAAATGGCTGAGTCATGAACGGCCCTGACCACCCCATCTCACCGCGCCGCGCCAGCGGCGCCATGCTCCAGGCGGAACGCCTGGAGCCCCTGCCCGCACGCCCGTGAGCATCTCCACGCCCTTCATCCACCGGCCCGTCGCCACCACGCTGCTGACGGTGGCCCTGGCCCTGCTGGGCGCCATCGCCTACCAGTTCCTGCCGGTCTCGCCCCTGCCCCAGGTGGAGTTCCCCACCATCCAGGTCTCCGCAGGCCTCCCCGGCGCGAGCCCCGAGACCATGGCTTCCTCCGTGGCGACGCCCCTGGAGCGCCAGTTCGGCCGCATCGCGGGCATCACGGAGATGACCTCCGCCAGCTCGCTGGGATCCACGAACATCACCCTCCAGTTCGACCTGAGCCGCAACATCGACGCGGCGGGACGCGACGTGCAGGCGGCCATCAACGCGGCCCGCGGCGACCTGCCCTCGAACCTGCCGAACAACCCCTGGTACCGGAAGGTGAATCCCGCCGATTCCCCCATCCTCATGCTGGCGCTGACGTCGAACATGATCCCCCGGGAGCGCATGTACGACGTGGCCTCCTCGGTGCTCCAGCAGAAGCTGTCCCAGGTCCAGGGCGTGGGCCAGGTCTTCGTGTGGGGAGGCGCGCTTCCGGCGGTGCGCGTGGACGTGAACCCCGCGGCGCTGAACGCCCAGGGCATGGCTCTGGAGGACGTCCGTCTCGCCATCGCGGCCGCCAACATCAACCGGCCCAAGGGGGACATCGCCAGCCCCAGCACCACATGGTCCCTGTCCACCACGGACCAGCTGATGAAGGCCGCGGACTACCAGCCCCTCATCGTGAGGTACCGGAACGGCAATGCCGTGCGCCTGTCGGACGTGGCCCAGGTCACCGATTCCGTGGAGAACGTCCGCAACCGCGGCCTCTCGAACGGCGTCCCCGCCATCATCATCCCCATCTTCCGCCAGCCGGACGCCAACATCATCGACACCGTGGACCGCGTGCGGGCCATCCTCCCGCAGCTCCAGGCCTCGCTGCCGCCCACCATCGAGCTGAAGGTGCTCATCGACGCCACCCGCACCATCCGGGCTTCCGTGAAGGACGTGCAGCTGGCCATGAGCATCTCCATCGGCCTGGTGATCCTGGTGGTGTTCGTCTTCCTCCGCAGCGTGCGGTCCACGCTCATCCCCAGCGTGGCGGTGCCCATCTCCCTCATCGGCACCTTCGGCGCCATGTACATGTTGGGCTACACCATCGACAACCTCTCGCTCATGGCCCTCACGGTGGCCACGGGCTTCGTGGTAGACGACGCCATCGTGGTGGTGGAGAACATCACGCGCCACCTCGAGGACGGCATGCAGCCCATGGAGGCCGCCCTCTACGGCGCCAAGGAGATAGGCTTCACGGTGGTCTCCATCAGCATCTCGCTGATCGCCGTGTTCATCCCCATCCTACTCATGGGCGGCATCGTGGGTCGGCTCTTCCGCGAGTTCGCGGTGACCCTCTCCGTGGCCATCCTGGTGTCCATGGTGGTCTCCCTCACCACCACACCCATGATGTGCTCGCGGCTGCTGCGGCCCCACGCCGAGGAGCGGCACGGCCGCGTGTTCATGGCCACGGAGCGGGCCTTCCAGTGGGTCATGCGCCACTACGAGACCTCGCTGGCCTGGGTCCTGCGGCACCAGCGCTTCACCCTGGGCCTGGCCCTGGGCACCATGCTCGCCACCGTGGGCCTCTACGTGGTCATCCCCAAGGGCTTCTTCCCCCAGCAGGACACGGGCCGCCTCACCGGCTCCATCCAGGCCGCCCAGGACATCTCCTTCGCGGGCATGGAGAAGCTGATGACGGGCTACGTGGCCATCGTCCAGGCGGATCCCGCCGTGGAGAACGTCACCGCCTTCATCGGTGGGGGCAACACGGGTCGCATGTTCTGCTCGCTGAAGCCCAACGACCAGCGCAAGGAGACCGCCGACCAGGTCATCGCCCGGCTGCGGGGGAAGACCGCCCACCTGCCCGGCGGCACGCTCTACATGCAGCCCGTCCAGGACATCCGCATCGGCGGCCGGCCTTCCAGCTCCCAGTACCAGTACACCCTCCAGGGCGATGACGCCCGGGAGCTGTTCGACTGGTCCCCGAGGGTGCTCCAGAAGCTCCGCACGGTGCCCCAGCTGGCCGATGTCAACACGGACCTCCAGAACAAGGGCCTGGAGGCCTCGCTGGTCATCGACCGCGCCAGCGCCTCCCGCCTGGGCATCACCCCCCAGGCCATCGACAGCACCCTCTACGACGCCTTCGGCCAGCGCTTCGTCTCCACCATCTACACGACCCTGAACCAGTACCACGTGGTCATGGAGGTGGACACGCCCTTCATGCAGACCCCCGACGGCCTGCGCCACACCTACGTGCGCGCCAGCTCGGGGAACCTGGTGCCCCTCAGCGCCTTCACCCGGCTGGAGCGGCGGAACACGGCCCTCTCGGTGAACCACCAGGGCCAGCAGCCCTCGGTGACCCTCTCCTTCAACCTGCCGCCCGGCGTGGCCCTGGGCGACGCGGTGGCGGCCATCGACGTGGCCCAGCAGGAGATCCGCCTGCCCGGATCGATCCGCGGCAGCTTCATGGGCACGGCCCAGGCGTTCAAGGCCTCCCTGGCGAACCAGCCGCTGCTCCTGGCAGCGGCGCTGCTGGTGGTCTACATCGTGCTGGGCGTCCTGTACGAAAGCCTCATCCACCCGCTGACCATCCTGTCCACCCTGCCTTCCGCGGGCGTGGGGGCTCTGCTGGCCCTGCTGGCCTTCCGCACGGAGCTGAGCGTCATCGCCTTCATCGGCATCATCCTGCTCATCGGCATCGTGAAGAAGAACGCCATCCTCATGATCGACTTCGCCATCGAAGTCGAGCGGCGGGAGGGCAAGACCCCGGAGGAGTCCATCTTCCAGGCCTGCCTGCTGCGGTTCCGGCCCATTACCATGACCACCATGGCGGCCCTGCTGGGCGGCCTGCCCCTGGCCATCGGCATGGGCACCGGCTCCGAGCTGCGCCGCCCCCTGGGCATCGCCATCGTGGGCGGCCTTCTCTTCAGCCAGCTCCTGACCCTCTACACCACCCCGGTCATCTACCTCTACATGGACCGCGCTAGGCTGCGGTGGGCGCGCTACCGGGCGGCCTCCCGAGCCAAGGTCGCTGTGGCGCCTGGGGGGAACTGAAAAAGAAAAGGAATCGAATAAGCGGAGGAGGGCGGAGGGGCGGAGGAGAGCAGAGAAAAGACTGTACCTGCCCCGGCTCAGCATGGGCTCCATGGGGGTGCCATGGCCCTATCGCCGCAATCTGCGAAATCAGCGGCGAAAAGAACGCTCTGACCCAGCCTCACGATCACCAACCCCCGGCCACCCTCCGCTCTCCTCCGCCCCTCCGCCTTCCTCCGTTTAATTCCCCTTCTTTTCCGCCCCGCCTTGAGCGACCCGGCCCGGGGTGCGATCCTGGAAGGCTATGAAACTCGATCGGCTCGGCGACTTCCAACGCACCCACCGCAACGGCGACCTGCGCCTCGACCACGCGGGCCAGACCGTGCGTCTGCTCGGCTGGTGCCGGCGCGTGCGCAACCTCGGCTCCCTCGTGTTCCTGGACCTGCGTGACCGCTGGGGGCTGGTGCAGCTGGTGGCCAACGAGGAGACCGCCGACCCGGAGCTGCTGGCGCGCCTCAAGGCCGTGCGCAGCGAGTTCGTGCTGGCGGTCGAAGGCGTGGTGGCTGAGCGGGAGAGCAAGAACCCCAATTTGCCCACGGGCGACATCGAGATCCGCCTGACGGGCCTGCGGATCCTCAACACCGCCGCGCCCCTGCCCTTCCCTCTGGAGGACGAGGGCGTGGGCGAGGATCTGCGCCTCACCTACCGCTTCCTGGACCTGCGCCGGGAGCAGCTCCAACGCAACCTGGTGCTCCGCAGCGAGGTGGCGAACCTCACCCGGAACCACTTCCGGGAGCTGGACTTCATCGAGGTCGAGACGCCCATCCTCACCAAGTCCACGCCCGAAGGCGCCCGGGACTACCTGGTGCCCAGCCGCGTCCATGCCGGGGAGTTCTTCGCGCTGCCCCAGAGCCCCCAGCTCTTCAAGCAGCTGCTCCAGGTCTCGGGTTTCGAGCGCTACGTGCAGATCTGCCGCTGCTTCCGCGACGAGGACCTGCGCGCCGACCGCCAGCCCGAGTTCACGCAGATCGACATCGAGATGAGCTTCGTGCGCCAGGAAGATGTCCAAGGCGTCATCGAGCCACTGATGGTGAAGCTGGCGAAGATGATCGGCCAGGACGTGACCGCGCCCTTCCCCCGCCTCCCCTACCGGGACGCCATGGAGTGGTACGGATCCGACAAGCCCGACCTCCGCTGCGCCATCAAGATCCAGGACGTCACCGGCCTTTTCGCCGCCAGCGCCTTCAACCTCTTCCGCGCCGCCTCCGAGAGCCAGGGCCACCGCCGGGTGCGGGCCCTCTTCTTCCCCGGGGAGGCCGCGGGTTCCCTCAGCCGCAAGCAGCTGGACGAGCTGGGCGAAACGGCCAAGCAGCTGGGCGCCGGCGGCCTGCCCTACGCCAAGTGGGGCAAGGACGGGCTCTCCAGCAGCTTCAAGAAGTTCCTCGAACCCGCGGATGAAGCCGCCCTACGACAGCGTCTCGGCGCGACCGGGGATGGCCTGGCCATCTTCGCCGTGGGACCCGACGCCCAGACCAGTCGCGTGCTGGGTGAGCTGCGTCTCCGCCTCGCCCGCCAGTTCGGGATGCTGGACGAGTCCCGGTTCGACTTCCTCTGGGTCGTGGACTTCCCCCTGCTGGAGTGGAGCGGCGAGGATGACGGGGAGGGCCGTTTCGTGGCCTGCCACCATCCCTTCACCAGCCCCCACCCGGAGGACCTGGACCTGCTGGAGACGGATCCCGCCCGTTGCCGCGCCGTGGCCTACGACCTGGTGCTCAACGGCTTCGAGGTGGGCGGCGGCAGCATCCGCATCCACGATGCGGAGACGCAGAGCCGGATGTTCCGGACCATCGGCATCGGCCCCGAGGAGGCCCGCGCCAAGTTCGGCTTCCTGCTGGACGCCCTCAGCTACGGCGCCCCTCCCCACGGCGGCCTGGCCCTGGGCCTGGACCGCCTCGTGATGCTGCTGGCGGGGGTGGACAACATCCGCGAAGTCATTGCCTTCCCCAAGACGGCCCAGGCCCGCTGCCTCATGACGGACGCCCCCAGCCCGGTGGACGAGCGCCAGCTCCGCGACCTGCACCTGATGCAGGACGCGAGGCAGACCTACCGCGTGGGGGCGGTCTTCTTCGAGAGCGCCGAAGGCGGAAGTCCGGAACTGCGGGGCCAGGCCCTCCAGCAGATCAGCCAGATGACGCCCCGCCAGGCCCAGGGCCTCGTCACCCTCGACGCCCAGGGCCAGATCCTCGATGCCCAGACCCTCAGCGGGCCGACCTTCGAGTTCTGAGGCCCTCCGTGGAACCTTACCGGTCGAGCGGCCACCATTCATGGGATCCTCCCATTCGGCGAGACCCGGTCCACCCTTCCATCACGCTTCGGCCCACGGGGTCTAGTTTTTCGGAGAGATTCGATGATCCTGGGATGTCCTAGCCTGGTCAGGGCCGCCGGTTCGATGCGGGCCCGGCTCCTGTCCCTCTCCGCCATCCTCATCCTGAGCCTGGGGGTGGCCTGTTCTGGCCACAAGTCCGCCGATGCCTCCGCCCCGGGCACCCCGCCGGCCATCACCACCGCTCCGGCGAACGCCAGCACCGTCACCGGCCGCCCGGTCACCTTCTCGGTCACCGCCACCGGAGCCGCCACGCTGGCCTACCAGTGGGCCAAGGATGGCCAGAACATCCTGGGGGCCATCAGCTCCAGCTTCACCATCTTCCAGCCCAGGGTCGAGGATGCGGGCGACTACACCGTGACCATCACCAATCCCAACGGCACCGTCACCAGCGGAATCGCCACGCTGACCGTGACCGCCGCCGTGATGTTCCCTGCGCCGGTGGGCCTAGCCTACGACGCCTCGGGCAACCTCTTCGTGTCCGACATGGACGACCACACCATCTGGAAGGTGGACGCCACGAACCACAAGACCCTCCTGGCGGGCAGCTCCGGACTGGCCGGCTCCGCCGACGGCCCGGGCGTGGATGCGCGGTTCAGCCATCCGGGCGGCCTCGCCATCGACCCCGCCGGGAACCTGCTGGTGGCGGACACGGGCAACCACACCCTCCGGCGGATCGCGCCCGACGGCACCGTGACCACCCTGGCCGGCGCCGCAGGACAACCCGGGACCACGGACGGTCCGGGCGCCCAGGCCCGCTTCAACGCCCCCTTCGGCCTGGCCGCGGACACCACCGGCGGAGCCTACATCGCCGATACCCAGAACCACACCATCCGCTACCTGGCCGCGGACGGAACGGTTTCCACCTACGCGGGCAAGGCCGGCGCGCCGGGGCTCGTGGATGGAACCGCCACGGCCGCCCAGTTCAACCAGCCCAACGGAATCGCCCTGGCGCCGAACGGGACCCTGTACGTGGCGGACTATGGCAATTCCTGCATCCGCGCCATCGCGCCGGGCGCCATCGTGACCCGGCTGGCCGGGCAGACCAGCACCTACGGCTTCGCCGACGGCAACGGCCTCTCTGCCGCCAAGTTCAATTCCCCCGTGGGGATCGCGTTGGACACCGCCGGGGTCCTGTGGGTCGCCGACACCCAGAACCACGCGATCCGGCGGATCGGGACCGATGGCACGGTCAGCACCCCCGCCGGAGCGGGCGGCTCGGCCGGCAACGCGGACGGCACCGGCACCGCGGCCCTCTTCTACCGGCCCTGCGGCATCGCCGTCACCCCCGCGGGCAACCTGGCGGTGGCCGATACGGCCAACCACCTGCTGAGGACCGTGACCCCCGCCGGCGTCGCCACGACCTTCCTCGCGCCCTGAGCGCGACCCGCCGCGCCTCGTCTCCACCCTTTCTCTCCGCAACCCCTGGCCCGGTCCGGTCCAGGGGTTATTTTTGCGGCATGGACACGACGATGGATGTCCGTGCGGCTGCGGTGGCCGGAATTTTCTACCCACGGGAGAGCAGCGAGCTGAGCCAGGCCATCCAGGCGATGTTCGCGGACGCCACCGGGGCCAATCCATGGCTGGGGCCCCCCAAGGCCCTGATCGTCCCGCATGCGGGCTATGTCTACTCCGGGCCCATCGCCGCCAGCGCCTATGCGTCCCTGAATCGCCTGCGGGGCATCATCCAGCGGGTGGTCCTGCTGGGCCCGGCCCATCACGTGCCCGTGGTGGGCTTGGCCCTGCCCGGCGCCTCGGCCTTCGACACTCCCCTTGGGCGCGTTCCCGTGGATGTCGCGGCCGCCGAGGTCCTCCGGCCCCTGGCCGGCGTGACGACAAGCCCCGCCGCCCACGCGAGGGAGCATTCGATCGAGGTCCAGCTGCCCTTCCTCCAGCAGGCCCTGGGCACCTTCCAGCTGGTGCCCCTGGCCGTGGGCCATGCCAGCGCCGAGCGCGTGGCGGAGACCATCGAGGCCGTCTGGGGAGGGATGGAGACCCTGATCGTGGTGAGTTCCGATCTGTCCCACTACCTGCCCTACGAGCGGGCGCAGGCCCTGGACCGCCGCACCTGCGCCAGCATTTCGGACCTGGACCTGCTGGCCAGCCACGACCAGGCCTGCGGCGCCACGGCGGTGAACGGGCTGCTGCTGACCGCCCGCCACCACCGGTTGACGCCGCATCTGATGGACCTGCGCAACTCCGGCGACACGGCCGGGGACCGCGAGCATGTGGTGGGCTATGCCGCCTTCGCGTTCGTCCAGGAGGGCGCCCATGACCCATCCGCACGCGAGCATTGACTGGGGCCCCACCCTGCTGCGGATCGCCCGCGACGCCATCGCGGAGAAGCTGGGCATGGCGGCGTCGCCGGTCCCGATTGCCGCCTGGCTCGAGGAGCCCGCCGCCACCTTCGTCACCCTCCATCGCCTGGGCCAGCTTCGGGGCTGCATGGGCACCCTGGAGCCCCGGCGGCCCCTCGGCGAGGATGTGGCCGAGAACGCCCGGCAGGCGGCCTTCCACGATCCCCGCTTCCCGCCCCTGGCCCGCAGCGAGTTCACCGACCTCCGGGTGGAAGTGTCCCTTCTCTCCGGCCTCGAGCCGCTCCCCTTCAACAGCCAGGCCCATCTGCTGACCCTGCTGCGGCCGGGGGAGGACGGCCTGGTGTTGGAATGGCAGGGGCTGCGGGGCGCCTTCCTGCCCCAGGTCTGGGATCAGCTGCCCGAACCCGAGGACTTCCTGGCCCACCTGAAGCGGAAGGCCGGCCTGCCCATGGATTTCTGGGACGACGGAATCCGGATCACCCGGTTCACGGTGACGCGCTTCCACGAGGAGGCCGAGGTGGGCAGTCCGGGGTAACGCCATGGATCCCACCTCCCACTCCGCTCGCTGGTGGCACCGCCTCGACGATGGACGGATCCAGTGCGACCTCTGCCCCCGCGACTGCAAGCTGGGCGAGGGCCAGCGCGGTGCCTGCTTCGTCCGGCAGAACCTGGGCGGCGCGATGGTCCTCACCACCTACGGCCGCTCGTCGGGCTTCTGCGTCGATCCCATCGAGAAGAAGCCTCTGAATCATTTCCTCCCGGGCTCGCGGGTGCTGTCCTTCGGCACCGCGGGCTGCAACCTCATGTGCAAGTTCTGCCAGAACTGGGACATCAGCAAAGCGCGGGACATGGACCGCCTCACGGACCGAGCCTCGCCGGAGGGCATCGCTGGGGCTGCCGCCGCCTCCGAGTGCCGGAGCGTGGCCTTCACCTACAACGATCCGGTGATCTTCGCGGAGTACGCCATGGACGTGGCCGATGCCTGCCACGAGCGCGGCCTCCGCACCGTCGCCGTGACGGCCGGCTACATGCACGCCGAGCCCCGGCGGGCCTTCTACGCGAAGATGGACGCCGCCAACGTGGACCTCAAGGCCTTCACGGAGGGGTTCTACGCGCGCCTCTCCGCGGCCCACCTCCAGCCGGTGCTGGACACACTCCTGTACCTCCGGCAAGAGACGGAAGTCTGGATAGAGATCACCACCCTCCTCATCCCGGGACAGAACGATTCCAGCGAGGAGCTCGCGGCGCTGTCCGCCTGGATCGCCCGGGAGCTGGGCCCCGATGTCCCCCTCCACTTCACCGCCTTCCATCCGGACTACAAGATGACCGATCTGCCCCGGACGCCCGCATCCACCCTCACCCGGGCGCGGGAGATCGCCCTCGCCGCCGGCCTCCGGTACGTCTACACCGGCAACGTGCACGATGCCGCGGGGGGGACGACTTACTGTCCCGGCTGCCAGGCCCCCCTCATCGTTCGCGACTGGTACCGCATCGAGCGGAACCGTCTGGGTCCGGATGGCCGCTGCCCGGACTGCGGCGCCGTGATCCCTGGCCACTTCGAGGCCGATCCCCAGTCCTTCGGCCGCCGGCGCATCCCCCTCGCCATCCAGGATTTCTGACGCTCATGATCCCCATCCTGCTGCTCCCCGCCCTGCTGGCCCTCTCGCCGGCGAAGGAGGCCCGCATGGAACTCCGGATTTCCGCCTTCCCGAACGGGGGCACGATCCCCCGCGCCCACACCGCCGACGGCGCCGACCGCTCCCCGGCCCTCCAGTGGGACGAGCCGCCCGCCGGCACCGTCGCCTTCGCCCTGATCGTGGATGACCCGGACGCCCCCGCCGGCACCTGGGTCCACTGGGTCCTCTATGATCTGCCGGGAACGGCCCGGTCCCTGGCGGAGGACCAGCCCCGCACGGCGGATCTTCCGGGTAGCGCGCACCAGGGAAAGAACAGCTGGGGTCGTCTGGGCTGGAACGGCCCCTCGCCCCCGCCTGGAAAGCCCCACCGCTACTTCTTCCGCCTCCTGGCCCTCTCAGCCCCCCTGGGCCTCCCTGCCGGCGCCAGCCGGGCCCAGGTGGACGCGGCGATGAAGGGGAAGGTCCTGGCCGAGGGCACCTGGATGGGCACCTACGGGCGCTGAGCGGCCGGGCCTCAGGGCTTGCCGGACTTCAACCGGATGGTCTCGCCGTCCACCACGAAGACGCCGTACCCCTGGTGGTGGAGGGTCTTCGGCTTCTTCTGCGCGGGGTCGATCCAGGCCTGCACCACCTCCAGCACGAAGAGGTTGTAGCGGTTCACGAAGCGCGTGTCCGCGACCCGGCACTCCAGGTTCGCGAAGCACTCGGCCACCAGCGGCGCGGCCACCTTCTTCGCCGGCAGGGGCGTGAGGCCGAAGGCCGCGAACTTGTCCAGGTCGCGGCCCGAGGCGTTGCCCACCTTCACCACCTGCTTCGCCAGCCCGGCCGCGGGGATCGCGATCACGCACTCCCGCGTCTTCCGCAGGGCCTCGAAGCTGTGGTTGGCGCCGCTCACCAGGCAGCCCACCAGGGGCGGATTGAACTCCATCATCATGTGCCAGGACATGGCCATGACGTTGGCGCGCCCCCGCTGAGCCGTGGTGAGGAGCACCACCGGTCCCGGCTCCAACAAGGTGTACACCTCTGGCAGTGGAAGGGCCCTCATCATGGCGCGTCTCCTTCCCCCGGCCCCCGTCCGGGAGTGACCCGATCCAAGCCTACGCCGGGCCGGAAGGTCCGCATCGGCCCTGGCAAGAAAAAATGCAACCAGGGGGTTGCATCATTCCCCGACTCGCTTAACATGCAACCAGGAGGTTACGCATGACGACATCGACCACCGACTGCATCAGGAAGGAGATCCATCTCCGCGCTCCCCGGACTCGGGTCTGGAAGGCGCTGTCGGACGCCGAGGAGTTCGGCACGTGGTTCGGGATGAAGCTGGAGGGGCGCTTCGCCCCCGGTCAGCCGGTCTTCGGACGGATCACCCACCCCGACTACTCGCACATCCACCTGGAAATGAGGATCGAACGCATGGAAGCCGAGCGCCTCTTCTCCTACCGCTGGCACCCCTATCCCATGGACATGAAGCGGGACTACTCGATCGAACCCATGACCCTCGTGGAGTTCCACCTCGAAGCGGCCGAGGGCGGCACCCTGCTCAAGGTGGTGGAGTCCGGCTTCGACCAGCTGCCTCCGGATCGGCGCGACGAGGCCTTCCGCATGAACGATGGGGGCTGGACGAGCCAGCTGGTCAGGATCGAACGCCATGTCACGAGCTGAGGCCCTCTCCTCTACGCGGCTGAAGGATGCGGCCCCGCTCTTCGCCGCCCTGGGGGATGCCACGCGTCTGGGCCTGCTCGTGAGCCTCTGCTCCGGGGGGCCGCTCACCGTCACGCGTCTCAGCGGCCAGTTCGACGTCTCCCGGCAGGCCATCACCAAGCACCTCGACGTGCTGGCCGAAGCGGGGCTCGTCAAGAGCAGCCGCCAGGGAAGAGAGCGCATCTGGACCTTCGAGCCCAAGCGCCTCGAGGATGCCCACCAGTACCTGGAGCGCCTGTCCAGGGAGTGGGACGTCGCCCTGGGGCGGCTCAAGGCCTTCGTCGAAACCTGACATCCAGAGGAGGCCCATGCCCCAGTCCTGACCCTGTGCAGCCCTCTTCGGGCTCGAGGAACTCGCCGATCGTGCCTGGCGTCATTCTCTTTTCCTGTACTGAAACGAACTCGAAACCGATTCATCGCCTGCCAATGCAGGTGAAGCGGGCTGTGTCCCGAAAACACAACGGAGGTTCTATGGTCGACATCATTCATCGCGTGGGAATCAAGGCTTCACCGGAAAAGGTGTACTCCGCATTGACGACCCTCGAAGGCCTGGCGCACTGGTGGACTGAAGACACGGAAGGGAATGCCGCGCTTGGCGGAGCCATCACGTTCTCCTTCCGGTCGCCCGCCGGGGATCTCATCGGAAAGATGGCGATGACGGTCCAGGAGCTCAAGGCTCCCGACGAGGTGCGATGGCTCTGCACCGAGGGGCCTTCGGATTGGTTGGGAACCTTGATCACGTTCCAGCTTTCCCGGCAGGACAATCAGACCATCGTCCTGTTCGGTCACCGGAACTGGGCTGAATCGACCGAGTTCATGGCCCACTGCAGCATGAAGTGGGCGACCTTCCTCCTGAGCCTTCGCGCCTACGCGGAGGCGGGTGCCGGAAAGCCCTCGCCCGGCGACCTGAAGATCGACAACTGGAATTGAGGGCTGCGAGTGGGGCGTTGAAACCCCGGAATCCGGTGCCGCGGAACCGGGCCCGATCTCTTGATCTGCCCCTACAATCACAGACAAGCCATCGAATCCTCTGGAGAGCAGAAACCTGAACCTCACGCTCCGCCACAAGGCCCAGGCCATCCTCCGAGAGGCGGGATGGGACCTCGCGCCGCCACCTGTGATCTGGTCCCCGCGCATGGCCCGGTGCGCGGGGCTCTTCGTGATCGAGAAGGACTCGCGGGGGAAGTGGCATCCCGAAATCCGCCTCAGCATCCCCCTGCTGCGCCGCCGCGACTGGCCCTGGCCCCAGCCGGTGTGCGGGATGAACTGCCACACGCCCGACGACATCCAGCGGCGCATCCTCGAGCACGAGCTGATCCATTTCAAGCTCTGGATGGACCGGGAGAGGGACTGGGGCCATACGGAGCGGTTCCGGCAGCTGGCCTGGGAGGTGTTCGGGCACCAGAGCATTACCCACGGCATCGGCTCGGAGTCCGAGTAGTCCCGAGCGCGAGTTCGGCATGACTCGCTCCTTGTGGGGCCCGCTCTGCAGGCTCCCCCGGAGCCTGCTCTGCGACCCACATGGTCGCGACCCACGGCATCGGCTCAGAGCCCGATTAGTCCAGCGCGCGAGTTCGGCATGATTCGCTCCCTGTGGGGCCCCGCTCCGTAGGCTCCCCTGGAGCCTGCTCCGCGACCCACATGGTCAAACTCGCTCCCTGTGGGGCCCCGCGAAGCAGGCTCCACCGGAGCCTGCTTCGCGACCCACATGGTCGCGACCCACGGAATCGGGCACGAGTCGGGGTGAGGGCTGGGACAGGCCCGCCGGAGGATCCGGTCTTCCCTAGAGGTCGGCCGCCAAGCGGTACAGCTCGGAGGCGGACACACCCAGGTGCTTGGCCAGGGGCTTCACCGCTTCGCGGAGGGTCATGCCGCCTTCACGGGCGGCGGCAAGGTAGGCCTTCGCCCAATCCGGCAGGGTGCCGTCGAACGCCGCCTGCTCGTCGTTGACGATCCGCTTGGCCCCGGCGCCCGCCAGCACCAGCACCATCTCGCCGCGGTCCTCGCGGCCCAGCTGGGCCTTCACCTGGTCCGGCGTGCCGCGGTACCAGGTCTCGTGCAGCTTGGTCAGCTCGCGGCCCAGGGCCATCTCGCGGTCCGGCAGCAGCTCCGAGAGGTCGGACAGGGTCTCGTGGATGCGGTGGGGCGTCTCGAAGACGACCACCGTCTCCTCCTCGGCGCCCAGCTTGCGCAGCAAGGTGCGCCGCGGCTCGCTGCGGTTGGGCAGGTAGCCCCAGAAGCTGAAGGCGTGGCTGGGCAGGCCCGAGGCCACCACCGCCAGCAGCACGGCCGAGGCGCCGGGCAGCACGGTGACCTTGGCTCCGGCGGCCCGGGCGGCCCGGGCGATCTCGAAGCCGGGATCATTGATACCTGGCATGCCCGCGTCGCTGCAGTAGGCCACGGTTCGGCCCGAGGCCAGCTCCAGGCCGATGCGCTCGTAGGCCGCGGCGCCGGCGTGGTCGTCGAAGCGCAGCAGGGGCTTGTCCAGTCCCAGATGCTTGAGCAGGCCGCCGGTGCGGCGGGTGTCCTCGCAGGCCACCAGGTCGGCCTCCGCCAGGGCCTCCTTCGCGCGGTCCGTGAGGTCGCCGAGGTTGCCGATCGGGGTGGGGACAAGGATGAGGTGGCCAGTCATAACCCATCCAGTCTGGCAGCCCTCGATCAGACGCGACAAAGGCTCCGCCTCCGAAAGCCCGCAGGGCGAGCGGGAGCGCCCTGCGAGGCAGGGGGCGTCAGGCGGAAGTCGCGTCCTCCCACTCAGCCCGCGCTTTCGCTTGGCTTCGCGGAGAGGGGCCCCCGGTTGCCGATGGGCGTGGGGACAAGAATGAGTGGCCGGCCATGGCTTCATTCTGGCAGGGCAGGCGGAGGGCGTCGCATCCGCAACGCCCCTCCGGTCCTGTTTCCGAGGCCTACTTTGCAGCCGCCGCCTTCGGAGCGGGCTTGGCCGTCCAGGCTTTCCAGAACTCGGGGTCCGCGGCAATGTCCCCGGCATCCGGATAGCTCATCTTCGGATCCACGGCCAGCAGCTGGGCGTCCTCCCGCAGGAAGCAGTCGGCGACGAGCTTCGAAAGGCCTTTGAGTTCCTCGGGACCAGCGGATTTGGCCATCTTCTCGTCATCGGCCATGGTCGCATCCGCATCGGCCAGGCTGTGCAGCGGCACCACCCAGAGGAACGTGGGATTGGCGGTCCCAGCCACGGCCTGGTACACGGCCCACCGGGGCTTCAGGCCCGCCTTCTCGCAGAGCTCGGCGTATTTCTTCGCGCCAGCCGCGAACTCGGCGTCGTGGCCCGGCTTCACCTGGATCGTGGAGGTCCAGTAGTAGCGGGGCGCCATGTTCCCGATCTCCCGGCTGAGGTCCCCACGCAGCATGTAGGCCGCGCTGCTGTAGGTCGTGATGTACTCGGCATCCTTGACGGCCAACGCCTCGACCTGAGCCTTGAGGGCCGGGTGCTTCTCCATGTAGGCCTGCTGCGCCTCCATGCCCGCCAGGGAATCATAGAACCACACCCACGTGGCCTGGTTCGCGCCGACCACCGGCACCAGGCCCAGGAAGTGGTAGGGGCTCTTCGCCTGGGCGAGGACCTTGGACCAGGCGAACTCGTTCTTCTGGTGGGCGGCTTCCTTGCCGGGCTTCACGTCCTCCACGCCGATGCGCAGGACCTTGGGCCAGCTCGGGACCGGCGGTTCGCCACCCACGAGCGTGGCGCCGAGGGAAAGGCAGAGCAGGATCCGGGTGTCCATGGACTCCTCCTTGAGTGAGGCCCATGAGGCTACGCCAAAATGCTCACGAATATATCTTTTTTTTAAGATACCTTGTAAGCATCTACACGCGATTCATGCCGATCATCCATAATCACGTTACCCGGTTGAGCTGTCGTTCGCTGCGGATCAGGCGGCTGTAGGCCAGGCCGGTGTGGTACCAGTGCAGGAAGAAGGCTTCGAGGGCGGCCCTCCGCCACCAGGCCAGGCTTCCCGGCGTCGGGGGGCAGCTGGGCGCGGGGCTGCAGCGCACCGCCAGGCCCAGGCCCCGCGCCAGCGTCCCCGCCCTGGCCAGGTGCAGGTGGTCGGAGACCAGGATGAGGTTCCGCCAACCCTCGGTACGCAGGGTCTCCCGCACATGGAACAGGTTCTCGAGGGTGTGCTGGCTCTGGTCCTCGGTCCGGAGCGCCTCCTCCGGGATTCCCTGGCTGCGCAGCCACGCGCAGCCCGCCTCGGCCTCGCTGAGCTGCGCGCGTCCCGTCAGCCCGCCCGCCACGAGGATCCGCGGGGCGAGGCCCTGCCGCCAGAGCCCGCGGCGTGGGCCAGGCGAGCCTCAAAGGTCTTCGTGGGGCGGTCCCGCTCCAGCCGGCGACCCAGCACCAGGATGAGGTCCGAGGGCTCCACGGGATCGCCGCCCGCCCCCCGGAGCACGCGCCGCATCCGCCACCAGACCGGCAGGCCCAGCAGCAGCACCGCCGAACCCGAGGCCAGGAGGAAGGACGCCAGTCCCCCCGGTCCCAACTTCTGCAGGAAGGTGGACCGGGGCGGAGCGGTGTAGGGACGGTCCGGCGCCATGCTTCAGGATGCCATCCCGGCCGGCGAGGGGTCAGCGGCGGATGGTGGGCGCCACCAGGGGAGGCGGCGCGGGGGCCGGCGCGGGACGCGCCGCCGGGGCGAGGGGACGCACCGCCTGGACCGGCTCCGGCCCCTTGAACAGGATCTGGGCCGGGGCGCTCTTCGCCTTCCCCACCAGCAGGCTCACGGACAGGAGGCCGGGCGTGGCGCGGCGGTAGCGGTCCGGAATCGTGACGTGCAGCACCTTCTCGCCCGCCTGGAGGCTGGCGCCATCGTCGTCCGCGGTCCGGCCCGCATCCTCGGCGGGGATGGCGGTGGCCTCCTCCCCGTTGAACACCACCTTCGGCACCTCCTGCCCGAGGTGCCTGGCGTAGATCCGGATGCGGAAGGCCGCGGCCCGGTCGCCCACCTTCAGCTCCGTCGGATTCAGGCGCGTGATCTGCGGGCCAGGACCGATGATCCCCGGAATCGTGGCGCCCGGATTCGCGGTCCCGGCCTGGACTCCGGGAAACGCCGTCCGGGCGGCGGTCACCGCGGCCGCCTGGGAGAGGGCGGGGATCGCGGGCCGGGCCGAGGTGCGGACCGGGAGGCTGAAGGTGACCACCTTCTCCGGCGTGGCGCCGCTGTCGTCCATCACGGCGATCCGGAGCTGGCCGGGCTTGGCCGGGCGGTAGCGCTCGGGGATGGTCACGTGGATGAGGCCCTCGCCTCCCTTCGTGAAGCTGCCGTCATCGTCGTAGTAGTGGACGCGGTCCTCCGCGGACACCGCGCCGCCTCGATCGCCGTTGAAGACCACCTTCAGCGCGTTGGGGCTCAGGTGGGTGCCGTAGATCTTCAGCCGGAAAGAGGGCTGGGGCGCCCCGATCTGGATGTCGGAGGGGACGATGCGGGTGAGCGCCGCCGGAGCGCTGGGCGGGGGCGTCGTCACCGGCTTCACGGCGCCGGCGGGCGCCACATCGATGGTCTTGATGGCGGACCAGGGGCTGCTCAGCTGGTGGGACCCGCTGGGATCGCTCGCCCCATCCGCGCCGGCCGACACCCAGAGCTTCACCTGGAGGTGGCTGCCCGGCTCGCTGAGGAAGCGCCCGGGATCCACGGCCAGCAGGATGACCGTGCTTGCGCAGGCGCCCAGCACTCGGGCGCCGTTGTCCCAGACCGCGGGCACCCAGGCCGTGGCCCGGTCACCGCTGGGCGAGACGCCCCGCACGTAGATGTGCTGGTAGCCGCCCTCGGGCCCGGCGGGGTGCCCGAGGTCGCCGTCCGGCGGCGCGAGGTTGGCGCCCGTGAGGGTGATCACCACGCGACCGTAGGCATCCAGCCAGCCGGCGGACTGGGGGTAGACCATCTGGGGATCGGCCTTGGCCAGGATGGGCATGGGCAGCCCCTGGGCGGATCCCAGGGTGGAGAGGGCCAGACCGAGGAAAACGGCGGCGAGGCGCATGAGGGACCTCCGGGCCAGAACGCACCGGAAGGGGTTTGCCCCTCAGCTACGCTCCAGGAAAAAAGGGATGAGCCCTGGAGCATATACGGGAAGCGCCCCGGGACTCAAGCCCCGGGGCGCTTCAGACGGCCTGACCTCAGGCCTCGGTGCGCTTTTCCGACTTCTTTCTTTCGTTGGTGTCGAGCACGCGCTTGCGCATGCGGATGAAGTTGGGGGTGACTTCCACCAGCTCGTCGGCCTCGATGTACTCCAGGGCCTGCTCCAGGGTGTGCTCCCGGGGCGGGGTGAGGCGGGTGGCCTCGTCGCTGCCGCTGGCGCGCATGTTCGACAGCTTCTTGCCCTTGGCCACGTTCACCACCAGGTCGTTCTCGCGGGCGTGCTCGCCCACGATCATGCCCTCGTAGCAGCGGGTGTTCGGGTGGATGAAGATGACGCCGCGCTCCTCCAGGTTCATGAGGGCGAAGCCCACGGCCTCGCAGGACTCCATGCTGATGAGCACACCGTTCTTGCGGCCCGGCAGCTCGCCCTTGTAGGGGCCGTAGTGGCTGAAGAGGCTGTGGAGGATGCCCTCGCCGCGGGTATCGGTCATGAACTCGCTGCGGAAGCCGATGAGGCCACGGCTGGGGATCTTGAAGTGCAGGCGCAGACGGCCGCCCTCGTTGCCCATGTCCTGCATCTCGGCTTTGCGGTTGCCCATGTGCTCCATCACCACGCCCATGAAGGCCTCGGGAATGTCGATGGTCACGTCCTCGTAGGGCTCCAGCTTCTCGCCGGTCTCGGGATCCGTGTGGAGGATCACCTCGGGGCGGCTCACGCAGAGTTCGAAGCCCTCGCGGCGCATGGTCTCGATGAGCACGGAGAGGTGCAGCTCGCCGCGGCCGCTCACCTTGAAGGAGTCGGGGCTGTCGGTGTCCTCCACGCGAAGGGCCACGTTGTGCTGCAGCTCCTTCTGGAGGCGCTCGCGGATGCGGCGGCTCTGCACGTGCTTGCCGTCCTGGCCCGCGAAGGGCCCGGCATTCACCATGAACATCATGGAAATGGTGGGCTCGTCGATGTCCACATAGGTCAGCGCCACGGGGCTCGCGGCGTCGGCGATGGTCTCGCCCACGCGGATGTCGGGGATACCCGCCAGGGCCACGATCTCGCCGGCGCTGGCCTCCGTCTGCTGGATGCGGGACAGACCCTCGAAGCCGTAGAGCTGGGTGACCTTGTGCTGCTGGACGCTGCCGTCGCGCTTCACCACCGCCACGGTCTCGCCCACCTTGAGGCGGCCGTTCACGATGCGGCCGATGCCGATCTGGCCGACGAAGTCGCTCCAATCCATGAGGGTCACGAGCATCTGCAACGGCGCGTCGGGGCTGCCCTGGGGATGGGGGCAGTGCTTGACGATGGTGTCGAAGAGGGGGTCCAGGTTCTCGCTGGCGTCGTTCATGTCCAGCATGGCGTAGCCCTGCTTGGCGCTGGCGAAGACGCAGGGGAAGTCCAGCTGCTCCTCCGTGGCGCCCAGCTCGATGAGCAGGTCGAAGACCTGGTCCTGGGACCAGAGCGGGCGGGCGCCGGGGCGGTCCACCTTGTTGATGACGACAATCGGGCGCAAACCGAGCGCCAGGGCCTTGCGGGTCACGAACTTGGTCTGGGGCATGGGGCCGTCGAAGGCGTCCACCACCAGCAGGACCGAATCCACCATGGAGAGCACGCGCTCCACCTCGCCGCCGAAGTCGGCGTGGCCGGGCGTGTCCACGATGTTGAAGCGGTAGCCGCCCCAGTGCAGGGAGGTGGTCTTCGCCAGGATGGTGATGCCGCGCTCGCGCTCCTGGTCGTTGCTGTCCATGGCCCGTTCCTGGACGCGCTGGTTGTCCCGGAACATGTGGGCGCCCTTGAACAGGGCGTCCACGAGGGTGGTCTTGCCATGGTCGACGTGGGCGATGATGGCGATGTTGCGGATCTTCTCGAGCGAGGTCATCGGGCTCCCGGCAGTCCAGGCACAAGCCCGGCAGAACCTTTGATTTTACCAGACGCGAGGCTGATTTCCGAGCCCTGATTGCAACCCCTTCCATTGTCGCGCCAGGGGTCTAAGATAAGCGGACCCTCACCGGGAGAACCCCATGCATATCAACGAACTGCTCACCGTGGTCTGCGAGCAGGGCGCCAGCGACCTCCACCTCAAGGTCGGCAACCACCCCATCGCCCGCATCAAGGGAAAACTCACGCCCATGACGCAGTTCAAGCGCCTGGTGCAGGAGGACACCATCGCCATGGCCTACGCCATCATGGCCAGCGACAAGCAGAAGGCGAAGTTCAAGGAGAACCTCGACCTCGACATCGCCTATTCGGTGCCGAGCCTGGGCCGCTTCCGCTGCAACATCTTCAACCAGCGCGGCACCGTGGGCCTCGTCCTCCGCGTGATCCCCCGGAAGATCTACACCATCGACGACCTGATGCTCCCCAAGGTCCTCAAGACCATCTGCCAGGAGCAGCGCGGGCTCGTGCTGGTGACGGGCACCACGGGATCGGGCAAGTCCACGACCCTCGCCGCCATGATCGACCTCATCAACGCCACCCGGTCCGAGCACATCCTCACCATCGAGGACCCCATCGAGTACCTGCACCGGGACAACCTCAGCATCGTGAACCAGCGCGAGGTGGAGGCGGATTGCAAGACCTTCGCCACGGCCCTCCGCGCCGCCCTCCGCCAGGACCCGGACGTGATCCTCGTGGGTGAGATGCGCGACCTGGAGACCATCGAGACGGCCCTGCACGCTGCCGAGACCGGCCACCTGGTCTTCAGCACCCTGCACACCCTGGACGCCACGGAGACCATCAACCGCGTCATCTCCGTGTTCCCGCCCCACCACCAGAAGCAGATCCGCCTCCAGATGGCGGCGGTGCTCAAGGGCATCATCTCCCAGCGCCTGGTGCCACGGGCCGATGGCCAGGGCCGCGTCCCCGCCGTCGAGGTCATGGTGGCCACGGAAACCGTGCGCACCTGCATCGAGGACAAGGACAAGACCAAGATGCTGAAGGACGTCATCGCGGCGGGCACGGCCCAGTACGGCATGCAGACCTTCGACCAGAGCCTCTACTTCCTGCTGCGCCAGGGTCTCATCACCGAGGAGGAGGCCCTGCTGCGCGCCACCAACGTGGGCGAGTTCAAGCTGCGGCTCGAAGGCGTCATGGCCACGGCGGACATGGCCCGGGCCAACATGGAGCGCGGCATGTCCATCGCCCAGGGCGGAGGCCGGGAATCCGGCGCGCCGTCGGCCCCGCCCCAGGTCCAGCCCCCCGCCCCGGGCATGCCCATGGCCATGCCTCCGGGCACCGACGTGAAAATCACCCTGGCACGCTGACCGCCCTTCCCCTTATCCTGGCTCTCCCACCCCCGAACCGAGGTCGCCGATGATCAAGATCGACATCGCCAATTCGCTGATGAAGGTTCATCCCTGCTCCCGCGCCACCGCCCTCCAGGTGGTGGACCTCCTCACGGAGCGCCTCAAGGACGCCCTCCTGAACGGGCACCGCATCGAGATCCGGGGCTTCGGCGTCTTCGAGCCCCGTCCCCGCAAGCGCGGCATGGGCCGGAACATCAAGACCGGCGCCAGCGTCCAGATCCCCAAGGGCAAGAGCATCCGCTTCAAGCCCGGGAAGGACCTGCGGGAGATCGAGGTCGGGTAGCCTGCGCGCCACGCTGGCGCGTTGCGCGGTGAAAAGGCAGTGATCAGGCGAACTTGGCCGCCTCCGATTGGAGACGGTCCAGGGCTTCGTCCACCTGGTCCTTGTGCGTTCGCGCCGCGAGGATGGCCAGGCGCAGGTGGAAGGCGCCGTTCAGCTTGGTGCCGCTGAGGAAGACCCGGCCCTCGGCCGTCAGGCGCTGCAGCAGGGCCTGGTTGAAAGCATCGGCGTCGCCGGCCTTGGGCAGGAAGCGGAAGGCCAGGACGCTGAGCTGGGGTGCGGGGCCCGGATCCACACCGGGCATCCCCTGGAGCCGGCCGTAGGCGTACCGGGCCAGGAGGAGCTTCTCCTCCAGGGCGGCGCGGAAGGCCGCTACGCCATGCACCTGGAGGGGCAGCCACAGGCGCAGGGCGCGGGCGTGCTTGCTGAACTCCAGGGTCGTTTCCGAGGGGCTCAACTCCTCCAGGTCCTCCGGCGGCGAGGGCAGGTAGTCCGCCTCGAAGGCGTGGGCTCGCCGCAGGGGCTCCAGGTGCCGTGTCAGCAGGGTCCCCAGGCCCAGGGGCGCGAAGAGGCCCTTGTGAGGGTCCAGCACCAGGCTGTCGCTGCGCTCCAGCCCCCGGAGGGTGGCCTTCCCCAGGTCCGTCAGGGCGAAGGAGGCCCCGTAGGCCCCGTCCGTGTGCAGCCACAGGCCGTGGCGGGCGGCCAGGTCCGCGCAGGCCTCCAGGGGGTCCACGGCGCCGGTGTTGGTGGTGCCGGCGGTGGGCACCAGCAGCCAGGGGCGCAGGCCCGCCCGCAGATCCGCCTGGATGGCGGCCTCCAGAGCCTCGGGGCGCATCCGGAAATCAGTGTCCGTGGGGATCTCCCGCACGGGCGCCTCGGCCATGCCGGCCACCCGGAGGGCCTTCACGAGGCAATGGTGGGCCTGGTCCGACAGATACACACAGGCCTTCGGATAATCCGCCGCCTTGAGGCCCGCAGCCTCCCGCGCCGTGCAGACGCCCACCAGGTGGGCCATGCTGCCCCCCGCGGCCAGGTTGCCCGAGCTGCCCTCGGGCAGGCCCATCTCCCGGGCCAGCCAGCCGAGAACCTGGTTCTCCATCCGCACGGCGCCGGGCCCCGCGAAGAAGTAGGCCGCATAGCGGTTGGTGAGGGCCGCCAGCAGGTCACCCAGGGCCCCCGTGAAGAGGGAGGAGGGCGGGATGAACGCCAGATGGCGGCCGGAGGCCCCGTTGGCCCCCACGCCATCCACGTGCTCGCCCAAGGCGCCCAGCACCTGGGGGAAGGGGCGCCCCGCCTCGGGAATGGGGAAGTCCGCCAGGCCAGCCCCGGGCCGGTCCTTCTGCACGAACGCAGGGGCCTCCGGCAGGGCCCGGAGGAATCCCTCGGCATAGCCCCGGGCCGCATCCCACAGCGCCGCCCGCGTTTCAGCTCCGGGGTCCAGCAGCCGCGACTGCGCTTCCAGGTCCTTCAGACGATCCAGCACGGGGGGCCTCCGACCCTCCAGCCTACCAAGGGGTACAATGACGTCATGGAAGCTTGCCGCCGCCCCGAAGTCACCTACCCCAACCGCATCCCCATGAAGATCATCGGGCGCCAGGAGGAACTGCGCCCCGACATGGTCATGGAGCTGATCCTCGCCCACCTGGGGCCCCAGGCCGACGGCGACGAGCAGCACACCGCCGCCTGCAAGGGCGCCTTCATCAGCTACACCTTCTGGGTCACCCTGCCCCACAGCCAGGCCGAGACGCCCCTGCGGGAGGCGATCCAGAAGCTGCCGGGCGTGGTGATGCAGCTGTAGCTCCACTCCGGAAAAGGATTTCCACGAAGGACACGAAGGGAAAATGCAAGGGCACCAAGAGACGATCTTGGTACCCTTAGATTCTTTCTTCGCGTCCTTCGTGGAGATCTTTCCTACGGCCTCAAAGTTCCCATCATGCGGGGATACGGGATGGTCTCGCGAACGTGCGGTGCGGGGACCCGCCGGCCCGAGTCGAGCCGGGGCCAAGCGCCGCCCCGCGGCGCACGCCCCGGCGAGGCTGCCGCCCGGGATCGCAAACCGCAGGCGCAGCGGGAGCGGTATCGTGACCGACCCCTAAGGCCTGAGCGTCCCCATCATGCGCGGGTACGGAATGGTTTCGCGGACATGCGGTGAGGGACGCAGCGGGTCGCAGAGCGGGCTGCACCGGCAGCCGGCGGCGCGGGGTCCCGCCGGCCCGAGTCGGAGCAGGGCGCAGCCCTGCGGAGGCTGCCGCCCGCGATCGCGCAGCGGGAGCGGTGTCGTGACCGAGCGCTACGGCCTGAGTGTGCCCATCATGCGGGGATACGGAATGGTCTCCCTCACATGCGGCAGCTTGCAGATCCACGCCACGGCGCGCTCGAGGCCCATGCCGAAGCCGGCGTGGGGGACGCTGCCGTACTTGCGGACGTCGAGATACCACTCGTAGTCGGCGCGGCTGAGGCCCTCGTGCTCGATCTGGTCCAGGAGGTACTGGAGGCTGGAGGCGCGCTCGCCGCCGCCGATGACCTCGCCGTAGCCCTCGGGGGCCAGCAGGTCGGCACCCAGGGCCAGGCGGGGATCCTGAGGGTCGGGCTCCATGTAGAAGGCCTTGAACGCCTTGGGGAAGCGGTGCACCCAGAGGGGCTTGTCCGTGGCGTTCATGAGGATGGTCTCGTCGTCGTTGCCGAAGTCCTCGCCCCAGTTGATGTCGCTGCCCAGCGCCTTCAGCTTCTCCACGGCCTCGGTGTAGGTCATGCGGTCGAAGGTGGTGTTGAGGGCGGTCTCCAGCGGCGCCGTGTCGCGCTCGAGGATCTTCAGCTCCTCCTGGCGAGTCTCCAGCACGCGCTGGATCAGGAACTTGGTCATGCGCTCACCCAGGGCCATCACGTCGTCCAGGTGGGCGAAGGCCATCTCGGGCTCCACCATCCAGAATTCCGTGAGGTGGCGCCGAGTCTTGCTCTTCTCGGCCCGGAAGGTGGGGCCGAAGCAGTAGGTCTTGCCGAAGGCGGCGATGCCCGGCTCCTGGTAGAGCTGGCCCGACTGGCTGAGGAAGGCCATGCCCTCGTGGAAGTACTCGGTGCCGAAGAGGGTGCTGGTACCCTCGCAGGCGCTGGGTGTGAGGATGGGCGCGTCCAGCAGGGTGAATCCGTCGCCATCGAAGAAGTCGCGGATGCCCTTCACCAGGGTGTGGCGGATGCGGAGGATGGCCCACTGGCGCTTGCTGCGCAGCCAGAGGTGGCGGTTCTCCATGAGGAACTCGGTGCCGTGCTCCTTGGGCGTGATGGGGAAGTCTGTGCTCCCTCCCACCAGCTCCAGCGACTTCACCAGCAGCTCCGGCTGGCCGGTCTTGGGGTGCTGCTGCACCACGCCGGTCACGGTGATGGCGGATTCCTGCGTGAGCTTCCCGGCCAGCTCGTAGCTCTCGGGATCGGCCTCGGCGGCCCCCACCACGCACTGCACGAAGCCGGAGCCGTCCCGCAGCTCGACGAAGCGGGTCTTGCTGGTGCGGGCATTGCGGACCCAGCCCCGCAGCCGGACGGTCTCGCCGACCTGGCCGGCGAGGAATCGGACTTCGGTGAAGGGCTGGCTGGTCACGGGGGCTCCTGGGCCTAAACCTCTATTGTGCCCGGGGAAAGGAGCCGGCTCCAGGGTCCTATCCCAGAAGGGAGTCGATCTTCTCCCTGAGCGATTCCTGGGTGAACGGCTTCACCACGTAGGTGCTCACGCCGGCCTCGAGGGCCTGGACGATGTCCTGGGTGGCGGCGTGGGTGGTGACCATGAGGATGGGCATGGTGGCGCCCCGGCTCCGCACGGCCCTGGCGAACGCGATCCCGTCCATCTCCGGCATGTCCCAGTCGGTGATGATGAGGTCCACCCCGCCCCGATCCAACTGCTCCAGCCCAGACCGGCCGTTTTCGCCCTCCACCACGTCCGTATGCCCCAGACGGGAGAGGTTGCCGATGATGATGCGCCGCATGGTCGGGGAATCGTCCACCACGAGGATCTTCACGGAGGCTCCAGGGAAGGGGAGGCGCCCGGGGCGCTCCCGGCATTGTCTCCCAATCAGAACGGTTTGGAACGTCGTCAAATCTGGCCCCGGCGGCCCCCGGTCCGGGACCGGGCTGGGATAGACTTGGGTTCGTGCGCGCGCCCCGCGGGGGCGCACCCCGGAGGTTCCATGCCCGAAGCCCAAGGCCCCTGCCCTCCGCAGCCTAACCCAGACCCCGCGCGCGCCGCGCTGGGAGCGCCGGGCGGTGGCCCGCCAGAAAGGCGAGGTGAGCCTAGTGGTTCTACGCGATCCGAGCCTGACGCAGCGGGGTGCTGCCCGCCGCCCCAGCCCGAAGGGACGGCACCAACCGGGCGCTCAGCGGCGTCAGCGCCCTTGAGCAACGAACCACGTTGCCCTGCGGGCTCTTCCTTGCCGAGCATCCCGGTTGGTACCGTCGCGGCACACGGGGGGTCTGGGTCAGGCTGCCTGGACCCCGGCCAGATGGACGCCACCCTCCGGCGGCTGGCTGCGGACCTGCTGGCCCGCCTGCGGCCCGAGGAGGAGGTGGTCCTGCTGGGCATCCGCTCCCGGGGCCTGCCCCTGGCCGAGCGCCTGGCCACCCACCTCCGCGCCGCCACCGGGGCGCCGGTTCCCGTAGGCGCCCTGGACATCACCCTCTACCGGGACGACCTCACGGAGATGGTGGGCAGTCCCATCGTCCGGCCCACGGAGATCCCCTTCACCCTGAAGGAGCGCACGGTGGTGCTGGTGGACGATGTGCTCTACACGGGCCGCACGGTCCGGGCGGCGCTGGACGCCCTGCTGGACCACGGCCGCCCGCGCCGGGTGATGCTGCTGGTGCTGGCCGATCGCAGCGGCCGCGAGCTGCCCATCCAGGCCGATCTGGCGGGCCTGCGGGTGGAGGTGCCGCCGGGCCACCGGGTGGCGGTGCGCCTGAAGGAAATCGATGGTGAAGACGGCGTGACCGTGGAGGCCTGCTGATGACGTCCGAACGCTACGTCTTTCCCCACAAGCACCTGCTGGGCATCGAGCCCCTCAGCCCCCAGGACATCACGGCGATCCTCGACCAGGCCCGGGCCTTCGAGGAGGTCTGCGAGCGTCCCAGCATCAAGATCGTGCCGGCCCTGCGCAAGAAGCTGGTGGTGAACCTCTTCTTCGAGAACAGCACCCGCACCCGCAACAGCTTCGAGATCGCCGAGAAGCGCCTCTCGGCCGAGATCATCAACTTCGACGCGGACACCAGCAGCCTGAACAAGGGCGAGACGCTCATCGACACGGCCATGAACCTGGAGGCCATGCACCCGGACCTCATCGTCATGCGCCACAGCGCCCCCGGGGCCCACGCCCTCCTATCCAGACACATGAAGGCCAGCATCGTGAACGCCGGCGACGGCGCCCACGAACACCCCACCCAGGCCCTTCTGGACGCCTACACCCTGCGCAAGCACTTCGGGAGCCTGGAGGGCCTGCGGGTGGCCATCGTGGGCGACATTCGCAACAGCCGCGTGGTGCGCTCCAACCTCTGGCTGCTCACCCGCATGGGCGCCAAGGTCACCCTGGTGGGACCGCCCACGCTGGTGCCCCAGGAGATGGCCGCCACCTGGCCCGGCATCAAGATCAGCCATGACTTCGACGCCGTGATCCCCGAGCAGGACGCCATCATGATGCTCCGCGCCCAGTTCGAGCGGGGCACCGGCGCCTACATCCCCGGCCAGGGCGAATACAGCCGCTTCTTCCAGCTCAATCCGGCACGCATGAAGCGCGCGAAGAAGGACGTGGTGGTCCTGCACCCGGGCCCCATCAACCGCGGCCTGGAGATCACCAGCGACGTGGCCGACGGCCCCAACAACCTGATCCTCGACCAGGTGACCAACGGTGTGCCCGTCCGCATGGCCGTCCTCTACCTGCTGTCCCATCCCCACGGCGAGCAGGTGCCGTGAGCGCCCTCCCGGCGGAGCGCATCTTCCATTCCATCCACCTGTTCCGAAAGGAGCGGGTCATGCTCGATGCGGACCTGGCGGCCCTCTACGGTGTAGAGACCCGGGCCCTCGTCCAGGCCGTCAAACGCAACGCCAGGCGATTTCCGGCCGACTTCATGTTCCAGCTTGATGCGGAGGAATGGGCCGACTTGAGATCACAAACGGTGATCTCAAGTGCCTGGGGCGGTCGCAGAACGGCTCCCTACGCATTCACCGAACATGGCATTGCCATGCTTTCGAGCGTTCTCAACAGCGACCAGGCCATCGCCGTGAACATCGAGATCATGAGAGCCTTCACGCGCCTCCGGGGCATTCTGGCTTCCCATGCCGATCTCGCCAGAAAGCTCGAAGCCCTGGAACGCAAGTATGATGGCCAGTTCCGGGTGGTATTTGAAGCGATCCGGGACTTGATGGAACCACCCGTCCCAGCCAAGAAGCCCATCGGCTTCCGTCCGAGGAAGTGACCATGGCCGCCCCCGTCGAAATCCTCTCCCGCCTGCTCTGGGTCCGTGATGCCGCGGCCCTGCCGGACCAGGCCCTGGCGGATCAGCTGGGGCTGGAAACCAAGGCCCTCGCCGCCCTGGTGACCACCCACGCCGACCGGTTCCCCGAAAGCCTCGTCTTCCACCTGACCGCCGAGGAGCGCCAGCGCATCCCGGACGCGCCGGTGCTGGCCTTCACCGAGGCCGGGGCCGCCCTGCTGGCGGGGCTGGTGCCCGGCCACGAGCCGGCCCTGCTCAAGCTCCTGCCCGCCTTCGCCGAGGCCCGCCACGTGATCACCGCCCAGGCCGAACTGTCCCTGCGCGTCACGGCCCTGGAGCAGAAGCTGGACACGCTCATCAAGGTCATCCAGGGCGAGGAAGTCGAAGGTGCCCCGAAGCAGCGGCCCATCGGCTTCGTCAACGAAGAAGACCTGCCCCATGGGCTGAAGACCCAGCAGCGCGACAAAAAGTAAGGGATGAAGCCCGCCATGATCCCCGGCCCCATCACCCTCCTCATCCTCGACGGCTTCGGCGATGGGCCGCGGAACGCCTTCGATGCCACCTTCGTGGCGGCCATGCCGCGCTTCAATGAGTTGCGGAAGACCTACGCCACCACCCAGCTCTTCACCAGCGGCGAAGCCGTGGGCCTGCCCGACGGGCAGTTCGGCAACTCGGAAGTGGGGCACATGAACCTGGGTGCCGGCCGGGTGGTCTGGCAGGAGCTCACCCGCATCGACGCCGCCATCCGGCGGGGCACCTTCCGGGAGAATGCGGCCATGGGCGCCCTGCTGGCCAGCCTCAAGGCCTCCGGGAAGCGCCTGCATCTCATGGGTCTGGTGAGCGATGGCGGCGTCCACAGCCACCAGAATCACCTCGTGGCCCTGGCCCAGTGGGCCCAGGCCGAGGGCGTGCCCACCACCATCCACGCCATCACGGACGGCCGCGACACGGGCCAGAAGAGCGCCGACGGCTACCTCCAGTGGCTGACCTTCCAGCTGCGGAACACCCCCCTGGTCACCATCGGCTCGGTCTGCGGACGCTACACGGCCATGGACCGCGACAAGCGCTGGGAGCGCACCGAGCAGGCCTGGAAGCTCTACGTGGACGGCGAGGCCCCCCAGGCCGCGCCGGACGCCCTGACCGCCATCGCCGCCGCCTACGCCCGGGGCGAGACGGACGAGTTCGTGGCCCCCACGAAGCTCACCGACTTCCACCCCATCGCCGACGGCGATGGCGTGCTGTGGTTCAACTTCCGCGCCGACCGGGCCCGCCAGATGTGCCATGCCCTGGTGCATCCAGACTTCAAGGGCTTCGCCCCGCGGCACCGCCCTGCGGTGGAGCTGGTCACCTTCACGGCCTACGACATCGAGCTGGATCCGTACGTGTCCGTGGCCTACCCGCCCCAGAGCCTCGAGCACATCCTGGGCGAGCTTGTCAGCGCGCAGGGTTGGCGCCAGTTCCGCACGGCCGAGACGGAGAAGTACGCCCACGTCACCTACTTCTTCAACGGCGGCCGGGAGGCGCCCTTCGAGGGCGAGGAACGCCGACTGGTGCCCTCCCCCAAGGTGGCCACCTACGACCTGCAGCCGGAGATGAGCCTGCCGGACGTGAGCCAGGGACTCGAGGCCGCCATCCGATCCGGCCAGTACCGGTTCCTGGTCTGCAACCTGGCCAACCCGGACATGATCGGCCACACGGGCGATCTGAAAGCGGCCATCACGGCCTGCGAGGCGGTGGACGCCGCCGTGGGCCGCATCGTGGATGCCACCTTGGCCGCGGGCGGGGCCCTCTTCATCACCGCCGACCACGGCAACTGCGAGTGCATGCGCGACGAAGGCGGCAACCCCCACACCTCGCACACCCTGAATCCGGTCCCCGCGGTCCTCGTGGCCCAGGGTTTCGAGGCCTTTCAGCTCCGCGGCGGCGGTGCCCTCAGCGACGTGGCCCCCACCCTGCTGAAGCTGTTCGGCCTCTCCCAGCCCGAGGTCATGGACGGGAAGAGCCTGTTCTGACGAAACCGCATGACGGATCAGCTGCGTCCTCCCCGGCTCACGCCTCCGACCTTCATCAAGGCCATGGGGGCGCTACTGGGCCTGTTCAACCTGGTGGCCCTGGTCGCCGCAGTATGGCTGCTGACGATGAACCGCCGCCACCAGGTGGAGCGCGCGGAGTCCGCCACCCGGAACCTCGCAGAGGTCCTGGAAGACAATGTGGCGGACACCATCCAGCGCATCGACCTGGCCCTCCAGGCAGTCCGGGATGAGGAGCGCCACGACCCCACCCATCGGCGGCTGGGGCCTCTGGTCCTGACGCAGTTCCGACGGGTGGAGCTGCTCGCCTCCCTCCAGATGGCCGACGCCGAGGGGAGGGTCCTCCACGCGGCTCCGGCCGGGGCCGGACGGAGCGTGGGCGACCAGCCCTTCTTCCTCAGGCTCAAGGCCGGGACCGGCGACGATCTGGTCATCCCGCCGCCCGTGCGGAGCTCCTCGGGCGCCTGGGTCATCGTGCTGGCCCGCCGGGTGGTCCGCGAAGACGGGCAGTTCACGGGCGTCGTCTTCGCCCAGCTCCCCACCGAACAGCTGGCCCGGGCCATGTCCCGGCTGGACGTGGGCCGGCATGGATCGGTCTCCCTGCGGGGCGCGGACCTGAGCCTCCTGGCCCGCTATCCCGACTTCGAAGGCCAGCAGCGGATGACCGGCGAGACCCAGATCCAGGGGGCCTATCTTGAGGCCGTACGAAGCGGGGCCACCACCTACCACTTCTCCGAGCGCTCGATCCTGGATGGCACCCGCCGCATCTACACCCTGCGCCGCACCGACGATCCCCGGTTTTTCATCCTGGTGGGCCTGGCGGAATCGGAGTACCTCCGGATCTGGCGCCACCAAGTCATCTTCGCGGTGGCCTCGGTCCTGGGCCTGGCCGCCCTCACCCTTGCCCTGGGCTGGCAGGCCCGGGCCTCCTGGGTCCGCCAGGTGGCGGACCAGGAGCGCCTGACCGCCCAGGAGGCCCGGTACCGCCTTCTGGCCGAGAATGCCACGGATGTCATCTGGTCCATGGATCCGGACGGCCGCCTCACCTACGTGAGCCCGTCCATCCTCCGCCAGCGCGGCTGGACGCCCGAGGAGTTCATGGCGCTCGCCCCCGAGAACCGGGCCCTCTCCCGAAAGGGCAGCGAGATCTTCCGGGAACGGATGGACAAGGCGCGTCAGCTTCCTCCCGGGTCCCAACCCTTCGAGCAGGACCTGCTCCAGTCAACCGTGACGCGCAAGGATGGCCGGGAGATCCATGTGGAAGCCCAGTGGCGCATCGTCTGGGGCGAGGAGGGCCGCCTGCTCGGCTTCCAGGGCGTCACCCGGGACATCACCGAACGCAAGCGCCTGGAGGTGGAGCGCGAGCGCCTGATCCAGGACCTCACCCACGCACTGGCCGACGTGAAGCAGCTCAGCGGCATGCTGCCCATCTGCAGCAACTGCAAGAAGGTGCGCGACGACCACGGCTACTGGAGCCAGATCGAGACCTACCTGTCCGAGCACACGGAAGCCACCTTCACCCACGGCGTCTGCCCCGACTGCGCCCAGAAGTTCCGGGACGAGATCCAGGCGCGCCGCGCCCAGAGGAAGGAAGGGGACGAGCTTTGAAGATCGCCTTCATCGGCACCCACGGCGTGGGGAAGACCACCCTCTGCTACGAGCTGGCCGCGGCCCTCAAGCGGGACGGCGTCCACGTGGACATCGTGAAGGAGGTGGCGCGCCTCTCCCCGCTGCCCATCAACCAGAAGACCTCGCTCGAGGCCCAGACCTGGATCTTCTTCACGCAGATGGCGGAGGAGATCCGGTCCGGCAGCCAGCATGATGTCGTGGTGTGCGACCGCAGCGTGCTGGACAACTACGCCTACATGATGCTGGCCTTCGGCCGCCAGCTGGCCATCGAGCGCTTCATGCACCACTGGATGAAGAGCTACGACCTGCTCTTCAAGGTGCCCTTCTCCGGCCACCTGGCGGCGGATGGCGTGCGCGACACGGACACGTTCTTCGCCGAGTCCATCGACAAGCTGGTGGACCGGCTCCTGGACGAGCGGAACCTGGTCCACGAGCGCCTGGATCCCAAGGATCGGCCGGGCTGGATCCATCGGGTCAAGGAGGTCGTCCTGAGCCATCCCAAGGGCCAGAAACGGCTGCTTTAGGGAGAATGTGACCCAGGTCCCCCATTCCTGCCTGGAGGGCCCCTGACTCCGGGTAGATGATCAGGAGGTCGGGAGGTCCGTTATGGCCGAGACCAGCATCCTGTCCGTGCGCGGCGGCAGTTTCATGTTCCACCCCGCGGGCACCCTGCCCCAGTTCACCGCCGAGGAGAGCAGCGAGGAGGCCCTCGCCATCGCCGAGGCCGCCCGCGACTTCGTCAGCGGCGAGGTCATGCCGCGCGACGAGGAGATCGACCACCTGGACCTGGAGCTGAACCGCGAGCTGCTGCGCAAGGCCGGTGAGCTGGGCATCCTCGGCATCGAGATTCCCGAGGCCTACGGCGGCCTGGACCTCGACAAGAAGACCGCCCTCCTGGTGCTGGAGGAGATGGCCAAGCAGGCCAGCTTCTCCACCAGCTATGGCGCCCACACCAGCATCGGCACCCTGCCCATCGTCTACTTCGGGAACCACGCGCAGAAGACGAAGTACCTGCCCAGGCTGGCCAGCGGCGAATGGGTCGCGGCCTACGCGCTGACCGAGGCCGGCAGCGGCTCCGACGCGCTCGGCGCCAAGGCCACGGCCGTGCTGGAGGACGGCCACTGGGTGCTGAACGGCACCAAGGCCTGGATCACCAACGCCGGCTTCGCGGATGTCTTCGTGGTGTTCGCCAAGGTCAACGGCACCCACCTCAGCGCCTTCATCGTCGAGAAGACCGATCCCGGCGTGAGCACCGGCGCCGAGGAGAAGAAGCTGGGCATCAAGGGCAGCTCCACCCGCACCGTGATCCTCGACAACTGCCGCATCCCCGAGGACCGGATCCTGGGCGGCAAGGGCAAGGGCGCCCGCATCGCCTTCGGCATCCTGAACGTGGGCCGCTTCAAGCTCGGCGCCAGCTCCGCCGGGGCCGGCAAGCGCGTGCTCGAGTACACGCTGAAATACGCCGGGGAGCGCACCCAGTTCGGCAAGCCGCTCACTGCCTTCGGTCTCATCCAGCAGAAGCTCGCCAACATGGCCGTGCGGATCTTCGTGGGCGAGAGCATGAACTTCCGCACCATCGGCTACCTGGACGAGGCCCTGGCCCGCACCAGCTGGGAGAGCGAGACCGGCGGCGCGGACAAGATGAAGGCCATCGAGGAGTACGCCATGGAGGCGTCCATGGCCAAGGTCTGGGGCAGCGAGGCCCTCTTCGCCACGGCCGACGACGCCCTGCAGACCTTCGGCGGCGCGGGCTTCAGCGCCGAATACCCGGCCGAGAAGATCTACCGCGACTGCCGCATCAACCGCATCTTCGAAGGCACCAACGAGATCAACCGCCTCCTCGTCGCCGGCACCTTCCTCAAGCGCTGCGGCGGCGCGGAGGGGCTGCCCCTGGCCGAGGCCGCGGCGGCGGACCTGGACCTGCCCGCGGATCCCCTCCTGGCCACCGTGGCCCTGGCCAAGGCCCGTGCCCTCAAGGTCATCGCCCGGGCCCAGGCCGAGCAGGGGCCGAAGATCCTCGACAACCAGGAGGCCGCGGCCCACATCGCGAACCTGCTGGTGGAGCTCTACGCCATGGAGTCTGCCGTGGTGCGGGCGGGGAAGATGGCCGCCGCCGGCCACCGCTGGGCCCCCCTGGCCCGGGACCTGGCCGAGGTCTACGCCCAGGAGGCCTGGAACCGCGTCCAGTCCGAAGCCCGCATGCTGGCGGGCGAGCTGGCCTCCGGCGAGACCCTGGACGCCCTCATGGCGGACCTGCTGGCCATGCATGCCCCGGCCCCGGCGCCCCTCTCCGTCCTGCGGAACCGCATCGCCCTGGCCCTCATGGACCAGGGGCGCTACCCCATCGGCTGATCGGCCGGCTGATGGCTACCGGACCCCCGTGTGCAGGGCGGCGATGCCGCCCGTGAGGTTCGTCCAGCCCACCTGCCGGAAGCCCGCGGCCTCCAACTCGGCCGCCAGGGCCCGCTGGTCCGGGAAGCCGCGGATGCTCTCGGGAAGGTAGGTATAGGCGGAGGCGTCGCCGCTGATCCAGGCGCCGACGCGGGGCAGCACTCGCAGGCTGTACCAGTCGTAGAAGGCCTTGAGGCCCGGTACCACCGGCGTGCTGAACTCCAGGATGGTGAGCTGGCCGCCGGGCCTCAGCACCCGCAGGAACTCCGCGTAGGCCAGGGGCCGGGCCTCCACGTTGCGGATGCCGTAGCAGATGGTGATCCCGTCGAAGGTGGCGTCCTTGAAGGGCAGCCGCTGGGCATCCGCGTCGCTGGAGGCCCAGATCCGGTCCGCCAGGCCCTTGCGCCGGAACTTGGCCGGTCCCAGGCGCAGCATGGCGTGGGTGAAGTCCGTGCTCACCACCTCGGCGCCGCGGCGGGCCAGGGCCACGCTGGAATCCCCGGTACCGGCGGCCACGTCCAGGAAGCGCTTCCCCGGCGCGGCCCCGGCACGGCGGGCCATGCGCCACCACCACCAGAAGTCCACGCCGCCGGACAGCACGTGATTCAGGAGGTCGTACTTCCCGGCGATGGCCGAAAACATCTGCTGCACGTGACGGCCTTCCGGCATCCAACCTCCTGGGAACCTCCATTGAACCAGAGAGGGGGCCTACCTGAGGTATCCCAGGCGTTGACCGAGGGTAGAGGCTAGCCAAGAGCCCTGCGGGCCCCCATCGTGGTCCCTACCCCAATCTGGAGGACAGAGATGAGCACCGCCGCTGCAGAGCAGGTCAAGGGAGGCAGTTTCCTGTTGACCCCCATTGGGGCGCTGCCCCAGTTCACCGCCGAGGAGTTCGGCGATGACGCCAAGGAGTTCGCCCGGGCCGCCCGGGACTTCATCGAGGGCGAGGTCATCCCCAAGGACGAGGCCATCGACAAGCTCGACCTCCCCCTCACCATCGAGCTCATGAAGAAGGCCGGCGAGCTGGGCCTACTGGGCCTGGAGATCCCCGAGGCCTACGAAGGCATGGATGTGGACAAGCGCACCGCCATGCTCGTGCTCGAGGAAATGAGCAAGCAGGGCAGCTTCGCGGTGAGCTACAGCGCCAACACCGGCATCGGCACCCTGCCCATCGTCTACTTCGGCACCGAGGCCCAGAAGAAGGCATACCTGCCCAAGCTGGCCACGGGCGAGTGGCTGGCCGCCTATGCGCTGACCGAGGCCGGCAGCGGCTCCGACGCGCTCGGAGCGAAGGCCACGGCCGTGCTGGACGGTGACACCTGGGTGCTGAACGGCACCAAGATGTGGATCACCAACGCCGGCTTCGCCGATGTCTTCGTGATCTTCGCCAAGGTGGACGGCAAGGACTTCAGCGCCTTCATCGTCGAGAAGACGGATCCCGGCGTCAGCACCGGCGCTGAAGAGAAGAAGATGGGCATCAAGGGCAGCTCCACCCGCACCGTCATCCTGGAGAACTGCCGCATTCCCAAGGACCGCCTGCTGGGTGAGATCGGCAAGGGCCACAAGATCGCCTTCGGCATCCTGAACATCGGCCGCTTCAAACTGGGCGTGGGCAGCCAGGGCGGCATGAAGCGCATCCTGGAATACACGATCAAGTACACCGGCGAGCGCCAGCAGTTCGGCAAGCCCATCAACAGCTTCGGCCTCATCCAGCAGAAGCTGGCCGACATGGCCACCAAGATCTTCGTGGCCGAGGCCCTGAACTTCCGCACCATCGGCTACCTGGACGACGCCCTCCACGCCACCAGCTGGGACAGCCCCACGGCCGGCGCCGACAAGATGGCCGCCATCGACGAGTACGCCATCGAGTGCAGCATCTCGAAGGTGTGGGCCAGCGAGGCCCTGTTCAACGTGGCGGACGAGGCCGTGCAGGCCTTCGGCGGCTACGGGTTCAGCGCCGAGTATCCCCCGGAGAAGGCCCAGCGCGACTGCCGCATCAACCGCATCTTCGAGGGCACCAACGAGATCAACCGCCTCCTCATCGCCGGCACGCTGCTCAAGCGCGCCATGAAGGGCGAGCTGCCGCTCATGCAGTTCGGCCAGCAGGTGGCCAAGGAGATCTCCAACCCGATCAAGGCCGAGAGCTTCACGGGCCCCCTGGCCCGCCTGAAGCACGGCGTGGAGCTCAGCAAGCGCCAGTGCATGCTGGCCGCGGGCCTGGCGGTGCAGGTGCTGGGCCAGAAGCTCGTCGACAACCAGGAGGTCATGGCCCGCATGAGCAACATGCTCATGGAGATCTACGCCATGGAGAGCGCCGTGGTGCGCGCCGAGCGCATGGTGGAGTCCGGCCACCGCTGGGCCCAGATCGCCCGCGACATGACCGAACTCTACGTGAACGAGAGCTGGCACAAGGTCCACGGGGACGCCCGCATGCTCTGCGCGGACGTGGTCGAGGGCGAGGCCCTACGCCACGCCCTGGCTGGCGTGAAGGCCTTCACCGAGTTCCACCCCACCAGCAGCGCTCGCCTGCGGGGCCGCATCGCCTCGGAGCTGATCCAGAAGGGCTGCTATCCCGTCGAAGTGATCTGAACCAGCATGACGGCAGACACGGAATGGGCCCCACCGGGGCCCATTCCGCATTCAGGGAGTCGGTTCAGCGTCGGATCTCGCGGCCGCCGCCCCGTCCTTCACCGCCGGAAGGCCGGGAAGGCGCCTGGGTGGGACGGGACTCGGGAGCCGACTCTCGGCGCTCTTCGCGGGGCGGATCGACCCGCGGCGCGGGGCGGGATTCCCGCTCTGCGGGCCGAGGCGAAGGGTCCGGGCGGCGTTCCTCGCGCTCGATCCGTGGCCGCGGTTCCACGGGGCGCTCCCGGGGGGCGGCTTCCGGGCGGCGGTCCGGAGCGGAAGGGCGGGACTCGTAGCCGCGTTCCCGGGGCTGGAATTCCCGAGGCTGGGATTCCCGGGGCTGGGGTTCCTGGCGCCGTTCCTCGACGCGGGACCGGGGCTCCGCAGGGCGTTCCCGCGTGACGGGCTCCTGGCGCCGATCCTCCGTGCGTCCGCGGGGGTCCGCGCCGCGTTCCCTGGGAGCGGGTTCAGCCTTGCGGTCCTGAGTCGCGGGCAGCTCGCGCGCCCGGTCCCTCGGCCGGTCCTCGAAGCCCCGTTCGCGGGGGGAGGCGGCGGGGCGATCGGCGCCCTGCTGAACCCTCCGGCCGCGGTCCTCGAAGGGCACGCGGGTGACGGCCGCTCCCGGAGCCCCAGGGGTGCCGGCGGCGCCGGGCCTGGCTCCGGCCGCGGCGGGGGGGAGTTCCCGACGGATGATGGTCCGGCCGGTGGCGGCCTGGGCCTGGCGCTCATAGGCTGCCAGGCGCTGGCGGTTCACGTCGCGCTGGAAGACCGGCTGGATCTGGGCCGGGTTGCGGAACTCGGTCGGAGACACCACCAGCGGGGACCGCTGCCAGGGCGCCCGGAGGTCGCGGCCGCCGCCCGTCCAGGTGGTGCTGCCGGTGGGGCCGTTGAAGGTCCGGAGGACGTTGGCGTCGGAGTAGATGCGCCCGCGGACGTTCACGACATTGATGTAGTTCACGGACACCACATTCCAGGCGTAGCCGCCGCCCCAGGCGCCATAGCCCCAGTGGCAGGGGGTGTTGTAGTAGCCCAGGGGGGCCCAGCCGTAGTAGCCCGGCGTGTAGTTCCAGGCGACCCAGGCGGGGCTGTAGTAGATGCCGGGGATCCAGAACCAGCCCACGCCGAGGCTCCAGTGCCAGCGGCCGTGGTGGTAGGCCACGTAGGCCCAGGGCTCGTCGGAAACCCAGGTCATGCCGCCGGAGTAGGGCGCCCAGCGGCCGTCGTAGTAGGGGCGCCAGTCCTCGGCCACGCCGGCCGGCTGCCAGACCCAGCCGAACTCGTCGGAGTGGACCCAACGGCCGTGGTCGTCCAGCTCGTCGGCGTAGTAGCGGATCTCCGGGGGCACCCGGTCCCAGCTCTCGCCGCGCCGGATGACCACGGCCCGCTCGCTCCAGCGGTCGAAGTCGTCGCCATCGTAGGTGTTGAAGTCGCGAATGCGGTCCAGGCGGTCCTGGGGGCTGTAGACGGTGAGGCGCTCGCCGGCGGCGATCCGGTTCTCGTCCCGCTCGTTGGCGAAGGAGACGCGGCCGCTGTGGACCTTGAGCCGCACCACTCTGTCACGCTCAGCCTCGATGGTGAAGGAGCCGCTGTCGAAGCAGGTGGCCGTGCCCGAAGGCGTGTCCACCCGGAAGCGCGCATCGGACTGGCCGCCCAGCAACACGCGCATCCGGCCGTAGTCCAGGCGCAGCAGGACCTGCTTCTCGCCCTTCCGGTCGGTGAAGAGGGCCGCGACGGTGAACCGGGTGGCGCCGCCGAAGGCGATGCGGGTGCCATCGCCCAGTTGCAGAACGCCACGACCGCGGCTTTCCACGACATCGCCCTCCCCGACGGGCGTGCCGCGGCTCAGGGTCTCGTCCACGTCGCCCTTGCGGATGCGGACTTCGCCCTCCAGGGCCCGGACCATGGCATAGCGTTCTGGAGCCTCGCCCTGGTAGGTTTCATCGTCCGCCGGGTTCTGATTGGCGGCCTGCGGAGCGGCGCTGAGGAGGGCAGCGGGAAGCAACAGGGCCGCGGCGTAACGGGAATGGGTGAAGGACGCGTTCATGGGACCTCCGCTGGATTGGATGCCGACTCCCATAGGGTCGGTTCCGGGGGCTACTGAGCCAGGGTCGTGCCAGTTTTGAAAACCCGAGGCGCTTCAGTTTTTTCAATCCTTGGGAAAGGGAGCGAGGGCCGTGCCCAGCTTGGGTGCTTCGGCATGGGGTCCCAGGGCGGCCAGCCTCGGCAGCAGGCCCATCCAGGGGATGGACCACTGGCGTGGGGCGCCCTTCTCCACGTCTCCGGCGGCCACCTCGAGGCGATCCGGGAGGAAGCGGATCCGCAGGTCGCGCCCCGGCGGCAGGGGCAGGTGGACCACCCGGGCCGTGGCGGGATGCACCACGGTCAGGAAGCCTTCGCCATCCTCCAGCACCCAGAGCAGGCCCCGCAGGAAGGGGCGGAAATCATCGGCGGCCCAGCGGAGCCCGCCCAGCCCCTGGGTCAGCGGCGAATCCGTGGGAAAGCCCCAGACGCCCCAGGCCGAGGCGAGGGGCACACCGCCATCCCGCCAGGCCCGCAGCGGTCGCCCCGGCAGACCCGCCTGCAGGAGGATCAGGCCCCGGGCGTCACTGACCCGCAGGGTGCCATCCCCGCTCAGGTGCACGGTCATGGGTCCCTGCGAGGCCGCGGGAACGCCCGGCACGTCCGCCGGCGGCGCCCAGGGTTCCGCCTGCCAGGCGAGGGGGGAGGCCTGCTCCCAGGGCAGGCGCGGGTGGCTCTGCGCTCCCTGGGCGGCAGCGGGAGGAAGCTGGGGGGTGGCGGCGGCCAGCGCCGCGCCGATCAGGAAGAGGGCGCCCAGCCGCACAGGGCCTCCAGGTTGCGGGTGGTCAGTTCAGCCAGCTTCAGGGAGGAGATCCCCCGCAGGCCGGCCACGGCCTCGGCGGTGTACCGCACGAAACCCGGCTCGTTCGGCTTGCCCCGGTAGGGGACCGGTGCCAGGAAGGGCGCGTCGGTCTCCACCAAGATGCGGTCCGCCGGGGCCCAGGCCGCCACGTCCCGCACCGCCTCGGCCTTCTTGAATGTGGCGATGCCCGAGAAGCTCAGGTAGAAGCCCAGGTCCAGGGCCCTCGCGGCGAAGGGCCGGTCCTCGCTGAAGCAGTGGATGATGCCCCGGACGGCGTCGGCGCCCTCTTCTTCCAGGATCCTCAACGTGGCCTCGGGGGCGGAACGGGTGTGGATCATGAGGGGCTTCCGAAGCGCCTTCGCCAGGCGGATCTGGGCGCGGAACACCGCCTCCTGCTCGTCCCTCGGACTCAGGTCGTAGTGCCAGTCCAGACCTGTCTCGCCCACGAAGCGCACCGCGGGGTCGGCCGCCAGGACCGCCAGGGCGGGTTCCGTATCCTGAGACCAGGTCTTGGCCTCGTGGGGATGCACGCCCAGGCTGGCCTGGACGCCCGGAACGCGCCGCGCGAGGTCAAGCACCGCGCGGGAATCCTCCAAATCGGTGCCAACGGCGATGAAGCCGGTCACCCCCTCCGCGCGTGCCCGGGCCAGGGTGGCCTCCACCTGGCCCTCGGCCAGGTGGGTTCCCGTGAGATGGCAGTGGGCGTCCACAAGCATGCTTTCATAGTCCCATGCCATCCAAGAATCACGTTGCGCGCTTCCGCGCCGATGATTCCCTTGACCTCGGTTTCATGCGCTCAACACCCCTCGTATTCCTCGCCTGGCTCTGGCTGGGACTGGTCGGAGCCATCCTGCCCCTGGCGGGACAGCAGCCCGCGTTCCGGCGTTTCGGGCTGCGGGATGGCCTGCCGCAGAGCCAGGTGACGGCGCTGATCGAGGACCAGCACGGGTTCCTGTGGGTGGGCACCAACACCGGCGGCGTCGCCCGACTGGGCGCCTCCGGCTTCCGGACCTTCGCGGCGCCGCAGGGACTCAAGGCCCTCTTCGTCTACGCCCTCATGGAATCCCCCTCCGGAAGCATCTGGGTGGGCAGCCAGGAAGGGGTCTCCGAGATCCGCGGCGACCTGGTCCTGAACTACGGCCTCGCCGGAGGAGAAGGCGTCTTCGAGGGCCTGGCCCTCGGCCTGGATGACAGGGATCGCGTCCTCGTGGGCAACCGCCAGGGGCTGTTCCGGCTGGAGGAGGGGAGGTTCCTTCCGGTCCAGCTGCCGGCACCCTGGCCCGGCGGGCCGATCCGGCGCCTGGCCCGGGACCGCGCCAAGGGCATCTGGATCCTCGGCAAGGACGGCGCCGTGGCCCGCTGGGACCCGCAGGGCCTCCGCATGTATTCCCTGTCCCCCAGGCATCCGGGCGGCCGGGTCCGCGACCTCCAGGTGGATGCCCACGGGCAGGCCTGGGTGCTGCTCGACGGCGCGCTGCTCCGCATGGACCGGGGCCGGTGGGTGAACGAGCCGCTGTCCGGTCTTCCCCGCGTTCCCCGCATGGTCAGCCTCCGGTTCAATGCCCAGGGCGAGGGATTCCAGATCTCCCTGGGCGGCGATGGCGTGCTGGTGCGGGAACCCGATGGGCGCACCCGCATCCTCACCTCCGACACCGGCCTTCCCCGGGACCGGATCTTCGTCGCCATGCGCGATCACCGGGGCGTGCTCTGGGTCGGTTCCGACGGCGACGGGCTGGCGGCCCAGGCGCTGCCGGAGCTGCTGACCATCGACAGCTCCAGCGTGATCCTGGGCAAGGATCTGGCCGCAGTCTCGGGCATCCTCGAGCTCGATCCGCAGAGGTACCTCCTCGCTGCCAGTACCGGCGTCTACCTGGTCGAGGATGGCCGCAACATCACCGCCCACTGGACCCAGCGCGAAGGCCTCCCCGCCACGGAGACCTGGGGCATGCTCGCCGATGGCGCGGGCGGCGCCTGGGTGGGCACGGATCGCGGCCTCGCCCGCTGGAGGAACGGCCGGGTGTCGCCCGCCGGCCCGGCGCAGATGTCCAAGGCGGCGGTGCTGACCCTGGTGCGGAGCGGCTCCGGCATCCTGGCGGGCACCGATCAGGGTCTGTTCGAGCTGGATGGCCAGGGGCGCCTGCTGGCCCACCACCGCCTTCCCCCCGAGGCCGGCAACGAGACCGTCTCGAACATCCTGCGCTACCAGGGCCGCCTCCTGCTGGCCACGGGCTACGGGCTGTGGGAGCTGGTCGGCGGGAAGCTCCAGCGGGCCTTCCCGGACGCGCCCTTCGCCAGCTCCACCGTGACCGCCATGGCCATCGATTCCCGGGGCCGGCTCTGGATCGGGACCATGAAGGGCCTGCACCTGTGGCGGGACGACCAGTGGACGACCTTCGGGCTCAACGAGGGCCTGCCGGACGAAGGGATCAATTTCATCGCCGACGTGGGACGCGGGCACATGGCCTTCGGCCACAACAAGGGCGTGACCCTGCTGGAGGGCCGGAACCTCCACCACCTGAGCCGCAGCCAGGGCCTGATCTCCGAGGAGACCAACCACGACGGCTTCCTGCTGGATTCCAAGGGCCGCCTGTGGATCGGCATGATCGGGGGCGTCTGCATCCTGCAGGACGCCCTCGCGTTCCACAACACGCCCCTGCGGCCGCCCACCCTTCTCGACGTGCGGTGGCCCGGGGGCTCCCAGGCGCTTCCCGACGAGGCGACCGTCCCGCCGCGCCCGGATTACCTGGACCTCAGCTTCGACACCGGCGACCCCCTGGTGCCCTCCCAGCTCCACTACCAGGCCTGCCTCCAGGGTGTGGACGACGGCTGGCAGCCCGTGAACCAGGGCCTCACGCTCCAGTACCGGAACCTCCGGGCGGGCCACTACGAGTTCTACCTGCGCGCCTCCAGCGATGGCGTGACCTGGGCCGAGGCGGCGCCGGTCTCCATCGAAGTCCGCCCGGCCTGGTACGAGCGCTGGCTGATGCGCGGGCTGGTCGCCCTGGCCCTGATCGGCCTGCTCGCCTGGGCGCTCTGGTGGCGCGGCCACAGCCTCGCCATGCGCTCCCGCGAGCTCGAGGAGACCATCGAGAACCGGACCCTCATGCTGGACCGGCAGAACCGAGCCCTGGAGCACGCCCACCAGCAGATCAAGCGCAGCCTCGAAAGCCGGCTGAAGCTGCTGGACATGGTCACGCACGACCTCCGCTCGCCCCTCACCACCATCCTCCTCACCCTGGACCGCCTGCGCGAGCTGATCCCCCGTGCCAACCTGAACCTGCTCGACGTGATGGAGCGGGAGGCGAACCGCATCGAGACGCTCCTGCGGAACCTCCTGGACCAGAGCCGCTCGGAGGCGCTGCTGCAGAGCCTCAAGCTGGTGCCCACGGTCCCCGCCGAAGTCACCGAGGGCTTCGAGGATGTGCTGCGGCTGAAGGCCGAGGCCAGGGGCCTCACCTTCCACCTCGAGGTCTCCCCGGATGCGGGGCGGGCGCACATCCTCGCCGATACGGCCACCCTCCACCAGATCCTCCTGAACCTCTTCGAGAACGCCCTCAAGTTCACGCCGTCCGGAGGCGAGGTCGGCGTCAGGTCCTCGGTGGACTGGGAGGCCCGGATCTGGCGCCTCGAGGTCTGGGACACCGGGCGCGGGCTGGATGTCTCGAAGGTCGAGGAGCTGCTCATGCCCTTCCGGCAGACCCAGGCCGGCGATGCCGCCCACGGATGGGGGCTCGGCCTCTTCATCTGCCGCAGCCTCATCGACGCGCACCTGGGGGAGATGAAGATCGACAGCGAACCCGGCCGGGGCGCCCGCTTCATGGTGGAGCTCCCGCTGCAGGAAGCCTGATCCCTGTGACCGAGGGCATAAACCCCAGGCACGTCCGGGCCGTTCCGAGCATCCTGGGTGGACCCGGAGACTCTGTGCCCCCCTCTTTCCCCATGCCGATGAACAGCCAGCCCCCCCGGATGCTCAGGCTGAAGGACGGCCTCAAGGACGGCCTCGGCCGGGCCATCACCTACCTGCGGATCTCCGTGACCGAGCAGTGCAACCTGGCCTGCGTCTACTGCAAGCCGAGAACCGGAGCCCAGGAGCGCGCCGAACCTCCGGCCATGAGCCGGAATGAGCTGGTGCAGATCGCCCAGGTCTTCACCAGCCTGGGCATCCGCAAGGTGCGCCTCACGGGCGGCGAGCCCCTGATGCGCCGGGATCTGGAGACCATCGTTGCGGGCATCAGCCCCGAAGTGGAGGGCCGGGTGCACCTCACCACCAACGGCATCCACCTGGCCCGCCGGGCAAGGGGCCTGCGGGACGCCGGCCTGTGCGGCGTGAACGTGAGCCTGGACGCCGCGGAGCGCGGCTCCTTCGAGCGTCTCACCCGCAAGGATGGCCTGTCCCGCGTGCTGGCGGGGATCGAGGCGGCCCGGTCCGCCGGCCTCAAGACCAAGCTGAACGCGGTGGTCCTGAAGGGCTGGAACGAAGACCAGATCGTCCCCCTCGCCCGGCTGGCCCGGATGGAGGGCATCCAGGTGCGCTTCATCGAGTTCATGCCCTACCAGGGCAATGGCTGGGGGCGGGACCAGTTCATGCCCGCAGGCGAGATCCTGCGCACCGTCCAGGAAGGCCTCGGGACCTCCCTGGAGGAAGAGCCGGTGGTGGGCCTGGAGGAAGGCCCTGCGCGGATCTTCAAGCTGGCGGGGAGCGAAGGCAAGGTCGGTGTCATCTCGACCCTCAGCGCGGACTTCTGCGACCGCTGCAACCGGGTGCGGCTCACCAGCCGCGGCGAGCTGAAGGCCTGCCTCTTCGGGAACAAGCCCGTGGATCTCCTGGAGCCCCTGCGGAACCACGCCTCGCACGAGGATCTCGCGCGGCTCGTCCGCCAGGCCCTCACCGAGAAGCTGGATTGCCACCCCATGCGCCACGGGGAGGTCCCGATCCTCTCGAGTGGCATGTGGCAGGTGGGTGGATGAGGTCCCAGCGCGCCGGTCTGCTGCTTCTGAGCGGCGGCCAGGGCCGCAGGATGGGCGAGGCCAAGCATGCCCTGGCGCACCCGGCCGGCGGCTCCTGGGGGGCGCGCCTCGTCCGGGTCTTCGAGGCCGTGTTCCCGGGGGCGCCCGTCCAGGTGCTGGGAGAGCCCCTGCCCGACCGTCCCGGGTTGCCGGTGATCGTCGATCCCCGTGAGGGACCTGCCCGTGCGCTGCAGGTCTGGGCCGCCCTCGAAGCGCCCGCCGCCCGCCGCTGGTGGGTGCTGGCCTGCGACCAGGTTCGCTGGACGCCGGAGCGCCTGGAGGACTGGGCCCGCCGCGCCGAGGCTGCCGATCCTCAGGCCCTCCACTGGGTGATGGCGCGCCATCGGGGCCACCTCCAGCCTCTGGGCGGCTGGGTCGCCAGCGCGCTCCGCCCGGCCGTCGCCGCCGCGACGTCCCGCTCGCTCATGGCCCTGGCGGAATCCCTCCCGCACCTGGTCCTGCCCGCCGAGGGCCCCGAATGGCTGGACGTGGATACGCCGGAAGAGCGGCGCGCCTTCGAGGATGAGGGCCAGGACCAGGACTAAGGCTAGGGGCTGGTGGGCGCGGAAACGCTCAACCCAGGCGCTTGCGCACCAGGCGCTCCACGGGCACGCCGCCCTTGAGGTGGCTCTCGATGATCTCGGGCACGTCGGCGGGCGTGACGTGGGCGTACCAGATGCCGTCCGGGTACACCAGCACCGCCGGGCCGATGGCGCAGAAGCCCACGGAGCCACAGTGGATGCACTGCACCTCGCCTTCACGGTTGCCCTTGTAGAACAGCAGGTTCTCTTCGATCAGGTGGGCCTTGAAGGCCTCCAGGACCGCCTCGGACCCATTGGCCGTGCAGCTCTTGGCGGTGCAGACCAGCACCTGCCGTTTCAGCGCGGGCCCCATTACCGGGGTTACGGCGGCGTCCTGCTCGGGGGTGGGTAGGGGACGGGGTGCATCCATGGGGGCCTCGCAACCCTCAAGATAACAGTCCATTCCAGCTTCAACGGCCAGCTTCCAGATCCATGCCAATTGAAGGTTTTCATTCAAATTACTTGGTGGTTATTTAATTATTGGTGACCATAGTCACGAACAACTTGACCTCGTTATCCACCCATTCATCCTCTATTCAGCGGCGCTCTCATCCGCGCCCGTAACAAGCTCCCACAGGATCCCCGGGATCCAGTGCCTTCGGCCTGCCTGGCCGGGCGCCATCCCTTCCTCACCCACCCCAGAAAGGACGTGCTCCATGCGGAACACCCTGAAGCTCCTCGCCGTGCTCGCGGCGCTCACGGTGCCCCTCGCCGCTCAGGGCGGCAGCGACACCAAGGGCAAATTCTTCTTCAAGAAGACCTGCAAGTCCTGCCACACCCCCGGCAGCGCCGCCAAGGAGATCACCCCCCTCTCCAAGACCCAGGCCCAGTGGAAGGCCTACTTCGCCGCCGGCAAGCACAAGAAGGGCGCCGAGAAGATCGACTCCGTCGTGAAGCCCGAGCAGGTCAAGGACATCCAGACCTTCCTCGTGAACCACGCCTCCGATTCCCCTCAGCCCGAAACCTGCGGCGGCTGATCCCGGCCGCGCAGTCGAACCCCTGCCCTTGAACCCCTCACCCCGGAGGCATACGCCATGAATTCCAGAATCGCGCTCGCCCTGGTCGCCATGCTGGCGCCCGCGGCCCTCAGCGCCCAGTCCGCCCAGGACCTGCAGAAGCAGATCGAGCAGTTGAAGGTCCAGCTCAAGGCCGTCGAAGAGAAGGCCGCCGCCGCACAGGAAGTGGACACCCGCCTGACCAAGGTCGAGACCAAGGTCGCCGGCGACAACATCCAGTGGGGCGGGGAACTCCGCACCCGCTTCGACAGCACGCAGCAGCACTTCAAGCCCTACACGCAGTTCATGGGGTTCATGCAGAACACCCCCAGCGCGTCCAATCCGTACCCCTTCGCGCCCATCGCCCAGCCGGTGGGTGCGCAGGATTGGACCAACTCCGTCCAGTGGTCCACCCGACTCCGCCTGAACATGGGCATCACCATCAACGAGAACGCCAAGATCATGGGCCGCCTCGTGATGTACAAGGTCCACGGCGGGGCGGATGTGCCCACCTTCAACGGTTCGCCCAACACCATCGCCACGTCCTTCACCACCGGCCAGACGCCCGCAACAGACGCGCTGCGGGTGGAGCGGGCCAGCCTGGTCTACCACTTCAACTCGGTCGCCAGCATCCTGTCCATCGGCCGCCAGAACACCTCCGATGGCCCGCCGTTCGAAGTCCGCGAGGGCAGCGAGCGTCAGGCCACCCCGCAGGCCCTGGCCGTGAATGCCACCATCGACGGCATCGGCTGGAAGTTCCAGCTCGAAAAGATCGGTTTTCCTGAAGGCACCCTGCTGGGCTTCTGCTACGGCGTGGGCTACGAGAGCGGGTTCGGTGGCGGCGGCAACGTCAAGTCGAACCAGACCATCGTGGGCATGAACTTCACCAACTTCAACGGGACGAACCCCTCCGCCATCGCGCCGGTGGTGGGCAACATCGGACCCCTGAAGGACACCACTGTGCTAGGTGCCATGTTCGACATGCCCCTGCTCTTCCAGATCGGCGAGTCGGTCCAGAGCGCGAACTTCTACCTGGGCTACAACCGCATGGGCAACATGACGGATATCCCCTTCGGGAACACCATCAACTTCCCGATCCCCGGCCAGACGCCCTCGACCCAGTACGTCACCGCCACCGCCAACCTCGGCGACATGGATCAGTTCACCGCCACCTGGAAGCACAAGATCGGTGACACCTTCACCTACTTCGTGAGCGGCGGGTATCTCAAGAGCCACCCGAACGGCCAGGTCTCGCAGTACGGCGCCTACTGGACCATGCCGGCCTCCATGGGCGGCAACACCGTGCAGCTGTCCGGCTTCGGCGGCCTGATGGGCAACCCCAACGAGAGCGAAACCGCCACGGCCTACTATGCCGGCATGCGCTATGACCCCACCCCGACCTTCGGCGTGGGTGTGGAGTTCAACCACGGCTCCCCGCGCTGGTGGACCTACACCCCCGCCACCGGCGAGTACACCGACAAGCTCGGCGCCCGCGGCGACGTGTGGGAAGGCTACATCCAGTGGCGGTTCGCCCATAACGCCGCCATCCGGCTGGGCTACATCGACTACAAGTACACCACCGCGATGAGCGGCTGGCAGATCGGCCCCTCCGTGCAGCCCGGTCAGGACTGGGTGTCCGCCATGAACCTGAGCAACAACCCCATGCTCCAGTACGCCTACCCGGAGACAGTCAAGAATCTCTACGCCTCCATCGAAGTGCATTTCTAGCGTCTGAAACACCCGGGCCGGAGGGGCGACCCTCCGGCCCATCCTCCACCACCCTTCCTCGCATCACCAGGGAGACCACGATGGGAACGATTCGCATGGATCGCCGGCTGTTCCTGAAAAGCGCGGGCGCCACCGCGGGGGCCGTCGCCGCCACACAGGTGGGATGCCTCAGATACTTCAAGAAGGGGCGCAGCTCCGCCGCAGAAACGAAGGAGATCCCCACGACCTGCGAGTTGTGCCCGAACAAGTGTTCGGCCATCGCCGTGGTTGAGGGCGGCTTCGTCAGGAAGCTGAACCCCAACCCCGAGAACCCCAAGTCCCGCGACATGCTGTGCGCCCGCGGCAACGCCGCCATCAAGCAGGTCTACGACCCCGACCGCATCAAGCAGCCCATGATCCGCGTGGGAGCCCGCGGCGAGGGCAAGTGGAAGCCCGTGAGCTGGGACGAGGCCTTCGACTTCGCGGCCAAGAAGCTGTCCGAGGTGAAGGACAAGTACGGCCCGCAAGGCACCCTGTGGTCCTCCACCGAGGGCTTCCAGGAGGTCTTCTTCAAGAACCTGGGCCTGGCCTTCGGCTCTCCCAACATCGTGCGCCATCCCACGCTGTGCCTCGCCTCGGTGAACCTGGCCTACAGCGCCACCTTCGGCACGGTCCCCAGCTTCGACCTGCTGAACAGCAAGTTCGTCATCATGTCCGGCGCCAACCGCTTCGAGAGCATCATCACGCCCGACACCATGGACCTCATCGGCGGGGTGATGGAGCGCAAGGCCAAGCTGGTCTACCTCGATCCCCGCTTCACCGTCACCGCCGCCAAGGCCGACGAGTGGTACCCCATCAAGCCCGGCTCCGACCTGGCCTTCATCCTCGCCATGATCCACGTGATCATCAAGGAGGGCCGCCACAGCAAGGACTTCGTCGCCACCTACACCACCGGCTTCGACCAGCTCGCCGAGCACGTCAAGCAGTACACGCCGGAGTGGGCCGAGAAGGAGACCGAGATCCCGGCCGCGGACATCGTCCGCATCGCCCGCGAGTTCGCCGATGCCGGCGCCCGGGCGCTCTACTACGCAGGCCGCCGATCCTCGTGGTACCAGAACGACTTCCAGATGCGCCGCGCCCAGGCCATCCTCAACGCCATCGTCGGCAACTGGGACCAGATGGGCGGCATGGTGCCCAACGCCAAGCTGCCGAAGGGCGAGTTCCTCTTCATGCCCTGGGACGAGCCCAAGGCCCCCCGGGTGGACGAGATCGAAACCGCCTTCCCCCTCGCCGCCAAGGGCGACGGTGTCTACCTCAAGCTCCGCGAGAACGTCCTCAGCGGGAAGCCCTACCCCGTGAAGGGCTGGATGGTCTATAAGCAGGACCCCATGAACTCCCTGCCCGATCAGGCCAAGACCATGAAGATGGTCGAGCAGATGGACTTCATCGGCGTCATCGACGTCCAGATGAGCGACATGGCCTGGTATGCGGACGTGGTGTTCCCCGAGAGCGCCTACCTGGAGCGCACGGATCCCGTGGAGGTGATGCCCGGCATCTGGCCCGCCGTGGTCTACCGCCAGCAGGTGGTCAAGCCCATCCACGACACGAGGCCGAACCTCGAGATCGTCCAGGGCATCGCCAAGCGCCTGGGCCTCAGCGACTACTTCGACTACACCATCGACCAGTGGGTCGAGGCGGAGTTCAAGGACCTGCCCATCCCCATGGCCGCCGAGCACATGAAGAAGCACGGCGTCTGGGCCGCCAGCGGCCAGCCCAGCTATGGCAAGACCCTGAACCCGGACCACCGCTTCGTCACCAAGAGCGGCAAGATCGAGCTCTTCTCGGAGCGCCTCCAGGAAGCCGGCCACGACCCCCTGCCCGTCTACACGGCGCAGCCTCAGCCCCGGAACGACCAGTTCCGGCTCATCCTGGGCCGCGTGGGCTACTTCACCCACGCCAACCAGTCCAACAACGTCTGGCTGCACGAGTTCATGAAGGAGAACGACCTCTGGATCAATCCCAAGCCCGCTGAGCGGCTCGGGATCAAGGATGGCGGCTACATCACGGTCAGCAGCAGCGTGGGCAGCGTGAAGCTCAAGGCCCGCGTCACCGAGGAGATCCGCCCGGACTGCGTGTTCATGCTCCACGGCTTCGGCAAGAAGTCGAAGATGCAGAGCCTCGTCTACAACGTGGGCGCCAGCGATGCCGTGATCCTCGAGACCGCCTGGGACAAGGTCTCCGGGAACGCGGCCTTCCACGAAACCTTCGTCAAAGTCGCGAACGCCTGAGGAGGGTGAACCATGGCCATCAAGAAGAAGCGCTACGCCCTCGTCATCGACTCCAGGAAATGCATCAACTGCAAGGCCTGCGTCGTGGCGTGCAAGGCCGAGAACAAGGTCCCCGTGGGCAACTTCCGGAACCGCATCAACGAGGAGCGGAAGGGCGAGTATCCCAAGCTGAGCATCAACTTCGAGCCTGAGCAGTGCCACCACTGCGCGGATCCCTCCTGCGTCCGCGTGTGCCCCACCGGGGCCTCCTGGCAGCGTAAGGACGGCATCGTCCTCGTGAACTACGACGAGTGCATCGGCTGCCGCTACTGCATGGTCGCCTGCCCCTACGACGCCCGCTACTTCAACGAGGAGGAGGGCGTGGTGGACAAGTGCACCTTCTGCAGCCACCGCGTGGACAAGGGCGACATCCCGGCCTGCGTCGAGACCTGCCCCTCCAAGGTGCGCGTCTTCGGCGACCTCGAGGATCCCACCGCGCGGATCCATGAGCTGCTCTCCACGCGGCGCTACCGCGTGAAGGAACCCCAGACGGGCAACGGCCCCCAACTCTATTACCTGCTCTAGGAGGAAGCCATGCACGAGTTCAACTGGGGTCTCCTCATCGTCGTCTACCTGTTCCTGGGTGGCCTTTCCGCGGGGCTCTTCTTCGCCGCGGGCCTGGCGAACTACCTGACCGTCGACGACAAGCCCGTCTACGCCAAGGTCGCCCGCATGGGCGCCCTGCTGGCCCCCTGGCCCGTGGCCGTCGGTTCCGGCCTGCTCATCCTCGACCTGGGGAACTGGTACCGCTTCTACAAGCTGTTCCTGCACTTCCGCTGGCAGAGCCCGATGTCCATCGGCTCCTACCTGCTGACCATCTTCACCCTCATCGCCTTCGTCTACCTCTTCGCCTGGCTGAAGGAGGATGAGCGCAAGTGGATCTTCAGCAAGATCCCCGCGACCTGGAAGCAGGTGCATCGGCTGAACGTGGACATCTCCTCCTGGCGCGAGAAGATCGCCATGGTGGGCTTCCCCTTCTCCATCGGCGTGGGCATCTACACCGGCGTGCTGCTGGGCGCCGTCTCGGCCCGGCCGTTCTGGAACACAAACCTGGTGGCCCAGATGTTCCTGTTCTCCGCCCTCTCCAGCGGCTCCGCGGCCCTGCTGCTCGCCATGCTGCTGGACCGGAAGAACCCCATCGAGAAGCACGAGACCAAGTTCCTGGTGACCCTGGACGTGGTGTTCATCTCCCTTGAGCTGTTCATCATCCTGCCCTACATCATCCACGGGCAGCTCTCGTCCCAGGCCGTGAAGGACGCCCTGACCCTCATCCTGGGCGGCCCCTACACTTTGGTCTTCTGGGTGTTCTTCCTCTTCCTGGGCCTCCTGGTGCCCCTGGCCATCGAGGTCTACGAACTCTTCCCCAGCATCTTCAAGGGCCACGAGTTCCACGGCAGCCGCCGCATGGCCCTGACCGCCGCGGGCCTCGTGCTCTTCGGAGGCTTCCTGCTCCGGTACATCTTCGTCTACGCTGGCCAGGTAAGCAGCTTCCACCGGATGGGCCTGCTGCGCTAGGAAGGATCACCCATGTCGCTCGCGCTCCTGGCGGACCTCGCCCAGATCCTCGCCGAAGCCTTCCTGGAGCCCGACGCCGACCTCAAGGAGGGGCTGCAGCAGCTGCTGGACGGCTGCGGCAGCCCCTCCCTGGCGTCGCCCCTGGGCCGGATGGCGGGATCCACCCTCTCCGCCGCCGACCAGCCCGTGGAATACGCCCGGCTCTTCCTCCACGCCAAGGACACGGACACGGTCCACCTCTTCGAGTCCGTCCAGGCCCGGGGACACCACATGGCCCCCGAGGTGCTGGAGCCCCTCAAGGCCATCTACGACGAGGCCGACATCAGCCTCCAGGAGGATCTCGGCATTCCGCCCGACCACCTGGGTCTGGAGCTTTCCTGCCTCAGCTACCTCCTGGCCCAGGTGATCGAAGGCGATCTGGCGGAGCGGCCGCGGTTCGTGGCCCTGGCCCAGCGCCTGATCCAGGAGCATCTGCGCCCCTTCACGGCGGTGGTGGCTGAGCAGCTGCCCCAGGTGCAGGCCCATCCGTACTACCTGGCCGCTTCGGAACTGGCCGTGGCCCTGCTGCCGGAAACCGAGAAGGCGCTGGCGGAAATCTAGGCAACCCCCTGCTGGACAAAGGCTTGCCCCGCGTCCAGCATGGAGCCATGACTGTCCCCACGACCATCCTCCTGGTGGATGACGAGCCGGGCATCCGGCGGTCCCTGGGCGAAGCCCTCAAGGACGAGGGCTACCACGTCGTGAAGGCCGAGCGGGGCGAGCAGGCCATCGACCTGCTCCACAACCCCGATGGCGAGGGCATCCAGCTCATGCTGCTGGACGTCTGGCTGCCGGGCCAGGACGGCCTGGAAACCCTGAAGCAGGCCAAGCAGATCCGCGCCGACCTGCCCGTGGTGATGATCTCCGGCCACGCCAGCATCGACACGGCCCTCCAGGCCACCAAGCTGGGCGCCTTCGACTTCCTCGAGAAGCCCATCGACCTGGACCGCCTGCTGCTCGTGACGGGCAACGCCCTGCGGCAGTCCCGGCTGGAGCAGGAGAACCAGCGGCTGCATGCCGCGGTCGAGGGCGGGCGCTTCTTCCTGGCGGACAGCCCCGCCATGAAGCGGCTCATGGCCGACGTGGCCCTGGTGGCGCCCACGGAAGGCCGCGTGCTGCTCACCGGCGAGAACGGCAGCGGCAAGGAGGAGGTGGCCCGCCTCATCCACCAGCAGAGCCCCCGCAAGGACGCCCCCTTCGTGGAAGTGAACTGCGCGGCCATCCCCGAGGAGCTCATCGAGAGCGAGCTCTTCGGCCACCAGAAGGGCGCGTTCACGGGCGCCGTGCGCGACCAGAAGGGCAAGTTCCGCGAGGCGGACGGCGGCACGCTCTTCCTCGACGAGGTGGGCGACATGTCGCTCAAGACCCAGGCCAAGGTCCTGCGCGCCCTCCAGGAGGGCCGCGTGGAGCCCGTGGGCGGCGGCGGCGCCGTGGGGGTGGATGTGCGCGTCATCGCCGCTACCAACAAGGACCTGGCCGGCGAGATCACCAAGGGCCGCTTCCGCGAGGACCTCTACTTCCGGCTGGCCGTGGTGCCCCTGCGCATCCCGCCCCTGCGCGAGCGCCCCGAGGACATCCTGCCGCTTGCGGAAGCCTTCATCAGCCGCATCGGCCGCCAGTACGGGCGCCCGCCTCGGCATCTGGGGCCCGAGGCCAAGGACACGCTGCTCCGCCACGACTGGCCCGGCAATGTGCGCGAGCTGAAGAACCTCATGGAGCGGGCCGTCATCCTGGGCCGCGGCGCCGAGATCGGCCCCCGCGACCTGGGTGCCCTGGCCGCCCGGCATCTGGCCGAGACCGACCCCTTCTCCTTCCCCGAGTTCCCCAGCCTCAAGGAGGCCCGCGACTGGTTCGAGGCCCAGTACCTGCAGCGGGAGATGAAGCTCCAGAGCGGCAACATGACCCGCGTGGCCGAGCGCGTGGGCGTGGACCGCTCCAACCTCTACAAGCGCCTCAAGGCCCTGGGCATCGAGCCCAGGGAGAGCTGACCGGTGTCCCGATGACGGACAAGAAGTGGTTCAAGATCTCGCGACCATGTGGGTCGCGGAGCAGGCTCCGGGGGAGCCTGCGGAGCGGGGCCCCCACAGGGAGCGAATCACGACGGTCGGAGGCTGGCCGTGAGTGACAAGAAGTGGTTCAAGATCGGAGAGGCCGCCGCCCTCATCGGCGTCGGTCCCAAGGACCTGCGCTACTGGGAAGACGTCATCCCCGACATCAAGCCCCGGCGCAGCAAGGGCAACCTGCGCTACTACCACGTGGACGAGCTGCCGCGCCTGAAGCGCATCAAGGCCTGGCTGGCCGAAGGCCTCACCGTGGCCGACTGCGAGGAGCTGCTGGCCCACGGCCACCTCGTCCAGCGCCTGGACCTGGGCCTCGACGCCGAGGAGCTGCCCGCCGCGCCCGCGGCGAAGCCCAAGCCCACCATCCCCCGCCTTCTGCGGACCAGTTCCGACCTCCAGCCCATCCTCAAGTCCGTGCGCGCCCTGTACGAACGGCTGTCCCATCCAGTCAAACCTTGACCTGAGGCCCCACCCGGTCTAGAGTCAATGGTTCACGGCGCGTGGCGCAGCCTGGTAGCGCACTACCTTGGGGTGGTAGGGGTCGGAGGTTCGAATCCTCTCGCGCCGACCAAAACACCAGAGGGGCCCTCGAAAGAGGGCCCTTCTGGTGTTTTGACCCATCGGGTCGAGAGGATTCGAACCTCCGAGTGGGATTCCGGAGACGCAACTTGATGTCGCGTCGGAGGAAGACCGGCGGCTGGCGCAGCCAGACGCAGTTCGAATCCCGCTCTGATGGGTCGATCCCAGCTACGGGGCACGGCCCACCTCTGTGTGGGCTTGCGGAGACAGCGCGGGGCGCTGTCGGGAGCGAAACCAGCGGCTGGCGCAGCCAGGCGCAGTTCGAATCCCGCTCTGGTGGGTCGATCCCAACAACGGAGCACGGCCCACCTCCAGGTGGGACCGCCCGAGGCGTGTCTTGATGGCACGCCGGAGCGAGACCGGCGGCTGGCGCAGCCAGGCGCAGTTCGAATCTCGCCCCGATGGGTCGATCCCAACGACGGAACACAGCCCACCTCCGAGTGGGACCACGGAGACAGCCCGTGCGCACGACGGAGCGGGTCCCCCGCTGCCGCCGCCAGACGCAGTTCGAATCCAACTGGGGATATCCTGGGGACCGATATGGAACCCAAAACCTCAGACACGCGCACATCGCTGCTCCAGGCTGCCCTGGTGTGTTTCGCCGACCACGGATTCGACGGCACGAGCATGCGGATGATCGCGGAGAAGGCGGGCCGGCCCCTTTCGCTCCTTTCCCATCACTTCGGGAACAAGGAGGGGCTGTACCTGGAGGTGTTCAAGCACATCTTCGAAACCTCCGCGCCGCAGCTCCCGAATCCCGCGCTGTCCTCGGGCCTGGAGCAGCGGGACCCGCAGGCGGCCATCCGCCTGCTGCGGGAGCAGATCCACTTCATGTACCAGCAGGCGGCTCCGGATGCGGTGGCGGCCAGGCCACTCCAGGACCATCGGGCCCGCCTCTGGGTGAGGGAATTCCGCTCCCCACGGTCCAGCCTCCGTCCGCTCATCCAGCAGTATCTGGGCCCCGCCACCAACCTGATCCGGGACTGCATCCAGGTGCTCCGCCCCGAGCTGAACGCCGCACAGGTGGCCTTCCTCGGCGCCACGATCATGGGCCAGGTGGCCGGCCACGGAACGATGTCGGGCCTCAACAAGGTGCTGTGGGGCGAATACCCACCCTTCGGCAGCCACTTCCAGGAGGCGGAACTCCTGGTGGATTTCTGTCTGCACGGCCTGAGGACCAGTCCCACGATCTCCCGCGAAGGCTGAAGAGGCGCCGCGCCCGGCGTCCGGGCGCCATCCGCGCTTGCCTGGGCAGGCCATGACGACCTTCGCCATGGCGAGGCTGGTCCGGTTTCGGGGCGCGGGTGGAGCGGGCCGGCCTGAGATCACGAACGGAGTCCGAGCCTCCGGCCAGCCACGCAGGCGGGATGGAGGACAAGGGTCCGTGTTTTCATTCGATTAAATAGTACGATTGATCAATACAAATAATTACACTAAACAACGCCGCGCGATCTTCATTGAAATTGTAATTTGATTTATTTATTGAATTAAATGTTTTTTGAAATCGGCCTTGCCAAAATTATTCAATCGGTTGATTCTATTGGTCGGTCGAACGACTAAGGGTGAACGCCGCATGTGCCCCTCCGATGCCACCCCATCCCCCGATACCCGCGATGCCCTGATCGAAGCGGCCCTGGCCTGCTTCGCCAAGTACGGCTATGAAGCCACCTCCATCCGGCTCGTGGCCTCCATGGCCGGAAAGAACTCATCGCTCATCTCGTACTACTTCAAGAGCAAGGAGGGCCTGTACCGGGAGGTCTTCCGTTATGTGCTGGCCCACTTCGCCGCCAAGACGGGCGACGGGGGCCCCCAGGATCCGGATCCGGCCACGGTGGATCCCCGGGACGGGCGGGCGCGGCTCCGCGCCCACATCCAGAGAGTCCTCCACGACGTCGACGCCCACTTCGACACCTCGGATCCGCTGCGGGAACCGGCCTGCCGCCTGTGGATGAACGAGCTGCAGGCCCCCCGGCACGAGGTCAAGGATCTCCTCCAGGCGCGCATGGAGCCCTACGTCCGCGAGGCCAGGGCCTGCCTCCGGTCCATCCGTCCCGACTTATCTCCCGAGGAGATCGACTTCTGGGGCATCGCGCTCCATGGCAGCTGCATCCACCAGGCGCTGATGCTCGAGATCAAGCACCTGGCCTGGACGTCGGCCGACCCCTCGCTGACCCTCGAGGTCATGTCCGACCGCCTGGCTGATTTCACTTATCACGGCCTCCGTCAGCGTTGATACTGACGATCCGCCGTTCCTGATTCCCCCTCAGGCAACCAGATTTTTCTCAGCCCTTCCTGGAGCACTCCCATGCAGACTCCCTATCGAGGTGGAATGATCGTCGTCGCCGGCGCCCTGGTGGCAGGTGCGCTGACCATCGGTTGCGGCAAGAAGGAGCAGGCGAAGGCCACGCCCGAGGTCTCCGTGGTGACCCTGCAGCCGGAGAAGGTGGCGATCACCTCCGAGCTTCCGGGAAGGACGTCCGCGTTCCTCGTGGCCGAGGTCCATCCCCAGGTGAACGGCATCGTCCAGCAGCGGCTCTTCACCGAGGGGGCCGACGTGAAGCAGGGCGACGTGCTCTACCAGATCGACCCGAGGCCCTACCAGGCCGCCTACGACACGGCCGCCGCCGCGCTGGCCCGGGCCGAGGCCAACCTGCCCGCCATCCGGAAGCGCGCCGAGCGGTTCAAGGAGCTGCTCGCGGTCCACGCCGTGGGCCAGCAAGACTACGATGACGCCTCCGCGGCCCTCAAGCAGTCCGAGGCCGAGGTCCAGTCCCTGAAGGCCGGCGTCGAGTCCGCCCGCATCAACCTCGGCTACACCCGCATCACCGCGCCGATCTCGGGGCGCACGGGCAAGTCCAGCGTGACGCCCGGCGCCCTGGCCGCGGCCTACCAGGGCGCGGCCTTCACCACCATCCAGCAGCTGGACCAGGTCTATGTGGATTCGCCCCAGTCCAGCGCCATCCTGCTCGGCATCCAGCGGAACCTGGCCGCCAACCGCATCAAGGGCAGCGCGGACTCCGCCCGCGTGAAGCTGCTGCTGGAGGACGGCACGCCCTATCCCCAGACGGGGATCCTGAAGTTCTCGGACGTGACCGTGGATCCCAGTACGGGCTCGCAGCTCCTGCGCATGGTCTTCCCGAACCCCCGCCATGTCCTGCTGCCGGGCATGTACGTCCGCGCCATCATCGAGGAGGGCGTGGCCGAGCAGGCCATCCTGGTGCCCCAGCAGGGCGTCACCCGCGATCCCAAGGGGAACGCCATCGCCATGGTGGTCGACCCGTCCAACAAGATCGAACAGCGGACCCTCAAGGTGGACCGCGCCATCGGCCCGAAGTGGCTGGTCCTTGAAGGACTCGCCGCCGGGGACCGCGTGGTCGTGGAAGGCCTGCAGAAGATCCGCCCGGGCAGCGCCGTGAAGGTCGTGCCCGCGTCGACCTCCACATCGGCCCCCGCTCCCGCGGCTGGCAAGTAAGAGGAGCCGTCCATGGTCAATTTCTTCATCGACCGGCCGATCTTCGCCTGGGTGGTGGCCATCGTCATGATGCTGGCGGGCCTCCTGGCCATCAAGACCCTGCCCATCTCCCAGTACCCGCCCGTGGCTCCGCCCTCCATCTCCGTGGATGCCTTCTATCCCGGCGCCTCCGCGAAGACCGTGGAGAACACCGTCACCCAGATCATCGAGCAGAAGATGACGGGCCTGGACCGCCTGCTCTACATGTCGGCCTCCAGCGACTCGGCGGGCCACGGCAGCGTCACGCTCACCTTCCAGCCCGGCACCGATCCCGATGCCGCCTGGGCCAAGGTCCAGAACAAGCTGGAACTGGCCAAACCCCTGATGCCCCAGGTCGTGCAGCAGATGGGCATCGCGGTCACGAAATCCACCAAGAACATCTTCATGATCCTGTCCATCACCTCGACGGATGGCAGCATGAACGCCGAGGACCTGCGCGACTACCTGGCCTCGAACGTGGAGAACGTCATCAGCCGCGTGGAGGGCGTCGGCGAAGTGCTGTCCTTCGGCACCCAGTACGCCATGCGCATCTGGCTGAACCCCGACAAGATGGTGGGCTACCACATCACGCCCGACGACATCCGGCAGGCCGTGAAGGCCTACAACGCCCAGATCTCCGCCGGCCAGGCGGGCGGCCTGCCGGCCGTCAAGGGCCAGCGCCTGAACGTGACCGTGAACGTGCAGGAGCTCCTCCAGACGCCCGAGCAGTTCGCGGCCATCCCCCTGCGCATCAACCCCGACGGCTCCACCATCCGCCTGCGGGATGTGGCCCGCACGGAGCTGGGTACCGAGTCCTACGAGAGCGACACGCGGCTCGACGGCCAGCCCGCCGCCGGCATGCTCATCCGCCTGGCCTCCGGCGCCAACGCGCTGGACACCTCGAAGCTCATCAAGGCCAAGCTCAACGAGCTCTCCCCCTATTTCCCGCCAGGCGTGAAGGTCGACTACCCCTACGAGACGACCCCCTTCGTGTCCGTGGCCATCAACGAGGTGGTGAAGACCCTCATCGAAGCGGTGATCCTCGTCTTCCTGGTGATGCTGCTCTTCCTGGGGAACTTCCGCGCCACCCTGATCCCCACCATCGCGGTCCCCGTGGTGCTCCTGGGCACCTTCGCCATCCTCCAGTACGTGGGCATGTCCATCAACATGCTCACCATGTTCGCCATGGTGCTGGCCATCGGTCTCCTGGTGGACGACGCCATCGTCGTCGTCGAGAACGTCGAGCGCATCATGCACGAGGAGGGCCTGTCTCCCCTGGCGGCCACCCGGAAGTCCATGGGCCAGATCACCAGCGCCCTGGTGGGCATCGGCCTGGTACTGTCCGCCGTGTTCGGCCCCATGGCCTTCTTCGGCGGGTCCACGGGCATCATCTTCCGCCAGTTCTCCTTCACCCTCATCACCGCCATGATGCTGTCCGTGGTGGTGGCCCTGGTGCTCACGCCCTCCCTCTGCGTCACCTTCCTCAAGCCCGTCGAGAAGGGCCACGAGGCCGCCGAGAAGGGCTGGAAGGTCACGCGGCCCTTCTTCCTGTGGTTCGACCGGGTCTACTACCAGCTCAACCACATCTTCGTGGGCCAGCTGGAGCGCGTGCTCTCCAAGTGGGGCCGCTACGTCGTCATCTACGGCGTGATCGTGGCCGGCATGGGGGTCCTGTTCCTGCGCCTGCCCACCGCCTTCCTGCCGGAGGAGGACCAGGGCATCATCATGACCCTCGTCCAGCTTCCCGCCGGATCCACGCTGGAGCAGACCCAGAAGGTCATGTCCGAGGTCCAGCACTACTTCCAGGACGACGAGAAGGAGGCGGTGGCCTCCTGCCTGACCGTGGGCGGGTTCAGCGTGGCCGGCCGCGGCCAGAACAACGGCATGGCCTTCGTCAAGCTCAAGGACTGGCACCTCCGGGACCGCTCCGAGCTGAAGGCGGAGGCCGTCATCCGCCGGGCCATGCGCACCTTCTCCTCGCGCCGGGACTCCATGGTCTTCGCCGTGGCACCCCCCGCCATCCTGGAGCTCGGCAACGCCACGGGCTTCGACTTCCAGCTGCAGGACCGCGCGGGCGTCGGCCACGCCAAGCTCATGGAGGCCCGCAACCAGCTGCTGGGCCTGACGGCGCAGGATCCCAACCTCAAGGCCGTGCGCCCCAATGGCCTGGACGACCAGCCCGAGTACAACGTCAAGCTCAACCAGGACCGGGCCGGCGCGCTGGGCGTCCCCCTGCCGGTCATCAGCGATACCCTCGCCAGCGCCTGGGGCGGTTCCTACGTGAACGACTTCATCAACCGCGGCCGGGTCAAGCGCGTCTACATGCAGGCCGACGCGCCCTTCCGCATGCAGCTGGAGGACCTGAACAAGCTCTACGTCAGGAACACCGCCGGCGCGATGGTGCCGTTCTCGGCCTTCTCCGCCGGGGAGTGGAGCTACGGATCCCCCAACCTCCAGCGCTACAACAGCTTCCCGTCCGTGAACATCCAGGGTGAGCCCGCCGCGGGCAAGAGCACCGGCGACGCCATGCTGGCCATGGAATCGCTCGCCAAGAAGCTCCCCGCAGGCATCGGCTTCGAATGGACGGGCCTCTCCTACCAGGAGCGCCAGGCCGGCGCCCAGGCCCCCGCCCTCTACGCGGTCTCGATCCTGGTGATCTTCCTGTGCCTCGCGGCCCTCTACGAGAGCTGGACGATCCCCTTCTCGATCCTGCTGATCCTGCCCCTGGGCATCTTCGGCGCCGTCCTGGCCACCTGGTCCCGCGGCATGTCCAGCGATGTCTATTTCCAGATCGGCCTGCTGACCACCCTGGGCCTCACCGCCAAGAACGCCATCCTCATCGTGCAGTTCGCCGAGGAGCAGATCGCCCAGGGCGCCGGCCTCCTCGAAGCGGCCATGGAGGCCTCCCGCTTGCGGCTCCGGCCCATCCTGATGACCTCCCTGGCCTTCACCTTCGGCGTGCTGCCCATGGCCCTCACCCGGGGCGCCGGCGCGGCGGCCCAGAACGCCATCGGAACCGGCGTGGTGGGCGGCATGCTGTCGGCCACCTTCATCGCCATCTTCTACATCCCCCTGTCCTTCGTCCTGGTGAGCCAGCTGTTCAGGAAGAAGGCCCAGGAGCCCGCCCCGGCGCAGGCCGCGGTTTCCGAGGAGGGGCAGCCATGATGTCGCCCAAAGCCTGGTCCATCCTTCCCCTCGCCCTGGCCATGACCGGGTGCGTCTCCATGGCCCCGCGCTACCGGACGCCGGAGCCGCCCGTGCCGAAGGCCTGGCCGGAGGGCCCCGCCTACAAGGGCGCCACCGCGTCAGGCCAGCCGGCCGTTGCCGCCTCAGGCCAGGTGGGCGTCGCCGCCCCAGGCCAAGTGGGCGTCGCCGCCCCGGGCCAGCCGGCCGCGGACCTCCCCTGGCAGGCCTTCTTCGCGGACGAGCGGCTGCGGAAGGTGCTCGACCTCGCCCTGCGCAACAACCGGGACCTCCGGATCGCGGCCCTGAACACCGAGAAGGCACGCGCCTACTACCGTATCCAGCGGGCCGAGCTGCTCCCCACGGTCAACGCGGTCGGCTACGGCAATCGCCAGCGGCTGCCCGCCAGCGTCTCTGGTACGGGTCAGCGGATCGTGGCCGAGCAGTACGCCGCCAACGTGGGCATCAGCGCCTGGGAACTGGATTTCTTCGGGCGCATCCGCAGCCTCAAGAACCGGGCCCTGGAGCAGTACCTCGCCACGGAGCAGGCCCGCAACAGCGCCCAGGTCTCCCTGCTGGCGGAAGTGGCCAACGTGTACCTCGCCCTCGCGGCGGACCGCGAGAGCCTGAAGCTCGCCCAGGAGACCCTCGCGAACCAGGAGGCGGCCTACCGGCTCGTCCGCCGGCAGTACGACGTGGGCGTCGTCTCCGAGATCGACTCGTACCGCGCCCAGGTGAGCGTGGAGACCGCGCGGGGCGACATGGCCCGGTACACCCGCACCGTGGCCATGGACCAGAACGCCCTGCAGCTCCTGGTGGGCTCGACAGTGCCCGCGGAATGGCTGCCCGACGCGCTGGGCAGCGTGACCGCCCTGACCGACGTCGCCCCGGACCTGCCCTCTGAGGTGCTGGCCCGCCGGCCCGACATCCTCATGGCCGAGAACCAGCTCAAGGCCGCCAACGCCAACATCGGCGCGGCCCGGGCAGCCTTCTTCCCCCGGATCTCGCTCACCACGAACCTCGGCACCATGGACCGCCAGCTCTCCGGGCTGTTCCAGTCCGGCTCCGACGCCTGGACCTTCTCGCCCCAGATCGTCCTCCCGATCTTCGACACGGGCGCGCGGCAGGCCAACCTCAAGGCGGCGAACGCCGACCGCGACATCGCCCTGGCCCAGTACGAGAAGGCCATCCAGGTGGCGTTCCGGGAGGTGGCCGACGCCCTGGCCCAGCGGGGCACCCTCGACGACCAGCTGGCGGCCCAGGAATCGCTCACGCAGGCCCTGGAGGGCACCTACCGCCTCGCCCAGGCCCGCTACACCGCGGGCATCGACGGCTACCTGGGGGTCCTGGACGCCCAGCGGTCCTACTACGCCGCGCAGCAGGGCCTCATCGCCCTCCGGCAGGCCAAGTACGGCAACCTCGTCGGCCTCTACAAGGTCCTGGGCGGCGGCTGGGACCGCCCCGGCCGGCCCGCGCCCACGCCCGCGCCTGCGCCTGCACCCGCAAAGGCCCCCGCGGCGCCAGGCTCCTGAAGCGATCCCATCAACCCAAGGCCCCCGCACTCCGGATCCGGAAGCGCGGGGGCCTTGGCCGGAAGGCGTCCTCAGAAGGCCGCGGGCCGCGGCAGCCCCGCCAGGCAGGCCAGGCTGCGGGCCATCTCCTCCTCGGAGAGGGCGTGGTCCGAGAGCTTGCCATCGAGGAAGTCGGCGTAGCCGTTCAGGTCCATGAGGCCGTGGCCGCTGAGGTTGAAGAGGATGACCCGCTCCTTGCCCTCCTCGCGGGCCTGCTCGGCTTCGCGGATGGCCTGGGCGATGGCGTGGCTGGATTCCGGCGCGGGGATGATGCCCTCGGTGCGGGCGAAGCGCACGGCGGCGTCGAAGCACTCCAGCTGCTGGATGGCCACGGCGCGGGTGAGGCCCTCCACCACCGTCTGGCTCACGAGGGGCGCCATGCCGTGGTAGCGCAGGCCGCCGGCGTGGATGCCCGGCGGCATGAAGGTGTGGCCGAGACTGTGCATGGCCATCAGGGGCGTCATCTTCGCCACGTCGCCGTGGTCGTATACATACGGGGCTCGGGTGAGCGTGGGGCAGGAGGCCGGCTCCACGGCGATGATGTCGATGTCCGCCCCGGCGATCTTCTCCTTCACGAAGGGGAAGCTGAGACCGGCGAAGTTGCTGCCGCCGCCCACGCAGCCGATGACCTTGTCGACCTTCTTCTCGCCGAGGGCGGCGAGCTGCTTCTGGGCCTCCAGGCCGATGATGGTCTGGTGCAGCAGCACATGGTTGAGCACGCTGCCCAGGGTGTAGCGCGTCTGGCCCGTGGGATCCGTCACGGCCGCCTCCACGGCCTCGCTGATGGCGATGCCCAGGGAACCGCGACAGTCGGGATCCTCCGCCAGGATGGCGCGGCCCGCGGCGGTCTCCGGGCTGGGGCTGGCCACGCAGTCCGCGCCCCAGGTGCGCATCATCATCTTGCGGAAGGGCTTCTGGTCGAAGCTCACGCGCACCATGTAGACCTTGCACTCCAGGCCGAACTGCCCGCAGGCGAAGGCGATGGAGCTGCCCCACTGGCCCGCGCCGGTTTCGGAGGTGATGCGGCGGATGCCCGCCACCTTGTTGTAGTAGGCCTGGGCGATGGCGGTGTTCACCTTGTGGCTGCCCGCGGGACTCACGCTCTCGTTCTTGTAGTAGATGCGGGCCGGCGTCTTCAGGGCCGCCTCCAGGGCCCGGGCCCGGTGCAGGGGCGTGGGGCGGTAGCGCAGCAGGATCTCCAGCACCTCGTCCGGGATGCCGATCCAGCGTTCCTGGCTCATCTCCTGCTCGATGAGGTTCATGGGGAACACGGCCGCCAGGGCCTCCGGGGCCACGGGCTGCCCGTCCGGTCCCAGGGGCGGCAGAGGCGCGTGAGGCAGGTCCGCCGCGAGGTTGTACCACTGGCGGGGGATCTCCTGGTCGGAAAGGATGGCGCGGCTTGACACGGGGTGCTCCTTGAACGGGAACGGGACTCAGCCCTGGCGTCGGTGGCGGTCCAGCATGGTCCGCAGGGCCGAACCGGGTTTCTTCAGCTCCCGGGATCCCCGGGTGATCTTGCATAGGCTCAGGCCGAGCTCCGCCGCGATGGCGCGCTGGCTTTCGCCTTCGTCCAGCCGCTTCACCAGCTCCCAGCGGGAGCTGATGCCGTGGATCTCCGAAGGCGTGAGGATCTCCCGCAGGAACTGCTCGACGAGACGCGGATCCCGCGCCTCGTCGAAGAGTGAGGCCAGTTCCGGCAGGCGGTCCAGACTGTTTCTATGCATAGAAACAGTTCATCAGGGGATGGCGGCCTCGTCAATGGCCTTTCACCATCGGTACGAACCGCACCGGCAGCACCCCCTGGCGCCTCAGCCCCGTGGCCGTCCTCCGCAGCAGGTACAGCTCCTGGGCCCCCCACTGGGAGCCCACGGGGATGATCATGCGGCCGCCCACCTTGAGCTGGTCCACCAGCGGCTGGGGCACGTCTTCGGGCGCGCAGGTGACGATGATGGCGTCGAAGGGCGCGGCCTCGGGCCAGCCGAGATGGCCATCCCCGGCGCGGACCTTCACATTGGCGTAGCCGAGGCGCTTGAGGTCCGCCTCGGCGCGCTGGGCCAGGGGCTCCACGATCTCCATGGTGTAGACCTCGGCCACCAGGCCCGCCAGCACGGCGGCCTGGTACCCCGAGCCCGTGCCGATCTCCAGCACCCGGTCCCCGGGCCGAGGCGCCAGCGCCGCCGTCATGAAGGCCACGATGTAAGGCTGGGAGATGGTCTGGCCGTAGCCGATGGCCAGGGGCCAGTCCTCGTAAGCCTGGCTGCGCTGGGCGGCCGGGACGAATTCGTGCCGGGGCACCCGGCCCATGGCTTCGAGCACGCGGGGATCGGCGACGCCCCGGGCCACGATCTGCTCGCGCACCATGCGCATCCGGGCCTGCGCGAGCACCTCGTCCGCCACCGGAACAGCGGGCCGGGCGGGTTCCGGGTCACAGCCCCCGAGGGTCAGCATCAAGGTCACTCCCAGATGCCATCGCATGGTTCGAAGGTACCCCGTACGGGGGTCCACGCCAGCGCGCATCCCGGGCAGGCCCGGGATGCGCGGAAGGAAAAGCGTGAGTTAAGGACTAGAGCCCAAGGGTGAGCTCGAGCTGCCCGGCCAGACCACCGGTCCAGGCCCGCAGGTGCCAGGCGAGGATCAGGGCCTTGGCCTTCGCCGCCCCCGGGAAGGCCTGGCTGAAAGTCACGGCGGTCACCTGTCCGGAGGCGTCCACCTTGAGTTCCAGATCCGTGGCGGAGGGAAGGCTGGCCAGCGCCGCCGCCAGGGCCGGGTCCATCAGCCGGGCCTCCAGTTCGCCCCGCAGAGAGCGTGGGTCCGAGGTCCCGGTGATGCCTGAGAAGGCGAGGATGCAGAGCCGGGGCGCGGCCTTGACCCCCTTGGCCCGCTCGCGCCGGGCCTGATCCTGGGCGACGACTTCCGCAGCGGCCGCCGCGGGCGCCTCCAGGGACATCATCCGCGGCGCCGGAGCGTAGGCCATGGCCTTGGTGGCCACGCCGCCCATGCCGCCCACGGCCGCATCCGACACGCCTTCCGGCAGGGGCAGGGGCTGGGTGACGGTGGTGGAAGAGCCGTTCGCGTTGCGCACCTGGGTGTCCACCGCCACGAAGGAGGTGTAGGCCGTCAGCAGGTTGTAGGCCAGGCCCAGCCGCGTGACCTCGGCCTTGCGGCCTTCGTCCGCGCCGAACTGGTCGTAGTCCGACAGGACCTGGATGCGCTGGCGGGCCCAGAGCTGGCGCAGGGCGCCGTGGTCGCGGTCCTTCACCTTCCCCACTTCGAAGGTCTGACTCCAGGGGCCGGCGGCAGTCATGCCCGAGAGCGTGACTGTGCCCTTGGCTTCACCGGTCCACTTGCCCAGGCAGATGACGGGCCGGTCCGCCAGCACATCAGGAAGCTGCAGGGGCTCCAGGTCCTGGATGTGGAACCCGTTCGTGGTGAGCTTCACGTTCGTGAGTACCGGCGACGACACGTAGGCGCGGAAGCGCTCCGCCTCGGCCGCGGCCTGCTCGGGCCTGGTGATGACGAAGGCCTCGCCCTGCCCCGCGTGAGCCATGCCCTCGATGAGGTGGCGGTTCACGGAGCTGCCGATGCCGAAGGCGAAGAGGTTCGCGGCGCCCAGGTTCTTGCGGATGAGGTCGAAGACCTGGCCGTCGGCGCTGATGTAGCCGTCCGTGGACACCACGAAGGTGCGCGAGATGCCGGGCACCCGGGGCAGGCCCAGGGCCTTGCGCAGCGCGCTGCCCAGTTCCGTGCCGCCGCCGCCGTGCTGGGAGCCCACGAAGGCCAGGGCCTGCGCCGTGGCCTCGGGTGTGGCGTGCTGGGATCCGCTGGGCGACCAGAAGGCCGAGGTGCCCTCGAAGACCATCACGTTGAAGAGATCCTGGGGCCGCAGGCCCTGGATCATCTCCTTCATGAGCACCTTGGAGACTTCGATGGGAAAGCCCATCTGGCTTCCGGAGACATCCATGATGAAGACGTACTCGCGGGGCGGCAGGTCCTTCGGCGTCACGCGCTTGGGCGGCTGGGCCATGAGCAGGAAGGTGTTCTCGTCCCGGCCCTCACGGTGGCCTTGATCCAGCAGGAGTCCCGACTGCACGGCGTTTCCGGCCAGCTGGTACTTCACGATGACGTCGCGGTTGCCGCCGTGGGCTTCGCTGGGATCGAGCTTCAGCGTGGCCTCGGCCTTGCCGTCGTAGGCGATGGAGGTCTTGTGAGTGTCACAGGCCATGCGCTGGATGGGCAGGCCCGCGGAGAGCTTCACTTCCAGGTCGAAGGTGGTCGTGGGCTTCTCGCCGGCGTGGGTATAGGGATTGGCCACCCAGGGCTCGCCCGTGCTTGACTCCGTGCCCGCCTTGCCGGCGTAGCGCGGGCCCACCACCGTGGGATAGACGAAGCTGTAGGTGCCGTCCGTGGGCACCAGCAGCTCGGTGTAGCGGAGCTCCACGCGGATCTCGTCGCCGGGCAGAATGTTCGCCACGTTCATCTGGAAGATGTTGGGCCGGTGCTGCTCCAGCAGGGAGGCGCTGCGGCCCTCCTGCTTGGCCCGCTCGTAGTCGGCGCGGGCCTGGCCGCGCTCCTTGATCTGGGCCTTCAGCACGCGCTCGCCGATGCGCATGGTCATGCCGTAGACCGCGGAGCGCGTGGAGCCCGGGAACACGTAGAGGGCCTCCAGGGGCTTCGTGCCGGTGTTGCGGTAGACCTGGGTCACCGTCACGTCGGCGATGACGCCCGCGATGGCGACCTTGGCGGAGGTGGCCTTCAGCGGCAGCTGGTCCAGGGCGGCATCCTCGCCCTTCACGAAGAAGTAGGGCGAGAGGGTGCGGTCCGCTGAGGCCTCGCCCTGGGGGTCGGGGCGGAAAGCCGAGGGACTCAAGGGGCGGCTGCGGGCGCAGGCCAGGGGCGTCAGCCCCGTCCAGCAGGCGAGCATGAAGGCGGTGGCGCGGTGCGACATGGGATCCTCCCGGTGGCCGCGCGATGGCGCGGTTCAGGAGGGAATGCCGCCGGCCCCGGATCCCTTTCACGGAACGGGATGATTTTTCTCGATCGGGAAAATGCGGGCTCGGAAGCCCGCCAAGGGGCCCGTCTCCGGCAGCTTCGCGGGGTCTGCGACGGGATGGGTCAGCGCATAGAGGTCCAGGGCATCCCCCGCCTTCAGCCGCACCAGGTAGCGGCGCTGGGCTTCCCTGACCTCCTGGAGCGCCACGGCGCGATCCTGGAGGACTTCCACACCCCCGCCCCCGCGCCTGAGGAGCCACACCTGCGTCTGGGGCGGAGCGGTGACGGTCACCAGAGTGGTCCCGTCCGCCTGGGGCGTGAGGGTCCAGGTGGGGGACTCGGGAACCGGGGCGCCGGTGAGCCGGCCTTCGGCCTTGGCCTCAGTCCGGGCGGCCTTGGCCCGGGCCTGGGAGGCGGTGGACAGGGCCTCCGTCACTGCCTGCGGAGCCAGGCGATCCTGCGGGGCCCCGACGGCCCCCTGAGCGTTGCCTTGGACCACCGGGACCGGCCGTGGAGCAGGCGCGGCCACGGGCACCGGCCTGGGTGGAGGCGGCGGCGTTGCGGGCGCGGAGGCGGCATCGGCGGAGATGCCGGCGGCCGGCAGAGGCGCGGTCTCCTGCCTGGGAGCTTCCTTGGGGTTCGGCGGGGCCTGGGCCGGGGCGCGCCGCTCGAGCTTGGATCCAGCGGCCGGTTCCGCGGGCGCCTCCGGAGAAGCCTCGAACGACAGGGTCTTCGGGCTCGCGGGCGCCTGCCGGACCGGAGGTGGCGCCTGCTGGGCCGGCGGCGGTGCCTGGGGATTCCGCAGCCAGGTCAGGCCCGCCAGGGAGGCCATCAGCACCCCGGCCGCGGCACCCAGCACGCCGGGTCGGCGCCAGAGGGGCACGGCCTTCGCCGAGGCCGGATTCGGAGCCAGGTTCGGAGCAGGGGCGGCGAGGGCGGCGAGCACCTGAGCCCGCGCTGCGGGATCCGCTAGCAGCTCCCGCAGGGCCTCCTCGTCGGCCAGGGCGTCGAAGAGGTCCTGGTGCGCCAGGGCCGCCTCGAACAGCGTGCGCCGCTCCTCGGCGGTGAGGGTGCCGGTGGCGTAACCGCCCAGGAGCTTCTCAGCCGTGGCGCGCCTCATGACGCCCCCCTTCCCGGCCCTTCCCACCGGCCTCCCAGGGCCTCGAGCAGCTGCTTCCGGCAGCGGTGGTCCCAGGTGTAGACGGTGTTGAGCGTGGCGGCACCCATCAGGCCCTGGATCTCGGGGAAGCTGCGCCCCTCCAGCTTCAGCCGGAACAGCTCGCGGCAGCGCCCGCCCATGCGGGCGATACCGCCCATGAGCCGGGTCAGCAGCTCCTTCCGTTCCAGCGTGGCCGCGGGGTCCGGCGCGTCCGAGGCGGGCGGGAAGGCGTCCACGTCCACGGCGTCGAACTCGCCCCGGCGGGCCGCCTTGCGGAAGTGGGCCCCCAGCTTGAAGCGCAGGATCTGGAAGGCCAGGGGGACCAGGTCCTCCGCCCGCTCCAGATGGCCGTACTTCGTGTGGATGAGCACCAGCACCTCCTGCGCCAGGTCCTCCGCATGGGCGCCTGCACCCCGGGATGCCGCGAAGGCCACGATCCTTTCACGGAGGCGGGCCAGGACCTCGAGCCGCCCCGGCGCCGCCACGCCCCCCGCCTCCCCGTCGGGGATCGGGAGGGCGGAGGTCATCGGGAGGTCGGGATCCATGGCGGGGATGGGGTGCGCTCCATCCTGGCAGGAAAACCGCCGGGACCTACTGGCCGGCGGCCGGCTGGGGCTGGGCGGGAGCAGGCGCCGCCGGGGAGACGGTCACTGCCGGAGGGGCCGTCACGACGGGAGGAGCGGTCGCCGTCGCCGGAGCGGCGGACGGGGCCGCCGCGGCCTTGGCTACCGGGACCTCGCCCACCCAGAAGATGCGCGCCTTGGCGTTCACCTTGGGGCCCCCGAACATCGACACGCCCCCCGTGGCCGACACCAGGGTGTAGAGACCCGGAGGCAGGGGCCTGGGTAGGTCCAGGATCCAGAGGCCGTCCGCGTTCTGCGTCGCCTTGGGCCGCTCGGCTTCCTTGTAGGGTTCGCATTCGTCATCGATGCTCATGGACATCCGGATGCGCCCCTTGAGGTAGGCCTTGCCGTCTTCGCTGATGAGGGAAGCCAGCCGGACGCCACCGCTCTTCTCGGGGTTCACCTTGCCCAGGACGATCCGGGCGGGCTGCACCGTGGGCGTGTCCTTGGGGAGCTCGAACCACACCTTCACCTTCAGGCCCACGAAGGGGACGGTTAGGGAGGTGATGTGGTGGGGTTCCACCTCGCCCGGAATGGTCTGGTTCCCCTGGGCGTCCAGGAGCGCCACCTCCTGGAGCTTGGGCTTGGTCGTGAAATCCAGGAAGACCGTTTGGCCCGGCAGGGCCGAACCGCCGGCCAGCAACAGCAGAGAGAAAGCGAACCATCGCATGGGGAAAACTCCTGATTGAATGACGGGGATCCGAACAGGTTACGGTGGTTCGGTGGGTCTGGACAACCGGTCCGGGCGGCAAGATAGAATGCGCGCCGGTCCTGATCCGAGAATGGCCCGTCCCGCCCACTCCGAGCATCCCATGCCCCTGGCACTGTCGATCTTCCTGGTCCTCCTCGCCTCCCTCCTCTCCGGGCTTTTCGGCGCCCTGGTGGCGGGCCTGTGGCACCGGCGGCGGCCCCGGGCGGGGGAGCTGATCGATCCCGACTGCCAGCACCAACTGGAGGCCCTGGCCCGGGCCCGGGAGGCCAGCGAACGGGCGAACGCCGAGCTCCGGCGGGCGCTGGACCAGCTGGAGCGCACAGCCGCCACGGACCGCCTCACCGGGACCTGGAACCGCCGCTGGCTCGAGGATGGCGCGGCCCAGGTGATCGCCGCGGCCGGCCGCGGCGATGCGCCCATCAGCCTCATCCTGTACGACCTGGACCACTTCAAGCGGGTGAACGACTCCTTCGGCCACGAGGTGGGCGACGAGGTGCTCAGGTCCGTCACGGAGGCCGTCCGCGGCCAGCTGCGCGCCTCGGACGCCCTGGCGCGCTGGGGCGGCGAGGAGTTCATCGCGCTCTGCCCGGCCACCACCCTGGCGGGGGCCACCATCCTGGCCGAGAAGATCCGCCAGGCCGTGGAGGCTCGCGTCACCCCGCAGGTCGGCGTGGTGACCATCAGCCTGGGCGTGGCCCAGCGCCAGGAGCATGAACCGCTGGAAGGCTGGATCCGCCGCGCCGACGAGGCCCTCTACCGGGCCAAGGCCCGGGGCCGGAACCAGACCGAGGCCTCCCTCGATGTGGGCGTGGCCGATGGGGAGGACCGGCCATCCTTCCTGACCCTTGTCTGGGACCCGGCGCTGGCTTGCGGCGAGCCCCTGATCGACCACCAGCACCAGGAGCTCTACCGCCTCTCCAACGGCCTCCTGGCCTCCATCAACCAGGGCCAGTACCCCGAGGAGACGAAGCTCCACATGCAGCTCCTCATCGCCCATGTGGCCCAGCATTTCCACGACGAGGAAGCCGTCCTGATCCGGGTGGGGTACCCGGAGTTCACCGCCCACGCACAGGAACACGGCCGCCTCCTCGCCAAGGCCAAGGCCCTCCAGCAACAGATGGGGGGCGACAGCGCGGACCTGCCGGCCATCCTCGGGTTCCTGGCCCTCGACCTGGTGAAGGGGCACATCCTCGGCTCCGACCGGGACTACCACAAATACCTGGCCCAGGACTGACGTCCCGGTCCGGCGGGTACACTGGTTCCATGTCTGAACGCCTGATCCTGCTCACCAACGACGACGGCCTCTGGGCCCCGGGGCTGGCGGCCCTGGCCCGAGTGGCGTCCCGCTTCGGCCGGGTGGTCACCGTGGCCCCTGACCGCAACCGCTCGGCCATCTCGTCGGCCCTCAGCCTGCACAACATCCTCCGCCTGCACGAAGTCGGCCCCGACCGCCACGCCTGCGACGGCACCCCCGTGGACTGCGTGCTGCTGGGTGTCTGCGAGGTGCTGGACCGCCGCCCGGACTGGGTGCTCTCCGGCATCAACCACGGCTTCAACCTGGGCGAGGACGTGTTCTATTCCGGCACCGTGGGCGCGGCCTTCGAGGGCCGCCTCCAGGGGGCGCGCGCCGCGGCCTTCTCCATCGATCCCCGGGGCTCCCTGGAGCAGGCGGAGCCCTGGATCGGCCGCTTCCTCGAGCGCTGGGAGACCATGGACCTGCCGGCCAACCGCATCTGGAACGTGAACTTCCCCAAGGGCGAGCCCCAGGGATTCCGCCTCACGGGCCAGGACAGCCGCGCCTACCACGACCTAGTGGAGCGCCGGGCCGATCCCCGCAACACCCCCTACTTCTGGATCGGGGGCGACGCGGGCCCCACCTATGCCAAGGCCCCCGGCAGCGACGCCGAAGCCGTGTTCGAGGGCTGGGCCAGCGTGACGCCCCTGCGCCTGGACCTGGGCTGCCCCGAGACCCTGGCGCGGCAGGCCGACTTCGACTCGGCCTTCAACGGGCCCGCGAGGGGGTAGCGCCGTGGGTGCCGTGGCTGCCCGCTTCCACGTCCACGGCGCCGTCCAGGGTGTGGGCTACCGCCGCTTCGCCGAGCGGGAGGCCCGGGCCCTCGATCTCGCGGGCTGGGTGCGCAACGAGTTGGATGGATCGGTGAGCGGCGAGGTGGAAGGCCCCGAGGCCGCCCTGGCGGCCTTCCGCGCCCGCCTGTCGGAAGGCCCGGCCTTCGCGGCCGTGGGACGGCTGGACTGGGAGGCCCTGGATGTGCGATCCTCGCTTCCCCTTCCTTTCCAGATCATCAGGTAGCCATGACCCTCACGACTCCCCTCACCGCCTTCGTCCGCGATGTTCCGGACTTTCCGAAAGCCGGGATCCTCTTCCGGGACATCACGCCCCTGCTGTCCCACGCCGAGGCGTTTGGCGAGGCCGTGGAGGCCATGTCCCAGCCCGTGCTCACCCTCCAGCCCACCCACGTGCTGGGTCTGGAATCCAGGGGCTTCATCTTCGGCAGCGCCCTGGCCCAGAAGCTGGGCGTCGGCTTCGTGCCCGCCCGCAAGCCCGGCAAGCTGCCCATGCCCACCCACAAGGAGGCCTACGGCCTTGAGTACGGCAGCGATGCCCTGGAGATCCACAAGGATGCCTTCGGCCCCGGCGACCGGGTGCTCATCGTGGACGACGTCATGGCCACCGGCGGCACCGCCGCCGCCGCCCAGCGCCTCGTGAACCGCACCGGCGCCCAGCCCGTGGCCCTCACGGTCTTCATCGAGCTGACCTCCCTGCCCGGCCGCGAGAAGGTCGAGGGGCTGCCGGTGTTCAGCGTGCTGCGGTACTGAGGCCCATCTGCCGCAGGCTGACGAGGATACCCTCGTCCAGGGCCAGGGGGCGTACGCCCAGCTCCTCGGTCAGGCGACGACTGAGGACGCGGCGGCGGGCGGTCGCGTAGGCCAGCATGGCGGGGCTCAGCTCGCGGCGGGCCTCGTCCAGGGTGATGCGGCGCGGTGCCGGCAGCCCGGCCAGCTGGGCCACCCGCTCCAGGTAGGCGCCGAGGCTGCGGAAGTCCCCGTCCCCCACGTTGACCACGCCGGACAGGGGCCGGTCCAGGGCCGCCTCGCAGGCCGCCACCAGGTCGTCCACGAAGATGCGGTTGCCGGGGCCGGAGTCCTCGGTCCGCAGGACCGGCTCCCCGGCTCGCAGGCGCTCCAGCGGAAGGCGCCCGGGCCCGTAGATGCCCGCCACACGCAGGATCACGCAGCGCACGCCGTGCGCCCCGCACCAGGTCGAGGCCAGCCCTTCGGCGGCCAGGCGCCGGCGGGAGGCGTCGTCCCGGGGCACGGCGGACGAGGCCTCGTCCACGGGCCGGCCCCCCGTGTCCCCGTAGACGCCCGTGGTGCTCAGGTAGACCAACGCCTGGGGGCGCACCGAGCTGAGGGCTTCCAGGAAGCGCCGCAGGCGGGGGTCGCCTTCGCCATCTGAGGGCGGGGGCGCCAGGTAGACCACGGAGGCCAGGTCACCGGGCGGATCGAAGGGTCCCGGGCGGTCAAGATCCAGGACCCGCGCGGGGATCCCGGCGGCGGCGAGCGCCGCGGCGGAGGCCTCCGAGCGCACCAGTCCCAACACGGGCCCCAACGCCGCCAGGCGCCGGGCCAGCCGCGCCCCCGTGTAGCCGCAGCCCACCAGGAGGTGGGTGCCTGCGGAGGTGCTTACTTCGGTCTTCATGGGGCCAGCATAGCCCGCCGCATTCCGGAGCAAAGCGCTGGTCACGGAAGACACGGAAGGGGCCGTGGCCCTCGCCGCACGGCCCGCCAGAGACGGCTTCCGGCATGGCCGGAAGTCTGGAGTTTGGACATTTTAAGGTCCGCCAATACGTAACATCGTGATGGTGTTTACCTTTAGGGCCAAGCAGGTGCGCTACCGCTATGTGGTCGATCTCAAGTCGTCGGCCGACTGACCATTTCCAGCGCATCCAGCGCTTGCACCAGTGGCAGCATCTGCGGATCGCGGCGCGCCTCTCTCAGGGCCTGGTCCAGCGCCTCGTCGTAGGTGGGCCGAGCCTGCTCTAACATCGCGAAGCCACTTTGGGTGACGTTGGTGTAGATCCCTCGGCGGTCGATGGGGCAGAAGTCGCGCTGCAGCAGGCCCCGATCCTCCAGCCGGGTCACCAAGCGGGTGGTGGCGCTCTGGCTCAGAAGGACCGAATCCGCCACCTGCTTCATTTGCAGATGGCCTCCAGTCCCCTCGTGCTGCCGGCTGAGCACGGTGAGCAGGGAGTACTCGCGCACGCTCAAGTCGTGTCGGTCCTGAAGGGTGTTCTCCAGGTGCGCTTGGATGCGCTCATGCAGGAGAGACAGGGCGCACCAGTGCTGGGCCAGTGCGGTTGGTCTAGGGGAATCGGCAGGCATTGAACCTCCGGGCACTGCACCTAGATGATACCAGGACGATATATTTCATAATCGCTAAATTTTTAATTTGGAATTACCGGCGCATGCAATTATTCTACTCCCCGGCCTGGCAGCCCGGACCAGCCGCCAGGCGCCCCTCCCCAACCCACTCCCGAAAGGATGAGCCATGGAATCTGTGACTTGGCCCGAGCGCTATACCCCAGGAAGCGCCGACAACTACGTCTGCAACGAGGTGATCGTGCCTGGCCTGACTGTCGCCGACCGGACAGAACCCCGCCTCTTCTGAGCCGGTCGCCGCGGCTTTGTTGAAACTCGTGAAGGAGTAAGCCATGCCTGGATTGTTCGACCCTTACCAACTCAAAGACGTGACGCTGCGCAACCGCATCGCCGTGCCACCGATGTGCCAGTACATGGCCCAGGACGGCCTGGTCAACGAATGGCACCAAGCCCACTACGCCTCCCTCGCACGCGGGGGCGCCGGCCTGATCGTGGTTGAAGCCACCGCCGTCTCCCCGGAAGGCCGAATCACCTGGGCCGACCTGGGCCTGTGGAACGACGATCAGGCGGCTGCCATGCGCCCGATCGTGGCCGCCATCAAGGCCGGTGGCGCGGTACCCGGCATCCAGATCGCCCACGCAGGCCGAAAGGCATCGGCCAATCGCCCCTGGGAAGGAGATGACCATATTGCCCTTGGCCAGCCCAATACCTGGGAGACCCTCGCCCCCTCCGCCGTCGCCTTCGGCAAGGGCCTACCGCGGGTCCCGAGGGCCATGACCCTGGAGGACATCCGTCGGGTGCAGGAGGACACCGTGCGCGCCGCTGAGCGCGCCCGCGACCTGGGTTTCCAGTGGCTGCAGTTGCACTTCGCCCATGGTTACCTGGCGCAGGAGTTTTTCTCGCCACTCGTCAATCGGCGTACCGATCTCTACGGTGGCAGCGCCGAGAACCGCGCGCGCTTCCTGATGGAGACGTTCCGCGCCGTACGCGCGGTCTGGCCCGCGAACCTGCCGCTCAATGTGCGGTTGGGCGTGATCGAATTCCACGGGGACGATGGGGCGATGCTCGCCGAGGCCGTCGCCCTGCTCAAGCAGATGAAGGCCGAAGGGCTCGATTTCGTTGACGTCTCGCTCGGGTTCAACACCCCCGAAGCGCAGATCCCCTGGGGGCCTGGGTTCATGGTACCGACTGCGCGCCAGGTGCATGAGGCGACTGGATTGCCGGTGGCCACCAGTTGGAACCTGCCCCGTGACCCCAAGGCGGCTGATGCCCTGCTTCGGGCCGGGCAACTCGAGTTGCTTACCCTGGGGCGCCCCTTGCTGGACGATCCACACTGGCCCTACCACGCAGCGCGCGACCTCGGTCTTCCGGAGGCGGCCGCCTTGACGCTTCCGCCGCCCTACGCCCACTGGCTCTCCCGCTACCACTGAGCCGAAATCCGACCTTCCGGCCCCCAAAAGCGTGGGCGCCCTGAGAGCTGGGCGTCCACGCTTCTTGAGAAATCAGGAATATCGTTCAATGGGTATCAAGGCTGTGGACTGCGGCGCATTCCCTCAGCCCCGGTTGGGTCCGCGGGAGCGTACCTGCGACCGTAGACCAGAACCTGCCATCGCCTTACTTCAGGCCGCCCTCCGCTGACTCATCTCCCGAGAGTCGGTCAGATCCGCCTTGGACTGCCTGAAATTCCGAGGACCAAGGAAAAACATCGGTCACGTCCCTGAGCCACGACGACCGCTATTTGGAGTTCCTTGAACGAAACGCCCTGGATTTCCAGGGCGTTCAGATGCTCGTATTGTCCAAAGTCCAGGCTTCCGGCATGGCCGGAAGTGCTCTCGGGGGCGCCTGATCCGCGTCCAGAAGCGCGGCGCAGGCGCCCCCGGGATACAGCCCGTGCTTTCGGAGCGGACGTACCTGCCTTGTTCCGTGCCTTCCGGCTTTCTTCCGTGCCTTCTGTGACCAGCAAGGCGCTCGATGGCCGGCCGACGGTTCCGGATACCGGAACCCACACCCATGAGAGGCTGGTTCGGGGGCATGGCCCTCATTCGGAGCCTTCGGTGTCGCCGCTGTTCAAGATGGTCGTACTGGCCTGGCTGGTGATCGGCCCCGTGGGGCTCTGGCTGCGGCGCCGGCGCCGGCGGACGATCTGATCCGGCGACGTCGCCTCCAGGGCCCGGCCCTCAGAGCTGGGGCGGCAGGGCCAGGCTGAAGCGGCTGCCCCGCGCCAGGGGTTCGTACCAGGCGTCCCCGCCGTGGTCGTGGGCGATGCGGCGCACGATGGCCAGGCCCAGGCCCGTGCCCTTCCACTTGGTGGAGAAGTAGGGCTCGAAGAGCCGGTCCCGCTCCGCCTCGGCCACGCCAGCCCCATCGTCCTCCACGTCGAAGCGCAGCCGCCCGTCCGTGTCCGTGAGCGACAGGGAGACGTGGCCCTGGCCCTCCACGGCGGCCACGGCGTTGTCCACCAGGTTGATGAGGGCCCGCTTCACCATGTCTGCGTCCCAGAAGGCCTCCCGGGGGCCCTGGGGGAAGGTCAGGGTCCAGCGGATGCCCGGCTGGTTGGGCTCGTAGAGGGCCAGCACCTGGCGCAGCAGCTCCGCCGGATCGCAGGGCGCGAACTGGGGCGAGGGCAGGCGGGCGAAGCGGCTGAAGCTGTCCACCAGGCGCGAGAGGCTGGCGACTTCCGCCAGGATGGTCTCGGCGCCTTCCTGCACGGCCTCGGGATCCAGGCGCCCTTCGCGGGTGCGCCGCAGCAGCCGCTGGGCCGTGAGCTGGATGGGCGTGAGCGGGTTCTTCACCTCGTGGGCCATGCGCCGGGCCACCTCCTGCCAGGCCGCGCGCTTCTCGGCCTGGGCCAGGAGGGAGAGGTCCTCCAGCACGGCCAGGACGCCGCCGCCCTCCAGCGGCTCGAGGATGGCGCGCACGGGGCGGCCCTCGCCCTCGCCGCCGAGGCGCAGCTCCTCCTGCACGCCGCGGCCGGATTCGCGGACCGCCGCCAGCAGCTCGGGCAGGCGACCCAGCCGCGGCAGGGCCGCCACGGAACCCCAGCTCTCCTCCGAGGGATCGAAGGATTCCAGGCCCATCCAGGTCTTGGCCGCGGCGTTGAAGGTGCGCAGCTCGCCGTCCGCCCGCCAGCTCATGACACCCACGGGCAGGGCCGCCAGGATCTGGCCCAGGTAGGCCCGCTGCTGTTCCAGGCGGCTGGCCTGGGCCTCGATGGCGGCGCGGCTGGCCTTGAGGTCGCGGATCATGGCATTGAAGGTGCGGGCCAGGAAGGCCAGCTCGTCCTCGCCCATCTCCGGGATCTGCACCTCCAGATCCCCGCTGCCCACGCGCTGGGCGGCCTTGGCCAGGGCGCGGATGGGCTCGCTCAGGGACTTGGCCAGGGCCAGGCCCGACCACACCGCGAAGAAGAGTGTGAGCATGGTGAGGAAGAGGAAGGTGCTCTGGGGCAGGGTCTGGAGCGTGGCGCGAGCGGCCCGGATCTGCTGGCTCTCCCGGTAGCGCTGCTCCAGGGCCAGCACCCGCTCGAGGGTCTCCCGCGGCATGAGGATGCCCACGGCCCAGGTCCCGTCGCCCCGGGGCACGGTGCGCAGCAGCCAGAGGCCCTCGCGGGTCTCGCGCGCGCCCTCGGCTCCCAGGCCGGCCAGGTCCGGCGGCTCGAGTCCCTCGCGCAGGTCCATGGCCTTCACGCCGCCGTCGCCACCCTTCACGCCCTCACCGGTCCTGGGCCCGAGGAAGGCCACCAGGTCGAGGTTGGTCGCGGCGCGGAGGACGGGCGCCTCCGCCGAGGGGGACTCCAGCAGGCGGCCCGCGCCAAAGTCCAGGCGGGCCTCGGCGGCGGCGCGTAGGTCGCCGGCCACCTTCTGGCCGTCGCGGATGGCCACCTCCGTCTCGGGACTGAACCAGCGCTCCACGTTCTTGTTGATGAAGTTCCGGCCCACCAGGAAGAGGATCAGGCTGGGCACGATGCCCACGATGAAGAGCGTGAGCACCATGCGGGTGCGCAGCCGGGAGCCCAGGATGCCGCTCTTGCGCTCGAAGTAGAGCTTGGCCAGGCTGCGGGCCACGATGAACAGTAGCGTCCCGATGGCCAGCACGTTGGCCGTTCCCACGGCGATGAGGGCCCAGCGGGTGGGCGCGTCCAGCCCGCCCTCCGCCACGCGGTTCCCCACGGCCTTGTAGCTGAGGATGATCATGACGATCAGCACCCCCAGCCCCACCGCCACGTAGAGTCGGGTCAGCTCGGGGTGGCGCTTGGGCGGTTTGGGGACCATGCCAGCAGGCTATCCTGGAAGCTCCCCGAAAGGCAGGGCGATGGATACGGAGACAGCCGCGAGCAGGGCCTTCCTGGCCGACCTCGCCCCGGTGGAGGATGCGGCCTGGGACGAGGTCGAGACGGCCTCCGGCCGGCGCCCCCGCCTTTCGGCCGAGTTCTGGACCTCCCGCCAGCGGCAGGCCGCCAACCTCCACGAGATCTCGTACCGGGCCTGCTACAAGCCTCAGCTGCCCCGCCACTTCATCGAGCGCCTCACCCTGCCCGGCGAGCGGGTCTACGATCCCTTCAGCGGCCGGGGCACCACCGCGCTGGAAGCGGCGCTCATGGGACGCCGCGTGGCCGCCAACGACCTCAACCCCCTGTCCCGGATGCTGGCGGAGCCCCGCCTCACGCCGCCGGAGCCCGCCGCCGTGGCCGCGCGCCTGGCGGACATCCCCCGCGCCGGCGCCTCGGACGGGTTGGATCTGTCCATGTTCTTCCACGCCGACACCGAAGCCGAGATCCGCGGCCTGCGGGCCTGGTGCCTGGCGCGCGAGGCCGCCGGTGAGCTGGACGCCCTGGACACCTGGATCCGCATGGTGGCCACCAACCGCCTCACGGGACACAGCCCCGGCTTCTTCTCCGTCTACACCCTGCCCCCCAACCAGGCCGTCGGCGCCGACAAGCAGCGCCAGATCAACGCGAAGCGCCAGCAGGTGCCCCCCTACCGGGACACCCACGCGCTCATCCTGAAGAAGACGCGGCAGCTCCTCGCCGGCCTGGACGCCCTGGCCCTGCGGAACCTCGCCGCCGCGGCGCAGGACGCACGGTTCCTCACCGGCGAGGCCCGGTCCACACCGACCCTGGCGGACGGCTCCGTGACCCTCACCGTCACCTCGCCGCCCTTCCTCGATGTGGTCGACTACGTGGGCGACAACTGGCTGCGCTGCTGGTTCAACGGCCTGGACGCCCAGGCCATCGGCCGGGGCCTCAGCACGCACCGCACGGTGGAGGCCTGGTCGCAGGCCATGGGCGAGGTCTTCGCCGAGCTGTTCCGCGTCACGCGGCGCGGCGGCTTCGTGGCCTTCGAAGTGGGCGAGGTGCGGGGCGGCAAGCTCAAGCTCGACGAGGTGGCCCTCCCCCTGGGCCTGGCCGCGGGCTTCCGCGCCCATGGGGTACTGGTGAACACCCAGGTCTTCACCAAGACCGCCCACATCTGGGGCGTGGACAACAACGACAAGGGCACCAACAGCAACCGCATCGTGCTGTTCGAGAAGGTCTGAGTCTCGAGGCCACCGTGGCCTTCGCCAGAGCCCAGCCCGGGATCTAGGCGAAGTCATGGTTAAAAAACGATGTAAAAATCATTTTGATTCATTGACTCAGGTTCAATAAATCCCATCTTGGGGCTCTGCCCTTGGCTGCCCTGCCATTCCCGGGCTGATGCCTTGAGGTGAGGAGCGACCATGCCCCCAACCGCAACCGCCTCCCTGACGCCCGACATGGCCGCCCTCAAGGCCCGCCTCAAAGCCATTTGGATGGCTGGCAACTACGGCCATTTCGCCACCTACCTGGAGCCGGGCGCCCTGGAGTTCCTGAACCGCCTCGGTCCCGAGCCCGGCACGCGAATGCTGGACGTGGCCTGCGGGGCAGGCCAGATCGCGATCCCCGCGGCACGGGCCGGCGTGCACGTGACGGGCATCGACATCGCCACCAATTCCATCGAGGCGGCGCGGTCCCGCGCCAAGGCCGAAGGCGTGGAGGCCCGGTTCGAGGAAGGCGATGCGGAAATGATCGCCTACGAGGATGGAGCGTTTGACCTGGTGGTGAGCCTCATCGGCGCCATGTTCGCGCCGCGGCCCGAGCAGGTGGCGGCCGAGCTGGTGCGCGTGTGCCGGCCCGGCGGCCGCATCGCCATGGCGAACTGGACGCCCGGGGGCTTCGTCGGCCAGATGTTCAAGGCCGTCGGCAAGCATGTCCCGCCGCCGCCGCTCATGGCGCCCCCGGTGAAGTGGGGAGACGAGGCCACGGTCCGCGAGCGGTTCCGCGAGGGCGTGGCGAAGGTGGAGACCCGCAAGTGCCTGTACCCCATGCGCTATCCTTTCCCGCCAGGGGACGTGGTGGACTTCTTCCAGGCCTACTACGGCCCGGTCAACCGGGCCTTCGCCGCGCTGGACGCCGACGGGCAGCAGGCCCTGCACCAGGATCTCGAGCAGCTCTGGGCCGACCACAACCGTGCCCAGGACGGCACCACGGATGTCGAGGCCGAGTACCTCGAGGTGGTGGCAGTCCGGGAATAGCAGCTTGCCCCAGCCCCGGAAGGGCCGACCCTTGTCCTGGTTTCTGAACCAGGAAGGGGGCGGGATTGGGACTCAGAGTCCTGCTGGTCTATCCGGAGATGCCGCCCACCTACTGGAGCATGCGCTACGCCCTGCCCTTCATCGGCAAGAAGGCGGTCTTCCCCCCTCTGGGCCTGCTCACGGTGGCGGCCCTGCTGCCCGCCGACGCCGAGGTCTCCCTGGTGGACCTGAACGTGGCGCCGCTGCGGGACGCTGACCTGGCCGCGGCGGACCTCGTCTTCGTCTCCGCCATGATCGTGCAGAAGGAATCCATGGCGCAGGTCGTCCGGCGCTGCAACGCCCTCGGCAAGCCGGTGGTGGCGGGCGGACCCTACCCCACCAGCTGCCATGACCAGATCGAGGGTGTGGACCACTTCGTGTTGAACGAAGCGGAGGTCACGCTGCCCCTGTTCCTCCAGGACTACGCCCGGGGCGAGGCCAAGCCCCTGTACGCCAGCGCGGAAAAGCCCGACCTCGCGCGCACGCCCGCGCCGCGCTTCGACCTAGTGCGGCGGAAGGACTACGCCGAGATGGCCCTGCAGTTCTCCCGCGGCTGCCCCTTCGATTGCGAGTTCTGCGACATCATCGAGCTCTTCGGCCGCCGCCCCCGCACCAAGGCCCCCGCCCAGTTCCTCCACGAGCTGGAGCTTCTCTACGCGGAAGGCTGGCGCGGCCCGCTCTTCCTGGTGGACGACAACTTCATCGGCAACCGCCGGGAGGTGAAGGCCCTGCTCGCCGAGCTGATCCCCTGGCAGCGGAAGCACCATCACCCCTTCTCCTTCTTCACCGAGGCCAGCCTGGACCTGGCCACCGACGAGCCCCTCATGGACCAGATGGTCCAGGCCGGCTTCAACATGGTGTTCCTGGGCATCGAGACCCCCGACCTCTGCGCCCTGAAGGCCGCCGGCAAGCAGCAGAACCTCAGGGCCGACCTGCTCGCCAGCATCCGGACGATCCAGCGCAAGGGCATGGAGGTCTGCGGCGGCTTCATCGTGGGCTTCGACAGCGACCGCGGCGACATCTTCGAGCGCCAGGCCCGCTTCATCCAGGAGGCCGCCATCCCCACGGCCATGGTGGGCCTGCTCACCGCCCTGCCCCGCACCCGCCTCCACCGGCGCCTGGCGGCGGAGGGCCGCCTCACGGGCGACTCCGGCGGCGGCAACAACACCCACGACCTGCGCCTCAACTTCCGCCCGAAGATGGAACCCCGCAAGCTCGTCGACGGCTACAAGCGCCTCTTGGCGGAGATCTACCACCCGGACCACTACTTCGATCGCTGCCTGCGGCTCCTGAAGACCCTGAAGCCCCACCGCGCCACGCGGCGGAAGCTCCACGCCATGGAGCTCCGGGCCTTCGTCCGGTCCCTCCTCGTCCAGACCTTTTCCCGCTACGGCTGGGCCTACTGGCGCTTCCTCGTAAAGGGCTTCTTCGCCCGACCCCTCATGGTGCCCGAGACCGTCACCCTCGCCGTGAAGGGCCACCACTACTTCAAGATCACCCGCAGCCTCCTCGAGCTGGAGCGGTTCAAGGCCGGCCTGCAGGAGCTGGGGCGGGCCTTCGAGGCGCGCCTGCAGACCACCCGCGCCCAGGGCATGCCCCAGCGCCTGCCCCAGCATTTGGCCGAGCTCAGGGCCGCCCGCGACCGGGTGCTGGCCCAGGTGCAGGCGCGGTACCGGCGCCTTCCCCAGGACTTCCGCGCCTACGCCGACGACGCCGTGGCCGCCTTCCGCACCACCCTGGACGAGCGCCTCGCCCGCATCGCAGGCGAGGCGCCGATCCCCATCTCCTGAGCTGATTTCGAGGACTCAGCGTGTAGCCTACGTCCTCGGACAGCATTAAAACCGGTAGCCGACGCCCACCCCGAACAGGAACGGATCCACCTTCACCGTGGTGACTTTGGCGCCGGTGGCGGTCTTCACGTCGCTGCGGATCTGCACATATTTCGCATCCAGGTTGATGAAGCACTGCTTCGCCACCTTGAAGTCCACGCCCACCTGGGCGGCCAGGCCGACGCTGGTCCGGTCGAGGTCCAGGGCCCCGCCCGCCAGCTTCACGTCGGAGATCAGGGTGAGGTTCAGGCCCAGGCCCACATAAGGATCCACCGTCTGGCCCGGGAGGAAGTGCCACTGGGCCGTGAGGGTGGGCGGAAGCTCCTTGAACGTGCCGATCTTCGTGCCGGACAGGGTGACGTCGTGCTCCTGGGGCACGGTGAGCACCAGCTCCGCGACAAGGTTCTTCGTGAAGAAGTAGCTGATGTCCACCTCGGGGATGGTCTTCGAGCTGACGTGGATGGCGTCGGCTGGGAGCCCGGAGGCCGCGTCGGACTTGTCCGCGGGCTGGAGCGAGACGGCGCGCAGGCGCACCATCCATGGGCTTTCCTGGCGCGGCCCCTCCTGGGCCTGGAGCGGGGCAGAGCTCAGCAACCCGGCGGCCAGAGCCACCGGCAGAACGTAGGTCTTCATGGGTCGTACTCCTTGGGAAGGCCCGGGGAAGGTCTCCCCGGGAGGGGATCATTTGGGTCTTGGGGTGGGACAGGCAACCGCGAAAAACGCGAATGGGCGCGAAAAAAGGAAAGTCTTGTTTCGCGATCTTTCGCGCCTTTCGCGGTTCCAGCGTGTTCAGTAGGCAGGTCCCTTGCGGATGCTCTCGGCGGTCACGGTGTCCCGGAACGTCAGGTACACCCACAGCTGGTAGCCGATCACCACAGGCAGGAAGCAGAGCACCACGCCCAGCATGATCTTCAGCGTCAGCGGGCTGGAGGCGGCGTTGAAGGCCGTCACCGAGGCCGCGGGGTCCAGGCTGGAGGGCAGCAGGTTGGGGAAGAGGCCCGCCACGCCGAAGAGTACGGCGCCCAGGATGAGGGCCGACGAGGCGAACCAGGCCTTCCACCAGGCGCCCTGCCCTGCGAAGACCCGCGTCAGCAGCAGGCCAGCGACTGCCAGCAGGGGCAGCGCGAGGAGGACGGGCTTGGCCAGCACGTTCTGCCAGAGCCGCGTGCTGAACCAGGTCAGGACGAGGAAGGCCACGGCCACGACGGCTTCCATCAGCCACAGGGTGGTGGCCATGCGGCCGGCCCGCGCCTGCAGGTCGCCCTCGGTGCGGGTGGTCAGCCACAGGGCGCCGTGCACGGCGAAGATCACCACGAAGAGCCCGCCGCCCAGCAGGCCGTAGGGGTTGAGCAGCGTGAGCAGGTTGCCGTGGAAGATCCCCGCGGCGTCCAGGGGCAGGCCCTGGAAGATGTTGGCGAAGGCCACGCCCAGCAGCAGCGAGGGCAGGAAGGAGCCCACCACCAGGCAGGCGTCCCAGGTGGCGCGCCAGCGGGCGCTGTCCACCTTGCCCCGGAACTCGAAGGCCACGCCCCGCAGGATCAGCGCGAAGAGCAGCAGCATGAGCGGCGTGTAGAGGCCCGAGAACATGATGGCGTAGGCCCGCGGGAAGGCCGCGAAGGTCACGCCGCCCGCCGTGATGAGCCACACCTCGTTGCCGTCCCAGAAGGGCCCCATGGCGTTCACGAGGATGCGCTTGTCGGTTTCATCGTTGGCCAGGAAGGGGAACAGCGTGCCCAGGCCCAGGTCGAAGCCGTCGAGCATGAAGTAGACGGCCCAGGCCACGCCCCAGATCACGAACCAGATGGATTCCAGCATGGTCGACTCCTCACTTCGCGGCCGCGGTCGCGGCGTCAGGGCCCTTGCGGGCGAAGGTGAACAGCAGGTAGATGTCCACGGCACCCAGCAGCGCGTAGACGAGGAAAAAGGCCACGAGCGAGGTGCCCACCTGCGAGGTGGCCAGGGGCGACACGGCGTCGGAGGTCTTCATCAGGCCGTAGACGATCCAGGGCTGGCGGCCCAGCTCCGCGATGGTCCAGCCCAGTTCGTTGGCCAGGTAGGGCAGCGGGATGAGCCAGGGCAGCACCTTCAGGAAACGCGGCTGGTCCTCGATGTGGTGGCGCTTGAGGAAGGCCCAGAGGCCCAGGGCCAGGAAGAGCACGCCCAGGCCCACCATGGCGCGGAAGCTGAGGAACACGGGCAGCACGGGCGGGCGCTGGTCAGCCGGATAGTCCTTCAGGCCCTTCACCTCGCCGCCGGTGGAGTAGGTGGCCAGCAGGCTGAGGCCGCTGGGCACGGAGAGCGACTGCACGGCGTTGCGCTCGTTCGCGGCGTCAGGCCAGGCCAGCAGGTGCATGGGCACGTTGCGGCCCGTCTCCCAGTGGGCCTCCATGGCCGCCAGCTTGGTGGGCTGGGCGGTGCTGAGGATCTCGGCATTCATGTGGCCCTGGGCGATCTCGAAGAGGGCGAAGATCAGCGTCCAGGCCGCCGCCAGGCGGAAGGACTTCTTGAAGAAGGCCGTCTCATGCTTGCGGATCAGGTGCCAGGCAGAGATGCCCAGCACGAAGAAGCCCGCGGTGATGTAGGCGCCGCCCAGGGTGTGGATGAACTCCAGGATGGCGAAGCGCTGGGTGATGACGGCGAAGAAGTCCGCCAGCTCGGCGCGGCCGTTCCGCAGGATGAAGCCCGTGGGGTGCTGCATCCAGGCGTTGGCCACCAGGATCCAGAAGGCCGAGATGTTCGAGGCGATGGCCACCAGGCAGATGGCGGTGACATGGGCCTTCTTCGACAGCTTGTTCCAGCCGAAGTGCCACACGGCGATGAAGGTGGACTCCAGGAAGAAGGCCGCCGTGGCCTCGATGGCCAGCAGCGAGCCGAAGATGTCGCCCACGTAGGCGGAGTAGCGCGACCAGTTCGTGCCGAACTGGAACTCCAGCGTCAGGCCCGTCACCACGCCGATGGCGAAGTTGATGAGGAAGAGCTTCCCCCAGAACTTGGCCATGCGCTTGTAGTCCTCGTCCCCGCTGCGCACGTACTGCGTCTCCATGAGGGCGACGAGCATCGAGAGGCCCAGCGTCAGGGGCACGAACAGGAAGTGGAAGTAGGTGGCGACCGCGAATTGCAGGCGCGACAGGGCTAGGACATCCAAGGTGTCCTCCTTTCAGGGGGGGTTGGGTGGGAGCGCTAGGAGACGTTACAGGCCGACGCCGCCGTCCGGACGGCGGCGTGGCGGGAGAGGTGGGCGCTGAGGTGCGCCTCGGAATCGTGGGCCAGGGCGTCGAAGCGCACGCCGGCCAGGTGATCGCGCAGGGCCTGCGTGGCGGCGGCCCAGGCGCCCTGCACGGGGCAGCCCTTCGACAGCGGGCAGATGTGCTTGCCGTCGAGGCACTGGTTGAGGACGATGCCGCCCTCCACCGCCTCGATGACATCGAGCAGCGAGATCTCCGCGGCCGGCCGCGCCAGGCTGATGCCGCCGCCCGTGCCCCGGGCCGTATGGAGGATGCCCGCCTTCACGAGGCTGGCCGAGAGGCGCCGTACGAAGGCCTCCGGCAGGAGGCGGAGCTGGGCGATCTCGCCGATGGAGACGCGCGTGCCGGGCTCGAGCGTGGCCAGGTGAAGCACCAGCCGCGCCGCGTAGTCCGTCTGTCTGGAGATGCCGATCATGGGGCCCCGGAATGTGACTGTTTCACTAACATTACCCAACCAGTCACATTGGTCAATACCCATGGGTCAACAATTTTGAGGATGAATGAGTCCCCTTCTCAGTATGCCGGGGCCGGCCGGCTCAGCCCTGCCCGCCCCATCCCGGCGGCTCGACGAGGACGTACCCCCGGCCGTTCTCGTTCCAGGCCTGGGCCTGGTGTCCCTCGAAGGCGAGTCTGCGCGGCTGGTCGAACCCGAACGGCAGGCCCCGGAGGGTGCGGTCGAAGACGTAGATGGCGCGGCCATCCTGGAGGTAGTAGCAGACAGCGCGGCAGGCCTCCATGTCGCACACGCAGCCCCCCTTCATGGCCTGCCCGGCCAGGCACTTCGGCAGCGCGGCGGAGAATCCGGCGGCCTGCGCGGACCATCGCCGGCCCTGCTCACCAGAATCCGGCCCGGAGGCCCCCGCGGTGAACTCCATGCGCGGGCCTTCCATGTACCGCTGGATCGAGGCCCGGGCGAGCCGCGAGCCTTCCTGGCCGCGCCCGAGGGCCATCCACCCCCAGGTTCCCCCGCCCAGGAGGACCATCAGCAGGGCGGCGATTCCCAGGGCCGGCCACGTCCAGCGCGAACGCCGCGTCCCGGCCCCGCGCAGCAGGCTGCGCCGAAGGTCGTCGGGGGCGGCACCGGGGCGCAGGGTGTCCTTGAGCTGCTGGTCGAACCCAGGGGTGGGGGCCGTGTTCCGGGTCATACCGCACCTCCCTTCACGGAGATCCCTTCTTCCGCCATGGCTGCCTTCAGGGCCGCCTTGGCCCGGTGAATCCGGCTCTGGACGGTGCCCAGGGGAAGGTCCAGGAGGCTGCCGATCTGGTCGTAGGGAAGCTCCTGCTGGTATCGCAGGAGCAGGATGGACCGTGCCGCCTCGGGAAGCCGGTCGAGGGCGGCGGGCAGCGCCGCGAGCAGCGAAGGGTCCACGGTTTCGTCGACCTCGGGGCCCGGAAGGTTCTCGAAGGCCTCGTCGTCCCAGACCTCGAACCGGGCGCTGGCCCGGAACTCCATGGCGATCTCGTGGCGGAGGATGGACAGCAGCCAGCCGCGGGCCGCCAGGGCGTCCCGAAGCTGGCTGAGCTTCTCGAAGGCCTTGAGGAAGGTCCGCTGCACGAGCTCCCGGGCGAGATCCTCCTGGCGGAGCTTCGCCCGGGCATAGGCGTACACCGCGTCAAGATGCGCCTCCACCAGAGATTCCGATGTCAGGTCCAAGGGATGTCCTGCATGCCGTCCTCGACGCGCCTGCCCTGGGCATCAACCCCGCGCGGCGCCCCCGCAAGGGCGGCCGGAACGGTGGCGGAGCGGGCCATTCCACCAAAGCACGGGACGGATCAGGACGGCAAGTACCAGGCGTCGACGGGATTTTCGGCAGGGGTGGGCTTGGCGTGGCTGGCCTGGTCCATGGGGCAGGCTGTCTCGCAGCAGGCCATGGGATTCGCCGCCGAGGCGGCGCCTTCCTCCGCAGTCGGCAGGTACCAGGAGCCGGTCGCCTTCAGGTCGGCCGCGCCGTCCTGCTTCGCCGGAGCCGCGGTGCTCCGCGTCTCATCGCAGGCCATGACGCCGTTCGACGCGGCGTTCGCCTCCTCCCAGGTCGGCAGGTACCAGGAGCCGGTCGCCTCCGGAGCGGACGCGTCGTGGACGGCCTTCGCCATGTCCGCCATGTCCATGGTGCATGAGGCCATCTGGCAGGCCGAGGGGGCATGGGCGGGCATCGAACCGGCGTCCCCGGCGAAGGCGGGGGCGAAGGCGGCGAGCGCCAGCAGGGCGAGTGGGGTTCGAGTGATCTTCATGACTTCTCCCAGGTGAGTCCGCCTGATTCAGCGGCTCACAGGAAGGGATGCACGAGGGAACGCTTTGTTCCGTCCTCTTTTTGGGCCCGCGGTTCCGCCGGCCCGGCTCAGCCCAGGCGCTGGTACAGCAGCGCGTCCTCGCCGTCGGCGTAGTAGCGGGGGCGCCGGCCGCAGGGCGACCAGCCGCAGGCCTCGTAGAGCCGCACGGCGGCCTCGTTCGAGGGGCGCACCTCCAGGTACAGGCGGTCCATCCCGTCCGCCGCCAGCTCCCGCTGGCTGGTCATCAGCAGGGCCCGGCCCAGGCCTCGGCCGCGGGCCGCCGGGGCCACGACGATCCGCACCAGCTCGGCCTCCCCCGCCCGGGGCGCCCGCGACCACAGGGCGAAGCCCACCTCCGGCACCATCCACAGGGCCTCGTGGCCGGCCAGGTCGCCCCAGGGCTCCCCGAAGGCCTCGCGGTCCAGGGCCACCACCCAGGGCGGCAGCTCGGCCCCCTCCAGGAGCCGGTGGACCGCGTGGGGCCGGGTCATCGCGCCACGCCCTTCCGCAGGGCTTCCGGCAGGTGGGCGGCGGCGTGGGGGAAGTTCACCTCGGCGTCGGTCTCCCGCAGGTAGAAGGGCTTGAGGGGCGCTTCCGGCGCGCCCTGGGACACCCCCCGCGCCAGCGCCACCAGGCCCGCCAGCGTGGCCGCGCCCTCGTCGGCCAGCGCGATGCGGTGGTCCGGCAGCATGGTCGCCACCTTGGGCGCGAAGGCCTCCGGCGCCCACCAGGCCTCCTCGCCCACGCGCCCGGGCAGGTCGGCCAGGGGATGCTTAGCGGCGGCTTCCGAAGGGCCCTCCGCCCCCCAGCGCTGGTGGAAGGCCTCGCCCCGCTGGCCGTCCAGGAGGATCCACAGAGGTCCGGTCACCTGGGCCTGGCGCAGGGCTTCGGCCCGCAGCGCGAAGGCGGAGAAGCCCCAGGTGGGCAGGCCCGTGAGGCCGAAGCCCTCGGCCGTGGCCACGCCGATGCGCAGGCTGGTGAAGCCCCCGGGGCCCAGGCAGGCGGCCACGCCGGTGAGGTCGCCCGGGGCGGCGCCGGCCTCGGCCATGAGCGCGTCCAGGGTTGGAATCAGGCGCTCGCTGTGCCCCCGTCCCACGCTCGAGACCACCCGCCGCGTCCACGCGTGGTCCCCCCGGATCAGCGCCAGGTGCAGGATTTCCGTGGTGGTGTCGAGGGCGAGCAGCATGGGATCAGTCTGACAGGCGCACCGCGCCCATACGCGAAGCGGCGGCCGGTCGGCCGCCGCTTCGCGTATCGAGAAAAGCCCTAGACCGCCTTCAGGACCTTGCCGGCCTGGATGCAGGAGGTGCAGACGCGCAGGCGCTTGGGGGCGCCGCCCACCAGGGCGCGCACGCGCTGGATGTTCGGATTCCAGCGGCGCTTGGTGACGTTGTTGGAATGGGAGACGTTGTTCCCGAACTGGGGCTTCTTGCCACAGACTTCGCACTGACGGGACATGGGAACCTCACGGGCCGGAAAGGGAAATAGCCAAGAGACCCAGTGTAATCACGGGCCCGGAAAATGCAAGAGGAAAGGGCTTGCCGATGGGGGATCGACTCGGGTACCCCCGGCCCCACCCGCTGGTAGTTCGGTCGCCGCCCGGCGGGCCCGGCTTTAGTCCAGGTAGGCGGGGAACGCGGGGAGGGCCCGGAAGTCGGCTTCGGAGTGCTGCACGACGAAGCGCGCCTTGGTGTTCGCGATGATCCGCTCGATGCGGTCGATGGAGGCCAGGGAGTCGGCCCGTTCGGTGTTGAACCCAGGAACGCGACGGTGCGTCCGATTCTCGTTCGTGTGGTACAGGTCGCCGGAGAGGATCAAGGTGCCGGCGTTCTTGAGCTTCACCATCAGCACCTGGTGGCCCGGCGTGTGCCCCGGGGCCTTGAGGATGCGGACGGTGCCGTCGCCGAACACGTCGTAGTCTCCGTCGATCAGCTGGGTCTTGGCCGTCTTGTAGCCGCTGATGGACGTGGGATCGGCTCCGAAGGGGGTGGGTTCACTCAGCGCCCAGGCCAGCTCCTGGCGGTTGATGATCCAGGTGGCAGCGCCGAACAGCGCGGCATTGCCCGTGTGGTCGAAGTGGAAGTGGGAGAAGGCCACATGGGTCACTTGCGAGGGCGTGAGGCCCAAGGCCTTCAGCTGGCCGGCCAGGGTCCGGCGCACCACCAGCCGGGCGAAGCCGGTATCGAGGCCGTCCGGCTTTTCCGCCAGCTTGTCGCCGAGGCCCGTGTCCCAGACCAGGATGCCCTTGGGATGGCGGATGATGAAGCTCGGCGCGACGAGGGTCCCGGGCTTGCCGTCGTACTCGCCGGTGTCCGAGAAGGCGCCGAGGTCCTTCAGCTCGATGCTCCCGGTGTCGAGGGCGTACAGGCGGACCTCCTTCACGGGTTCATCCGCTCGGGAGGGGAAGGCCGCGAGGGCGAAGAGGGCCAGAACCGCCAGGCGGGCCAGGCGCAGAGGGGTTTCGAATCGCATGTCGGGCTCCAAGGTGGGGCTTTGGAAGCTGGTTGCTGTCCAGACAGCCCTGTCCCGGAACCTTAGGAGGTCCGCGACCAGCCTGAAAGCAGGCACCCTCGAGTGAGTTAGGCGCCCATGGGTGCGCCATCCCGCCCTCCCCTGGAGCCGACTCTCTTGCGCGGCGCGGGACTTCCGTTCCAGGATGAGCCCTCCCTTCGGGAATCCCATGGACCTCGCCCTCTGGGCCCTCGCCTTCACGGTTCTGGACTGGCCCGAGCGCCAGAAGGCCGAAGCCTGGGCGGCGGTCCAGGCGGGGGCGGAGCCCGCGATATCGCCCGACCAGGTCACGGCCCTGGTCCGCCTGGAGGCCAGCCTGCCCCGGCGGCGCCAGGAGGCCCTCAACCGCGGCGCCCGCCTGCTGCTGCCGGGCGACGAGGGCGCCGACGCCCTGCTGGCGCCCCTGCCCTACCCCGTGGCCCTGTGGGTGCGGGGGAACCTGCCCCCGCCGGTGCCCGGCGGGACGCATAGCCTGGCCATCGTGGGCAGCCGCCAGGCCAGCCGGCACGGGCGGGACCGCGCCCGGGGCTGGGCGAAGGTGCTGGCCGAGGCGGGCGTGGCGGTGATCTCCGGCCTGGCCCGGGGCATCGATGTCGCCGCGCACCTGGGGGCGCTGGACGCGGGCCCGGGCGGCGCGGGCACCTGGGGCGTCCTGGGCTCGGGCCTGGATCATCCCTATCCGCCGGAGCACGCCCCCCTCATGGACCGCATGGTGGCCGCCGGCGGCGGTGTCATCACCCCCTTCCCGCCCGAGGCCCCGCCCCGGAAGTGGCACTTCCCCCGCCGGAACTGGCTGCTGGCGGCCTGGTCCGAGGGCGTCCTGGTGGTGGAGGCCCGGTGGCAGTCCGGGTCCATGGTCACCGCCCGCCTCGCCCTGGACCTGGGCAAGGACCTCTGGGTGTGCCCCGGGTCTCCGGAGGACCCTTCCGCCGAAGGTCCAAACTTTTTACTAAGAGAAGGCGCTGCACGGGTTTGCCTATCCCCGGAGGGCCTGTTGCAGGACCTGGGCCTCCCCCCCCGCACTTGACAAACCGGCAGGGCCAGGATCCATCCTTAGGGGCCGTTCGGGGCGGATAGCGTTTTTCGGGCGGCCCCGGGGCGGGCCCTGCGCCCCCTGGCTTTTGAGAATGTCCAAGTGCTGTGAATGGGAGGCCTGCCCTCCAAGGAGAAGTGCCGTGACTAAACTCGTGATCGTCGAAAGCCCGTCGAAGGCGAAGACCATCACCAAGTACCTCGGCAAGGGGTACAAGGTCATGGCCTCCGTGGGCCACATCCGGGACCTCCCGCGCAAGCTGGGGGTCGACATCGAGAACGGCTTCCAGGAGGAATACGAGATCAGCCCGGCCAAGGAGAAGGTGGTCAAGGAGCTGAAGGCCGCCGCCAAGACCGCCGACGAGCTGGTGCTCGCCACCGACCCCGACCGCGAGGGGGAGGCCATTTCCTGGCACCTGCTGGAGGCCATCAAGCCGCCCAAGAGCCTGCCCGTCAGCCGCGTCCTCTTCAACGAGATCACCCCGGCGGGCATCCAGAAGGCCATGGCCGCGCCCACCTCCATTAATAAGAAGCTGGTGGACGCCCAGCGGGCCCGCCGCGTGCTGGACCGCCTCGTGGGCTACAAGGTGAGCCAGGTGCTCTGGGACAAGGTGCGCCGTGGCCTCAGCGCCGGGCGCGTCCAGAGCGTGGCCGTGCGCATCATCGTGGACCGCGAGAAGGAGATCCAGGCCTTCAACCCCGTCGAGTACTGGGTGCTCAAGGCCAAGTTCGCCGCCAAGCTGCCGCCATCCTTCTGGATGAAGCTGGTGAAGGTGGGCGGCGAGGCCCTGCAGCTCGGCAACAAGGAGACCAAGCGCCGGGTGGCGGACGCCGCCCAGGCCAAGGATCTGAAGGCGAAACTCGAGAAGGCCGCCTACAAGGTCACCAGCCTGGAAACGAAGGAGAAGAAGCGGAATCCCGCCGCCCCCTTCACCACCGCCAAGCTCCAGCAGGAGTCGGCCCAGAAGCTCAAGATGAGCGTCAGCCGCACCATGCAGAACGCCCAGCGGCTGTATGAAGGCGTGGACTTCGGCGAAGGCCCCGTGGGCCTCATCACCTACATGCGCACCGATTCGCCCCGCATGGCCCCCGAGGCCGTGGAGGCCACCCGCGAGCTCATCGCCAAGAAATACGGCAAGGAATACCTGCCCGCCAAGGCCCGCGTGTACACGGGCAAGGCCGGGGCGCAGGACGCGCACGAGGCCATCCGCCCCACGGACGTCGCCCGCACGCCCGAGAGCCTGCGCGGGCACCTGGAGCCCGACCAGTTCCGCCTCTACGCCCTCATCTGGCGGCGGACCATGGCCAGCCAGATGGAGGCCGCGCGCTTCGACGAGACGGTGGTGCAGACCGAAGCGGAAGTCGGCAAGGAGACGGCGCTCTTCGAGGCCAAGGGCGAGATCGAGCGCTTCCCCGGCTGGCTGGCGGTCTACCGCGCCGACAAGACGGAGAGCGACGCCGAGTCCATCGCCGACGCCACCAAGGATGGCACCCGGGATGGCGAGGAGGACGAGGACGAGGCCCTGCTCCCGGCCCTGAAGCTGGGCGAGGCCCTGAAGCTGGAGCAGCTCGACGCCGACCAGTCGTTCACCAAGCCCCCGGCGCGCTTCAACGAAGCCACGCTGGTGAAGGAACTGGAGGAGGATGGCATCGGCCGGCCCTCCACCTACGCCAGCATCATCAGCACCATCCAGGACCGCGACTACGTGAAGAAGCACGAGGGCCGCTTCAAGCCCACGGAGCTGGGCATGGTGGTCACGGAGCTGCTCATCCAGGGCTTCCCGCGCCTGCTGGACAGCAAGTACACCTCGGGCATGGAGGGCAACCTCGACCGCATCGAGGAGGGCCAGCTCACCTTCAAGAAGGCCATGACCGATTTCTACGGCCCCTTCGAGAAGGCGCTCCAGGCCGCCGGCACGGACATGCAGAACCTCAAGGCCGGCGTGCCCACGGGCGAGAAGTGCCCCAAGTGCGGCGACCGGAAGAAGCACCCGGGCGTGCTGCTCAAGCGCATCGGCCGCAACGGGCTCTTCGTGGGCTGCACCAACTACAGCGCCGAGAATGAAAAGGACAAGTGCGACTACACGGCGGACCTCGAGAAGATGGAGGAGCCCGAGGACGCGCCCGAGTGCCCGCTCTGCGGCACCACGCCCATGAACCTGCGCAAGGGCCAGTGGGGCCCCTTCTGGGCCTGCCCCAACTACCCCAAGTGCAAGGGCATCGTGAAGGCCGATCCCAAGGGCATCCCCGTGCCGCCGGACGAGCCCATCGGCGAGAAGTGCCCCAACTGCGGCAAGGATTTCGTGAAACGCCACGGCCGCTACGGCGAGTTCATCTGCTGCATCGACTACCCCACCTGCAAGACGGTGAAGAAGGAGATCCTCGCCGTCCCCTGCCCCAAGTGCGGCGGCGGCCTCAGCCCCCGCAAGACCCGCTTCGGCAAGGTCTTCTACGGCTGCGTGAACTACCCCAAGTGCGACTTCACCGCCTGGGACAAGCCCGTCCCCGTCACCTGCCCCGCCTGCAAGAACCCCACCATGGGTGAGAAAACCCGGAAGCCGCGGGGGAAGGACCCCATCCAGGTACTGCTCTGCCCCAAGTGCGGGCATGAGGAGCCGATGGGATGATCGGTTGATTCGTAATCAGCAGGCCGCAGGTTCGAATCCTGTAGTTGGCTCCAGGATTTAGGCCCCTTCAGAGGAATCTAGCTCATGAGGTTCTATCCCATAATGGTCAATGATCCCGGATGGGATGGCCTGCCTGACGTGGTGGAGAAGCGGGCCTATCAACCAGTGCTCACAAAGACGAAGAACGCCGGAAAAGTGGCCGCCCTTCGGATGAGCAACGGCTGAGGGAGCTTTAGCGGATCATGCAAACAGACGGGGAGACGGTTACACAGGTAGTGCGATGAACCATTCAAGGCTCATCAAGCCAAGGAGGATAATCCAGAGAAGGGGGTTCCATGTGTGATAGCATTCCTCCACTCATGATCCCACCCTTGAACCAGAGATCAGGTTCCGGCACCCATTGGTGAAGGACGCAAGGACGGTTTCGATACAAAATCCCCACGAGTTTCAAACAGAGGCACAACGTGCAAATAAATCTAGATAATTGGTCCATCGCTATTGTTGGCTCCTGGAACAAGGCGATTATAAATCCTGCTTGGTTAACAAAAACACTTGCCTTTGAAGGTCTTATAGGCATGCAGTTTCCAATTGGAAACCCGAACCTTCCTGTCAGGTATGATTTAAATAACGTAATCGTTGTCGGGAGACCGGATGCCTTGGTATTAGCCCCCAAAGTTGATTCTGATGAAGTGCTCATACGGATGGAAAATTATGCAATTAAAATTCTTAGAACGCTTGTGCATACTCCGATTTCGGCTGTTGGTATAAATTTTGATTTTCGTGAACATGAGCCACCTGAATCCGTAACAAAGGTTTTTAATTTTGAAGATCGTTCAGAATTAGCCGGTTGTGGTTACGTCGTTCGGGCCAACTCCGTTCAAAGAAACCTTATTGCTGATGGTTCAGATTTTCAGCTTAATTTCATCGTTTCTCGTGATGAGACTTCTGATGTTTCATTGAATTTTAATTTTCACAAAGAAATCTCGAGTCCCGATAGTGCAGCCGATTTTTTAGATGGTAAAACTATCTCATGCAAAAGAATGGCTTTAACTGTTATGAAATCTCTTTATGGTTTGGAAGTCGAAGGTGCGGAGGCCACATGAATAAACTGGGCAATTACTCAAATATCACATCTCCAAAAGGGGAGTATAGAAGTAGGGCAGATTCCTATGAGGTAAAGACTCAAGCCTCGTCTAGGGAAACAAATTCGGGATCACATGAAATTGTTTTGATTTCTTCCTGCTCAGCCGAATCAATCACAATTGAATATAACACCAAAGAACGTTCGTTGCGCAAATTACTTAAAGCGATTAACACCAAATAACCGGAAAACCCATCTGTGCATATAACATATTCAGAGACACCCGACTACAAATCGCTAATGCAAGGCGATGTGATTCGACGCACGGATGAAATAGAATTAATTCTTCAAGAGTACTATCCACACCACAAGGGCAGGGTAGATTATCGTTATTTTATGGTGCTCACCCAGACATGCGACTTGGTCCCGAGGTCTGGGGGCGATTCAGGAAACATTTGCAAGGCCCGTTATATCTCTCTTGCGGCTGTACGTCCTTTTTCGATTGTATTTAAGCGTGAAATTGCCAAATTCCAACACGATCCAATGGATGAACGGCACGGTATATGCGATGAAAAAAATCGAGGTAGAATTCGAAATTTTATTGAACGCATACTAAACAACAACGAACCAGAGTATTTCTATCTACACGAAGAGCCTGCGGCAGGTCTGTCTGAGCCCCATTGCGCTTTTTTAGCATTATCAATACCAGTTAAAAGTCTCCCTCATTATGACAAATTGCTGAAAGCCAAAATTCTCCAACTTGATGACAGTTTTCAACATAAGTTAGGCTGGTTGACAGGGAATTTGTTCTCAAGAATTGGAACAGCTGACTGGGTTCCTGAAGTTTGCACAAAAGAAAAATTTGATGAACACCTCGAAGAGCTGCTGAATGAGTACTGCCTTTGGGTGAATCCAGCCCATCAGAAACAATTAAGAGAAGCTCTTGCCCAACAAGATAGTAACTCGGTTACCACTGATCAAATTGCTATGATTTATGACGATATCAAGCGAACTGCTCCCTCAAAAAAGCAACAATTGTTAGATAAGATTACAGACATTATGCGCTCTGAAGGTATCGACGATGCAACACGGAAAAGAATTAGCATTCTTATTCGTTCAGACCAGGACATTCCTAATTGGGTTAAAAAATAATTTATATAGATCAATATCCGTTTATGCAGGCGCCTTAAAACACCTCTGAATGTGGACATCGGCAGCCCTGCGACCTGCAAAACCTTCAAAGCAAGGTTTTGGTCGCTGCGAAGAATCTCCAGCCCATCCCGATCACTACACTCTGTGGTCGTTTGATTATGCCACCTCTTTGAATGACTTAGAACTTTGGCTCGCATGCGAAAATCCGGAACGACCGGAAGCAGACGCACCAAAAAACTTCCGTCAACCAATCAGTCAAAATCGAAAAAGCGGTGGATGGTTTAATTCCTATATTGATTTTGGTTCATCCGCAAACAACGTTTTTTTATGGTTGACAGCATCTTGACTCGACTGCTGATCCAATGCTTTTCCTAACTCCTGGAGAAGGACCTGGGCACGCAGGGGCCGGCCGAGTAGCCAAGGGCTGCGGAGAACGACTTTCCTTGACGTATCTCTTCCATCCCTCTATCCCTGTTCCCAAAGCCTTGATGCACAGGGATGCAGAGGATGAAGGGGATCACAGCAGCGGCTTCCGGTTCCAGGCATTCTCTGCTCCCTTCATGCCTCGGCCATCCTCCGCGTTCACAGGCTTTTCGCCGGTCCTACCCCACGCCCGACTGCTCCCGCTAGGATGGCCCCACCCCTCCGGAGGCCCTGCCATAAAGAACACCGGCATCCTTCTGTTGTGGCTAGGCCATGGCCACAAGGATCTCCATGCTCCAGGACACCCCCTCCTTCCTCGCCTACTGGCGCAACGCCCGGTCCCGCACGATGCGGGTGCTGGAGGCGCTGAGGCCCGAGGACCTGGAGTGGGCGCCGGCGCCCGGGGCCTTCACCTTCGGCGACCTGTTCCGCCACCTGGCGGGGCTGGAGCGCTTCATGTACGCGGAGAACGTGCAGGGCCGCCCCAGCGCCTACCCGGGCCACGGGGTTGAACTCTCAGGGGGGCTGGCCGCGGGCCTGGACGGCGTGCGGGCCTACCTGGACGTCTGCCACGCCGAGTCCCTGGCCATCTTCGGCACCCTCACGGACGCGGACCTGCTGGCCCCCTGCGTGAACCCGGCCGGGGCTTCCATGGCCACATGGAAGTGGCTCCGCGCCATGGCCGAGCACGAGGCCCACCACCGCGGCCAGCTCTACCTCATGGCTAGCCTCCGCGGCCGCCCCGTCGCCCCCCTCTTCGGCCTCACCGAAGCCCAGCTCGCCGCTGCATCCACACCCGTGGAAGGCAAGAACAGAACACCGATAAAGGCTGATAAACACTGATCAAGACAAAAAACTGAATGAACCGGTGATGAACGGTGATCGGACCCATTCCATCACCGTTCATCACCGTTCATCACTGGTTCCCTTGTCTTTCTGGCCCGGCCATCACTGGCCAAGCGCTCACCCCGCGAACCGCACGCCCGTGAGCCGCTCGCTCAGGGTCCACAGGCGCTCGGCGGCGTCGGGGTCGATGGCGTGGGGGCGGACGCCGACGGTGCCGGGGGCGCCGGGCGGCAGGATGGGCGCCACGTCGCAGTCCTGGCAGTAGACGCCGCCCCGGCCCGCGAGCTGGGGGCTGGTGGCGCACCAGACGCTGGTGGCGGCGCCCTGCTGAGCGTTCTTGAAGTCGCCGCCCTCGGCCACGGAGCGGCCCGCGGGCACGGTGCCGGGGCCGTCCGCCGCCGTCAGCCCGAAGGCCTGCCGGTCCTCGTCCGTCATGTGCTGGCCCAGGTCCGTGAGGATCACGCCGGGATGCACGGCGAAGGCGCGGACGCCGCGAGCCTCCCCGCGCCGGTCGAGGCCCACGGCGAAGAGCACGTTGGCGCTCTTGGCCTGGCCGTAGGCCTGCCACTTGTCGTAGGGCCGGCGCTCGAAGTGCGGATCGTCGAAGTCCACCCCGGCCCGCTGGTGGCCCCGGGAGGAGAGCACCACCACCCGCGCGCCTCCGGCCATGGACCCGGCGGCCAGCAGCGCCGGCCAGAGCCGCGCCGTGAGCTGGAAGTGGCCCAGGTGGTTCGCGGCGAACTGGGCCTCATAGCCCCGGGCGTCCCGCGTGAGGGGCGTGGCCATGATGCCGGCGTTGTTGATGAGCATGGCCAGGGGCCGCTCCGTGCTCAGGAATTCCACCGCGAAGGCGTCGATCGAGGCCGGATCCAGCAGGTCCATGGGGGCCACCTCTACGCGGAGAAGGCCTGCCACCGCCGCGCGGGCCTTCTCCGCGTTCCGGGCCGGCACCACCACCGTGGCCCCGGCTTCCGCCAGGGCCCGGGTCGTCTCCAGCCCCAGCCCCGCGGAGCCGCCCGTCACCACGGCCACCCGGCCCGTGAGATCCAGCCCCCGCAGCACCTCGCGGGCCGTGGTGGCGGGACCGAAACCGGAAGGAAGGGGCGTCTGCGGGCTGGGCATGGTCGGCTCCTCGGACAGGCAGGATAGCGGCGTTCGCCCCGGTCCCTGAGCGAATCCGCAGGCCTCCGTGTCCGTGCCGCTTGTCCCCCCGTGCAAACCCGGCCGGCCACGGAGGACCACCGATGGAGAAGATCTTTTCGGTGATCGGCTTGCCTCCGCCTGGAATGACCGAACCGCGAAAGACGCGAATCGCCCTTCGGGCGCGCGAAAGGCGAACGATCCTGCTTCCGCCTCCACGCGCGGGGCGGGTCTGGCGGCCTTCAGAAGCCGGCATTCCCGCCCCGCGTGTGGCCAGCCGCGCTTAGCGCGACTGGGGGCCGAAGGCCCAGGCGGCCCATCCCCGCCGCGTTTCGCGCCCTTTCGCGTCTTTCGCGGTTCCTTGCTTTTCTGGTCGAGTCAGGCCGACATCCAGGTAATCGGCGACATCGGTGGCGAAAAAAGCCTTTGAGCCGCGGCCCGCCTACACGATGGCCATGAGCAGGCGCTGGAGCTGGTCCAGGTGCAGGAGGTCGTGGCCCGCGAGCATGGGCAGGAGCTGGCCCAGGGACTCGGGGCCGCGCTCGCTGTGCCGGCCGGCGCGCGCGAGATCATTCGACGTGAGGCTCCCCCAGAGGCGCAGGTTGTGTGGGCGCAGGGCGCGGAACTGCTCGACGAGCTCGCGGGGATCGCGTTCGTTGTAATGCTGCCCCACCACCCACAGGTCCTGGTCCATGACCTGCATGGGCGGGTTCTCCTCGCAGAGGATGAGCCGGGTGCGGTAGCCGTAGACCCACTCGCAGTCGCAGAGGTGGCCGATGACCTCGCAGGGTGTCCACTTCCCGGCGATGGGCCGGGTCTGCAGCCGCTTCCCGGCGTGGTCCCGGACCAGGCCCGCCAGCACGTCACCCGTCGAGCCGAGCACCGCGAGCGGATCCCGGTCCCCCAGGAACCCCAGGATTCTCGCCCGGTAGGCGGCGGTGGCGTCCTGCGGATCCGGGGTGGTCGCCATGGGGTCCTCCGTGCGGGTGGGGAGAGAGCCTACCCAGGAACGGGGACTCGCGAAAGGGGCCCCGCCTGCGACGCCTGCCCCTCGTCGGCCTCATCGAAGAACGGCGCGCCGGTGCATCCAAGCCGAAAGGCTGAATCAGCCGCCGATGGCCGCCGATTGAAAAGACCTTTTAGCCACCGATTTCGCTGATTTCAGTGATTCCCCGCGACCAGACAGCGTGGGCGGAGCCGGGGGGGGGGGGGGGGGGGGGCGCGGGGGGGGGGGGGCGGGCCGCGCCCCCCCCCCCCCCGCCCCCCCAACCCCCACACCCCCCACCGCCCCCCCCCTGGGCGCTTTTTGGCGGGGCTGACGGGGCTCGAACCCGCGACCTCCGGCGTGACAGGCCGGCACTCTAACCGACTGAGCTACAACCCCTTGCTTTTTCACCAGATGAATCTGGTGGGCGATGACGGGCTCGAACCGCCGACATGCTGCGTGTAAGGCAGCTGCTCTACCGACTGAGCTAATCGCCCGAATCGCCGAACCATGATGCTCACACAGGATGCAGGAAGGGTCAAGGCCAAAGGTCTGCGTTGAGGGTTTCCTCCAGATCTGGTAAGGTTTTCAGACTTCCGTGCCAGGGGTTCCCGGGGACCTTTCGCTGGTGTCGGTGTGACCCTGGCCGATCCCTTCGGCCGTGGCCTTGGGACGTTTCTGGAGGGTGGCCTGTGGCGCTGCTGGAACTGGCGAATCTGACGCTCCGATCACCGGAAGGGGACGGCCCCGTCGCGCGCATCCTGGCCCAGATGCCGGATCCCATGCGCCCGGACCTGCCGGCCATCCTGTTCGTGATCGTCCTGCTCGTGGTGCTCTACCTCTACCTCAAGGTGGTGTTCTTCAAGCCCATCACCCAGGTCATGGACGACCGGGAGCGGGACCTGAGCGCCGGCGGGGATGCCAAGGCCGAGGCCGCGGCGCAGCTGGAGGCCCGTCAGAAGGATTATCAGGGTCGCCTGAAGGATCTCCGTGCGCAGGCCTTCGAGCGCCGCAAGGCCCTGGCGGATGCCGCCGGCAAGGACAAGCAGCAGCTGCTTGACGAGGCCCGGGCCAAGGCCCTGGCCGAGCGTCAGGCCGCTGTAGCTTCCCTGAAGGCTCAGCAGGCCGAAGCCAAGCAGAACCTGCTGGCCCAGGTGGACGCCCTGTCCGAGACCATGGCCCAGACCCTCCTGAAGCAGGCCTGAGCATGAAGACCCTGAGCATGAAGACGCTGACCCGACTCTCTCTCGCCGCTGCCCTGGCGCTCAGCCCCCTCGGGCTGTCGGCCCAGGCCCACGACACCCACGAAGCTCCCGTTGCCGAGAAGCACGAAACCCCGGCGGCCGGGCATGAAGCCCAGCCCGCGGAGGGCCACGCGCCAGAAGCCCACGGAGCCGAGGCCGCCGGCCACGAAGCTACAGGGCATGAAGCGCATGGCGGCGCCCACCACGGCCCGGCCATGAAGCTCTTCGGCAAGGCCTACGGCAACCTGGGCGCCTTCCTCGTCCAGCTGCTGAACTTCGCCATCTACGCCGCGGCCCTCTTCTTCCTGCTGAAGGGCGCCCTGTCCGCCATGTTCAAGTCCCGCAAGGAGGAGCTGGAAACGATGCTCGCCCAGGCGGAGAAGGACAAGGCCGAGGGCGAGGCCCAGATGAAGGAGATGGAGGCCAAGATGGCCGGGCTTGAAGGCGAGCTGGCAGGCATCCTGGCCAAGGCCGAGACCGACGCCGAGGCCGAGAAGCAGCGCGTGCTGGAGGCCGCGAAAGCCGAGGCCGCCCAGATCCTGGCCCAGGCCCAGGCGGAGATCGGCTTCCAGAAGCGGCAGGCCGAGCAGGAGCTGCGGGCCCTCGTGGCCGAGCTGGCCGTCGAAGGCGCCGCCAAGCGCCTGGAGGCCAAGCTGGCGGGCCCTGACGCCGCCAAGGCCATCGACCGCGCCATTCAGCAGATCGGCCAGCAGACCGGGGGTATCCAGTGAGCAACCGCCTGACCGCCCGGCGCTACGCCAAGGCCCTCCTCCAGATCGGCGACAAGCAGGGCAACGTGCCCCAGCTCCAGCAGGAGCTGGACACCGTGGCCGCCACCGTGGCCGCCAATGCCGACCTCACCCGCCTGGTGGCGTCGCCCCTGGTGCTGCCCACCAGGAAGGCCGAGGTCTTCGAGGCCATCCTCGCCAGCGCCAAGGTGAGCCAGACCCTCCGCCACTTCTTCCGGGTGGTGACCGAGGCCGGCCGCCTGAACCTGCTCGCGGACATCCACCGCACCTTTGCGGAGCTGGTGGACGAGCGGGCCGGCATCGTCGAGGCCCGCGTGTCCAGCGCCCAGGCCCTGAGCGAGGCCCAGTCCAAGGCCCTCGTCGCGTCGCTGGCCGCCCGCACGGGCAAGACCATCCGCCTCTCCTGGCAGCAGGATTCGGCCCTTCTCGGCGGCCTGAAGGTCCAGGTGGGCTCCACGGTCCTGGACGCCTCGCTCCAGGGCCAGCTCCGCCAGCTCAAGACGCAGCTCCTTTCGGCTTAATCCCCTTCGCTTTCACTCGCAGGTTTTGGAGGACTTCATGGACATCCGCGCGGAAGAGATCTCCCGCATCATCCGCAGCCAGATCGAAGGCTTCGACGCCCAGGTGGACGTGGCCGAAGTCGGCACCGTCATCAGCGTGGGCGACGGCATCGCCCGCGCCTACGGCCTCGAGAAGGCCATGGCCGGCGAGCTGCTGGAGCTGCCCCACGGCGTGATGGGCCTCGCCTTCAACCTGGAGGAGGACAACGTCGGCATCATCCTGCTGGGCGATGCCGCCGCCATCAAGGAAGGCGACACCGTCAAGCGTACCGCCAAGATCATGTCCGTGCCCGTGGGCCCCGCCTTCGTGGGCCGGGTCATCGACGCCCTGGGCAACCCCATCGATGGCAAGGGCCCCATCCAGGCGGCCTCCACCAACCCCATCGAGCGCATCGCCCCTGGCATCGTGGACCGCAAGAGCGTTCACGAGCCCATGCAGACGGGCCTCAAGGCCATCGACAGCCTGATCCCCATCGGCCGCGGCCAGCGCGAGCTGATCATCGGCGACCGCCAGACCGGCAAGACCGCCGTAGCTGTGGACACGATCATCAACCAGCGCGACACCGGCGTGATCTGCATCTACGTCGCCATCGGCCAGAAGCGCTCCACCATCGCCCAGGTGGTGAAGACCCTGGAAGAGTACGACGCCATGAAGCACACCATCGTGGTGGCCGCCTCCGCCTCCGAGGCCGCCCCGCTGCTCTTCCTGGCCCCCATGACCGGCGCGGCCCTGGGCGAGTACTTCATGTGGCACGGCAAGGACGGCAAGCCCGCGGGCAAGGACAACCCCGGCGGCCACGTGCTCTGCATCTACGACGACCTCTCCAAGCAGGCCGCGGCCTACCGCGAAATCTCCCTGCTGGTGCGCCGCCCTCCCGGACGCGAGGCCTACCCCGGCGACGTGTTCTATCTCCACTCCCGCCTGCTGGAGCGCGCCTGCAAGCTCAGCGACGAGCGCGGCGCGGGTTCGCTCACCGCCCTGCCGGTCATCGAGACCCAGGCCGGCGACGTGTCCGCCTACATCCCGACCAACGTCATCTCCATCACCGACGGTCAGATCTTCCTCGAGAGCGACCTCTTCAACGCGGGTGTCCGTCCCGCTGTGAACGTGGGCATCTCTGTGAGCCGCGTGGGCGGTTCCGCCCAGGTGAAGGCCATGAAGTCCGTGGCCGGCACCATCAAGCTCGATCTCGCCCAGTACCGCGAGCTGGCGGCCTTCGCCCAGTTCGGCTCCGACCTGGACAAGGCCACCCTGGCCCAGCTCAACCGCGGCCAGCGGCTCGTGGAGATCCTGAAGCAGGGCCAGTACCAGCCCATGTCCGTGGAGAAGCAGGTCGTCAGCATCTGGGCCGCTACCAACGGCTACGTGGATGACCTGCCGGTGCCCCAGGTGCGCCGGTTCGAGAGCGAGTTCATGGCTTACCTCGACGTGAACGCCCCGGAGCTGCTCCGCGGCATCCGCGACACCAAGGTGCTGAGCGACGACGCCAAGGCCCAGCTCAAGACCCAGGTGGCGACCTTCAAGGAGACCTTCCTGGCCTCCCTGAACCAGGCCGCGGGAGCCTAGTCCGATGGCCGGTCTCCAGGACATTCGCCGCCGCATCCGGTCGGTGAAGAACACCCAACAGGTCACCAAGGCCATGAGCTTGCCTTACCGACCCCTTTCGGATTGGAGTAACTAGCCATGGCCGGCCTCCAAGACATCCGACGCCGTATTCGGTCAGTCAAGAACACCCAGCAGGTCACCAAGGCCATGAAGATGATTTCCGCGGTGAAGCTGCGGAAGTCCCAGGAACGCCTGGTGGCCCTGCGCCCCTACGCCGGGAAGATGATGGACGTCGTCCACCGCGTCGTGGGCCGCATCAAGGGTGATTCCGAGATCCAGCCGGGTCCCGCCGCCCAGGCTTTCCTGACTCCCCGCGAGGAGAAGCGCATCCGCGTGGTCCTCGTGGCCTCGGACAAGGGGCTCTGCGGCGGCTTCAACGCCAACGTGCTCAAGGCCGCCACCGCCTTCGCGACGGAAACCCAGGCTGAGATCGTGCATCTGGACGTGGTCGGCAAGCGCGCGGCCGAGTGGGCGCGCAAGCGCAAGCTGACCGCCACCGGGGAATACCTGAACATCCCCCTCGCGGGCTTCCAGCGTGTGGTGACGGAGATCTCCGAAGGCGCCGCCGCCCAGTACCATGCGGGGGAGATCGACGCGCTCTACGTCATCTACAACTACTTCAACAGCCCTGTGGCGCAGACGCCCACGGTCTTCAAGGTCTTCCCCATGGAGCTGGACCGGCGCACCGAGAGCCGCGAGGCCGCCGAGGTGCCCCACCTGCTCGAGCCTGATCCCAACGCGGTGCTGGAGACCCTGCTGCCCCGCTTCGTGGAGACCGAGCTGCTGCGCAACCTCCTGGAGAGCAGCGCCTCCGAGCACGGCGCCCGCATGGCGGCCATGGACAAGGCCAGCAACAACGCCGGCGAGATGATCGCCAAGCTGACGCTGACCATGAACAAGATCCGCCAGGCCAGCATCACCAACCAGATCATCGAGATCGTGTCGGGCGCCAATGCTTGAAACCGCGAAAATCGCGAAAAATCGCGAAATGTGCGGATCCCACTTCTTCGTCTTTTCTTTTCTGTTTCGCGTGATTTAGCGTCTTTCGCGGTTCCTACTCTTTCGAGGTTCCCATGTCCAACCAACTTCAAGGCCGCGTGATCGCCATCGTCGGTCCCGCCGTGGACGTCGAGTTCGACGCCCACCTGCCCGAGATCATGAACGCCCTGCACACCGAGATCGCCGGCGTCACGGTGACGCTGGAGGTGCAGCAGCACCTCGGCGAGAACCGCGTGCGCTGCGTCTCCATGCAGCCCACGGAAGGCATGATTCGCGGCCAGATCGTGACCGACACCGGCAAGGCCATCAACGTGCCCGTGGGTCCTGAGACCCTGGGCCGCATCATCAACGTGGTGGGCGACCCCGTGGACGAGCGCGGCCCCATCGGCCACAAGATGACCCTGCCCATCCACCGCGAAGCCCCCAAGTACGAAGACCTGAACACCTCCTCCGAGATGTTCGAAACGGGCATCAAGGTCATCGACCTGCTGGAGCCCTACGCGAAGGGCGGCAAGACGGGCCTCTTCGGCGGCGCCGGCGTGGGCAAGACCGTGCTCATCATGGAGCTCATCAACAACATCGCCAAGGGCCACGGCGGCTACTCGGTGTTCGCCGGCGTGGGCGAGCGCACCCGCGAGGGCAACGACCTCTGGCACGAGATGATGGATTCCGGCGTCATCAACAAGGACGACATCTCGAAGAGCAAGGTGGCGCTCATCTACGGTCAGATGACCGAACCCCCCGGAGCCCGTGCCCGCGTGGCGCTGACCGGCCTCACCGTCGCCGAGTACTTCCGCGACGTGGAAGGCAAGGACGTGCTGCTCTTCGTGGACAACATCTTCCGCTTCACCCAGGCCGGCGCCGAAGTGTCCGCGCTGCTGGGCCGCATGCCCTCCGCCGTGGGCTACCAGCCCACGCTGGCCACGGAGATGGGCGAGCTCCAGGAGCGCATCACCTCCACGAAGAAGGGCTCCATCACCTCGGTGCAGGCCGTCTACGTGCCCGCGGACGACTACACGGATCCCGCGCCCGCCACCACCTTCGCCCACCTGGACGCCACCACGAACCTGAGCCGTGAGATCGCGGCCCTGGGCATCTACCCCGCCGTGGACCCGCTCGCCTCCACCAGCCGCCTGCTGGATCCCCGCATCCTGGGCGAGGCCCACTACAACACCGCCATGCGCGTGAAGGCCATCCTCCAGAAGTACAAGGAACTGCAGGACATCATCGCCATCCTGGGCATGGACGAGCTCTCCGACGACGACAAGCTCGTCGTGGCCCGCGCCCGCAAGATCCAGCGCTTCCTCAGCCAGCCCTTCCACGTGGCCGAGCAGTTCACGGGCATGCAGGGCAAGTACGTGAAGCTGGAGGACAGCATCAAGGGCTTCAGCGAGATCTGCGACGGCAAGTGGGACCACCTGCCCGAGCAGGCCTTCTACCTCGTCGGCACCATCGAGGAAGCCGTTGAGAAGGCTGAGAAATTGGCGGCGGTTTAACCACCCAGCCAGGTTGAAAAGTCATGGAACGGTACGCCGAGGCATCCACCTTTGATGTCTCGGCAATCCGCGAAGCGGATTCCGAGAAGATGGCCACGGATCCCGAGAGGCAATCATGTCCCAATCCATCAAGCTTGAAGTCGTGACCCCGGAACGTCCCGTCTTTTCGGCCGACGTGGCGGAGGTTCAGTTCCCCACCGCGGCCCGCGGCTACTACGGCATCCTGCCGGGCCACACACCCCTGATGACCGCGGTGGGCGACGGCCTGCTCTACTACGTGCAGGATGGCCAAAAGCACTGGCTGACGGTGTTCGGGGGCTTCGCGGAAGTGGGCCCCGATCGCGTCACCATCCTGGCCCGCGAGAGCGAGACCGTGGACATGATCGACCTCGAGCGCGTCGAAGCAGACCGCCAGCACGCCCTGAAGCTCCTCAAGGAGGCCCAGACCGAGCATGACCTGGCCTCCGCCCAGGCCGCTCTCGACGCCAGCCTCATCCGCCTCCAGGCCGCGGGGCACCCGGCCGGCCACGGATTCTGATCAGTTCATCTCCCGCCGACGTCTTCCACCCGTCCTCATGGACCCGCTGCCCCGGGCCGATGAGGGCGGGTGAAGTCTTCCTGTCGGAGCTGTCTTGCCGGACCTTCCGCCCGTCCTCGATCCCCGTCCCCTCCGGGACCTCCTGGAGATGGGGGCGGAGCCGGGTCTGGTGACGGAGCTGATCGGGCTGCTGGAGGCGGATGTCCCCGCGCGGATGGCCGTCCTGCGGCAGGCCCTGGCGCGCGAGGACGGCGATGCCGCGATACCGGAGGCCCACCAGCTGAAGGGGGCCCTGGGGACCATGGGGCTCCGGCGCTTCGCCGACCTGGGCCACCGGATGGAGGAGCACCTCCGCGCCGGCGAGTGGGAGGCCGCGCGCCACCTCCTGGAGGCGTTTCCCGCCGCCTATGAGGAAGCTCTGGCCGCGATCCGGGCGGCCTTTCCGGAGGCCTGACCGTCCCCTACCAGACCAGCCGTTCGTCCTGTGCCAGCAGGCTGACCCGGCGGTCGCCCAGGGCCTGCAGCTGGGGCAGCATGGTGGCCTTGTCGCCGGGGGTGAGGTGGTAGATCCTCACGGGCACGTCCCGGGTGAGCTTCCGGAGCTCGGTTCCGAGCATGGCGGGGGTCAGATGCTTGGAGGCCTCGGCGAGGCCGGCCTGCTCGTTGGGGAAGCTGGCTTCCGTGATGACCAGGCGCAGGTTGGGTGTGGCGTTGGCTTCCGCCCAGATGCGGTCCGTTCCCGCGGTGTCGCTGGTGAAGATGAAGGCGTCCTTCCCGTCGTCGACCTTGTAGCCGACGCAGGGAACCAGGTGGTTCACGCGGATGGGCGTGATGGCCAGGCCGCAGACGCGGTAGGTGTGCTCGGGCTCGATCTCCGTGTAGCGGATGGTGGGGTCGTTGGGGCTGGGGATCACGCTGAAGTCGGGCCACAGCTCGTCGTTGAAGAGGTGGCGCCGCAGCACGTCGAGGGTCTCGGGCAGGGCGTGGATCTCCACGGCCTCGTGGGTGTGCCCGAAGATGTTCTTGGTGAAGAAGGGCAGGGTGCAGATGTGGTCCAGGTGCGAGTGGCTGAGGAACACATGCTGGATGGCCACCTGCTCGGCCACCGTGAGGGCCGCGGTCAGCGAGCCGGCATCGATGGCCACGCACCCGTTGACGAGCAGGCCCGTGAGGCGCTCGCCCTCGACCTCTCCGCCGCTGCAGCCCAGGACCCTGAGTTCCATCGTCCCTCGGTGTAAGTGGACTCATCATACGAAAAAGGGACGCCGGAGGCGCCCCTTTTTCGTCGCGGAGGCCGACCCTAGAAGCGGATGCCGCCGTAGATGCCGATCTGCACCTGGGGAGCCAGCGCCTCGTTCAAGTCCTTGTAGGTGGCCGTGGTGTCCTTCTTGGTGAGGGGCGCGGCCACTTCCAGCGTGAAGAAGGGGCTGACGATGGGGGTCGGGATGCTGAAGCCCACGTTCACGCGGGCCCAAGGGCGGCCCAGGGTGCTGTCCGTGCTGGCACCGGCGGTGGGGCGGAAGGTGAGGCTCTCGGACCGGTATTCCACGCCAGCGCCCACGTTCACCAAGAGCTTCCAGTTCACCATGGCGCCCACGGCCCAGTACTGGTTCTCCAGCTCGCCGTACTTGGTGCCGCCGTAGGTCAGATCGCCGGTGGTCTTGTTGTGCCAGGTGGCGTTCAGCTGGAGGGCGGCCACTTTCAGGTCCACGATGTCGAAGCCGCCGCGGATGGCGAAGCCCGTGGGACTCACGGCGTCGTACTTCTGGCCCGTGCCGAAGGAAGCGGCCTGGGCCTTGCCCACCTGCTTGTCCAGCAGCACGCCGACCTCGCCGGCGGAGGCCGGAAGGGCGGTCATGGCGGCGAGCGCCGCGAGTGAAAGCAGTTGCCTGCGCATAGGGTCCCCCAATCCGGCAGATATGGCATCATCGGGCCTTCGGTGGCTGTGGTCAACCTCCGCTGGTCCCGGCATCTTGTTAACCTCTGGTCATGCGGGCCCACCTTCGCTTCCTGATCCTGGACGGCTTCGACCCCGATACGGGCGAGCTCGCCCTGCGGGTGGCCTTCCAGTCCGGGCCGGAGCCCGGCATGGACCTGATCCGCCTGCACCTGCACCTGGGAAGGGCCGGCAACGCGCTGGACCCCCTGAGCCGCCAGCTCCGGACGCACGTGCAGATGCCGGTGCCGCCCCTCTGGGAACATGGCCTCAAGACCGTCATCCACGCCATCGAGGAGGAGCTGCCCGGCCCCGAGGGACGAAACCCCCTGCGCTACCTGTGGGTCAGGACCCAGCTGCTCCATCCGGCCGAGGCGGCGCGTTCCACGCCGAACCATCCCGTGGCCCGCCAGGTGGAGATCCTGCGGGACTGGGCGAACCGCCTGGACCAGGAGGGCCAGGCCCTCCGGGCCGCCGAAGTGCTGGATCGCCTGCTGCTCCTCGCGCCCAAGGATGTCGCCAGTCTCGCCTACCTGACCACCTTCTTCCGCGACCAGGGCATGGCCGAGGAGATGGCGGCCGTGGCCGAGCGGTGGGTCAAGGCCGAGCCCGGCCGCCTGGAGGGGCAGCTGCGCCTGGGTGAGGCGCAGCTGCGCCTGGGGCACGCGCGGGAGGCCCGAGCGGCCTTCGAGGCCGTCCTGAAGACCCAGCCGGTCCACCTGCTGGGCCACCTCGGCATGGCCCAGGCCCTGGGGATGCTGGGGGGCAATCCGTTCCCGCACCTGGACGCGGCCCAGGAGCTGGATCCCGCCGCCACGGCTTCGGTGCTGCGGGAGACCTTCGACTACCGGCTGCTGGAGCCCCCGGCCGGGGACCGGGTCCATCCCCTGGACGCGCTGCCGGCCCTCCTCGGCGTCTCTGGCGCCGAGATCCAGGACTTCCTCCAGTTCCTGGGGCTGCCCCTCACGGGGCCCGAGGGCGCCGTGCGCGAATCGGAACTGGCCCGGTGGGCGGGCGTGATGAACCGCTACGCCCTGCTGCCTGGGGGGCTCAACTGGGCGGCCCCCACCCCTCGGCGCCTGCCGGATCTGGTGTAGGAGCTGTCGGCTATCGGCTATCGGCTATCAGTGATCAGTGACGGACCGGTGACGGCCGACCGCTAGGATGGATGTTTCGACTCTGGAGGCTTCATGGCCGTCGTGTTGAGCACCGATCTCCCCTTTCCCGTCTTCCGCCGGGGCAAGGTCCGGGATGTGTATGACCTCGGCAAGCAGCTGCTCATCGTGGCCACGGATCGCATCAGCGCCTTCGACTGCGTGATGCCCGAGGGCATCCCGGACAAGGGGCGCATCCTCACGGCGGTGGCGGCCTACTGGTTCGAGGCCACCGAGGACCTGGTGCCCAACCACTTCCGCGGCAATCCCGCCTGGCCGGCGGCCCTGGAACCCTACCGCGAGGCCCTGGCCGGCCGCGCCGTGGTGGTGGAGAAGACGCGGCCCATGCCCGTGGAGTGCGTGGTACGCGGCTACCTGGCGGGCAGCGGCTGGAAGGAATACCAGAGCGGCCAGTCCGTGTGCGGCGTGCCGCTGCCGGCGGGCCTGCGTCTGGCGGATCGCCTGCCCGAACCCATCTTCACGCCCGCCACCAAGGAGGAGGAAGGGCACGACGAGAACATCAGCTTCGAGCGCATGGCGGAGATCGTGGGCGCGGACCTTGCGGCGCGGCTGCGGGACCTGAGCCTGGCCCTCTACCAGCGCGGCGCGGAGCTGGCGGCCCAGCGGGGAATCCTCCTGGCGGATACGAAATTCGAGTTCGGCCTGAGCGATGCCGGCGAGCTGATCCTCATTGACGAAGCCCTCACGCCGGACAGCAGCCGTTACTGGCTGGCGGACAGCTGGGCGCCGGGGAAGAACCCGCCTAGCCTGGACAAGCAGTTCCTCCGCGACTACCTGGAGACGCTTCCGGGCTGGAACAAGCAGCCGCCGGCGCCGCACCTGCCGGAGGCCGTCATCGAAGGGATCCGGGCCCGGTACCTGGATCTGGCCGGACGGTTCGGCGTGCAGGTCTGATCAGGGGCCGACGGGGCCGGCGAGGACCCCGGTCCGGATGCGGGCCGGGTCCAGCCACCGGCGGAGCCCCTGGTTCAGGGCCTCCACCGTGAGCGCATTCACGCGCGCGGGAGAGACCGACCGTCCCCGCGCGTCGGCCAGGGCCTCGGCCACCTGGGCTTCCGGGTGGAGGGTGATGAGGGCGCGGCTTTCGGACCAGGCGGCCTGGGCGCGGCGGAGGTCCGTCTCGGTGAAGCCGCGCTGACGGATGGCCTGGAGGCGCTCCAGCATCGAGGTCTCGGCGCTGGCCGCGGATCCGGAGGGATCCGACTCCAGCTCGCCTACCAGGTCCAGACCCTCCAATCGGAGCTGCGCGGGAGCCAGGGCCGGGTCTCCAGGAAGAAGCAGGGCGAGAAGCGCCGCTGATTCCGGGTCCAGGTCCTCCGGCTGGGCCGCCACCGCCATGGCCATGAGGGCGGGTCGAGGATTCCGGACCAGGATCCGGGGAGCCTGCGGGGCCGCGGGAGCGGGGGCTGAAGCGGCTGCGGGCGCTGGTGCGGCGGCGGCCTGGGCGGGGACCTGGGTGGCGGCCTCGGTGGCGGCCGGAACCGGCGGCGGCGCCTGGACCACCCAGGTGCCGAAGCTGAGGAGCACGAGGCGCTTGGCCTGTTCCAGGCCGAGGTCGCCCTGGAGGATCAGCACCGCCCGATCGGGCCTCAGCGCGCGAGCGTAGAAGGCCAGCAGGTCCGGGTGGTTGATGGCGGACAGGTGCTCGAGGGTGGGAGCCTGGAGGGTCCAGTCCGGTTCCAGCAGCAGGCGCAGCTTGGCCCGGGGCGCGGCCTCCAGGCGCTCCGTCTCGCGCCAGCTGGCGAGGCGGTCGGTCTCGAGCGTGAGGGAGGTGGCCACCGAGCGGAAGGCGCGATCCGCCAGCAGGCCGAGCGCCAGATCCTGATCCCGGCTCCGGGCCAGAAGGCTCCAGGAGAGGCCGTCCGTCCGGAGGGCGGGGACCAGCTCGATGCCGGCCCCGGCGAGGAGCTGCTCGAACTCGTCGACGCTGAAGGCGCCGGCGTCCGAATGCCCCAGGACACGCAGGGCCAGGGCCGCCAAGCCCGGGTGGACCGTCTCCAGGTCGCGGCTCAGGAGCACGTTCAGGCGGGCCCGGATCAGGGGGCGCTCGTGATCCTCCAGGAGGACCACCCGCATCCCGTTGGGCAGGCTGAAGGTCTGCGGCCGGATCGAGATCTGGGCCCGCCCCGGGAGGGTGAGGAGGATCGCAGCCAGCGCCGCCAGGGGTTTCATCGCTTCTCCGGGGTGAGCTGGGCTTCCAGGAGCTTGAGGGTCCGGCGGCGCTCGTCGAGGCTGAGCATCCGGAGCTGGCGGAGTCCCTCCGAGACCAGGTGCTCCCGCTGGGCCAGGTCCTCGATGCGGGTGGCCGCGAGGGCCTTCAGCACCCGCGCCGTCTCTGCTTCCAGGGGATCCTGGCTCTCGTCCGTGCCCGACTGCAGCCAGAGGGTCGTCCGGTGGCTCGGGTTCAGCCAGGTCCGGGTGGCCAGCTGGACCATCTCCGGCCCCAGGTTCCGCAGGCGCTGGACCTCCTGTTCCGCCTGCCGCCAGTCCCCGGCCTCCGCCCAGGCGCGCGCCAGGGTCGAGGCGAGGGCTCCGGGCTCATCCTGGATGCGGAGCTGCTCCACGTCGATCTGGGTCAGGGCACGCTGCCACTCGTCCGTGGGGATGGGCTCCTGCTGGAGCCGCAGGATCTCCGTGTGCAGGGCGCCTTCGAGTTCCGCGAGGCTGTGGCCTTCCGACGGCACGGCGCGGACCACCAGCAGGCCGGGCAGACGGCCCCCGGGAACATCCATCCACACTTCGGCGGACTGGGCCACGGCCTTCTGGCGCACCAGCCGCTGGGCCAGGCGGCCCGAGGGGCCCTCCAGGAGGCGGGCGGCCATGCGCAGGGCCAGGTGGTCCCGGTGGGGGCGCGCCGGGATGCGCCAGCCCACCAGCAGGGCGGGCGCCCCGCCCAGGCTGGCCTGGATGCGCCGGTCGCCGAGGTCCGCGGGGATCTCCGGCAGGAGGGAGTCCTCCGTCGAGGCACTGGCCGCGCCGACGGGCAGGGCCCCGAAGGTCCGCTCCACGAGGGGCAGGGCCGCGTCCATGCCGAGGCCGCCCACCAGCACCACCGTGAGCTGGTCCGGCCGGCAGGCGCGGCGGGCCCAGGCCTGGAGGTCCGAGCGGCGCATGGCCTCCAGGGCGGGAAGGTGGTCCGCCAGGTCGCGGCCGTACGGGTGGCCGGGCAGGGCGGCGCCCTGGATCATCGGCAGGCCCTGGGGGCCGCGGGACCGCAGCTCCGCCGCCAGGGCGGCGCGGGCTTCGGAGAACCGGCTGAGTTGGAGGATGGTCAGCCGCTGGGCCTCGGTGCGGCACCAGAACTCGAAGTCCGAGGCGGGCAGTTCGGCCTGGACCAGCAGGGCGTCGGCCCCGGCCGTGGCCGTCTGGCGTCCGCCGCGGGCCGCGTAGAGGTCCGCCAGGGGCGAGGTGGAGTAGCGGGCTCGCACGGCCTGGTGCAGGGTCCAGAGATTGGCTCCCAGGGCCTGAGCCTGGTTCGCAGCCTCGGGCGCCTTCCGCTGGCGGAGCCGCTCCAGCCGCAAAGCCTCCAGCAGGCCCTCCTCCTCCTTGAGCAGGGCATCGAGCGAGCCGTTCCCCTTGGCCGGGTCCAGATCCTCGGGCCAGGTGGCGCCATAGAGAGCCCGGGCCAGCAGGTCGGTGGCGCCGGCCAGCGGCGGGGGTTCCTCCGCCCGGCCGCCCCGGAAGACCAGGGCGGCGTGGAAGGCGGTCACGGCCCGCCGCTCCACCACCAGGAGTCGGACGCCGTTCGCCAGGCGCCGCTCCTGCACGTCCTCCGTGCGGGAGTCGAGGAGGGGCGCCTGGGCGCTCAGGCCAAGGACGGCAAGAAGGGGCAGGACCAGGCGTCGCATGGTCCGTAGGGTACTACTTCACCCGGATGCTGCCGTTGGTGGTTTCGAGCCGGATCTGCTGCGTTCGGCCGGGCACCTTCACATGGGCGCTGTGCTTGGTGATCTCGACGATCTGCGCGCCGGGGACCTTGACGTCCATGGAGCCGTTGCTGTTCTCGGCCATCAGCTCGCCCGTGGCCTTGCCCAGCTCCACCTCGATGCTGCCGTTGGTGGATTCCAGGTAGATGCCCTCGCCCCAGCCGTCCAGGTTCCGGGCCCGGACGCTGCCGTTGGTGGTTTCCAGGCGGATGCCGCCGGCCACGTCCTCGAGGACGATGCGTCCGTTGGTGGTGCCGCCCTTGATCCGGGCCGCCAGGTTCCGGGCCTCGATGGGGCCGTTGGTGGTGTCCGCCTGGACCTCGCCCCGGACGTCCGCGACCAGGATGGCGCCGTTGGTGGCCTCGCAGCGGGCGTAGCCCTCGAGGTGCTCCACGGCCACGGTGCCGTTGGTGGTGCGGAAATAGCCCAGGACCCGACGGGGCACCTGGAGCGTCATCTCGCAGCGGGGGCTGATGTAGACGCCGAAGCTCCAGGAGGGCTGCTGGAACATCGCCTCGATGTCCAGGTCCGACCCCTTGTGCTGGAGCACCAGTTCCACCCGGCGCTTCTCGCTGTCGCGGATCTGGGCGGTGAGGGCGACCTCCTCCTTGTCCCAGCCGGTCACCCGGATGCCGCCGTTGCGGTTCTTCACCCAGAGCTTCGACCCGTAGGCGAGCTTCTCCGTTCGCTGCTCCGTGCGCGAGCCGGAAGGCACGTCCACCCCGACCATCGGAGCCGGGGGCGCCGGCGGGGGAGGCGGTGGCGGCAGAGGGGGAGCCTGGGCCAGCAGGGCGCTCCCGACCAGGAACAGGGGGATCCAACGGCTGGAGACGGTCATGGCGGCTTCCGTGGAGGAAAGAACCAGGGCGGGCCTGGATGTGAAGTTCACGGTAATGCCTCGGGGGCGTTTAGTCACCAGGGCTTGTCCCGGTCCCGGCCGGGGCGGCCGGACCTCAGCTTTTCCTGGGGGCGGGCCCCAGCGTGGACCCCTCGACGATCTTCACCGGGACCACCACGTGCCGGATGGCGTCGCGCTCGATGGCCCCGAGGGCCAGTGCGACGGCTTCGTGGGCGATGGCGGGGATGTCCTGGGCCACGGAGGCGAGCCCGGGGTAGAGGTCCACCAGGCCGTCAAAGCCCAGCACGGAGACCTGTTCGGGGACGGCCACGGACAGGTCGGCCAGGGCGCCGAGGGCCCCCACGGCCATCTCGTCCGTCGCGCAAAAGATGCCCGTCGGGCGGTGGCCCTGCTGCCAGGCGTCCCGCATGAGCCGGTAGCCGCCCAGCACCGAGCCCCCGCCCCGCAGGATGACGGGGGCCAGGGACTGGCCGCCGTGCTCGGCCAGGGCGGCGGTGAAGCCGGCCGCGCGGTCCACGGCCCACTGGTGCTCATCGGCCACCGTGAGGTGCAGCAGGTCGCGGTGGCCCAGCGCGAGGAGGCGCATGGCGGCGAGGCGGCCGCCGCCGATGTCGTCGGGCGCCACGCAGGACACGCCCGGGTGGTGGCCGATGAGCGCGCCCGGGACCCCGCGCCGCCAGAGGGTCGCCAGCCGCTGGTCGATGTCGGTGCAATGGAACATCAGCACCGCGTCCAGCCGCCGCCGCACGGGGGTGATGTCCACCGGAAGCTCGATGAACTGGGTGGCGTGCATCTGCATCTCCCGTAGCAGGGCGCGCCAGATGACGCTGAAGTAGGGCGACAGCCGGTTCTCGCCAGCGCCCACCCAGATGCCGAGGGTGTGCTTGCTGCGCCGCGACAGCTCCCTGGCCACGGGGTCCGGCTCGTAGCCGAGCTTCTTCATCACGGCGAGGACCGTTTCCCGCGTTTCGGCGGCCACGGTGGGCTTGCCGTTGATGACGCGGCTCACCGTGCCCGTGGAAACACCGGCCTGGCGGGCGATCTCACCGATGGTGATCTTCATGGGGGCCGCCGGGAAAGGAGCTCGGGAGAAGGGAAGGGACCACCCATGAATAGCGTTCGGTCATCCGGGCGTCAATCCAGGCAGTCCAGGGCGCGGGCCGCGCCGTAGAGGCTCAGGTCGTAGTCCCGGGTGATGAAGACCGGCGTTTCCCGGGTGAGGACGTCGATGTGCGGGCGGTAGTTCCGCTCGAACCGGGCCATGAAACGGCCGCCCTCCAGGAATCGCTCGGAGTTCTTGGCGGCGATGCCCCCGGCGAGGAAGAGCCCCCCCGTGGGCAGGAACGCGGCGCAGAGCTCGGCGCAGACCCGGGCGTAGAGGTCCACGAACATCGCCATGGCGCGGGCACAGGCCGGATCCCAGCCAGCACGGGCGGAGATGGCGGCGGGCTGGTCCGCGGCGGGAAGGTCCAGGAGGGCAGTGGTTCCAGCCGCCCCCTGCGCGCGGCCCGAGTCGAGGAGGAAGCGGAGGATGCGGGCCAGGCCCTGTCCGGAGACGGCCAGCTCGGCGCCCGGCGGGCCAGTCAGGCCGTCAGCCAGGTGCCTCCAGAGGGCCAGGGAGTCCTCGTCGAACACCGGCAGGCCGATGTGCCCCCCTTCGCTGGGGTAGGCCCGCGCGCCCTGGGGCGTGCGCACGATGAAGCCCGCGCCGAGGCCCGTGCCGGCGCCCACCACCAGGGCGAGGCCCTTGGGATCTGCCTTGGGGAGGCTGCCGTCGCCGTGGGGAAGGGGGAGGACCTGGCGGCCGTCCGAGAGGTCCAGCTCGAGCACGCCGCAGGACAGGGCGGTGAAGTCGTTGATCAGGCGGATCGGGATGCCCAGCGCCTGCTCCAGCTCGGCGCCGTCCATGTCCCAGGGGGCGTTGGTGAGGCGGATGCGGCGATCGAGGACCGGGCCGGCCCCGGACAGGCAGGCCCGGACCGGCCGGTCAGCCGGAGCAGAGGCGAGGAACCGCCGGATCGGCCCCAGGATGGACGGCTCATCCTGGGTGCTGAAGCGTTCCTTCCGGTGGAGGCGGTAGCCGGATTCGCCGGGCGCCAGCAGGGCCAGGCTGAGGTTGGTGCCGCCCACGTCCGCCACCAGGATGAGGTTGTCAACGGTTGCATCCACTGGATATCACCTCAGCAGGTCCCGAAAGCGGGGCAGTACCGCCCCTTCAGGCCATGACGGCCGGCCAGGATCAGATTGTTCCCTCCGGAGCGAGGCGTCCACTGGATCCCACGACCCGCTCCCGACGGATCAGGATGACCCCCGGCTGGGCCTCGGCGACTGAAAGCAGCCTGAATGCTGCATCGCATGCGAATCGTCAAAAAGTTCCCCCTCCCCTGAATTCCTTTCTTGACACGCCCATGACACCAGTCGACCATACCTGCGACTTCCTTGTAACCGTTTACACACCCCTCGACGCCACACCCCTGTCCCCATCCATGTTTCCTGCAGATACCCAGGATTGATCCACCGCGAATATCGATTTGTAACCGGTTACATTCGATTTTCCCACTTCCCGCCTTCGTCCTCACTCCAAAAGGAACTCAGACCATGCCCGTCCGGGATACCGTCACCCACCCGATCCCAGGCACCGAATGGTGGCGCGGGGCGGCGGTCTACCAGATCTACCCCCGGAGCTTCCAGGACACGAACGGGGATGGCATCGGCGACCTTCCGGGCATCACCGCCCACCTGGCCCATGTGGCCGGCCTGGGGGTGGACGCCATCTGGATCTCGCCCTTCTTCACCTCGCCCATGAAGGACTTCGGCTACGACGTGTCGAACTACCGGGGCGTGGATCCCACCTTCGGCACGCTGGCGGACTTCGACCGGCTGGTGGCCGAGGCGCACCGCCTGGGCCTGAAGGTGCTCATCGACCAGGTGCTGTCCCACTCCTCCGACCAGCACGCCTGGTTCAAGGAGAGCCGCGCCAGCCGGACCAATCCCAAGGCGGACTGGTACGTCTGGGCCGAGGCCAAGGCGGACGGCACGCCGCCCAACAACTGGCAGTCGGTCTTCGGCGGCTCCGCCTGGACCTGGGAGCCGCGGCGACGGCAGTACTACCTCCACAACTTCCTGGAGTCCCAACCGGACCTCAACTTCCACCATGAGCCCGTGCAGGCCCAGATGCTCGAGGAGGTTCGCTTCTGGATGGAGCGCGGCGTGGATGGTTTCCGCTTCGACGCCTGCAACTTCCACTTCCACGACCAGCGGCTGCGGAACAACCCGGCGGCCCGGCCCGGATCCGTGGAGCTCACCTCCGTCCAGGAGGGCAACCCCTACGGGCGGCAGATCCACCGCTACGACAAGACCCAGCCCGAGAACCTGGGGTTCCTCAAGCGCCTCCGGACGCTGCTGGACCAGTACGGCGCCATGAGCGTGGGCGAGATCGGCGACGAAAGCGCCCTCGCCACTATGGCCGAGTACACGGCGGACGGCGACAAGCTGCACATGGCCTACGGATTCAGCCTCTTCACGGACGAGTTCAGCGCCGGGCGCATCCGGTCCGTGGTGGAGGAGTTCGAGCGCCATGTCCGTCGCGGCGGCGGGTGGGGCTGCTGGTCGCTTTCCAACCACGACAGCGTCCGGGTGGTCACCCGCTGGGGCAAGGGCGTGGATGATCCCGCCTTCCCGAAGCTGCTGCTGGCGGTGCTGGGCTCCCTGCGGGGAAGCTTCTGCATCTACCAGGGCGAGGAGCTGGGCCTGCCCGAGGCCGAGGTGCCCTTCGACCGCCTCATCGACCCGTACGGCATCACCTTCTGGCCGGACTTCAAGGGTCGGGACGGCTGTCGCACCCCCATGCCATGGACCAGCGAGGCGCCGCGGGGCGGATTCTCGACGGTGGAACCCTGGCTGCCCATGTTCCCGGATCACCTGCGCCGCTCCGTGGCGGCCCAGGCCTCCGATCCCGATTCGGTGCTGGGCTTCTACCGGCGCTTCCTCGCCTGGCGGAAAGGTTTCGAATCCCTCCGGCGCGGGACCATCCGGTTCCAGCGCACTGTCGAGCCCCTTCTGGCCTTCCGCCGCGAGGCCGGCGATGAGCACATCCTGGCGGCCTTCAACCTGAGCCCCAACCCCATCAGCCACACGGTTCCCCGTTCCGTCCAGCCCCTCGACGGGCCTGGCCTCCCGGCCTGCCGCCTTGAAGGCCGGACCCTCCACCTTCCCCCTTGGGGAGGGTTCTTCGGCCGCATGGCCTGATCCCATGCGCCGGCCCTCCCTCCGCAAGCTTCCCACCCAACCCGCCGCCCCCGCGGCTTCTCCCACTGGAGGCAAGACCATGAAGTCTCTCTCCCTCATCAAGGCCGCGCTGCCCCTGGCGCTGGCCTGCGGACCGCTCCTCGCGCAGGACGTGGTCGAAATCCACGGCTACACCCGCATGGGCGTCGGCCGCTCGTCGAACGGCGGCGAGCAGGTGTCGTTCTTCATGGCCAACACCGGCGGCGCCCCCACCAACGGCCCCGGCTACCGCCTCGGCAACGAGACCGACAACTACCTCGAGCTGGCCGTGGACGTGAAGGCCTATGAGAAGGGCAACACCACCTTCAAGCTGCACTTCCGCCCGACCTTCCGCCAGTTCTACCAGGTGCGCGACGCGTCGGCCGACGCGGGTGGCAACGTGGACAACAGCAAGGTCGCCAACCCCAACCAGATGGTCTACCTCCGTGAGACCTGGGGCGAGGCCACCGGCATCTTCGGCAACAGCGGCCCCTTCAAGGACGCCTCCCTGTGGGCCGGCCGGCGCTTCTACATGCGCCAGGACCTCCACATCCGCGACCAGTGGTACTGGAACAACAGCGGCGACGGCGTGGGCATCGAGAACATCGACTTCGGCGCCCTCAAGCTCCACTACGCCTACATCCAGCACGACACTGGCAACCTGGGCAGCGACTGGAACAACGGCGCCATCCTGGGCACCGTGAATCCCTACAGCCAGTGGGTGGGCGGCGGCGGCCACACGATCGTGGGCTCCCACGACTTGCGTGTGTCCGACATCAAGCTCTGGGAAGGCGGATCGCTGACCTTCGGCGTGCAGTACAACGACGCCCGCACGAAGACCGGCTACGAGAACGATGGCAACAAGAACAACGGCATCCAGTACAACCTGATCGTCAACCAGGCCGGCGTGCTCGGCGGCGACAACCGCGTCTACGCCACCTGGGGCAACGGCTCCACCTACTGGAACTGGTACAACCCCGACGTGAAGACCGAGAACAACTGGTGGCACGTCATGGACATCTTCTACATCAAGCCGGTGTCCAACCTCGAGATGCAGGGCGTGGTGCAGTACCGGAAGCAGAACGGCAAGGGCACCATGGAAGGCACCACGAACGCCTGGACTTCCGTCGGCGTGCGTCCCACCTACTTCTTCACCAAGCACTTCTCCGTGGCGTATGAAGTCGGCTTCGACAAGCTGAAGTTCGACAACGAGGATGAGGCTCGCAAGCTCCTCAAGAACACCATCGCGCTGCAGTGGAGCCCCCAGGCCTCCTTCTGGAGCCGCCCGGTGATCCGCCTCTTCGTCACCCGCGCGGACTGGAACAAGAACGCCAACAACTGGAACCTGATCGGAGAAGGCCAGTTCGGCAACTCCCTCCAGGGCCTGACGTTCGGCGCCCAGGTCGAGGCCTGGTGGTAATGGCTGGCTGACGAAACGGCCCGTCCTCCGGGACGGGCCGTTTCCTGGCTCCTGACGCAAAGGACCGGATGTGAAGATCCCCCGCCTGATGACGGCCACGGCCCTGCTCGCCTACCTCCTGGTGGGCGGGATGGCCTGCGTCGGCCCCAAATCGAGCGACGCCAGCCGCTACCCGGTGGACACCACCACCATCGCCCCCGGGCAGCAGCTGGAGAATGCCCCCGGCTGGTACCGGGACGCGGTGGTCTACCACGTCTGGGTGAAGGCCTTCGCCGACGGCGCCTACCAGGACGGCATCGGCGACCTGCCGGGCCTCCAGGGGAAGCTGGACTACCTCCAGTCCCTGGGCGTGAACACCCTGTGGCTCTCGCCGATCTTCGAGTGCGGCTACAAGGGCGACAACATGCACGGGTACGACACGACGGACTACTACGCCGTGAACGACCGCTTCGGCACCCGCGCGGACCTCAAGGCCCTCATCGAGGCCGTGCACGCGAAGGGGATGCGGATCCTCTTCGACTTCGTGCCGAACCACACCTCCACGAAGCACCCCTGGTTCACGAATGCCGCCACGCGGGACAGCTGGTACATCTGGAGCGCCGGCCAGCCCGCGGGCTGGGGCCTCCCCTGGGGCGGCGGAACGCCCCAGGACGTCTGGAAATCCGGCGCCTCGGGCTATTTCTACACCTCCTTCGCCACGGACACCCTGGCGGACCTGAACTTCTACAACCCCGCCGTCCAGGCGGAGATGCGGAAGGTCCAGGCCTACTGGCTGGACCGCGGCTTCGACGGGATGCGCGTGGACGCCGTCCGCTACCTCTGCGAGACCGGCCCCGGCCAGCAGGCGGACCAGCCGGACACCCACGCGCGCCTCCAGGCCTTCCGCGCGCTGCTGGACGAGTACGACAGCGGCGACCTCCATCCCCATCCGGGTGGCGACCCCACGAAGCACAGCAGCAAGGCCATGATCGCCGAGGCCTGGACCAACGATGCATCCGGCGTGGCCCCCTACTACGGCAATGGGACGAACGAGTTCCACCTGTGCCTGGACTTCAGCGCGCCCTGGGCGGTCTACAACACCATCAGCCGGGGGGACGCCACGCAGCTGACCTCCCTCTGGGAGTATGAGCAGCGCACCTACCCGGCAGGCTATCGCTCGGCCACCTTCGACTCGAACCACGACAACCTCATCTCGCGCCCCGGCACCCAGTACGGCGGCGACCGGAGGAGGATCATCCTGGCCGAGGCCCTGAACCTCCTGTCCCCCGGCACGCCCATCCTCTACTACGGCAACGAAGTGGGCATGACCGGCAAGGCGGGCTCGGACATCAACCTCCGCCAGCCCATGGACTGGGCGGCGGTGGCGGCCCAGACGGGCCAGCCCGACTCCATCCTGAGCTGGTGCACCTACCTCATCCAGGCCCGGAAGACCTACCCGGCCCTGCGCGGCGGCTACACCACCCTCTCCACCGACGTGGGCACCGGCAAGGCCCTGGCCTACCTCCGGGACGCGGGCACCGAGCGGGTGCTGGTGGTGGCCAACCTCACGGGCGCGGCCCAGACCGTCACCGTCTCCGGGTTGACGGCCCTCGGCGTGCCCGTCTCCGGTCCCGTGCAGGCCATCCTGGGCGACCTGAAGGGCGCCGGCGCCCTCAGCGGCGACACCTACACCGCCACCGGCCTGCCCTCCTTCGGGGTTCGCGTGCTCTACGTGGCCGGCACAGGCTTCCAGGGCACCCTCCACGGCGACCTGAACTGACCTTGCCTCCCGGGCCCCGCGGCCCTATCCATCTGGCTCCACCTGTCTCCACCGGAATCCCCATGGCCGACCTCCAATTCAAAGCCCTCCGCAAGTCCTTCGGGGACATCGAGATCCTCCACGGGATCGACCTCGGCATCACGGACGGGGAGTTCGTCGTCTTCGTGGGGCCGTCGGGCTGCGGGAAGTCCACGCTCCTGCGCTGCATCGCCGGCCTGGAGGAGATCACCAGCGGCGAGCTCTACATCGGAGGCCGCCAGGTGAACGAGGTGCCGCCCTCCAAGCGCGGCATCGCCATGGTGTTCCAGAGCTATGCCCTCTACCCCCACATGACCGTGGCCGAGAACATGGCCTTCGGCCTCAAGCTCGCCGGGCGTCCGAAACAGGAGATCACGGAGGCCGTCCAGCGGGCCGCCCAGATCCTCCAGATCGAACCCCTGCTCGATCGCCGTCCGAAGGCGCTGTCGGGGGGACAGCGCCAGCGGGTGGCGATCGGCAGGGCGATCGTGCGGAAGCCCGGCGTCTTTCTCTTCGACGAGCCCCTGTCCAACCTGGATGCCGGCCTGCGCGTGCAGATGCGGGTGGAGCTGGCCCGCCTGCACAAGGACCTGGCCACCACCATGGTCTACGTCACCCACGACCAGGTGGAGGCCATGACCCTGGCCGATCGCATCGTGGTCATCAACGAGGGCCGCATCGAGCAGGTGGGCACGCCCCTGGAGCTCTACCGGCGCCCCTCCAACCGCTTTGTGGCCGGCTTCATCGGCTCGCCCAAGATGAACTTCCTCCCCTGCACGCTGGTCTCCGCGACGGAAGCGCTGGCCACGGTGCGGCTGGAGGATGGCACCCAGGTGACCGCCCAGGTCGACGCCCGGGGCCAGGCCGAGGGCGCGGCGCTCACCTTGGCCATCCGCCCCGAACGCCTCCTGGCCGAGACCGCCTCCGGCGAAGGCACGGCCCGCACCTCCGTGATTGTGTCGGAGCACCTGGGCGACACCGTCTTCCTGTACGTCCATGCCCCCGGCGGCCAGGGCCAGCTCACCGTGAAGGCCCTGCCCGAGACCCCCCTCCGGACCGGCGACGAGACCCACCTCCATTTCCCGGCCAAGCACTGCCACCTGTTCGGCCCGGACGGCCGGGCCTGCACCCGCCTCATCTAGCGTTCTCATCCACCGGACCTTCCGGCCCAACCCAAGGAGACTGTCGTGAGTCATCCATCCACCCTCCGCAAACTGGCGGCCACCACCGCCACCCTGCTCGTCGCCGGCGCCCTGACCGTGGCCCAGGCCGCCGAGAAGGGCAAGCTCCTCATCTGGATCAACGGCGACAAGGGCTACAACGGCCTCCAGAAGGTGGGCGACGAGTTCACCAAGAAGACCGGCGTGAAGGTCGTCGTCGAGCACCCCGAGGACGCCCCCGGCAAGTTCCAGGCGGCCGCCGAAGAGGGCAAGGGGCCCGACATCTGGATCTGGGCCCATGACCGCGTGGGCGAGTGGGCCGACAGTGGCGTCATCAACGCCGTGACCCCCGGCAAGAAGATCAAGGACCAGATCGATGAGAAGGCCTGGCAGGCCTTCACCATCAAGGGGAAGGTGTGGGCCTACCCCGTGGCCATCGAGGCGGTCTCCCTCATCTACAACAAGAACCTGGTCAAGACCCCGCCCAAGACCTTCGAGGAGATCTTCGCCCTCGACAAGAAGTTCGCGGCCCAGGGCAAGAAGGCCATCCTGTGGGACTACACGAACACCTACTTCACCATGCCCATGCTGGCGGCCAACGGCGGCTACGCATTCAAGATGAACGCCGACGGCACCTATGACCAGAAGGACACGGGCGTGAACAACGCCGGGGCCGTCATCGGCGCCGAGTTGCTCACGAAGCTGGTGAAGGAGGGCGTGATGCCCAAGGGCGCCACCTATGCCGACATGGAAGCCCAGATGGCCCAGGGCAAGCTCGCCATGATGATCAGCGGCCCCTGGGCCTGGGACAACCTCAAGAAGGCCAAGATCAACTTCGGCGTGGCCAAGCTCCCCAGCGTGGCCGGCAAGCCCGCCAAGCCTTTCGTGGGCTACATGGGTGCCATGATCACCAAGGCCGCCTCCTCCGCGGGGAACGTGGACATCGCCCGCGAGTTCATCGAGAACAACATGCTGACGCTGAAGGGGCTCGAGACCATCAACGCCGACGTGGCCATCGGCGCCCCCGCCAACAAGGCCGCCTACGCCAAGATGAAGAACGATCCCTTCATCCAGGTCTCCATGGCCAGCGCCACCGATGGCGTCGTCATGCCGAACAACCCCCGCATGGGCCGCTTCTGGGCCGCCATGGTCTCCGCCCTGAACAACATGACCGAAGGCCGCCAGACCCCGAAGGAAGCCCTGGACGCCGCCGCCAAGCGGATCCTCAAGTAGCCGTTCCTCCCGGTGCGGGGCGGGCCTCTGGGTCCGCTCCGCCGCCCGGGGCCCTCCTCCCGATTCGGATCCACCCATGCCCATGCCGCCGGTTCTCAAACGCCTCCTGCCGCCCCTCCTGATGGCCCTCCTGGGACTGGCCGGGCTGTATGTCGTCACCGTGATCTACGCCACCGGTGAGACCCTGCTGGCGGGCGTCATGCTCGTGACCCTGGTCTGTTTCGTGTGGATCTACACCTCGAAGAAGACCTACGCGTACCGGTACCTCTTTCCGGGCATCGGCGCGGCGCTGATCTTCGTCGTCTTCCCGATGCTCTACACCATCCGCATCGGCTTCACGAACTACAGCTCCACGAACCTCCTGACCTTCAAGCGGGCCACCCAGTACCTGCTGGAGGAGACCTACCGGGCCGAGGGCGCCACCTACACGTCCGCGCTTCACGCCGACGGCAGCCGCTGGCGCTTCCACCTGGAGGACGCCGACAGCGGCGCCGCCTTCGCGACGGAGCCCTTCGCCCTGGGCGCCGAGGGGACGCACCTCATCCTGAAGGCCCAGCCCGCCACGGAGCCGCTGCCCGGCGACGAGATGCCCCTCAAGGACCTGATCGACCAGCAGCCCTTCCTCAAGGGCATCACGGTAGCCATGCCCGATGGCGGCCAGGTGCGCATGACCGGCCTGAGGGAGTTCGCGCCCAGCCGGCCCCAGTACGCCCGCAACCCCGACGGCAGCCTCACGAACAACCAGGACCAGAGCATCCTCCGGCCCAACCACAAGACCGGCTTCTACGAGACCGCCGACGGCGAGCAGGTGACGCCGGGCTTCCAGGTGGACATCGGCTGGAAGAACTACGTCCAGATCTTCACGGACACCTCCCTGCGCGAGCCGCTGTGGCGGATCTTCATCTGGACGATCGTCTTCTCGACCCTGACGGTGGTCTTCTGCACCACCCTCGGCATGGTGCTGGCGGTGCTGCTCAGCTGGGAGAACCTGCGGTTCCGGGGACTGTACCGGCTGCTGCTCTTCCTGCCCTACGCGGTGCCGGGCTTCATCTCCATCCTGGTGTTCAAGGGCCTCTTCAACAACAACTTCGGTGAGATCAACCTGGTGCTGAACGGCCTCTTCGGCATCAAGCCCACCTGGTTCTCGGATCCGTTCCTGGCCAAGACGATGATCCTCATCGTCAACACCTGGCTGGGTTTCCCCTACATGATGGTGGTCTGCATGGGCCTCATCAAGGCGATCCCCCAGGACCTCTACGAGGCCTCGGCGGTGGCGGGCGCGGGGCCGATCACCAACTTCTTCAGGATCACGATGCCGCTGATCCTCAAGCCCCTGACGCCGCTGCTCATCTCCTCCTTCGCCTTCAACTTCAACAATTTCGTGCTCATCAACCTCCTGACGGGCGGGCTGCCGGACTTCCTCAACACCTCCACGCCGGCGGGCACCACGGACATCCTCGTGTCCTACACCTACCGCATGGCCTTCCAGGACTCGGGCCAGAAGTTCGGCCTGGGCGCCGCGATCTCCACCGTGGTGTTCCTGATGGTGGCCGTGATCTCGATGATCCAGATCCGGTCCACCCGGATCGCCGAAGACACCAAGCGCTGAGGGGAGACGCCATGGCCATCGTCATCGACAAATCCCAGCGCTGGCGCGTCGTCGCCGCCCACGTGTTCCTGATCTGCCTTTGCGCCCTGGTCATCTTCCCGCTGCTGATGGTGGTCTCCATCTCGCTTCGTCCCGGGAACTTCGCCTCTGGGAGCCTCATCCCCACGACCATCAGCCTCGAGCACTGGCGCTTCGCCCTGGGCCTCCCGGTGACCAACGCCGATGGCCGGGTGATCCTGCCCGACCTGCCCGTGCTGCGCTGGCTGTGGAACTCGGTGAAGGTGGCCACCCTCTCGGCCACCACGGCGGTCCTGCTTTCCACGACCGCCGCCTACGCCTTCGCCCGCATGAAGTTCGCCGGGAAGAAGGCCTCGCTCGTGGGGCTGATGCTGATGCAGATGTTCCCCACGATCCTGGCCCTCATCGCCATCCACTCGATCTTCTCCCGGCTCGGGCACACCTTCCCCGCCTTCGGCATCGATAGCCCCTGGGCGCTGGTCCTCGCCTATTCCGGCGGCATCGCCCTGCACATCTGGACCATCAAGGGCTTCTACGAAACCATCCCGGCCGAGATCGAGGAGGCCGCCACCGTGGACGGGGCCACGCCCTGGCAGGCGTTCTGGCGGGTGCTCCTGCCCATGGCGTTGCCGATCATCATGGTCATCTTCCTGCTGGCCTTCATCGGCGCGGTCAACGAATATCCGGTGGCCTCCATCCTTCTGCGCAGCCAGGACCAGCTCACCATGGCCGCGGGCATGAAGCAGTTCCTCTACCAGCAGAAGTACCTCTGGGGCGATTTCGCGGCCGCTGCCATCCTCTCCGGCCTGCCCATCGCCATCGTCTTCATCCTCGTCCAACGCTGGATGATCTCCGGCCTCACCGCCGGCGCCAACAAGGGCTGAACCGCTTTCCCACCCAACCCGAGGGCCGAGCCCTCCCTTCCCCCAAGGAGTCACGCATGAGCCTCCGCACGACCTTCCTCAAGGCGATCGCCGTGATCGCCCTGATCATCACCCCCGCCCTCGCCGCGCCGCCCGAGGGCAAGATCCAGATCAACTACCACCGCTGCGACGGCAAGTACGAGAAGTGGGGCGTACACCTCTGGAAGAGCCCCAACATGCCCCTGCCCGACATCGAGTGGCCCAACCCCATGATGCCCACCGGCAAGACCGATTTCGGCGTCTTCTGGCAGGTGGACCTCGAGGAGTTCAACACCGGCTCCAAGTCCCAGGTGAACTACATCATCCACAAGGGCGACATCAAGGAGCAGGGCGCCAAGGACATGGCCTTCGACGGCCGCGCCCACAAGGAGATCTGGGTGGTCAACGGCGACCGCACCATCTTCTTCTCCAAGGAAGAGGCCCTGAAGGACCACGTCTGCAAGAAGTAGGGCCTTCAGCCTTCTCACCGTTCATCACCGTTCATCACCGGTTGACCTTCCTTTTCCTCGAACAGAGCGCTCAAGAAAAAGGAACCAGTGATAGACGGTGATGAACGGTGAACAAGAAGGCCTGCCTTGAATCACCGTCATGTTGAATGTTTCTACCCGAGGTCCCATGTTTCCGCTTCAAAGCCGCCCGGCTTTTCGTTCCCTATTGCTGGCGGTTGGACTCGCTGCGACCCACCTGTCCGCACTTGCCCAGGCGCCTGTGGCCGTTCCCGGCACCTTCGCCGAGAACCCCATCGTCTACTTCGTGATGACGGACCGGTTCGTCAACGGTGACCCCTCCAACGACCACGCCTACGGCCGCCAGCGGGAGATGAATCCCAAGGACGACGTGGGCACTTGGCACGGGGGCGACTTCAAGGGTCTCACCCAGAAGCTCAAGGAGGGCTGGTTCAAGGAGCTGGGCGTCAACGCCCTGTGGATCACCGCGCCCTACGAGCAGATCCACGGCTGGGTCCAGGGCGGCCAGCGGGAGTTCAAGCACTACGGCTACCACGGCTACTGGGCCCTGGACTATACGGTGATCGACCAGAACCTGGGCACGGCGGCGGACCTCCGCGAACTGGTGGACACGGCCCACGCCCAGGGCATCCGCGTGCTCTTCGACGTGGTGATGAACCACCCCGGCTACCTCGACATCCAGACCGCCAAGGACCTGAAGGTGGATGTGCTCTGGGAGGGCTGGGAGAAGGACCCGAACCTGCTGCGGAACTACCACAACTACATCGACTACAACTCCTTCAAGTTCGGCGACTGGTGGGGCCGGCCCTGGGTGCGCGCCGGGCTGCCCGGCTACATCGATGGGGGCCGCAACGACCTCACCATGCAGCTGGCCTTCCTGCCGGACTTCCGGACCGAGAGCACCGAGGCCGTGAAGCTCCCGAAGTTCCTGAAGGAGAAGACGGACACGAAGGCGGTGGACCTCGCCAACACCACCGTGCGCGGCTACCTCATCAAGTGGCTCACGGACTGGGTGCGCGAGTACGGCGTGGACGGCTTCCGCTGCGACACGGTGAAGCACGTGGAGCCGGAGGCCTGGGCCGCCCTCAAGACCGAGGCCGTGAAGGCCCTGACGGAGTTCAAGGCCAAGAACCCCACCCGCAAGGTGGACGAGGCCCCCTTCTGGATGGTGGGCGAGTACTGGGGCGCGGGGCCCGAGAAGCACAAGATGACGGGCTTCGGCTTCGACGCCATGATCAACTTCGACTTCCAGCAGCAGGACGGCGCCTTCGCCAAGCCCGAGAAGCTCTTCCGGAGCTACGCCCAGGCCCAGGCCGGCAAGCCCGTCCACATGCTGAACTACCTCTCGTCCCATGACACCGAGCTCTTCGACCGCGCGCGGCTCATCGAGGGGGGCACGGCCCTCCTGCTGGCCCCCGGCGGTGTGCAGATCTTCTACGGCGACGAGACCGCGCGGCCCGAGGGGCCCATGCCCCGCACGGACAAGCAGCAGGCCACCCGCTCGGACATGAACTGGGGCAAGGTGGATGCGAAGGTCCTCGCCCACTGGCGCAAGCTCGGCACCTTCCGGGCCCGCCACCGGGCCTTGGCCACCGGCGAACACAAGCAGCTGGGCGACGCTCCCTACACCTTCAGCCGCGTCGAAGCGGCCAGCGGCGACCACGTGGTGGTGGCCCTGGGCGCCAAGGGCCAGGTGAGCCTGCCCGTGGCCGGCGCGTTCCAGGACGGCGAAACGCTGCGGGACGCCTACACCGGACGCACCGCCACGGTGGCGGCCGGAAAGGTCACGCTGGAGGCCGATGGCGTCGTGCTGCTGGAGCGGGTGCAGGGCGAAGCCCACTGAATTTGACCTCCGCGCCATTCGGCACGAATGGCGCGCTGAACATCGCACAAATCGGGAACGAAGGAGCCTGCATGACCACCAAGAAGCTGCCCCGGGTCGCGTATTTCTGCATGGAATACGCCCTCGAGAGCTCGTTCAAGATCTATTCCGGCGGCCTGGGCATCCTCGCCGGCGACTACCTGAAGGGCGTGAAGGACCACGGCTACCCGATGGTGGGTATCGGCATCCGCTGGAAGCAGGGCTACGGCGAGCAGATGGTGGACCCCTCCACCGGCAAGGTCTACGACGCCTACAAGAACGCCAGCCACGAGTTCCTGGAGGACACCGGCGTCACCGTCGAGGTGGAGATCAAGGGCCGGCCGGTGAAGATCAAGGTCTGGCGTGTGAACAGCTATGGGGTGGACTCCCTCTACCTGCTGGACACGGACATTGAGGAGAACGATGGCGAGGCCCGCTGGATCACGGGCCAGCTCTACGGCTGGTTCGGCGAGGAGCGCGTGGCCCAAGAGATGGTGCTGGGCATCGGCGGCGTCCGCGCCCTCCAGGCCCTCCGCATCAAGCCCGATGTCTACCACTTCAACGAAGGTCACGCCCTGTTCGCGGGTTTCGAGCTGATGCACCAGCGCATGGCCAAGGGTGCCGCCTTCGAGGCCGCCTGGACCAAGACCCGCGAGGAGGTCGTCTTCACCACCCACACGCCCATCGTCCAGGGGAACGAGTCCCATCCCATCGACCGCTTCCTCTACATGGGCGCCAACTTGGGCATGACGAAGGCCCAGCTCAAGCAGCTCGGGGGCAGCCCCTTCAACATGACCGTAGGGGCCCTGCACCTGTCCCGCATCTCCAATGCCGTGGCGGACCTGCACCGCGTCACCTCCAACAAGATGTGGAAGCACATCGAGGGCCGGAGCGAGATCATCGGCATCACCAACGCCATCCATCGCCCCACCTGGGTGGATGCCCGCATGCTCGACCTCGGCGCCGCCTACGATGGCACGAAGAAGGCCAAGGACTCCCTCTGGAAGGCGCACCTGGACAACAAGAAGAAGCTCATCGCCTTCGTGGAGGCCCGCACGGGCGTGAAGCTCGACGCTGACCGGCTCCTCATCGGCTTCTCCCGCCGCGCCGCGCCCTACAAACGCTCGAACTTCATCTTCACCGACCGGAAGTTCATCGAGCCGCTGCTGAAGGGAGGCAAAGTCCAGATCGTCTTCTCCGGGAAGGCCCATCCCCTGGATGACAACGGCAAGCGCATCGTCGAGAACATCCTGGAGATGACGAAGCGGTACCCCGAGAGCGTCGTGTTCCTCGAGAACTACGACATGGAGATCGGCCGCATGCTCACCCGCGGCTCTGACGTGTGGCTGAACAACCCGCGTCGGCCCAAGGAGGCCTCTGGCACCTCCGGCATGAAGGCCGCCATGAACGGTGTGCTCAACCTCTCCATCCTGGACGGCTGGTGGCCCGAGGCCTGCGAACACGGCGTGAACGGCTGGCAGTTCGGCGACGGGTTCGAGAGCGAGGACGAGGCCCTGCTGGACAAGCACGACTTCAAAGCCTTCAAGAAGGTGCTGTCCGACGAGGTGCTGCCCACCTACTACGATCGCCACGACGCCTGGGTGGACATGATGGCCGCCTCGATCCGGAGCACCCGTGATGCCTTCGGTGTCGAGCGCATGCTCGACGAGTACTACAGCCGGATGTACAAGCGGGTCTCCCGCTAGTTCCTCCGCAGGAGGCCCCATGTCCCGAGCCGCCCTGTCTCCCCTGGCCGCCAGCCTGGCCCTCCTGCTCGCCTGCGGAGGTGGAGGCGGTGGGGGAGGGAGCACGAGCCCTTCCAACCCCAGCGCCTCGGCCCTTGATGCGGATCCGAACGCCACGCCGGCCCCTGACGCCAGCTACTACAAGGTGCCCAGCACCTCCCTCGGCCCCGTCTTCGGTCCCGGAACCGTGAGCTTCTCCTACTGGAACCCCAACGCGGCGAGTGTGAGCCTCTGCCTCTACGCCCACTGGAACGACGCCCTGAACGCGCCGGCCGCCACGGTGGCCATGACCCGCGGATCCGGTGGCGTCTGGAGCACCGGGGCCATCGCACTCCCCGCGCAGAGCTTCTATATCTTCAAGGTGGGCGGCGAGTACGTGCTGGATCCCTACGCCAAGTCCATGGCGCAGTGGGTCCGCACGCCCAGCGCCTCGATCACGGGGGACAGCATCGGCAAGGGAGCGATCATCGATCCCGCATCCGTCGGACCGGACGGAGGCTGGACACCCTACGCCGGCGCCTCCTACTACTTCGACGGATCGGCCATGAAGGGGCCGGACGGGGCCACGGCCGCTCCCTACGCCTTCGCCTCCAACCGGGACGCCATCATCTACGAGGCCGGCGTGCGCGACCTCACGGTGGATCCCAACCTCAGCGGTTTCGCCGCCGGGCACACCTGGGGCACCTTCAAGGGGCTGGTGGACCTGCTGCCCCACATCCAGAAGCTGGGCGTCACCCACGTGCAGCTTCTCTGCCCCCTGGAGAACTACACCTACGACCAGACCAAGATCGGCACCCGGGAGCTGGACATCGCCAAGACCTCCGGCGCCAACTACAACTGGGGCTACGATCCCCAGAACTACTTCACGCCCACGGGCATGTACTCGGCGGCCCCCACGGATCCCGTCGCCCGCATCAATGAGCTGAAGACGCTGGTCAACGAGATCCACAAGCAGGGCATGGGCGTCATCCTCGACGTGGTCTACAACCACACCGCCAACAACGCCGTGCTGGGCGATACCGGCATCCAGGGCTACTACTACCGCAGCACCAGCCGGAACGGCGCGGGCAGCCAGGACGTGCGCTCCGAGGCCAAGATGGTGCGGAAGCTCATCGTAGACTCCATCGCCTACTGGGTGCGCGAGTACAAGGTGGACGGCTTCCGCTTCGACCTCATGGGCGTGCTGGACACCCAGACGGTGAAGGCCGCCTATGCCGCGGCCTCGTCGTACAACCCGAAGACCCTCTTCATCGGAGAAGGGTGGAACGGCTTCTACAGCGGGCCCGCCACGGACTACAACGGCGATGCCACCACCGGCGCGGACCAGGGAAACTCAGCCCAGTTTCTGGGCCAGAACGTCGCCATGTTCTCCGACAGCTACCGCCAGGTGTTCAAGAACGGCTACCCCAACGACGGCCAGCCCGCCTTCCTCACGGGCGTCTCCCAGTCCGTGGCCACCCTGTTCTCCAACATCGCCGGCGTCCCCACGAATACCAGCCCGACCTTCGCGCCGGGCTCCACCAGCAACGTGGCCAGCTACCTCACCTGCCACGACAACCTCTGTCTCTATGACGTGCTGGCCATGGCCACCGCCTCGCCCAAGACCGCGGCAGGCGACGCCATCCTCCTCAAGCGGGCCAAGGTGGGCTACGCCGCGCTGCTGACCTCCCAGGGGCTCGCGTTCATCCATGCCGGGGACGAGATGTTCCGGACGAAGGAGACCACCGGGCTGTACGCCAACACCAAATCGAACGGCGGGCGCTACTTCGTGGACAACTCCTACAACGCCTCCGACGCCATCAACCTGGTGGCCTGGTCCCGGGTGTACACAAGCGGCAACCCCCTGGCGGGCGGCTTCACCAACTACGACACGACCCAGAACGGATATCAGCTCTACCGCTACGTCCAAGGACTCATCGCCCTCCGCAAGAACACCAACGCCTTCCGGCTGCCAGACGCCGTGCGGGCCGCCAGCCTGACCAGCCTTCCGGCCTCGGGCGCCGGCAGCAGCGCCCTGGCCTTCGGGTACAAGGCCGTGTCATCGGACGGCACGGGCACCTGGTACGTCTTCCACAACGCCGACACCACCGCGAAGACCTTCACCGCGGACATCGACCTCGCCACGGCCACCCTGGTCGCTGATGGCGCCACCGCCGGAACCACGGCGATCACCGCCTCCACCGGCGTGGCCGTCAGCGGCTCCTCGGTGATTCTGGATCCGCTGACTTCGGCCATCTTCAGGAAATAGTCTTGTACGACGCTTTCAAAAGATAAACGAACACCACGAAGACACCAAGAAAAGCCAAGCCTGGTTATCGGCCTGACCCAGCCAGAAAAGCAAGGAACCGCGAAAGACGCGAAAAGGCGCGAAGCGCGATGGAGATTGGCCACCTGGGCCTTCGGCCCCCAGTCGCGCGTGCGCGGCTGGCCACACGCGGGGCGGGAATGCCAGCTCTTGAAGGCCGCCAAGCCCGCCCCGCGCGTGGAGGCGGAAGGAAGATTGTTCGCCGTTCGCGCGCCCGCAGGGCGATTCGCGTCTTTCGCGGTTCTTGGTGGTCTTGGCGCGTTGGTGGTGGGTAGGCTTACCTTTCTTGCCTTCCCCTTCCCAGGTTCGAGAGAGCGCTACTTCAACTCGACGAAGGCGGCCTCCACCTTCCGGCGCCCGGGAAAGCCGGGCAGGGGATGGCTGGTGCGCTTCGCCAGGCGCCCGTCGAAGAAGTAGGGTCGCAGGACCGCCTTCGGATCCTTGGGGGCGAAGTAGAGGACCGCGGGCTGGTGGTGGAGGGCCTGGGCCGTGAGGTAGCCCACCAGGGCGTGCTCGGCGGAGTGGTAGCCGCTCTTCCACTGGTGGATCTTGGGGCCCTCCCAGGGCTCGAAATCAGGCCCTCCCGCGCCACCCCAGACCTCGTGGCTCACAGGGTCCACCATGCGGCGGAACCAGAAGTCCGCGGTGCGGGGCAGGGGTGCCGCCTGGGCGGGGTCCCGCAGGGCCAGGGTCTCAGCCAGCTGGTCCAGCTCCGCGTAGATCCACCATTCCTTGCCCGAGTCCACGCTGCCATCGCGGCCGAGGCGCGAGCCCCAGGTTCCGGAATCCGGCAGGTAGGCCTGCTTCAGCACGGCCTGGGCGCCGGCGGTGGCGAGGTCGATCAGGGCCTGGTCGTGGGTGAGTCGGCCGATGCGCTCCAGCATCCAGTAGGCCTTGGCCGTGTGGCCGAAGTCCGTGTGGCGGGATCCCAGCCGCTTCTGGGCGGGGTCGTCGATGGTGCCCCAGAACAGGTGGCGGTCGGCGTCGTGGTAGTCCTTCACCATGACCGTTGCGAGGCGCTTCAGGTCGGCGGTCCAGGCCCGGCGCTCCCTGGGAGGCAGCAAGGGCGTGACCAGCAGCAGGTAGGCGTTCACCTGGTCCAGCTGGGCCACCAGCTCCTGGCGGAGCTGATCCTTGTCGGCGTCCTCCTTCACCACCCAGCGCAAGGCCTGCCAGTCCGGGTTCCAGTACTGGGAGAAGATGTGCTCCTTGAGCCGCCGGATGTCCGCCAGCACGGCCTCGTCACGGGTGAGGTACCAGTACATCGCCATGCCCAGCTCCGCGTATGCCAGGTCCTGGCTGGTGCGGGCCAGCACCTCGGGCTTCGGCTCGCCCTTCTCGAACCAGGAGACGGCGCTGCCGGTGGCGGGATCCAGCGCCTTCGACCGGATGAAGGCCACGCCTTCCCGGGCCAGCTCCAGCATCTTCGGGTCGCCGGTCAGGTGGTAGGCCGCGCCGTAGAAATAGGTCTGGCGCGATTTCATGCGGACGTACTCGCGGCCGAACTCGGCCTTGATCCAGCCCGGCGCGTCCGCCAGCTCGGCGGGTGGCTTGGCCCAGTCGACCACCTTGCCGTCGTTGCCGCGGAAGGTGGGGAAGTCGCCCCGGGGCGAGCCCCAGGCATCCGGCAGGTTCCAGAAGGGCAGCAGGTCCTCGCGGAAGTGCCGCAGCCAGCGCTCGCCTGTGGGCAGGTCGGCCGGGACCTGAACTTGGACCTGGGACACCGGGGCCAGCTGCGCCCGGGCCGGGAGCCCGGGGGCGAGGAGCAGGAGGCTCGCGAACAGCACGAGGGGCTTGGACATGGGAACTCCGCCGGGGAACCGGACCAGGATAGCGGTGATCCGGCGGCCCGGACCCTACGCCTACTTCGTGATGACCCGCACCATCTCCAGGAGCTTGCTGGAGTAGCCCCACTCGTTGTCGTACCAGGCCACGAGCTTGACGAAGGTGCCGTCCAGGGCCATGCCGGCGTCGGCGTCGAAGACGCAGGTGCAGCTCTCGCCGCGGAAGTCCGTGGAGACCACCTTCCGGTCCGTGTAGCCCAGGATCCCCTTCATGGGGCCCTCGGAGGCGGCCTTCATGGCGGCGCAGATGGCCTCGTACGTGGTCTCCGTCTTCAGCTCAGCGGTGAGGTCCACCACGGAGACATCCGAGGTGGGCACGCGGAAGGACACGCCCGTGAGCTTCTTGTTCAGCTCGGGGATCACCTTGCCCACGGCCTTCGCCGCGCCGGTGCTGCTGGGGATGATGTTTTCCAGGATGCCCCGGCCCCCGCGCCAGTCGCGGTGGCTGAGGCCGTCCACGGTGCGCTGGGAGGCGGTGGCGGCATGCACGGTGGTCATGAGGCCGCGCTTGATGCCGAAGGTGTCGTTCAGCACCTTGGCCAGGGGCGCCAGGCAGTTGGTGGTGCAGGAGGCGTTGGAGACGATGGCCTGTCCGGCGTAGGTGTCGTGGTTCACGCCGTAGACGAACATGGGCGTGGCGTCCTTGCTGGGCGCGGAGAGCACCACCTTCTTGGCCCCGGCGGCCAGGTGCTTCGAGGCCAGCTCCTCTGTGAGGAAGAGGCCGGTGGCCTCCACCACGATGTCCACACCCGCCTCGTTCCAGCGCAGGGCCGCCGGGTCCTTCTCGGCGGTGAGGCGGATCTTCCGGCCGTCCACCACCAGGTGTCCGTCCTCGAGGGAGATCTTGCCCCGGAAGCGGCCGTGCACCGAGTCATAGCGCAGCAGGTAGCCGAGGTAGTCGGGCTCCAGCAGATCGTTGATAGCCACCACCTCCAGGTCCGGGAAGTCCTGCGCGGCGGCGCGGAACACCATGCGGCCGATGCGGCCGAATCCATTGATGCCGATCTTGAGGGTCATGAAAAGCTCCTGAGTGAAGGGGTCAGCGGAGCGCCGCGGCCTCGCGGGCCAGCCGGGTGACGGCGGCCCAGTCGCCGGCGTCCATGAGGGTTTTCGGGGCGAGCCAGGAGCCGCCCACGCAGACCACGTTGGGCTGGGCCAGGTAGGCGGCGGCAGTGGCGGGGTTGATGCCGCCGGTGGGGCAGAAGGCGAGGTCGCGGAAGGGGCCGGCCAGGGCCTTGAGCATGGGGATGCCGCCCGCCGGCTCGGCGGGGAAGAGCTTGAGGAAGCGGAAGCCCGCATCCATGGCGGCCATCACCTCCGTGGGCGTCATGACGCCCGGCAGCAGGGGCAGGCCCGAGCCGGCGGCCGCCTCCAGCAAGGGGCGGGTGAGGCCGGGGCTTACGGCGAAGGCCGCGCCCGCGTCCGCCACCTGTCGCAGGGCCTCAGGCGTGGTCACGGTGCCGGCGCCCACGTGGGCCTGGGGGAAGGCCCGGCGGATCTGCCGGATGGCCTCCAGTGCCACGGGGGTGCGCAGGGTGACCTCCAGGGTGGGGATGCCACCCTCCAGCAGGGCCGCGGCCAGGGGCAGGGCCTGGTCCAGGCGGTCCAGGGCGATGACCGGCATCACCGGCGCGGCGCGGAGGATGGTCTCGAGGGAGGCGCTCATGGCCGGCTCCGGTCGAAGGCCTCGCCGAAGGAGGTGGCCCCGGCCTCGGCCTCGGTGGCGTGGGCCCGGAAGAGCCCGAACAGCTCGCGGCCCGTACCGTGGTCGTGGCGCGCGGGCAGGGCGGCCAAGGGGCGTGCGGCCCAGTCGGCCGGGTCCACCTTCACCTCCAGCAGGCCCCGCTCGGCGTCCAGCTCGATGAGGTCGCCGTCGCGCAGCTTCGCCAAGGGGCCACCGGCCAGGGCCTCGGGGGAGAGGTGGATGGCCGCGGGCACCTTGCCCGAGGCGCCCGACATGCGGCCGTCGGTGACCAGGGCCACGTGGAAGCCCTGGTCCTGGAGGTTGGCCAGAGTCGGGGTGAGCTGGTGCAGCTCAGGCATGCCGTTGGCCCGGGGGCCCTGGAAGCGCACCACGGCCACGAGGTCGCCGGTGAGGCTCCCGGCTTTGTAGGCGGCCTGCAGGGCCTCCTGGCTGTCGAAGACCCGGGCAGGCGCCACCACGCGGCGATGCCCGGGCTTCACAGCCGAGACCTTGATGACGGAGCGCCCCAGGTTGCCCGTGAGCAGGCGCAGGCCGCCGTTGGGATCGAAGGGCCGCGCCATGGGGCGCAGCACGGACTCGTCGCCGCTCTCCGCTGGGGCGTCCCGCCAGACCAGCTCGCCGGCCTCCAGGGCCGGAGCCTGGGTGTAGGGCCGCAGGCCCGGCCCCGCCACGGTCAGCACGTCGCCGTGCAGCAGGCCCGCGTCCAGCAGCTCCCGGATGAGGAAGCCCATGCCTCCGGCGCGGTGGAAGGCGTTCACGTCCGCCTGGCCGTTGGGGTAGGCCCGCACCAGGAGGGGCACGTGGGCGGAGAGTTCGTCGAAGTCGCTCCAGTCGATGACGATGCCCGCGGCCCGGGCGATGGCCACCAGGTGCAGGGTGTGGTTGGTGGAGCCGCCCGTGGCCAGCAGACCCACCATGCCGTTCACGATGGCGCGCTCGTCGATCACCAGGCCCAGGGGCGTGTACTCGGCGCCGCCTTCCACCAGGGCGGCGGCGCGGGCGGCGGCGCGGCGCGTGAGCGCCTCCCGCAGGGGCGTGCCCGTGGGCACGAAGGAGGCGCCCGGAAGGTGCAGTCCCATCACTTCCATGAGCATCTGGTTGCTGTTGGCGGTGCCGTAGAAGGTGCAGGTGCCGGGCGCCCAGTAGGCGGCGCCCTCGGCGGCCAGCAGCTCCTCTCGGGTGGCTTGGCCGGCGTTGTACCGCTGGCGGACTCTGGCCTTCTCCTCGTTGGAGAGGCCGCTGGGCATGGGGCCGCCGGGCACGAAGACCACGGGCAGGTGCCCGAACTGGAGGGCCCCGATGAGCAGGCCCGGCACGATCTTGTCGCAGACGCCCAGGCAGAGGGCCGCGTCGAAGACGTTGTGGGAGAGCGCCACCGCCGTGGCCATGGCGATGACGTCCCGGGAGAAGAGGGACAGCTCCATGCCCGGCTGGCCCTGGGTGATGCCGTCGCACATGGCCGGCACGCCGCCGGCCACCTGGGCCGTGGCGCCGGCCTCGCGGGCGGCCTCCTTGATCCAGGCGGGGAAGGCCCCCAGCGGCTGGTGGGCCGAGAGCATGTCGTTGTAGGCGGTGACGATGCCCAGGTTCGGTTCGCGGCCCTCCTTCAGCGCGGCTTTGTCGGCGCCGGCGGCGGCGAAGGTGTGGGCCAAGTTGGCGCAGGAGACGTCGCAGCGGTGCGGACGGGCCGCCCCGGTCTCCCGGAGCTGGGCCAGGTAGGCCTCCCGGCCCGCGTGGCTGCGCTGTCGGATGCGGTCCGTGAGGGCGGAAACGTGGGCGTTCAGGGCCATGGGGAGGTTCCTTCCCGGAGTCCCGGTGGACCGGGTGTATGTAACATTATTACTTTTTGTAACCGGTTGCATAAAAAAAGTCGTAGTATTTCTACATCCGGAGATCCCATGAGAACCCTGCCCGATTTCGACATGGTGCTGTTCGGCGGGACCGGCGACCTGGCCATGCGCAAGCTGCTGCCCGCGCTCTACCAGCAGGTGAAGGCGGGAACCGTGAGCCCGGGTTCCCGGATCCTCGCCGCGGCGCGCCGGTCGCTCACCCGGGAGGCCTTCCTGGAGTTGGCCGAGACGAGCTGCAAGCCCTTCCTGGGCGCGGACTACGACACCGTCACCTGGGCCTCCTTCGCGGAGCGCATCAGCTACTTCCCCATGGACGTCCAGTCCGAGGACAGCTACGGGCCGCTGGGCGCGGCGCTGGGTCAGCATCCCGACCGCATCCGCGTCTTCTACTACTCCACCTCGCCGGACTTCTTCGCGGCCATCTCCGCCCACCTGGGCGGGGCGGGCCTCATCACGGCGCATTCGCGTGTGGTGGTGGAGAAACCCCTGGGCCACGACCTGGAGTCGTCGCGGGAGATCAACGACGCGGTGGGACGGCACTTCACGGAACGCCAGATCTTCCGCATCGACCACTACCTGGGCAAGGAACCGGTGCAGAACCTGCTGGCCCTGCGCTTCGCCAACGTGCTCTTCGAGCCGCTCTGGCGCCGGGAGTGGGTGCAGGACGTGCAGATCACCGTGGCCGAGCAGCTGGGCGTGGAGGGCCGGGGCGACTTCTACGAGGGCACCGGCGCCCTGCGGGACATGCTGCAGAACCACCTGCTCCAGCTGCTCTGCATCGTGGCCATGGAGCCGCCCACGGCCAGCGATCCCGACGCGGTGCGCGACGAGAAGCTCAAGGTGCTGCGCTCCCTGCGCGCCTTCACGCCCCAGGACGTGGCCGCGAAGACCGTGCGGGGCCAGTACAAGGCCGGCGCCGTGGGGGGGCGGCCCGTGGCCGGCTACGTGGAGGAGCCGGGCGTGGCCCCGGAGAGCCGCACGGAGACCTTCGTGGCCGCGAAGGCGGAGATCGACACCTGGCGCTGGGCCGGCGTGCCCTTCTTCCTCCGCACCGGCAAGCGCATGCCCGAGAAGCTGGCGGAGATCGTCATCAACTTCCGCCAGGTGCCCCACTTCATCTTCGGCGAGGCCGCCCACGGCACCCGGGCCAACCGCCTCGTCATCCGCATGCAGCCGGACGAGAGCATGCGCCTCTACCTGGTGGCCAAGCAGCCCGGCGACGCCATGGCCCTCCATCCGGTGAACCTCAACCTCGACTTCGCCGAGTCCTTCCGCGCGCGGCGCCTGGAGGCCTACGAGCGGCTGCTGCTGGACGCCATCCGCGGACGCCTCACGCTCTTCGTGCGCCGCGACGAGCAGGAGGCGGCTTGGCGCTGGGTGGAGCCCATCCTCGACAGCTGGGCCGCCAGCGAGGACCGGCCCAAGTCCTACACCGCCGGAAGCTGGGGCCCCGCGGCCTCCAGCGCCCTGCTCTCGCGGGACGGCCTGGCCTGGTCCGAGGAGGACTAGGTGTTCTCCCTACGCGAGCATGCCGACCAGGCCTCGCTCACCGCGGCCCTGGCCCAGGACGTCGCGCGGCGTCTCAAGGAGGATCTTGCGCACGAGGATCGAACGGTGCTCGTGGTCTCCGGAGGCCGCAGTCCCGTGCCCCTCTTCCAGGCGCTGTCCCGGCTGGCGCTGCCCTGGGAGCGCGTGACGGTCACGCTGGCCGACGAGCGGTGGGTGCCGGCGGATCATCCCGATAGCAACGAGGCCCTGGTGCGGGACCACCTCCTGCAGAGCCGTGCGGCCGCGGCGGGGTTCGTGCCCCTGTTCACGGGGGACGCCGGGCCGGAGCAGGGCGCCCCTGCTGTCTGCGCCGCGCTCGCGGAGCTGCCCCGGCCGTTCAGCCGGGTGATCCTCGGCATGGGCGAAGACGGGCACATCGCCTCGCTGTTCCCGGGGGCCGCGGAGCTGGACGAGGGCCTGACCACGGAAGCCGCGGCGCTGGCCGTGCATCCCCCCCACGCGCCCCACCCGCGCCTCAGCCTCTCCCTGCGCGCCCTGCTGGACGCCCGCGACCTCGTGCTGATGATCTCAGGTCCGGCCAAGCGCCGTGTGCTGGAGCGGGCGCTGGAGGACGGGCCGGTGGAGGATCTGCCCGTGCGGGCCATCCTGCGCCAGACTGCGGTGCCGGTCTCGGTATGCTGGGCGCCATGAGCCTCCTGACCCGCATCCAGGCCCTCCTGCCGGAGCTGCCGCCCTCGGAACGGCGCGTGGCGGACCTGGTGCTCCACCACCCGGTGGAGGTGGTCTCCGCCCCCATCTCGCGGATCGCCGCCCTGGCCGACGTGAGCCAGCCCACGGTCATCCGGTTCTGCCGCCGCCTCAGGTTCCCGGGCCTGCCCGGCTTCAAGCTGAAGCTGGCGGGCGATCTGGGCGCCGGCATCCCCTTCGTCCACGACCGCCTGGCGGCCGGCGACGGCATGGACCGCCTGATCTCGAAGGTCTTCGATAGCGCGCTGGCGGGCCTGGCGAGGGGACGCGACGCCCTGCGGCCGGAGCGGCTCGCCCGGGCCGTGGAGGCCCTCGACCGGGCCAGCCGCATCGAGTGCTATGGCCTGGGCAACTCCGCCGTCACCGCCCAGGACGCCCAGATGAAGCTGTTCCGCATGGGGACGCCCACGGTGGCCTGCACGGATTCCCAGATGCAGCGCGTGGCCGCGGCCCTGCTGCCCGCCGACGCGGTGGTGCTGGCCATCTCCAACTCGGGGCGCACCCGGAACCTGCTGGAGGTCGTCGCCCTGGCGCGGAAATCCGGCGCCACGGTCATCGCCCTCACGCGCTCGGGCACGCCCCTGGCGGAGGCCGCAGACCTGCTGCTGCCCGCGGACGTTCAGGAGAACCCCGAGGTCTACGCGCCCATGGTGGCCCGGCTCGTCCACCTGGCCATCATCGACGTGCTCACCGTGGCCCTGGCCCTGCGCAAGGGCCCCGCGGCCATCACGCGGATGGAAGCCGCCAAGGCGTCCCTCCAGGCCACCCGGGAACCCCGGTAGGGCGGGACTTCGGGCTATGCTTCCGGGACGGATCCGACCGCACACCACCAAGGGGGAAGCATGCGACACAGGAGCGAAGTGATGCGGGCGCCGATGTTGAGGCCGGTGCTGATGCTGGTGCTGATGGCGGCCCTGCTCCCGGGCCTGTCCGTCCGGGCGGCCGACCCGGGACGGACCCAGTGGAAGCTGGCCAACTTCACCTGGGTGAACCGGGTTCCGGCCGAGGTGGGAGTCGCCGCCAACGGCCATCCGGCCCAGGTCTCCCAGGCCGTGCTCCAGAAGGCCCTGGGCGCCGTGATGGCGCAGGTGGACGGGGCCGACACGCCCCTCTTCGAGCCCAAGGAGGCCGCCGCGCTCGCCAAGGCCCTGGAGGAGGCCTTCGCCGCCGCCCGGCCGTCGGAGGATCTGGTCCTGCTGAGCACCCAGCGGCGGGGCGGGCACTTCATGGATCCCGCCCTGGCCGTGACGGCGCGGCTCTTCGTGAAGGCGGGGGCCCTCAACCTGATCGTCCACGATGCCCGGCTCGACTTCATGGACCGCTATTCCGCGGACCGCACGCTGCCCACCTTCGCCTACGGGTCGCGGACGGCGGGCACCGCCGTGTCCCTCAAGGCCGAGGGCGCCACGAACCTCCGGTCCGACTGGCTGGCCATCCCCCTCGCGGTGACGCCAGCGGCCACCGCACTGGCACCCGCGCCCACACCCGCACCCGCCTCGCTGCTGGCACCCGGATCGGCGGCATCGTCTCCTCAGGCGGCCGTGCCCGCGGCCCCGAAGCCGGATCAGGATTTCTACGACCTCCAGTACCAGCGCCTCAAGGCCCTGAAGCGCCTGCGGGATGAGAACCTGATCTCCGAGGCCGAATACCAGGAGAAGCGCCAGGCCATCCTGAAGACGCTCTGAGGCCGCCCGGAGACCGCCGGGTCCTGGCGGGCGCGGCTTCGCGATACCCTGTGGGGATCCTCCGGAGTCCGCCATGTCCACCTACATCCTGTCTGCGACCCGCACCGCCGTCGGTTCCTTCGGGGGCGGCCTGAAGCCGCTGAATGCTGTGCAGATGGGCGCCCTCGCCATCACGGAGGCCCTGAAGCGGGCCGGCGTGGCGCCGGAGGCCGTGGGCGACGTGGTGATGGGCAACGTCCTCCAGGCCGGCAGCGGCCAGAATGTCGCCCGCCTCGCCGCCCTCAAGGCGGGCCTGCCCTTCTCGACCCCCGCCCACACGCCGAACCAGGTGTGCGGCTCGGGCCTCAAGGCCATCGCCCTGGGCGCCCAGTCCATCGCCATGGGCGACGCGGACCTGGTGGTGGCCGGCGGCACGGAAAGCATGTCCAACGCGCCCTACCTGCTGCCCGCCGCCCGTTGGGGCGCGCGCATGGGCAACGCCCAGCTCATCGACAGCATGATCCAGGACGGCCTCTGGTGTGGCCACGGCGACACCCACATGGGCATCACCGCCGAGAACGTGGCCGCCAAGCACGGCATCACCCGCGAGGCCCAGGATGCCTTCTCCCTCGCCAGCCAGCAGAAGGCCGCCGCCGCCCAGACCGCGGGGGCCTTCGACCGCGAGGTGTTCACCGTCACTCTGGCGGGCAAGAAGGGCGATGTCCTCTTCAACCGCGACGAGTACATCAAGGCCGACGCCTCCGCCGAGGGCCTGGCCAAGCTCAAGCCGGCCTTCAAGAAGGACGGCACCGTGACCGCCGGCAACGCCAGTGGCATCAACGATGGCGCCGGCGCCCTGGTGCTGGCCTCCGAGGCCGCCGCCAAGGCCCACCGGCCCATCGCCCGCATCCTCGGCTTCGCCCAGGCCGGCGTGGATCCCGCCACCATGGGCCTGGGCCCCGTGCCCGCCATCCAGAAGCTGCTGGCGAAGACCGGCGTGAAGCTGACGGACATCGACCTCTTCGAGCTGAACGAAGCCTTCGCCGCCCAGAGCCTGGGTGTGCTGGCCGAGCTGCCGGAGATCGACCCCGCCAAAGTCAACCGCCGCGGCGGCGCCATCGCCATCGGCCACCCCATTGGGGCCAGCGGCACCCGGATCCTCGTCACCCTCCTCCACCTGCTCCAGGACGAGAACAAGAAGCTCGGCCTCGCCGCCCTCTGCGTCGGCGGCGGCCAGGGCGTGGCCATGCTGGTGGAGCGGTTGTAGGCCGAGAGCTACTCGAACACCACCGTCTTGTTCCCGTAGGTCAACACCCGGTGCTGGAGGTGGAGGCGCACGGCCCGCGAGAGGGCCAGGCGCTCCATGTCCCGGCCCTTGCGGACCAGGTCCTCGACGGTATCCCGGTGGCTGACGCGCACCACGTCCTGGTCGATGATCGGGCCCGAGTCGAGGTCCGGCGTGACGTAGTGGGCCGTGGCGCCGATGAGCTTCACGCCCCGGGCGTGGGCCTGGTGGTAGGGCTGGGCCCCGGCGAAGGCAGGCAGGAAGCTGTGGTGGATGTTGATGACCGACGGGAAGGCCTCCAGGAAGGCAGGGCTGAGGACCTGCATGTACTTGGCGAGGATCACCAGGTCCACGCCCTCGGAACGCAGCAGGGCCAGCTCCCGGGCCTCGGCGGCCTCCCGGGTCTCACCGGTGATGGGGACCACGTGGAAGGGGATGCCCAGCGGCTCCACATGGCGCTTCAGCGTGGCGTGGTTGCTGAGCACCAGGGCGATCTCCGCCCCCAGCTCGCCGGCCTGGTGGCGCCAGAGGAGGTCCAGGAGGCAGTGTTCCTGCTTGCTGCACCAGATGGCGATCCGGGGGACCACGTCCGAGAAGTGGAGTTCCCAGTGGCCGCCCATGGGATCGGCGATGTCCGCGAACCCCTTCCGGAGCCCGGCGCGATCCAGGTCCAGACCTTCGACCTCCAGCTCGATGCGGCCCAGGAAGCGCCCGGCCTGGAGGTCCGAGTGGTGGTCCGAGTCGACGATGTTGCCGCCGTGCTGGTACACGAAGCCGGCCAGCCGCGCCACGATGCCTTTCTGGTCCGGGCAGGAGATGAGGAAGATGGCCGTGGGGTTGGACATAGGTGATTTCACTCCAGGGCTGCCCGGGCCGCAAGCAAATCGGGTGGCCGGGACGTGGCCATGCTGGTGGAGAGGATCGAAAGACTGGAACCGCGAAACGCGCCAAAAAGCGCGAAAATGAAAACCTCTTCTTTTGCGTGTTTTCGCGTTTTTCGCGGTTACTTTTTTTCTATGATCACCCTCACCCACGTCGGCAAGCAGTACGACCGCATCCACACCGCCCTCTCGGATGTGAGCTTCGCCATCGATTCAGGCGAGTTCGTGTTCCTCACGGGGCCCAGCGGCGCGGGGAAGTCCACGCTGCTGAAGCTGCTCTTCCGCGAGCAGGTGCCCAGCAGCGGCGAGATCCAGCTGGCGGGACACCGCCTGTCCGCCATGCCCGAGAAGGAGATCCCCCTGCTGCGCCGGAAGCTGGGTGTGGTGTTCCAGGACTTCAAGCTCATCCGGACCCGCACCATCTTCGAGAACGTGGCCTTCGTCCTGCGGGTGCTGGGCGTCAGCGCCGCGGAGCAGAAGCAGCGCACCTTCCGGGCCCTCAAAATGGTGGGCCTCCAGCACAAGCTCAGCAGCTATCCGCTCCAGCTCTCCGGTGGCGAGCAGCAGCGCGTGGCCATCGCCCGGGCCCTGGTGAACGACCCCCTGGTGCTGCTGGCGGACGAGCCCACGGGCAACCTGGACCCCGACCTCGCCCAGGAGATCATGGCCCTCTTCGAGCGCATCAACGGCCAGGGCACCACCGTCGTCGTGGCCACCCACGACCGCAGCCTCATCCAGCGCATGAGGAAGCGCGTCATCGGCCTCGACCACGGGCGCATCGCCTTCGACCAGCCGGCGCCCACGAGCCTGGTGACGGTGTAGGGGCAGTCCGGACTCCAGACTGCGGACGGCCTGGAAGGGCGCTAATCTTGAATTTGCCTCGACCTTCGTCGTAGCCACCCGAGGTCCCATGGCCCAGCCCCTCACCGATGCCCGTTTCGTCACCTCCGCCTCCGACGCGCGGACGCTGGGGGTATGCCACGCGGAGGTGGCCTTTGTGGGGCGCAGCAACGTGGGGAAGTCCTCGCTGCTGAACGCCCTGGCCAACCAGAAGCAGCTGGCGCGGGTATCCAAGACGCCAGGACGCACGCGGCTCATCAACGTGTTCCTCACGGGGCCTGACCGCTGGATCGTGGACCTGCCGGGCTACGGCTTCGCCACCGGCCCCGCCGCCGAGCGGGCCACCTGGCAGAAGATGATCGAGGGCTACCTCACGGGCCGGGCCACGCTGCGCATGGTCTTCGTGCTGGTGGACGCCGAGGTGGGCCCCACGAAGCTGGACCACCAGATGATCGAGTGGCTCCGCGCCGAGGGCCTGCCCCTCCGCGTCGTAGCCACCAAGGCCGACCAGGTGAAGCCCAGCAGGGCCCTGAAACAGCGCAAGGACGTGGCCGCGGACCTGGGCCTGCATGCCGGGGACATCGCCTGGGTGAGCGCTGGCAAGGGCACGGGCATTCCCGAGCTGCGGCGCGAGGTGGCGGACCTGCTAGAACTCTAGCGGTTCGACCTTCCCGCCCCGCCACACCATGAACCGCCCCTCGTGCGCCCAGGGCAGGGCGATGCCGTTGGCTTCGACCTCGTGGGTGTGGAAGTGGCCGGTCAGGAAGGTGGCGCCGGGGTGGGCCTGGGCGGTGGCGCGGAAGGCCTCGCGGGGGAAGGTGAGCTTGTAGGCGGCGTTGGTGGTGCGGAGCTTCCGCTCCATCCAGGCGGACACCTTCCGGGCCGTGCCCGCGGGCATCAGGCGGAACACCAGCCACAGGGCTCCGGAGCGGGACACCAGGTTCCACAGGCGGTACTGGCGGTCCGCGGTGTTGATGAGGTCACCGTGCTCCCAGGCCAGGAACTCGTCCTCCAGCGCCCCGCCGATGCCCTCGCCCATGAGGTTGAAGCGCGCGGCGTGGCGGTCCAGGAAGTACTCGCGGTTCCCCATCCACAGACCCACCCAGCGACCCGAGGCGCGGCGGGCGTCCACCCAGGCGAGGAAGGTCCGTTGCGCCTCCGTTTCCATGCCCGGAAAGCCCACCCACACGTCGAAGACATCGCCGAGGAGCAGCCAGTCGGCCTCCGGATGGGCTGCGGTGGCCGCCTCCAGGCCGGTGAGCGTGGCGTTCCAGTGGGGGTCTGCGACGAGGATGAGATCCCGGGCGGGGTCCGACCTGCGCGGCGTGCCGCGGCGCCAGGAGAGGGCTCCCAGGCGCCGGGTGAACAGGAGGTGGAGGGAGCCCACGGTCAGGCCCAGGCCCCCACCGAAACAGTCCGCCAGCCAGTCGCCGAACTCGCAGGAGCGGCCGGGGACGAAGAACTGGTGCAGCTCATCGGAGGCGCCGTAGAGGGCGACGGCGGCCAGGATCCACAGGTGCCGACGGTAGAGGGGCAGGCCGGTGGCAGTGTGGCGCAGCGTCCGGTCCAAGGCCAGGGCCAGCAGCGCGTACACCGAGGCATGGGCGGCCTTGTCCAGGGGCGAGGGCAGCTCGATCCCACCCGGGTAGTGCCCCTGCGCACTCAGCCAGAAGATCGTTCCGGCCAAAGCCAGGGGAAGGAGCCAATATCCACGGAAGCGCATGATCCATCGAACCACAGGCGATGGGGAGATGCGAGCCGGCCCGCCCAGGCGGCTCTGGAACCGGGCGATCCCCGAAATATCAGCGCGCGGGGACCTTGCCACCGCCCGTGGAGGCCGTACCTTCCGGGCGTAGGCCCCGGATCTGGCCGCTCAGAAGCCGGAGGTTCCATGCCCAAGAGCTTCGATTCCCTTATTCCCAGCATCGAGCAGCGCGAAGCCGGCTGGATGCGCCTCCGGGAGCGCTTCGAGCAGGCCCATCGGCCCCAGGCTCATCCGTCCGTGACCATCTCCAGGCAGTACGGGTGCGAGGGCTATGCGCTGGGCCAGCGGCTCAAGGTGCTGCTGGAGGAGGCCTCCGGCCAGCCCTGGAACCTGTTCGACAAGGCGCTGGTGGACCAGGTGGCCTCGGATGAGAACCTGTCCCGCCAGCTCCTGGGCCATCTGGGGGACGAGAGCCACGCGCAGGATGTCCTCCGGACCCACTTCGGCCACCTCACCCACGATGACGCCTACGCCAAGGTGGTGAAGCACCTCGTCCAGATCGCCATGGTCGGTAGCGCCATCATCGTCGGCCGGGGCGGAGCCGTGGCCTGCCAGGACCTGAAGAACTGCTTCCATTTCCGCCTGGAGGCCGGCTTCGATTTCCGGATCTCGACCATCGCCCGCCGCCTGGACATCCCCCTGGCGGAGGCCGAGAAACTGGTCCGGAAGCAGTCGAAGCTGCGGGAGAAGTTCATCAGTGAATGCCTCCACGCGGACGTCACGTCCTCCCGCTGGTACGACGCCGTGTTCAACAACGAGCGCCAGAGCGTGGAGACCATCGCCCAGGCCTGTCGGCGGATCGTGGTCGGCGGCTGGCCCGATCCGGACTACTTCAGGCACGACCCGATGCGCGTGGGCCTGGTGATCCGGAGCTGACCCCTTCCATGGCCCGGGCCTGGCAGGTCGGGCAGTGGCCCAGGCAGGTCCAGGAGCAGGCGGGGCGCGCGGCCTTGGGCGCCGGCGGGGGAATGGGAACAGAGGCGGCCATGCCTTCAGGATAGCGCCGGGGAGGGGCGACTGCGGGCGGCTGGCGCGGCTAGGCAGAGACAACTTGGACATGATGCTCAGCCCGCCGGGGGCCCGGCTCGGAAGACGGCCTTTGCCATCTCCCTCGCCACCCGGCTGGGCTTCGCCATCCGTGACTTCGATTCCCCTTGGGACAAGAAGAAGGCCCGGCTTGCGCCGGGCCGTTTGGTAGTCCCAAGGGGAATCGAACCCCTGTTTACGCTGTGAGAGGGGTTGAAAATACGAATTCACGGACATGAGCGATCTTCCGTGAACACAGAAGTATTTGAAAACACTGCAATGGTTCGATATTTGCATTCACTTGAGTTCGGGCGAGTTCGGGAACATATTTTCCCCCTGGTTTCCCCCCGGAGTGAAGTGATGGCCAGAACCATGCGAAGCCCGAAACTGGATCGCCGAGAGGCCCGCCGAAAGCTGGCCGCCCAGCATGAACCGCATTGGGTTTCCATCGCACCAAATCAGGCCTTGGGCTACTTCAAGCCGGAGGGCGGGGCATCGGGAACCTGGCGGGCGAGAATCTACCTTCCCGAGACCCGGGCCAAACAGAAGAAGGCCCTGGGCACAGCCGATGACCACGCCGATGCCGATGGTCGAACGATTCTCAACTATGCCCAGGCGCAGGCCAAGGCCCGGGAATGGTTCGCCCAGGCCATGGCCGAGGCCGCGGGAGAGCGGGTTCATCGCGGCCCCTTCACGGTGGCTCATGCGATGGAGGCATATCTCGACCACATGGATCAGGAAGGGAAGAAGTCCGCTGCCGATGCCCGCAAGAGGACGGAACACCACATCCTCCCCGCCCTTGGTGGGGTGGAGGTCGAAAAGTTGACCCGCCTCCGGCTCGACAAGTGGAAGAACGAGCTTGCCGCATCCCCGCGATTAATTAAGCAACGCAAGCGCCCACTACCTGCGAAACCCAGGAAACCACAGAAGTATTTGAAGCCTGCCCCAAAAACCCCGAAGACCGCAGATGAAAAGCGTGCGCGAAAGGCCACGGCCAACCGCGTTCTATCTACGCTGAAGGCGGCCCTGACCTATGCGAAAAGCCGTGGCCTCGTTCACTGCCCTGATGATGCTTGGCGGAGCGTCAGGCCGTTCCAGGCCGTGGATGAGGCGCGGCAAAGCTACTTGACCCCGGAAGAGCAGCAGCGGCTTCTGAACTCGATCCGAGAACCCGACTTCAAGCGGCTGGTGACAGGGGCGCTGTTGACCGGGTGCCGGTACGGGGAATTGACGAGGATGGTGGTGGGGGATTTCGACAGCCTCGGCGGCACCGTATTGGTGCGCGAGGCGAAGGGGGGGAAGCCCCGACGAGCGATGCTGACCGAGGAGGGGAAGGAATACTTCAGATCCCTCACGGCGGGCAGGAAGCCCGTGGAAACCTTATTTCAGCGCGACCAGGTTGAGCGGCGCACAAGGGCCGGCGGCGTGGATCCCCTGGCCTGGGGACCGGCCGAGCAGACGCGGCGGATGCACGATGCTTGCGAGGCGGCTTCATTGCCGAAGATGGGCTTCCACCAGCTTCGGCACAGCTACGCCAGTGCCTTGGTGGCCGCGGGGATGCCACTGGCCTACGTGGCCCAGCTCACCGGGCATGCAGATACACGAATGTTGGAGAAACATTACGCGCACCTGGCCCCGTCCGACCTTACACGCGCACTGGAGACCTTGGCACCCAAGTTCGGCCTCGCGGTGGCTCCGGTGGCCGAATTGAAGATCAAGCGCGGTTGAAGCTGCACGAAGGCGGCTCCATGGTGTGTCCTCTCGGGCCGCCCATATTTGTGCCCGAATGTGGGGCTCACATCACCGGCTTAAAGTTCGGCTCCAGGCGGGCATTCAACCGCAAATTCTTCCGGGTCCAAGGAGCCTCGCTCCCCAGCTAGGGCCTTGATGGCCTCTGCGTGAATTCGCCGGCCCAGGTCATCACCCTGAGAGATGAATTGCGGGATGGGGCGGTGGAATTTGGCGAAGTAGGCGTGACTTAGTGCAAGGGGAATGCTGGGGGGAACGCTGGAAGACATGGTTCAAGTCTCCAACACAGAATGCGCGAAATTCAGGCTACGCATTTTTTCCCCCAGGGGAATAAACAAAAACAGAGAAGTGCGTTCGCATGAATACACAGGCCATCGCCTGTGTTCTAGGAGAACGACGCATGAACTCATCACTCTCGATACAACCCGACATCGCGCCTGCTTTGGCGACCTGTTTCAGCATCGAAGCCGCTGCCCAGCAGCTTGGGATCGGCCGGACTTTCGTGTATGCCCTCATCAAGCAGGGCCGGTTGGCAAGCGTCAAGCTGGGCCGCCGTCGGTTGATCCCCATCGCGGCCATCAAGAGCCTGATCGAAGAGGGGCAAGGGGTGGGCCGTGTCGCCTGACGCGGCGCACACCCTTTCCAAGGCTGTGTCAGGGGGCCCCCCGGAAACTGGGCGAGGATCCGCAGGGCCTTTGATGCTCAACGTTATGGCCCCTATTCCCCTTTTTATCTGCGTCGGAAAACTTCAGAACTTCTCCAGATGAACCGGTGACCTGTCGCCGATCTTTCGGCGAAGCGTCGCAGAACCATCAGCACCAAGTCCAAGGCACAAGTGCGGACGGCCCGCAGGTGCATCTAGACGAAGTAGGAACCCCGCGGCCATTAGGCCCAGCCGAAGGCCTGTCATGGCGGCGCCTTCCACCGTCAGCAACGCCGGGAGGAGCCCTCCTTGATATTGAATGAACAATTGCAGCAGCCGGATCATCCCCACGCCTTCATGCCCCGGGTGGTGAGCGACAGGATGACTGGGCCGGGAGCCAGGGACGCCATGCTCGGGCTGTTGAAGGCCAACGGATACGCGAAAACCGCCGGTGAGGTGTCCCGGTGCAACACGATTCCGATTGGGCGCGGGATGGTGGTGCTCCGTGAACGTCCGGATGGGTGGCGGTATTGGACAGGCCTGAATTATTGCGGACGGATGCCCTGCCTCATCTGCGGCCCCTATCTGCTCGCAAAACGCCTGCGCGAAATGGGGCGGATAGGCGGCCGGATCGCTAGCATTGAGAACCTTCAGCACTTTTCCTTGACCCTCTCCATGCGGCATCAGAAGGAAACGGGTTGGGGGGCCCAGGTGGGTGTGTTGAACGGCATGTTGCATGTCCTGCAAAGCCGAGCGTGGTTCAGAAAAGCGGTCAAGGGCAGCTTCCGGGTGCTGGAGTCCACCTATGGAGAGCATGGACACCATCCCCACGCGCATCTCCTGGTGTCCATTCATCCCCTCTTACGCCTGAGCCCCGCCGCGTTTTTTGAGCGCGTGGCGGAGGTCTGTGAGCGTGCAGCACTGCGGGCCGGGATGTCCTGTGGCTATCGGGAGGGCTGGTGGTCGCCAATTGATTCCGAGGGGCTGCCCAGGGCCATTGGGTACAGATTCAAGAATCCGCCCTGGGGCCGTTATCTGGCCCAGCTCAGCCGCCCAGGCTTGGCGGGGGGGCGTTTTCGATTGACGGCCGCCCAGGTGGCCATGGCCTACGAGGCCGTATGGCGTGAATCAGCGGGGGTTCGCTGGTTCGGCGCCAGCGGTTGCTGGAAGGCCTCAGCCAATCGAGACGGTGGCGAAGCCGGAAGGGGCCCTTCGGAGGTGTCCAATGCCTCCTGCCACCCCTCCAACGCGAAGGAGGCCGATAAAGTCATCCTCGCCATCCCGGCAAAGGTGTGGTCGAAGTGGCCCCGCTCAGAATGCCGAGCACGTCAGGTCGCCCTCGTTGATCGAAGCCGTTCCCCGGAAGCCATGGCCGAAACGGTCAAGGCCTGGGCCGACTTTGTTCGTGAGGGGGCGGTTGAGGCACCGCTTCTGCTCCCCCCAAAGACCAAGAGCCTAGCAGTCACGGCAGATCCGCTAGGAGGCGCCGCCCTAAAATTGCGCCGGAGTTGAGGGGCGTCTTTGAATGCCTCGGGGAGGGCATACTTCATAAATCTTATTTTTTAATTCTCAACTTTTTCGCAAGTTGCTTGTCTTCTAGGATTTCTTCTCGAAACATATTAAAAAACCAATGTGATATTTTATTATTGGCATCAGCATCTTTTGAGTGTGCAAATTTGGAGCCAGATGCGCTTGCTGGCTTATTCCTTGAGAGCACCGCCTGCTTACCGCTTGTCTTGGCCATAACCCCTCCAGCGGATCACACGAGTTCTTCGATTAAGGTTAAGTGATATTCATAAAGAATCCAGAGGGCAAAACGATCCATTATTGCCTTGAGGACTTCTTGCTTGGCTTCCGAAATGACATAAGGATTGTCAGATTTAATAGTTAATATCAATGTTACCTTGTCTTCTCCAGGATTTGTAATTGGCATTCCGATTATAGAGCCGATATTGTGAGTAGGGACAGGAGATTTAACGTATCTAGGCGATTTTAGTTTTAATTCTTCTTCAATATTTTCGATTATGAGAATTTTCTTTTCTTTTGCGACATGGCCAAAGAAAGTTAAATGTGGATTTTTAAGCATTTCACTGTGTGGCGTCCAACCTACTCCCCTCGGGTAAAATTGCAAATAACTGATTGCTCCACCCTTTTCATCCCTGACGGCCAATACAATTTTAATGGATTCATCTTCAAGTAGTTCATTCAGTGAATATTTAATTTCCTTTATTAAATTCGCCAGGGCTTCTTTAGGTTGAATTGCACAACTTATAAGATGTTTGGCAGAGATACCACCGCCGCTCCTTCTGCCACACTGCCCTAGCGAGCAAATGGTAAGCGGGTTGGATTTATCTCTAAAAAAACGATCATGGAGTTCTATGGTATTGGTCAAAACCTTTGTTTCTCCAATAATAAACCATTTCTTGATCATTAAATTAATAATTCCAGCGATTAATTGATACAGTGATGGAATTAAAAACAGAGAAAAATACCAGTATGGATGAAATTGTGTGAATAATTTTAGGCTCTTCTGAGTTGGTAGATCAACATTTGAATTAATTATGCCGATTGCCGCAGCAGGAATTCCAACGATTAATACTTCAAATGCTAGGACTTTTTTAGGGTGATCTTCTGAAAAACCGCGTGAAATATTGGCAATTTGTTTGCCAATTGCGAAAACGATTTTTTTAATATATTTGATCATATTCCTTACACTCCAATTGCAATCGGTCTATGCCAGCGGGGCCCTTCGGGGGTGTCCACGCGGCTGAGCATGCCGAGGTCGGTGAGGAGGTCCAGGTGGGCGGTGATGCTGTCGCGGTAGCGGCCCTTGCTCTTGAAGGCCTTGGCCACGTCCTCCAGGGCCCACAGGCGGGCGGAGGCCAGCAGCACACCGCGCAGGGCGGCGAGCTGGTCTTTGAGGCCCTTGGGCCAGGGCTGGGGCTCGGGAGCTGACCCCGACACCGCGGACTTAAAATCGGTTTCCTCGGGAAGGAGGGCCGTCGCTACAACCTGCGCGGCCTCGGGGGCCTGGTACTCAGGGCGCAGCCAGCGCACGAGGCCCCGGGCCTCCTCCGCGGCGCGTTCCTGGTTCAGGGCCACCAGGCGCTCCAGGATCTCGGCCTCGGGCAGGTCCGCGGGCCAGCCGTAAGCCTCGGCCACGGCGGCGTCCAGCTCGTCGTGGAACTGGCGGAGGATCTCGGTCTGGGCAGCCTCGTGCTGCTCGCGTTCCTTAGCCGTGAAGGCCTCACCGGCCCGCAGCTTGGCCAGGAGGTTGTACATGCCCGTGATCGTCACGCCCCGCCCCTGGGCCGCCTTGCGGTGGGCGTCCAGGCACTCTGCCAGGTCGCGGATGCGGGCCTTCTGGGCATCCGTGGCGTCCGGGAAGGGGAAGGGGTCGAAGCAGGTGGTCTTGTTATAGACTGGCCGATCTTCCAGAAGCGAGCCATTAGCGCCGGGTGATGCCCAAACCTTGTGAGGGCAAGATTCCAGCACGCCCATAAACCAAGCATCCTCCAGCCCGATCGCGATGAGTTTGTCATCAGGAAGAACAGCCCCATCGAGAAACTGAAAGACTCGATGTTTTGCCACCTGGGGCGTAGCGATGTAACGGGAAAGGCCTGCAAGGGCCTGCCGCAACTCTTTCCGGGGGCACCAGAAGTACCACCAATTATCGGCTACCCCCTTGGTTCCAGCGTTAAGCCGCTGGATTCGAACCGTCTCAAAGAGATGCTGGTAGGGGCCAGGAGCTATTCGCTTCGCTTCGTCCTCTGAAAATCCGAAAAAGTCGATGATCCAGCGGCCGCGCGGCTTGTCGGTTATATCGCGCCCATTGAAATAGGCTTTCAATACCGAAGGGTATCCCCAGTTTGAAGCCTGCTGCTCGGAGACCAGATAACCTTCCCCGTAAGGAATCATGCCCCTTCCACCGATGGCGGAATTGGCCTTCAGCGGCACCGCGCCAGATACTTTTACCCCCCGCACTCAGATCCTCGTGGATCGCTTCCACGTTCCCCCCGTCCACCCTCACGGCAGCGGCTTCTGCCTCAGGCGTGTCGGCGCTTCGCTCCTCTACCACGCGGCCCAGCCAGGGTTGGCCCTCCAGGCCGCCCACGGTCATGGCGATGCGGACGGCGGCACCCTCGTCGGTCCAGGGGTGATCGGGGATGGCCCACAGCAGCTTGAGGGGATTCTTCCCGGTCGTGGCGTGGGTGATGACGCGGCGGTTGAAGGCCTGGGTGAGGCTATTGGTGGTGATGAGCCCAAAGCGGCGGGCACGGCCCGCTCGCACAGCTTCGGCGGCCTTGTGCCACCAATAGAGGACGAGATCCACGCTGTCGGGCACGGCGGGGTAGGCGGCGCGTAGGGCCTCCACGTAGCCGTCCCCCAGGGCTTCGCGTACCCGCTTGTTCCCCAAGAAGGGCGGGTTGCCCACGATGAAGTCGGCCTCAGGCCAGGGGGCTGGGCGCGGGTCCAGGTATTCGACAATGGCTGTCTGGGCCGTCTCGTCGGGCACGGGCTTGCCGGTGGCGGGGTGGGTCTTGAAGGTGCGGCCATCCCAGCGGCTGCGGCCCGTGTCGCGGGTGCCGGTCGAGGCCAGCACGGCGTCGCGGCACTGGATGTTGCCGTAGGCCTGGAGCACGGGCTCCGGCGGGTTCATGTCGGGGTGCAGGCGGTGGAACCATTGCAGATGGCTGATCCACAGCACCAGGTCGGTGATGTCCCGGGCCCAGGGCTTTACCTCCAGGCCCACGAACTGCGCGGGCGTCACCAGCACGCCCTCCAGGGCCAGGGAGCGGCCCGTCTCGCCCAGGTCCTCCAGGCGGCGCTGCACCTCGCCCTCCAGCCGCTTCAACACGTCATAGGCCGTGGCCAGGAAGTTGCCGCTGCCGCAGGCCGGATCGAGCACCTTCACATGGGCCAGGTGGCGCTGGAAGTCGTGGAGCACCTCGCGGGCCTTGGCCTTGTCGGCGTCGGTGGCTTCAGCGCCGAGCAGCGCCATGGCCTCGGCTTGGGCCAGCTCCCAATCGGCGCGAAGGGGTTCCTCCAGGGCCGGGCGCAGCAGGCGCTCCACGTAAGCGCGGGGCGTGTAGTGGGCGCCCAGGCGGTGGCGCTCGCGGGCATCCAGGGCGCTCTCCAACAGGGTGCCGAAGATGCTGGGATCCACCTCGGCCCAGTTGAAGGCGGCGGCCTTGGCCAGCCGGGCGATCTCGTCGGCGTTCAGGTCCAGGGCCAGGCTCTCGGAGAACAGGCCGCCGTTGAAGCGCAGCACCTTGAGGGGCCCCCAGAAGCCGCCGGTGTTCATGGCGTCCCACAGGCTCTCCATGCCCTTGGGGAAGGCTTCGGGATGCTCCTTCCAGGCCCCCTCCAGGGCGCTCTGGAACAGCTTTTCGGGCAGGAGGCCCACGTCCTCGGCGAAGAAGGTGAACACCACGCGCATGAGGAAGCGGGACACCACCTCGGCGGGGAAGCGGGCCTCCAGGCTGCGGGCCAGCCCGCCCAGGGCCGAGGCCACCTCGCGGGTGACGGCCGTGCGGGAGCGGGCGGGATCGAGGCTCTGGGGATCGAGCCAGAGGGCGCGGAAGTATTCCTGCACCTGGGGCGTGCGCAGGTCGTCCAGCGTGAAGCTGCGCCGGGCGCCGTAGCCGCCATAGGCCCCGGCGAAGCCATCCCACACATGGATGGCGTGGCCGATGTCGCAGGTGATGACGAAGGGCGGGCGCCGGGACAGGTTGCGGGCGTAGTTCACCGCCTGCCCGAATGCGGCCTCCATGTAGCGGTCGTAGGCGCGGGTGCCCCGGCGGGGCGCGGAACCGGGCGCGTCCGTGGTGCTGCCCTGCTTGGCCTCCAGCACGAAGCAGCCCTCGCGGTAGAGGTCGATGCTGCCGGTGGAAGTGGTGCCGTCCAGGTGGGTGAGCTTCAGGTCCTTCTCGAAGCAGTAAGTGGCGCCGGGCCCCTTGGGCTCGGGCATCGGCAGCTCCAGCGCCGCGCAGAAGTCGCGCAGGAAGGATTGGAAATTGGCCCGCTCGTTGCCGGCGGACCCTCGCCAGGTCTTCAGGAAGGCATCGAGCGCGGGGGACATGGGGAATACCTTACCTGGAAGTGGGCAGGTGGAGCCGCGGGAGGGCCTGCGATGGGCCACGGGGGCTCTGGGCAGGGGGGCCACACCGTCGTCGAGACCACGCATCCATCGGCGCATCGTCAAGCCCCGCGACGCGGCGCTCAAGCGAGCGCATGGTGGCGCCCTCGACCATCGGCGGCATGCCCTCGTGGGCCGGGCTTTTCCCCCTCGTTTCCCCCTGAGGCCAAGATGCAGGGTAGGGAGGTCGCTAAAAAACAAGAGCCCCCTAGATTTCTCTAGGGGGCTTGCTGGTAGTCCCAAGGGGAATCGAACCCCTGTTTACGCCGTGAGAGGGCGTCGTCCTAACCGCTAGACGATGGGACCAGGAACCAAGTTTTGAGTGGTTGGGGAGGAAGGACTCGAACCCTCACCTGACAGAACCAGAATCTGTTGTCCTACCATTAGACCACTCCCCAACGAGTGGAAGATTCAATGTACCAGGTGTTGGGTAAAAGACAAGAGGTGGTTCCGGCAGGTGGGATGTAGTCTTCCAAAAAAGAAGGGATCTCCCGGAGGACCCATGGTGCGCAAACGGCCTGCCCCGTCCCGGCCCGTGCAGGCGTCCGTCACCGCGGACATGCCCACGCTGGCGGGGATCCAGCCCGGGGGCGACCTCCCCGAGGCCCCTTCGGAATGGGCGCTGGTGGCCTACGCGGGCGCGGCGCTGGGACGGATCTTCGCCCTGCGGCCCGGGGCTTCCCTCATCGGCCGGGCCCCGGACGTCCAGGTGGCGCTCCTGGATGGCGAGGTGAGCCGGCACCACGCCCGGATCGGCGTGATCGGCGGCCAGGTGTGGCTGGAAGACCTCGGGTCCACCAACGGCACCCTGCTGAACGGCTCGCGCATCCAGGGGGCCGTGGCCCTGCATCCGGGCGATCGCATGGCCATCGGCGGCCACGTGCTGAAGCTGGTGGCCATGGACCCCCTCGAGCGCGCCTTCCACGAGACCCTGCTGGACCTCAGCACCAAGGACCCGCTCACGGGCCTGGCCAACCGCACCCGCGCCCTGGCGGAGTTCCAGACCCGCTTCGGCCTCAGCGTGCGCTACGGTCGGCCGCTGTCGGTGCTGATGTGCGACCTGGACCACTTCAAGCAGATCAACGACACCCACGGCCACGGGGCCGGGGACTTCGTGCTCCAGGTCTTCGGGGAGCGGCTGCGGGCCACGCTGCGCGAGGCGGACCTGGCCGGCCGGATCGGCGGGGAGGAGTTCCTCGTGATCCTTCCGGAGACGGACCTGAATGGCGCGCGGCCCCTCGCGGAGCGCTTCCGGAAGGCCATGGGGGAAGTGCCCGTGCCCCTTCCCGGCGGCGGGCTGCTGGTCACCTGCAGCCTCGGCATCGCCGAGCGGGGCCCCGGGGACCTGGATGCGGGGCAGATGCTGGCCCGGGCGGACGCCGGCCTCTACCGGGCCAAGGTGGAGGGGCGCAACCGCGTGTGCGCCCTCTGAAGAACTCCGGTCAAAGGACGGCGGGGGCTTCCAAGGTGGCTACCATGGGCCCTTCCAGGCGGAGGCACGGATGGTTCTGCTCTTTCTCGTGATGGCCTTCGCCATCGGACTGGCGGTGCCCCTCCAGTCGGCCGTCAACAACGCGCTCAGGGCATCGCTCCACAGCGGCTCCATGCTGGCGGCCCTGGTGTCCTTCGCGGTGGGCACCGTGGCGTTGCTGGTGGTTTCCGCCCTCACGGGCCAGCCCTTCGCGGCGCTGGGCGGCCTCTCCCGCGTGCCGTGGTGGCAGTGGCTGGGCGGCTTCCTGGGGGCCTTCTTCGTGTTCGGGACGACCCTGCTGGCTCCCCGCATCGGCCTGGCGGCCATGGTGTCCCTCATCGTGGCGGGGCAGGTGTGCTCCTCGCTGGCCTTCGATCATTTCGGCCTCATCGGTCTCCAGGCGCGGGGCCTGTCCTGGATCCGCCTTCTCGGGGCCGGGTTCATCCTGGCGGGCGCGATCCTCGTGAACTTCGGCGACCGCTGGCTGGCGCGCTGACGCCGGTCGCTCAGGCCTTGCGGACCCGCTCGGCCACCTTGTCGAGCGTGTCCCAGATCTGGTGGCAGTCCTCGCAGGAGGAACGCGGATCGCCGCAGGGGAAACCCTCGATGCCGATGCCCTGGCAGCGGGGGGTGCGGAAGAAGAACAGCAGCTCGCCGATGGAGGTCTGCATGCGCTCCCGGAGGGCCGCGTCCGGAAGGGAGCGCAGGTCCTGGATGAGCTTCCACTCGGCGGGGCTGAGCTCGGGGCGGTCGATGGTCTGGGACATGGGGACTCCGCGCACTCCCAAGTATACGGAGCTGGAAAGGAGTCTAAACCGCCTCCGAAGGCCTTCGTATCACCTCCAACGTTCTCTGACAACGCAGGAGGCTTCCATGTCCCTCACCCATCCCCTCGCCGCGGCCGTGGCCGCCGTCCTCCTCTGGGCCCCGCTCGCCGCCCAGACCCAGGTGATCCAGCCCGCCAAGGCTGAGAAGACCACGGAGACCCGCACGGTACCCCTGGCGGCCGGCTCGACGCTCAAGGTGAAGAACGTCAACGGATTCATCCACGTGGAGGCCTGGGACCGCGACGAGGTCCAGTTCACGGGTGAGTTCAAGCCCAGCAGCCGGGACGAGCAGGTGAAGGTGGTCCTCGAATCCGGGAAGAACGGTCTGGAAATCCGCGGCGAGTACCCCAAGCACAATGGCTGGGGTTCCTACCAGGGGCCGCAGTGCCTGATGACCCTCAAGGTGCCGCGCAAAGTGGTCCCTTCCCTGGAGACCGTGAACGGTGAGGTGGCCCTCAGCGGAACCCAGGGCGCCGCCAGCCTAACCACCGTGAACGGAGGGGTGCGCGCCACGGACCTGGGGGATTCCCTCAAGGCGACCACGGTGAACGGCGCCGTCACCCTGGAGCGGGTGCAGGGTGGCCTCACCATCCAGACCGTGAACGGCACCATCAAGGGCACGGGTCTGGACGGCCTGGGCCGCGGGGTCAAGGCCGAGACCGTCAACGGCACCATCCACCTCCAGATCGCGGGCCTGAAGGGGCACCTCACCGCCACCACGCTGAACGGCGGCATCACCTTCAAGGCCAAGGGCGCCGAGCAGGTGGAGGTGGCCAAGCGGCGGGTCACGGCCACCTTCCCCGGAGGGGACCAGGACATCCACCTGAGCACGGTGAACGGGGCGATCACGCTGGATTAGGACCTCTCGACCCATGGAGAAGAGCCGGCTCTGCCGGCTCTTCTCCATGCATAGGCAACCATATCGTCTGAAAAGATATTTTGATATCGGATTGACAGGTCCTAATTTTATCTCATCCTGTTCCGGTCGGAGGACGGACCCTCGGACATCGGATGGATACCTCGTGAGCGGAAAGCGTCGCCTCTTCCTGTTGAGCGTCCTCGCCAGCGTCTTCGCGGGCGTCTTCGTGGGGTCCGGGGCCTACACGTTCGTGGCGGCCCACGGCACCTCGTACCTGTCGAACGATCCCCAGGTCTGCGTGAACTGCCATGTGATGCGCGGGGAGTACGACAGCTGGCGGCATGGTTCGCACCATGCGGTGGCCGTGTGCAACGACTGCCACCTGCCCCACGACAACGTCGTGAACAAGTTCTTCGTGAAGGCCAGCAACGGGTACCACCATTCGAAGGCCTTCACGCTGCTGAATTTCGCGGAGCCCATCCGCATCAAGCCCGGCAACGCCAAGGTGCTGGAGGACAACTGCATCCGCTGCCACGGCGAGCTGACGGGCGAGATCACCGCCCACGGCACCCTGGGCGTGCCCACGGACCCGACGCAGAAGGCCGACCTCTACGGCTGCGTGCGCTGCCACCAGGAAGTGGGCCATGGGCCCATGGGCTGAGCTTCCGACCGACCTGACCACCTACCCCTGACCCCACCCCAGATCTCACCCCCGATCCCACCTTAAGGCGCGTGGTCCGCCACGCGGGAGGAACCCCCGATGACCGACAACCCCACCCCGTTCTTCTCCCGGCCCGTGGTCCGGATGGGCCTCATCGCCGCGGGCGCCGCCGTGGCGACGGTGCTCGTGATGGCCCTCTACGCCAGCATCACCACCCGCAAGGCCGAGGCGAAGCAGACCAGCTTCAAGCTCGTGGACCTCGACGAGAAGGTCGTCGATCCCGCCCTGTGGGGGAAGAACTTCCCCCGCGAGTACGAGACCTACCTGAAGACCTCCGAGAAGTACAACACCAAGTACGGCGGCGCCGGCAGCGAGGCCCTGCCCAAGAGCCGCATCCAGGAGGATCCGCGGCTGGTGACCATCTTCGACGGCTACGCCTTCGCCATCGACTTCAACCAGCGCCGCGGCCACGCCTACATGCTGGATGACCAGCGCAACACCAAGCGCGTCACCGAGCGCAAGCAGCCCGGCTCCTGCCTCCACTGCCACGCCTCGAACACCGTGGCCTTCCGCGAGCAGGGCCTGAAGGCCGGCGCGCCCGGCACGCTGGATGAGGACTTCACCAGCGCCAACGCCCAGGCCCAGCTCATGGCGGGCTTCGAGGCCGTGTGCAAGATGCCCTACGCCGACGCCACCAAGCTGGTGAAGCACCCCGTGGCCTGCATCGACTGCCACGATCCCAAGAACATGGCCCTGCGCGTCACCAAGCCCGGCTTCATCCGCGGCATCGTGGCCCTGGCCAACAGCCCCGAGCCCGTGCCGCACCTGCCGTCCATCGAGAAGTGGCGCAAGGGCGACCGCGCCACGCCCTATGACGCGAACCGCGACGCCTCCCGCCAGGAGATGCGCTCCATGGTCTGCGGCCAGTGCCACGTGGAGTACTACTGCGGCCCGAAGGTCACGCTCTTCTTCCCCTGGAACAACGGCCTGAAGGTCGAGCAGATCGAGGCGTACTACGACAGCTACAAGTTCCCCGACGGCCACCGCTTCTTCGACTGGCAGCACGGCAAGACCGGCGCCGAGGTCCTCAAGGCCCAGCATCCCGAGTTCGAGATGTGGAGCCAGGGCATCCACGCCCGCTCCGGCGTCTCCTGCGCCGACTGCCACATGCCCTACGTCCGCGAAGGCGCGCTCAAGGTCAGCGACCACCAGGTGCGCAGTCCGCTGCTCAACGTCTCGCGTTCCTGCCAGACCTGCCATCGCTTCCCCGAGGAGGAGCTGAAGGCCCGCGTGACGGCCATCCAGGACCGCACCAAGGCGCTCATGGACCGCGCCGAGGACGCCGTGGTGAACCTCATCAGTGACATCGAGGCCGCCAAGAAGGCCGGCGTGGACGAGGCGAAGCTGAAGCCCATCCTCGAGTTCCAGCGCAAGGCCCAGTGGCGGGTCGACTTCGTGAACGCCGAGAACTCCATGGGCTTCCACGCGCCCCAGGAGGTCGCCCGCATCCTCGGCGAGGCCATCGACTTCGGCCGCCAGGGCCAGGTGGCCCTCCGCGATCTGGGCACCTCCAAGTCGGCCCGGAAGTAGGCATTCCCACCTAGCACCCCGCGGGGCCGGCTCAGCCGGCCCCGCTTGCGTCTGGAGGTAGCATGGAAGGAACCGATCCCACACATGACCTGCTCCGCGCATCCGGAGGCAACCCATGGTCCGTTTCCGCCTGATCTTCCTGGCCCTGATCCTGAGCCTGGGCCTGGGTTCCGGGCTCGCCGCCCAGTCCCACCTCGCCGAGGGCTTCACGGGCCTACCCGCCGGGGCCACGGTAGCCGTGATGCCGCTCGACGTGGAGCTGTTCGCCGTGACCGCCGGCGGCGTGCTGGAACCCCGGGCGGAGTGGACCACCAAGGCCATCGCGAACCTGAAGGAGGCCCTCCGCCTCCGGAAGGCGGGGCAGGGCGGGACCTTCGTGCCCGTGCCGCCCGGGGACGGAGAGCTCCTGGCGGAGCTCAACCACCTGCACGGCGCCGTGGCCCGCGCCATCGACCTCCACCACTTCGGCAGCTGGAAGCTGCCCAGCAAGGCCGGGAAGCTCGACTGGTCCCTGGGCGAGGAGGTCGCCGAGATCCGGAAGCAGGCCTCGGCGGACTACGCGCTGTTCATCTTCCTGCGGGACAGCTACGCCACCGGCGGCCGGGTGGCGACCATGGTCCTCTACGCGGCGCTCGGCGTGGGGGTGGGCGGGGGCGCCCAGGTGGGCTACGCCTCCCTGGTGGATCTGAAGACGGGCCGCATCCTGTGGTTCAACGAGATGGCCAAGGTCACCGGGGATGTGCGGGAACTGGAACCCGCGAAGGCCACCCTCGGCCATCTGCTCAAGGAATTCCCGGAGTAGGGTGTGGACCGCCGCGACTTCGTCGAGACCTGCGGGTGCTGCGGCGCCATGGCCCTCCTGGGCCCGGCGCTGGGGCCGGCGCTGGGGTCGGCGCTGAGGGCGGAGCAGGGCTGGACGCCGCCGCCCCGGATCCCGCGGCCCTCGCCGAAGACGGATGAGGGCGGCCTCTGGGCCCTCATGGACCGGGAGGAGGAGCGCCTGCGCCAGAGCTCCTTCCTGGTGCGGGACGGGGCCCTCTCCGCCTATGTCCACGCCATCACCTGCCGCCTGGCCCAGGCCCACTGCCCGGACGTGCGCACCTACGTGGTCCGGTCCCCCTACTTCAACGCGAACATGGCCCCCAACGGCATGATGCAGGTCTGGACGGGATTGATCCTCCGGGCGGAAAACGAGGCCCAGCTGGCCGCAGTGATCGGCCATGAGGTCGGGCACTACATGGCCCGCCATTCGGTGGAGCGCCTCCGGGACGCCAAGTCGCGGACCGCCTTCGCCCATGTCCTGGGCCTGGTGCCGGTGGCCGGCACGCTGGCGGGCCTGGGCGTCTTGGCCGGGGCGTTCGCCTACAGCCGGAACCACGAGCGGGTGGCCGATCAGATCGGGCTGGAGCTGATGGCCGCCGCGGGCTATCCGCCCCTGGAGGCCTCGAAGGTCTGGACGAACCTCCTGGCGGAACTGCAGGCGGAGAAGGACTGGACGGGCGACGCCTCCTCCCGGAGCCTCCTCTTCGCCACGCATCCCACGGAGAAGGAGCGCCAGACCAAGCTGGAGGCCGCGGCCAAGGCCCTCGGCCAACCGGATCTCGACCCCCGCGCCCCGGCCCTCCGGCAGGCCACGGCGCCCTGGCGCCAGCTCTGGCTGGAGGACGAGCTCCGGCGCCGCAAGTTCGGCGAGAGCCTGGCTCTGCTGGACCGGCTCACCGCGGCGGATCCCAAGGACGGCCAGGCCTCCTACTTCCTGGGCGAGGCCTACCGCCTGCGGGCCTCGGACGGGGACGGCGAGCGCGCGCTGGCCGCCTACCAGAAGGCCGCGGGCCTGCCGGGCGTGCCGCCCGAAGTCCACCGGGCCCTGGGCGTCCTCCACCGCAAGGCCGGACGGCTGCCCGAGATGCGGGAGGCCTTCGGCCGGTACCTGGCGGCCCGCCCGGATGCCGAGGACGCCGAGATGATCCGTTCCTACCTGACGGAAGGGGGTTGAGATGAACCTGAAGCCCGTGCTCCTCGTCGCGCTCCTCGCCTCGTTGGTGCTGCTGCCCGGCTGCACGAAGCCGGCCACCTGGGTGGGCGTCACGCCCGGGGAGATGGTGGTGTGCGAGCGGCTGGCGGTCCGCATCGACGGCGCCTGGAGCCGCCTCGAGGGCACCCAGCAGCCCAAGCACGATGTCTGGACCTCCGAGGGCATGCCGCTGGATCAGCTCCACTTCTATGCAGGGCTCGCCGAGGGGGAGGCCTTCGTGGCCGTCAAGGACCGCCCGGCCGACAAGCCCATCCCCCGCTTCCGGAAGGACATGCAGGCCCAGGATGTGGTGGAGATGTACGAGGCCTTCGCCAGCCGGGACGGCAGCGTCTTCAAGCTGGAGAAGCTGGCTCCGGCGCGGTTCGCGGATGAGAACGGCTTCCGGTTCGAGTTCAGCCGGGTGAGGAAGGGCGACGAGGTCCGCACGCGGGGTGTGGCCTACGGCGCCATCCACCGCGGCGAGCTCTTCCTCATGGTGTACGAGGCCCCCCGGATCCACTACTTCACCAAGCACCTGCCCCAGGTCGAGGTCATCGCCCAGTCGGCGCGTCCCCGCGAGAAGGGCTGACCGGATGGAATCGCTTGACGGAGGCCGGTGACCTCCGGAGGCTGGAGCCATTGATCCCACGTCCGCCGGAGGCTCCGATGCCGAAGCTGTCCATCGTTCCCGCCCTGCTGCGCCTCATCTCCGAGGGCAGCTTCTTCAAGCAGGTCTTCTCCTGGCTCCTCCGGCTGTGGGCGGTGGCGGCCCTCGTGGCGGGGATCTGGCTGTCCATCGAGCTGTGGCGGGGCGGCGGGACGAGCACCCAGGCCATCTTCGGACAGCTGATCTTCCAGGTCGCCCTGGTCCTGGCCACCTACCTCGTGGCCCACCTGAGCTGGGTGCGGGCCCAGGACGTGGCGGCCATGCCCCAGATCGCCGGAGAGGTGATCATCCCCCTCACGCGGCTGCTGCTGCGGCTGGGCGGGGAGCTCTACGCCAGCCTGATGGCCGTGGCCAGCGTGGGCGGCGCCCTCATGATCTGGATCAGCGCAGGCGAGGCCCGGCCCGACCTGGGCGAGTTGCGCCTGCTGCTGCCCGGCGCCGGCGGCGATCCCTTCCCCGCGGGCCTGGCCATGCTGCTCACCGGCCTGGCTTCCGCCGCCCTGGGCCTCCTGGGCGGCTATCTCGCCTCCGAACTCCTGGGCCTGCTCTGCGCCATCGAGAGCAATACACGAGGCGTGAAGCAGGGCTGAAACCTACCGGTACCGCGTCGCCATGGCCTTCAAGGTGGTCGCCAGGTGCGCCCGCAGCGCCTTCGGCTCGAGCACTTCCGCCTCGGCGCCCAGCTGGAGGATGTAGCGGGTGGGACCGTGGAGGTCCGTCGCCATGAAGCTGAGCAGGACGGTGCCGCCCTTCTCCTTCCGCACCTCGACCCGGGGCAGGGCGGGGGGGGCGTCCTGCAGGGACTGGGGCCAGTTGGAACCGCCCACACGCACCTGCACCTGGAAGGGCGCGCCGGGGCTGAACCAGCCGCCGATCTGGAGGTCCCGGGCCTGTTCGAGGGGGCGCTTGTCGGGGATGAGGCCGCGCCGGGAAAGCGCCTTGGCCTCCTCGATGCGGGCCAGGCGGAAGTGCCTGGGCTCCTGCTTGGCGGGGTCCCAGGCCAGCAGGAAGGCGCCGCCGGAGAACACGTCGTGGGTGAGGGTGAAGGGCACCACCGTGCGCGTGCCGGTGCGGCCCGTGGAGGCGGCAGCGTAGGTGAGCTCCAGCTCGCGCGGCCCCTCCGGGTGGCCCAGGGCCATCAGCACCTGGGAGAGCATCTTCGTGTCGAGAGCCTGCTGGTCGTCGGCGGCTCCGCGCACGCAGACGTGGGACTGGAGGGCGTCGAAGAGGCTGCGGTCACGGCTGCTGAGGTGGCTGTCCGCCAGGGCGCGCAGGCCCTCGAGCTGGTCGTACCACATCTCCGTCGCCGTGCCCTCCAGGGCCATGAGCGCCACCTCCAGGGCCAGGCGGGCGTGGGGCGTGATCTTGCTGTCCCAGTCCGGGGCCTTCTCCAGGGTGAAGTGGATGACGGCGGGCCGGCCTTCGCGGGCCTTGCCGAAGCGCGCGCCCTGCTCCTCCAGCAGCACGATGGCGCGGTCCACGGTGCGCATGGCCACGCCGCCCAGCTTCCGGACCAGGGCGGCCTTGGTGATGCCGCGCTCCCCGGCGTCCCGGATGGCGTCCAGCACCGCCTGGAGACGCTCCGGCTTCACGAGGCTGGCCCCGTCCGGACGAGGGGATTCGGGGGCCTTGCGGGACGCGGGACGGGCCATGGCGACCTCCTGGGCACCATGATTGGCCAGCGACTGTCCAGAAGCAAGGCAGGAAGGCGGCGACGGGCTCCGGGGACCGGCTATCGGTCCGTGGCCGCCCCGATGGGGGCCCAGAAGGCCTTGAAGGGTGTCGGATCCCATGGGGCTTCGTGGTGGCGGAAGCGGGCCAGGAGGCCGGTGGCCGGTGCGGCGGCGGGGGCCAGCACGGCATGGGCGCCGGCGTAGAGGGCGCTCCAGAGGGCCGCGCGGAGGGCAGGCTCGCCCAGGCGGGCCAGAGGCAGATCCACCCGGGTGTCGTGATCCCAGCCCAGCAGCGCGTTCAGGCGCCGCAGGCGGACCATCAGTTCGCCATGGGTCAGACCCGTCGTGAAGGGGGTGCCCTCGGTGACGACCTGCTCCCGGGCATGGTAGGCGCTGCGCCCGGCCTCGGTGTTGAAGCGGGGGCCGCCCAGGACCTCCATGGGCACGGATTGCCCCTCCGGCTCCCACGCCAGGCCCGAGGCCGCCGCGGCCAGCTCGGCGGCCCAATCCCAGATGGTGCCCGTGGCGCAGAACACCGTCGCGGGAGGTGAGCCTGCCAGCAGGCCCAGGGCCACCCCCTCGACGCGGTTGCGCAGCTGGGCATAGGCCAACGTCCCCCAGCCGGGGGCCGTCAGGGCCGGGCGACCCTGGAGGCGGGCCGCGCGCTGGATGAGGAGGTCCCGCAGGGTGGAGGCCATTCGATCTCCCGGGACCAGTTTGGCAAGACCGGTGCTCCGGATTGCAACCTGAAACCTGTGATCAACCCTTTTCCGGAAGGGCGGGTCAGAGGGGTGTCCGCTTCCCCCTTCACCCGGAGCCCGGCTCCGCCCCATGGAGATTCTCATGCGCCCTGTTCTCCGCACTTGCTCCCTGCTGGCGCTTCCCCTGGGCCTCACCGCCCTGGCCCTCGGCCTGGCCTGCGGTGGCGGTTCCTCCAGCAGCTCCGCCGGCTCCGCCACGCCCACGGGCACGGCGGCCGTCATCCTCACCGACGCCCCGTCGGACCAGTGGTCCGCCGTCGAGGTGGTGGTCACCCAGGTGACCTTCCTGAACAAGGCCGACCACACCAAGGAGGTGGTGGCCTTCCAGGGCGCCAGCGCCAAGATCAACCTGGTGGACCTGGACAGCGTGGGCGAGCTGCTGGCCTCGGCCCAGATCCCCGCGGGCACCTACGATGCCCTGCGCATCACCATCGATCCCGCCAGCGTGAACCTGGTGAAGGCCGATGGCACGGCGGTGCCCTCCAGCCAGGTGAAGGTGGCGGGCAGCAGCGTCCTCGTGAACCTCAGCTCCGACCTGGTGGTGACCGCCAGCGGCAGCAACGCCGTGCAGCTCGATTTCGACCTGAGCCATCCCCTCTTCCTGGTGCAGCTGCCGGACGGCACCTGGGTGATGAACCTGCAGGTCAGGCACCGTCCCAATGCCAACGGCATGACCGGCGTGGCGCAGCTGATGTTCCGCCATCGCAAGGGTACCATCGCTTCCGTGGGCACCTCGAGCTTCGTGCTCCACACGGACGCCGGCAACGACCTGACCGTGAATGTGGGCACGGGCGCCTGGTTCTTCGACGCCGACACGAAGACGGTCGGCAGCCTCTCGGGCCTGACCGCCGGGAAGTACGCGCTGGTCTCCCTGCGCATGCAGCCGGATGGCAGCCTCTGGGCGGTGCGCGTGTGGTACAGCGTCAACCCCCTGCAACCCTGGACGCCCGAGGGCCATGTCTACGGCGTGGACCAGGCCAACGGCCTCATGGTGGTCAGCTCGGGCAACGGCACGCCCCGGACCATCGCCATCGATCCCGACACCGCCTTCACCTACCACATGGCCCAGTCCTTCGGCACCGGTTCCGCGGCCCTCGCCAACATGTGGACGGGCTTCAAGGTCCAGGTGCAGGTGAAGGACCCCCTGGCCACGCCCATGCACGCGCAGTCCGTGAACATCCAGCGCGCCGTGGACGGCGGCCGCATCAGTGCCGCCTCCACCAGCAGCTTCACCTACCAGCACACCAGCGGCGACCGGACCCACGCCTATGACAGCGCCTTCGCCTGGTGGTACGTGGGCTTCCCCGGCATGACGTCCAGCAGCGTCAGCGCCTTCTCCTCGGCCTGCTCCGGCATGGGCATGGGCATGATGGGCACGATCTCCCCCGACCTGATGCCCCGGGGCCTGAGCGACCTGGTCTGGAACACCGGCACCAGCGCCTGGGATGCCAACAACGCCATCTTCATGCCCGTGGCCCTGCCGAAGGGCACCATCAGCACCTCGTACAACGGCGGTCAGCTGGGCTTCACCTTCGTGGATTCCGCCGCCGCCACCCAGACCGTCACCGTCACCCTGAACACCACCGTGGGCGCGCAGCCGCTGGTGCTGGAGGTGTCCAAGCAGAGCGGCGCCATCACGGTGACTCCGGTGGATGCGACGGCCTGGGCCACCAAGCTCGTGACGGCCACCCAGGCCCGCGTGGCCGTGGTGCCCAAGCCGGATGGCACCTATGCCGCCTACGCCGTGGTGATGTTCACCGGGTTCTGATCCACCCCTCCCTGGGTGGGGCGGCGCTCCGCGAGGGGCGCCGCTTTTTCGTACCTGCACGCTTAGACGGCGGCCGAGATCGCCCCGACGTTGAAGGCCGGATGCCGGTCCATCAGCGGGCGCGGCGGAGGGATGTGGCGGACGTCGCGGAAGCCCGCGTGGCGCAGGCAGTCGTCCCAAGCCTCGGGGGTGAGGAAGCCGTGCCGGGGCCGCCAGCGCGGGTCGAGCTTCACCTCGGTGAAGCTGCGGATGAAGCTGAAGAAGAACTCCAGGTAGAGGGGCGTGTCGAGGGTGGGCTTCAGGCACTCGCCGATCACCAGCCGCCCGCCGGGCCTCAGCCGGCTCCGCAGGTCGAGCAGGGTGGCCTCGAGATCCTGGGCCACGTGAAGGACATTGATGCCCACGATGGCGTCGAGGCTCTCCGGCTCGATGCCCTGGCCCCCCAGGGGCTGGTTCAGGTCGAGGGTCTGGAAGCAGAGGGGGAGTCCGGGGGCCGCCTCCGGAAGGCGCCTCCGGGCCCGGTGGATGAAGGTGGGCGCCACATCGGTGAAGCGGTACTCCGCCATCCGGGAAAGCCAGCCTTCGGCGGCGCCCCGTGCAGCCACCAGCTGGGCGAAGGAGCCCACGCCACCGCCCAGCTCCAGGATCCGGGCGCCTTCCGGAAGCCCCTTCCGGAGGGCCAGGAGCGTCAACAGGTTGTTGGGGAAGTAGACGAGGTTCTCGTTGCGGAAGTAGGCGAGCCAGAGGGGGAAGAGGGACAGCCCGAAGAGCAGGGAATCCCCGTCCTTCCCGTCCGTGAAGAAGGGGCGGATGTGGGAGCGCACCCCGTCGAGGAGGTCGAAGTTGGCCGCATGTCCCGGCGCCTCGGCTTCCACGGCCTCGCGGATGCCGGCCAGGTCCAGATCGGGCTCGCCGGACAGGACGTAGCGGTCGTCCTCTCGGGCGAGCATCCCCTCGCTGGCGAGGAAGGGCAGCATCCAGGCCAGGGGCTTGCGGGCCTGGGCGGGCAGGCCTTCACACAGCGATTCGAGGGTCGTGCCCCGCCGGAGCCGGGCCTCCCAGCCCAGATCGAAGAGCAGGTGCAGGCAGGTCCGCGCGGTGTAGAGCCCCGAGGCCCGGTGCAGGGCCAGGAAGGGGCGCGTCAGGAGCGATGAGATCTCCGGTCCCTCGGGCCCAAGCAGGTCGAGACCCGGAGGTCCGTCGATGGGCCCGAGGCGGACGGCCATCAGTCCATCATTTCGCTGATGCTGCGGCCTCCATGGATGCGGAGGATGGCGTCGCCGAAGAGGGCGGCCGTGGAGAGCACCCGCAGGTTGGGCAGCGCCTTGGCGCGATCCGGGGGGACCGGGATGCTGTCGGTGATCACCAGCTCGTCCAGGTTGGCGGAATTGAGGGTCTCCACCGCGTTCCCCGAGAGGACGCCATGGGTGACGCCCACGCGGACGGTGCGGGCCCCGAACTCGCGCAGGATGCGGGCCGCCTCCTTGATGGAGCCGCCGGTGGCGATCTCGTCATCGTAGATGATGGCGTCCCGGCCCTTCACGTCGCCGATGAGGGCCACGCTCTGGGCCTTCTCGGAATCGTCGAAGCGGCGCTTGTCGATGATGGCCATGGGCACGGAGAGCCGCTTGGCGAAGTGGCCCGCGAACTTGGCAGCCCCGGCGTCCGTGGCCACCACCGTGGTGTTGGCGAGATCCTTGGTCTTGAAGTAGTTCGTGAGGGTGGGCGTGGCCAGCAGCTGGTCCGCGGGTTTGCGGAAGAAGCCCAGGATCTGCGGCGCGTGCAGGGTCATGGTGAGCACGCGGTCGGCGCCGGCAGTCTCCAGCAGGTCGGCCACCAGCCGGGCCGTGATGGAGATGCGCGCCTCGTCCTTCTTGTCGCTGCGGGCGTAGGGGAAGTAGGGCAGCACGGCGGTGATGCGGGCCGCGGACGCGAACTTCAGCGCGTCGATGAGGATCAGCAGCTCCAGCAGGTTGTCGCTGACGGGCGGGCAGGAGGTCTGGATCACGAAGACGTCCGATTCGCGGACGTTCTCCTCGATCTTCACCTTGATGTTCTCGTTGGAGAACCGGGTGATCTTGAGCTTGCCCAGGGGCATCCCCATGTGTGTGGCGATGCCCCTCGCCAGCTCCGGGTGGCTGCTCCCGGAAAATACCTTCATCTCGCCGAACATGGATCCCCCGATCTCGATCTCAAGTGTAGCCGAGGGCCCGGGTGGAGGTCGTCACAGGGATGGGCGGGAAGCCCTCCGGTGAGGCCAGGACAGCCTCGCCGGAGGTTGCGTCCCTTCCGGCTCAGCCCTCGTCGGCGCTGGGGCCGTAGATGGAAGGAACCGGCACGTCAAGCATGCGCAGGTAGACGGCGACCTGGGCCCGGTGGTGGACGAGGTGGTTCATGACGAAGCCGCGGTAGACCGCGATGCGCGGCATGGCGAAGAGGACCTGCCCTTCGTTCTTGAGGGTCCAGACGACCTGGAAATCCTCGTCGGAGGCCTGGTTCAGCGCCTTCAGCGCGCCCTCCACGGCCGCGTCCAGGGTGCGCAGCAGCCCCTCGGTGGTCGCGCTCGGCTTGGGTTGCTTCGCCCGGGTCTCGGGCAGACCGAAGTCCAGCTCCGTCTCCTTCAGGGTGGTGATGGTCCACCCCGGGATCGTGACCAGGTGGTTCGCCAGGTCATGGAGCGTGAAGGACTTGGGGTGCGGACGGTAGTCCATCCGATCCGCGGGGATGCGCTCGATCACGCGGCGCAGGGTGGCCGTTTCGTGTTCGAACTCGGGGAGGAGGGCTTTGGCGAGGGCCATGGGGGCTCCTTGGGTGGTGGAGGACCATCATGACGCCGGCTCCTGACAGCCTGGTGGCAGGAGTGTTCAGAGATTGTTCTTTTCTGTCTTCATTTTTCCCAGGTAGTCCTCCAGGCCCCGGCCGGCCACCGCCTCGAAGGGCTCCAGCAGCTCGCTGGCCTGGATGCGATCCACACGGAAGGTCCGCAGCGCCTCTCGAAGCTCGCACCAGGCTGCCAGGTGCCAGCGGTATCCCCAGAAGATCACGCCCAGGGGCTGCACCACCCGCACCGAGCCCGTCCCGTCCGCCCGGGCGTAGGTGATCCGGACCCGGCGCTGCTCGCGGAGGCCCTGGCGGAGGTCCCCGAGGAAGCGGGCGGTCTCGGGCGGCACGTGGAAGTCGGGGACCAGGAAGGGGAGATCAGAAAGGGCCGTCCGCCGGCCCGGTGGCAGGACGGCCTCCACCTTCCGGAGCAGGCTCTCCGCCGCCGTCCGGAGCGAGGGATCACCCCAGGCCGCCGCGACACGCGCCCCCAGGAGCAGGGCCTCAGCCTCCTCCGCGTTGAACATGAAGGGCGGCAGGTCGAAGTGGCGCGGCAGGCTGTAGCCCACCCCGGCCTCGCTCTCGATGGGCACGCCGGAGGCCATGAGGTCGGCGATGTCCCGGTAGAGGGTGCGCTCGCTGACGCCGAGCTCCCGGGAGAGCTTCGCCGCGGTGCTGATGCGGTCGCGCCGAAGCAATTGGACGATCTGGAACAGGCGGTCGGCGCGGCGCATGAGGATCGGAGATCTGGGGCGTCGGTCCGGACCAGGCCTAGACCCGGCCGCCACCCACGCGCTCGATGCGGGCGCCCACGCCCTGGAGCTTCTTCTCCAGGCCGGCGTAGCCGCGGTCCAGGTGGTAGATGCGGTCCACGATGGTCTCGCCCTTGGCCACGAGGCCGGCGATGACCAGGGCGGCGCTGGCCCGGAGGTCCGTGGCCATGACCGTGCAACCCGTCAGCTCCGCGGGGCCGGCCACGATGGCCGTGTGGCCGTCCGTGCGCAGGTTGGCGCCCAGGCGCTCCAGCTCCATGGCATGCTGGAAGCGGTTCTCGAAGATGCCCTCGTTGATGACGCTGATGCCGCAGGCCTGGGTCATGACGGCCATCACCTGGGCCTGCAGGTCCGTGGGGAAGCCGGGGAAGGGCAGGGTGGTGACGTCCTTGGAGCGCAGCTTCTGGCCGCACTCGCGCTGGATGCGGAGCTGGCGGCCGTCCTGCCCCTCGCGTTCGGTGATGACGCAGCCCGAGCGCTCCAGCAGGTCCAGCAGGGCCCGCAGGTGCTCGGGCTCACAGCGGTCCAGCACCACGTCGCCGCAGGCGGCGGCCACGGCGCACAGGTAGGTGCCCGCCTCGATGCGGTCGGGGATGACGGCGTGCTCGCAGCCGTGGAGCCGCTCAACGCCGGTGATGGTGAGGGTGCCCGTGCCGATGCCCTCGATCTGCGCGCCCATCTTGACGAGGAGCCGGGCCAGGTCGCCGATCTCCGGCTCCTGGGCGGCGTTGCGCAGGACTGTGGTGCCCTCCGCCAGGGCCGCGGCCATGAGGATGTTCTCGGTGGCGCCCACGCTCACCTTGGCGAAGGCGTGATCGATGGCCTTGAGCCGGCCCTTCACCGAGGCGTGGATGTAGCCGTGGCTGATCTCGATCACGGCGCCCATGCGCTCCAGGGCCTCCAGGTGCAGGTTCACGGGGCGGGCCCCGATGGCGCAGCCGCCGGGCAGGCTCACGGTGGCCTTCCCGAAGCGGGCGAGGAGGGGCCCCAGCACCAGGATGGAGGCCCGCATGGTCTTCACCAGCTCGTAAGGGGCCTTGGGATCGTCGCTGCCTCCGCAGGCCAGCTTCGCCGTCAGCTCGAAGCCCTCGCCCTCGGGCTCCAGCGCGGCCTCGGTGCCCAGGGCCTGGAGCACCTTCACCATGGTGCGGATGTCCGCCACCGCGGGCAGGTTGGACAATACGACAGCTTCCGGCGTCAGCAGCGCCGCGGCCAAGCAGGGCAGGGCGGCGTTTTTCGCCCCCGACACCCGGATGCGCCCCCGCAGGGGATGTCCACCTTGGATCACCAGTCGGTCCATCGAAACTCCAGCCTTCCAGCGTAGCCCAACCTTGCGGAGGGGGGACGGATCACCATGCTTGAAGTGGGGTGGGGCGGAGGGCGGCCCTGAAGGTTTACCCCGGTGCTTCCACCATGAAACCCGGCGACCCCCGAACCTGGATGTGGACCCGCGCCCTCGAGGTGCTGAACGAGGCCGAGCGCCTGCAGAAGCAGTTCTTTCACGTGAGCCGGTCCTCGTCGCCGCGCCCGGCCTGGGAACCGCCGGTGGACATCTTCGAGTGCGAGGGGGGTCTGCGCGTCGTGGTGGCGCTGCCCGGCAGGTCCGTCGACAGCCTGAAGGTGCTCTGGGAAGGGGCGGACCTGGTGATCAGCGGAGACCTTCCCGTTCCGTGGAAGGAGCGCGTCGGTGCCATCCACCGCGTGGAGATCCCCCATGGCCACTTCGAGCGCCGGATCGAAGGCCTGCCGCCGGGGCTCGAGATCGTCCGGAATGAATGGTGCGACGGCTGCCTGTTCCTCACGTTCCGGAAGGTTGAAGGCCCATGAACAGGAACCATGGATCGCGGGCCAACCGCGAACCCAGGGGAGAGGCGGAGCCGGAGCTGTTGTCGGTGCCCGGCCTTCCGAAGGATGCCACGGCCATCATCGCCGTGCGGAAGCTCGATCTCTTCCCCGGCATGGTGACGGTGGTGAGCATCGGCCAGGGGCAGCCATCCGCCATCGCGGCGCAGGAGGCCATCAAGGCGGAGCGCGTGTTGGGGTTCCTGCTGCAGCGGGATCCGGCCGAGGATGAGCCGGGTCCGGAAGGCCTCTATCAGGTCGGAACCCTGGCCCAGATCCTCCGGTTCATCACGACGCCGGATGGATCCCACCATCTCATCTGCCACGGCGAACAGCGCTTCCGGGTGCTCGAATTCCTCGAAGGGTGGCCCTTTCTGGCCGCCCGCATCGACCGGGTCCACGAAGACGAGACCCTGTCCAGCGCCCTGGAAGCCCGGCTCGTCACCCTGCGCCAGCAGGTGCAGGAATACGCCGAAGCCCTCCCCATGCCGCCCCTGGAGCTGATCAACGCCATCCGGCAGCTCAACGCGCCCGGACCTGCCGCTGACCTGGTGACCGGGCTGATGGACATCAAGGCCCAGGACAAGCAGGAGATCCTCGAGACCTTCGATGTGCGGGAGCGGCTGGACAAAGTGCTGGCGCGCATGGCCCACGCCCTGGAAGTGATCCACATGTCCCGCAAGATCACCGAGCAGACGCGGGAAGCCATGAATGCCCAGCAGCGTGAATTCCTCCTGCGCGAGCAGCTGAAACAGATCCAGAAGGAGCTCGGGGACACGGACGAGACGGCGGCGGAGTTGGAGGCGGTCGCGAAGGCCATCGTCGACGCGAAGATGCCGGAAGACGTCGAGAAGCAGGCCCGCAAGGAGCTGAAGCGCCTGCAGCGCATGCCGGATTCGGCGGCCGAATATTCCATGATCCGAACCTATCTGGACTGGCTGACCGAGCTGCCCTGGTCCCGCGAAAGCGAGGCCGGCATTGATATCTCCGAGGCGCGGAAGATCCTGGACGTGGACCACTACGGCCTGGAGAAGGTCAAGAAGCGCATGCTCGAGTACCTGGCGATCCGCAAGCTCAACCCCGGCGGGAAGAGCCCCATCCTCTGCTTCGTCGGTCCGCCGGGGGTGGGGAAGACCTCGCTCGGACAGAGCATCGCCCACGCCACCGGGCGGAAGTTCGTGCATGCGAGCCTGGGCGGCGTCCACGATGAGGCCGAGATCCGCGGCCACCGGCGCACCTACATCGGCGCCCTGCCGGGAAGCATCATCCAGGGCATCCACAACGCAGGCACACGCAACCCGGTGTTCATGCTGGATGAGATGGACAAGCTGGGCGCCGGGGGATTCCACGGCGATCCCGCCTCAGCCCTGCTGGAAGCCCTGGATCCGGAGCAGAACAGCACCTTCCGCGACAACTACCTGGGTCTCCCCTTCGATCTGTCGCATGTGATGTTCATCGGCACGGCCAATGTGCTGGAGACCATTCCCGGGCCGCTCCGCGACCGCATGGAGGTGATCCAGCTCCCCGGCTACACCGAGGAGGAGAAGCTCGAGATCGCGCGCCGCTACCTGGTGGGGCGGCAGCTGGCCACCAACGGGCTGACGGCGCCGCATTGCGCCTTCGAGGAGGGGGCCCTCACCGCCATCGTCCGCGACTACACGCGGGAGGCCGGCGTGCGCAACCTGGAGCGGGAGATCGGGTCCGTGCTCCGCCACGTGGCCATGGGCGTCGCCGAAGGCAGGCTGGAGACCGTCCATGTGAAGCCGGAGGATCTGGGCGAGATCCTCGGTCCGTCCCGGTTCGAGTCGGAGAGCGCCATGCGCTCGGGGAGGCCGGGCGTGGCCACGGGGCTCGCCTGGACCCCCGTGGGCGGCGACATCCTGTTCATCGAAGCCGCCCGCATGCCGGGCAGTGGCAAGCTCCTCTTGACCGGGCAACTGGGCGACGTGATGAAGGAGAGCGCCCAGGCCGCCCTGTCTCTCTTGAAGGGGCACATGGGCGAGCTGGGCCTGGCGGGCGAGGACTTCGAGCGCCTGGATGTCCACATCCACGTGCCCGCAGGCGCGACGCCCAAGGACGGACCCAGTGCCGGCATTGCCATGTTCGTCGCGCTGGTCTCTCTGTTCACGGGACGCTCCGTCCGGAGCGACACGGCCATGACCGGAGAGATCTCCCTGCGGGGTCTCGTCCTGCCGGTGGGCGGCATCAAGGAAAAGGTGCTGGCGGCCCTGCGCTCCGGAATCACCCGGGTCCTGCTGCCCTCCCGCAACCGGAAGGAGCTGGAGGATATTCCTTCCTTGGCCCGGGAGCGCCTGCAGATCCTCTGGATCGACCAGGTGTACGAGGCGCTCGGCGCGGTCCTGGAAGAAGGCCCCTGAGGCTGAAGGTTCAGGGTTTGAGGGCCTCCGCCAGCTGGAAGGTGTCCGTGTACTGCTGGAAGCGTCGGACCTTGCCCTGGGTCAGGGTCCAGACGTGGGCCACTTGGGCGTGGAACCGCCTGCCGGTGGCTTTGGGGCTTCCTTCGTAGTACCCGAGCATGATGATCCGATCGCCTGCCTCCAGGAGGTCGTCGACGCGGATCATCAGTTCAAAATGGGTGCCGATGCGGGCGAAGACGCCATCTCTTACCGCTTCCAGGCCTCGATAGGGGCTGTGATCGGCCAAGGGGGAATGGTCCGCGGCCACCCATTCGATGTCGGGGGCGAAGGATCCGAGGATCGCGGGGATGTCTCATCGGTTGAAGGCCTCGTAGACGCGGCGGATGATCTGTTCGTGAGTTGAGGGCATGCGTTTTCCCATGGAAAAGGGAGGGCCCGGTCCGGGTGGATCCGGGCCCTGGCATTCAGGGGCGCCTACTTGGCCATGGTGGCGTAGGCGCTGGGGTTCGCCTTGACCTTGGCGGCGCACTCGTCGCAGCAGACGGTGAGCTCCTTGCCCGCCACCCGCACCTTGATCCCGCCGTCCTTCATGTCCCAGTCGCACACGGGGCACTTTTCGATGCTCATGGACCTTCTCCTCGCGAGGTTTGGCGTGAGGCCACCATGGCCGCCGGGCTCGAACCCCGTGAGAACAAAGGTAGGAATGGGGGGAGTCTCAAACTTCCAGATTCTTGCTCATTTGGTGCAGCGTCCGGAGGCTGGCGTTCTTGCGCACCTCTGAAGGCGTCCGGCCGAATTCCTTCCGGAAGGCGTCCGCGAAGTGGCTGTGGCTGGAGAAGCCGAGATCCAGGGCCAGGACGGTCAGATCCTCCTCGCCCCCCGCCAGGCGTTCCAGCGAGGCCCTGAGGCGCAGCAGGGTGAGGTAGCGATGGATGGAAATCCCGGTGCGCTGCTGGAAAACGCGGGCGAAGTGGAAGGGCGAGGCGTGGACGGCCTGGGCCACCTCGTCGAGGGTGAGGCGTTCCCCCAGCCGGGCCGCGAGGTGGCTCTTGGCCGCCTCGGCGAGGGCCGTGTGATCGGCTTCCGTGCCTTCCCGGCGACGGCGACGGGGATGGCCTTGCTGGGCGAAGGCCGCCTCGAGGGTGTCGGCCACGATCTGGAGGGCCGTGACATCGACCCAGAAGGGTTCCAGGGCCTCGGCCCCCGCCTCCAGGCGCCGCACCAGCTCTCGGTGCCTCCAGAAGACCGTCGACTCACAGGGGCCGGACACGAAGGGGAAGAGTTGCTCCGGCCGGTCATCCACGGTGGGATCCAGCTCCCGGATGATGTCCTGGAGGACGCGCGGCGCGACGGCGAACACCGTGCCCCTGTCTCCGCCATCCACCGGGTGGCTCACGCGGTACGTGGATCCCTTCGAGAAGAAGACCGCCTGGTTGACGTCCGCGGTGGCGTGGCTCCGGCCGAAATGCCGGCAGAAGGCGCCATGCCGCATGAGAACGAGCGTGTTGGCGTCGGAGGCCTCTTCGGGCCCGGGGCCGCCGCCGCAGGCATGGCAGCGGTATTCCCGGACGCTGACGAGGGGGCTGTCGTACAGGCCCCGGAAGGCGACGGGAATGTCAGGGCGACCCGGCATGCCTTCATCCTAGTGCACCCTCGGGGAGGCGGTGAGCCGGGTTTCCGGGTCATCCTGTCACGACAGATGTGCGCCTTGGATCATCGCCTGGTCCACCGACATCCCCGGACCCCCCGGCTGGTTACCCGGCGGCCGGTCCGCGCAGGCGGAAGGGCTGGGTCTGTCCATAGCTCAGGGAGCGCCAGATCCACTCCAAGGGGCCGAACTGGAATCGCGCGAGCCACCACCGGCTGGCCAGGACCTGCATCCCGTAGACCACGACCCCGAGCAGGGTGGCGGAGGCAAGACCCATGCGGTCGTAGAGGCCCAGGCCCCAGTGGTAGAAGATGGCCGTCATGACGAGGCTCTGGGCCAGGTAGTTCGTGAAGGCCATGCGCCCCGGCCAGGTCAGGATCCGAAGCCGGCGGCGCCAGGTCCCATCCTGCCAAAGCAGCAGGAAGCCGGCCCCGTACCCGAGGGCCAGGATCATGGGCTGGAGGGTGGTGAGGGCGCGGAGCGGCAGCAGCCAGCGGGAGATGGACCAGTGGGCGAGGGCCCAGGCCCTGGCCGGAGGCGTGTCCCGGCCGGCCCACCCGAGGCCCAGGAGGATGCCCAGGGCCAAGCCCCCCTTGGCGACCCGGCGGAGCAGGGGGAGGTGGGCGGCTGGATCCTTCAGGAGGCCCGACTTCCAGATTCCGAGTCCGACGAGGAAGTTCAGGATGGAGTATCCGAGCCCACCGAGGAGCAGGCCGCCGGCGTCATGGAACCAGTCCCGGAGACGGAAGACGAGGATCTGCCACCAGGAACCCTGCCCGTAGGTGGCCAGGCACTGGCTGGTCCAGGCACGGGCTGCGGCCAGCTCGGAGGCGGAGGGCGTCGGCGGGGCCCCTCGCCGCAGGTGGAAGACTGAGACGACCAGCGCGATCCCCAGCCCCAGCCCCCAGAGGGAAGCGGTCCAGATCCAGACGGTGCGGACCCGCCTTCCCAGAAAGGGCAGCAGGAGGAAGCCGCACAGCGCGTAGGCATGGAGGATGTCCCCCATCCAGAGCAGGAGGATGTGCAGGATGCCGAACCCGAAGAGGACCGCGAGCCGGCGCCGGATGAAAGGGCCGAAGGCCTCGCCCCGCGCTTCGATCCGCTCCTTCTGAATGCTCAGGCCCACGGCGAAGAGCATCGAGAAGAGGGTCATGGCCTTCCCGGCCAGAAAGACGGTGCTCAGGAAGGCCGTCATCCCGTCGGCGAGACTGGGCCAGGATTCCCGGAGGGACTGGACCCGCGCCTCGGGCGCGAAGAACCATGGCATGTTCATGAGGAGGACGCCGAACAGGGCCGCGCCCCGGAGGGCGTCCAGGTGGCCCAGCCGCTCGGCTTGGGACACCGGCCGGGCCTCGAGATGATCCATGCGGACTCCTGGGAATGGACGGAAGCCTATCGGGAGTCCGGTTGCCCCGCGAGGCCCGAACCGAGGAGCCTCCCCTGGAGGGATCGGGCCGGGAGCGGACCCCAGGTCCGCCCATCCTGGCTGTCGGGGCGGTTGTCGCCCAGGACCAGGTAGCCGGCCCCGCAGGCCTGGCGCCCCGCCCCGCCCCGCTCAGGATGGACGACCCAGGGCTCCTCCAGGCGCTGGCCGTCGATCCGGAGGTCCGGGCCGTCCCAGCTCAGCGTCTCGCCGGGAAGTCCCAGTACCCGCTTCACGGAGGATCCGTGGGGGCCCGCCACGACCCAGACCTCCCCCCTCCGGGGCCCGTGGCTGGCCCAGGCCCGCAGGGCCCAGCGCAGGTCGCCGTCGCGGAGCGCGGGCTCCATGCTGTGCCCCGAGACCCGCACTGGGTGGACGACGGCCAGGGGCGACAGGGCCAGGGCCAAGGCGGCCAGGGGGATCCAGGGCTTCACGGGCGGAGGGCCAGCCGCCTTCCCCGCCCGTCCGTCAGCGCGATTTCCTTGAGGCGGGCGGGGGCGGGGACGAAGGGGGCCAGCTCGACCAGCAGCCGCCGGGCCAGGGCCTGGGGGCCGTCCAGGTCCAGCTCCGAGAGGAGCTTCCCCTGCAGGGGCGTCAGGCTGCGGTCCAGGGCCGCTTCCAGATCCCGGAAGTCCACCACCACGTCGAATCCGTCCAGGCCCGGGCGGGTGGCCACCACCTCCACGGTGTAGTCGTGGCCCTCCCAGGCCTCGCCCGTGCGGAACACCACCGACAGGGGTCGGGTCACGGCGGCTTCGAAGATCAGGGGGGTGGCGGGACTCAAGGGGGCTCCGGAAACTGACTCCAGGTCGGGCCTTCAGTTTGTCATGGGCACGGCTACACTGGGCCTTCGACCGCATACCTGATAACCGGGTGAGACAATGATCGGCCTCCGGCTCTTCGCCGAGGGACGAGCTGAACCTTGACTGCTGGAGGGACCGCCATGAAGGCCCTGGAAATCGCGCTGTTCTGGATCATGACCCTGGCCGCGGGCGGGTTCTTCGCGTGGACCATCCGCCTGCGCCTCGCCACCCTGAAGGCGGGCCTGCCGGACAACCGCTTCGACCAGCCCTGGGTGCGCCTGAAGGGTGTCTTCACCCTCGCGCTGATGCAGAAGCGGATGGTCCGCGACAAATACGCGGGTTTCTACCACATCCTCATCTTCTGGGGCTTCTGCGTCCTGTCCCTGCGCACCATCGGGCTGGTGCTGGAGGGCCTCTTCGGATGGCACATGACCGAAGCCCTCGGTGGTTTCGGCCTCGGCTACCAGGCCACCAAGGACATCTTCGAGGTGCTGGTGCTCCTGGGCCTGGGTCTGGCCACCTTCCGCCGCCTGGCCGCCAAGCCCTGGCGCCTGGAGAACTCCTGGGACGCCTGGGCCACCCTGAGCCTCATCGGCGGCCTCATGGTCACGGACCTCCTGGCGGACGGTGCCTTCGTGGCCATGGGGAAAGCCGAGGCCTGGAAGGCCTGGTCCCCTGCGGGCGTGGCCGTGGCCAGCCTGCTCGGCGGCCTGAGCCAGACGGGGCTCGAGGTTCTCTACAAGACCATGTGGTGGCTGCACCTGGCCGTCCTCTACTTCTTCGCCAACTTCCTGCCCTACTCCAAGCACTTCCACGTCTTCACCAGCCTCTTCAACATCTACTTCCGCGAGCTCGAGCCCCAGAAGAACCTCAAGCCCATGGACCTGGAGGCCGAGCACTTCGGCATCAACCGGATCCAGGACTTCAGCTGGAAGCAGATGCTGGACTTCTACACCTGCGTGGAGTGCGGCCGCTGCCTGGAGAACTGCCCCACGACGCTGACTGGGAAGCCGCTCCGCCCCAAGGATTTCGGCAACGACTTGCGCGACTACCTCAAGGCCACGCCTCTCGAGCAGATGGGCCAGGACAAGCCCGTGCCCGAAGACCGCAAGCTCATCGGCGGCCCCGTGCCCGAGGGCTCCTACTGGAAGCGCGATGATGAAGTGGCCCCCTGGAGCAAGGAGCAGCTGGAGGGCTGGATCAGCCAGGACACCATCTGGGCCTGCACCAGCTGCGGCTACTGCGAGTGGGCCTGCCCCCTGCAGATCAGCTTCGTGGACAAGCTCGTGGGCATGCGCCGCTACCTCACCCTGGAGGAGAGCGACTTCCCCGCCGAGGCCCAGACCGCCTTCAAGGGCATGGAGCGCCAGGGCAACCCCTGGAACCTGCCCCAGGCGGACCGCGCCAAGTGGGCCGAGGGCCTGGAGGTGCCAACCTTCGCCGAGAACCCCGACGCCGAGTACCTCTTCTGGGTGGGCTGCGCCGGCAGCTACGACGCGGCTGGACAGAAGGTGTCCAAGTCCCTGGTGAAGCTGCTGAAGGCCGCCAACGTCTCCTTCGCCATCCTGGGCACCGAGGAGAGCTGCACCTGCGAGTCCGCCCGCCGCCTGGGCAACGAGTACCTCTACCAGTCCGCCACCGAGGCCAACATTGAGACCCTCAAGGGCCACGGCGTGAAGAAGGTCGTCACCAACTGCCCCCACTGCCTCAACACCCTGAAGAACGAGTATCCGGCCTTCGGCGGCGACTTCGAGGTGGTGCACGGCACCGAGCTGGTGGCCAAGCTGATGTCGGAAGGCAAGCTCAAGCTCGACCAGAAGGTGGACGTGGACCTCACCTACCACGACCCCTGCTACCTCAGCCGCATCAACGGCCAGGTGGAGGCCCCCCGGGCCATCCTGGACGCCATCCCCGGCGTGAAGCTCACGGAGATGGAGAAGCACGGCGAAGCCACCATGTGCTGCGGCGCCGGCGGCGGCCGCTTCTGGCTGGAGGAGCACCTGGGCAAGCGCGTGAACCATGAGCGCTTTGAGCAGGCCCTGGAGACCAAGGCCAGCACCATCGCCGTGGGCTGCCCCTTCTGCAACGTCATGCTGAGCAACGCAGCGGGCGAGACCAACCACGAGGGCGTGGCCACCACGGATGTGCTGGAGCTGGCGGCCAAGGCCTTGAAGGCCTGAACCACCCGGCCAGGGTTACCGCCCGGGGCGTGTCCTGCGCCCCGGGCCCGCCCCGGGGAAGTTTCGTCACCACGGCCTCCAACCCTGTGATCAGATGATGGGGCCCCCGCTCACGAGGCTCCAGGCATGCGCATCGCAGCGAAGATCATCTCCCTTACGGTCGCCACGGCTTCGATCGCGGGCCTGGCGCTCGGGACCTTCCTCATCATCGAGGGCCGGCGCACCTCCGAGCAGCGCATCGAGCAGCTCGAGCAGACCCTGCGCACCGACTACGACCGGCGGGCGCGCCTCGAGGTCGAGACAGCGGCATCCATGCTCAAGGCGATCGCCGAGCGGCAGCAGAGGGGCGAGATCAAGGCGGACGAGGCGAAGCAGCTTGGTGCCGATCTCCTGCGCAGCCTCCGGTACGACGGGGAGGGGTACTTCTGGGCGGACACGGTGGACGGCCTGAACGTCGTGCACGCCACCCAGCCCGGGCTCGAGGGCAAGAACCGGATCGACGCCGTGGATCCGAAGGGCACCCCGTACATGCGGGACATCATCCAGGCCGGCACCAGCGGCGGCGGCTACAGCAACTACTGGTTCCCCAAGCAGGGCGGAAGCGTGCCGTTGCCCAAGCGGGCCTATTCGCTCCTGGTGCCCTCGTTCGGCTGGGTGATCGGCACCGGCAACTACGTGGACGACATCGACGCGATCCTGGCCGCCGAGCGGACGGCGGCCCTGGCCGACATCCGGCAGCGCACCCAGGTGCTGCTCGCCGTGGTCGCCGTGTGCCTGGTCGTGACGGTGGCGGTGTGGGCGAACTTCGGGCACCGGATCGCGCGGCCCATCCTGGCGATCACCGCCAGCCTCGGCCGCCTGGCCGGCTACGATTTCCGGGAGGACGATTCCCTGAAGGCCTTCGAGGCCGCGCAGGACGAGACCGGCGCCATGGCCAGCGCCCTGCGCGCCATGCGGGAGGCCGTGGCCTCCCTGGTGGCCACCCTCCAACACTCGGTCGAAGTCGTGAAGCAGGTGAGCACCCAGGTGAACGGCACGGCACAGGAGGTGAGCGAGGGCTCCTCGGAGCAGGCGGCCTCGGTGGAGGAGCTGACCGCTTCCATGCAGGAGCTGGCCGCAGGCGCGGCCCGGGCCGCGGAGGATGCGAAGAAGGCGAGCGAACGGGCCGCCGGCGTGGCGGAGGAGGTGCGGGTCGGGACCAGCGCCGCCGCGGAGACCTCGGCGGCCATGCGCGACATCGCCGAGCGGATCGGCATGGTCGAGGACCTCGCCTACCAGACCAACCTCCTGGCCCTCAACGCGGCCATCGAGGCGGCGCGCGCCGGCGTCCACGGACGCGGCTTCGCGGTGGTGGCCGCTGAGGTGCAGAAGCTCGCGGAGCGCAGCGGCGAGGGGGCCAAGGAGATCCGCGCCATCTCGGACCGGAGCGTGGGCATCGCCGTGCGCGCCGAGGCGCTGCTCGCGCGCGTGGCGCCCGAGGTGACTCGGAGCGCCCGGAAGCTGAAGGCCTTCGCCGACGCCGCCATGGCCCAGGACCATACGGTGCGCGAGGTCAACCGCGCCCTCGAGGAACTCTCCCAGGTGGTGCAGCGGCACGCGACGGCCGCCGAGGAGATGTCGGCCACGTCGGAGGTCCTGTCGTCGCAGGCGTCAGCCCTTGACGACAGCGCCAGGGCCTTCGTGCTCGAGGGGCCCGCCCGCGATACCACCCAGGGGTGAGGGCCCAAGCGTGATCCATGGCTGGATGGAAAGTCTGGCCGGCGAGGGTGCACGCGAAAAAATCAGCATTGCGCCTGGGGATGAATGGCATATTCATGTAAGAAGGTGATATTGTAATCGCCTATAGACTTGTTTTTACAATGATCACTGATCATGAGTGAGGGCCAGTGGTCCTCATGGCGGCCGCCAACTACTTCCATTCACAGGGGGTATCCAATGGTCTGGTCAAGAATCAGTCGACGCGCGGCGACGCTCATTCGCCTCCTGTGTGTGTCCGTGCTCCTGGCGCTGGGGGTGGCGGGTGGCGCCCTATGGGGTGATGAGGCCCCGGCCGGGATCACCGTCCTCACCCAGCCCACGGACCTGAAGGTGGGCCCGGGGCAGACGATGACAATGAAAGCCCAGGCTCCGCCCGAGAACCCGGTGGTGTACCTGGCTCCCTTCGTCACCGAAGGAAAGGCGGGGCTCGTGGCGAGCACCCCGGACTGGGGGCCGAAGGCCGTCTATGCCTGGACCTTGACCGGCGGAACGCTCACCTCAGGCCAGGGAAGCCCCGCCATCACCTTCACCGCCGGTGTGGCCGGCACCACCCTGACCGCCACGGTGGTCGTCACCGCCTTCGGCGGCAGCGGCTCCGGGAGCGCCTCCGTCTCCGTGGTTCCCCGCCCCAACGCTGAACTGGCTCTGCCCTTGAGAACCCACCCCGGCGACTCCTGGATGAAGGCCAGCGTGCCCCACCAGCAGGGGATGACCTACCTCTGGTCCATCATTCCCGGCAACGGCAGGGCCAGCATCACCGCCGGGCAGGGTACCCATGTGATCGGCTTCTCGGCGGGCCCATCGGCGGGCACCTTCCACCTGAAGGTGGATGTCCAGAACCAGGCCGGGGATGACGCCACCTCCATTCGGAAGGTCACCATCCAGACGGGCACCTGGCTGGTCAAGAACGGAGGTGCTTCCGTCACGAGGTACCCCTGCCAGTCCACGCGCCTCCCCAGTGGCCGCGTGCTGGTGACGGGCGGCGGCGGGAACAGCGCCGAGGTCTACGATCCCGAGACGGGCCATTGGAACCTCGTCGGCAGCATGGCGAATCCGCGGGGCTGGCACACCTCCACCCTCCTCCGCACCGGCCAGGTGCTGGTGGCAGGCAATGGCACGGCCGAGCTCTACAACCCCGCCTCAGGAACCTGGCATCCCACGGGCAAACCGGGAACCTCGCGGAGCGCCTGCACGGCCACGCTGCTGCCGGACGGGAAGGTGCTCGCGGCAGGTGGTCACACGGCCACCGCGGAAGTCTACGACCCTGCCGCCGGAACCTGGACACCCACGGGCAGCATGGGGATCGCGCGGACCTTCCACACGGCCACGCGGCTGCTGGACGGGAAGGTCCTGGTGGCCGGAGGTTCCGAAGACAACCCCGCCACGGAGCTCTACGACCCGGCGAACGGCACCTGGGTTTCCACCGGAAGCCTGAACCTGGCGCGGAACGAGTGCGCGGCCACGCTGCTCGCGGATGGGAAGGTCCTCGTGACGGGAGGTTCAACCTTCGTCTCGGAAACGTCCAGCGCCGAAATCTACGATCCCGGGACCGGGACCTGGACTCCCACGGCCACCATGGGGCCAGAACGCCGCTTTCATACGACCACCCTCCTCCCGGATGGCCGGGTGCTGATGGCAGGTGGTGAACGCCGTGACAATTTCCTCTTCAGCACGGCCATCTTTGACCCAATGGCGGCGACCTGGACACCCGCCGGCAACCTGGGGACTGGGCGGTTCGGCCATAAAGCCACCCTGCTCCAGGACGGGACGGTCCTGGTGACCGGCGGCCGCGGGTCCCTGTACTTCTATGACATCGCCAGTTCCGAAATCTACGACCCGGGAGACGGGACCTGGAATCCCTTGGCCGGCCAACCGCGGGCCCCCCGCGAGTTCCACACAGCCACCCTTCTCGCGAACGGGCAGGCGCTGGTCGCGGGAGGAGAGAACTTCCCGCGAGGAAACCTAAACGATGCGGAAATCGCCAGCCCTGAAACGGGATACTGGACGCCCGCGGAGAACATGGGCACGACCCGCATGGGTCACACAGCCACCTTGCTCTCGGATGGGAAAGTGCTGGTGGTGGGCGGTGACTCGCAGTCGCAGCCAGGCTTCACCACCGCTGAGCTCTACGACCCTGCTGAAGGGTCCTGGACGTCGGTTGGCAATCTAAACGAGACGCGACGCGGCCATACGGCCACGCTGCTCCCGAACGGGAAGGTCCTGGTCGTGGGAGGTTACGGCGGAGGCATCGAATTGAAGAGCGCCGAACTCTACGATCCCGCCACCTCCACTTGGCGACCCACCACCAGTCTCGGAACCGCCCGTGTCGGCCACACCTCCGCCCTGCTTCCCACCGGGAAGGTGTTGGTGGTCGGTGGTGGGAGTTTCTCTGATCCCATCGCCAGCGCTGAACTCTACGACCCTGCTGGAGAGACCTGGACCGCCGTGGGCGCCCTTGGAACGGCCCGCCGGGGCCACCTGGCCACGCTGCTGTCGGATGGGAGGGTGCTCGTGACAGGCGGGACTGGTGCTTCCGGAACCTTGGACAGTGCTGAAGTCTTCAATCCCGCGACGAACGGCTGGCTCCCGACTTCCGCCATGGGATCGGCGCGCAGCGGCCATTCGGCCGACCTCCTCGCGAACGGCAAGGTTCTGGTGGTGGGGGGTAGGGATTCTTCCAACGCCATCCTCGGCAGCGCGGAACTCTACGATCCCGCCACGCAGGTCTGGACGCCGGCGGATAGCCTGGCCTTGCCACGGGCAGGCCATCGCTCCATACGTTTCCCCAACGGAGATGTCATGGTCGCTTTCGGTCCTGGTGGCGATCTGGTCACCGAGATCTACAGGCCCTAGACGGCAGGATCTCCTTGAGTAGGTTCTGGGTCTCCCGCAGCATGGCGGCGGTGTCGTCCCAACCCAGGCAGGCGTCGGTGACGGAGCAGCCGTAGCGGAGGGTGGACAGGTCCGAGGGGATGGGCTGGTTGCCTTCTTCCAGGAAGCTCTCCACCATGACCCCGACGATGGACCCGTTGCCGCGCCGGATCTGGTGGGCGCAGTCCTGGAGAACCAGGGGCTGGAGGCGGGGGTTCTTGTGGCTGTTGGCATGGGAGCAATCCACCACGATGTTCCCCGGTAGCCCGGCCTTGCGCAGGGCCTCTTCCGCCAGGGCGATGCTGACGGTGTCGTAGTTGGGGCGGCCCCCGCCGCCGCGCAGCACCAGATGGCCGTAGGCGTTCCCCCGCGTGCGCACGATGGCCGCCGAGCCCTGGTCGTTGAGGCCCAGGAAGCTGTGGGGGCGCGAGGCCGAGAGGATGGCGTTCACGGCGGCGGCCAGGTCGCCGTCCGTGGCGTTCTTGAAGCCTACGGGGGTGGACAGGCCGCTGGACATCTCCCGGTGGGTCTGGGATTCGGAGGTCCGGGCCCCGATGGCCGTCCAGCTGATGAGGTCGCCGATGTACTGGGGCGTATTCGGATCCAGGGCCTCGGTGGCCGCCGGGAGTCCGATCTCTCCGATGCGGAGCAGGAACTCCCGGGCCTTTCGCATGCCCTCCTCGATGTGGAACGAGTCATCCATGCGGGGGTCGTTGATGAAGCCCTTCCAGCCCGTGGCGGTGCGTGGCTTCTCGAAGTAGACCCGCATGACCAGCAGCAGCGTGTCCGCGACCTCGTCCGAGAGGACCTTGAGCCGCCGCGCGTAGTCGAGGCCCGCCACGGGATCGTGGATGCTGCACGGCCCCACCACCACCATGAGGCGGGGATCCTCCCGGGAGAGGATGCGCTGGAGGTCGCGGCGGCCGTTGGCCACGGTCCTGGCCACGGCGTCCGGGACGGGCAGGGCCGCGTGGATCTCCGCCGGCGAGGGCATCCGGTCGAAGGAATCGATGTTGAGGTTCTCGAGCGCCTGGTGGGTCATGGGGCCTTCCGGGATAAAGAAAAACCCCGATCCGGGTAACGGATCGGGGTGGTCATGGGGATGTTCCAGGAATCAGGCTGGACCCTCGCCGTGCCACGCGCGATCCGCGCGCGGGAACCAATAATAGCGATGGAAGCGGGGCGTCATGGTGAGGTCCGAAGGTGCTCCATCCTGGACCTGGGCCGGCGGGGCGTCAAGGCAAGACCGGATTCCGGAGGGGCGTCCGCCATGCGTCGGATATCCAATCAATGAATGTTTTTTGAGGTTCGATCCCATGTTTGTCGAGACATGGACTAGCCTGGGCTTCTTCCCAAGGAGCCGCCATGGATCGCCGCACCCTTCTCGGAACCCTCGCCGCCGGCGCCGTGGGCGCCGGACTGCACGCCAAGGGGCTGGGCCCCGGCGCCACGGACGCGAAGCCCACGGGAAATCCCCTGGCGGATTATGCCGCTCGGCCCTTCGACTTCGGCACGGGTCTGCCCGGCCTCGGCAAAGATCTGCTGGCGGAGCACCTGACGCTCTACAAGGGCTACGTGAGCCGCACGAACGCGCTTCTCAAGGACACGCTGGCCGCGGAGCGGGAGGGCAAGGCCGGCCCCGCGGTGCAGGAGCTGCGCCGGCGCTTGGGCTTCGAGTTCAGCGGCATGCGCCTCCATGAGCTCTATTTCGAGGCCCTGTCCGCCAGCGCCGCCAAGCCCAGCGCATCGCACCCCCTCCACCAGGCCATCGCCGGCACCTGGGGCTCCTTCGACGCCTGGTGGGCCGCCTTCAAGGCCACCTGCACCATGACGGGCATCGGCTGGGGCGCCCTCCTCAAGGACCCGACCACGGGCCGGCTCCTGAACGCCTGGTTCCAGGACCACGAGAACGCCATCGCCGTGGGGGCCCAGGCGCTCCTGGTCGTGGACGTGTGGGAGCACGCCTACGTGAAGGACTACGGGGCCACGGGCCGGGCCAAGTACGTGGAGGCCGTGAAGCCCCTCATCGACTGGCGCGTGGTCGAGAAGCGCTTCTGAAATTTGGGGCGCCCTGGGGAATTTACAAAATTGTAAGACCGAGCTATGGATTGTACAATTTTGTAGATCACTTGCCGGAGCCCCATGGCCGCCTCGGAGGACGCCCTTCACCTCTCGCCCCTGCTGGAGCTGAGCCAGGCCCTGGCCGCCTCGGACATCCGGGCCTCGCTGCCCCGGGTGCTGGAGATCCTGGCGGAGGCCTTCGGCGCCCTGAACGGCGCCATCCTGCTGGCGGACGAGGAGGGGGGCGCCCTCCGGGTCGAGGCCGCCCGCGGCCTCTCCAGTCAGGAGGTGGCACGGGCCCGCTACCGCGTGGGCGAGGGCATCAACGGGCGGGTTCTGGCCAGCGGCAAGGCCATCGTGGTGCCCCAGGCCAGTCTGGAGCCCCTCTTCCTGGACCGCACCGGTGTCCTGAAGGCCCAGAAGCGGAAGAAGTCCGACATGTCCTTCTTCTGCATTCCGGTGTTTCTGGACCGGAAGACGGCGGGGACCCTCTGCCTCACCGTGCCCTACGACCGGGATCGGGATTTCGACCGGGACACGAAGCTCCTCCAGATCGCGGCCTCCATGGTGGGCCTGGCCATGAAGGTGGCCCGGCTGGTGGCGGCGGACCGGCAGCGGCTGGTGGAGGAGAACCAGCAGCTCCGCCTGGAGCTGCGGGAGCGCTACGAGCTGCACCACCTCATCGGGCACAGCCACGCCATGCAGCGGGTCTACGAGGCCGTGGCCCAGGCGGCGCCCAGCAGCACCACCGTGCTCATCCGCGGCGAGTCCGGCACGGGCAAGGAGCTGGTGGCCCACGCCCTCCACTACAACTCGCCGCGGGCCGAGAAGCCCTTCGTGAAGGTCAACTGCGGGGCCCTGCCCGAGCCCCTCATCGAGTCCGAGCTGTTCGGCTACGAGCCCGGCGCCTTCACGGACGCCCGCCAGGTGAAGAAGGGCCGCTTCGAGCTGGCCCACGGCGGCACGCTGTTCCTGGACGAGGTGGGCGAGCTGACCCCGGCCACCCAGGTGAAGCTGCTGCGGGTCCTCCAGGAGCGGGAGTTCGAGCGTCTGGGCGGTGTGCGGCCCGTGAAGGTGGACGTGCGGCTCCTGGCCGCCACCAACCGGGACCTGGAGGCCGCCGTGCGGGCCGGGACCTTCCGGGAGGACCTCTACTACCGCCTCCGCGTCTTCGAGATCTTCCTGCCGCCCCTGCGGGAGCGCCAGGCGGACATCCTGCTGCTGGCGGACCACTTCGTGGAGAAGATCGCGGCGGCCCAGGGCAAGGATGTCCGCCGCATCTCCACCTCGGCCATCGACATGCTCACGGCCTACCACTGGCCCGGCAACGTGCGCGAGCTGGAGAACGCCCTCGAGCGGGCGATCCTCGTCTGCGAAGGCGGCGTGATCCACGCCCACCACCTGCCGCCCTCCCTGCAGACTGCTGAGGTCTCGGGCACCGTGCCGGGAACGGCCCTGGGCGAGGCCGTGGCGGCCTTCGAGCGGGACCTGCTCCAGGATGCCCTGAAGTCCGCCCGGGGCAACCGCTCCCGCGCGGCCCGGCTCCTCCAGACCACGGAGCGCATCCTGAACTACAAGGTCCAGAAGTACGGGCTGGAGCCCGAGCGGTTCCGGTCCTCTTGAGACAGAATCGTACAAAAATGTAATTCAATTGAATTGTCATTACATTTTTGTCAAGCTGGTTTTAACGTAGTCCCATCTTTTCGCGGTGTGTAATTGCTGTGAATAAATTGGTTGAAATAACATAGCCCGCTTTTCCGTGAATAGGCACGTTCCCTGCTCTCTTTTCTGGGCACGGGGAGCCGGTGGTCGGCTCCCGGACTCCAGGGAGGATCGGAAGAGAGCCGTGGCCTGAGCCGATCCACCGGATTCCCTCGGTGAAGGCCACACCGATCCCCCACTCCACGGAAGGAGCAACTCCCATGAACCGCCGAACCCTGTTCCGGGGTATCGCGGTGGCGGTGGCTTTTGCGGCCATGTCCACCCTGCTCTTCTCGGCCGAGTCCCCGGCCGGCAGGGCAGGCGGCCTCCAGCGGGCTCCTCTCCACGCTCCCATACATCCCGTCCATCCCTAACCCGCTGGCTCCGGCCCTTCCGGCCGTCCCCGCCCCGAGGGCGGGTGGCTGTCGGTGTGCCGGCTCCCGCTTCCCATCCCCTTCCACCCAGGGCCACCCCGGCCCTCGGAGAGGCCCTGCCCGGCCTCCACCCTCCCTCCGGATCCAGGGTGCCCCTTGGATCCTTCGCCTTCCGGAGCACCCATGCCCCCACCCAGGTTCCTCCCGCTGCTCGCGGTCCTGGCGGCCGACCTCGCCGCCCAGACTCCGGCCGCGCCGCCGCCGCCCTCGATCCTGGGGTTCGTCCTGGGCGGCTCGGCCACCCTCGGCTCCCAGTACATCTTCCGCGGGCTCACCCAGACCGACGGCAAGCCCACGGTGCAGGGAGAGCTGGACCTGGTCCACCCCACGGGCTTCTACTTCAGCACCAGCCTCAGCAACATCTCCTGGTTCACGGACCAGAACGCCGGGGTGGCCAGCGCGCCCACCGGCCTGGGATCCCCGGCGGCCGTGGGCGCGCCCCTCTACCGGCCGGGGAAGGTGAACTCCGCCGGCGTGGAGCTGGACCTCTTCGGCGGCTACAAGTGGGGCTTCGCCAAGGACTGGACCCTGGATGTGGGCCTCTACCGCTACCTCTATCCGGGCACCTACGAGAACCTCGGCGCCTACCGGAACCCCGCCACCACCGAGGCCTACCTGGGCCTCAGCTACGCCTGGGCCAGCCTGAAGTACTCGCAGGTCATCAGCGCGAACACCTTCGGCGTCAACAACTCCGGCGGAACGAGCTATGTCGACCTCTCCCTGGCGATCCCGCTGGGCGGGAGCGGGTGGACGGTGCTGGCGCATGGCGGCCACACCACCTACTCCGACAAGGCGAACCCGGGCTACTTCTTCAACGGGACCGCCGTGACGGGCGACAACGCGCTGTTCAGCTACTCGGACTACAAGCTGGGCCTCGCGAAGGAGATCAAGGGCTGCACCGTGGCCCTCGCCGGCACCTACGCCGACACGAAGTCCCGCGCCTCCGATGACGACGTCACGGTCTACGAGAACGCCATGGGCCGGAACATCGGCAAGAGCCGCCTGACCCTGACCATCGCCAAGGCGTTCTAGAGGCCGCCGGGCCAGGGCCCCCTTCACCGCATCCCCTTTCATGGAGCCTGAGATGGCAAGGATCACCCACGAGCGCGACAAGCTCTCCTTCTCCGAAAAACTGGCCCGCCTGGGCGCCCGCCTGCGGGACCCGGAGTGGCGCCGCTACGGCCTGGTGATGGCCTCGGGCAAGCTGTTGGGCGTGGCCGCCCTGTTCGGGATGATGATCCTCATCCCGCTGCTGCTGAATGGCAGCTCGGCCCGGGCGGACGTGCCGCCCGCGAACCCGCCCGCCGCCGTGGCCGCCCCAGCGCCAGCGCTTGCCGCGCCTGCACCCGCGCCTGCACCAGCCCCCGCGCCCCCGGCGGTCGCCGCCAGGGATATCATCAACCCCCTCAACACGGTCTGGACCCTGGTCGCGGCCTTCCTCGTCTTCGCCATGCAGGTGGGCTTCGTGATGCTCGAGGCGGGTTTCTGCCGCTCGCGGGAGACGGTGAACGTGCTGGTGGAGTGCGTCTTCGACACCTGCCTGTGCGGCATCCTCTTCTGGGCCTTCGGCTACGCGTTCATGTTCAGCGAGGGCAACGGGTTTATCGGGACCCACTGGTTCTTCCTCAAGGGCGCCCCGGCCACCTATGGCGCCACGGGCGTGGCCATCCTCGCCCACTGGCTCTTCCAGTTCGCCTTCGCGGACACCTGCTCCACCATCACCTCCGGCGCCATGATCGGGCGCACGGACTTCATCGGCGACATCCTCTACAGCTTCGCCGTGTCTGGCTTCATCTATCCCATCATCGGCCACTGGGCCTGGGGTCCCGACGGCTTCCTGGCCACCATGGGGAGCGCCGGCAAGTTCCTGCCTTCGCTGGGCATGAACTTCCATGACTTCGCCGGCTCCACGGTGGTGCACACCATCGGCGGCGCGGTGGCCCTCGCGGGCGCCGTGGTGCTGGGCCCCCGCCTCGGGCGCAAGTTCAAGCGGGACGGCGGCGGCCCCATGACGCCCCACGACCTCACCATCGCCGTGTGCGGCGGCCTGCTGCTCTGGTTCGGCTGGTACGGCTTCAACCCCGGCAGCACCCTCTCCGCCATGGACTTCGAAGGCATCGGCCGGGTGGCCGCCAACACCACCCTCGCGGCCTGCGCCGCGGGCCTGACCGCCGTGTCCTGCATCTACGTCCGCACGGGCAAGTGGGATCCGGGCTCCATCACCAACGGCTTCCTCGCGGGCCTGGTGGCCATCACCGCGCCCTGCTATTGGGTGAGCCCCTTCGGATCGGTCCTGATCGGGGCCGTTGGCGGCGTCATCGTGATCCTGGGCGTGGACCTGCTCGAGTACCTGCGCATCGACGATCCCATCGGCGCCGTTCCCGTGCACATGATGAACGGCATCTGGGGCACCCTCTCGCTGGGTCTCTTCGCCAGCGGACAATACTCGGCCATCGGCAGCGATCCCATCGCGCCGGACCTGTCGTCGAAGCTCACGGGCCTCTTCTACGGGGGGGGGACCAAGGTCCTGGCCGCCCAGGCCATCGGCAGCGCCATCGTCACGGTCTCCACGCTGGCCGTGTCCTTCGCTGTGATGTATGCCATCGACGCCGCGGGCCTCCTGCGGCTCCACGAGGACGCCGAGCACGATGGCCTGGACCTCCACGAGCATGGCATCTCGGCCTATCCCGAGTACGTGATCTCGGCCCTGGCCTCTCCCGCAGGTGCGCCCCTGCGGGTCCCCGCCCACCAGGAATCGGCCGCCGGCTCGCGGTCCGCCCTGTCCCCGTCCCTGTAGGAGGAAACGACCATGAAGATGATCGTCGCCATCATCCGGCCCGACAAGTTCGAGGCGGTGCAGGCCGCCCTGGTGGCCAAGGAGATCTACCTGATGACCGTCTCCGACGTGCGGGGATGCGGAACCCAGAAGGGCTACGCCGAGCAGTTCCGGGGCAGCAAGATCGGCCTCATCCGGCTGCTCCCGAAGGTCAAGCTGGAGATCGCCGTCAACGAGGAGTACGTCAAGCCCGCGGTGGAGGCCATCATGGGCGCCGCGAAGTCGGAACCCAGCCAGCTGGGGGACGGGAAGATCTTCGTGCTCAACCTGGAGGAGTGCTTCCGGGTGCGCACGGGGGAGGTGGGAGGCGCGGCCATCGGGCCGTGAGTTAGAGTGTCGTCCGGCACTCTAGGTGGTAGGGGGGCGCCGGGACCGGTTTCCGGCCTGGACGCCCCCTGACGAGCCGCGGCCTCCCACCTTCAGGGATTCCGATAAGCTGGATCCATGCCGCTCGATCCGCGCCTCCTCGAGATCCTCTGCTGTCCGGCCTGCCACGGCAACCTCGTGGAGCAGGCGGAGGGGCTGCACTGCCAGGGCTGCGGGCTGCTCTATCCCATTGAGGACGGCATCCCCGTGATGCTGGTGGACCAGGCCAAGCAGATGGGCGCCAGGAAGGTGCAGCCGTGAGGCTCGACCGCGCCCAGGCCGAATCCCTGCTCCGGCGCGTGGACGGCCGCAAGGTGGCCGTGCTGGGCGACGTGATGCTGGACGAGTACCTGTTCGGCGAGGTGAGCCGCATCTCGCCCGAGGCGCCCGTGCCCATCGTGCGCGTGGTGCGGGAGCAGGCGGTGCTGGGCGGGGCGGCCAACGTGGCGGCCAACCTCAAGGCCCTGGGCGCCGAGCCCCTGCTCATCGGCACCCTGCAGAAGGACATCGCCGGCGACCGGCTGCTGGGCCTCCTGGGTCGGCTGGACATCTCCATCTCGGGGCTGGTGCTGGACCCCTCCCGCCCCACCATCATCAAGACCCGCGTCATCGGCCAGCAGCAGCAGATGCTCCGCATCGACCGCGAGGAGTCCGGGCCCCCCGAGGCCGCCGTGCTGATGGGTCTCAGGGACCGCCTGGAGCGGGCCCTGGGCGAAGCCTCGGCCCTCATCGTGTCGGACTACGCCAAGGGCACCGTGAACGAACCGGTCATGGAGACGGTGCGGGAGCTCTGCGCGGCCAAGGGCCTGCCCTGGATCGTGGATCCCAAGCCCGCCCACAAGGCCCTCTACCGGGGCGCGACGCTCATGACCCCCAACACCAAGGAGACCTCGGAGCTCACGCACCGCGCCGCGAAGTCGGATGCGGAAGTGACCGAGGCCGGACGGTCGCTGGTGGCCGAGCTGGGCCTGAAGGGCCTGCTGGTGACTCGCAGCGAGCGGGGCATGGCCCTCTTCGCGCCGGATGGGGACCATCGGGCGCCCTGGATGGTGCCCACGGAGGCCCGGGAGGTCTTCGACGTGAGCGGCGCGGGCGACACCGTCATCGCGGCCTTCAGCGCGGCCATCGCCGCCGGCGCGGACTGGCGGGAAGCCGCCATGCTGGCCAATGCCGCGGCGGGCCTCGTGGTGGCCAAGGTCGGCACCGCCACGGTCACTCCCGCCGAGCTGCTGGCCCACTACCACGAGCAGGAAGCGAATTGAGGCTGGGCGGGGGTCCCGCCCAGCCTCAATTCCTCAGCTCGATGGCCAGCAGGAAGCGGTCGCCCTTGGGGAGGCGCTCCTTCACCTGGGTGAAGTTCAGGTCGAAGGTCTCGGTCTCGCCGGGCTTGACGGTGCCGACCTTGGTGCCCCCCGAGGCCACGCCCAGCAGCTTGCCGTCCTTGTCCAGCACGGCCACGGCGAAGCCGGGGATGCGGGGGTACTTGGCGGTGTTGGTCACCTCCACCTGGGCCCGCGTGCCGAATTCCGCCCCTTTCATGATGTTGAAGAACCCGGGCTGCATCACGCGCCGGTTGAAGAAGATGCTGCTGACCTTGAGGCCGTCTACGTTCACGGACAGGGGGATCACGCGATCCCAGGCGAAGGGGAAGGACTCCGAGAAGTACGAGAGCGAGGTGTCAGCCACCGGGGCCGGCACGGGAGCTGCCGCCGGCGGCGCGGACGGCGCCTGGGCCAGGCAGAGGAGGGCGGCGAGGGCGAGGGTCTGCATGATCAGTTCTTCCCGAAGAGGCCACCGAAGAGGCTCTTCTTGGGAGCGATCTCGGGGATGGACGAGGCATCGAAGCTGGGGGCGCCCTCGCGCTCGCGGCGCAGGCGATCGAAGACCAGGCGGAGGCCGGGCACCTTGTGGGCTTCCAGCCAGTTCTCGCTGTGCTGGCGGGCCACCAGGTGATGTTCCAGCACGCGCCCTTCTTCGATCCAGGCGGTGAGCTGGGCCATGGTGAGGCCCGGATAGATCTCCTCACCGATCTTCAGCCGCAGCCGCTCGGCGCCAGCCTCCTCGGCCGCCGGCGCGGCGGGAGCGGGCGGCTCCGGCAGGGGAACCGCCAGGTCCGAAGGCCGCAAGGCCTCGGTGGGAGGTTCCGCGGGAGGGGCGGGTTTCGCCGCGGCCAGGGCGGTCCGGAGGTCCTCCTGGGATAGGCGCAGGGTGGTGGTGGAGGTGGCCTGGAGCACCTCAGAGAGGCTGCCCGCGGAGGTGGGTTCGTCCCCATCCGGATGGGAAGGCGCCAGGGGGCCGGTGGTCTTGCCCAGGGTGGCCTCCAGGGCCGAGAGGGTGGCCTCCATGTCCATGGTGCCGGGTTCCTTCGGCGCCTTGGCCGCCGAGGGGAGATCCGGCATGCCGGCGAACAGCTTGCTGATGGCGTCCTTGGCGGAGCTGTAGGTGCCCGTGAGGGTGTCCTCCCCGACCTCCGGCACCTGGGCGGCGCCGGCAGCGGGGGCTGGCGTGGGAGCGGGGGCGGGCGGTTCCAGCTCAGGAGCGGAAGGCGCGTCGGGAATCGCCAGGGTCGCGGCGGGAACGGGTTCGGCGGAAAGGCCTGAGAGCGTCTTCTCCAGGATGTCCTCGTCGGTGCTTTCCAGGTCCCCCAGCGTCAGGGAGGACGCCACGACGGGAGCCGGCTCCAGGGCGGCGGCCACGTCGGCCAGATCGAAGGAGGCGGTGGCCGCCGGCGACTCGGCCGGCGGAGGCGGAACCAGGTCCGGCATCGCGAGGCCCAGGGGGAACACCTCGCCGCAGCTGAAGCAGCGGGCCCGGCGGTAGGCCGGCCTCAACCGCTCGGGACGCAGGCGGTATCGGGTGGAGCAGCTGGGGCAATGGATCGCTTCGGCCACCTGGAACTCCTCGAGTTTCGAGCAGGATAGCACTGCAGCGGAAGGCGGCCAAACCGCGAAGGGCCGGCCCCCGGGTATCCTCATCGGGCGGAGGTCCGGTGCGGGGCGTGTTCATCACCATCGAAGGGGTGGAGGGTTCAGGGAAATCCACCCAGTTGCTGAGGCTCTCCGAGCGGCTGAGGCACCTTGGCCTGCCCCTGGTGGTCTCCAAGGAGCCCGGCGGCACGGCCCTGGGCCGGGAGCTGCGGCGCCTGCTGCTGGAGCGCCACGCCAGCGGCGAAGCCTGGTGCGCGGATGCCGAGCTGCTGCTCTTCTACGCGGACCGGGCCCAGCACCTGGAGGCCGTGGTCCGGCCCGCCCTGGCCGAAGGCAAGGTGGTGCTGGTGGATCGCTTCGAGGATTCCAGCCGGGCCTACCAGGGCGCCAGCGGCGTGTCCGAGGCCAACCTGGACCGCCTCAGCGAGGTGGTGCTGCGGGGGCTGCGGCCGAACCTCACGGTGCTCCTCGACATGGATCCCGAGGTGTCCCTCCAGCGCGTGGAGGTGCGCAACCTGTCCCTGGGTTCCGAGTTCGCGGAGACGCGCTTCGACGAGGCGGCCCTGGAGTTCCACCGCAAGGTGCGGAACCGCTTCCTGGTCATCGCGCAGACCCACCCCACCCGCGTGGCGGTGGTGCCGGCGCGGGATCCGGTGGACCAGGTGGAGGCCGCCATCTGGGCCCGGGTGGCGCCGCTCCTGCGCAGCGCCGGGTTCAAGGTCGACTGAGGAACCGCATGTTCGCTCCCGAGATCGTCGGCCACCACGCCATCCGCCAGCGCCTGCTGGACCGCCTCCGGGCCGGGCGGATCCGGGGCTCGCTCCTCTTCACGGGGCTTGAAGGCATCGGCAAGCGCCGTGTGGCCCTGGAGCTGGCCCGCCGCGAGATCTGCCTCCGCCGCAACGCCTGCGGGCAGTGCGAAGGCTGCCGCATGGTGATGGGCGAGGACCTTCCTTTCGAGCTTCCGAACCTCCTGCGCATCTCGCCCGAAGGCAAGGCGGGCGTCATCCGCATCGATCAGATCCGCGAGGGCCTCGATTCGAACAACCAGCCGCGCTTCAGCCGGGGCGTCATCGAGTGGGCCTCCCTGGCGCCGCCCGTGGGCTGCCACCGCTGGATCCTGGTGGAGGAAGCCCACCGCCTCCACGAGAGCAGCGCCAACCTCCTGCTGAAGACCCTCGAGGAACCGCCCGCGGACACCCACTTCATCCTGGTGACCCACCGCCCAGAGGCCCTGCTCCAGACCATCCGCAGCCGCTGCGAGCGCATCCCCTTCGCGCCGCTCGGGCCCGAGGAGGCCTGGGCCGTGGCCCTCCAGCAGGGGTGGACCGAGACGGACCGCCCCCGCTGGACTGCCCTGGGGGAAGGCGGGCTGCGCTTCCTCGATGAGGCCGCCTTCCGCCGGGCCGAGGCCCAGGTGGACGCCTGGCTGGCCCTCCTGGGGGGGCAACCCTTCAGCGAGGTCGGCGGGGCCCTCCTGCCCGACAAGGAGTCCACCTTGGCCCAGGGCGAGCAGCTTCGCCAGCCTCTGGAACTGCTCCTGCGCCTGCTGGCGGACCTGGCGCGGATCCGCGCCGGCCAGGCCCCGGCGCTGGAGCCTTGGCGCGAAGCCCTGGAGCCCCTGGCCGCCCGGGACCGGGACCTGGGACCGCCCCAGCAGGCGGTCCTGGAAGGGCTAAGGCACCTGCCGCGGAACCTCAGCCCCGAGCCCCTGCTGCGGGAGGTGGGGCTGGCGCTCCAGGGAACCTGAGGGGGCGTGACCCCCGTCACCGCCGGGGCCGATAGACTGGGTTCAGGAGTCACGACTCCTGAACCGGAGCCCGACATGTCCGAACCCCTCTACGGCCACGACCTGCTTGCCCTGCTGGTGGAACGGGGCGGAAGCTGTCTCCTGGAAGAGCTGCGCGCCGCCTCCACGGCCGCCCACGGCGTCTCCGCGGTCTACTGCAACTGCCACGGCGACCAGTTCGACTTCGATGGCGTCATCGCCTTCCTGGGCAGCAAGGGCAAGGTGCAGGTCTCGAATGGGACGATCACCCTGGGCATGGCCCCGGCCTGCCAGCACTGAAGGTCATCCGGAAGGATGCCGCTAGGATCTCTGCAGGACGTCTTTCCAGCGGATTCCATGGCACCCCCCCGATCCACCTCTGCCCAGATCTTCGCGCCCAAGCGCTTCCTGCTCCTATTGGGGGCGGGCGTCCTGGTCCTCAACCTCTTCGTCATCCTCATGGCCTGGGTCTCCCTCCAAAAGGGCCTGAGGACCCACCGGGACCAGGCCGAGGCCACGGCCCAGAACCTGGCCCGGGTGCTGGACGACTCCGTGGGAGGGACCTTCGGCAAGGCTGACCTCGCGCTGCAGGCAGTGAGGGACGAGGCTGAGCGCGCGCTCGCGGACCCCGCCCGGGCCGGCGCGGCCCTGGATGCCTTCATCGGCCGCCAGCAGGCGCGGGTGCCGGAGGTGAAGGCCCTGCGGGTGACCGACGCCCAGGGTGTGGTCGTGCGCGGCCTCGGCGCCGGGATGGCCACCCCCGTGGACCTGTCGGATCGGGCGCACTTCCTCCGCCTCCGGAACGACCCCCACGCCGGGCTGGTGATCTCCAAGCCTCTGGTGGGGCGGCTCACGGGCACCTGGGTGATCATCCTGGCCCGGCGCATCGAGCGTCCGGACCACAGCTTCGCCGGCATGGCCCACGCCGTCATCGAGCTGGACCAGTTCAGCCGGACCTTCTCGGCCCTGGATGTGGGGCCCCGCGGTTCCGTGGCCCTCCGGGACCTGGATCTGGAGCTGATCGCCCGCCACCCGGAACCCGCCAGCGCCGGCACCGCCATCGGGCAGAGAGTCGTCTCCCCGGAGTTCGAGGCCTTCGCCCGGTCCGGCCGGGGCGCCGGCACCTACCGCGCCCTCACGCCCTTCGATCGCGTTCGGCGCACCTTCGCCATCCGCCGGGTCGAGGGGCGGCCTTTCTACGTGGTGGTGGGCCTGGCCGATCAGGATGTCCTGGCGGAGTGGCGGCAGGATCTGGCCCAGGAGGTGCTGGAGGTGATCCTCTTCACCTGCCTGACCCTGGCGGCCTCGTGGCTGCTGCATCGCGTCTGGGTGCGCCAGCAGGCCGCCCATGCGCGCCTGGAGGCGCTCCTCGCCGAAGTGAAGACCCTGGGCGGCATGCTCCCCATCTGCAGCCACTGCAAGAAGATCCGGGATGACAAAGGCTACTGGAACCAGCTCGAGGCCTACCTGAACGAGCACACCGACGCCGAGTTCACCCATGGCATCTGCCCCGACTGCGCCCGGGAGGCCTTCCCCAGGCGGTCGGCGACCTAGCCTTCCCGGCCGGGATCGTCGGAGAATGGGACCACGGGGGCTCCATGAAACTGCTGCGCATCAACCACCTGGGCATTGCGACGCCGGGCCTGGACGAGGCCATGGACCGCATGGCGCGGCTCTTCGACATGACCCCCGACCACACCGAGGCGGTGCCCGAGCAGAAAGTGACGACGGCCTTCTTCCCCGTGGGCGAGAGCACCCTGGAGTTCCTGGAGAGCACCGATCCGGAGGGCCCCATCGGGAAGTTCCTGGCCAAGCGCGGCCCCGGCATCCACCACGTCTGCTTCGAGGTGGATGACATCGACGCCGCCGTGGCTGGACTCCTCGCCAAGGGCGTGCGGATGATCGACGAGGCGCCCCGGAACGGGGCGCACGGCTGCCGCGTGGCCTTCATCCACCCCTCGGAAACGGGCGGGGTGCTGATGGAGCTCAGCCAAGGCCGCTGAGGCGCCTTCAGCCCCGGGCGCCGGCCAGGTGGGCGAGCAGGTCGCGCTGGGCGGGGCCGTTCGCGATCCTCTGGTACGGATCGACCATGTCCTCCGTGACGAGTTCGAGCATGACGCGGTTCTCCACCCAGAACTCGTAGAGCTCGAAGAGCCGGACCTGCGGGTTGGGCCCGCGCCAGAAGTGCAGTGTCCGCCAGCCCTCGCGCGCGCCGATCCGCTCGATGTCCGCCCGTCCGGCCTTGACCGAGATCAGGGCGTGGAAAGCGACGGCCGCGGGCGCCTCGCGCAGCGCGACGGCGCCCATGCCCGCGTTCTCGCCGGGCACGAGGATGGTGCTCTCGGGGTAGACCTCGACCCCGGTGCCGTGGGCGTCCTCCGCGTAGGCGACCCAGGCGCCGGGGATGGGGCCGATGAAGGGGCCTGCGTAGCCGCCCGTGTGGCCGCCGAGCAGCTCCGCGAGCACCTTGGCCACGTGCTGCGGGTCGCGGGCGGAGATCGAGATGTGATGGATCATCCTGGCTCCAATGGTCAGTTGACCTGACTAGATATGGTCAGCTAACCTGACTTCATGTCAAGGCCCCGATCCTCCAGCCGCCGCACGGACCCATCTGACCGCCCGCTCCTCGGGGCGCTGCTCCGGCTGGCCAACCAGGTCATGGGGCAGGAACTGGTCCGATGGCTGGCCGCCGCAGGCCACACGGACATCCAGCCCGCACACTGCGCCGCCATCCAGGCCTTGTGGACCCGGCCTGAAGGGGCCCGTCTGACGGAGCTGGCCCAGATGGCGCGCGTCACGAAGCAGTCGATGGGGGCCCTCGTCGACCACCTGTGCCGGGTCGGCCATGCCGAGCGCGTGGAGGATCCCGACGACCGCCGGGCCTCGCGCGTGCGCCTCACGGCGCGGGGACGCGCCTTCACGAAGGAGATCCGCGCCTTCGTCCGCGGCGTCGAGGCCGACTGGGCCCGGCGGGTGGGCGCCCGCCGCATCCGCGACCTGCAGGAGACGCTGGCGGCGATCGTCCTCGAGTCCGCGGAGAGGTCCTAGCCCACCACGCCCAGGTAGCCCAGCCATAGCGCCCGCCCGAAGAACACGACGATGGGGGTGGCCAGGGCGAGGAAGCAGCCGAAGGGGAGCATGGTCTGGCCGCCGGAACGGCGGGTAAGCATGAGGGGCAGGCCCACGGCGGCGCCCAGACCCGCACCCAGGAAGAGGATTCCCAGCATGGGGCCCCAGCCCCAGAAGGCGCCCAGCCAGGCCAGCATCTTGAAGTCGCCCATGCCCAGGCCGTCCGTCTTGCGGATCCACTTATAGATCTGGTTCAGCAGGGCGGGGGCACCGTAGCCGATGGCCAGGCCCAGGAGGCTGGCCTGCCAGGTGACCGTGGGCTCGAAGCCGCGGTAGGCCGGGCCGGGCTGGAGGCCGTTGTGGAAGGCCAGAGCCTGGATGAGCGTATCGCCACGGCCCCAGGCCTTCAGGAGGGCCTCCGGCCAGGCCAGCTGCGGCAGGGCGAAGAGCACGCCGAGGGCCATGAGGGGGAACTGCAGGACGTCCGGCAGGATCATCTCCGTGAGGTCCGTGAAGAACAGCACCAGCAGCGCATAGGCGCAGATCACCGCCTTGACCCAGATGAGCGTGCCGAAGGGGAAGAGCCAGTGGGACCCGCCGAGGACCAGGCCGCCCAGCAGCTCCACCAGCGGGTAGCGGACAGGGATGCGCCAGCCGCAGGCCGCGCACTTCCCCCGCAGCCACAGCCAGCCGAAGAGGGGCACGTTGTGCCAGGGCTTGATCTTCGCCTTGCAGGAGGGGCAGTGGCTGGCCTTCGTCACCACGTTGCGGTCCTCGGGCGCCTCCTGGGGCAGCCGGTGGATCAGTACGTTGCAGAAGGAGCCGACCATCAGGCCGAAGGGGGCCAGGAAGAGGCTGAGGATCCAGGGCGGCAGGTCCAGGAAGGGCATAAGACACGATACCGGGGACTTCTCGGCCGTTCGCGGCAGAATGGAAGGGAACGCCCCAGGAGTTCCCGTGCCCCGCCTGTTGCCCTGCCTCTTCCTCGCCGCCACCCTGTCCGCCCAGGCGCCGGCCCCGGCGCCCCCGACTCAGACCCCGGCATCCGCTCCGGTGGCCACGCCCGCCCCGGTGGCCAAGCCCCGCGTGCAGTTCATGACCAGCTACGGACCCATCGTGGTGGAGCTGGAGCCGGCCCTGGCGCCGAAGACCGTGGAGAACTTCCTCCAGTACGTGAAGGAGGGGTTCTACAAGGGCACCATCTTCCACCGCGTCATCGAGGGTTTCATGATCCAGGGCGGCGGCCTGCTGGAGAACATGGATGAGAAGCCCACCCGTCCGGCCATCCTCAACGAGGCGCCCGAGACCTTCCGGGGCGGCCTGAAGAACACCCGCGGCACCATCGCCATGGCCCGCACGGGCTCCCCCCACAGCGCCACCGCCCAGTTCTTCATCAACACCGTGGACAACAAGGCCCTCGATCACCGGGACCTGAGCGAGGACGGCTACGGCTACTGCGCCTTCGGCCGGGTGGTGTCGGGCATGGACGTGGTGGACAAGATCGAGAAGGTGCGGACGGAATGGCGCAAGGGTCAGAGCGGCGTGCCCCAGTACGCGGTGCGCATCAAGGACGCCGTGCTCCTGCCGCCGCAGTAGGCGCCGGTGGGAAGGCCCTTCGTCCGTCCGCTCCTGGTCTGGATCTTCGGCGCCCTGATGCTGGCGCTGGCCGTCTGCCTCTGCTTCCTCCTGGCCCCCTTCCTCGGTGGCCCGCGCGCCTTCTGGATCGTGGCTCCGTGGTACATCCGCGGGACCGCGGAAGCCTTCGGCATCCGACGTGAGCTGGAGGGTTGGGAGGCGCTGCCGGAGGATCTGCGCACGGGTCGGCGACCCGCCGTGTTCATCGGGAACCACACCTCCCTCTTCGATCCGCCCCTGATGATCTCCACGCTGCCCTGCCGCCCCGTCTTCGTGGCCAAGCGGGAGCTGGCGGGGATCCCCTTCCTGGGCTGGGTGATCTGGCTGGCGGACTTCATCTTCATCGACCGCCGCGACCGCGCCGCCGCCATGGCGAGCCTGGCCGAGGCCGCGGCCCGCATCCGCGCGGGCCAGGCCATTGTGGCCTTTCCCGAGGGCACCCGCAGCCGCGACGGGAAGCTTCTACCCTTCAAGAAGGGCGCCTTCGCCCTGGCCTTCGAGGCCGGCGTGCCCGTGGTGCCCTTCGCCATCCACGGCGGCCCTCAGATCCTGCCCAAGGGCACCTGGCGTGTGAAGGGAGGGCCCTACCGCATCACCGTGGGAGCACCCCTGGAGTCAACTCAGTTTCGGGACGCTGAAGCATTGCGGGTTGCTTCCGATGCGGTGGTTCGGCAACTGCTGGCTGGCTGATGAAGGGGATCAGGGCCCAGGGCTGGGCACGATGGTCCAGATGGGGTTCCAGTACTCTCCGAAGTCGAAGGCGGTGACGGGGCGGGTACCTTCCGGGGTTCCATCCGTCCGCCAGAGCTGGCGGGTGAACGGTGCGTCGCCCCGGGTCAGGGCCGAGAAGTACAGGGTGTCTCCAATGGCGCAGTAGGCGGCCGGGAGTTTGGGCACGCGACCATCCGCCGTCGGCAGGTCGACCACGCGTCGCGTCCCTTCCGCCGTGCCGTCGGATGCCCAGAGCACCTGGGCATCCAGCATGGGGCCGCCAGCCCCGAAGTAGAGCCGATCCTTGAACACGAAGAAGCCACCGGTCGGGAGCACGAAGCCGGCGGAGATGGCGGGATAGGATCCGTCCATTCCCGCCGTCAGGTCTTTGAGCATCCATGTCCCCCCGGGGGTTCCGTCGGTGACCCAGAGTTCCACCCCATGCTGGCCATCGTCCGCGGCAAACCAGGTCTTGCCCTGGAAACCGCGGGCCTGGGCGATGAGTCCCGTGGGTCGGGCCAGGTCCATGAGCCTGACGGTGCCTTCGGGGGTCCCGTCGGTGCGCCAGAGTCCGTAGCGGTCGGGCAGGGTGCTCTCCCAGGCTTCCACCAGGGCGTACCCATTGTTGAACTGGAGGCCCACTTGGTTGTCCCAGTGGGGCGAGACCAGGTTGGCCATCGGAATCAGGAGTTGGGAGATCCCTGTGGTGAGATCGCAGGCCCAGAGTCCGAAACCTGCGCCGACCTGGGAATTGTCGACGCCGATGAAGATGGCCCGTCCGGTGTGGATCCCAAGAGCCGCGCTGGGGCGGATTCCGGTTGAAGCCAACTGGGTACCTCCGGGCAGGCCGTTGGTCCGCCAAAGGGCGGCGCCTTGGGTGGCACTTCCGCCAATGAAGGCCAGTTCCGAATTCCAGGGGGCCAGGTTGAAGGCATTTCCCTGCCACTCACCCTGGTACCCATCCAGAAGGCGTACCGGTGCCTCCTCACCCTGCCCGAGCCGCCAGAGGTATTCGTAGGAAAAGGGAGATGTTCGGGCCAGGAAATACAGGCTCGTGCCCACGACGCAGGGCTGGCGCAGATCGTGGAGAGCGCCTCCCTCGGGTCCCGGGAGGGCGTCCAGGACCAGCTGGGTTCCTGCCGCCGTGCCGTCCGTGCGCCATAGCTCATAGCCGTGGGCGGGATCCTGGGCCGGGAAGTAGACCTTCCCGTCGAAGGCGGCGAAGGTCGTGGCGAGGCTGTTGGGGAAGGCCCAGCCCTCTGGATGGATCTGCTTCACCATGCGGGTGCCCTGAGCGGTCCCGTCGCTGGCCCACAGCTGCACCCCGTGAATGGAATCCCCCGCGGTGAACAGGACCGGATCCGTGGCGGGAAGGGCAGTCTTGGGCTGGGACCCGCCTCCGCCGCAGGCCATCCAGAAACTCAATCCGAGCCAGATGAAGGGTGTGGTGAAGCGCAAGCCTGCCTCCCGAATCGCAAGTCGGGGTCCAGGACCGATGCCCGGGCGCTCCCGCCGGGTCCACCTTACTCAAGGTCCCCATTGCAGAGAGGGATGCGCCCCCGAACGGGCGGATAAGCCCTGCGAACGGGTCTCAGTGCATGCCTTCCGGAGGGGCTAGTTCACCACCTTGATCCGCGGGGCTGGTCCCTGGGGGCGCTTGCGGTCCTTGGGGATGAAGAGGGCGCCGAGGACGGAGGCCACCACGCTGGTCACCAGGGCGCCGAAGAAGCCGGCCCAGAAGCCGCTGACGGTGAACTGGAGGCCCAGCCGCGTGGACAGCGTGCCCGCCAGCCAGAATACGAGGCCGTTGATGACCAGGCTGAAGCAGCCGAGGGAGCAGGCCATGGGCACGAAGGCGATGACCTTCAGCAGGCTGCCCACGGTGGCGTTCAGGGCGGCCAGGATGACGGCCACGATGAGCAGATCCAGGAAGGCGCCGTGGCCCAGGCCGGGCACGACGGCGCTGGCCACCAGGAGCCCGATGGCGGAGAACAGGAAGCGCAGGAGGGTGGTCATGCGGGCATGCCGTCCTTTTCGTTGGCCTGGGTGATCACGCTGCCGGGCGGCACGCTGCGGGTGAGCCACACGTTGCCGCCGATGGCGGAGCCCTTCCCGATGGTGATGCGACCGAGCACCGTGGCGTTGGAGTAGACGATGACATCATCCTCCACCACGGGGTGGCGGGGGACGCCCTTCACGGGATGGCCTTCGGCGTCCAGGGGGAAGCTCTTGGCGCCCAGAGTGACGCCCTGGTAGATGCGAACGTTGTGGCCGATGACGCAGGTCTCGCCGATGACGACGCCCGTGCCGTGGTCGATGAAGAACCGCTCGCCGATCTGGGCGCCCGGATGGATGTCGATGCCCGTGAGGCTGTGGGCGTGCTCGGTGATCATGCGGGGCAGCAGGGGCACGCCCAGCTTCAGCAGCTCGTGGGCCAGGCGCTGGTTGGTGATGGCCAGCAGGCCCGGGTAGCTGAAGAGCACTTCGTCGGGACTGGTGGCGGCGGGATCGCCCTCGAAGCCGGCCTGGATGTCCGTGGCCAGGAGGCGGCGGACCTCCGGCAGCCGCGCCAGGAAGGCCCGGGCCAGGCCAAGGGCGCGCTCCTCGCAGTCGCCGCAGGCGGGGTCCGAGGCCATCATGCCGCGCTGGATCTGGTCGGCCAGGCCGTGGAGCACCCGGTCCATGCGGGCGCCCAAGTGGTAGCGCAGGGTCTCCGCGTTCAGCTCGGAGGCGCCGAAGTAGCCGGGGAAGAGCAGGGCCCGCATCTCCTCCACCAGCGCGGCCAGCGCGGTGCGGGAGGGGAACTCGCGACAGCCCAGGGGCATCTCCGTGAGGGCGGAGGAGGCCTCCGCCAGGGCCTCGACCACCGCATGGAGGTCGGGCCGGTTCTCCGGGTGTCGCATGCCGGACATGGGCGCTCCAAGATCCATCCGGGCCAGGCCGGTCCGGATGGACAAGGATGCCATGCGATCAGTCCCTCACGTAGTGGCAGGTGTAGCCGCCCGGGTGCTTGATCAGGTAGTCCTGATGGTAGTCCTCGGCCTTCCACCAGGGGCCGGCGGGCGTGATCTCGGTGACGATGGGGCGCTTCCACTTGCCGCTGGCGTCCACCTCGGCCTTCACGCGCTCGGCGGTCTGTCGCTGGGCCTCGCTGTGGTAGAAGATGGCGCTGCGGTACGAGGTGCCTACGTCGTTGCCCTGGCGGTTGAGCGTGGTGGGGTCGTGCATGCGGAAGAAGAAGCGCAGCAGGGCCTCGTAGCTTGTCTTCGTGGGGTCGAAGCGGATCTGCACCGCCTCGGCGTGGCCCTCATGGTGCTCGTAGGTGGCGTTGGGGACGTTCCCACCGGTGTAGCCCACCTCGATGGCGATGACGCCCGGCTGCTTCCGCAGCAGGTCCTCCATGCCCCAGAAGCAACCCCCGGCCAGGGTGGCGATCTCCTCCTTGGCTTCCTTCTTGGCGGGGGCCGGGCGGCCGAAGAGAGGCAGGAAGCGGCCCAGGCCCTCCCGCTCCAGGTCGTCCACGGGCACAAAGCGCAGGGAGGCGGAGTTGATGCAGTAGCGCAGGCCGCCCTTGTCCCGGGGGCCGTCGTCGAACACATGGCCCAGGTGGGAGTCGGCGCCCTTGGACCGCACCTCCGTTCGGATCATGCCGTGGGAGGTGTCGCGGTTCTCCACCACCTCGTCGGCGGCCAGGGGCTTCGCGAAGCTGGGCCAGCCGCATTCCGAGTCGAACTTGTCCTTGGAGGAGAAGAGCGGCTCGCCGCTCACCACGTCCACGTAGATCCCCTCCCGGTGGTCGTTCCAGAAGGCGTTCTGGAAGGGCGGCTCGGTGCCGGCCTCCTGGGTGACGTGGTACTGCATGGGCGTGAGCTTCTTCCTGAGCACGTCCTGGCTGGGTTTCTCGGGTGCGTTCACCTTCACCTCACGATCGGTCGGGGCCGGGGCATGGGCACCGCCGGGGCGGGGAAGGGCCAGGGCCGCGCCCGCGGCCAGCACCGCCGCCGCGGCCAGGGTCAACCAAGTCTTTCCGCTCCACATGGACGGCTCCTCCGGATGCAGGGTTGGATGCCTGGGGAAGTCCGGACGTTCCGCCCGGGAGGAGCGTGGGGGACAATGAGGCCGGAGGTGCCCATGCGGTTCATCTTCGAGCAGGCCAGGGTGGGCGGGGACCGCAACTTCGGCTATCTCCTGGGCGATCGGGAAGCCGGCGAGGGCGTCCTGGTGGACCCCTCCTACGACCCCGGCGCCCTGGTGGCCCGGGCGAAGGCCCAGGGGCTGCGGATCACGGCCATCCTGAACACCCACGGCCACGCGGACCACAGCAACGGTAACGGCGGTGCCCAGGCCCTCACCGGGGCCCCCGTCCTGGGCGGTCCCGGCCATCCCGGCCCCCTGGACCGGGTGCTGAAGGATGGCGAACGCGTCCCCTTCGGCGCCTGGCGGCTGGGCGTGTGGCACCTGCCTGGTCACTGCCCGGACCACCTGGCCTTCCTGACCGAGGGCCTGCCGGGCGACCTGGCCGCGGGGCTCACCGGCGACCTCCTCTTCGTGGGGAAGGTGGGCGGCACGCCGAACGACCGGGACGCCCGCACCGAGTGGGACAGCCTCCAGCGCCTGCTGCGGGAGTGGCCCGCCCACACGACGATCTGGCCCGGCCACGACTACGGCGCCCGCCCCAGCTCCACCCTGGCCTGGGAGCGCGAGGCCAACCCCTTCCTCCGCTGCCCCGATGTGGCGGCCTTCATCCGCCTCAAGGCGGGATGGCCCGCCTTCAAGGCGCAGCACGGGCTGCGTTGAGAGGCCAAATCAGGGGCGAGGCTGGTCAGGGTAGGCGCGGCTAGGCGGCGTGTCGCCGTTCCACCGCCAGGCGAATGGCCAGTCCGGTGAGGACGAACCCCATGAAGTAGCGCTGCGCCGCCAGCCAGAGCGGGTTGCGGCCGAACCAGGCCGCCAGCCGGGCGGCGGAGAGGGCGATGGCGAGGTTGACTGAGAAGCTGACGGCGATCTGCGTCAGGCCCAGGGTGATGCTCTGCGTGAAGATGGAGCCGTGCGCCGCGGAGACGAACTGGGGGAACACCGAGAGGTAGAACATGGCGATCTTGGGGTTCAGCAGGTTCGTGAGGAATCCCATGGCGAACAGCCGGGAAGGTGGATCCGCCGGCAGGGACCTGGCCTCGAAGGGGGAGCGGGCCCCGGGACGGACCGCCTGCCAGGCCAGCCACAGGAGGTAGGCCGCGCCGGCCCACTTGAGGACCTCGTAGGCCAGGGGGACGGCCAGGAAGAGCGTCGTCAGCCCCACGGCGGCGGAGAACATGTGCACCAGGAAGCCTGCGACGACGCCGAGGAGGGAGATGACCCCCGCCTTGCGGCCCTGGCAGATCGAGCGCGAGATCAGGTAGATCATGTTGGGCCCCGGGCTGAGCACCATGAGCAGTGCGGCACCGGCGAACAGGACGAGGTCCTTGAGTGGGATCAATCGACGCTCCTGGAGGATGGGACGGATAGAACCGATCGATATTGATTGTATATACAGGCGAATGCCTGGCCAGGAATCGGATCGAGGATGATGTACTGAAGGGATCGGCGATCGAAGCCGCACGAGTCCCACCCGCGCCGCCGGACGCCGCTCGAAAGGACCGAACCCGTGAATCCGTTCGACCCGCCCACCGAAGCCGAAACCACCGCGGTCGATGCCGCCATCACCAGCCGCCGCTCCATGCGGGCCTTCCTGCCCACGCCTGTGCCGCGGGAGGTGGTGGAGGACATTCTCCGCGTGGCGTCGCGGGCCCCGTCGGGAACCAACATCCAGCCCTGGCAGGTCCACGTGCTGACGGGCGCGGCCAAGGCGCGCCTCTGCGATCGGATTCTCGCCATCTATGACGACCCTGAGGAGCTGGCCCGCCACGAGCGCGAGTACGAGTACTACCCGAAAGAATGGACCTCGCCCTACCTGGAGCGCCGCCGCAAGGTGGGCTGGGACCTCTACGGCCTCCTGGGCATCGAGAAGACGGACAAGGCCGGGATGCATGCGCAGCATGGCCGCAACTTCCGCTTCTTCGACGCGCCCGTGGGCTTGATCTTCAGCATCGACCGCATCATGCAGGTGGGCAGCTGGCTGGACTACGGCATGTTCCTGGAGGCCATCATGGTGGCCGGCCGGGCCCGGGGCCTGCACACCTGCCCCCAGGCCGCCTTCACGCAGTTCCACCGCGTCATCGCCGAGGAGCTGGCCTTCCGGCCCGACCAGATGCTGGTCTGCGGCATGGCGCTGGGCTACGCCGACCCGGAGGCCGTGGAGAACCGCCTGGAGACCGAGCGCGCGCCGGTCTCCGAGTTTACACGGTTCCTCGAAGACTAGCCGGACACCCTCACCCTCCGCCCACCAGGGGGAAGAGAGCCAGGGTGTCGCGCTCGCTCAGCGGGTGGTCCAGGGGGGCGTGCTGGCCGTTCACCATGACGATGCCCATCTCGCCCAGCCGGAAGCCCAGCCCGAGGATGACGTCGCGGCAGGCCACGCCCGGCGGGAACTGGTGGTCGGCCTCCTTGAACCGGCCGTTCCGGAAGTGGGCGAAGAGCTTGATGGTGACGGTGATCGGCGCCATCTCAGAAATCCCAGAAGGCGTCGATCTCCTCGTTCGTGAAGTCCCACACGGCCTGGTGGGGCGACACGGGGTCCGAGCAGAAGAACTCCGGCAGGCGGTCATCGGCGCTGGTCAGGCCCGCGGCCAGGTTGAAGGCGCGCTCCAGCTTCAGGATGTTCTTGCCGAGACCCGTCACGTCGTCCCCGGTGAGCTTGGCGCCGAAGCGGGCGTTGATCATGTCGATCAGCGCCGGCAGGCACTCGGGGGTGTCCAGAGCCGGGAAGGCGATGAAGATGCACATGCCCGTGGAATCCACGGCGGCGGTGGCGATCTGGAGGTTCCGGGAGAGCTCGACCTGGCCCTCCTTCTTCAGCGGGTCCACCTGGCCGCCCACGTTGAGGATGTTGGTGGCGATGGTGTAGCCCGCGGTGTGGTCGGCGCCCATGGGGCTGGTGCAGTAGGTGATGCCGATGCCCTTGACCGAGCGGGGATCGTAGGCCGGGATGGCCTGGTTCTTCACCACGGGTACCCGGGTGACGCCGTAGGTGCGGCCCACGGCGCCCGCGCCCGAGCCGATGATGCGCCCCAGGGCCGTACCTTTGCCGATCTCCTCGCGCAGGATGCGGACCACTTCCTTGCCGTCGCCCCAGGGGAGGAGGCCCGCCTCCATGGCCACGCCGAAGGCCACCGCGGTCTCGATGGAGTCGAGGCCGAGGTCGTCCATGAGGTTGTCGGCCAGGGCGATGTCGTCCAGCTCCTTGATGAGGCAGTTGGCGCCCAGGCCCCAGATGGTCTCGTACTCGAAGCCGGAGGTCAGGTACTGGCCCTCCTTGTCGTGGTAGACCTGCGAGCACTGGATGACGCAGCCCGCATGGCAGCCGTGCCGGGGCTTGCCCCCGCGGGCCACGATGGTGTCGTGCATGGTCTCGCCGCAGATCTGCTCGTGCCCGTCGAACTGGCCGTGGGTGAAGTTGCGGGTGGGCAGGCCGCCGGCCTCGTGGAGGATGTTGACCAGCACGTTCGTGCCGTAGGTGGGAAGGCCCTGGCCGCTCACGGGATGGTCCATGAGGGCCTTCGTGAAGACGCGGGAGGCGGCCTTGAAGGCCTCGGGATCCGCGAGCTGGATGCCGGGGGCGCCCTCGTCGTCGATGGCGATGAACTTGATGCGCTTGGAGCCCATGACGGCGCCGAGGCCGCCGCGGCCGTGGCTGCGGATCTTGCCCGAGGGATCCTTCACCGAGATGTTCGCCGAGGTGAGCTTCATCTCGCCCGCGGGGCCGATCGCGATCACGCCGGTCTTCTTGCCCATCAGCGCCTGGAGGGCGTCGATGACGGCGAAGTTCCCCAGGCCCAGGAGGCCGCGCTCCTCTTCGATGGCGACGCCGTCCTTGCCGACCTTGAGGGCGTACCAGCCCTCACCCGGGGGCACGCCTTCGACGATCAGGGCCTTGATGCCCAGGCGGGCGAACATCTGGGCCGCCGTGCCGCCCACGTTGCTCTCCTTGATGCCCCCCGTGAGGGGGCTCTTGGCGCCGGCGGAGAGGCGGCCCGAGTTGGAGGCCGCCGTGCCCGACAGCAGGCCGGGCGCGAAGACCAGCTTGTTGTTGGGCCCGAGGGCGTGGCAGGCGGGCGGAACCTCCTTCGCCACGATGGTCGACGTGAGGGCCCGGCCCCCCAGGCCGGCCCACTCGGCGGGCGTCTCCTCGACCCGGGTGGTCAGGTCGGTCATGTTCACGCGCAGGATCTTGTCCATGGTGGATTCCCCTCGAGGGTTCGGGTCGATTCCCGACCAAGGCAGGAGCTATGCCGGGAACCGGATCGGGAGGATCATTCACGACATGGGTATCCTCGAAGCCCGACTCTCCTGGGCGAAGATGGGAAAAAATGGCGAGCCGAATCCTCCGGAGGCCACCGCCAGTCTTTGTGTCGAAACGTTACTTATTGATCATTTATGTATCGGATCGGTAACATGATGGGACAGATCGGCGCGGTTCCAGAGACCGGCCTCTGGAGGGGCCATGGCACAGAAGGGGGGACAGGCCACGGAGCGCTGGGCGGTCTGGGACCGCTTCATCCGGGAGGGGGTCCTCGAGCCCGGCACGCTGGGCCCTGAGTTGGAGGCCTCCTGGCGCCGCTGCCAGGCCGCCGGTGTGGATCCGCTGGCCGCACGCTCCACGAGGGTGCTGGGATCCGCCGAGTTCGCGACGCTGGCGGAGCGGAAGCAGGACCTGATCCGGGTCGCCAAGCCCTTCATGGAGAACCTGTACAGCCTGGTGGCGGGCTCCAGCTTCGTGGTGCTGCTCTTCGACGAGCAGGGCTACCTCCTGGAGGCCGTGGGCAACCCGGACCGCATCCTCGCGTCCCAGGACCTGAACCTGAACAAGGGGGCGCTCTGGGCCGAGGGCGAGGTGGGCACCAACGGGGCCGGGACGCCGCTGGTGCTGGGCCGCCCCTTCCAGGTCTCGGGCGCGGAGCACTACTGCCAGAAGCACCACCGCTGGACCTGCTCCGGGGCGCCCATCTTCGATCCGCGGGGGAAGACCATCGGCCTGCTGGACATGACCGGGCCCGTGGACGAGACGCACATCCACACGCTCGGGCTGGTGATGGCCGCGGTGGAGGCCATCCAGCACGAGCTGGAGGTGGGCCAGAAGAACCGGGAGCTGAGGCTGCTGAACAACCGGCTCTCCAGCATCATCCTCACGGTCACCGACGGGGTGCTGGTGCTGGACGTCGACGGCGTCCTCGACCAGATCAACCCCGTGGCGGAGCGGCTGCTGGGGGTCTCCAGCCAGCAGGCCGCCGGCAAGCGCATCACGGATCTGGTCCGGGACCTGGGGCCCATCCGCGAGCTGCTGGCCTGGGGCCGCGAGTTCCTGGACCGGGAGCTGGAGCTGGCCTCCGGAAAGGGCGCCCTCCAGTGCGTCGCCAGCGGCAAGCCCATCCTGGACGAGGGCGGCGTGGTCAAGGGGGCCGTGCTGTTCGTGAACCCCATCAACAAGATCAAGGGGCTCATCAACCGCTTCAGCGGGGCCCAGGCCACCTTCCGCTTCGAGGACATCCTGGGGCAGGGGGAGGCCCTTCAGCGGGCCGTCCAGCAGGGCCAGCTGGCGGCGGCCAACGAGAGCAACGTCCTGCTGACCGGCGAGAGCGGCACCGGCAAGGAGATGTTCGCCCACGCCATCCACAACCAGTCTGAGCGCCGGAAGGGGCCCTTCGTGGCCATCAACTGCGGGGCCATTCCCCGGGAGCTCATCGCCAGCGAGCTGTTCGGCTACCAGGACGGGGCCTTCACGGGCGCGGCCCGGGGCGGGCGCCCGGGGAAGTTCGAGCTGGCCAGCGGGGGCACCCTCTTCCTGGACGAGATCGGGGACATGCCCCTGGAGCAGCAGATCGCCCTGCTCCGCGTGCTCCAGGACCGGACCATCACGCGTCTGGGCGGCGACCGGCCCTTCGTGGTGGACGTGCGGATCATCTGCGCCACCCACAAGGACCTGCGGGAGGAGATCCGCAAGGGGACCTTCCGTCAGGACCTCTACTACCGGCTCAACGTCTCCATGATCAAGCTCCCGCCCCTGCGGGAGCATCCCGAGGACATCCCGGAGCTGCTGGAGGCCTTCCTCCACAAGTTCGCCGCCCGCAAGGGGGTCGCGAAGCTCCGCATCGATCCCGGCGTGAGCGGCGCCCTCCAGGGCTACGCCTGGCCCGGCAACGTCCGCGAGTTCCAGAACGTGGTCGAGCGCATGATCCACGCGGTCCGGGGCCCGGCGCTCCTCCCGGAGGACATCCCCGACGAGATCCTCCGCCCTCCGGACCCCCCAGCTCCCGTCTCCGTTTCCGCGGCGTCGGGCCCGGTCCGGGCCTCGGGCTCCGCCAACCTCCGGGAGCAGCTGCAGGAGGAGGAGCGGGAGCAGATCCAGGCCTGCCTGCGCGCCTGGAAGGGGAACATGAGCCAGGCGGCCCGGGAGCTGGGGATGGCCCGGAACACCCTCTATCGGAAGGTGCAGAAGCTGGGCATCTGAGCCGGCCTCACTTCAGCCCCTCCACCAGGAACAGGGTGGAGCTCCAGGTCAGGTTCGAGAACACGAGCGTCCGCCCATCCTTCGTGAGACGCGGTGGGGCGCCGAACCGCCGCACCTGGAGGCCCGGCGCGTCGAACCGGGTCCAGGGGGTGCGACGGCCGGAGGCCGGATCCAGGAGGGTCACTTGCACTCCGGTGAGGATGGGGCGGCACAGGATGAGGCGGGCGCCCGGGGCATCCCACCCCAGGACCAGCTCCCCGGGGTCGAGGCCCAGAATGGGTGTCCCAGGGGCGTCGGGGCGGGACAGGTCGAGGATCACCCGCTGTCCGGCCACCGTGGCCACCAGCCGGCGGCCGGCGGGATCGGGGGGGCCGGCCACCCTGCCGGCGGGCCCCAGGGGGCGGATGTCGCCGCTCGCCTCGTCCAGGAGGTAGATCCGGACCTGCTCCTCGTCCGCCCGTTTCGCCGTGAGGATCAGGGTCTTGCCGTCCGCCGTCCAGTAGGTGAAGTAGGGGTAGTCCACGAGCCCGAAGGTGGGCAGGTGCCGGACGGCCCCGGTGCCCAGGTGGGTGATCACGGGGTGGGTGGGATTGCCCTCGAAGGTCGCCACGCGGGTCGCGTCCGGGGAGAGGGCGGGATAGGCCAGGGTCTGCCCCAGGTGCAGGGCGGGGCCCTCCGGAAGGGGCTGGAGGTAGAGGTCGTAGGCGGGGCCCCTGGATTCCGTGGGATCCATGTACAGCAAGTGGCTTCCCGGTCCGGTCATGCCCACGGGTACGGGATACCAGCCCTGGGTCAGCTCCTGTGGTGGGATGCCCTCGCGGACCAGGTAGAGCCGGGAGGTCGCCTCCTCGGAGGCCACCAGGGCCCGTCCGTCCGGGGCCAGGTCCAGGAGGGTGAGGTCTCCGGGGCTCCGCAGCACCAGGCGCGTCCGGCCGTCCATGGACACGGCCCAGATGGATCGGATCGGGCCGCCCTCCGAGGCCGAGAACCACACCTCGTCGTCGCGCCAAGCCAGGCCGAAGACGCCCTGGAAGTCCCGGGTGAGGGTCCGGGTCCGGCCCGTGGCCAGATCCAGGACGCCCACCAGGCCCCAGTTGTCGCCGGAGTGGGGATGCTCGATGTAGGCCAGCCGGCCCCCGTCCGGGGAGAAGCGGAGGTCCGAGAAGTCCGATCCATTGTCCAGGCGCACCTGGCCCAGGGGGCACTCCAGGTGATAGGCGCCGGTCCCCACCCGCCGGCTCGCCGCCACCAGGCCCTGCGCCCCGAGGTCCGCGCTGAGCACGTCCAGGTCCGAGAAGCGCGGGGACAGCGCCTCCAGGCGGGCCCGGCCCAGGCGGCCCTGCCAGGTCCACCAGGCGTAGGGCCTCAGGTTCTGCGTCATGAGCACCTCCCCGCCGGGGGAGATCCCGTGGAGGAGGGCGTCCCGGATGCCGGTGGCCTTCAGTTCCCGGGGGGAGAGCCTCAGGGCGTAGAGCTGATGGGTCTGGCGATCCTCCCAGTCCGCGCTCAGCATCACCCCCTGGCCGTCGGGGGTGAAGCGGGCCGCCGCGATGCGCCCTTCCCGGAAGGTGAGGGGCCGGAAGGTGGGCTGGGCCGGTGGCCGGAAGGGCCGCCACTGGCGGGCGCGGGCCAGGCCCAGTCCGCCCAGGACCAGCGCGGCGCCAGCCAGCGGAATGAGCAGGCGGCGCCACCGCCGCGCCGACCCCCCCTGGGCGGGGAGGCTCCCGCTTTGACTTCCGCTCCACACCCCGCCGAGGGCGAAGGCTAGGTCATGCGCGCTGTGGAAGCGGGCTTCGGGATCCTTGGCCAGGCAACTCATGAGGATCCGCTCCAGGGCCGGAGGCACCTTCAGGGCGGGATCCAGATCCGGCGGGTCCTCCGTGAGGATGGCGTTCAGGGTCTCCACGGTGTTGCCGCGCTGGAAGGGGCGGCGGCCGGACATCATCTCCCAGAGGACCACGCCCAGGCTGAAGAGGTCGCTGCGCGCATCCTGGGCCTCGCCACGCACCTGTTCCGGGCTCATGTAGCCCACGGTGCCCAGCACCAGGCCGGGCTCGGTGAGGGACTCCGAGGCGGCGGTGCCGCCCGGGGGCCCGTGTCTGGCCATGGATTTGGCCAAGCCGAGGTCCAGCAGCTTCACGCGGCCGTCCCTGGTGATGAAGAGGTTGGCGGGCTTGATGTCCCGGTGGAGGATGCCCCGCTCGTGGGCGGCGGCGAGGCCCAGGGCGGCTTCGCGGGCCAGGTCCACGGCCCGCTTCAGGGCGAGGGGGCGGCCCTGGAGCCGTTCGGCCAGGGTCTCGCCCTCGAGCAGCTCCATCACCAGGTACGGCGCGCCGTCGCGTTCCCCGGACCCGAACACCTGCACGATGTTCGGATGGGAAAGCGAGGCGAGGATCCGGGCCTCGCGCAGGAAGCGCTGGAGCCGGCCCGGGTCCTCCGCGAAAGCGGGGGGCAGGACTTTGAGGGCCACATCGCGGCCCAGCCGGTCGTCGTGGGCGAGGTAGACCTCACCCATGCCCCCCGCGCCGATGAGGGCGACAAGCTGGTAGGCGTCGAACCAGGTGCCGGGAGGAAGGGACACGGGAGCCCCATGCCGGAATGGGGGCGGGAAGGGGGAGGACCCTTCCATCATAGTCAGAGGCCGGATTTCGCCAAGGCCCCCCTTAGTGAGCCTTCCTTCAGCACGGCCAGGAAGGCGGCCAGGAGGGGGGATTCATCGCCCTGCCGGTAGGCCGCGGCGACTTCGATCTGCACCTGGGGCGGCGCCAGGGGCACGTAGGCCACGCCCGCGTGCGAGAGGCGGCGCACGGCTCGGGGCATCAGGGATACGCCGTAGCCGGCGGCCACGAAGCCCACCACGGTCTGGATCTCCTTGGCCTCCTGGGCGATGCGGGGCGTGAAGCCGGCGGCGAGGCAGGCGCCCATCACCAGGTCCAGGATGCCCAGGCCGTGGCTGCGGGGGATCATGATGAACGGATCGCCGGCCAGGGCGGCCAGGGGGATGCGCCGCCGGCCTGCCAGGCGGTGGTCGGCCGGGAGCACCGCCACCAGGGGCTCCCGCAGGACCGTGGTGGTGGCGAGGCCCGGCTCGTGGATGGGCGGGCGCAGCAGGCCCACCTGGATCCGCCCCTCCCGGAGCGCCGCCACCTGCTCGCCGCTGCTCATTTCGTGCAGGGTGATGGCCACGGCGGGGTGGCGCTCCCGGTAGGCCCGGAGGATGCGCGGGAGGGTGTCCTCGTAGGAGGCGGAGCTCACCAGCCCGATGGCGATCTCGCCCACCTCGCCCCGGGCGGCGCGCTGGACCTGGAGCACGGCGTGGTCCACCTGGGCGAGGATCTCCCGCGCCGAGCCCAGGAACTGGCGGCCGGGCTCGGTCAGCTCGACGTGGCGCCGGGTGCGGACGAACAGCGGGACGCCGAGCTCCTGCTCCAGCTGCTTGATCTGCTGGCTCAGGGGGGGCTGGGCCATGTGGAGGCGGGCGGCGGCCCGGCTGAAATGCAATTCCTCGGCGACGACGGTGAAGTAACGGAGCAGGCGGAGTTCCATTGATATCTCCTGGATATCAGATAGCACTCGAATAGATATTTTTCATTGGGTTTCGAAGCTCCGACCATGAAGCCATGCACGAAGGCGACCTCTCCCCGACCCTTGTTTCCGGACCGGACTCCCAGGGGGCGGAGGGCCGCCGCACCCTGGCCGTGACCTTCTCGGGCTTCTGCGCCTTCCTGGGCCTCTACGCCACCCAGCCCCTGCTGCCCATGCTCGAGCAGCTCTTCCACGCCAGCAAGGCGGCCGTGAGCCTCACGCTCACCGCCTCCACCCTGGGCGTGGCCCTGGCGGCCCCCCTGGTGGGCCTTGTGGCCGACCGGCTGGGACGGAAGCGCGTCATCGTCGCCTCCGCCAGCCTGCTGGCCCTGGCCACCCTGCTGAACGCCACGGCCACGGGGCTTCCCTCCCTGGTCTTCTGGCGCTTCCTGCAAGGGATCTTCACGCCCGGGGTCTTCGCCGTGACGATCGCCTATGTGCAGGAGGAATGGGCGGACCGGGGCGCGGGCCGGGCCATGGCCATGTACGTCACCGGCTCGGTCATCGGCGGGTTCACCGGCCGCATGACCACCGGCCTGATCGTGTCCCACTGGCCTTGGCACTGGTCCTTCGTGGTGATCGGATTCATGGGCGCCGCCTCGGCCTTCGCCCTCCAGGCCTGGCTGCCCCGGGAGCGGCGGTTCACGGGCTTCGTCCGGGGGGAGTCGCCTCTTGCCGGCGCCGCCGCGCACCTCCGCAATCCCCGGCTCCGGGCCGCCTTCGCCGTGGGGTTCGGGGTGCTGTTCACCCAGGTGGCAAGCTTCACCTACGTGACCTTCCACCTGGCGGGCGAGCCCTTCCGCCTGGGCCCCCTGGCGCTCGGGTTCCTGTTCTTCACCTACCTGGTGGGTGCGGCCATCACGCCCTATGCCGGCCACGTCATCGACCGCTACGGCCATCGCACGGCCATGATGCTGGCCATGGGCACCGGCATCGGCGGCATGCTGCTCACGCTGCTTCCCAGCCTCTGGGCCGTGATGGCGGGCCTGGTCTTCTGCTGCACCGGTGTGTTCGTGGCCCAGGCGGCCACCACCAGCTACCTTGGGGTGGCCGCGCGCCAGAACAAGGCCCTGGCCGTGGGCCTCTACGTGACCTTCTACTACATCGGAGGCTGCGTCGGCGGCGAGCTGCCGGGCACCCTCTGGGGCTTCGGCGGGTGGTCCACCTGCGTGGCCCTGGTCGTCCTCGTCCAGCTCCTGACCATTGTCATCACCCTCGCGGGGTGCACCGACCCCGCAAAGGAGGCCGGTCCCGTTCTCGAGCCCCTGCCCGAGTTCAGGTAGACCCGGCCGGGGGCAGTGTGCCTGCCCAGGTTTCCACGCCTTCCGCCAGATTGGCCACGCCGGGGCCGAAGCGGGCCGGGCCGAGCCAGTGGAGGCCCGGCGGCAACCCCTCGAGCACCCGTGCCACCCGGGTGCCGTGGCCCGGCTCCAGCAGGGGGAAGGCGTCGGGGCAGGCTTCCTCCCGCACCTGCACCGCCTCGTCCAGCTCCGGCAGCCAGCGGCGCAGCTCCCGGAAGACGCCTGGCCAGGCCGCCAGGGCGGGGTCCACGGGGTAGGCGCCGCCCACATAGGCGCGGAGCTGAAGCAGGCCCGGCACGCCCCTGGGATCGTCCGCCGCGAGGGACACGGCCCCCAGCAACCCCCGACCCTCCGGGGGATGCACCAGCAGGCCGAGGCCCCGCTCCCAGCCTCGCACCAGGGGATGGCGGCTGTGCCAGACGCGGAGATCCAGATGGGGGATGGCCGCCAGCTCCGCGGCCACTCCGGGTGCGAAGGGCTGCAGGAGTCCTGCGGCTGCGGGCGCCGGCAGGGCCAGGACCACCGCTCCGGCCTCCACATGAGGGCCGTTTCCGTGGACCCGCCACCGACCGCCGGGCAGGGGCTCCAGGGCAATGGCGGCCCGGCCCGTGGACACGCCGCCGAGCCGCTCCGCCAGGGTCAGCGCCAGGGCCTGGGCCAGCGCGCCGGTGCCGCCCACGGGCAGGCGCGTGCGCTCGAGGCCCATCCGCAGGCCGCCCAGGAACAGGCCGCCATGCGCCTCCAGGCGCTTCAGGCGCGGCACGGCCTCCAGACCCAGGCGCTCCGGCGGGGCCGCCAGCACCCCGGCCACCAGGGCCGGCAGCAGCTCCCGAGCGAAGTCCTCCCCCAGGCGCCGGGCGAAGAACGCGTGAAGGGTCTCGTCAGACCTGGTTCCTGCCGGGATGAATGGCTCCGCCAGCACCCGCAGCTTCCCGCCAAGGCCCAGGCCCGGCGCGCAGATCAGCCCTGCCAGCGAGGTTGGCCCGGGCCGCCGCCGCCCCGCCTTGCCCAGCCAGCGGGGGCCCCTGGGCAGGGAGGGGCGCAGCTCGATGGCCAGTGCCCGCAGCAGGCGGTCCAGCGCGCCGCCCCGGCTCACGAGCAGACCCTGGGGCCCGCGCTCCAGCCAGCCCGGCTCGCCCGCCGGGCCAGGCCAGGGCAAGGTCTGCGCCCACCCGCCCGGTGCGGCGGAGGCCTCCCAGACGGTCACGCCGCGGCCCTGTTGGCGCAGATGCCAGGCCGCCAGCAGGCCCGAGATGCCGCCCCCCAGGACGACGACCTGCGCGCGCTCTCCGTTCCCGTCCACACCGCTCCGATGTCCGCCCCCGCCCCCAACGCGGGGAACCGGGGGCCTGGGGCCAGGATACAGCGGACGGCCCGCTCTCCAGGTCAGGCCGGGCGGCGGAGGCTTCGGAAGTCGTGGTTCCGGTACACGGTGAGCACGTCCCCCTCGGGCGAGCAGACCACCTGCAGCCCCGCGAAGGGCCGGAGGTCGAGGCCCCGGCGCGCCGCCTTCGCCACCTCGCGCTTTCCCAGCGCGTGAATGCGGGCGCCCCGGACCCAGGCCTCCCGTCCGTGGGTCAGCACCGCCTGCACCGCCGCGGGGGGAATGCGCCGCCCGTCCATCCGGAGCTGGGCGTGGTGCGTGAGGGGGAGTGCGTCTGGCCGGACCATGGGATCACCTCCTGGCCCCAGGATCGATCCATGGATTGGACAATGACTGGCGGATATCCGGGTTGGGGTTTCCGGAACTAGGACCGCCCCTTGCCCCGGAGGAACCGGGTGCTGGCCTCCAGGTCCCGCCGACCCCGGGTCTGGTGCACCTCCATGGACTCCAGGGCGCGGGTCAGGGCCAGGGGGCCGCCATCGAAGGGCTGGACCCGGGGCCGGAGGAAGGCCTCGAAGGACTCGCGGCTCGCGGTGTCCCACAGGGCCTCGCCCAGGCGCCCGACAAGGCCGCAGAAATCGTCACTGCGGAACTGAGGGGCCAACTGGTCGAAGTGCCGCTGGAGCCAAGCCCAGGCCAGTGGCCGGGTCTCGGGATCGGCCAGGGCGCCGTCCAGGATCAGCACGGACTCCCGGATGTCGAAGCCGTCCCGGAGCAGGAGGTCCAGCGCGGCGTTGACGAGGCTGGGGGCGCGGAAACCGCCGAGCCCCGCCATGAGCCGGGAGCGCTCCTGGCGATCCTGGGTCCCACGGGCCTGCGCCACGAGCCGGTCGAAGAAGGGCCGGCCGGTGGTCCGGGTGGAGGTCCGCGCGGCGACGGCCAGGACCGGGGCCACCAGGTCGGGGTCCACGCCCTTGCGGGTCTTCAGCCAGCGCCCGGCCAGGGTTCTCGCCTCGGCGGACAGCCGCGGATCCAGGCCCTGGGACGCCACCCGGGGCACCAGGAGCGCCCGGAGGCGGCGGACCTCCACGTCCTCGTTGGGTCGCGGCGTCCAGCCCAGCGCCCGGGCCCGCGCGCCCCAGGTGGCCTGGACGTAGGTCGCCAGGCGCTGCCGGTCGCTGGGAGCCAGCAGCCCGGCAGGGATCCGGCCCGCGAGGGCCAGGGACTGGGCCACGATGAGCCGGTCCGGATCCTGGGCGGCCGTGCCCGCCAGCCGCATCGTCGAAGGCAGGTCCAGAGTTCCCACCTCGCCCATGGCCTTCGCATCGTCCAGGAGCCGGAACCGTTCCTGGGTCGTCAGCGCAGAGGCGGGCGCCTGCAGGAGGGCGATCAGCTGGTCCGCTTCGTAGGCCACCCGGTAGTAGCCCGAGCCGCCTGCGTTGAGCAGGAGCCAGTCCGGCCGCTGGCCACCGGGGCCGCTGGGGATGGAGAAGGTGCCCGACTTTCCGGTGAGCACCACGTAGAAGGGCTCGGCGTTCTGGTTCGTGCGGACCCCCACGGGGATGGTCCACACCGCTGGTGTTCCCGTGTCTGCCCCGGCGGCCAGGAACCGCTTCTGGGTCAGCTCGAGGCTCCAGCCTCCGGGTGTCTTGACGCAGCGGCCCGTGAGGACCGGGATGCCGGGCTGGCCGATGAAGGATTCGAACACGGACCGGGCCGGATCACCGGCGCCTTCCCGAACGGCCTGGAGCCAGTCCTCCGAGGTGGCGTTCCCCCACTGGTGCCGCCGGATGTAGGACCTCACGATCCCCCGGAAGCGGTCGGGCCCCAGCCAGCGCTCCACCATGGTCATGAGGGCGTTGCCCTTGAAGTAGGTGAGGTTGTTGTCGAAGGAATTCTCGATGCCATCCTTGGACGCCACGGGCTGGCGCACCCGCTTGGCCGAGGGCAGGGCGTCCGCCGCCATGGCGTTGGCCATGAGCTGCAGCCGGTTCGCGGGGACCCGCCAGGACGGCTCGAAGGCCTCCATCATCTTGGCGTCGATCCAGGTGGTCATGCCCTCGTTCAGCCAGGTATCGTCCCACCAGGCCATGGTCACCACGTCGCCGAACCAGTAGTGGCCCAGCTCGTGGACCGCGATGGTGCTGTAGAACTCCTTCCGCGCCGGCGTCTCCTCGTCGGGCTTGATGAGCGTCAGGGGCTGGCCCAGGGCCACCAGCCCGGGGTGCTCCATGGTGCCCCAGTAGCGCGGGACCACGGCCACGTCGAGCTTCCCGAAGGGATAGGGCATGCCGAAGAAGTCCTCGAGCAGGCCCACCAGGCGTGGCGTGGCTTCTGCCGCGTAGCGGATTTCCGCGCCGCGGCCCCTGGGAACCACGAACCGCAGCGGCGTGCCGTGGTGCCCGGCCGTGCCGGCGGGGATCACGTCGAAGGGGCCCACCACCAGGGCCACCAGGTACGAAGGCAGGGGACGGGACTCCGCGAACGTGACCCGCTTCATGCCGCCGGGCTCGGCGGTTTCCTCCGTGGCCGGGGCGTTGGCCAGCCCCACCTGGTTCTGGGGCACGTGGAGCACCAGGGTCCAGGGGATCTTGAACCCGGGCTCGTCGAAGCAGGGGAAGGCCCGCCGCGCGTCGATGGGCTCGAAGAAGGTGTAGGCGTACCAGTCGTCGCCCTCCTTCACCCGGTAGAGGCCCTGGCTGCGGGTGGAGTCCAGCGCGCCCTCCCAGGCCAGCGTCAGCCGCGCGGGGCCGGGCGCCACGGGCGCCGGGAAGCGCAGGCCCACCACGTCCTCGTTTCCGGGGATGATCGTGGCGGCCTGGCTCGCGCCGCCGGCGGCGAGCTCCGCGCGCTGGAACTTGAGACCCGTGGCATTGATCCAGAGGGTCGCCGTGGGCTCCGAGATCGCCAGATCGTACGTGGCGGTTCCCGCGAAGGACTCCCGCGAGGGGACGATGGTCAGCTCCAGCCGCCCCCGGAGCGGGCGCACGGAGGCCGGAAGGCGCAGCGTGGGGGGCGTGGCCTCCCCGCTCCAGAGGGCGGCTCCCATCGCGCAGAGCACCGTGCCGACGATCGCCTTGAGCCGCATGGGGGAACCTCCCGGTCCGAGGCCTGAAGCGCCCCGGATCCTGGGTTCGATTGGATCACGGGCGGAGTCGCCCGGGTATCCGCGCCGGGAGGGTGCGGGCGATGAGACGCTTCTGGAGAGGGTGATGCGGAGGCCGCCCTCCGCGCGCTTCACCTTCAGACACGGGCGGGTACGGGCTCCCCGTCAGGTTCCCTCGCCCCGGATGCACTCCTTCGTCCGCGAGGTCATGGCCCGGCTGACGGTCAGCTCCACCTGGGGCGCCACCAGCACCTTGATGCGACCCACCGTGGATGGGCGGATCCCCTTGACCATCTGGGGGCGCAGCAGCAGGTTCCGCTGGATCCGGAGCATGCCCGCTTCCGGGAAGGCCTGCTCCACTTCCGCCAGGGTGGACCATCGGGTCAGGTAGCGGTTCTGGCCCCGGCAGGCCCACACGCGATCACTCTCGAGCTCGAAGTGCGTCACCAGCTCCAGGTCCATGTAGATCTCACCGTCTCCGGCCCGGATGGGGAAGCGGATGGGAGCCGGCATGAGCGTCTTCAACTCCGCCGGGCTGAGCCGCCGCACCAGGCGATCGCGGAGGCGCTGGAGGCACTTGGCGAGGCGATCCTCGAATACCGGCTTCAGCAGGTAGTCCACCGCGGCGAGCTCGAAGGCCCGCACGGCGTAATCGGAGAAGGCCGTCACGAACACCACCGGCGGGCAGTCCGGGACTTCGGCCAACACCTCCAGTCCGTTGAGGCCGGGCATCTGGATGTCCAGGAAGATGACGTCCACCTCGGCCGGCTGCTTCAGCCACTGGACCAGCGCGACGCCGTCTCCGAGCTCATCCACGATCGTGCATTCGGCCTCCTGGAGGAGCCGCGAAAGGCGCTCCCTGGCCAGAGGCTCGTCATCAACTACCAGGGCCTTCAGAGACTTCATGGGGCCATTCTACTTGGGTCGCCTCGAACTGGATGCAGGCGAGCGTGCCCTGGCCCGAGGGCCCGATGACGAGCTCGGCGCCGGAGCCGAAGTGCAGGGCGAGGCGCGAGCGCAGGTTCTTCAGGCCGATGCCGCTTCCGTTCACCTGGCTCGGGAAGGGCCTTCCGGAGTTCCAGATCTCCAGCCGGACCGAGCCGTCCCGGGAGCGGGCCCGGATGATGATGTCGCCGCCCGGGATGCTCGGCGCGATCCCGTGCTTGATGGCGTTCTCCACCAGGGGTTGGAGGAGGAGCGGCGGGATCTCGATGGAATCGAGCCCTTCGTCCCAGTCCCACAGGACCCTGAGCCGGGGCCCCAGCCGGATGGCCTCCAGGGCCAGGAAATCGGAGATGATCTTCCGCTCTTCGCCGAGGGGCAGCCGCATGTGCTCAGAGGCCCGCAGGATGCGGCGGAGCAGGTCCGACAGGTGCCGGATGGCCGTTTCGGCCGCCTTGGGATCCTTGTGGACCAGCTCTGCGAGGCCGTTGAGCGCGTTGAACAGCACATGGGGGTGGACCTGCCCCTGGAGCAGGCGGTTCTTGGCGATCTGGGCCTCGGCCTCGGAGGCCGCCCGGAGCTCCTCCGACCGGGCCCGCGATGCGGCGAGACCCCCGACGATCATCATGGCTGGCCCCACGAAAGAGCTGTAGACGGCCGTGGCTCGGGCCATGTTGAACTGGTGGCCCGCTCGCGAGAGCAGCCACCCGTCGAAGATGGGCAGGAGGTAGGAGACGGATTCACAGGCGACCACCGAGACGACGAACCCCACGGTGAACCTCCACGGGGAGGGAAGCCGGCGGGACAGGGTCCAGGGCAGGGGGGCCAGCCCTGCGAAGGCGATGACGTGCGTGAAGGGCCCGGAGAGGATGCTGGCCCAGTACCAGATGTTCCCGAGCCGGTGGGCGGCCTGGTAGCTGTAGATGAGGACCGCCACCCAGAGGAGGTAGCAGACCAGGAGGACTCGCCAGTTCCGGGCCAACGGGAACAGCCGGACCCATGGCTTCGACGCATCCACCTCCACGGCAAGGGCTCCATGCAGGTCGCCCCTAGATCGTGAAGACCGTGGTGGTGATGGTGGGCGCCCAGGGCTCATGAGCGGCCCTCTGGCCCTGGCCATCGGTGACGGCGACCTTCTGCCGGTTCAGCGTCTCGCTGACGCTGCTCGCCTGCTGGATGGATTCCTTGCGGAAGGAAAGGGTGGTGGTCATGGGAGCTCCCAGGTGGCGCCGCCGGGCGCGACCTCGTTTGTGAGCCCTTGCGGGAGCCCTTCCAACCCATTTCCATGAACGGTATGTAACCACGGCTCGAACCGTTCGGCCCCCCAACTGCTACCGTTCGGCGCTTCCGGAGCCCGCATCCGCGGGACATGTTCTCCTGAGAGGGATTCTCTTCGGAAAGACCTCGGTCCATGCCGCAACCTTCCTGTCAGACCACCGATTTCTTCGTGCTCCGGAGCCCGGGCCTCCCCCTGGATGCGCTCGCCGTGACGCTCCCGCCGCCGCAGGAAGGCCTGTCGCAGGAAGGCCTGTCGCAGGAAGGTCTGGCGCGGGGAGGTTCGGCGGAGGGAGCCCCGGGAGCCCGGCTGGAGCGGGATCGGGAGGCGCTGCGGGCCGCGGTTCGCGCGCAGATCCGCCAGCCTGCCGTACGGGAGGCCGTGGCGCTGGCTTCGCCGGACCTGGCCGGGCGCCTGGATGCCTGGTTGGAGGGCGCGCTGGACGACGTGGCGACCCGCGGGGTGGAGCGGGCCCTGGTGAAGTACCTCAGCCGGATGAGCAGCCGCGCGACGCCCTTCGGACTCTTCGCGGGGGTGTCCACGGGCGCCTGGGGGCCGGAAAGCCGCCTGGCCGTGGCGCCTTGGCGCTCGTGCCGCAAGGCCGTGCGCCTGGATTGGGGCATCCTGGAGGCTCTGGTGAACCGCCTGGAGTGGGATCCGGAGGTGCGGTCCCGCGTGACCTACCGACCCAACTCCAGCCTCTACGCCTGGGGCGGATGGCGCCGCTACCTCGAGACCCGCGACGCGGAAGGGAAGGGGCGGTCGTACCACCTGGAGGCGGTGGAGGCCACGCCCCACCTCGACTTCGCGCTCCAGCAGGCGCGGGCGGGGCAGTCCTTCGGGGACCTGGCCGTGCGGCTGGCGGTCCGCCTGAAGGTCGAGCTCTCGGACGCCCGCGCCTTCCTGGAGCAGATCGTGGAAGCCCAGGTGCTGCGCGGAGATCTGCACCCGCCCTTGACCAGCCCCGATCCCCTCAGCCACGTGATCGCCGCGCTTCGGGCCCATGCCCTGACCGCGCCCCAGGCTGAACCGCTGGTGGCCCTCGGCCGGGATTTGGACCGCCTCCGCCAGGCTCCCCTCGGTGCCTGTCCCGAAGGTTACCCGGCCCACATGCCGTCCCTCCAGGGGCTGGACCTGCCCCCGGGAATCCGGGATCTCCTCCAGGTGGACCTCTTCCGTCCGGCCCCGGGCCTGGCGCTGTCCACCGGGATCCGCCGGGCCCTGGAAGAGGGCGCCGACACCCTCCGCCGTCTGACGCAGGCGCCGACCGACCGGCCCCTGGAGAGGTTCCGGTGGGCCTTCAGCGAGCGGTACGGCCAGCGGTGGATGCCCCTGCTGGAGGTCCTGGACGAGGAGAGCGGCATCGGGTTCGACGGCGCTCCCGCCTACGACGATCCCCTGCTGGAGGATCTGCCCTTCCAGGCGCCGGCGCCCCCGCGGAGCCTGTCGCGCCGGGACCAGTTCCTCCTGGCCCAGTTCCCGAGGTGGGCGGGGACGCGGGTCTGGACCCTGGAGGATGCGGATCTGGACGCGCTGGCCCAGCCGGACCCCCAGCCCTTCCCCGCAGCCTTCGCGGCGCTTACCACTCTGGCGGCCTCCAGCCCCGCGGACCTGGATCGCGGCGACTTCCAGTTCTGGATGGAGCAGTACTCGGGTCCCACGGCGGCCCGGTGGCTGGGGCGCTTCGCCTCCGGCGACCCGGGCCTCCAGGCCTCCCTCCAGCGGCACCTCCGGAAGGAGGAGGCCCTGCGGCCAGAGGCGGTGTTCGCCGAGGTGGTCCACGTGCCCGAGGGCCGCATGGGCAACGTCCTGGCCCGACCCGCCCTGCGGGAGTACGAGATCCCCTTCCTGGCGGCGGCGGGCGTCCCCCAGGATCACGTGATCCCCCCGTCCGACCTCCAGGTGACCGTGCGGGGAGACCGGGTGGTGCTGGCGTCGACGCGGCTGGGGCGGGAGGTGATCCCCCGCTTGTCCTCCGCCCACAACTTCGCCCGCGGTCCCGTGGTCTACCGGTTCCTGTCCCACCTGCAGGACCAGGACGGCCGGGCCGGCGGCTGGTCCTGGGGGGCTCTGGCCGAGCAGCCGTTCCTGCCCAGGGTGGTCCGCGGACGCCATGTCCTCAGCCGCGCGCGATGGTGGATCCGCGCCGAGGAGCTGAAGGCAGCCCTGGCCGCCAGCGGCGAGGGGGCCTGGGGGGCCTTCCAGATCCTGCGGGAGCGCCTGGGGCTGCCGCGGTTCGTCACGCTCACCGATGCCGACAACAGCCTGCGGGTGGACCTGGATCGCGTGCTCTGGGTGGAGACCCTGCACCACCTCGTGGCGGGCCGGTCCGCCTTCATCCTCACGGAGTGCTTCCCGGATGCCGGGCAGACGCCGGTCACCTCGCCCGAAGGGCCGTTCGCCCACGAACTGGTCATCCCCTTCGAGGCCGCTCCCGCCGCGCCGCCAAGGCCGGTGCGCCTCCCGCCGGATCCCTCGACCACCGAGATCCGCGCCTACCCGCCGGGCTCGGAATGGCTCTACCTGAAGCTCTACGGCGGCGCCGCCAGCGGGGACCGCCTCCTCGTGGCCCTGGAACCGCTGCTCCGGTGGACCCGGGCGCAGGGATTCTGGGACCGCTGGCATTTCATCCGGTACCGCGATCCGGAGCCCCACCTCCGCGTCCGGTTCCACGGCCTGCCCCTCCGCCTCCTCACGGGCCTGCTGCCCGAGGTCCACCGGCACCTGGAGGAGTGCCGCGCCCAGGGCCTCCTGTGGAAATGGCAGGTGGACACCTTCGAGCCCGAGCTGGAGCGCTACGGGGGGCTCCGGGGGTTCAACCTCGCGGAGGCGTGGTTCTTCGAGGACAGCGAGTGGATCCTGAGCCACCTGCTGGTCGGCCTGGGCCGGAAGGACCGCTGGAAGGCGGGCCTCCGGCAGGTGGATGCGATCTGGGCCGCCCTGGGGCTGGACGACCTGGCTCGCCGGGACCTGTCCCGGGGCACGCGGGATGCCCTCCGGAAGGAATTCCAGGGCACGGGACCCGGGGTCGTGGCGATCGGCGCGAGGTTCAGGCAGCTGAGGAAGGATCTGGAGTCGGAGTTCTCCCGGCCTTCCGGGGCTGGTGATGTGTTCGGCCTGCGAAGCCTGGGGGCCATCCGCGAGGCCTGCGACCAGGGGCAGCTGCGGGAGGACCGGGCCGCCCTGGCCGGCAGCCTGGCGCACATGCACTTGAACCGGCTGTTCCGGACCCACCCCCGGGAGCAGGAGTGGATCCTCATGGAATTCCTGGCCCGCCTTTACGAGTCCCGGCTGGCCAGGCCCGGAGAGGGGAAGCTGGCGCCGGGGCCGGAATCGCCAGGGGTCGAATCCGTTCGGACCTGAAAATCGACCGTTCGGGGGAAAATCTCGCCCCGCCGGCGGGCGGGGCCTAGGATCCCACGTATGGACACGCATCTGGGCCCTTGCCCGGGTGCGGAATCGATCCACAGGAGGTTCTGTGCCCGACAACCTGCAGATCCCATCGTCCGAAAGCCAGGAGCTGATCCATATCGAGGACCCCTACGACCTGCGGGACTGGGCCATCTACTTCAGCATCTCCCGCGAGCGGCTCAAGGAGGCGGTCCTGGCCGTGGGCCCTGCCGTGGTGGATGTGAAGCACTTCCTCGGGAAATGACCCCTGTCCAGGTAGAGTCGAAGGCCGGGAGGCCTCGGCTGGCATGGCGCTTTCAGGGTGGGCGACGGACTATGTGAGGCTGGTGCTGGCGGTGGGCCGCCATGACGCCGATTTCGTGGACGCCTACTACGGACCCCCGGCCTGGAAGGCCGAGGCGGAGGCCGGGGATCCGCGGCCCCTTCCGGCGCTGAGGGCGGAGGCCGGGCGCATCCTGGACGGCGTGGCCGCGGCCGAGGTCCCGCCCGGCGAGGCGCCGCGGCGCGACTACCTGCTGGGGCAATTGGGGGCCGTGGCGGCCCACCTGGCCCGCCTGGATGGCCAGGGCTTCAGCTTCGACGACGAGGCCGAGGCTCTCTACCAGGTCCGCCCGCCCCGCACGCCGGAAGCCACCTTCGAGGCGGCCCTGGCGCGGCTGGACCAGGCGCTCGAGGGCCCCGGTTCCGTGCAGGACCGCTACCAGGCGGCCCGGGCGCGGGTGCTCATTCCGGGGAACCGGGTGGATGCGGTCTTCCAGGCCGCCATCGCCGAAGCCCGCGAGCGCACCCGGCGCCACGCGACGCTGCCAACCTCGGACCACTTCCGCGTGGAGTACGTGCGGGGCAAGGCCTGGTCCGCCTACAACTGGTACCAGGGCGGCGGCAGCTCGGTGATCCAGGTGAACCTGGACCTGCCCATCGCCATCGACCGCGCCCTGGACCTGGCCGCCCACGAGGGCTACCCGGGTCACCACGTCTACAACGCGCTCCTGGAGCAGCGCTTCGCCCAGGCGCCCCCGGCGGGCCGGGGCTGGGTGGAGTTCACCGCCTACCCCCTCTTCTCGCCCCAGTCCCTCATCGCCGAGGGCACGGCCAACTTCGGCGTGGAGGTGGCCTTCCCCGGCGAGGCGCGCCTGGCCTTCGAGCGCGATGTGCTCTTCCCCCTGGCCGGCCTGGATCCCGCCGAGGCGGAGCCCTGGGCCCGGGTGCAGACGGAGCTGAAGCTCCTGGCCTTCGCCGACAACGAGGCCGCCCGCGGCTACCTGGACGGCCACCTCCGCCGTGACGAAGCTGAGGCCTTCCTGGTCCGCTACTCCCTGCGGACCCCGGCCCAAGCCGCCCAGCGCCTGCGCTTCATCGACACCTACCGCAGCTACGTCATCAACTACAACCTGGGCGAACACCTGGTGCGGAGCTGGGTGGAGAAGCAGGGCGGCACCGTGGCCGACCCCGCCCGTCGCTGGGCCGCCTTCGTGGACCTGATCTCTAGCCCGCGGCTGCCGAAGGCGCTGGGGCTTTAGAGCATTCCCTGCGTCCCCCTACAATGGGACTCGCTCCCGGGAGCCTCCCCTGCGCCTGATCATCGCCGAGAAACCGAGCATGGGCCGCGCCCTGGCGGAGGCCCTGGGCGTGACCGGGCGGGGTCGGAGCCTCCTCGAGGGGAACGGCCTGGTGGTGACCTGGTGCGTGGGTCATCTCGTGGAGGCCCTGAATCCCGAGGGCTACGATCCGGCCTGGAAGCCCTGGCGCTGGGACCGGTTGCCCATCTTCCCGGAGGCCTTCCGCTACGCCCCCATCGCGCAGACCCGGGACCAGTTCGACGTGGTGGCGCGGCTGCTGAACCGCGAGGACATCACGGAGGTCGTGAACGCCACGGACGCCGGGCGCGAGGGCGAGCTGATCTTCGACCTGGTGTACCGGCTGGCGGGCTGCGCCAAGCCGGTGATGCGCTTCTGGACCTCCAGCCTCACGCCCGAGGCCGTCCGCGAGGCCTACGGCGCCATGAAGCCCGGCGAGGCCTATGCGGGCCTGCGCGACGCCGCCCGCAGCCGCCAGGAGGCGGATTGGCTGGTGGGCATCAACGCCACCCGGGCCCAGACCCTGCGCATGCGCCGGGCCGGGCCGGAGGAGGGCGTGTGGAGCGTGGGGCGCGTTCAGACGCCCACCCTGGCCCTGCTGGTGCGCCGGGAGCTGGAGATCCGGAACTTCAAGCCCCAGCCCTTCTGGACGCTCCGGGCACGGTTCGCGCATCCGGACGGCACCTACGAAGGCCGCTGGTTCAAGGACCAGGACGGCCAGACCCAGGAGCGTTTCGCCACCGAGGAAGAGGCGAAGGCCCTTGCCGCAAGGCTGGAAGGAAAGCCCGGGAAGGTCCGCAGCGCCACGGGCCGCACCGAGAAGAAGAAGCCCGAGCTGCTCTACGACCTCACCACCCTGCAGAAGGAGGCCAACAAGCGCTTCGGGTTCACCGCCGAGGGCACACTCGCCCTGGCGCAGGCCCTCTACGAGAAGCAGCTCATCTCGTACCCCCGCACCAGCAGCCGTCACCTCACGGAGGCGGATGCCCAGAAGGCGCCGCACTGGATCAAGGCCCTGGCCCAGGGTCAGCTCGCCGAGCTGCAGCCCTTCCTGGACGAGCTCCGGAAGCGCTGGCCCGTGAAGCTGGACAAGCGCTTCGTCAACGACAAGGAAGTGGAGGACCACGCCGCCCTCGTGCCCACGGAGAAGCCCGCGCGGGGCCTGGAGGGCGACGAGCTGCGGATCTACGACCTCATCGCCCGGCGTTTCCTGGCCGCCTACTTCCCGGACCGGGTGGAGGCCAAGACCACGATCATCACCGAGGTGGAGGGTGAGGCATTTAAGACCAGCGGCACCGTGGTGAAGGAGGAGGGCTGGTCCGCCGTGGATCCGCCCCATCGCCGGAAGAAGGCGGAGAAGGCCGCTGATCCGGCCGAAGCTGAGGAGGATGCCGACGAGGAGGCCGAAGGCGGCCTGCCCGCAGTGAAGAAGGGCGAGGCCGTGGATGTGGCCTCCCTCCACCCCAAGGAGGGAAAGACCACGCCCCCCAAGCGCATGAGCGAAGGCGACCTGCTGGCGGCCATGCAGGGCGCGGGCCGGGAGCTTGACGACGAGGCCCTGCGCGGCGCCATGCGCGACTGCGGCCTGGGCACGCCGGCCACCCGCGCCAACATGATCGAGACCCTCATCAAGCGGGCCTACATCGAGCGCAAGCGCAACGTCCTGCTCCCCACCGAAAAAGGCATCCGGCTCATCGAGGGACTGCCGAGCGAAGCCCTGCGCAGCGCCGAGCTGACCGGGAGCTGGGAGGCCCGCCTGGAGCGCATGCGCCGCGGCGAGGAATCCCGCGGGGCCTTCATGGCCGACATCCGCGGCTTCGTCTCCGGCATCGTGACCGAGCTCCAGGATGCTCCCGCGCCGCAGGTTCACGGCGGTCCCTGCCCCAAGTGCGGCCAGCCCCTGCGCATCCTCCCCAGCACCCGCCGCGGCGAGTTCGTCCACCGCTGCATGGTCTGCCGGCATGTGGAAGCGGGGAAGCCCGCCCCGGCGGAAACCGAGTCGCCCCGCTGACCGATCTCCGATCCGAGGGCAGGTTCGGGAATTTCGGGGAGATGTGGAAGTCATGGGAAGTAGACTGGTTGTATTCGGCATTTCCGGCTCGTCTGCCGCAAGGAGAACGGGTGGCACAGGTACGAAGCGTCATCACCGGCACGGGCAGCTGCATCCCCTCCCGGAAGGTTCCGAACGAGGCGTTCCTCGGCCAGGCCTTCTTCGAAGGTGAAGGGCGGCCCTATCCCGCGGACGAGACGGCGCGGATGGTGGGAAAGTTCCGGGAGATCACCGAGATCGCCGAGCGGCGCTACGTCTCGGAGGATCAGGTCGCCTCGGACCTGGCCCTGGAGGCCGCGCAGAAGGCCCTGGCCTCGGCTGCCATCGACCCGGAGACCCTGGACTACATCATCGTGGCCCACAACTTCGGCGACGTGACCGCGGGCAGCCGGCAGCCCGACCTGGTGCCGACCCTGGCCGCGCGGGTCAAGGCGAGGCTGGGCATCGCCAATCCCTTCTGCGTGGCCTACGACCTGCCCTTCGGCTGCCCCGGCTGGGTCCAGGCCGTGATCCAGGCGGACTACTTCCTGCGCTCGGGGGACGCGAAGCGGGCCCTGGTGATCGGCGCCGAGACCCTCTCCCGCGTCTCCGATCCCGTCGACCGGGACAGCCTGATCTATGCGGACGGCGCCGGGGCCGTGGTGCTGGAGGCCCAGGCCCATGACGGGCCCGTGGGCATCCTCTCGCACGCCACCCGGTCCGACGCCCTCGACCACGCCGGGCTGCTGCGGATGGGCCCCTCCTTCGACCTCGAAGGCGGCGATCGCCAGCTCTACATCAAGATGCAGGGGCGGAAACTCTACGAATACGCCATCGCCACCGTGCCGGGCCTGGTGCGCCTGAGCCTCGAGCGGGCGGGCCTCTCCCTGGAGCACGTGGACAAAGTGCTGATCCACCAGGCCAACGGCAAGATGGACGAGGCCATCCTCAAGCGGCTCTTCCGGCTCTACGGCAGGGCGGAGATGCCCGCGGGCATCATGCCCATGACCGTCTCCTGGCTGGGCAACAGCTCCGTGGCCACCGTGCCCACCCTCCTCGACCTGATCGTGAGGGGCCAGATGGAAGGGCACACCCTGGCGAGCGGCAACATCGTCGTGTTCGCCTCCGTGGGCGCGGGCATGAGCATCAACGCCATGGTCTACCGCTGGCCCTGAGGCTTGAGCGGCTTCACACCAGCTTCGCCACCAGGGTCCTCAGGGCGGGCAGCACGTCGGCTTCGAACCATGGGTTGCGGCGCAGCCACAGGTTGTTCCGGGGGCTGGGATGGGGGAGCGGGACCAGGCGGGGCCAGTCCTTCCTCCAGGTGCGCACCAGGTCGGTGAGGGAGGCGGCTCCCGCTCCGTACTCGTGACGCTGGGCGTACTGCCCAATGACCAGGGTGGTCTGAAGGTTGGGCAAGTGTCCGAGCAGCTGGGTGCGCCAGGCCGGCGCACACTCGGGCCGCGGCGGAAGGTCGCCCGACTTCCCCGTGCCCGGATAGCAGAATCCCATGGGCAGGATGGCGATCCGTTCGGCGTCGTAGAACACCTCGCGGCTGATTCCCAGCCACGCGCGCAAGCGCTGGCCGCTCGCGTCATCGAAGGGCAGGCCGGACCGGTGGACCTTCCTCCCGGGCGCCTGGCCGACGATGAGGATCCGGGCCGCCGGATGCAGCTGGAGGACCGGATTCGGCCCCAGGGGCAGCTCGTCCCGGCACAGGGTGCAGGCGCGGACTTTAGCCAGGAGCGAGGCGCAGGCGTCCGGGTCTGTGATGTTCATGGTCGGGCCGATTGAATCGAATGAGCGGGTGGCGCGTGCCTCAGGGAATGGCGTCCAGGTATCCCTCGATCAAGGATTCGGTGGGCCATTTCTCCGAGTTCGTGCGGGTGTGGGCCAGGAAGCCCGCGGCCTCCGGAGGCGCGGCCGTTCTGAGGTCCTTGAGGGTGGGGTACAACTCGGCCAGGGTCCGCAGAACGGTACCTTCGTCTTCCTTACCAGACATGACATGGCTCCCCGCGCACCGTGATCCCGGTGCAAGGGAAGCCTGCACCCTGCGGCCCGTCCTGTCTACAGGAGGTCCCGGGGGCAGCGTCCGGCACCTTGAGCCTGGGGCGCCAGGAGTGGCTCTGCCGGGAGTGACCTCGTCCCATCGTGTTTGAGCGATGTCATTCATTTGATCGGTACTAGCGTGATGGGCCGATTCCGATTTCGGGGCCAAGCCCCGTGAACCGGCGGCTGGTCTGCCCCAGTCCCGCTTCGAGGGCTTCCCGGGGCCCAAGGATGGTGGCTGCGGTGCGCGCCCGCGTGAGGGCCGTGTAGAGGATCTCGCGGGTCAGCAGGGGGCTGTCGGCGGGTGGGAGGACCAGGATCACGCGGTCGAACTCGGAACCCTGCGCTTTGTGGACGGTCAGCGCCCAGGCCAGCTCGAGCTGGGGCTGGAGGGGGCGGTAGGGCAGCAGCCTGAAGCCGGTGGCGGTCCGGAAGGCCACGGCCTGGTGGATGCCGTCCTCCTGACGGGCCTTGACGACGATGCCCTGATCGCCGTTGAAGAGGCCGCGCCGGTAGTCGTTGAGGGTGACCATCACGGGCTCGCCGGCGTAGACGGCCAGATCACGATCGAGGGCGCCGGCGGCCTCCCGTCCCGCCAGGTGATGGAGCCTCTGGTTCAGGCCGGCCACGCTCCTCAGGCCGGGCGTCTCGCGCAGGGGGCAGAGGATCTTGGCGTGCTCGTGGGCCCGGAAGAGAACCTCCAGGGCCGCTTCATCTCCCGCCGTCCATGCGCGTCCATCGTGGTGGTAGATCCGGTCGGAGGCCTCCCGGAAGCCCGGCTGGGCGAGGATCTCCCCTTCGAGGTAGCCCCACAGGAAGGCCCTCAGGGCGGCATCGTCCACGTCGGCATGCTCGGCGCCGTGGCCCTGGAGGTCGGCGGCGGAGGCCCGCGTGGTGAGGGCGCCCTCCGCATCCAGGGCGGCGGCCTCGCCGGCGCGGAGGGCCTGGGCCGCCAGCAGCACGGAGCGGCCGTCCGGGTTGGCGGCGTCCATCCGGTAGCTGTGGGTCAGGCGGAGGGTGGCCTCGGGCAGGGCCTTCACCAGGTCGCGGAAGACCGCTCCGGCCTCGATGGACGGAAGCTGCTCCGCGTCCCCGAGCAGGACCAGCCGGGCCTGGGGATCGAGGGCGGCGGCCAGGCCGTCCATCAGGTCCAGTCCCACCATGGAGCTCTCGTCCACGATCACCAGGCGCTGGGGCAGGGGATTGTTCCGGTGATGCCGGAAGGTCTGCCGGAAGGGCAGGAAGGCCAGGAGGCGATGCAGGGTCTGGGGCTCGGGCAGGTTCTCCAGAAGCCGCCGGTCCTCGTCGCTGGGGGACGCGGTCCGGTCCAGGGTGCCGCGGATGCTTTCGCCCATGCGCTGGGCCGCCTTGCCCGTGGGCGCGGCCAGGGCGATCTCGGCCGGGTCGAAGCCGAAGCGCATCGCCGCCCGGAGGATGGCCACCACGATGGAGGTCTTGCCCGTGCCCGGCCCGCCCGTGAGCAGCGTGAACGGCGCCCGGATGGCCCGACTCACGGCCTGGCGCTGTTCCCCGGAGAGGAGGACCGGCGCCTGGAGCAGATCCCCCAGGCCCGGGTGTTCCACTTCCTCGGCGGGACCTGCGGCCGTCCGCGATCGGATGGCGGTGGCCAGGCGCGTCTCCGCCGCATGCAGCCGGGCGGAGGCGACCCATTCCCCGGCGCGCACGAAGGGCCGGACAGCTTCTCCGGGGGCGCCGAAGGCCACCGAGAGGGCCGGGCGGTCCAGGAGATCCGCAAGCGGCACCTCTGTCCCCGTGAAGAGGGCCAGCCTCGCCTGAACCTCCTCGCCTCCGGTTCCGGCGAGCGGCAGGCGGGTGTGGCCGTCCTGGGTGGAGAGCAGCACCAGCAGGGCCACCAGGGTGAGGGCCTCCCGGTCCTGGCGTTCCAGGCCCGGCGGGATGCCCGCGAAGGTCTCGGCCAGGGTCAGGAGTTCCGGGCCATGGCCCATGCGGACGAGGGTTTCCCGCCAGACCTTCGGATCGCCCAGGGGGCGGGCGGTGCGGGCCGTGCGATCAGCCATGCATCCCCCGCTCCATGCGGCTCAGGGCCAAGTCCTCGATGCCCATGGCCCCGAGTTCCACTCGCCAGGCCTGGACCTCCTCCCAGCCGGGCCGGCGCGTCCAGATCCCGCCTTCCGGCAGGCCGCGGAGGAAGACATACACCGCACCACCGAAGCGCGCCTCGTAGGCGGCCTCATCCTGGATCCCCGCGAAAGCCAAGGCGGCGAGGGTGTAGATGCGCACCTGCAGGTCGTAGTGGGCGGCCATGGTGCGGTCCAGCGCTTCCGGGCCGTAGTCGCCGCCCTCGAGGCTGTTGGTCTTCCAGTCGAGGACGTAGATCCGGCCTTCCCACTCGAACAGGAGGTCCAGCGAGCCCTCGAGGCCGTCGAGGTGGTCGGGGAAGGGCATCTGGAAGGCCACTTCGGGAAGGCGCTTCGCCGCATCGTCCAGCCGCATCGCGGGACCTTCCGGCAGGTGGATCTCCGTGGTCAGGGCCGTCCAGGCCAGGCGGAGGGCCTCCCCGGCCAGGGCAGGGCTCAGACCCTGGCCCCGCAGGCATTCCGCGGCCAGCGGCAGCAAGGCCTCCCGCCAGGCATCCACGTCCAGCGCATGCGTCTTCCCCGCGGGGATCCGTTCCAGCAGCTCGTGCAGGGCCGTGCCCGTGGCGGTGCCGCCGCGAAGGCCGCCGGCCGGCCGCTGCGGTCGCGGCACCTGCACTTCGTCGGCCCGCGCCTCTTCCTCTTGGCTGGCGGCGCGCTGGGTTTCGCCGAAGGCCCGGAAGAGGGACGTGAAGGAGTGGAGCTGCAGGGGGCGGCCGCGCCGGGCGAGGGCCGGAAAGTCGGGCGCGGGCAGGGCGGGAGGGAGCTGGAGCTGCGCGGGCAGGGCGGGGGCAGGCCCCTCGGGCGTCGCCCGGATGCGGGCGGGCAGGGGGGTCGCCCAGGCGCCCCAGGTGTCCGCCTCGGCCTCCTTCAGGGCCCTGACGCGCCGGTTGAGGCGGCCGTGGCGACCCTTGGGGTGGCCATCGGCGTCGAAGGAACCCTGCGAGCTGGGCGGCTCGGGCCCCAGCGTGAACACGGGCATCACCAGGTGCACCTTGGGCCGGGTGATGGCCACGTACAGCAGCCGCTCGTCCTCCCGCTCAGCATCGGCCTTGGCCTGCCCTTGGATCGCGTCCGGCATGGCTTTCCTGGGCCCGAGGAAGGCGCACCGGGCGTTGGCGGCATCGTGGAAGCGATGTACGGTCCCATTCTTCGTGAATGGGTTTTCGCTGTAGCCGCCGAACAGAGCCACCACCGGCGCTTCCAGGCCCTTGGCCTTGTGGATGGTCAGGAGGCGCACGGTCCGGGCCTGCCCTTCGGCGCGCTGGATGCCGGGCTCGGCGTCGAGGGTGGGGAGATCCTCCTCGCGGATCCAGCGCCCCAGCCGCAGGAGCAGGTCCTCGGGATCGAGGTGGGAGGCGGTGGCTTCCGTCAGCAGCTGCTCGACGAGGTGGTTCAGGTTGGTGAGGGAGCGGTCGCCCCGCTCGGTGATCAGGAGGCGCGGGACGATGCCGCTCTCTTCGAGGATCGCGTTGAACAGGCGGGGGTAGCGCCGCTGGTGCGCCAGCTCCCGCCAGCGTTCCAGCCGCCCCAGGACCGGATGGCCCGTGGGCAGGTCGAGGCAGGCTTCCGCCTCCGCGATCCCGAAGCCGAAGAACCGGGTGAGCAGCGCCCGGCCCCGGGCGTCCGGGTCGTCAGGGCGAAGGATCCCGCCGAGCAGATCCTTCAGCTCGAAGGCCTCCCGCGTCTGGAAGAGCCCATCCGCCTTGAAGAACGCCGACGGAAGGCCGGCCTCCCGCAGAGCCTGGGCCATGAGCTGGGATTCCGCGCCCGTGTGGGTCAGCACCATCAGGTCCCCCGGGTCGAGGGGGCGGGGCGGTTCCGACGTTCCGGAATGGAACGTGGTTCCGCGGTCGATGAGGCCCCGGAACACGGAAGCGATGCCCGCGGCGATCTGCGCCCGGAGCCGGCCCGCAGGGCCCGCCGCAGGAACCTCCAGCAGCCGCAGGGGCGGCAGGTCGCCGTCCGGCCCCGCGAGCCGGGGTTTCCGACCGGCCGTGACCGGTTCCGGGTATTCGTTAGGCTTCGAGAAAAACCCGCCCTCCGGAGCCAGGACGGTGTTCACGGCCTCGATCAGCGGTTCCGAGGATCGGAAGTTCTGCTGGAGGGCGAGCCGCGCTCCGCCAGCTTCGAGGAGGATCTTCCGCGCCTGGAAGTAGGTGGGCAGGTCGCCGCCGCGGAAGTCGTAGATGGCCTGCTTGGGGTCGCCCACGAGGACGAGGCGATGCTCCGGGCTGTGGAACAGCCGCTGGAAGATCTCCCACTGGCGGCCGTCCGTGTCCTGGAACTCGTCGATGAGGGCCGCCTTGTAGCGCGTCTGGAGGCGGGCCACCAGCTCGGGATGCGTCACGCCCTCGGCCACCTGGTCGATCATGTCGTTGAAGTCGAAGAGCCCCTCGGAGGCTTTCCGGGTTTCCATCGCCACTTTGAGGGGCGGCAGCAGCCGATGGACGATCACGCTTTCCAGCGTGGGAAGGACCGCCTTCAGCGCCGCTAAACCTTCCCTAATTCGGGTGGCGGGACCGGCGGGAATCGGATCTTCCCAGACGGCCTTGGCCCAGGCCCCGACCGAGGCGCCCTCGAACAGATCCAGGCCGATGAGCTGATCCCAGGCGCTCAATGTCTCCTGAGCCTGTAGGGAAGTCAGTTGTTGGCCCAGGATGGCGAATCGTCCCAGCGCAGTGTTGGAGGAGCGCTTGCCGTACGCGGCCTGAAGGGCTTCCACCTCCACCAGGTCCGCCACCGGAAAGGCCGCGACCGCCGCCCTGGCCTGGGCCAGTTGGTTCTCGTCGGGGCACAGGGTCGCCCGGGTGCCCCAGGCGTCCCTCAGGAGCTTTTCCAGGTCCTCCGGGGATCCGGTCTGCTCGAGCGCCTCCAGCAGAAACACCTGATCGGCCTCGGTGGCGCAGAAGGCGGTGCGCAGGTGGTCCTTGAAGACCTCCGCGAAGAGCTCGCCTTCGGCCATCCGCGTCTGGCGGAACAGGCGGCCCGTCTCGAAGGCGGCATCCTGGAGCACCTTCTGGCAGAAGGCGTGGATGGTGGAGATCACGGTGCGGTCGAAGGCCTGGAGGGCGGCGTCCAGCTTCGCGCGGGCCGCGTCGTCCAGCTCCCAGTGGACGCGGCCGGGCTCGAAGCGGTCCTCCTGGAGGTCCCGCAGCTCCTGGAGCTTCTGGCGGATGCGCCGCCGCAGCTCCAGGGCCGCGGCCTCGGTGAAGGTGACGATGACGATCTGCTCGAGGGGCAGCCCGGCGCTCAGCACCAGGTCCACGACCAGATGCTCCAGGGTGAAGGTCTTCCCGGTTCCGGCGCTGGCCTCCAGCACCCAGTGCTTCGGCTCCAGATCCGGGAAGGTGGCGGGCTTGGGGTAGCGGAGGAGGCTCATTCGACGTCCTCCGTGGTGCCCGTCCCCGCCTGGCGGAGGAAGTCGCCCAGCCGCCGCTCGGCGGTGCCCGCAGGATCAGGATCGAGGTCGAAGCGTTCGGCACGGCGGAGGGGGCCGGTCTTGAAGGCGGCGAAGCTCCGGTCGTTCGCCGCCTGGTCGAGAACCCACTGCTGAAGCTCCGCCGCATTCCGCTGAGGGTCTTCCAGCAGGGCCTCGATGGGCAGCAGGCCAGGCTCCCGGGTTTCCAGCAGCTCCGTGATCCAGGCCGTGAGCCGCGTCCTGGCCGCCGCCGGATCCAAGGGCGAGAAGGCCACCTCGCTTCGGTACGCCCCGGACACCTTTCCATCGGCGGATCGCCCGGCGATGCCGAGGGCCCCGTGGGTGAGCTCCGACTCCGAAGCCGCGGCCAGCAGGTGCTGGTCCAGGTAGGCCCGGAGCAGCTTGCCCTTGAAGGCGTCCGTCAGATTGTGGTTCCGCTTGGCCCCGGCCTGCTTCAGGAGGAAGAGGCTGGCTTGCCCCGCCTGGGGTTGGAGGGAGCCCACCAGCCGGACCTTCAGGGTCTCCCCATGCACGGCGACGGCGAGTTCCAGGGGCGGCCGGACCTCATCGGCCTCCTCCTCCACGCTCATGGAAGGACCGAACCGCACGAGCCGGATCTTCTCCCCTCGCAGGGCCTTCACCTGGTGCCCGAGAAGCTCCAGATCCTCCTGGATCTCGGCCTGCCCGAAGATCCCCGGCGCGGCCTGTCCGGCGCGCTGGAGGGCCCGCCGGGCCTCGTGGTAGGCCGTTTCCGGATCCTGGCCCTGGCGGGCCACCCTCAGGAGGGCTTCCCTGCGGAGGAGGGTCCGGTGCAAGGCCGAGGTGCCGAGGGCCTCCTCCTCCAGCTCCGCCACGTCCTCCTCCTCGTCCCGCAGTTGCAGCCGGACCTTGACAGTGCCCTGGACCGGGCACTCCAGCCAGGCCCTCAGATGGGCCAGGCGCAGGGTCAGGGTTCTGGGAAGGTTCCGGCCGGCGGGCGCGGGGCAGGGATCCACCAGGACGTCGAGGTCTCTCCGAAGGGGCTCCGGCAGGGGCAGTGAGGACCAGGGCCGGTCCTCCATCCCCGGAATGGTGGCGGCCAGCAGCTTCCCGGCGGCCTGGGCCCGGGCCTCGCGGTGCGCAACGGGGGCCAGCGAACGGAGGTCCGCGGATCCGGCCGCGGGGAAGTAGGCCTCGTCGAACCGGTAGCGCGGGTGGCGCTCCAGGAGGTCGTCGAGGGCGAGAGGTGCCAAGGATTGGACGAGATCCTGGACGAGGCTGGAAGGAAGCCGCTCCTCCTTGCTGACGGGATCCTCCGTGGAGTAGGTCAGGCGCAGGTTCTCGCGGGCCCCCAGCAGCATCTCGAGGAAGAGGTACCGGTCCCGCTCGGCCGCCCCCACATCTCCCGGCTTGCGCTTGGCATTGCGCAGGTCCAAGGGCTGCCGCTCCTCGGGCGACGGGAACTGGCCCTCCCCGAGCCCCATGAGGATGACGGCCCGGAAAGGCAGGGCGCGCATGGGCGCATAGCTGCCGACCACCACGCCCTGGTGGGGCCGGCCGCCGGCTTCGCCCCGGATGCCGGCAAGGGCCTGGCTGGCCAGCTCGCGGGCCTGCCGGTAGTTCAGCGTCGGTGGTTCCAGCCCCGGGGGCACGAGGGACGAGAGACGGAGGAGGGCCTGGGCCAGCTTGGCACGGCCTCCGACATCCGCGGCATCCTCGCCGCCGAGGTAGGCCAGCAGGAAGTCCGAGAGCCGCTCGCCCCAGGCCGCGGGCGTGCCGTGGAAGGTCCGCAGGCCGCGCACCCGCTGGATGAGGGCGGAAGCCTGATCCACGAAGGTGGCCGTGGCGGCCGCGTCTCCGGCATGGGCGGAGGGACGCTCGAATCCGTTGTCGGACCAGGTGAGCTCGGCGGGCAGGAAGGCGGAGAGGGCCAGGCGTTCCAGCCCCTGCTCCCAGTGGAAGAAGCCCGGCTCGACCAGGGCCTCGTCCGCCAGGTCCTCGGGCCCCAGGCCCCGGACGATGCCCGCGGATTCGGTCCACCGGGCCCAGGCGTCCGTGTCCAGGTCGGGGAAGTGTGCGGCCACGGCCGGATGGGTCAGCGCCCGCAGCAGGTCCCGTCGGCTGCCCCGGCCCAGGGGGAGATCCAGCAGCAGCTCCGCTCCGTCCAGCAGAGAGGCCAGCGCGGGCGAGGGAGCGTCCACCACCACCATGGGGATACGTCCCGTGGTGTCGAAGGCCGTGCGCAGGTGGTCGATGTAGGCGGTGCGAAGGCTCCCGTTGGGAGGCACAACGACTGCGATGTCCGAGAACCGCAGCGGCCGCTCGGCGGGAGCCGCCTCCATCAGCCGCCAGATCTCGGAGGCCACCACCTCGGCCTCCCGCGCCGGGCTGGGGCAGGCCAGGATGCGCACGGACGGATCCGGCTCCCCCGGCTCGCAGGCCGCACGTTGCTGGAGGGCGTCCTGCACGCGGCGCAGCAGGGTGGAGCGGTCCGGCTCCGGGAAGGCGCTCTGGAAGTCGCAGTCCGAGATCTCGTTGAGCAGCCGGACGTTCTCCCGCCCCGGCCGCCCCCAGCGCCGCAGGAGCAGAGGATCAGCTTCGGACTCGAGGGCATAGGGATCGGCCTCGTCCGGTGATTCAGGCAGGGGGGCCCGCCGCTGGCTCCGGCGGCGCTGCTCGGCTTCGGTGGGAAGGTCGTCCCAGAACTCCTGGCAGGGATTCAGGGCGTACAAGTTGACATCCACCCGCCTGGCGGCCGTCTCGAAGGCCCGGTGGTAGACCTCGGCCGCATAGCTCAACCCGAAGACGTGGATCCGAGGCGGCAGGGGGATGCGGTCGAAGCGCCCCTCCCGCAGGAGGTCGGCGAGGGTGGCCCAGCGCTCGGGGCCCGCCTCGGCCTCCGCGAGAATCCGGTTCCACAGGCCCCGCTGCCAGGCCTCCAGCTCCGCGGGCGCCCCGGAGACGGACCGGCCCGAGGCCCAGGCTCCGGCCCACTCCGGGCGGGTGAGGCTGTAGTCCTCCAGGAGGCCGGCGGCCTTCTCGGCCAGCTGCATGAGCTTCAGGTCGGTCCCCTCGCCCTCCAGGTAGCGCCTCAATGGCCGCAGGTCCGTGGCCTCCAGCGCGCCCGGCCGCGACAGCACGGACAGGATCGCCCCCTGGAGCGCGTGCCGGTTCCACAGCCGCACCGGCGGATCCATCTGCCCCAGGGGCCCGCGCCACAGGCCATCCAGGTAGTTCACCTTGAAGTTGGCCAGGATGCCCAGGGACTTCCCCAGGCCGTCCAGCAGGTAGCGCTTCACATTCGGATTGGGCACCACCAGCTGGATGGGTTCCCACATCCCGAAGGCCTGTCGTTCCTGGCGCAACGCCTCCGCCAGCGTCTCGAGGAGGCGCTCCGTGCGGTTGGCATAGGTCAGGCGCAGCATGGTCAGGAAGGGTCCAGCGTAGCGGAAGCGGGTGGGGATGAGGCGGCGGACACTCGGAGCGGCAGGCTTCCTTCCGGCCTGAGTCGGGCCATCCAGATATGGCACGATCCGATGGACAGATACTGTCCGTTCAATGCCCCGGCATCCAGCTTTCCAGATCAGCCCGGATGGATGGCTTGGTTGGCACCTACAGCGAGGCTGCGGGCCCGCTCGATGCACCACACCAGCGTTTCTTGAATCGCCGTGATGGATTCGGGTGGGAGATTCATGCAGTTGAACCAGGGGCGCTTATCCAGACTCGGCTTTTGAAGGGAGATGCCAGGCACGGACTGATAACGAGCCCATAGCTCCTCGCGGGAGGTTTCGGAGATGAAGGCAGGCCGGGTCTTGAGGTACTGGAAAGGGATCTCGAACGTGCCGTTGGTGTAGAGCGAAAACAGGGGGTACCACGCGTCCGACGTGAGGATCACCGGCGTGAAACTGCCACTGGAAAGCCCCGCACCCCAATCGATCCGGTCTGCGTGGGACTCGGCCCAGGCGAGGAGGGACTTCACGACCAGCACGCCCTCGGGCCGGGCAGAGCGAAGCGCTCCGAAGAACCTTTCCTCGTCCCAGCGGGCCCCCCGAGGAGAAGCAGCCTTGCGCGATTCCGATTCGGCGGTGACGCCGTAGACTCGGGGCACGAGGGTGCGAAGCCCTGGTCCCTCGAACTGACGGATCTCCACGGCGATCACCTCCGCGGGATCCATCTGCTCATTGAGGAATTCCACGATGCGGCGCAGCTCCATGGGGATGCGATCGGCCAGGAATACCAAGCGGATCCTCCCGGCCTGAAGATTGGTCTTCACACGCTGCCAGAAGGCATCGATTTCCAGATCGATGCCCAGCACCTCACGAAGCACAATGTCAGGGTCCTTACCCTGCCGAGCGCAATCGGCTGCGAAGGCCTCTTGAAGATCTCCAACCTTGAGGTAGGCCACGGCGTTGGCGGCGTAGTCGAGCATCTGCCCCACGACCTCGCGGCGGATGCGGGTGTCGCTGCTCCGCTTCACTTCAACCAAGGTCGGCACGGCCTCTTGATCGAGGAAGAGATGATCGAGCGACCATCGGGAGGTGCCATCCTCCTCGCCAGGAATCCCCAGCTCGCGCTGAACCAGGAGCCATCGCCGAGGGGCGGAGGGATTGATCTGGTCCCCCGGCATCAGGGCCGGATGATCGGCCAAGTAGCTTTGAAGCAGGTCTTCAGAAGCGTAGGGAGATTCACGCAGCTCGATGATGCCTGAGCCCTCCTGGAGGGCGAACATGCCGGTCGTCACGGGGGCTCCTGTGCTTCGATCCTACGGCATGCGGTCTGGATGGAGATCACAGGTGGTGGGCGGCTGAACCCTGGTGGGACGGATGCGAAGAGCAACCGGTGGGTAACCGACTGCAAGGCAAGATGAGCTTGGTCCCCGTCCGTCTTATGGGCCGTACGCCATCAGGCAATCGTGGCGTATACTCCGACATTTTTTTCTGGATAGCTCTCGTACACATGCTCAAACACCGCTGAGCACTTGGCCCGGTAGAGTTCTGGGGTGAAGGCGCGGGGCAGGCCGGTGTCGAGGGTGTCTTCGATGGTCAGTTTCAACTGGGAGCGGGCGGCGGCCTTCTGACGCCAGTTGAGCACCAGCAGCTCCTTCAGGCGGGCCAGGAGTTCTCGTGCGACCTTCTTGACCTCGTCCCGCTCCTCCGCGGACAGCTCCGGGGCGGGCCGGGTGAGGATGTCGAAGATCACCAGTTCCTCCTCGCTCATGTGCTCCCTCACATGGCGCCCCTGCTCCTCATTCAGGCCGTTGCTCAGCTTCAGCAGCTCCTCGAACAGCTCCTCGATGGTGCGGCTGCCCGCGTTGTAGCTCTCGATCAGGGCCGTGAATTTCTCCGCGAAGTCGGCCCGGGTGTGGTTCAGGCGGACCATCTGCTCCAGCCGCGCCCGGATGGCGACCTTGAGCATTTCCAGATCGGTGTTCTTCTGCTTCGAATCCTTGAACCGCTCCGCCAGCGCCTGGAAGTTGATCTTGGAGAGGTCCAGTGCGGCCGGGCCGTCCTTGGGGACTTCCAGCCCCAGGATGGAGTCGTCCAGCAGGGCATTGATCTGCCCCATCACCCCCGAAATGTCCACGGGGTTGGGGTTCAGCATGGCGCGGATGGCATCCGCGATGGCAGACAGGCAGGCCACCCGGCCTGTGAATTCCAGGGCGGCCTTGTCGGGCTTGATGGCCCGGTAGAGGGTCGTGGCCAGCCGTTCATGCCCGAAGTAGTCCCGGCGCAGGGGGTCGGGGGAAATCAGGGCGTTCACGGCCTGCTTGATGAGGTTCAAGCGGTCGAGGGTACCAAGGGGAGCCTGCTCGATCCTGTCGAGGCGGACACCCTGGTCGGCGCAGAAGGCGGTGGCCTCCGCCAGGGCGCTCCGCAGTTCCACCACCAGCTGCTGCTTCTCCCGCACCGGTCTCCTGCCATCCGTGCCCGCCCCATAGATGGCCAGGGCCTTCTCCAGGGATGCAAAGACATTGGCGTAGTCCACGATCACGCCGCTGTGCTTGCCTGGGAACACGCGGTTGGCCCGGGCGATGGTCTGCATCAGGGTGTGGTTCCGCATGGGCTTGTCGAGGTAGACCGTCGAGCAGCTTGGCGCGTCGAAGCCCGTCAGCCACATGGCGCAGACGAAGACCAGGCGGAGCCTGTCCTCTGTGTCCTTGAACTTCTCATCCAGGGGGGGCTGGGACTCGTTCATCCGCTTGCGGTGCGGCTCGATGTCCAGGCCCAGCTTCTTCATCTGTTCGATCTCGTTCTGCGCCGGGGACACGATGAGGGCCATGTCCGTGGTGGTCAGCACCTCCAGCCGCTGATGGAGTTCGCTCACACGGGCGGTGTGGGCGACCTGCTCGGGCGTCAGGGGGCCATCGTGCGGGGTGTATGGGATGTCCTGCAACTCCTGGCGCACCCGCTCGGTTTCCGCCGCCCAGTGATGCTTCACCTTGTCGTGCATCTTCAGAGCCGTGGCCTTGTCGATGGAGACCACCATGGCCTTGCCGATGAAGCCCCGGCCCAGGAAGTGGCTCACGATGTCCTTGGCCACGCTCTCCAGGCGGTCGTCGCGGGTGATGAGGTGGTACTGGCGGCCCAGCTCCTGCTGGAGCTTGGCCTCCTGGTCGGGGTCCAGCTCCGCTTCTTCGATCAGCCGGTAGAGATCATCGTTCAGGTCAGGGTTGCTCAGCTTCAGCTCGGGGGTGCGATTCTCATAGAACAGCGGCACCGTGGCCCCGTCTTCGATGGACTGCTGGAAGTCGTAGATGGAGACATAGTCCCCGAAAACTTCCTTGGTGCGCTCCTCGCCCGCGATCAGGGGGGTGCCAGTAAAAGCCATGAACTGGGCCCTGGGCAGGGCGGCGCGCATGTTGAGGGCCAAGGTGTCGTACTGGCTGCGGTGGGCCTCGTCGGTCAGGACGATCACATCTGAGCGGTCGCAGAGCGGCTCGGCGGTCTTGAACTTGTGGACGAGGGTGAACACATAGCGATGGTTGCCCCGCAGCAGGTCGCGCAGCTGGGCGCCGCTGCTCGCGTGGCACTGGTCGCCCTCGGCATCGCCCACGGCCCCGACGGTCTTGAAGGTCTTGGCGATCTGGTCGTCCAGCTCCACCCGGTCGGTGACGATGACGAAGGTCCAGTTCCCCGCCAGCTTCCGCAGCACCTTCTGGGAGAAGAACACCATGGAGAAGCTCTTGCCGCTGCCCTGGGTCTGCCAGAACACCCCGGCCCGGCCATGGCCCAGCTTGCGGGCTTCCAACATGGAGGTGATGGCGTTGTTCACGCCCAGCACCTGGTGGTTCTGCCCCAGCACCTTCACCAGCCCGGCCTTGTGCTCCGAGAACAGGGTGAAGTTCTCCACTAGGTCCAGCAGGCGAACCTTGTCGCAGGTGCCCCGGAACAGGACCTCCATGGACACTCGACGGGGCTCATCCTCCCGCTCGATGCGCTTCCACTCCGACCAGCGGTCCCAGTCGGCGGTGAGGGACCCCACCCGACTGTCCAGGCCATTGGAGGCGATGAGCAGGGCGTTGAACCAGAACAGGGCGGGGATCTGGGCCTTGTAGTGGGTGAGGTTCTCGTCGAAGGCGTTGCGGGCGGGGACGCCGGGCTTCTTCAGCTCGACCACCACCCAGGGCAGGCCGTTGACGAAGCCCACCAAGTCGGGGCGGCAGGTATAGAGGGCGCCCGTCACGCTGAATTGGCTCACCAGCAGGAAGTCGTTGTTTGCTGGGGTCTCCCAGTCCACCACCCGCAGGCGCTCGGTCTTCTGGCCCCCATGCCCCCGGTCTGGGACGGAGACCCTGAGGCCCTCCTTGAGGAGCTGGTACACCTCCCGGTTGGCCGCCTCCAGGCTCATGGCCGAGCGATCCCGGCATAGCTCGTCCATGGCGGTGGTGATGGCCTCAGCGGGCAAGGCCGGGTTCAACTGGACCAAGGCCGCACGCAGCCGCGCCACCAGCACCACCTCGCCCGAGGTCTCCCGGCCCAGGGTGCTCCCCGATCCGAAGGTCTCCTGCATCGCCGACACCGTCTGCCAGCCCAGGTCGGCGAAGAGCCCGATGGCGGGCTGCTCGACCAGCTGGTCCTCGGTGTAGGCGTGGGGGCTCATGGCTAGGCGACCTCCACACCAATCTGGCCAGTGAGCAGGCGGGGCAGCAGTAGGTCACGGGTACGGCGGAGATTTTGAATTTGTCTGTCAAGAGCCCATGCTTGTTCGAAAATTGGCGCGACTGCTTCTTGATAGCTTGTTCTGAGTTGCAATGGTGGGGTCAGAATTACTACTGAAGAGATGCCTTCAAGTGTGATCTGGGGCTGAGCAGAGCCGCCTACGACATCGCGGAGTCCCCGTTCTTTCAATCCGTTGAATAGCCAGAAAAAATTGTCCGGGTGCGTTGGGTCGAATGTGAACGAATTATTGGTTACGAAGCAGAACTCCTCGGTGATTTGCATCTCGCCAACGCTGCCTCGACAACCGCAGATAATGGTTCGATGCTCGCGATTGTATTCAGTGTGGCGTCCGATAATTTTTGCAGCTCCATAGACGGGATGTTCTCCATCCTCATTCATCTGTTTGGTTGGGAGCGTTCTACCGTAATTCACAGTCGCGAGGTCGAACAGTGGGGCCAAACCCCACCCCTTCGGGATCTCGCCCAGCGGGGACGCGACCTGGGGGTGTCCCTCATGGCCGGGGAAGCGGAAGTTGACGAACCACTCGCGGTAGAGGGCGCGGGCCATGGACTCCAGGATCTTGATGCGCCGCTGGCTGTTCTCGATGAGGTCGTCGTAGGCAGATAGGATGCCCGCAGTGCGTTGCTGGACAGCGAGGGAGGGAAGCGGGACTTCGAGTGAACCAAGAATGTCCTGGTTGAGATTGTTGATATTTGTTCCACCACCCTGTGCCGTTAGGGCCTGGCGTATCAGTGGTGTTCGGAAACAATACGCGAAGAATTTCGGGTGGACCTCGGAGGATGTGAAGCGCAACCGAATGGTGAATGCTGAGTGCGTGATCTCCTCTGGGGGTTTTTCGATGAAGAGGCTTCGTCCGATCAATTCACGGTTGCCGTTTGACCGGACAAAGACGATGTCTCCATCGCGCAGGATGTTGCGCTCGGTAACGATGCCGTCCGGATTGATCTGCTCAAGCTCTGCATACCTTGGCTTCGTGTAGTCCTGGAAGTTGGAGACCCCAACAACTTTAATTCCCTGCCCGAAGCTGCTCTTGTTGTAATTCACTCCATTGCGAAACTCGGCAAGGCTGCCAAGGCTTTTCATCGGCCAGTTGAGCTTCGCAGCCATCCTTACGCCCCCAAAATCCCCGCCACATTTGCGGCGATAGTTTGCTCCAGCTCCCTGGCCTGGGCGTTAAGCACTTCCAGTTCCTCGTTCAGGGTCTCCAGCTGTTCCTTGAAGTCCTCGTCGCTGACTGCCTCGCCGGGGGCCACACCCACATAGCGGCCGGGGTTCAGGGACCACCCCTGAGCCTCGATCTCTGCCAGTGTGGCCACCTTGCAGAGGCCGGGGATGTCGGCATAGGCGGGCTTCTTCCCGAAGACCTCTCTTAGCTTGGCCTCGGCCCCAGCCCCACCGTGGGTGAGGTCCAGGGCCTCGCCCCGGTAGAGGCGCACCAGGTTGGCGAGGAAGCCGATCTGGGCAGGGGGCCAGTCGCGGTGGGCGCGGTCCACCTGCCGGTAGATGTGGCGGGCATCAATGAAAAGCACCTGGTCCGCCCGCTTCGTCTTGGCCTTGCCCTTGTCCAGGAACCAGAGGGTGCAGGGCAGCGTCACCGTGTAGAACATGTTGGGACCCACGGCCACCACCACATCCACGGCCTTGGCCTCGATGAGCTTCTGGCGCAGCTCCTGCTCGGAGGACCGGGCGTCGGAGGCCGAGTTGGCCATGACGAACCCGGCGCGGCCCTGTGCGTTGAGACTGGAGAAGAACAGCTGGATCCACAGGTAGTTCGCGTTGTCGGTGCGGGGCAGGCCGAAGGGGAAGCGTCGGCCCCTACCCTTGGCATCCAGGCCCACCATGTCCTTCAGCCGCTCCTTGTCCACGGCGTTCACATTGAAGGGGGGATTGGCGAGGACGAAGTCGAACTGGCCCGTGGCGGCGTGGGGGTCGTCGTAGTAGCTGTTCACATTGCCGCCGTGGCGGATGTCGCCCTCCAGCCCGTGGACCGCCAGGTTGAGGCGACAGAGGCGACCGGTCTCATCAGTCTTCTCGACGCCGCAGATGGCCAGCTCGGCGGCAGGGTTGGCCCGGTGCTCGGCCACGAAGCGGGCGGACTGGACGAACATGCCCCCGGACCCGCAGGCGGGATCGAGGATGCGGCCATGGAAGGGCTCGATGACCTCGGTGAGTAGGCGGACGATGCTGCTGGGGGTGTAGAACTCCCCGCCGCCCTGGCCCTCGCTCATGGCGAACTCGCCCAAGAAATACTCGTAGATGCGGCCAAAGGCGTCGTAATCCAGCGTGACGGGGATCTCTGACATCTTCTTCAGCAACTGCTTCAGCAGGCTGCTAGTGAAGAGGTTGTAGGTTTTGGGCAGCACCCCGGCCAGTTGAGGGTTCTGCGCTTCGATCTCCCGCATGGCCGCATTGACCATGGCGCCGATGTCCGTGACCTCCGGCAGGTTCAGGAGGTGATCGAACCGGGCCTGGGGGCTGAGGTAGAGCACCCCGGCCGCGTGGTAGGCCTTGGGATCGTCCACCCGGTTGCCTCGGCGAGAGGAGGTTCCCTCCTTCTCCAGCTTGGCCCGCTGGGCCGCGAAGCGGGCCTCGGCGAAGCGCAGGAAGATCAGGCCGAGGATGGGACCGGAATACTCCTGGGCTTTCAGCCCCGAATTGGCGCGGAACTGGTCCGCCGCTGCCCACAGCCGATTTTCCAGCGAGGAGGTGGCGGCGTCTTTTTCAGAAGGGGCGATCCATTGCATGTCTGATTCCTGGTCGTGGTGTAGGTCCCGACATCGGTTCGAACGCACCCGATCTTGGGCATGAAGGCCCCTCTTTTCCGCGTGGTGACATGTCGTGGGACCAGATCACCCCATGGTAGGTTGCGAATTCGAGAAGGGATAGGTGGTCATTCCTTCCTTCCATGGATGAGCAGAACGGCATGGGGAGTCATCCAAGCTGGGATTCATTCAACCTGCCGAATGGAAGCCCTGATCGAAGGCTTCGACCAAGTGGGCCGCGTCCCCCTCCCGCGCGGCGTCCTCATACGACCTCCGGGCCAGCAGCATGTGCGTGATCATCCGGGCTCGCAGCTCGGACCGGAACAGGTCTTGGATCCATGGTTTGAGGCCCGCTTTCACCATCGCCGCGACCTGTCTCCCAAGGATCCATGCTCCGGCAGGCTCAGGCCGGAATTCGTATCGCGCCATCGCCTCTGGGAACTCGTCGTAGAGCTGCGCGTCTGTGAGCGTGTCGGCGTGGTGACTGAGCAGCTCGTAGAAGTCCACAGCGTCCCGGCCGTGGGTTCTCGCGCCCCGATCGCGGTAGGCCACCAGCTTGAGGATGGCCTGGCCTGCCGCTGATGCCATGGGGTTCGCGTGGGTCGCGTCGACCTTCAATCGGATGACCGATGCCAGGGCCTCCTCGTAGCCCAGCACGTGCATGACGTGGGCTCCATCAGGTGGCCATGCGATGGTGCCATCCGTGCGGGCGATGGCGCCGAAGGGGACCAGATCCACGCGGGTGTCCATGCCCGTGGCCGCGTCCCTGTGGATGACGCGCTGGGATTCCTTCGCATCGAGCCTGAATCGTCCAGAGGCCACGAGGGCGGCTTTCAGCGCCTCGTAGGCCTTCCAGTCCTTCACCGTGACCCCGAAATCAAGATCTGTCGTCCTCCGTCCCCGGGCGCATTCGTGGCCGTAGTGGAGCACGATCTCCCGGGCCATGGCGCCGCTGAGGAGGTAGGGGATTACCTCCGCTTGGAGGACATCATCCAGGTCTCCCAGAAGCGCCACGAAGTGAGGCTCCAGGGGGTGCTTAAGCTCCAGCCAGGAGGTCGTCATAGATCCGCTCTGCCTCCTCGTGGGTGCGGGGGTCTCCCATGCCCGCAAGATCAGCGTAGATCAAGAGGTCGGGGGCCAGGCCTCGCACCTGACGGGGGCCCTCTGGAAGGTCCCAGAAGACATCCAGAATCTCGATGGGGCCTTGGTCATCTGCCCTCAGGCGATGAGCCGTCAGGAACGGGTTCCGGTTCTCGGGAAGGTAGAGAGTGGCGGTGGTCGGAGCGAGATTCCCCTTCCGTCGGGCCGCTGCCACTTCGCCTCCCCAGTACCCTCCGAAGGCGGCTGGATCTGCCTGATGCCACCAGGTGTCGTTGTTCGCCTGGTATCGCCTGGGATTCAGCTTGGGGCGGAGGCGCAGGGGGTAGTTCAGGGCCCAGGTCTTCATGGCGCGATCGCGATCCACCCAGCGCCGTTGGCCATCCTTCTGCTCGACGATCAGTCCCTGCATCCGGAGGTCCGTCAGAATGCGGCCCACGGTGCCAAGAGCGACGCCCGCGGCCTTGGCGATCTCTCGATATGGCGCGTTGAGCAGCTCCGGATCCACCAGTAGAGTGAAGACCACCCTTAGGCCGGTCCGGTCGAAGGCCCGGGCGGGTTTCTCCCGCATGCCGTCCTGAAGCCGCTTCCCTTGGATCAGCACGAACAGGCCATCCTGGTTCAGGTAGGCGTTTCCTGCGGCATCCAGGAATTGCAGCCGCATCTTCCGGCAGCGATCAGCCAGTTCTTCGCTCAGCTGATTCGTAATCAGCAAGCCGCCCCCTTCCGTGGCCAGCCGGTCTTGCCCCGCGTGGGTGGCTAGCTCGTTGAACGCCACCAGAGCGGCATGACGATCCACGGTCTTCTTGACCACCACCCAGTAGACGATCTCCCGCTGTCCCCTGGCCACGACGATCCGGGCATCCGGCCGCCAACGGAGCAGGGTGGCTCTGCCGAGTCGAGGGGGATCACGCCGTTCAACCCCCAGGTTGCTACCGTTCGGCGGAATTCATTGATGGATGTGGAGCATTGGGTAGGCTATGGCTCGTCAAGGCCTTCTCATTCCTCTGCTCTGCCGGCCGCTTCCCACAGGCGAGGCCGGTCGGGTTCCTTCGTTAAACCGCAACCATACCAAAGGAGAAACAATGGCCGTCCTACTCATCACCTACGATCTCCGGGAACCTGGCCAGGATTATTCTGAGTTGATTTCTAAGATTAAATCCTATATGTGGGCGCGGCTTTCTGAATTTTATTATGCAATTAGGACAGATTCAACGCCATCTACAGTATTCGATCAACTAAAACCATATTTAGACCCAAGCGACAATCTGAACGTTATCATATTAAAACAACCATATGTCGGCTATGGACCAAAGGAAGTCAATAGTTGGTTGGATAACAATTTGACCTATTAGGCCTAAACCCTTGCTCAACTCGGACCCCGCCTGCATTGCCCCCCGTTCTCTCTCAACGTCCCGCTTCCTCGGCTCCGCTTGCCGTCTCAGGGCAGGCAGGACGCGCCCCCCGCCGGAACCCAGCACAATGAGCGCACCATCAACCACCTGCAATTATTTACTTGGCCTAAGCGCATCAGGAACTCGAGAATATTAGGTCGAAATAATTCAATATAGCAATCATTTAAGGGCGCTATCATGCTAATATTTTCAACCATTTCAAAACAAGTTCAACGGGGTTTGCTTGGAATAATATTGTTGTTTTTTCCCTCTACTCTAGCCTACACGGATTCCAGAGATAGAGATCAAGCCAAGGATGTCGCGATTGGCTGGATGAGGCTTAATCCACATCCAATGAATAAGAGAATTAATCAAGAGATCAAGTCTGTAGACAGTTGCTTAGATATAAATGGGGATATTATTTTCTATGTCGTACATTTAAAACCTGAAGGTTTTATTGTTATATCTCCAGATGATTTTATCGAACCAATTATTGCTTTTTCTACCGACGGCCTTTTTTTGTCAAATAGCAAGAATCCACTATTTGATATATTAATAAAGGAAATGCCGCATCGTCTAAAAGAAGCCAAGGGGATGGGTCCTGAGAATGAATGGAAGTTAAAGGAAAAACAGGAAAAATGGAATAAATACAGATTAATGAAGCGTTTTGGGCCTGGAACGATCACAGGCCAAACTTTCACTTCCTCCTCTAGCCCAAGTGATGTTCGAGTCGAACCCTTATTGGGCAGCACCTGGGGGCAATCCACGGTATTTTCCAATAATACGTATAATTATTATACCCCCAATAATTATGTTTGCGGTTGTGTGGCCACTGCCATGGCCCAGTTGATGCGATTCCATCAATACCCATCTAGTGCCATTGGAGTGTCTTCATTCGGATGTTATGTAGATGGAAGTGGGCGAACCCTTAATACTCGTGGAGGCAATGGGACAGGTGGTGCATATAACTTCAGCTTAATGCCCTTGTCTCCAGGGTCATCTATTTCAGCGACTGAAAGATCCATGATCGGTTCTCTTTGCTATGATGCAGGTGTTTCCGTTGGAATGAGTTATACCTTGAATTCCTCTGGCGCCTATACAAGCAAAGTTGATATCGCGCTAATGGGGGTATTTAAATATACTAATGCCATGTACGCTGGATATTATGGCAGTGGAGCAGGAATAGCTCCTTATATGTCCACAATGGCAAATCCTAATCTGGATGCTGGTTTGCCTGTTCTTGTCGAAATTCTCGGGAGTACGGCCGATCACGAAGTCGTTTGTGATGGGTACGGCTATGATGCTGGCATGCCTTATTATCACCTGAATATGGGATGGGACGGCAGTAACAATGCCTGGTATAATTTGCCTGTTTTCTCTGCAGGCTATTCCTGGACTAATGTGCCAGCATGCATTTATAACGTATACCCTGGTGGTGGCACGGGAGAAATCATAAGTGGGCGAGTCGTTGACGCTTCCGGCACACCCCTTGCTGGAGTTAATGTATCAATTACTGGACCCATTAACCGTACAGTCACTACCAACGCGAAGGGGATTTACGCCTTTCCCAGGGTCAATTATGGTCATTATTCTGTCGTAGCCAGCAAAAATGGCTATATTTTCCCTACGAAAACGGCAGATCCAATCCCTTCTGTTCGAACAAATTCTTATGGCGGGAACGCTTGGGGGATCGATTTTACTAGTGCGGCCAGAAACATCACTATCACACCGAGTATAACCACACTCCCATCAGGCGGTACACAACAATTTACGGCCATTGTGAATGGTGTGGGCAGTAATAACGTAACTTGGAGCGCATCTTCTGGTTCAATTGATAGTTCTGGATTCTATACAGCGACTAATTCACCAGGATCTTGTATCATAACCGCTAAGAGTGCACTTGATTCTAGTGTCAATGGTTTTGCAAACGTTACAATTTTGAATAATACTGGCCCTTATTTAGAATATTTTGGAACTGTTTCTTATTCTAATGGTATGTGTGATGACGCCATGGCAAGCGGCACATGCACATTTGAAGGCTACGAACAAATTTATTTTAAGGGAACTTTTGATAATGCGATACTGAAAGATCCGTCCGGTACTGTTGTTGGTGTATATACACCTAGCAATGCTTTCAATGGACTCCTCGGGTCCTCGTCTAATTGCTCTGGCTACGCACAAATGACCAACGCCTACATGGGACCCATTGTCTATGACTACTATGGTGGAACAGATACAGGCTTTTGTTCGGTCAGCCCCGCAACCTTGGTGGACGGGCCTCGTGGTGCTTGGTCTCTGATTTTAACTAAAGATTCTATTCAAAGTACTTATATATTCACTTTTTAAACCTTTAAACAATATGAAGCAATGATTGTTTCTATCCATTGCCAGGGTACGAAGCGAAGGGAGGCCGCAGGTCGACCTAAGTGGAACGCCCTGGTTGGTCGACACAGAAGGGACCAAGCTATCTCCCAAGAGAATTTCGATGCCCCAACCCAGCCAAAGGAAGAGACTTCCAACTATGGACGGCAAGCAAAAGCCGCGACTCAGTGACGGCACCCACTGGACCGAATGGTCCCGTGGGTGGCCGAGAAACAGCACCTCGCTGGAAGCGGGTATGGTCAACTTGATCCGTCAGGTCTTTTCCTTCGTGTCTGGCCAACCAATACAGGAGAACGCCATGAAAATCAGTGCCATTATTTGGTCTTTGTTCCTTCTCACTCCCCTGTCTGCACAGACCTGGGAACTTGGCGTCTTTGCAGGCCGCCAGACTTACAACTCCATCTCAACTTCAATGCCTGGTTTAACGACGAATGAATCTTGCGCCAAGAAGACAGCCCTTGCTGCTCGTCTTGGCTATTCGGTTATAGATCTTGGGCCTGCCATGCTTCAGCTAACTGTCGGCTACCAGCCATCCGTCACGACCACTGCTCGGGTCATTACCCAAGGCACTTCGGTTCCAGGTCAGCCCCCTACCGATTCTGGCCCTCTTGACTACCAAGCCTCTCACGCTTCTGTGGGCATGATGGTCAATTTCAAAGCACTACTCGCCGTGGGCGTGGGCATTGAAATGCGTTTCGAGAAACAGAGTCTGGCCTCGAACAGTACGTCTTATGCTCGCCCATGGCTCCGGGCCAACATTGGCATGGCTTTCCCAACCCCAGTTATTAAACCTTTCGTTGGGCTAGAACTCGCAGCAGCACTTTCCTCTACAAGCGATGGACTTCAACCAATCAAATCTCTGGCCCCCAAATCACAAATTGGAATATATACAGGTATTCGATTTTGAAAGCCTGCCAAAAGTTAGGAATGCTCAGGCGAATTGCGCATCGCAGCGTGGAATCTATCCGGAGAGACCCAGTAGCTCTCCGTGGTTCCGTTCTCGCGATGACAAGCTCTACCTCGCACCTGGTCATCCACAAGGTACTTGTCGCTCTCCCTGGTTTTCTCTGGGTTGACGACACATAGCCTTAACTCAATTCGGACCCCGCTTGCATTTGCTTCGGTTCTCTCTCAACGTCCCGTTTCCTCAGCTTCGGTCAGCGCCTCGGTGCAGGCAGGGCCGATTGCCTTTATTCATTAGGCGCAAACGCATCTTTCAAGCCTCATTCCAGGAGAGTTCGTGTCCACGGTAGTTCCGTTCACTTGGCCAGGCTGGAGAAATCTGATCGACTCTTACAAATTTGCCCCACAAGCTGGTGGGGCGTACATTATCGCTCTCTGCAAACCGATCCATCGACTCAATGAAATCGATCCAGACGGAATCCTCGATGTCGGTGAATCAAATTGCCTCCGGACCAGACTTACCGCTTTTGTCGGTTGCGCAAGAAAAACAAGAAAGTCAAGCCATATGGCCGGATGGCGGTTCGGCTATTACGACTTTGCAAGTCAGTGGCCTCTCGAAGGCCTTTGGGTTACATGGCTCAAAGCATCAGCAGAGCAATCCTCTTACGCACTTGAGAATCAAATATTGAGATTATATTTTGTAAAACATTTTGAATTGCCACCACTGAATTACAAGTTCAACTGGGAACATGAAAAGAAACATGGCGCATAACCTTCCGCTCAAACAGGACTCCGTCTGCATGGCCTTCTGCTCTCCCCCATCCCTGCGTGCGTGATCGGATTTTCTGATTTCATTGAATCCTGCGTAATGTCGGTAATGGACAATGCTGAACTCACTCAACCGGGCTTACCGGGATCAAGAGAACCTAAATCGACGATCCAGCCTTTTCGGGAGCACGGTGGAGCATAGAGGGTAGGGTGGTGTAGAAACCTAGTGGGACTATTCCCGCAATGAAGGTTCAGCCTTCCTGGCTCTGCTGTGAGGTCATCTCTTCCAGCCTTCGCTTCGCCTCTCGCTTACCCAACTTACTGAGGGCAGCGATCGCCTGGAGTTGAGCCTGCCAGGGACGGCTCTTCTCGGCCTCCCAGTGGTAGATGGATTGGCCAGACACTCCAAGCAGCAGGCCCACATCGGCGGCAGAGAGCCCCAGCTTCTGGCGCTGCTGGGCGAGTCGCTTCGCGCTGAATCGAATGCGCGTGGTGCCTTCCTCGCTTTCCGACGCTTCCGGCTGTTTGAGAATCTTCTTCGTGACCCGTGCCTGCTAGCGCTCAAGCTGTTCCACAAGCCGCCTAAGCTGAGCGATCTCGCTGCGGTACTGGGCCGAGGCCCGCTTGAGGTTCTCGATCTCGTTCCTGACCTCCTTGCGGGCGAGCCGCAGGATTTCGGATTTCAGAACGGACGCAATGTCAGGCATGTCGGCTCTCCCTGGTTGAGACTCATGAAATTGAGGCGCATACGCTAAATATAGCCCGTGGGGGGCACTACCGTTCGGCGGTGAAAAACGACCGTTCGGCGGAAGTCCTCCTAGGACTCCAGTCCCTAATTTAGGATCTTCCAAATCCCCTGGGTGGGCTCAGGCGAACTTCCGTCTGCGTCTCCATGCTTGGCCTCCCCTTCAGCTCCTGGAGATCTTCATGCATGCTGGTCGCGTTTTGGCCCCGGTAGGGGTCCTTCTCCTGGCCACGTTCAGTGGCGCTTTGGTCGCCCAAGGGGCACCCGGTTGGCTCCCCGTGGAAGTCGGACGCACGGTCCCTGCGGATGTGCGCATAAGGATCCTCGAGGTGGGAGGGGGATACCAGGTTTTCTTCAGGAACCTTGGAACGACCACCATCCACTTCGGGTTCTACGTGGAAGGGGTCCAAACCCATGATGACGTTCCCACGAACGGCCGGATCCACCTCAAACCGGGAAACCAAAGCGGAGCCCTGGCAGTCCAGGTCCGGCGGCCGGTTCAGGGCGTCCTTCGAGTCCGAGCCGTCCAAGTCGTGGTGGGAGGACAGGACGTGGCCTCCCCGGATGCTTCTGAAGAACCCAATCAGTGAGGATTCACATGCGCCGATGGAATCAGATCTGCCTAGCCTGCGGGTTGGCCATATCCGCCATGGGGCTTCGGGCCCAGGCGACGAGCAACTCCCTCATGCCGCCCCCCATCGACATGACCAGGAATGGTTGGGATGTCACGCTCCAAAACGGGAACCTCACCTTCGGAATACCCGTCGCCGTCGTTCCTGGGGAAGTTCCGATTCCTGTCACCTTCGGCCTGAATGCGACCTTCCTCACCCGGGTATGGACGACCCGGGTCTACGACCCCGACCTAGGGAAATCCGTGCCCGTGCTGAACGAAATCGATCGCCCGGCAGTGGGCGGCGTCCATTTCGGCTACATCTCTGACGCCGGCAATTACGGCGGCACCACGGTCGATGGCCTCACGGTCCTCGAAAACGGGAACCAGATCGCGGATAGCCAGTGGACCACCTTCTCCTCAAGCCCGACCCTCGGCACGACTCTGAACTTACCCCAGGCCTACGGATTCTCCGCTGTGAGCATCAGTTCAGCCAAGGTGGATCCGACGGCCACCTATCTTTCCTACACGACCACAGCCGCCGGATTGGGAACGACCTACCAGTCCATCGTCCAGGGGCTGGCGCCTTCCGGGTTTGGTACCAACAGCACTAGCTACAAGGTGGTCCTGGATAAGAATAAGGCCCGGGTCTATGCGTACGCGGCATCAGTCCATGCCTGGGCGCCTGTGCTGTGGGCGGATCGTTTCGGCCATTACGTGACGTTCCAGTGGGTGCGCTCCACCACGGGCCTTCCCGATGGGATCACGGCCATCACCAAGGTGACGGCCACCAACCAACGATCCAAAGGCGTCGTCCTCCGGTGGGCCGATTACACCTCGAACACGGTCGACGAGAATCTCCTCCGAGTGGACTTCGTCGGGGTTCGTGCCCCATCCGTCCTGATCAAGGGACATCCCGGCTACTCGTACCTGCATCCGGTCAATGCCATCGATCCAGTGGCTGACAATGGGTGGGTGGTCGTGCCAAGCCCGATCGGATCCCTGTGCCGCCCCACCTCCATCCAGGTGGGATCATTCAGGAGCTTGCCGCAGCCGAGTTGGAACAGCACCGCAGTTCCCGCTGCTTCGGGGCCCGGTGAGCCCCCCGGGGACGGGACCTCGGATTCCGCGACCAGGGGATGGTTTTTCTATTACGACACGAACCTTGCCGAGTTGACTTCTCTCACCGAGCCGAGCGGGGTCACAACCACCTTCCTCTATACCAACTACTCCGGGTTCAAACGCGGCGTGTCCGAGGCCCGAGCCGTGGATTTGAACCTGCGCAAGCAGACCATGAAGTGGAATCGGACGTTTACCACTCCGATGACGATCAAGCTGGAGGGCTGGTGGGATCCGGACAAGATGGCCACGCCGGATCGCTACCACCAGATCACGTTCCCGACGGATACCACCAACTATGGGAATGGCGTCTACCAAACGGACGCACTCATGGACACCAGCCTGAAAGCCTGGAGCACCACGACCTATGCCTACAAATCCGCAGGCGGATTGAATGGGAGCCTCTCTCGCGTCCAGTCCGTATCCGTTCAACGAGACGGATCCCCCACGATCACCACCACCCTGGGGTATCCCGACAGCACGAACCTGCAGGTGACCCAGCAGGACGTGAGCGTCACGGATAGCGGGGGCGTGTCCCACCCCGTATCCAGCACGGTCAACACCTATGCTTCCCGATGGGACATGCTCGAAGGCCGCCAGCTCACCCAAACGGTGACCACACGGTACAAGCCCGACGGTACTGCCTTCCCTTCAATCACCCTGAAGAACGTCTATGACAACCCTGGCTCTGGTCCAGCCCTGCTCCAGCTTCAGAAGAGCTACCTGGACGGAGGGGCCACGGGCCAACACGGGACTACCTACAGCTACGATACGGACGGGAGGCACTACATCCAGAACGTGCACCACGTGGAAGGTTCGACCACGGTGAGTTCGCCGAATACCCAGTGGGTGACCTACGATTCCATCACCGGCGCGCTTGCCTCCTCGAATATCGCTAATCAGCCCTCGCTCTCGCCAGTGCTCACGGAGACCCGGAGTGGGTTCGACAAGGCAGGACGACCCGCGACTATCACCAATGCCGCCGGGGTGGCCACCAATTACACCTACGACGACCGGGGACGGGAGCTGTCGGTGTCCCGCTCCGGAAGCCCGACGGTGACTTACCAATATCCTGTGGCCAGCATTGGCGGAGGTGGGACCACCCCGCTCAAGGTCACGGTCAACAACCAAGTAACCACCACGGATTACGATGGGTTCGGGAGGGTCATCCAGTCCAAGACACCCACCGGGATCGGCACCAGCGGCGTCACGACTTACACGACCCAGACGCCGACCTACGATGCCTATGGACGGCAGGTGGCGCTGGCGGAAGTCAACCCAGCGGGTACCAGCCGGAGCCGGACCTGGGCCTATGATCCGCTGGATCGCGTGACCAGTCAGGCACCCTACGTGGGGGGCGGTACCACCACTTCCTACAACGCCTTTGGCATCTACAGCAAGGTCACGACTACCCTCTCCAATCAGGTGAGTTCCACCACCTGGACCGATCCGCTCGGGCAGACGGTGCAGGTGGATTCACCTGATGGCAGCGTCACACAGGCTGCCTACGATGGCGCAGGACACCAGACAACCCTGACCATCACGCCGGCGAGCGGCCAGCCAGTGCAAACCCGAACCTGGACCTACGATGCCTTGGGGCGGCTCACCTCCAAGACCGAGCCCGAGACGAACACACAGACCTTTGCCGGTTTCAATGCTTTGAACCAGCCGACGGTGGTGAAAGAAGCCGCTGGCACTGGAGACGTGCGCACTCGCACCCTCGTCTTCGATGGTTTCGGGCGCATGCAGAGCATGACTAACGGCTCGGATAGTCTGACCAATACCTACACGGGACCGAACCTCACCAGTGCCGCCCGCACAGTGGGTGGTGTGACCGTGTCCCAGTCCTTCGTCTACAACGGCCCGGGGGGTCGCCTGAGTACGGAGACCACTACCCAGCCGGGCCTGACGACGGGGATCGGGTACATCTACGACGCCACCACCGGGCATTTGACCAGCCTCTCCTACCCCAGCGGGCGCGTGGTCGGCTACGGCTACGATGCCCTGAATCGGGTTACCAGCATCACGAACAATGGCGTGGCCTTGGTGAGCAACATCAAGTTTGACGATTGGGGGAACCGATACCAGACCCAGTTCGCCTCAGGAACCCAGGACCAGTGGGATGCGGACCTCACGGGGACACGCCTGGCCAAATGGAGCTTAGGTTATGTGGGAGGCGGACCCGAGGTTCGAAAATACGACTATGATGGAGCGAAAAATACCCTGAAATCCGTTGTCCTAGACCCTCTCCCCCTGGGTGGGGTCCAAGAATGGTCGACTCTTACACATGACGATTTGGGGCGCCTGACTCATGCGGACGGCTTTGGTATCACGACAACGCATGAGTATGATGCTTTCGGTAATGCCATCACCCACACGGCCACGGCAGTCACCAGTCCCGTGCCACCGGCCTTCAACAACTTCACATTCGATCCCATGATCAACAACCAGATTCCTGGGACGGAGAAGAACCAAGCCACGACCGGGTGGAACACGAACCTTCGGGGTGAGGCCACCCAGGTGGGTGCTGCCACGGCCAGTTCCACCGTGCTGGGATTGAGCTGGGATGGGCTGGGCCTGGTGAAGTCAATCACGTGGACCGCCGGAAACCAGGCCTACCTCTACGCACCTTCGGGTATGCGTGTGAGCGTGACTGACACCACGACGAGCGCGAACAACCGGAAGTATGCTTACACCGCACAAGGGTTGCTCCTGGGGGAGTACGTGAACACCACTGGAACACCATCGTGGAAGCGGGATGTAGTGTACTTGGGATCCCAGGCCATTGCTGAGATCGACGCTGGTGGTGTCCACGAACTGCATAGTGACCACCTGGGTAGCCCGAGGGTTGTTACTAAGGGTGCGGGCACGTGGCCCAGCGGTAGCAATGGAACCGTGGAAGGCAGGCAGGCCTTCGGGCCTTACGGCGAGTTGATGTCGCAGAGTGATTACCAGCCCGTTACCGGCTATACAGGCCATTTGCAGACCGAGGTCTCGGGGCTCATCTACATGCGGGGTCGCTACTACAGCCCGGCCTGGCATGCATTTGTGAACTCCGACCAAGGTGTGGACCCCAGGCTGTGGAATCAGGAGGCTTATGCGGGAGGGAGCCCGTTCTTGGGGCGCGACCCAAGTGGAATGATCATCCAAGTCCCTGAAGTTGATATGCAATTCTACCAGGGCTATTACATGATGCTATGGCTAGCTGCGTCGGCAGGGGGAATTCCGGATGCAAGAAACCCCATTGAGAACTCCAACGCTGAATCGACTGGATCATTTTATTCTAGTTTATTTGATTTCGGCTCAAATGGCTACACCGCGCAAGGGGGCCAGTTGATGCAATTCCCATCCACCCCAATTTTAGGACAGACTTTTGAATTAAATGGAACCACATATCAGTATTCAATTGGACCCAATAATGAATTTCTTTGGTCGGTAATATCCGTTTCGCCGCAAATAAATTGGAGTGCGGCAGGGGGCGGGGCGGGCGTTTGGTGGGTCAACCGAACATTCGGTGGGAGTGGTCAGGCAACCAGTCGAGGGATTTCCCATTCATTTGTTGTGACAACAAATCCAGATGGGACATTGCTACACACGTATAGTTATGGAAATGGAGGATCTTCTGGTTGGTCAATGGACGCAAATGTCGATATTGCGGCAGCTGGTCAAGCTCTTTCCAATCTTGGTCCCCTAAATTTCATCGGTGGGGCGGATTTTATTCCAGACCTCGAAACCGCATATGGTGTCCAATCTGGATTCAGTTCAAGTTATGGTTTTTTCACTAATAATTGCAAACAAAATGTGAATAGTTTGATTAATTTAACTATATACATTCATTATCACTAACTATCCGCTAGGTGTAAATTTTATATAATGGCGATCGCATATTTTAATTATTATAACCATTGTTTCACATTTATCAGGTGTTAATGGGGTGCTGTCATGATTCGCAAAATATCGATCATTATTTTATCGATCTGGGGGTGGATTAGCCTCTCCATGGCTTTTTACTATACTGCCCTTTATTTTATCAAGTCTTCAGATCCCTACAGAGCTGAATACTGGGAAGGGGTTGGTTATGCGTGGATCTTAGGCAGTATCAGCTGGGTCGTTCTTCCAATCATCACAACATTTGGTCGACGTAAGTTGAGTCTCAAGTTGATATTGATTGTCAACTTGCCTGTAGCGATTGCATTCATCTATTTGTGTCTATATTTGGTTGTTATCGTCCATAATCGTTAGACGACTCAGAAAGGCCCTAGGTATAGATTCAGTAGGAATCGAGGAACTTCCAGATTACCAGGTACACCCGAATATGAGGGGAGTCCCCGATTTTCATACCCGTGTCCCCCAATTGCATTCCCCCAGAAAAAGCTGTGGTGCGAGTTGTGGAGCCTGCCTGCGTGCGCGTGTTGCCCATCAGCCCCATCAATCCGACAGTCCCGGGTGCACATCTTCGCTCGTGAGTAGGAACCCCGATGAACTCTCTGGAATTCGCCACATCCCGGAAATGCCGGTGATCGGCGGGGTTCCTCCTGGCGGTTTGGCCTGAAGGTTGCGCCTGTCACCGAGACTGTCCTGGTCTATCAGGGCTGGTCTGAATCCGTTGATTCAAGGGTGGTTCAAATCTGGCAGAGCTTGTAATGGATGAGCTCGTGCTTGAAAATGCGTTGCTGCACCTGTTCGGAGACATCAAAACCGACATCAAGGCTCGTTTCGCAAGCGTGGCTGTGGGGAAGGAGACCTTTGAGATCCACAGCGGTTTTCTGGAGGCCTTCCAACTTGTTCGAGAGGACATCGAGAAAGCCCTGGCCACTGCTAAACCAGATCAACTGATCATGACCGGGCATTCTTTGGGGGGAGCGTTAGCCATCGTAGCAACTCGAATCCTAGCCCCCGATTGTGTAGGGGCCTGCTACACCTTTGGAGCAGCTGGAGCAGGGCAGAGGGTTCACGCTGCCCGAGGCACCTGGGGAGTCCGGGGGTGACCGAACAGAAGGAGCGTCCACTTGCCGCTGGAAGAAGGGCGAACTGCTCGTCGACCTAATGGGGAGTGAGGAATCCAGCTTTGGCCCGACGAATCCCTGGTAGGTAGAGGGCATTGCCGGGCGAACGTATTACATCTTTCCGGCACCGCCGCAAGGACATGCGCTCTCGATCTATGGCCTCTCGGAGCCAATATGGCCCCCACTAAGTGGGTGAGGTCTCCAGCGGTTGCTTGCCACACGGCGGGGTTGTCTTGGTTGGGTTCAAGCTCCTGGGATCGGCTCAGAGGCTACAGGATCGTACTCTCAGAAACCCTTCGGAAACCAGCGGAGTGACCAGATCGTGCTCTAGATTTTGGGGACATCTTGGGGCGAGAAATAAGTCGCATAAGTACAAGGCGTGTTACCGGTCTAGGCTACCCTCAAGCGATCGCCACTGGCCTCAGAACGCGCTGCTAAATTGACGCGCCAGCTTCTCGCATTCAGCCGCCAACAGGTCCTGGCACCGCAGCCTCTGGACCTCAATGCTTCGCTCATAGATCTTGGTCCGATCCTGCATCGACTCCTTGGTGAGGACATCGAGCTTCAGATCCTCCACTCCCCAGATCTTCGGATGGTCTTCGCTGACCCGAGCCAGATCGAGCAAGTGGTCATGAACCTGGCGATCAATGCGCGGGATGCCATGCCAGACGGCGGGAAGCTCACCGTGGAAACGGACAACGTCGACCTGGACACGGCTTATGCAAGTCACCATCTCGATGTCACCCCAGGTCCCTATGCCATGCTGGCCGTCAGCGACACCGGTCATGGAATGGACAAGGCTACGCAGGCACGGATTTTCGAACCCTTCTTTACGACGAAGGGGCCCGGGAAGGGGACGGGCCTAGGTCTATCCACTGTCTTCGGTATCGTGAAACAGAGCCAAGGCCACATCTGGCTCTACAGTGAACCGGGGGTTGGCTCGACCTTCAAACTCTACTTCCCGCAGCTTCAAGGGCAGGACCAGCCTTCCTTTGGACCAATGTCTGTGGGAGCAGCTGATGAAGGCGGGAGCGAAACCATCCTTCTGGTGGAGGATGAAGAGCAGGTTCGCGAAGTAACCGGGGCCATCCTGCGACAGGCAGGTTATGCCGTTCTGGAAGCGCGGAACGGGGATGAAGCCCTTGCGCTCTGCGCCCAGTCCATAGACCGGATTCAGTTGCTCATCACCGACGTGATCATGCCGGGGTTGAATGGGCGTCAAGTGTCCGAGCAAGCGAGCCTTCACCACCCCGGGTTGGCGGTTCTCTTCATGTCCGGATACACCGACGACGCAATCCTGCGTCATGGCGTGTTGGAAACCAATGTTCACTTCCTCGGAAAACCATTCACGCCCTCACGGCTAAGGTCCAAAGTGCGAGAGGCCCTGACCCGTGGATAGCCTGAACCATAGAGGCTCTCATACCGCTCGGCGGTGAAAACCGACCATTTGGCGGAAATCTTCTAAGGGTTTCGGTCCCAAATCGTAGGATTTGGTCCAATCCCCTTTGTGGATCCAGGCGAACTTTCGTCTGTGCCCCCGATGCTCGGCCTCACTTCCAGTTCTTGGAGATCCTCATGCATGCTGGTCGAGCTTTGGCCCCGGTAGGGGGTGCTTCTTCTCGCCACATCCAGTGGGGCAGGGCCAGTCCAGGCGGCGCAGCAGGGAGATGTTGAGGCGGATCTCCGGGTGCCACTTGCCCCGCGCCTCCTTCTCGATCACGAAGAGCCCCACGCAGCGGGCCATGCGGGGCGACTAGGCCACCGGAGGCGGCGTTAGGTCCTAGCTTGCCTCGCAGAGAATGGCCTGGGTCTTGTGGCGGAGGGTGAGGTGCGTGTTCCTATTCTGGGCTTGGTCTGGGCGACCCGGCTTGTGGTGGAGAAGCAATGAATCATTGTGGTGTCTTGCATTTATAATGATGCTTCTCTCAAATGCTTGGGATAGGGTTTCCCACCATACTGGCCCATGATTCCACCTGTGCGCATGTGTTTGGTTGGGGGCCATCTGAGTTTGTTAACAGATCAAACATTGATTTGTTAAATTGTTTTGTTTAAACAAAGAAAATAAAAACTGATTTATGTATATTTAGATTGTGCTGATATCAACGGATGATTGCAATTGGCAATTATTATTGAGCCAGCAGATCCGATATAGATCGGAACCGTTCGGAGGGTGAAATCAACCGTTCAGGGAGAATGGTTGAATTTGATTTGAGGTGGGATAGTCTCCAAAGAAGAATATAAACGCATTTTGAGCTTTGCTAGTAGTTATTAAAATAAATTTTAAAAAGAGATTCTAGGCATTTTCCAGGATCCCCAAGATATGGTCACGGCATGTCCCACCCACCGAGAATGCGGAAAAACTATTTTAAAATTTATTACATATATATTAATTAATCGATTTTGAATTAATTGTTTTCAATTACCAAACTTCTAGGGAAATCAATGTGTAGATGTAATGTTGTCTCACTTCTCTCGCGCCCCCCACCGATCATAAGGTTATTTGTTAATGCACTTGATTATAATATTAAGTTATAATTATATTATTTGTGGGTATTTTAATTAATTATATAAATTAAACAGGAGAAATCTATGATATTGAGGATTAGAATATTTGTAATTGTTTTTATGATGCTTTGGCTTCTGCCTGCGTTGGCAAAAGCGCAGACGCTTGGAGGTAGTGTATCTAATAGTGAATCTACAATTTATTCAGAGGATTTGAATGATCCGAGCGTCCTTTGGCCGATCAGCACCACTTATTCGAATTGGAAATGGACAGATAATAATGGAATCATTCGTTATTTTAATGGATCAACAAAGACGAACTATAAATATCTTTATTATCCAGATGGAACAAGAAAATTAACCGGAACAACCAGCACGTCATTAACACAGATTCAAGCCACCGATGGTTCAAGTTATTATTTATATGCAACTGGTGGTCAGGGATATATCAATGGAAATGGAAGATTGTCGCCTAAATACCAAGTAGTAAGTATAATTTATTCTGCACCTGGGATTAATGATAGTGTGGATTATTCTGCAACTTCTATTGCTGGTATTTCTACAAATGTATCAAAGTCTTTTTCAAATGGCATGCAATTTTCTGCCGAAGTTGGTGGAGGTATTTTTATTGCTGATGCTACTACGACTTATAGCGCTGGGTGGACTACGACAAAAACAAGTTCAAATACTCTTTCCGTATCTAAAACGATTGGAAGTTCTTTAATAAGTCAGGGACAGGTAAATCCACCTTACGGAGTTGATCACGATTTTGATCAAATTGCCGTTTGTCTGAACCCTGTAATGCTTTTCGCTGCTTCGACTTCCCCTAGTGTGGCTAACAATCCACTGTGGACCATTGCCTGTGATAGTAACGATCCATATGCAGGTGGTGGACCCGATATCATTTATCTAACCGTCGCTGAACTTAAAAACCCATCATTGATGAGTGCTCCGCTTAGAGAAAGATTGAATCGTACGTGGGCTGGACCTGGGCAAGATTTAACCATAGAAGATTTTAATAATATTCTCAGATCCAATCCATTCTCAAATGATGGTACGAATGGGACGAGGCCATCGTTCAATAGCTCGTTAAAAAATAATAGATTTAAACAAGTGGGTTCAATTTATTATGCAGCTCTTGCTCCGGGCCAGGGACCTCAGTTGGTCCAAGGGGACATTGAATATTCAACATCCGATGCAACAACATCTGAATCTCAGGATGTTTACAGTGTATCTACGAGCACTAAGGGCAGTGTTGATTTTTTTGTTAAAATTAATTTAAATTCAACTTCAAATTATACTTGGACGAATAAAACATCTGAGACATTATCCTCGGGAAGTATTCAAAAATCAGGTTATTCGGTCTGGCGTCCTCCGACGAATTGGACTGGAGCCACCGAAATAATCGTATGGCAAGATATGGTTTATGGGACATTTCTATTTTCTTACTGAATTAACATAATGTATAAATTAAACATTTGCATAATTATTTGATATATAATAAAGTGACAAAGAGCCTCAAATGCTGACTAATTGAGGCTCTTTGTCAGCTTCTAGAACACTGTTATCAATGCTTAATCCTTAATCTGATATCGAGGCTGGGTAGCAGGTATTTTCTCGGTTTCTCGCCAACCAGCCCAAACCCCGGCGGCCAGCAGGGGGATGCTGAGGCGGATCTCCGGGTGCCACTTTCCCCGCGAGTCCTTCCTGATCACGACGAGCCCCGCACAGCGCGCAGGCGGGGCAATCAGACCACGGGGAGCGGCATGAGGTCCAAGCCCGCCTCCCGCAGAATGGCCTGAGCTTTGTGGCAGAGCGTGAGATTCATCTTTTGATCTTGGCGAAATCCAGGTCCTGTTCAGTCATGGCCGTGCCCTGTGCCATGAGGCGAGCCTGCAACTGAATCTGTCCAAGAGGCCTTGAGAGGAGTCCCCTGTTGACCACTTCGGAGCAGGGTGGGACTCGTACGACTGAGAGGGCATACCGTAACCGGGAACCTACCTTCGGGCGGCATACAATGCGACACATCGCCCCTATGTTCGGGTTTTCGATTTCAAGATGGATGCAATATCAGGCACGTTGGCTCCCTAGGTGACATCCATGCAATCGAAACGCGTTCGCTAAATATTGCCTGAGGTGGAGGTGCCACTACCGTTCGGCGGTGAAAACCAACCGTTCGAGGAAAGTGGACCTGTAGGTTCACCGGTATCGGTAATTCTACTGATTGGTTGAAGCTCCCTAATTATACAGGAATCCTAAAATGTTCCGACGCATGCTTTTGTCAATCCTGTTGTCTGGCTTGGCCAGCCTCCCTGTTCTCGCCCAGAGTTACCAGACGTCGTTTTCGGACGTGAAGTTCGACCGGGCGAAGGGGCCAGCGACGTTCCATGGGGGCGTGCAGGTGGACGCGGCGACGGGGGCGGCGAGCCTGAATATTCCGCTCGGGCCGGGGATCGGGGCGCGGGGACTGACATTTCGGCCAACCCTGTCGATGCGGATGGCTCCCCAGTTGGGAATCTCCTCGGCGGAGGAGAATGTCATCGTCCTTCCGGCCTGGGGTCAATCCGACACGCTCTGGGGCACCACCACCATCGACACCCTCTATCAGCGCAGCTTCGGATCCGCTTCCCTCTCTCCTGGCACCCTGGATCTGGGGCCCCTGGTGAGCGGCTTTGACCGGAAAGCCACCTCCTACAGTCTGCCTGGAGGCGGAGGTGGCCGCGTGCTGGGCCAGGTTCCCGTCGGCGTGGACGTGACCACAGTGCCGGCTCTGCTGACTCAGTTCGGGTTCGACGCCACGGTCGGCGTTGGCTTCGTACCAGGACCAGTCGAGCGGATCACGAAGGTCCCGCTCATCCAGATGGGGTCGGACGGCAGTCTGGTGGTGGCCCTCCGGGCGGCTGGACCGTCCACCCAGCTCACCGACGAGGTGTCTGCCGATATCCAGCGGGACCCATCCAGCACGTATCGTTGGGACCTTCCCCGCCGCATGGTGGTCATCCAGGGAGAGGTCGCCTACGAGTTCCACTACGTGCAACACGCCTATATGTCGATTCCTATCCCCTACCTGGCGATATCGCAGAAAACACAGCTCTACCAGGGGCATTACGCCATCACCCGGATCCGGAACAGGCTCGGCGAATCCATTTCCTTCACCTACGATGGAGATGCCATCGGGTACACCGCCACCTGGAGCGTCAATCCGGCCGTGAAGGTCCACGTCCAGCGGATTGGTGACGTGACGGTCGCTTCCGGAACGCCTTCGCTCGCGGACAGCAAGACGCCGGTGACCCAAGCGACCCAGCTCCGGGTGAGCTACGAAGGCATCGAATATCCCCTGTCCGACCACCTCCTGGAAGTCTGTACGCCTGAAGGTGGGCTCCTGAACCCGTATCTTGGAAGTGGACCCGAGAGCTCCTCCGCCAACGCTCCGGAAGGGTCCTGGGCGATGGGACGATCGGAATTTGGGGCCGCGCTCGACCCTCTGCAACTCCTGCGGGTAGTGCAGGAGGGGCCCAATGAAGAAATCCTATTCCACTACGGCATGGGTGAGGCGACGACCTGGGGTTTGGTGACCATCTCACCCACCGTGCTCTCCGAAGTGGTGATGTCCACGCGCAAGATCCAGCTCACCTGGAAACCTTACCCCTTCCGGATGAACTACGGCCCGGAGGCATGGGGCGGGATGGTGAGCAGCAGCGCACCTTGCCGACCTGCCTATGCCTACGGGGTGATCGGGGTGGTCGAAGACGACGGGGTTCAGAAGCGCCGTCTCAGCCACGACAGAAAGACGCCTACCTCGAATTGGGGGTTCTACCAGCAAGGTTACGCCCCACCCGACCAGTGGTTGGACACCACCTTCTACGACGCCATCACCCAGGCGGACGGTTCGGTGGTCGTGCACAGGTTCGCGGAGCCGCCGAATCAGGGAAGTGCGATGCAGGATCTGGCCTTCATTAAAACCCTAGAGCGTGAGGTTCGGTTCTACCTGCCGGGAGTGGACTGGCAGTCGGACCTGTCGGTGACGGACCCGGCGTCTAGTTCGGCCTACAAGTGGGTGGTGAAGGACCGGTTCGATGTACGAACCACCGGGGCGCCGGGGGGCGAGCTGGCGAACCAGGCGGTGCCCTATCCGACGCGGACGCGGACCTGGGACAAGGAGAGCCAGGTGCTTGTCACCGAGGAGATGGCGAACTGGGACAGCGCGTCGTTCGGGTGGGGAAACGTCTACCGGACTTCCGCGATCACGGCTAACCCGACTCTGACAGTGGACTATTTAAGCCTCGCGCAACAGGGCCGGGGCTATGAAGCGTCTCCGGCGACTCAGGGGGTTTCCCGCCAGACGGTGAGAACCTTCGCCACGGATGTGCCGAACTGGTTCATCGGGCGGGTGAAAGGGGAGCAGGTTATTACGGTGGCGGACAACACGGGTTCACTGATGCCGGGCACGATGCTTCCGAGCATCCAGCCGACGGCACAAAAGACCTTCCACGCAAGCATCAACCGGGTGGAGTCCGTGGCACTGACGGGTTCAGACGGGATGACGGTGACCACGGGGTTCACGTACCAGGGGACGTCGGGGCTGGCGGCCACGCAGCTCCAGAGCGCGTTCCTGACCTCGCCGGGGCTGGCCTTGAGTGGACAGATGGGGGTCAGCGCCTATGGGTACGACGCCAACGGTTACCTGAGCTCTATTAGCCTGAAGCCGAACGACGGAACGACTCTCACCGTGAGCCAGGTCCAGGATGGGCTGGGGCGGCCCACCAGCCAGACGGATATGAACGGGAAGGTGCATGACTTCGCGTGGGATGGGGCGGGGCGGCTGATGCGGATCGCGCCCCCGGACGAGGTGGCGACGGACATCGCGTATGATGCGGATTTCCGGGGGATGACGGTTACCCGGGGGGCCCAGGTGATCGGGCTGAGGTACAACGGTTTCGGGGAATTGGTCTTGGAGCGACGGAAGGCGCCGGATGGGGCGTGGACTCACCGGCTCTATGGCTACGATTCTCTGGGGCGGAAGACCGGCGAGACGGTGTGGCAGCCAGGGGACGGGGCGGGCCGCGAGGCGGACTGGGCCAAGGACTATCTGGTCAAAGCGACGGATGTCACGGTCACCACGCCTGGAGGGAACCACTGCCTACGTTGGACGCCCGTTGAAGGTGGTGATCCGGTCTGTGAGGAATGGGTGTACATTCCCGGGACCACCACCACCACCCATTATTCGGCCCTGAATGTGGGTCAGCGAACAGCCTACGATGGGCGTGGACGGGTGATATCCACGACGGACGCCAACAATATCAATGTGCAGACAGAATATTTCGGACCAGGCACTGTGCGCAAGGTCACGGTGGGTGCGGGAACCAGTGATGCCCGGACGACGTGGTACCGGAGCGACGCCGCGGGTCGGCTAGGCCAGGTGACGGATGCCCTCGGCCAGGTGACAGTCTACCGCTACGACGGGGGAGACCGGCTGCGGGAGGTGCGGCAGGCGGATGCGGCGAATCGGCAGCAGGTGCGGACATGGAGCTACAACGGCGTGGGGTGGCTGACGGGGCTGATCCAACCGGAAAGCGGATCCACAGCCTATTCAGACTTCACCGTGGGCGGGAAGCCGACTGTGACGACTTACGCGGGGCGGGTGGTGCGGATGACACCGGACTGGATGGGCCGGCCCCTCTATCTCGCGTCCGAGGACGGGACGGTGAGCCAGGCGTTCGTCTATGACACCGCATTGGGAGGCCTTGGAAAGCTGGCGAGCAGCCAGGACGGAACGGTGGCCACGGCCTTTGGCTATGGAGGCCGGGGAGGGCGCCTGGACACCCTTCAGACGACGATCCGGGGCCAGGCGTTCACCCAGACGTTCACCTACGACGAGTACGGGAGACGGACCGGAGGGAACACCGGGCACGCCCCGTGGAGCCAGAGCTACCACCCCGAAACGGACCTTCCCAAGCAGCTCACATACAACTGGGGTTTGGTGGCGGACACGCCGTGGGGGAACTACGACCCCGTGAGCTGGGCGATCCGGAGCATCCAGTACGGGAACTACGCGGTGAGCAGCTTCGACTACGGGGCGGACCAAGCGCGACTGAGCCAGATCGTGCACAGCCCCGCGAGCGGCGGGCCTCTGGCGCAGTGGGTCTACACCTACGACCAAGTGGGGAACCTGACGCGGGAGAGCGACCTTACGACAGGGTCTTTCGACCAGTATCGCTACGACCCGCTGAACCGGCTGGTGGAGGCGCTGGTGCAGAGCCGGGACTTCGGGGACCAGCTGCAGCGATTCGGGTATGACGCGTTCGGGAACCGGACGTCGAGCGAGACCCTGGCGGTGGTGGGATGGAACGGAGCGCGGGGAGAATCGACGCCCAGCACGACGACCTCACCGCTGCTGAGCGCGGCAGGGCGGGACGTGGTGAATGTGAGCTTCGATCCCGGATCGGCGGCGCTGTCCCAGCAAAACCGGATTCCGGCGACGACAGAGGGAGGGGCGTTGACGGGGGCGCTCTACGACGACCAGGGAAACCTGAAGGAAATCTACAAGAAGCCTGGGGACGCCAGTACGAGGCTAAAGATGGACTATGATGCCCTGGGACGGGTGGTCGCGCTGGAGCGACCGGACAGCACTTCGGAGCGGTATGCCTACACCGCGGAAGGATTGCGGAGCCTGGTGGAGGCGTGGCAGGGATCGACGTTGGTGAAGCGGATCTACAACCTCTACAACGACGGGCGCCAGTTGGTGAGCCAGTACGAGGAAAGTTTGAGTGGGGGATTGGTGCCGACTGGGACTCAAACTTTGGCTGGGACTACCTCTACATTGAAGGTTTCGAAGAAGGTCACTTCCAAGACTCGGATGACGACCGCTTCCATTGGAACGGACCCAATGATCACCTCGCCATCTGGGCCTATTACTGTGCGCGTAGGTGAGGCGGTGTGGTTTTCCGGGTCATCTTCAGATGGGACAAGTCCGGCATGGGCTTTTGGGGATGGGGGAAGCGCCGGTGGATGGACGGCGAGCCACGCGTACGGTTCACCAGGGACCTATACGGCGACGCTGACAGTGCAGATCCCCACCCAGGGCAAATGCGTGAGTTGGGGATGGGACGATCTGGGAAACCGGGTGTGCAACCAGTACCAGACGACGTGGGTGCCCCAGTCGACCTCGGTGGCGATCACCGTGCTGCCGAACGCGCCGACGATTGTGGATTTCACGGCGAGCCCAACCACCATAGCGATCGGATCCAGTTCCACGTTGAGCTGGAACGTCTCGGGGGCCAGCAGCGTGACCCTGTCGGGTGGCGGCGTGGGCGCGAGCGGGGGACAGACGGTCTATCCCTCCTCCACCACGACCTACACCCTCGTGGCGAAGAACGATGGAGGCACCACCAGCGCCACCGTCACGGTGAACGTGGTTCAGGCGCCCGTCATTTCGTGGTTCACGGCCAACTCGACCAGGATCCTCCAGGGCGACGGAAGCACTCTAAGTTGGGGCGTGAGCAATGTGACCGGTCTTATCCTCGACCAGGGGATCGGAAGCGTGATCGGCACGGGCAGTCGATGGGTGAGTCCGAGCGTAAGCACGACCTACACCCTCACGGCCACCAACAGCCTGAACGGTGTGGACGTCGTCAGAACCGCGCAGGCGACCATCACAGTGGACCCCCGACCGACGGTGCCGACGATCACGGGGTTCTACGCCGATATCACGACCATCGGGGCGGGGAATGGAACGACACTCCGTTGGTCCGTGACCAATGGCGTCGGAGACATCAGTGTGTCCCTGACAGGTGTGGGAGGCGTGCCGGCGAATGGAGCCCAATGGGTCGTTCCAGGCAGCACCGCCACCTACACCCTGACGGCAACGAACAACCTGGATCCTAGCAAATCGGTGAGTGCGAACGTCACGGTGGTGGTCGTCCAGAAGCCGGTGATCTCGTTCAGCGCCAGCCCGACGAGCGTGAACGTGGGGAACAGCGCGACGCTAATCTGGAGTATCACCAACGATCCGACCTCGGTCATGATCGACAACGGGATCGGAGGGGTTGGAGCGTCGGGAAGCCTGGCAGTGACGCCACTGTCGGATACGACTTACGCGATCACGGCGAGCAATCTCGGAGGCACGACCGTGGCCCAGGTCAGTATTCCCGTCACGCAGAAACCCGTGATTGTCAGTTTCACGGCCAGCCCAAGCGATATCACCAAGGGACGCAGCTCGACGCTAAGCTGGGCGGTTCAGGGAGCGGATTCAGTTACCCTGAATGGCCAGGCTATGGACACGGGCAGCATTGTGGTAGCCCCAGCGAGCACACAAACCTACACTCTCGTGGTGAATAACAATGCGGGATCGAATAGTGCCCAGGTGACGGTCACCGTCACGGAGAGCGGCACACTCACGTGGAAGCGGGACATTCTGTACTTAGGAACCCGGGAAGCAGCGGAAATCGATGCCGCCGGAATTCACATCACGATGGTCGATCACCTGGGAAGTCCGCGAATTGTGACGGGACCATCAGGTCAGGTGGAATCAAGGCAGAAGTATCTGCCGTTCGGAGAACTGCTGGATCAGAGTGAATCGACCTACCTCACATCCAAGGGCTATACCAATCACGAGCAGACGGATCCGAGCGGGTTGATATACATGCAGGCTCGGTTCTACATGCCCTGGATGGGGCGCTTCACATCCCCCGACCCAGCAAGAGACCAGCACTTCGAGAACACGCAGTCCTGGAACATCTACAGCTACGTGCGCAATAACCCGATAATGAGCACGGATCCGACGGGAATGCAGGCGGCAGACGGCAGGAAGGAAGAGGAGGAGAAGAAAGCAGATGGCTCCCGCCCATCACCGAACGACCGCCCCGGCACCCCAGCCGCTGAGCCACCGCCCGCGCAAACAACATTCGAGCCCAAGGATCTGAAGGTAAGTGATAAGGGGAAGAAGTTCATCGCAGACAATGAAGGCGGCGATAAGAGCAAGGTCTACCCGGACAGCAGCAAGGACAAAAACCCAACAGCAGGTGTTGGTCACAAGCTGACCGAAGAAGAGAAGAAGAAATACCCGGTTGGAACCGAAGTCCCGGCTACGGTCAGAACTGCTTGGTTAGATGCCGACCTGAAAGATTCAGTCGGGGCTGTTCAGAGGTTGGTCAAGGTCAAACTGACGCAGACGCAGTTCGACGCACTTGTCGATTTCACATACAACGTCGGTCAAGGTTCTCTTGAGAGTTCGCAACTCCTAAAGAGTATTAATTCCGGCAAAGCAACGGCAGATAACATTAAAGATGGATTCCGTGGTTGGCTTAAGGGCGGAAAGGGAATCCCGGCGCGAAGGGATCGAGAAACAGACCTCTATAACAACGGCACATACCCATGAGCGGTCCCCGTCATGAGGAATGTAGCCGTGTTGAGGGTGAGATTGATTGAGGAGGTTCTATGAAGCTGGCTTCAAGCTTGGTCACGGTGATGTTGGCTGTGGGTTCGACTGGTGGTTTCTGCCAGCAACCAAGCGCTAACCCCTGCGACAACCCAAAGACAACGTTAGAAATGAGGGAGTGCGCTGCGTTCAAGCTTAAGGATGCAGAGAAGGACCTAGATCAGGTTTGCTCCACCCTGCTTTCTAAGTTGGCGGATGAAGCACATAAGAAGTCATTTAAAGCGTCCCAGGAGGCATGGCAGAAGTATCGTGACGCCGAGGCAGAGTTTGAAGGTTACTTCTACAACGGCGGGACAATTCAGCTTCAAATCAAGTTGGACTGTATGACGAGAATGACCCAAGCGCGTGTAAAGGAGCTTCGCCAGCTTCTGAAAGACGAGTTCGACCACTGATCAATCCCCCGAAGAGCCCCCGCTAACCTCGGGGGCTTTTTCGTGCCCACGCCCGTGAGTGCGTTCCGCCAGGAAAGGCACTGGCGCGTGCTTCGGCGCGTGCCTGTGTGCGCGTGTTGTCCATCGGCTCCATCAATCCGACGGTCCCTGGCGCACATCTTCGCCGAAGAGTAGGAACCCCGATGAACTCTCTGGAATTCGCCACATCAAAGAAATGCCGGTCATCGGTGGGGTTCCTCATGGCGGTTTGGCCTGAGGTTTGCGCCTGTCACCGAGACTGTCCGGGGCTATCCAGGCCGGTTCAAACTAGCTGATTCAAGGGCGGTTCAAAGCAGGCACAGCTTGTAGTGGATGAGCTCGTGCATGAAAATGCGTTGCTGCACCTGTTCAGGTGCGCGGCTGTTCATCTCTCGCCCCAGCTTGGGTCAGGCCCCGCCCGGCTAGTGGAGGATGGCCTAGCCTTTGTTGCGAGGTTCACCCCTTTTTTTGGGTAAACAGGCTAGAGAAGGCGACCGCCGGTGTCACAAGTCGAAATCTCTTCTGTAGCTTCCCGGTTGTACCGCGTTGCATCGCTGTGGTTCGGCGGGGTGAGCTGCTACGGAGGCGGCTAAGACACCTGGGTATCAAAGGTCCTAACAAAGGCCGTGAGCTTGATTCCTATGGCTTGGCACCACGCCCGGAGTTCGATGAGGTCCAGTCGTCGCTCGCCACGTTCGCACTTGCTGATCTGGCTCTGCGTCATGCCCAGACGATCGGCCAGCTCGGTCTGTGTCAGCCCAGAAGCCTCACGAGCCTCCCTAAGGCAGGCCAACAGTATCTTGTGTTCCCTGGAAACAATGGACTTTTGCATGAACCACTAGGAGAGAGCCTAGGGGTCACGCTATATTCCCGATTAGAATAGTCCAAAATAGACTATATCTGTTTTCGGGAGACTCAATCATGGTGAAGCTTTCCAAGATCGCCCTTACTCTCGGTTCCTCGATTGCCTTGCAGGCAATGGTGCTGATACCTCCACCGACAGAGATTCAAATCCCTCCTGCGACCTCTGCGATTCAGGATCCTGTCTTTCAGAAGCTGTTTGGCACGGCGAAGCTGGAAGGGGTATTCCAATCGAGTCTGGTCAATGTCGACGGCTTTAAGGTAGCGATTCACATCAGCGGTGTAGAGAAGACTCTGATCGCAGATTTGGTCACGAAGAAGGTGGCTCTTGATGGTCGGAGCGCGGAACCCGCTGCGACAGGAATCCGCGCCAACGTGAGCGGAGTCGAGGAGCTCGGGGGGCTCGTCATGCTCGAGAATCCACCCTTTGAGTATCTACAACTCAACCAGCAGGTGATCGAAGAAAGGGCCTCTACGGCGGCTCAGGTGGAGATCTACAGAGAGTCCCGACTGCTGGGCAACATCCAGAACGACCGGATGGCCTGCCTTCGAGAATTGTACTCGTGGTTCTACCGAGGGTGGATTGTAAGGGTTCAGCTAGGAGGTTGGCGCGAGGACTACTACTTCTTCTTCCCGCGAAACTCAAACCAGCTCCTTGCATTGGCGGCCATTAAGGTTCGACCGGTTCCGAGTGAGTCGGATGCGACACTTCTCCTGAACAGGCTGCAGACTCTGTATGAATTTAGGAGTGAAGGGACTTTGGTAAATGGCTTCTTTGAGGGGGACTCCAGAGGCAGCATCTGGTTCCAGAGCGTAGGAGACTCAGACTGGAGCCGCTCTGCAGCACCGGACCCTAAGGGAATCAAGAAGCTCTGGATCACTCCCTCATGGTCTCCCTACGTGACGGGACTCTTTGACCTGGCGAGGACCAAGTGGTTGGATCAGAAGCGTCAGACGCTTGGGCTCCCGACAAATCAGGACGTGATCGAGACCATGCTGACTGATCTGAGGGCTCAGATTGAGCGACCAGAGAGCCAAGCCTCCCATGAAGCGGATTCAGCATCCAGGGCTTCCATGAACGGGGCGTTCCTCAAAGCCTCGGCACGTTTTTTACGGAAGAGGTCTGTCATCCGATTCCGCGCGACCCGATACATCCAGGCGCCAGCTTGCCTGAGAGGGGTCATCAGGTTCTGGGCCTCGACCAGCTCGAAGAAGACATCCTGCAGAATGTCCTCGACATCTGACTCATCGGCCACCCACTTCCGGATGAAGTTCTTCAGTTTCCCCTGCTCGCGGGCGACGATGGCCGTGATCTCCCGTTCGCGCTCGGACATCCAGATGGCTTCCAGGGTTCCCTCCTTCTACTCCTGAAGACGTGGGAACGCCGAGAATATTTTGGGGAGAAGATTTCGCGACCATGCTCTCAGATGCGATCCAGAGGCCCCATCGAAGGCCCAGTTCGCGTTCTCTGTTTCTGAGCCCATTTTGGGGCGAGATAAAAATCGTTTAAACACCAGTCGTGTTACCGCCGAATTTGCTCTCGGAAGAGTTGGCTCAACCGAGATCAAACCGGGCCAAGAGTAGCTGATCGGTAACACTGGAGCCACTTTGCATGCCCCAATGGGGTTAAAGAACTCGAGAATTCCGACTTCACGGGCAACTCTCGGATGGCACTAGGAAAATCTGAGAGTTGGTGAAGAGCGCATCTGCTGATCCAAGTGATTGAGATCATTGGGCCAAAGCATTCTTATGGGTAACCCTATTGTTAACACAAAAAGCGCCTGACCGTAGTCAGGCGCGCATCTGGTAGGGCTAACGGGATTCGAACCCGTGTTACCGCCGTGAAAGGGCGGTGTCCTGACCCCTAGACGATAGCCCCATGGGGTGGAACTTGGTGGGCCCTGCGGGATTTGAACCCGCGGCCAACGGCTTAAAAGGCCGCTGCTCTACCGCTGAGCTAAGGGCCCTTGCCGGTGGCTTCAGGCCCGCGAGCCCTCGAGCGCGCGGTGCACGCGAGCGTGCGATGCCTGAATGGGCAGGACGACCAGTGTGCCTGCGATAGCGCTGATGGTCAAGCCAGGAGCGGTTCCAGGAAGGTCCCGGGATAGATGCAGCCCTCCTGGCGATCGGGGCCGGTGCTGAGGTAGGCGATGGGCACTTCGACGCTCTCGACCAGGGCTTCGAGGTAGGTGTGGGCGGCGTCCGGGAGCTGGCCGTGCTGGGTGATGCCCCGGGTGCTGGCCCAGCCCTTGAACAGCTTCACCTCGGGCTTCAGGTCCTTCCAGTCCGCGGCGCAGCTGGGGAGCTTGGTGGTGACGGTGCCTTCGCCAGTGCGGTAGCCCACGATGAGGCCCACCTCGTCCAGGCCGTCCAGCACGTCCAGCTTCATGATGGCCAGGCCATCCACGCCATTGGTGCGGCAGGCGTGGGCCGTGATGGGGGCGTCGAACCAGCCGCAGCGGCGGGGCCGGCCCGTGGTGGTGCCGAACTCCTTGCCCACCTGGCGCAGGCGCTCGCCGGTGGCGTCGTGCATCTCGGCGGGGAAGGGGCCGGAGCCCACCCGGGTGGTGTAGGCCTTGGCGATGCCCAGGATCTTGTCCAGGGCCTTGGGGGGCAGGCCGGTGCCGGTGAAGAGGCCGCCCAGGCTGCAGTTGCTGGAGGTGACGAAGGGGTAGGTGCCGTGGTCGATGTCGAGCAGGGTGGCCTGGGCGCCCTCGAAGAGGATGCGGTCGCCGCGCTCCCAGGCGGCCACCAGGTGGCTCTGGGTGTCGCCGATGTAGGGGAGGAGGGGCTCGGCGGTGCGGAGCAGGCCTTCGACGATGGCCTCCAGGGCGGGCAGGCTGGCCGCTTCGGCGCCCAGGCGCAGGCGGACCTCCTCGTAGCCGGGGCGGATGCGGTCGGCCAGGGTCTCCGGGTGCAGCAGGTCGCCCAGACGCACGCCCATGCGGCCGGCCTTCATCTCGTAGGCGGGGCCGATGCCCCGGCCCGTGGTGCCGATCTTGTTGGCGCCGCCCTCGCGCCAGAGGTCCAGGGCGATGTGGTGGGGCAGGATGAGGTGGGCCCTGTCGGACAGCATCAGCCGGCCGCCCAGGTCGAAGCCCCGGGTCTTCAGGCGGTCCAGCTCCTGCTGGAAGACGTCGAGGTTGAGGACGACGCCGTTGCCCACCACCAGGAAGCAGCCGGGGTGGAGGGCGCCGCTGGGCACCTGATGCAGTGCGATGCTCTGGCCGTCCACCACCACCGTGTGGCCGGCGTTGTTGCCGCCCTGGAAACGCACGACCTGCTGGAACTTGGGGCTGAGGAGGTCCACGACCTTGCCCTTGCCCTCATCCCCCCACTGGAGCCCCAGGATCGCCAGATTGGTCCTAACCAGGCTCATGTCGCCCTCCCAGCCCTCCAGTCTACCGTCGCAGCGGGGTTCTGTCCCGGGCGGAGGCGGGGTTCTTCCCCGGGTCAGGGCTCGGTTCTGTCCCAGCGCGGCCGGGACAACCGGGGTGGAAGGCGCTACCCTGGTAGGCCGCCCCGGAACCATCCTGGCTTCGGAGCCATCCAATCCCCCGTAAGGGCGATCCGCACCTAACCCGAAAGGGTGTCCCGTGTTCGAAAAATTCACTGAAAAAGCACGACGCGTGATGTTCTTCGCCCGCTACGAGGCGAGCCAGTTCGGTGCGGAAAGCATCCAGAGCGGCCACCTCCTGCTGGGGCTTCTCCGCGAATCGGAAAAGACCAGCACCCAGCTGCTTGAGCGCATGGGCGTGCACGTGAGTGCCCTGCGGGAGCGCCTGGTGGCGGCCCTGACCCCGCGGGACAAGAAGATCACCCCCAGCAGCACCAGCATCGACATCCCCATGGAGGAGGAGGTCAAGCGCATCCTCCAGCACGCCACGGCGGAGAGCGCCAAGCTCAACCACAAGCACGTGGGGGCCGAGCACCTGCTGCTGGGCATGCTCAAGGAGGAAGGCTGCCTGGCCGGCCGCCTCCTGATCGAGGCCGGGGCGGACCTCATCGCCGCCAAGGAGATCCTGCTGGAGAGCACCAAGGAGGAGAAGATCGCGAAGAAGAAGAAGGAGCACCCGCTCCTCTCCGAGTTCGCGCGCAACCTCTCGGAGATGGCCGAGCGCGGCATCTTCGACAACCTCATCGGCCGCGAGCAGGAAGTCGAGCGCATCATCCAGATCCTCAGCCGGCGCCGGAAGAACAACCCCATCCTGCTGGGCGAGGCGGGCGTGGGCAAGACCGCCATCGTGGAGGGCCTGGCCCAGAAGATCTACGAAGGCCTGGTGCCGCCCAGCCTGGTGGACAAGCGCATCTACGCCCTGGACCTCAGCCTCGTGGTGGCCGGCACCAAGTACCGCGGCCAGTTCGAGGAGCGGCTGAAGTCCATCATCGCCGAGGCCAGCAAGGATCCCAGCGTGGTGCTCTTCATCGACGAGATCCACAGCCTCATCGGCACCGGCGCCGCCGAGGGCAGCCTGGACGCCGCCAACATCCTGAAGCCGGCGCTCAGCCGGGGCGAGATCCAGTGCATCGGCGCCACCACGCACAAGGAATACGCCAAGTACATCGACAAGGACCGCAGCCTGGTCCGGCGCTTCCAGCCCGTGACGGTGAACCCCCCGGACGAGGCGGAGAGCCTCCGCATCATCGAGGGCATCCGCAGCCGCTACGAGCTGTTCCACCGGGTGCGCTATGCCCAGAAGACCATGGAGGCCTCGGTCTACCTGTCCAACCGCTACATCACGGACCGCTTCCTGCCCGACAAGGCCATCGACCTGCTGGACGAGGCCGGTGCCCGGGTGAAGCTGCGCGTGGGGCCCGGCGGTCAGGACGCCGAGGGCCAGTCGCACGAGGAGGAGCTGCACCGGGTCATCAACGAGATGAACGAGGCGGTCCTCAGCCGCGATTTCGAGAAGGCCGTGCTGCTCCGCCAGAAGGAGCTGCAGCTGCGCGAGGAGCTGCAGAAGGACCGGGGCGAGCTGACGGACGAGGACTACGCGCGCTTCCCCGAGGTGACCGAGCAGGACATCGAGGACGTGGTGGCCAGCTGGACCGGCATTCCCGTGAAGGCCCTCAAGGGCGACGAGAAGGCCAACCTGGTGAACATGGAGCCCAAGCTCAACGAGCGCGTCATCGGCCAGCCCGAGGCGGTGAGCGCCGTGGCCCGCGCCGTGCGCCGGGCCCGCACGGGCCTCAAGAACCCCAACCGGCCCATGGGCTCCTTCCTGTTCCTGGGCCCCACGGGCGTGGGCAAGACCGAGCTGGCCAAGACCCTGGCGGCGTTCCTGTTCGGCGACGCGAAGAAGATGATCCGCTTCGACATGTCCGAGTACATGGAGAAGCACGAGGTCTCCAAGCTGCTTGGAGCCCCTCCGGGGTACGTGGGCTACGAGGAGGGCGGCATGCTCACGGACCGCATCCGGCGGAATCCGTACTGCGTCCTGCTCTTCGACGAGATCGAGAAGGCCCATCCCGACCTGATCAACATCCTGCTGCAGATCTTTGACGACGGTCAGGCTTCGGACGCCTTCGGGAACCTGGTGGACTTCAAGAACACCATCATCATCATGACGTCCAATGTGGGCAGCCGGGAGCTGCTGGCGGAGAAGAACCTCGGCTTTGTCGAGCAGGACGCCCGTCCCGACGCGAAGTCCGGCGACGCCATGAAGGTGCTCAAGCGGACCTTCCCGCCCGAGTTCCTCAACCGCATCGACGAGATCGTGGTGTTCAACCGCCTGGGCGACGACGAGCTGCGCAAGATCGTCCGCCTGCTGGTGGAGGATCTCAACGTCACCCTCCAGAAGCACAAGCTCTCCGTGTCCCTCACGGATGCCGCCTGCGACTGGCTGGTGAAGACCACCCTGCGGGATCGCGCCTACGGGGCGAGGCCGCTGCGGCGGGCCATCCAGAAGCAGGTGGAGGATCCCCTCGCCGAGCTGATGGTGGGCCAGGACACGGTGCCCTCGGGACTCGTGAAGTTCGATCTGGTGGGCGAGAAGCTCGTCCCCACCCTGTCTGATTCCGGAGACGTGGCCGCTGGCCAGGAAACCCATCTGGTCGGAGCGCCTGAATGACGCAGCGGAACATGGAGTGGAACCGGACTCAGCCCCGGTGGTGGAGCGGCGTGCTTCCCCTGCTGCTGGCTGCGGGGTTCTCGTTCTCCCTGGCGGCCCAGGACATCGAGCCCATCGTCAAGATCGAGGTGATCGGCGCCCAGAAGCAGACCGCCGAGACGGTGATCTTCAAGTCGGGCGTGAAGGTGGGCGACGACCTCCGGAACATCGATTTCAGCGGTGTGATGGGGAAGCTCTGGGCCAGCGGTTCCTTCGATGACGTCAAGCTCGAGGTGGAGGACGCCCCGGGCGGCAAGAAGCTGGTCATCCGGATCAAGGAGCGCCCCCTGATCAAGGAGATCGACTACCGCGGCGGCACCGAGGTGGGCATCACCAACATCAAGGACAAGATCAAGGAGAAGAAGCTCACCATCAATCCGGACACGGTCTACGACCCGGAGGCCGCCCGCAAGATCAAGAACCAGATCGTGGAGCAGGCCGGAGAGAAGGGGTTCCGGAACCCGGTGGTGGACATCACCCTCGAGCCCATGGGCCCGGGCGTGGCCCGCCTGGTGTTCGACATCAAGGAAGGCGGCAAGGCCAAGATCTACCGCGTGGAATTCCGCGGGAACAAGGTGTTCTCCAGCGCCCAGCTGCGGAGCGTCATGAAGAAGACGCGCCGGCACTGGATGTTCAGCTGGCTCACCACGCACGACCTGCTGGTGGACAAGAACATGGAAGAGGACCTGGAGAACCTCAAGAAGGCCTACTGGAGGCTGGGCTACAAGGACGTCTTCGTCGGCAAGCCGGTCATCGAGGTGGAGGACAAGACCACCGAGAAGCAGAAGAAGAAGAACGAGAAGCGCATCAAGGAGGCGAAGTCCCCCAAGTACGACCTCCGCGCCACCCTCACCATTCCCATCCTCGAAGGCGAGCAGTTCTTCGAAGGGACCTTCAAGGCCGAGGGCGGCAAGCTCTTCCGCGACACCTACTACCCGATGAAGTACGCGGAGGTGAAGCGGGACAACCACTCCTTCCTCAAGAAGTTCTTCAACATCAGGCCGTCGCTGGAGGCTCCGAAGCCCGGCGCCAAGCCGGTGCCCTTCGACCTGGACGCGGTGAACCAGACCGTGGACAAGCTCAAGGAGGCCTACAGCAACCAGGCCTACATCCTCTTCCGCGCGGAGAAGAAGTTCGACATCCGCGAGGAGGACGGCGTCAAGAAGGTGGACACCCTCCTGAAGCTGGACGAGGGCGAGCAGTATTCGGTCCGGCGCATCGAGTTCGAAGGCAACCTCACCACCAAGGACAAGGTGCTCCGCCGCAGCATGATGCTGAAGGAGGGCGACCTCTTCCGCACGGACTTCTTCAAGGATTCGCTGCTGGGCATCAGCCAGCTGAGCTTCTTCGACGTGAAGAACTCCGAGCCCAAGGTGGACCTGGTTCCGGACAAGCCCCAGGTGGACGTGGTGATCCGCGGCGAGGAGGCCGGCGTCAACGAGCTGCTCTTCCAGGGCGGCTACGGATCGCTGTTCGGCTTCTCCCTGGGCGTGAGCTTCTCCACCCGCAACCTCGGTGGCGGCGGCGAGACCCTGTCCGTGAGCTACAACGGCGGCAAGTTCTCGAAGAACATCTCGGTGGGCTTCACGGAGCCCTTCGTCTTCGACCTGCCGTACTCGTTCTCGACATCCGTGTCGAACGGGTCCGCGGACTACGACGCCTCCCGCGTGGGCATCGCCAACGCCTACAAGCAGTTCACCCGCAGCCTCGGCGTGTCCGTGGGCGCGCGCCTGAGCAACTGGTTCCCCAACCAGCCCTGGGCCTTCTTCACGACCTACTCCATGGGCTACAGCTTCCGGCTGATCCGCATCGAGGGCGGGCGGAACTACTACTTCCGGGACATGGGCAACCAGCTGACGTCCACCTTCAGCCAGAGCCTGACCTTCAGCACGGTGAACCACCAGTTCAAGCCCACCCAGGGCACCCGGGTGTCCTTCGGCCTGGAATACGGCGGCTGGCAGTTCGGGGGCGACAAGCCCTTCCTGCGCGCCACCTGGGATTTCGCCAAGTTCGCCAACATCGGCGACCGCCACATCTTCGCCGCCAACCTCAGCTACGGCTACCTCCAGAACATGGGCAGCGACGAGCTCCCGCTCTACGACCTCTACCGGCCCGGCGGCGAGAACAGCATCCGCGGCTACCGCTACGGCCAGGTGGGCAGCGTCCTCCTGGACAACTACGGCCAGCCCGTGGTGGTGGGCGGCAACAAGCAGTTCATCGCGAACTTCGAATACCAGTTCAAGATCGCCGACCAGTTCCGGCTCGTCTTCTTCTATGACGCGGGCAACGCCTGGGGCAGCGGCACGAAGGTCTTCAGCAAGAACCTGGTGACCTACAAGGACCTCAGCAACAACGAGTACTCCTACACGAACCCGACCCTGCTGCGCTCGGCGGGCCTGGAGTTCCGGTTCTTCCTGCCCATCAGCCCGGCCCCGCTGCGCCTGATCTGGTCCCGGAAGCTGAATCCGTATCCCTTCGATACGGAGGGCCAGAACGACTTCCAGTTCTCCATCGGCACCACCTTCTGATTCCCGCGAGGGGCCCCGTCCCACGCTACAATGGCTCTTTCGCCCTGGAGATCCCCCATGCGCCTGCTCGCCCCGTCCGTGGCCGCCCTGTGCCTGTCCGCCGCCCTCGCCGCGCCCGCCGCGGCCCAGGAGGCTCCCCGCTTCGCCTTCTTCAGCATCAACCAGCTGGTCCGCATCTCCAAGAAGGCCGGCGCCATCTTCTCTGAGCTGGAGATCACCGGGAAGAACCTCCAGGAGAAGCTCCAGGCCAAGGGCCAGGAGCTGCAGACCCTGCAGCAGCAGCTGAACTCGCCCAGCATCGACCCCGACAAGAAGGAGGCCCTGGCCAAGAAGTACCGGGACCTGGAGTTCGAGGCGAAGAAGATGCAGGAGGACAGCCAGCAGGAGTACCAGCGCGTGGAGAAGAAGGTGGGCGAGGCCATCACCAAGCTGGCCGGCCCCATCGTCGAGCAGCTCGCCAAGGAGCAGAAGCTCCAGATGGTCTTCTCGGACCAGGCCGTGCAGGTCCTCTCCTGGGGCGACAAGGCCTGGATGGAGAGCTTCACGGCCGAGGTGGCCAAGCGCCTGGACGCCAGCGAGACTGCCGCCGTCCCCGCGGCCAAGCCTGCGGCGCCCGCGCCCAAGCCCGCCGCCAAGCCCGCGGCCCCCAAGAAGTAGCCTGACCCGCCGCGCCACGAGATGACCGCCGCCCGACGGCTGCTCCTGCTGCTCACCGGCATCAACCTGGTGAACTACCTGGACCGGTACGTCGTGGCGGCGATCCTCGAGCCCCTGGGCCGGGAGCTGCACCTGTCCGACGCCCAGCTTGGACGACTGACCTTCGTCTTCATCGCGGTGTACATGTGCGCCGCGCCCCTTTTCGGCTATCTGGCCGACCGGTTCCACCGCCCCCGCCTCGTGGCCGGGGGCGTTGCGCTCTGGAGCCTGGCCACCGTGGGCGCGGCCTTCGTCCACAGCTACCCGGCCCTGCTGGTGACCCGCTCCCTGGTGGGGGTGGGCGAGGCCGCCTATGCCAGCCTGGGCCCGGCCATGCTGGCGGACGGCTTCCACGAATCGGACCGGGCCCGGACCTTCACCTGGTTTTACCTGGCCATTCCCGTGGGCAGCGCCTTCGGCTATGGCCTGGGTGGCCTGGTGGCAGGGGCCTGGGGCTGGCGGGCCGCCTTCCTGGTGGCGGGCCTGCCGGGCCTGCTCCTCGCCCTCTGGATGGCCTTCCAGGTGGATCCCGTGCGGGGGGCCATGGATGAAGGCGGGGACCAGGAGGCCGGGGAGCCCTACCTGCGGCGCCTGGGCCACGTCTTCCGGAACCGGATCTGGCTGGCCTGCACCGCCAGCTACGTGGCCTACACCTTTGCCATGGGAGGTCTCAGCACCTGGGGGCCGACCCTGGTCCAGCGCCGGTTTGGCGTGTCCACCGCCCGGGCGGGCCTCGTCTTCGGGGCGCTGGCGGTGGTGACGGGCATCCTGGGGACCTTCCTGGGTGGCTGGCTCACGGACCGCTGGCAGAAGCGCTGGCCCGATGCGGGGGCCGGGATCTCGGGCCTCACCCTGGTGGCCTCGGCGCCGGTGGTGGCCTGGGCCCTGGCCACCGGCCACCTGGGGACGGCCTATGCCCTCTTCTTCGTGGGCATGTTCCTGCTCTTCGTGAACACCAGCCCCGTCAACGCCCTCACGGTCAGCAGCCTGCCCGCCAGCATCCGGGCCACGGGGGTGGCGGTGAACGTGCTCCTCATCCACCTGTTGGGGGACGCCATCAGCCCCGAGCTGGTGGGTCGCCGGGCGGATGCGCTCCACGCCGCCGGGCGGTCCGGCGGCGATGCCCTGGCCCAGGCCCTCACCCTCGTCCTGCCGGCCATCGTCCTCAGCGGCGCGGCGCTCTGGTGGGCGCGGCACCGGCCGGCGAAGGCCTGACATGGCGGCCAGTCGGGTCGCACGGCTGCTGGGGCGGATCTGGTTCCGGGCCCTCCGCCGGGAAGGCCCGGACCTGCCGCCGGGTCCCTGCCTGATCCTCCTGAATCATCCCAACGGGCTGCTGGATCCCCTGGCGGCGGGGGCCCTCCTGGAACGGCGGGCGGGCTGGCTGGCCAAGGCCACGCTGTGGAAGCTCGCCCCCCTGCGGCCCTTCCTGGCGGCCTTCCGGGCCATCCCCGTCACCCGGCCCAAGGATGGCGGCGCCACGCCGGAGACCATCCAGCAGTGCTTCCGGAAGGTCCACGACGTGCTGGCCGAAGGCGGCTCCGTGGCCATGTTCCCTGAGGGCGTGAGCCACTCGGAAGCGGACCTGGCCCCCCTCAAGACCGGCGCCGCCCGGATGGCCCTGTCCAGTCCCGTGCCGGTGACCCTGGTGCCCGCGGGCCTGGTCTACGGGGATCGCGCCACCTTCCGCCACAGCGTCCTCCTGCGGGTAGGCGAGCCCGTGGTCTGGCACGACCTCGCGCCGCGAGGCGCGGACCCGGAGGCCGTGGCGGAGCTGACCGCGCGCATCCGGGCCGCCCTCAAGCCCCTCACCCTCCACGATGAGGAGGTGCGGGTGCTGGCCCTGGCCCAGGAGGTGGCCTGGCTCCTGACGGAGGCGCCCGGCAGCCGGGTGGACCTGGAGGTCCTGCGCCGCCGAGTGCGGGCCCTGGTGCCGCACCTCGCCGCGCTGCCGGAGGAGGACCTGGCTGCCTTGGAGGCCCGGATCCATGGGGTCCAGGCCTGGCTCCGGGCCAAGGGTGTCCGGCCCGATCAGGTGGGGCATCCCTATCCGGGCGCGGAGGTCCGCCGCTGGCTGCCGGGCGCCGTCCTGCGGCTGGGGCTGGCGGCCCTGCTGCTTCCACCGGCGCTGCTGTTCTGGCCTTCCTACCGCCTGGTGGACTGGGCGGCGGGCCGATTCACCGACGAGGGCGACCAGGCGGCCACCCTGAAGCTGCTGGCGGGGCTTCTCCTGCACCCCCTCTGGGCCCTGGTCCTCGGTGGCCTGGTCGGCAGCCGCTGGGGCTGGCCCGTCGGCCTGGTCCCGCCCCTGGCCCTGCTGGTGGTCCTCCTGGGGCTTCCGGTCCTCGAGCGGGCCGGGGAGGACCTCCAGGCCATCCGGGGCTTCCGCCGCCGCCGGGACCCGGCCGTGCCCGAGCTGCTGGAGGCCCGGAAGCAGCTGCTCGCGGCCTTCCCGGAGCTGGAAGGGTAGGCACAAAGAGAGAGGCGGGGCCGAAGCCCCGCCTCTCCAGGATGCGGCCCTGGGATCAGTGGCCGAGGATGGTGTACTGCGCGGGCACCTGCACGCCGGGGAAGGCGGGCGGGGCCACAGGCAGGGCGGCGCCGCCCTGGGTGGGATCCACCACGAGGTTGACGCCGGTCATGCCCAGGAAATAGCGCATCTGCTTCTGGATGAGCATGAGGTTGGTCAGGTTCGAGGGATCCAGCAGGGAGCTGTGCCCGATGCCGGTCTGGTCGAACTGGAAGTAGCCCTGGGTGGGGGTGGTGTCCGCGGCGGTGGTGGCGGCGTTGGCCACCTTCGGCGCGGGGGCACCGCCGGAGATCGTGAACATGAACGTCGCCGGGACGCCCGCGGCGTGGTTGGGTGTGCCGCCGGCGGTGTAGGCCAGCTGCTTGAAGCCGGGAGCCACCGCGGCGCCGGCGGAGCCGAGAACCTCGCGGCCGCCAAGGGCGTTGCCCAGGTAGCGGGTGTAGGGGTTGCTGATGACCTGATCACCCACGGATTCCTGGATGCAGACGCGGTTGGAGAGGCGGCTGGGCAGGCCCGCGGCGAGCGGGGTGGTCATGGTCGCGGGGTCCGCGGGGTCCACGATGGTCTGGGTCACGAGGAAGAACTGGTGGTAGGTGGGCGTGTTCTTGGCGATGCCCACGGCCGCCAAGCCGGCGTCCACAGAGGGGCCGAAGGCGGGGCTGTTCTGGATGAGGTAGGCCGTGCGGCCGCCGGGCACGCTGAGGTAACCCTTCATGTCCGCATCCAGCGTGGCCTGCGTGTAGGGGTAGCCCGTGCTGGCGAGGGTGGTGTTCCCGGCCAGATAGTAGGTCCCCACGATGGAGCCGAGGCTGTGGCCGACGAAGGTGATGCCGGCGGCGGCTGGCGGCGCGGGCAGGGCGGCGAAGCCGCCGGCGGCCACGGTGAGCTCCAGGCGGTTCAGGTTGAAGGCGGCCTGCTGGATGTTGGAGCGGGTGGCCAGCGGGGCGCCGATGGCCATGAAGTCCTGACCCCAGGCCGCGGACTTCTGGGCCTTCACCGTGGCGGAGTCCCCGGGGGCGACCTGGTGGGCCGGGACGGCCAGGGCCCCGTGCAGGGGCAGGTCGATGGCCACCACGGCGCGGCCGACGGCGCTGAGCGTCGGGGCGAGGGCGATGACGGTTTCCTTCTGGCTGGTGATGCCGTGCTGGTAGATCACCAGGGGCCAGTTGGAGCCCGCGGCCGGGGCGATGTAGACGAAGGGGATGGCGCGGGGCACGTGGTAGTAGCTGGTGAGGGCGCCGCTCGTGCGATAGGGCTGGACCACGCCGGCCGCGGGGTTGTAGGCGCCGGTGACGCCCGTGAGATCGCCGCCGGCGGCGGAGGCATTGGCGGCCACGACGACGGGATCCACGGACAGCTCGCCGCTGTTGATGGTGCCGAGAATGACCGTGCCCACGCTGGCGGGGGCCGTGGTGGCGGTACCCATGACGGCGCTCCAGTAGGCGTCAGGGCTGGGGTTCGTGCCGCCACGGTCGAAGACGGCCGTCACGCTGACGGCGTTCGACCAGGTCTTGCCCGGCAGGCCGCCCAGGGTGGCGCCGGCCGCGAAGGAACGCAGGGCGGTCTCCACGGGGATGCGGGTGTTGGGGGCGGTGGTGGGGTTGGGCACGATGTAGCCGGCGCCCGTGGTGATGAAGCGGCCCATCACCGTGAGGTCGGATCGCTGGGCGATGGTGGTGGTGGCCGAGGCGGCGATGAGATCGTTCATCACCTTGGCGTAGCCGGAGAAGAGGATGGTGGAGCCGCTGAGGACGTTGGCCCGGACGGGTTCCAGTGCGGCGAAGGAGCCGGTGAGCGGGGTGGTGGACTTGAGGGCCTCGAAGTAGGGGGAGGCGGAAATCGGCTTGCCGGCGGTGTCCTTCACGCGGTTGGTGACGACGTAGAGGTAGCGGGTGCCCGGCAGCAAGGGGAAGTTGGGGAACAGGAAGAGGTCGGTCCCGCCCGCCGTGTACTGGTAGGTGAACAGGCCGGAGACGTCCGCGAAGCCGAGGGGGTTGTTCTCGGTGCCAGCCGCGTCCGGGGTGATCTGGAAGACCTTGACGTTGGCGGCGGTGACGGTGGTGGCGTCCACGGCAGCGTTGAACTGGAGGTAGATCGGGGCGTTCAGGCCGGAGACGGCGTTGGTGCCGCCCATCTCATGGAGGTTCACGTAGGCCAGGGCCTCGGGGGGCGTCATGGGCTTGTTCGGGGCCCGGCCCGTCAGGGGGTCCGCGGCCGTGGCCGTGGCCAGGACGTTCGGAAGGGGCACGTTCGCGTTCGCGGGGTCGAACACCGGCGTGGTGGTGCTGGGCATGTAGCCCGGGCCCGTGACGATCGTGGGGGCCTTGGAGTCCCCGCCGCTGCTGCAGGCCAGAAGCGTCAGCAGGGAAGCGCCGAGGAGCGCCTGATTCAAGCGTGAAAGCATCGCGTCACCTCATGGGTGGGGTTGAAGTGGAATCGGTCCTGGATTGGTTTGATGACAATAGGCGGCCCGGCGTGGAATTGCCACACAAAAACAAGGGGCCCCGGTTGGGGCCCCTTGTTGACTTCGGGTAGGTCAGTCGGTGACGGCGAAGACGACCTTGTCGTTCTTGAAGCGGCTCACCGTGATGAGCTCCACGGTGGCGGTCTGCTTGTCGGGGCTGATGGTGAGCTTGTAGTGCTCGTCCTTCAGGTAGGAGCCGGGCACCACGTTCACCTTGCCGATCTTCTTCAAGCCCACCTCAGAAGCCTTGATGGTGATGGTCTTGCCGGAGCGGAGGTCGAGGCTCTGGGTGAAGACCTCGTCCCGCCAGTTCTTGCCGGCCCGATCCTTGGCGAAGACGGGGATCTCGATGACGCCCTCGGCCTTCAGGGTGTCGCGGTTGCCGATGACGTAGTGCAGCGAGTTGAGCTTGGCCAGCTGGGCGGAGTTGTCGGCCTGCAGCTTGGTGCGCTCGTCGATCAGGTTGGCGCGCTCGGTCTGGAGCGTGGCGATCTCTTCCGTGATCTTCTGCTTCTGGGTCTCGAGGTCCGTGACCTCTTCCTGCAGCTTCTCGTTCTGGGCCACGGCCTCGTCGCGCTCGCCCTCGATCTTCTCGCGCTCCTGGCGCATCAGGTCGTTGGGGGTGATCTTCGCCTTGCCCTGGGAGACCCAGGTGCCGTAGGTGCCGTTGGCGTAGAAGTGGTAGACCTCGAAGCCGGGGGCCAGCTTCTCCATGATGGCCACGCGGCTCACCAGCTTCTTGGCCTCGGCGTCGGACACGCCCTTCTTCTTGAGGAAGCGCATGGCCATGCCGTAGTGGCTGTCGTTGGGACGGGCGATGTCAGGCTTGGGCAGGTCGGCCTTCAGCTTGGCGATCTTCGAGTTGAGGTCCTTGATCTCCTTGTCCTTGTCGAGCACTTCCTGGAGGAGGGCCTGGTAGGAGCTGTTCTTTTCGTTCTTGATGCGTTCTTCCAGGGCCTTCTTCTGCTCGTCCGTGAGCTGGAGGGTCTCGGCATTGGGCCTGATGTCGTTCACGCCGGCCTGGGCCAGTTTCTTCTGCTGCTCCGCGCTGGCCTGGTTGGCCTGCTGGCTGGCCTTGTCGGCCTCGGCGGCCTTCTGGGTCAGTTCCCGGATCTGCGGATCCTCGCGCTTGCACGCGGTGGACACCATCAGGATGGACGCGGCCATCAGCGTGAGGGCCAGCGCCGGACGACGGAAGAGAATCATGGGTTCCTCCACTGAGGGGGCTTGGGGGCAATCGCTGCGGGGATGGAAACATCCCACCTTAATCCCACAGGTTAGGGCATGGCAAGGTTTCCCGCGTCATCCGAAAGGTGTATGAACCTGAGGTCCCACGATATACTTTCCGTTTCCTCCGAGATCGTCCGGAGGAGTTCCCAGGAGTCAGGCATGGCCGCCCAGGGGCGTCATCTCTTCACATCCGAAAGCGTCACCGAAGGCCATCCCGACAAGATGGCGGACCAGATCTCCGACGCCGTGCTGGACGCGGCCCTCAAGGACGATCCTCGCAGCCGCGTGGCCTGCGAGACCCTCCTCACCACGGGCCTCGTGCTGGTGGCGGGCGAGATCACCACCGAGACCTACATCCCCGTCGCCGCGCTGGTGCGTGACGTGGTGAAGGACATCGGCTACGACCACCACATCAAGGGCTTCGACTACGCCACCTGCGCGGTGATGGTCACCATCGACCAGCAGAGCCCCGACATCGCCATGGGCGTGGACACCGGCGGCGCCGGCGACCAGGGCCTGATGTTCGGCTATGCCTGCCGGGAGACGCCGGAGCTGATGCCCGCGCCCGTGCACTTCGCCCATTCGCTCACCCGGAAGCTGGCAGAGGTGCGCAAGAACGGCGAGCTGCCCTGGCTGCGCCCCGACGGCAAGTCTCAGGTGACCGTGGAGTACGACGGGGACCAGGTCAAGCGCATCCACACCGTCGTCATCTCCACCCAGCACGACGAGCACATCACCCAGAACAGCATCCGCGACGCAGTGGTCCAGGATGTCATCAAGGCCGCCCTGCCCCAGGACCTGCTGGATCCGCAGACCATCTTCCACGTGAACCCCACCGGCCGTTTCGTGGTGGGCGGGCCCATGGGCGACACGGGGCTCACCGGCCGCAAGATCATCGTGGACACCTACGGCGGCAGCGGCCACCACGGCGGCGGTGCCTTCTCGGGCAAGGACCCCAGCAAGGTCGACCGCAGCGCCGCCTACATGGGCCGCTACATCGCCAAGAACATCGTGGCCGCCGGCCTGGCGGACCGCTGCGAGATCCAGCTGGCCTACGCCATCGGCGTGGCCGAACCCGTCTCCATCGCCGTGGACACCTTCGGCACGGGCCAGGTGTCGGACGAGGCCATCGTCCGCGCCGTGCGCGAGGTCTTCAGCTGCACCCCCAAGGCCATGATCGAGGCCCTGGATCTCCGCAAGCCCATCTACCGGGCGACGTCCGCCTACGGCCACTTCGGCCGTCCGGAGTTCAGCTGGGAGAACACGGACAAGATCGAGGCGCTGCGGAAGGCGGCGAAGTAGGCTGTCAGTTCTCAGCCATCAGCTATCAGTGGAAAAGGATGCGGCCCTTCGGGCCGCGTCCTTTTTGCATTGGCTGACAGCTGACGGCTACTCCGCCCGCTCCACCCGATTCCTCCCGCCCTGCTTGGCGCGGTAGAGGGCCTCGTCGGCCAGCCTCAGCAGCTCCTCCGCGCCGGGCATCTCGGCATTGCCGCTGCGGGAGGAGACGCCGAGGCTGACGGTCTTCTGGAGGGTAGTGCCGTCCAGGGTGTGAGCCTGATCGGCGATCTTCAGCCGCAGGGCCTCGGCCACCTGGAGGGCCGCGGCGCCGTCGGTGTAGGGAAGCACCAGGGTGAGTTCCTCTCCCCCGTAGCGCGCGGCCAGGTCTGTGGCCCGGATGGAGGCGTTCAGCAGGGCCCCGATGTTGCGCAGCACCAGGTCGCCCATGGCGTGGCCGTAGGTGTCGTTCACGTTCTTGAAGTGGTCGATGTCGATCATCACGACGGAGAGGGGCACCCTGGTGCGCCGGGCGCGCCGCACCTCCTCCTCCAGCCGGGAGTACAGGAGGCGCCGGTTCGCCAGGCCCGTGAGGGCGTCGGTGACGGACAGCCCCTCGAGGCGGGCGTTCATCTCCCGAAGCTCGTCCTGGAGGCGCTTGAGCTTGGTGTGGATCCGGACGCGGGCGAGCAGCTCCTTCTCGTGGAAGGGCTTGGTGACGTAGTCGGAGGCCCCCCGGGCCAGGATCTCGGCCTTGCGGTCCAGGTCGTCCTCGGCGGTGAGCATGATCACGGGAATCTGCTCCAGTTCCTTGCGGCTGGCCTTGAGGCCGAGGAACTTCAGGCCGTCGAAACCCGGCATCACCAGGTCGCAGAGCACCAGGTCCGGCGGCGTCTCCATGATGGTCTTGAAGGCCGTGAGGCCGTCCGCGGCCTCCAGGAAGTGCGTGAACCCCCCGTCGCGCATGAGAACCGCCTTGATCTCGTTCCGGATCATGGCGTTGTCGTCGACGATGAGGACGCGGGCGCTCATCAGACCCTATCGGCGGCGCTCCGGAGCCGCTTGAGCCAGCCGTCCCAGGCCGCGGCCCCGAAGGGCGGGGCGGGGGGCAGGTGGCGCCGCATGGCCCGGGCGGCTTGGACGGGGGAGGCCCACAGGGACTCGGGAAGACGGTCCGCGGCCTCCGCGCAGGCGGTCCAGCCCTCGGGGCTTTGGCAGACCAGCAGCCACTGGTGGCCGGCTTCCAGCGACAGGCGCACGCGCTCGTCCCAGGTCCAGTCCGCGCAGCCGCCCATCTCCAGGTCGTCCGGCAGGAACCGTCCCTGGATGCCCCAGGGGTTCCCGGCCACGGAGCCGCGGTGGAGGCTGGCGGGCAGGGGGGTTGAGGCGGGCGTGCGGAGGTGGGCCACCATCACCAGCCGGTCCGCGTGGGCGAGGGGGAGGAAGGCCGCGGCGTTGCGATCCACCTGGGCGGCCTCCTCCAGGCCGGGCAGGCCCTTGTGGCTGTCCAGGGTCGTGCCGCCCAGGCCGGGGAAGTGCTTCAGGCAGCCCCGGACGCCGGTGGATTCCAGGCCGTGGAGGAAGGCCCCGGCGGCGGCGGCGACCCCGGAAGGCTCCGCGCTAGCGGCCCGATCGCCGATGCCCGCCTCCGGGTGGCCGTCCCAGAGGTCGACCACGGGGGCGAAGTCCACGTTGAAGCCCAGCAGGCGGAGCCCCTCGCCCCAGAGACGGCCCCAGGCCTCGCAGGCCGGAGCGCCGCCGCTGGTCCAGATGCGGCGCAGCGGCGGAGTGGCCCCCACCCAGGGGCGCAGGCGGCTCACGGGGCCGCCCTCCTGGTCCAGGGCCACAGCCAGCGGCAGGTCCCGTCCGTAGCGGGCCTGGAGGCCGTCGATGAGGGCCCGGCAGCGGGCGGGGCCCGCCGCCAGATCGGGATCCAGGTTGCGGGCGAAGAGGATGACTCCGCCTGGCGTGAAGGGCAGGTCGACCTCCGCGGTGTCGAGGCCCCGGAAGCCGGTCCAGAGAAGCTGCTGCGGGCTGGTCATCCCCTCACCTTACCTTGAGGGCCGGCGCCGGTCATGAGACGTTCGTTCTCCCGTGCACCATGGTGCGCTCGTAGATCCGGGCCTCGATGAAGATGCGCAGGGCCTCGGCATCCAGCAGGTTCACCCTGGCCTCCTGGTCCAGGATCTCCAGGCTGCGCTCCAGGCTCACGGCGGCCTTGTAGGGGCGGTCGGCCGCGGTGAGGGCGTCGTACACGTCGGTCACGGCCATGAGCCGGCTCTGCACCGGGATATCCGGTGCCGTCAGGCGCCTGGGGTACCCGCGCCCGTTCAGCCGCTCGTGGTGGGCGTAGGCGATGTCGGGCACGCCGGCAAGCTCGTTCGTCCATGGGATCTGGGTGAGGAAGCGGTAGGTGTGGGTGACATGGCTCTGGATCTCCTCCCGCTCCTCGGTGGAGAGGCTCCCCTTGGGGATCCGCAGCAGGTCCAGGTCGTCGGGCTCGAAGAGGACCCGGCGATCCCCGCTCCAGTGCTGATAGGTGAGGTCCTCCAGCCGGTCCAGCTCCTGGGCCACCTCCTGGGGCAGCACCGTGGGCTCGTTGCTCCGCCGCACCAGGTCCATGATGCGCCGGGTCTCCTCCTCCTGGCGGCGCAGCAGCTCCTCGAGCTGGATCTCGTCGAAGGTCCGTCCCTGGCCCCAGGCCTCGACGACCCGATCCCGCAGCGATTCGACGGAACGCTGGTGGAGGCGCTGATAGAGGCTCTCCAGCCGCTCGTGCGGCAGCTTCTTGGCCTTCACCAGCACCTGCTCGCGGACTCCGACCTTCCCGAAGTCGTGGAGCAGGCTGGCGTAGCGGATCTCGCGGATCTGGACCGGCGTGAAGTGGATCTGGCCGTAGGGGCCGTTGGGCGTGCCATTCACCGCCTCCGCCAGGCCCACGGTGAGTGCGGCGACGCGGCTGGAGTGGCCCGAGGTGCTGGGATCGCGGGCCTCGATGGCGGTCACGGAGGCGTTCACGAAGCCTTCGAAGAGCCGCTCGATGTCGTTCTTCAGGCCCAGGATCTCCTGGGTGCGGGCCTCCACCATGCGCTCGAGGTTCTGCTGGTATTCCTCGTTCTCCCGCAGCAGCCGGTAGTGCTCCAGGGCGCGTCCCAGGCTGGCCTCGATCTCCACCAGCTTGAAGGGCTTCTGGATGAAGTCGTAGGCCCCGCGCTTGAGGGCCTGGATGGCCGATTCCGTGGTCGCGTAGCCCGTCATCAGGATGCCGAGACTGCGCGGGTCCTCGTCGTGGATGGCCCGCAGCAGCTCCAGGCCCGACAGCCCGCCCGGCATGTTGAGGTCCGTGAAGATGACCGGGAAGTGCTTCTGGCGGACCTGCTCCAGGGCCCGGGCGCCATCCTCGGCGCCGGTCGCGTCATAGCCATGGTCCACCAGGGCCTCCACCAGGAGGTTCCGGAGATCGGCCTCATCGTCCACGATCAAGATGGGGATGGGAGGGGGGAGAGGCACGCGGGCTCCGTGTACCTGGGCCTCATCGGGTGGGGCCAAGCCTGGGGCAAGTTTCGCACGGATGCGGCGTTTTCTGCCCGGGTCTCCCGTGAACCCAAGCGGAGCGCCGGGTGAACGACTGCCGGGCGAGGGCGGCGAAGGGGAAGCACGGCGATGTGGCGAGACAAAGCCTGGGACCCGCTCCGCGAGGCCAAGCGCAGCGCAGGCCGAGTGGGAGGACGCGCCAGTGGCGCGTCCGTTCGCGGGGGAGCAGGCCCGGCCCGTGAGCCCAAGCGGAGCGCCGGGTGAACGGCTGGCGGGCGAGGGCGCCTACTGGACGGCCTCACCCTCGACCAGGAGCTGGCCGTCGCGGACCGAGACCAGGGCCCGGCCGCCGGGCTGGAGCTGGCCATGGAGGATGAGGCGGGAGAGCGGGTTCACCACGGACTGCTGGATGAGCCGCTTCAGCGGTCGGGCGCCGTAGTGGGGGTCGAAGCCCTCCGACGCCAGCCAGTCCAGCGCGTCCTCCGGAACTTCCAGGTCCAGCCGCTGCTCCTTCAGCAGGGCCTCCACGCGCTTCAGCTGGATGCGGGCCACGGCCTTCATGTCGGCCTGGTCCAGCGAGCGGAAGATCACCACCTCGTCGAGCCGGTTCAGGAACTCGGGCCGGAAGTGGCCGTGGAGGGCCGCCTTCACGGCGGCTTCGGCCTTGGTGGCATCGCCGCCGGCATCGAAGATGGCCTGGCTGCCCAGGTTGGTGGTCATGAGCACCACGGTGTTGCGGAAATTGACCGTGCGGCCCTGGCCGTCCGTGAGGCGGCCGTCCTCCAGCACCTGGAGGAAGAGGTCGAAGGTGCGCGGATGGGCCTTCTCCATTTCATCCAGGAGGATGACGGCGTAGGGCCGGCGCCGGATGGCCTCCGTGAGGCGGCCGCCCTCCTCGTAGCCCACGTAGCCCGGCGCGGCGCCGATGAGCCGCGTGGCGTCCGCCTCGTGGGTGAACTCGCTCATGTCGATGCGCACCAGAGCGTTCTCGTCGTCGAAGAGGAATTCCGCCAGGGCCCGCGCCACCTCCGTCTTGCCCACGCCCGTGGGGCCCAGGAAGAGGAAGCTGCCGATGGGCCGCTTGGGGTCGCCCAGGCCCGCGCGGTTGCGCCGCAGGGCGTCGGCGATGGCCGTGAGCGCCGGGTCCTGGCCCACCACGCGCTCGCCGAGGCGGGCCTCCATCTTCAGGAGCTTCTCCACCTCGCCTTCGAGGATGCGGCTCACGGGGATGCCGGTCCAGCGGCTGACGATGGCCGCCACGTCCGGCTCGCCCACCTCCAGGCGCAGCATGGCGCTCTCCCTGGGAGAGGCGGCGGCGATCTGCTTCTCCAGGGCCGGAATCTCGCCGTACTCGAGGCGGGAGGCCCGCTCGTACTCGCCCTTGGTCTTGGCTTGCTCCAGCTCGATGCGCAGGTCGTCCAGCCTCTTCTGGAGGGCGCGGGTCCCTTCGATGACCTTCTTCTCGTTCTCCCACTGCGCCCGCAGCTTGCTCAGTTCCTCGTTCAGTTCCGCCAACTCTTTTTCAATATCTGCCAGCCGCGCGCGGCTGGCGGCATCCTTCTCTTTCGTCAGCGAGTGCCGCTCCAACTGCAGCTGCATCTCGCGGCGCTCGCGGACATCGATCTCCGTGGGGCGGCTGTCGATCTGCATGCGCACGGCGCTGGCGGCCTCGTCCATGAGATCCACGGCCTTGTCCGGCAGGAAGCGGTCGGAGATGTAGCGCTGGCTCAGCTGGGCGGCGGCCACCAGGGCCGCGTCCTGGATGCGCACGCCGTGGTGCAGCTCGTAGCGCTCCTTGAGGCCGCGCAGGATGGAGATGGCGTCCTCCACCGAGGGCTCGTCCACGAGCACGGGCTGGAAGCGGCGCTCCAGGGCCGCGTCCTTCTCGATGTGCTTGCGGTACTCGTCCAGGGTGGTGGCGCCGATGCAGCGCAGCTCGCCCCGGGCCAGGGCCGGCTTCAGCAGGTTGGCGGCGTCCATGCCGCCGGACACGGCGCCGGCGCCCACCAGCAGGTGCAGCTCGTCGATGAAGAGGACGATCTGGCCCTCGGCCTTCTCGACTTCCTCGATGACGCCCTTGAGGCGCTCCTCGAACTGGCCCCGGTACTGGGTGCCCGCCACCAGGGAGCCCATGTCCAGGCCCATGACCCGCAGACCTTTGAGGCTCTCGGGCACGTCCCGCTTGTGGATGCGCTGGGCCAGGCCCTCCACGATGGCGGTCTTGCCCACGCCGGGCTCGCCGATGAGCACGGGGTTGTTCTTGGTGCGCCGGGAGAGCACCTGCAGCACCCGGCGGATCTCCTCGTCTCGGCCGATCACCGGATCGAGCTTCCCGGCCTCGGCCAGGGCCGTGTAGTCCTTGGCGTACTTCTCCAGGCTGGCGAACTTCTCCTCGGCCTTCTCGTCCTCCACCTTCGAGCCCTTGCGGGTCTCGCGGATGGCGGCCTCCAGGCGCTTCCGGTCCAATCCGAAGCGCTCCAGCACCTTCTTGGCGTCCGTGTGGGCGTTGCTGAGGGCCAGCAGCAGGGCGTCCGTGGCCAGGAAGCGGTCGCCCAGGCCCCGGCCCGTGTCGCTGGCCACCTCCAGGAAGTGCCGGAAGGCCGGGCCCACCTGGGGTTCGGCGCCGCCCACGGCCCGGGGGAGCTTCGAGACGAGCTCCTCGGCGGCGTCCACCAGGCCCTGGGTGGACTCAGGCGTCAGCCCGGCCCGCTCGAGCAGGGGACGCAGCCCCGCCTCGGGAGCCAGCAGGGCCAGGAGGAGGTGCTGGGGCACCAGCTCCGGGTGCTGGTCCGCCACGGCCCGCTCACGGGCGACCACCAGGGCATCGTTGGCTTTCTGGGTGAAGGGAAGGAGGGACATGAACCACCTCGGGTTCCATGGTGATGCAAATATGATTTGATTGCACTAAAATTTTCTTCCAAAATTATACGAACCCTAAATCTCCATGGCGCCACCTTCGCCACCCGGGTGGATCCCACCCGTTTGCCAAGGCTCCGGCCGAGCCCTTCCCCATGAGTCTGTCGACTGGAGACGAGGCCCCAAGGCGAAGCCTCCGGCTGGCTCGCCCAGTATCGGCAGTTCCAGGAGGCACGCCGACCGCCTGGAGGATGGCTAGGGTCTGTTTTCAAAATGGATGCGAGCCGCGAGGCGGCCAGCCGCGCTCATGGCAAGGCGGCGGCCGAAGGGCGATGCGGGGCATCGTTCGAGGCCGGCAACGCAGCCGGGGGCGTGGCTGGCCACAGTCCCGGAGGGCAAGGGGCGGCCACACCCCACTTTGAAAACAGACCCTAGGAACGGCCGTCGGTCAGGCCAGGCCCCGCCTCGCCGCCTCGCGCTTCAGTGTCGGGTTGAGCTGGAGGGCCTTGGCTGCCAGGGTCCGGGCCTCGTCGGGGCGTCCCTCCCGCTTCAGCAGCTCTGCGTCCAGCAGCTGGGCCCAGCCGTCCCAGGGGCGTGTCCTGGCGGCGCTGCGGAGGGCGGCGGCCGCGCCTGGGTCCAGGGGCAGCCGCAGTTCCCGGGCGGCCTCGAGGGCCAGGGCGCCCCAGGCGAGCTGGAGGCCCGGGTTGCCGGGGGTGGCCATCACGGCGCGTCTCTGGAGGGCCAGGGCCTCCCGGGCCAGCGCGGAGGCGCGGGCAGCGAGGGCGGAAAGCAGCCGCTCGCGGGCGCTGGCCGCCAGGGCGTCCGCCTGGCCAGGGCCCCGGGCCAGGACGGCCTCGATCTCCCGGCGGGCTTCGGCCAAGTCGGCGCTGGCGTTCCGACCCCGGGCCAGGTCCGCGGCCGCCCGATCCAGGAGGGCGGTGGCCAGGCCCAGGCGCGAGAGGCGCGAGGAGGGCTGGAGGGCCAGACCCTTCCGGTGGCAGCGCAGAGCCTCCTCGAGGGCGGCGCGGGGATCGACGCCGGCCCAGGCCTGATACTGGGCCAAGGTCTGGTAGGCCGCACCCTCGCTGTAGTCGTGGCCGACCCAGGGACGCATGGCGGAGGCGGCTTCCAGGTGGTCGGCGGCGGCCCGGACCTCCGCCGTCGGATCCTTTCCGGTCTGGAGCTGGCGCTCGCCCCGCAGGGCGTGGATGTTGCCGAGTGCGTCCAGGAGGTAGTCGTGCAGGCGCGGCTGCTCGAGCGCCTTCTGAAGGCCGGCCTCGGCCTTGGACAGGAACGGCTCCGGATCGCGCCCCTGGGCCATCTCGCGCTCGGCGCGGTTGCGCAGGACCGTGGCCCAGTTCACCCACAGGGCGGCCTCGACCGGCCGGAGCGCGAGGGCCATCTCCGCGTCCGCCGCGGCCGCATCGAGTTCGGAGCTGGGGTCCTCTCCGCGGTTCAGGAGGTAGGCGGCCCAGCGGCGGTGGATGGCGGTTCCGTAGCTGTGCGCCCGCCAGTTGTCACGGTCCACCGTCAGGGCGTCGCGGACGGGGGTGAGCGCCCAGTCGCGATCCACCGGAGTGGCCTGGCCCTGGTCCACCTTCAGGCCCAGCAGGACGAAGCGGCGCTGGGCCTCCTCCACCAGGGGTTCGGGGGCGCTGCGGGCCCGGTCCTGGGCCGCCGAGAGGGCCACGCCCTCCTCCCCGATCTGGGCCAGGGCGTCCTCCCGCCGGCCCTTGGCGAGAAGGTCGAAGGCCACCTCCTGGCGGACTTCGGCCTCCAGCAGCCAGGGCTCCGGGAACCAGGGCTGACGGGCTTGGGCCTCCTTGGCCTTCTGCAGGGCCTCGTCGTGGCGGCCCTCGACGAGGGCCAGCAGGCCTTCGGCGTAGGCGGATCCCTCCAGGCTGCGCCCTCGCGCCTCGCGCAGCAGGGCCAGAGCCGGGCCGCGGAGGGTGGACTCCAGGTCCCGGCGGCGTTCCTCCAGGGCCTGGCCATGGAGGCCTTCGAGCTCCGCCACGTAGAGGCGCGCCAGGGTGGTGCCCAGGGCCTGGGCCGCGTCCGGATCCCAGGGCACGGCCTTCCGGGCCGCCTCGAGCTGGATGCGGGCCTGCTCCAGGTCCCCCAGGGCGAGGTGACCGCGGCCGAGGGCGAGGCGGGCGGGCCCCTGGGCCCAGCGACCCTGCGCCTCGGTGTCCGCCTGGAGCCGCGCCAGGGCGGCGCGAACCTCCAGGAGCTCCGGGCCCGTGGGATGGCGGGGCAGGCTGCGCACCTGGAAGATGCGACTGTTGAGACGCTCCACCTCCTGGGCCAGCTGCTGGGCGAAGCGCGCCTGGGAGCGGGCCCTCAGGGCGGAGAAGAGGCCATAGACCGCCGCCAGGAGGAAACAGCCCAGGAGGATCGCCACCGGCCGGTTCCGCCGGAAGAGCCGGTCCGCGCGGTAGAGGAGGGAAGGGCGCCGGGCCTGGATCGGATCGCCGTCGAGGAAGCGACGGAGATCCTCGCCGAAGGCCCGGGCCGAGTCGTAGCGACGCTCGGGCTCCTTCTCCAGGGCCTTGAGGATGATGGTCTGGAGGTCCCGCGGGAGCCCGGGAACGTGACGGGCGGGGGGCACGGGCTCGTCTTCGGCGATGCTCCTCAGCAGGGTCAGCGGGGTCGCGCCCCGGAAGGGAGGCACTCCCGCGACGCACTCGTAGAGGAGGGTGCCGAGGGCGTAGACGTCCGAGCGGCGGTCCACCTTGTCGGCCCGGCCCAGCGCCTGTTCGGGACTCAGGTACGCCGGGGTGCCCATGATGGCGTGGGTGTGGGTGTGCGAGATGGCGTCCAGATCCCGCGCCACGCCGAAGTCCATGAGATAGGCGTGCAGGCCCTTGTCGGTCTTCTGCAGCATCACGTTGCCGGGTTTGACGTCGCGGTGGACGATGCCGGCGCGGTGGCAGGCGTGCAGGGCCTCGGCGGTCTGGAGGATGACCTCCACCTTGGCTCGCAGGTCGAGGCCCTCGTTGGCTTCCCGGAGGGTCGGGCCGTCCACGAACTGCATGACGAGGTAGGGATGGCCTTTCGCCTCGCCGACCTCGAAGATGTGGCAGATGTTCGGATGTTCCAGCTGGGCCTGGACCCGTGCCTCCTGGAGGAAGCGCTCGGTGTCCTCCCGGTCCAGCCGCTTGAGGAGCTTGATGGCCACGGTGCGCTGCAGCTGGCGGTCGAAGGCCCGGTAGACCACCCCCATGCCACCCTCGGCGACCACCTCCAGAGCCTCGTAGCGCCCCTCCCGGGGCAGCGGGAAACGGGCCAGGAGTTCCTCGTGGCTCAGGCCGGGGGCGCGGTCGCCGGAGTTTCCGGAGGACCCGTCGGCCCGCTCGAGCCGGGTCGCATCCTGGGTCGGTTCCGGGGTGGCGGCGGTCCAGTCGTCCCCGTTGCCGCCGGGAACGGAGGAGGGCGAGGGCGGATCCGGGAAGAGGTCGGTCATGGGCAGGTCTCAGGATTATCTGCCCTGGGGCCCACGGTGTCTCAGAAAACCCGACATTCGCGCGGAAGACCCCCCAAACAGAGAGCCCGCTCACGCGGGCTCTCTGCTGATGGCCAGATCTGGGCCGGGGCTCAGAACCTGTAGTTGAAGCCGACGCGGACGACTTCCGCCTTCAGGTTGGCCGTGTGGGTGAAGGTGCTGGTGGGGTAGGCGATGGAGGGCGTGTAGGCCGTGAGGGTCCCTCCATCCACGGAGACCTTGCCGAAATCCACATAGAGGACCTCGGCCTTGAAGGTCCAGTGGTCCGGCGTGACGTACTCATAGCCGGCGCCGAGGGTCCAACCGGTCTTGGACTTCGACTTGGAGACGCTTTCCGCCGCCGTGGCGAAGGTGTCCGAGAAGCTGTCCTCGATCTTGATGGAGGTCAGCGCCAGGCCGGCGGTGCCGAACCACAGGTTGCGGTTGTCGGCGTAGCCCACCCGGCCGCGCAGGGTCACCAGGTACTCGGCCTTGGTGGTCTGGTTGATCGTGTAGGTGGAAGGGGCGAAGCCGGGATAGACCACGGTGGTGGAGCGGTCGTCCTTCAGGCCGGAGGCATTGGCGTCCATCTCGAAGCCATACACCGTGTGGCCGCTCTGGGCGTTGTAGCCGAAGGTCAGGCCGCCCTCGAAGCCCTTGGGCTTCACGCTGTCCGCGCCGGTGGCGTTGATCGAAGCCACGCTGGAGTTGGCGAAGTAGCCCGTGCTGCTGAAGACCGTGGAGGTCGTCACATCCGACTTCCCGAAGCCATAGCCGGCGTTGACGCCGAGGTAGAAGCCGGTCCAATCGCCGGCCGACTGGGCGGAGGCCGCGCCTGCGGCGCCGGCGATGAGCAGAGCGGTGAGGAGGGGTTTGCTCAGGTTCATGAAAAGATTCCTTTTGAGGGTTGAATGCCTGTTTTTTGCTGTCATGACGACTTGAGCATAGATCGGACACTTTTGCCCTGTCAATTTAAAACGGCTTTTAATGATCGTATTTAGTTGTAATTTTAAGTCATAAAATCTCAAATCATGAAAAGAGGGGACTCCGGGCGCTGCCCAAGGTGGCAGTGCTCAAATCCCGGAGGCTTCCCGTTGGTCTCGGCCTGAAGCGGCGACCTAGCCGGCCACTTCCATGGCCAGGGCCAGGCTGGCGGTGAGGCCAGGAGACTCAATGCCGAACAGGTTCACCAGGCCGGGAGTCCCGTGGCTGTCCTCCCGCTGGATGACGAAGTCGGGGGCGGGTTCGCCGGGGCCGTGGAGCTTGGGCCGCATGCCTGCGTAGGCGGGCTGGAGAGCGCCATCCGGGAGGCCGGGCCAGTACTTGCGGACCTCGGCGTAGAAGCCGTCCGCCCGGCGGATGTCGACGTCGTAGTTCTCGCGGTCCACCCACTCCATGTCCGGTCCGAACCGGGCCTGCCCGGCGAGATCCAGCGTGAGGTGTACGCCCAGGTGGCTGCCGTCGGGCACGGGATAGACCAGCCGCGAGAAGGGCGCCGCCCCGGAGAGGGAGAAGTAGCTGCCCTTCGAGAGGTGCAGGGGCGGCACGCTGCCGGGGCGGTTGCCCGCGAAGCCACGCGCCACGGCCTGGGCGCCCAGGCCCGCGCAGTTGAACACGCGCGCCGCCACGAGGCTCATGGGCTCGGCCCCGCCCACGTCCACCCGCAGGCCTTCCGGCGTGTCCAGGCCGCCGAGGACGGGGCTCTTCAGCACCACGGCCGCGCCCGCGGCCTCCGCGTCCACGCGCAGGGCCCGCATGAGGCCGTGGCTGTCCACGATGCCCGTGCTGGGGGACAGCAGGGCGGCGGCGCAGCGGAGCCGGGGTTCCAGGGCGCGGGCTTCGTCCGCCTCCAGCCACTGGAGGTCCCGCACACCGTTGGCTTCGGCCTTGGCCCGGAGTCCCCGCAGGGCGTCGACCTGACCCGGCTCCGTGGCGACGATGAGCTTGCCGCAGCGGCGGTGCGCCACGCCGCGGGCGGCGCAGTAGGCGTAGAGGGCCCGGTTGCCGGCCACGCAGAGGCGGGCCTTGAGAGAATCCGTCGGGTAGTAGATCCCCGCGTGGATGACCTCGCTGTTGCGTGAGCTGATGCCGGTACCGACGCGCTCCTCAGCCTCCAGCAGCACCACCTCGCGACCCCGGAGGGCCAGCTCGCGCGCCAGAGCCAGCCCCACGACTCCCGCGCCGATGACGATGCACTCCACCCGTTCCATGGCCCCATCATCGCGGCAACCCAGCGGCTGTGGGAAGATCGGGGTTCACGTCACGGCATGAACATGAGGATTTCCGGGTGAAAGGAATCGGGAAAGAAGCGGAGGAGAGCGGAGTGGCGGAGGAGAGCGGAGGATTGGAACAGGAACGTTTGACAGAGGCGATCCTGGGCTGTGCCATCAAGGTCCAGCGCGCCTTGGGTCCCGGCCTGCTCGAAAGCGCCTATGAGGCTTGCCTGGCCTACGAGCTCGAGAAGGCTGGGCTCAAAGTCGAACGCCAGGTTCCCCTCGGTATACATTACGAAAACCTGGAGATTCCCGTCGCCTACCGGATGGACCTGCTGGTCGAGGGCGAGATCGTGCTGGAATTGAAGACCGTGGAGCACCTCACGGATTTCCACGAGGCACAGCTGTTGACCTATCTGCGTTGTGCCTCCAAACGGCTTGGATTCCTCCTCAACTCCTGGCGTTGGCCCATGAAGGACGGCGGCATCAAGCGCATCCTGAACCCCAGGGTTTCTCCGCTTTCCTCCGCCCCTCCGCTTCCCTCCGCTTAATTCATTCCTTTTTTCTTTCAGGTCAGGAAGCCCATGTCCACGCCGATGATGCAGCAGATCGCCGCCCTCAAGCGCGAGGCGGGCGATGCTGTGCTGCTAACGCGGATGGGCGACTTCTACGAGGTCCTGGGCGAGGACGCGGTGCGGGCGGCGCCGGTGCTGGAGATCGCGCTCACGCTGCGCGGCAAGGGCACGGACTCGGAAACCCCCATGTGCGGCGTGCCCCACTTCGCGCTGGACTCGTACCTCCCGAAGCTGCTGGCGGCGGGCTTCTCCGCGGCCATCGCCGAGCCCACGGCCAAGGCCGAGGAGGTGAAGGGGCTCCTGCCCCGCGCCATCAAGCGCATCATCACGCCCGGCACCTGGCTGGACGACGATGCCCGGTGGCTCTGCGCGCTTCATCGTTCGGGGAGCGCCTGGGGCCTGGCCCTGCTGCAGCTGGCTTCCGGCGCCCTGCGCGTGCTGCCCGGTGAAGGTGAGGAGGCCCTCCGCGCCACGCTGGAGCGCCTGGGCCCCCAGGAGTTGATCCTGGCCGAAGGCGCCGAGGACCTCTCCGACCTGGAGACCGCTCGCACCCGCCTGCCCGCCTGGCGCTTCGAGCCCTCCCGGGCGAGACAGCAGGTGCTGGCCTTCTTCGGCTGGCAGCACCTGGAGGGCGTGGGCCTCGATCCCTATCCGGCGGCGCTCGGCGCCCTGGCGGCCCTGCTGGACCATGTGGAGGCCACCCAGAAGGGCCGCCCCGCGCACCTCCAGGGCGTGTCCCTGGAGCTGGGCGCGGCGGGTCCCCTGCTGGACGCCACCAGCGCCCGGCATCTGGAAGTGCTGGCCAATGGGCTCGACGGCGGCCGCGCGGGCTCGCTGCTGGCCCTGCTGGACCAGTGTCGAACCCGCATGGGCTCGCGCCTCCTGAAGGCCTGGCTGGAGCAGCCCCTGCGCGACCGCGCCACCCTGGAGCGCCGCTGGTCCCAGGTGGCCTGGCTCACGGAGGATCGCCGCCGCACACCCATCCAGGGCCTGTTGGACCAGGTGCCGGACCTGGACCGCCTCCTGGGCCGCGTGGCCCTGGGCCTCGCCACGGCCCCGGAGCTGGCCCAGCTGCGCGAGGGCCTGGCCGTCCTCCAGAAGCTGCCGGCGCGGATCCGCGACGAAGGCTGGGCGGACGAGGTGGCGGAGCTAGGCCTTTGGCCTGCGGAGACGCCGCTCTGCACCCCCCTGCTGTCCGAGCTTCAGCGCGTCCTCGCCGAAGCCCCGCCCCTGGACCTGGAGAAGGGCGGCCTCATCCGCGAGGGCGTGGACGCCGAGCTGGACGCCGTGCGCCGCCTGGCCCGGGATGCCAAGCAGGTGATGCTGGAGCTGGAGGAGGAGGAGCGCGCCGCCTCGGGCATCCAGAGCCTGAAGATCAAATACAACCGGGTGTTCGGCTACTACTTCGAGATCACCAAGGCCAACCTGGGCGCCGTGCCGGCGCACTTCCTCCGCAAGCAGACGCTGGCCAACGCCGAGCGCTTCACCACGGAGAAGCTGGTGGCCTTCGAGCAGCGGCTGCTGAGCGCCGAGAGCGACCAGGTACGCCTGGAGGCCGCGCAGTTCCAGCGCCTGCTGGCGCTCGTCCTGGAGCACCGGGCTGACCTCACGCACCTGGCCCGGGCCGTGGCCGCCCTTGATGTGCTGGCGGCCCTGGCGGAGCGGGCCCGGCTGTCCTGCTGGACGCGGCCGGAGCTGGGCGAGGACCGGGAACTGGTGCTGGCCTCCGCCCGCCATCCCATGCTGGAGTCGCGCCTCGGGCGCGAGTGCATCCCCAACGACCTGCAGTTCACGGCGGCGCAGCCCATGGCCGTGGTGACGGGCCCCAACATGGGCGGCAAGTCCACCTTCCTGCGCACGGCGGCCCTGCTGGTGGTGCTGGCCCAAGCCGGTTCCTTCGTGCCCGCCGAGCTCATGCGCTTCGGCCTGGTGGATCGCATCTTCACGCGCATCGGCGCCTCGGACCAGCTGGCCAAAGGGCAGTCCACCTTCATGGTGGAGATGACGGAGACGGCCCGCATCCTCAACCAGGCCACGGCCACCAGCCTGGTGATCCTCGACGAGATCGGCCGCGGCACCTCCACCCGCGACGGCCTGGCCCTGGCCGAGGCCATCGCCGTGTTCCTCCGAGACCTCAAGGGTGGTGCGCCCCGAACCCTGTTTGCCACGCACTACTTCGAGATGACCAAGCTGGCGGACGACGCCCGCATCCAGAACCTCCACGTGGAGGTGCAGGAGTGGGAGGAGCAGCTGCACTTCCTCCACCGCGTGGCCCAGGGCCCGGCGGACCGCAGCTACGGCATCCAGGTGGCGCGCCTGGCGGGCCTGCCGAAGACCGTCATCCAGAAGGCCCAGCGCCTGATGGCCCAGGCACCGGAAACGCCGCTGAAAGCGCCCACGGTCCTTCAGCCCGCCCTGCCGCTGTTCGAAGCCGAAGCCGATCCCCTCCGCGCCGAGCTGGAGGCCCTGGACCTCAGCCGCATGACGCCGCTGGAGGCGCTGAACTGGCTGGCGATGAAGCAGAAGGACCGTCCATGAGCGCCCCGAACCATCCCATCCGCCGCCGCGACCGCGCCCTGGACGGGGCCGAGACCCTGCGCCTGCTCGAGGAGGCGGAGTGGGGCGTGCTGGCCACGGTGGACGCCGACGGATGGCCCTATGCGGTGCCCGTGAACCACGCGGTGGTGGACGGCCACCTGATCCTCCACTGCGCCACGAAGGGTCACAAGCTGGACAACCTGGCCGTCAACTCGAAGGTCTCGTACTGCGCCGTGACCCTGGCGGAGCCCATCCCGGCTGAGTTGGCCACTCGCTACGCCAGTGTCATCGTCTTCGGCCATGCGGAGCTGATCGAGGACGAGGCGGAGAAGCGATCAGTCCTGCGGACCCTGGGCCTGCGCTTCGCGCCGGACCATGCGGACGTGGTGGAGCGGGAGCTCGGCAAGGACCTTTTCCGCACGGCGGTGGTGCGGATCCGCATCGAGCGGGCCACGGGCAAGGCCCGCCGCTGATCAGGGCTCGACGCCCAGCTCCCGGAGCGCGGCCAGGAGACCCGCCGGCCCCGGGTAGGTGATCCCGCGCATCCCGGTGGCGCGGGCACCTTCGACGTTCCCGGGGAGGTCATCGATGAAGACGCAGGCCTCCGGCGGGAGGCCGAGCTTGGCCACGATGTCCTGGTAGATGCGGGGGTCGGGCTTCATGGCGCCCACGTCGTAGGAGAATGTCACGGCCTCGAAGAGGGGAAACACCCCCGTGGTCCGAATGCCGTGCTCCGCGTGCCAGGGGCTGGTGTTGGAGAGCAGGCCCAGGCGGTAGCGGGGCTTCAGGCGCCGGATCAGGTCGAAGGTGGAGGGGATGGGCGTGAAGATGTCCGTGAAGGCGCGGATGAAGGTGGCCTCGGGGAAGGCGAAGCCGCACAAGGCGGACAGGCCCTCCAGGAAGGCCGGGGAGGAGATCTCGCCGGTCTCGTAGGCCCGGGGAAGGTCCGAACGGGCCACGCGCCGGCCCAGGTCCTCCTCCGACAGGCCGCAGAGGGCCGAGAGGGCGCGATACATGCGGCGGTTGTCGAAGGTGCAGACCACCTGGCCGAAGTCGAAGATCACGGCCTGGATGGCGGATGGGGCGGGTGGCGCGAGGGGCATGGGGCGTCCGGAGGCGGAGCATCCATCCTCGCATTCCGGACGACCGGGCGTAGACTTCCTCACATGATCCGTCCCCTCAGCAAGACGCGCATCCGCGTGGCCTGGGCCCTCGCCCTGGTGGTGGACGCCATCCAGGTTCCGGCCGACCTCACGGGTCCCGTGGGCTGGTTCCTGGGGGCGGGCCTGGACCTGATCACCATGGTCGTGATGTGGATCCTGGTGGGCTTCCACTGGGCCTTCCTGCCCTCCTTCGTCACCGAGGCCGTGCCCTGGCTGAACCTGGCCCCCCTCTGGACCCTGGCCGTGGCCCTCGCCACCCGGGGCCGAGGCGAGGAGGCCCTTCCCCAGCCTCCGGCTTCGGAGGAAGCCAAGCCCCCCATCAAGGTGATCAACCCCGGGGGGTGACCGGCCCTCAGTCCACCGCCGCGCCGCGGAACTCGTCCTGCTCGTGCCGGTTCTGCTCTTCCATGAGGAGCAGGCTCAGCTCCTTCTTCAGGGTGTTGAAGGCGGGGCTGGCCACGTCGCGGGGGCGCGGCAGGTCCACACGCAGGTCGCGCTTGATGGTGCCGGGGCGGTAGGTCATCACCACGGTGCGGTCGGCGAGGTAGAGGGCCTCTTCGATGCTGTGGGTGACGAAAAGGATGGTCTTCTTCAGCTCGGTCCACAGGCGCAGCAGCTCGTCCTGCAGGTTGCGCCGCGTGAGGGCGTCCAGGGCGCCGAAGGGCTCGTCCATGAGCATGATGGGCGAGTCCAGCGCCAGCACCCGGGCGATGGCCACGCGCTGCCGCATGCCGCCGCTGAGGTCCTTGGGGAAGCGCTTCCGGAAATCCTGGAGGTGCAGGAGCTCCAGCAGGCTGTCCACCTTGGACTGGATGGCGGCCTTCGGCTGCCCCTTGATCTGGAGGCCGAAGGCGATGTTCTGCTCCACGGTCATCCAGGGGAACAGGGCGTACTCCTGGAACACCATGCCGCGGTCGGGGCCGGGGGCCTCGATTCGCTGGCCCTCGACCAGGATGTGGCCGGAGCTGGGCAGGCTGAAGCCCGCCACGGCGTTCAGCAGCGTGGATTTCCCGCAGCCCGAGGGGCCCAGCAGGCAGACGAACTCGCCCCGGGCGATCTCGAGGTCGATGGACTTGAGCGCGTACACGTCCTGGCCCCCGCTCTGGAAGACCTTGTGGACGCCCGAGACGGAAATGTGGCTGTCCATGGCGCTCATCCCTGCTCCAGGCCGCGGTGCCAGCGCAGCATGCGCGAGCTGAGGCGGCTCATGACCGTGTCGATGCCCAGGCCCAGCAGGCCGATGGTGAACATGCCGGCGATGATCTTGTCGGACCAGAGGTATTCGCGGGCCTCCAGGATGCGGTAGCCCAGGCCGTTGTTCACGGCGATCATCTCGGAGACGATCACCACGATGAAGGCCGTGCCCATGCCGATGCGCGCGCCGGTGAAGATGTAGGGCGTGGCGGCCGGCAGGATGATCCGCGTGAACTGGGTGAACCCCGAGGCCCCCAGGTTGCGGCCCACGCGCAGGTAGATGCTGTCCACGTTCTGCACGCCGGTGACGGTGTTCATCAGGACGGGAAAGAAGGCCCCGATGCTGATGAGGAAGATGGCCGGCGGGTTGCCCAGGCCGAACCACAGGATGGACAGCGGGATGTAGGCGATGGGCGGGATGGGCCGCAGCACCTGGATGAGCGGGTTGAAGAGGGCGTAGACCACCTTGCTGTACCCCATGCCCAGGCCCAGGGGCAGGGCCAGGCCCGTGCCGATGAGGAAGCCCACGAGCACGCGGTAGAGGCTCCCCATGGCGTCCTGCGGCAGCTCGCCGGAGAAGCACCACTTGAGGTACGAGCCCTGGGCCGGATCGAAGGCCTCCAGAGGTCGCAGGTAGGCCCACCACTTGGTGAGAACCTGCATGGGCGACGGCAGGATGGTGGCGTTCACCCAGCCCTTGGCGGACAGCAGCTGCCAGAGGGCCAGAGCCGCCAGCGGAACGAGGATGCCGGAGGCGGCGTGCCTGTAGCGCTTCATCCCTTCTTCACCTTCTTGGCGGGGGCCGCCTTCTTGGGAGCCGCCGCCGGCTGGTCGATCTTCAGCTGCTTCTTGGCCTCGGCCAGGAGGTCCAGCTTCACCCAATCGGACGCCTTGGGCGGCGTGGCCATCTTGCCCACGCCGTACTTGGCCATCAGGTCCGTGGTGATCTGCACATGCTCCGTGGTGATGTCATAGCTGAAGGGGGAGTTGCCGATGGCGTCCTGGTAATCCTCGGAGCTGATCTGATTCTTGAACATGTTCTCGCGGACGTACTTCTCGGCCAGCTTGGGGTCGTCGATGAACTTCTTGGTGGCCTCCACGAAGCAGAGCAGGAAGCGGCGGGCCACGTCGCGGCGCTCCTTGTAGAGCTTCTCGGTGATGACCAGGGCGCGGATGGGCTCACCGAGGGGGGTGTCATAGGGCTTCAGGAGCTCCACGCCGAACTTCCGGTTGATGGCCTGGGAGCTGTAGGGCTCGCTCTGGCACATGGCGTCGATGTTCTTGGCCATGAGGGCCTGGTTCAGGTCCGCGAAGGGCATGTAGAGCACCAGCACATCCTTGCCGGGCTTGTCCGACCAGGTCAGGCCGGCCTTCGCCAGCTCCGCCAGCAGCAGCAGCTCCTGGGCGCCGCCCCGGGCCACACCCACCTTCCTGCCCTTGAGGTCCTTCAGCGACTTGATGCCCGTGGCGGCGTTCACCACGATGCGGGCGCCGCCCTTGGCGAAGCCGGCCACCACGTAGATGGGCACGCCCTGGGCCCGGCCCGCGATGGCGGCGTCCAGGGCCGCGGCGCTGGCGTCGATCTCGCCGGCCACGATGGCCGGGTTGATGTCGATGCCCTTGGCGAACATCCGCTCGTCGATCTTCAGGTTGTACTTCGGCGCGATCTCCTTCATGTAGGACACGGCGCCGTAGTGGGCGAACTTCAGGTTGCCCAGACGCACCACGTCCTGGGCCAGCAGGCTCAGCGTGGATAGCGAGAGAAGGAAAGCCAAGGGCTTCATTCGCATGGGGCGCTCCGGGGGTTTGGACCATTCTAGGCCAAGGATTCCCGGAGGGGTACCGGTCAATCCTGCCGGCGCCTCGCCACCATCAGCAGCTCGCGCCCCGCCCGGCGGGGATGGCTGGCGGCCGCTCGCGCGAGGTGGAGGATTTCGAAATACGGGATGGCGAGCTCGCGGCAAGTCTCCAGCGGGATGGCATGCGGCGGCCCGGGGCGCCCCTGGACGTCGTCGAAGACCACGGCCATCCACAGACCGCCTGGCTTCAGGTGGCGCGCGCAGGCCTCCACGTAGTCCCGGCGCCGCCCCGGGTCCATGGCCACGAAGCAGGTGTGATCGAAGATGGCGTCCCAGGGTCCGAGCTGCGGAGAGAACCAGTCCGCCGACGACCAGGTGATCCGGTCGCCGTAGCGCGCCCGGGCGCCCTGGAGGGCCAGGGGCGCGAAGTCCAGGCCCGTGACCACGAAGCCCCCGGCCTCCAGTCCGGCGGCATCGTGGCCGTAGCCGCAGCCGGGCACGACGACGGAGGCGCCCGGCGCCAACCCCGCGGCGGAGGCGTGGGTCAGGGCTTCCTCCAGCACGGGCGTGGGTCTCGCCATGTCCCAGCCGGGCCGGGCTTCGTCGTCGTAGAAGGCGTTCCAGTAATCGGGGTGGGCGGTCATGGGAGCAGGATCTCCTCGGCACCCACGAAGGTGGCCAGGCGCTCCAGGGCATCGTCCAGGCCGCGCTTCCGGGCTTTGGTGGCCTTGATGCCGGGTTCCCACCAGAGCCCCCGGACCTCCAGCAGGCCGCAGTCGCGGTGCAGCTTGGGATCAAGGCGCCCCACGAAGCGCTCACCCTCGAGGATGGGCAGCACGAAGTAGCCGTACTGGCGCTTCGGTTCGGGCACGAAGGCCTCGAAGCGGTAGTCGAAGCCGAAGCGGCGCAGGGCGCGCGTCCGGTCGCGGAGGATGGGGTCGAAAGGGCAGAGCAGCCGTGTGCGCTCCGGGGGCTCGGGCAGCTTCGCCAGGCGCTTCTCCCAGTCCGTCAGCGCGAAGGCGGGGCGCGCTTCGCCATCGGCCCCCTCCACGGCCACAGGGACAATGCGGCCGGCCTTGGCCGCGCGGTCACACCAGGCCTTGGCCTCCGCAGCCTCGATGGAGGCCCAGAACTCCGCCAGCTCCTTCGGCGTGAAGATCACGAGCCGCTCGGCGGCGCTGGTGCAGGCCCATTCCACGTGCGCCTCGGGATCCGGGCAGGGCAGGGCGTGATGGTCCGGAAGCACGCGCTCCGTGAGGTCGTAGAGCTTCTGGAATCCCTCGCGCCGCGGGATCATCAGCTCGCCGCTGCGCCAGAGGAAGTCCAGGGCGGCCTTCTGCGGCTTCCAGCCCCACCATGGGCCACGTTTCTCCGGGTGCTCGAAGTCCGAGGACTTCAGCGGCCCCTCGCGCTCGATGCGGGTCTTCACGTCTCCCACTACCCGGGCGCCGTCCGTTCCCCGGAAGTGGTGCTGCCACCAGGCGTGGGCGTGGATGCGCTCCCGGTCCCGCGCGAAGCGGGGCTTCCAGTGTCCGAACCAGGCCGTGGGGATGGCGGAGGCGTCGTGGGTGAATCCCTCGAAGAGGCTGCGCCGGTCCTCCAGCAGCTTCTTCAGCTGCTCGGGCCGGTAGCCGTCCAGGCGACTGAAGAGCGTGAGGTCGTGGGCCCGGGCCACCACGTTGATGGTGTCCATCTGCACGAAGCCCAGCTTCTCGATGAGCGCCTGGAGCGACGGCACCGTCGCTCGGCGCGCCGGATCGTCCAGCAGTCCCTGGGCGCCGAGGAACAGGCGCCGCGCGGCGGAAGCGGAAATGATGGGGGACACGGATCACCAAAAGAAGAACGCCAACCGCAGAGAACGCGGAGAGCGCGGAGAAAGGAAGCCGGTTCCAGGATGCCCGGACCCTGGGAGCCACAAAGAAGATCTTTCCCTCTGCGTTCTCCGCGCTCTCTGCGGTGAATGTTTTTTAGATCTTCGCGGCTAGTTCGGCCCCCTGGCGGATGGCGCGCTGGGCGTCCAGCTCGGCGGCGAGGTCGGCACCGCCGATGAGGTGGACGGAGATGCCCCGCTCCGTGAGGGGCGTGGCGAGGCTGCGCTCGGAGACCTGGCCCGCGCAGAGGATCACGCTGTCCACCGCCAGGCACCTGGAGCCCGCGTCCTTGCCGTCGCGGATCCAGAGGCCCTCGTCGTCGATACGCTCGTAGTGGATGCCGCCCATCATCTTCACCTTCATGGCCTTGAGGCCGGCCCGGTGGGCCCAGCCGGTGGTCTTGCCAAGGGTGGACCCCATGCGGTCGGTCTTGCGCTGGAGCAGGTACACGGTGCGGGCCGGCGCAGGCGGCTGGGGTGCGGGCAGCAGGCCGCCCCGGTGGGCGTGCGCGCCGTCCACGCCCCATTCCGCGAGGTAGCGGGCGCGGTCCGGCCCGTGGTCGGTGTGCACCAGGAACTCCGCCACGTCGAAGCCGATGCCCCCGGCGCCGATGATGGCGACGGTCTGTCCGGCCACCTTCCGGCCCGAGAGCAGGTCCGGGTAGCTGATGACCTTGGGATGGTCCACGCCGGGAAAGTCCGGCGTGCGGGGCAGGACGCCGGTGGCCAGGACGACCTCCTCGAAGTCCGCCAGCAGGTCCACGGTGGCCCGCTCGCCCAGGCGCAGGGTGACGCCCGCGGTGGCCAGGCGGCGGGCGAAGTAGCGGAGCATCTCGTAGAACTCCTCTTTTCCCGGCACGCGCTTGGCGTAGTTGACCTGGCCGCCCAGCTCCTGCTGGGCCTCGAAGAGGGTGATCACGTGCCCGCGCTCGGCGGCGTGGCAAGCGAAGCTCATGCCCGCGGCGCCGCCGCCCACCACGGCGATGTGCCGGGGGGCGATGGTGGGCTCGAACACCAGCTCGGTCTCGTAGCAGGCCCGGGGGTTCACCAGGCAGGTGGCGCGCTTCTGCTCGAAGACATGGTCCAGGCAGGCCTGGTTGCAGGCGATGCAGGTGGCGATGTCCAGGGCGCGGTCCTCGGCGGCCTTCTTCACGAACTCGGCGTCCGCCAGCAGGGGACGGGCCATGCTCACCATGTCCGCGCAGCCCTCCGCCAGCACCTCCTCCGCCACCTCCGGCGTGTTGATGCGGTTGGTGGTGACGAGGGGGATGCCCACTTCGCCCTTGAGCTTCCTCGTCACCCAGGCGTAGGCTCCGCGGGGCACCATGGGGCCGATGGTGGGCACCCGGGCCTCGTGCCAGCCGATGCCGGTGTTGAGGATCGTGGCGCCGGCGGCCTCGATGGCCTTGGCGAGCTGGACCACTTCCTCCCAGGTGCTGCCATCGGGCACCAGGTCCAGCATGGAGAGGCGGAAGATCACGATGAAGTCGGGGCCCACGGCGGCGCGCACGGCCTTCACCACCTCCACTGGGAAGCGCATGCGGTTCTCGTAGCTGCCGCCCCAGGCGTCCGTGCGGCGGTTGGTGCGGGCGGCGATGAACTCGTTGATGAGATAGCCCTCGCTGCCCATGATCTCCACGCCGTCGTAGCCGGCCTTCTTCGCCAGGGCGGCGCAGCGGGCGTAGTCGCGGATGGTGGCCTGGATGCCGCGCGGGGAGAGGGCCCGGGGCTTGAAGGGGGTGATGGGGCTCTTGAGGGCCGAGGGGGCCACGCTGAGGGGGTGGTAGCTGTAGCGCCCGCCGTGGAGGATCTGGAGGGCGATCTTGCCGCCAGCCTCGTGGACGGCTGCCGTCACCTGGCGGTGCTTCCCCACCTGCCAGGGCCAGGAGAGCTGGGAGCCGAAGGGCGAGAGACGGCCGCGCAGGTTGGGCGCGATGCCGCCGGTGACGATGAGGCCCACGCCGCCCCGGGCCCGCTCGGCGTAGAAGGCCGCCAGCTTGGCGAAGCCGCCCTTGGCCTCCTCCAGGTTGGTGTGCATGGAGCCCATCAGCACGCGGTTGCGCAGCGTCGTGAAGCCCAGGTCGAGGGGGGCCAGCAGGTGGGGGTACGGCATGGAGGCTCCGATGGGTGATGCCAGTGTACGGTGCCCGGGAGATCCGCGATGCCGGCATGAATGCCTCGTGTCGCTACGGGCCAATGGCCCAGGCCGGGTTTTCCCTGGGCGCATGCCACCGGCGCTGGCTCTTGCATGGGCCGATTTTCCGCATCTTGACCAGGTCCACGCGGGGCCTTCCAATGATGGACCACTCAACCCGTCGATCCTCCTTGATTGGTAAGTCCCCGGCCATGCCCTACTCATCGCGCCATGCCTTCCCCCGCAGCACCCCTTCCGCCGGGGCCGCGGGAATCCACGCTTTCACGGTTCCGGAGCGCCCATGAGCAACCTCCGGGGCCTCCTCGAGAGCATCAGCATCACGGACGTGGTGCAGCTGCTCCATCTGAACAAGAAGACCGGCCAGCTGCTCATGCAGAACGGTCGCTTCCAGGGCGTGATGTACGTGAGCGGCGGCGCGGTGGTCCACGCGGAAACCTCGCGCTCCACCGGCGAATCCGCCGCCTTCGAGCTGCTGGCCTGGGAGCGGGGCGAGTTCGAGTTCCAGGCGGTGCCGGTCAAGCCCGTGGGCAGCATCCGGCGGAGCGTGCCGGACCTGCTCATGGAATCGGCCCGCACCCTGGACACCCGCCGCCGCCTGGGGGCCTACTTCCCGTCCCTGGACGCGGTGCCCTGGACCTTCCTGCCGGAGCCGGCCCTCACCGCGGGCCTGAAGCTCACCCCCGAGGCCCTCAAGGCCATCGCGCACTTCGACGGCTACCAGGACTTCCACCAGGTGATGGCCTCCACCCAGTTGAACGAGACGGCGGTGCTGGAGGCGGCCTTCGCCCTGCTGGGGGCCGAGCGCCTCCAGGTCTTCGAGCCTGCCGTTCCGCTGGCCGTGGAGACGATGAAGACGGGGCTGTTCAAGAAGGGCGACCACGTGGCGCTGGGCGTCATCCACGAATCCCGCTGGCGGGGCCTCCAGCCCTACAGCCACGGCTTCATCACCCAGGTGCGGATCCAGTGGCGGGGCGGCGTGGCGCACGAGGCGGCGCGCTTCGTGCCCGGCCTGGCCGACGGCGTGATCTCGGTGCCTGAGCCCCTGCTCAAGAGCTGGGGCCTCGGCCCCACCGAATCGGTGGTGGTGCGGCCCGCGCCCTGACGATCTTCTTCCGGAGCAAGACCATGGTCCAAACCATCGCCGATCTGTTCTATCAGGCCTGTGCCTTCCAGTCGCCGGATGCCCTGGCCTACCGGAAGGGCGGCGGCTATGTGCCGATCTCCCACCAGGACCTGCAGGCCCGGGTGGAGCGCCTGGCCCTGGCCCTGGAGGCCCGCGGCCTCAAGGCGGGCGAGCCCGTGGCCCTGATCTGCGAGAACCGGCCCGAGTGGGCGGTGGTGGACTACGCCTGCGCCATCTCCGGTCTGCCCACCGTGCCGGTCTACCCCACCTTGAACGCGCCCCAGAGCGCCTTCATCCTCAAGCACTCCGAGGCGCGCATCGTCTTCTGCTCCACGGCGGATCAGGCCCGGAAGGCCCTGACCGCGCAGGGGCCCGGCTCCGCCCTGCAGTGGGTGGTGCAGATGGACGGCATCCCCGCCGATTCAAGCGTGATCCCCTTCTCCACCCTCATGGCCGAGGGCGAGGGTCTGGAGGCCCGCCGTGCCGAGGTGCGGGCCTGGGCCAAGGCGCGGAAGGCGGAGGACCTGCTGACCATCATCTACACGTCCGGCACCACGGGCGATCCCAAGGGCGCCATGCTCACCCACGGGAACCTGGTGTCCAACGTGGAGCGCACGCTCCAGCTGCTGCAGCTCAAGAAGGGGGACCGCTGCCTCTCCTTCCTGCCCCTCTCCCACATCCTGGAGCGGATGGCGGGGCACTACTCCACCTTCCGCATCGGCGCCAGCATCTACTATGCGGAGAGCATCGCCACCGTGGCCGACGACCTCCAGGCCACCAAGCCCACCATCATCATCAGCGTGCCCCGCATCTACGAGAAGATCTACGCCCGGGTGCGGGAGAACGTGGCCTCCAGCAGCCTGGTGAAGCGCTTCATCTTCCACTGGGCCATGTGGGCCGGCGACATGTCCGTGCCCTACCTGTACGAGAAGCAGAACATCCCGATCTGGATCCAGTTCCAGCTCTGGTGGAGCCGCCACCTGGTCTTCCACAAGATCCTGGCCCGCACCGGCGGGAACATCCGCTTCGCCATCAGCGGCGGCGCGCCCCTGGCGCCCAAGGTCATGGCCTTCTTCTGGGCCGTGGGCCTGCCCATCACCGAAGGCTACGGCCTCACGGAGACGAGCCCCGTGGTCTCCTTCAACCGCTTCGGCGAGGTGGTGCCCGGCAAGGTGGGGCGCCCCATCTACGACGCCTGGGACGGCAAGCCCTACGTGAAGATCGCGGAGGACGGCGAGATCCTCGTCAAGGGCCCGAACGTGATGAAGGGCTACTGGAAGAATCCGGAGGGCACGGCGGAGGCCTTCGACGCGGACGGCTACTTCCGCACCGGCGACATCGGCGAGCTGAGCCCCCGCGGACTCCTCAAGATCACGGACCGCAAGAAGGAGATCATCGTCACCAGCGGCGGCAAGAAGGTGGCGCCCCAGCCCATCGAGGAGCTGCTCAAGACGGACAAGTTCATCACCCAGGCCGTGCTGCTGGGCGACAAGCGGAACTACATCTCCGCCCTGCTCATCCCCAACTTCGACAGCCTGCATCGCTGGGCCCACCAGAAGAAGATCCACTTCTCCAACAACCGCGACCTGGTGGCCCGCCCCGAGGTGCACGAGCTGATGATGGAGCGGGTGGAGACGGTCAACCAGCACCTCTCCAACTTCGAGCAGGTCAAGAAGGTGGCCATCCTCGACCACGAGCTGAGCCTGGAGAGCGGCCAGCTCACCCCCAGCCTCAAGGTGAAGCGCCGGGTGGTGAACGAGATGTACGCCACCCTCATCGAGTCGCTCTACAGGGGCGCCTGAACCCCGCCCGCGCTCAGTCCGCCGAGGGCCCCTTCAGCTCGATCACGTTGCCCTCCGGGTCCCGGAGGTAGACGGAGGGGCCGGTGCCCTCGGCCCCGTAGTTGTCGTGGACCTCGCTCAGCCCGATGTCGTGGGCGGCGAAGCGGGCGCGCAGGGCGGCCTCGTCGAAGGGCTCGATGCGCAGGCAGAAGTGGTCCTGGTTGCGCCCTTCCGCGCCCGGCGCCGCACCTCCGGACGCACCGAGCTTCCCGCCCACGGAGATCAGGTCGAGCATGGAGCGCCCCGCCCGTAGGTGGACGAGGCCCAGGTCGGGCACCTGTCGGTCGAGCTCCAGGCCGATCACCCGCGTGTAGAAGTCTGTCATGGCCCCCAGGTCGGTGACGCGGAGGACCAGGTGGTCGAGGGCGAGGATGCGCATGGCCGGGGTGTCTCCGGCCCCAGCATAGCCGGGGTGTCTCCGGCCCCAGCATAACGGGGCAGGCCCGGCGGGTGCGCCGCCGGGCCTGCCCGACTGGACGTGATCAGAACCGGATGCCGGCGTAGATGCCGATCTGGCTCTTGGGGGCGAGGCTCTTCAGCAGGTCCGCCGCGGAGGCGAAGTCGTTGCTCTTGGAGCTGAGGGGGAAGGCAGCCTCGACGCCGATGAAGGGCTTCACCAGGGGGCTGGGGAAGGCGTATCCGGCGTTCACGCGCGCCCACACGCGGTTGTAGGTGGTGCTGTCCCCGGTGGTCTCCTTCAGGGATTCGGAGCGGAACTCCAGCCCCGCGCCCACGGCGATGACGGCCTTGAAGTTGAACATGGCCCCGGCGGACCAGTGGCTCTGCTTCAGCTCGCTCTCGCCCATGGGCGTGCCGCCCAGGGTGGCCTTGAGGGTCGACTTGGATTCCGGCTGGTAGCCGGCGGTGAGCTGGAGCAGGACGGGGCCGAAGTCCACCACCGAGTAGCCGAAGCGGGCGCCGACGACGGTCTTGTTGTCCGCCTCCACCTTCAGCGTGGTGCCGGGCGCCACGTCCATGTGGGGGGAGGGGTACTGCTGCTGCCCGACGAAGAGCCCCACCTCGAAGGACTGGGCCGCGAGGGGGGCGCCGAGAAGCAGGGCGAGCGCGAGGGTCTTCTTCATGGGATCTCCTGATGGAAAAGGGGAAGGCGGCCCATCCTTCCATCGGCCCTTCCGGAAATCAAGAAGATTGAGGCGTCATCAATCTGGGGTGCCCCCGGGCCCCGGTTTCTGCTTCCGGACCCGATGGTAGTGGCGCCGGGCCTTCTCCCGGTTGCCGCAGCTGGTCATCGAGCACCAGCGCCGGGAGCGGCTGCGGCTGAGGTCCAGGAACAGCCAGGTGCACTGGGAGCCGCCGCACTCCCGGACCGGGGCCGAGTTCTCCGCGGTCAGCAGGTCCGCCGCGGCCCGGGCGATGGGCCAGAGGGGGGCCGTGAGGTGCCGGTCCATCTCCCGCCAGCGCCAGGCGGGGGGGCCTGCGTCGAAGGCGAGGCAGAGGTGGGGCAGGGCTTCCCGGAGGGTCCGGTTCAGGGTGGACAGATCTGCAGGGGGCACCGCCCGCCCGTGGGCCCGGGCCGAGAAGAGGCCGTACAGGGCCTCCCGGAGGGTCCGGGCGGCCTGAAGGGCGGCCTCGGCGGCGGCTGGGTCCGCCAGGGCCTGGGTGGCCAGGGCTTCCGCCACATCGGCGGCCACCAGGTCCGTCTGCCGTGCGAAGGCCAGGAGCCGCGGGTAGGATCCCAGGTCGTCGGTCTCGGGACGGCCCCGGTCCCCCCAGGTGTTCGCGAAATCCAGGCTGAGGTCGCCTCCGGAGCGATCGAAGGGGGCTGACGGGGCCAGATTGGAGGAAGGTTCCATGGGAGAAGGCTAACCTGCCTTGGATGCTTGACAGGTTAAAAGATCGGTCCATATTAACCCACAACAAGCATCAAGGAGGTTAGTCATGCCCGAGACCTGCGAAACGACCCCCACCCGCCTGGCGGACCAGCTGGAGCGCGCCTTCCGGGGCGGTGCCTGGCACGGCCCCTCGGTGATGGAGCTGCTGGCGGGCGTCGATGCAGCCCGTGCGCGCTGGCGGCCGGGGCCCTCGGGCCATTCCATCGCCGAGCTCGCGGGACACCTGGCCTACTGGATGGAGGACGCCCGGCGCCAGATCCTCGGCGAGGCCCGCACCTCTCCGGAGGCCGGCGGGGACTGGGAAGCCGTGGCCCCCGGGTCCGACGCCGCCTGGCAGGCCCTCTGCCAGGCCCTGGAGGCGGCGCACTGCGGCCTGCGGGACGCGGTGCGCGCGCTGGAGGAGGCCCGCCTGGACGAGGCCAGACCGGGCTCCGACACCACCCTCCGGGGGCTCCTCCTCGGCACCCTGCAGCACAACGCCTACCACGCGGGCCAGATCGGCCTGATCCGCAAGCTGTCCGAGGCCGCCCTGGGGAAGCTGCCATGACGCCCCTCGAAGCCCGGACCCTCGAGCGGCTCACCGCCCGGCGGGACCACCTGGCCCGCCTGACCGCCTCCCGGAACGAGCACCGGTGGGTGGACCTGATGCGGCGGGTGGACGCGGCCATCGGCTCCCTCGAGGTGGGGACCTGGGGCTTCTGCGCGGTCTGCCACGATCCCATGGGCTCGGAGCGCCTGGCCGAGGATCCCCTGGTCACGGTCTGCCTGGAATGCCTGTCGGAAGCCGAGCGCCGGGGCCTGGAGCGGGATCTCCAGGCCGCCGGGAAGGTGCAGCGCACCCTCCTTCCGCCCACGCATCTGGTCCTGGCCGGGTGGGAGGTGGCCTACCACTGGGAGCCCCGCGGTGTGGTCTCCGGCGACCACGTGGACCTCATCCCGCCCTCCGCGCCCGGATCCTCCCTCCACCTGGTGCTGGGGGACGTGTCGGGGAAGGGCGTGGCGGCGGCCCTGCTCCAGTCCCACCTGCACGCCCTGTTCCGGGCCCTGGTGCCCACGGGCCAGCCGCTTCCGGACCTGTTCAAGCGGGCCAACGAGCTCTTCGCCGAGGCCACCTCCTCGGTCAGCTACGCGACCCTGGCCGCCCTGAGGCTCGAATCGGACGGGCGCTTCTCCATCGCCAACGCGGGGCATCCCCGGCCGCTGCTGGCGGACGGCCGCGGCGTGCGGCCCCTCGAAGGGGGCGGCCTGCCGCTGGGGCTGTTCGGGGATTCCGTCTACACCGAGCGGGAACTGGAGCTGGGCCCGGGCCAGACCCTGCTGCTCTACACGGACGGGTGGACCGAGGCCGCCCGGGGCGAGCGCGAGTTCGGCATCGGGCGGGCGGCCGCCTCCCTGCGCCGGGGCGCCGGCCTTCCCCTCCTCGACCTGCTGACGGCCTGCCGGGCGGACCTGGACCGCTACCTGGCTGGGGCCCCCCACGGCGACGATCTCACCCTGGTGGCGGTCCGGCGGGCGGCCTGAGCGTCAATCGTCCCCGGTCTTCTCGATCACGATCACCATGCGGGTGACCACCGCGGCCAGGGCGCCCACGGCGGCGAACACCGGCAGCAGGGCCGCGCCCACCACGCCCACCGTGAGCGGGATCTCGATGAGGGTCTTCCCCTCCTCGTTCTTCAGGGTGATCCGCCGGATGTTGCCCTGGTGGATGAGCTCCTTGATCTTGTCGAGGATCTTGCCGCCCTCGAGCTTGAATTCCTCGGTGCGCGTGGCCATGGGATCTCCTTCAGGGCTTGACCAGCAGGTGGCGGGCCAGCCAGATCTGGAAGCGGCCCAGCAGCAGGGCCAGGTGGAGGGTGAGGGGCAGGAGGGCCAGACCCGCCAGGCCGCAGAGGGCCACCGCCAGGCCCGGGTGGGCGGAGATCCAGACCACCCCGCCCACATCGCCGGTGAAGCCGCCGCCCACATGAAGCAGGTGCAGCACCGGTACGGCCAGGAGGGCCAGGCTCGTGGTCAGGAGGCTGACCAGCAGCGTGAAGTAGGCGCTGCCCAGGGGCATGAGCAGCACGAAGTAGAGCAGGCTGGTCCAGGTGCGGGGGTCGCCCACCAGGGCCTTCGTGCGGGCCAGCCACCCTTCGCCCGCCGGCAGCAGGGCCGGCGCCTCGGGGGTTCCGTCGCCCACGAGCGCTCCCAGCAGGCGCAGCTCCGCCGCGGAGAGCAGGCGGGCGCCCGCCAGGAAGGCCACCGCCACCGGGATGCCGATGATGAGGATGGCCAGCCCCAGACTCAGGGACAGCCCCGTCACCGCGTAGGTGAAGGCAAGGATGCCCGTGACGAGGGTGAGCAGCAGGTAGAGCAGGGTCGTGTAGGCCCGGCGCGTGGCCAGGACCTCGAAGAAACCAGGATGCGGAGGGGACTGCAGGGGCATGGGATCTCCCGGGGTGTCTCCAATCTAGGGAGAGTTCCCCCCCGTCGGGGAGCGAACCGGCGAACCGCGGGTCCGGGCCGGCGAAGGACCGGGGATCGCGGCCGTCAGGGGCTTTCGTAGCAGGGCCCGGTCTCACGCACCTCGACGGTGGCCCACTCGGCGGCGGGGCAGGCCAGGGCGATGGCCACCGCCTCCTCCCGGGTCTGGCAGGTGAGGTAGAAGAAGCCGCCGACCATCTCCTTGGACTCGGCAAAGGGGCCGTCGAGCAGGGATGGCCTTCCGTTCCGCACCTCCACGCGAACCCCCTCGTGATCGGAGTGGAGCGAACTGGTGAGCTTGAGCAGGCCCCGGCCCTGGAGGTCCTCGGCAAAACGCAGCATCCGCTCGTAGACGGCGCGGCCCGCCTCCTCGCCGCGGGCGGCGCGTTGGCCTCGGGGTTCCATGATCAGCAGCATGTAGGGCATCGGAGGCTCCTGGTGGGTTGGGTCCGGAATCCGGGCCGGGTGGTCACGCGTCGCCGCAGGCCGCCGCCCGCTCGAGCAGGAAGCCGCGTTCCCGGGCGTTGCGGGTGAGCGCGGCGGCCTGCTCGAAGGCCGCCTTCGCCTCCTCCGCGCGGCCGAGCTTGGCGAGCAGATCTCCGCGCACGCTCGGAAGCAGGTGGTAGTCCTTGAGCGAAGGCTCGGCGGCCAGCGCATCCACGGCCTCGAGCCCGACGGCGGGGCCGAAGGTCATGCCGAGGGCCACGGCGCGGTTGAGTTCCACCACGGGAGAGGGGGTGACGTGGGCGAGCTCGCCATAGAGGGCAGCGATGCGCGCCCAGTCGGTGCCGGCGGCCGTGCGGGCGCGCGCGTGGCAGCCGGCGATGGCCGCCTGCAGCGTGAAGGGCCCCGGGGGCTCGCCCAGCTCCCCGGCCAGGGCCAGGGCCCGCTCCAGGGCTTCCAGGCCGCGCCGGATGAGGAGCTGATCCCATCGCCCGCGGTCCTGGTCGAGCAGGAGGATGGGTTCGCCCTCGGGCCCCACCCGCGCCCGCAGCCGGGAGGCCTGGATCTCCAGGAGGGCGACCAGGCCGTGGACCTCCGGCTCCTGCGGGGCCAGCCCGGCCAGGATGCGGCTGAGCCGCAGGGCCTCCTCGCAGAGCCCGGGGCGGATCCAGTCCTCGCCGGCGGTGGCGGAATAGCCCTCGTTGAAGATGAGGTAGATCACCTCCAGCACCGAATCCAGGCGGTCGCGGAGCTCGGCCCCGCGGGGCCCTTCGAAGGGAACCCGCGCCTCGGCCAGGGTCCGCTTGGCCCGGACGATGCGCTGCGCGACGGTGGCCTCCGGCACGAGGAAGGCTCGGGCGATCTCCCCGGTGGTCAGGCCCCCCAGCAGCCGCAGAGTGAGCGCGGTCCTGGCCTCGGGCGAGAGGCGCGGATGGCAGGCGATGAACATGAGCCGCAGCAGGTCGTCCCCGATGGGATCGTCCAGCTCGGCGTCGAGGGCCTCCATGGCCGTCTCCTGCTGGGCCTCGAGCTCCCGGCCCAGGGCCTCGTGCTTCTGCTCCATCAGTTTGATCCGCCGCAGCCGGTCGATGGCCCGGCGCTTGGCCGTGGCCATGAGCCAGGCCCCGGGATTCTCCGGGACCCCCGTCCCGGGCCACTGCTCGAGGGCGGCGACGAGGGCGTCCTGGGCGAGCTCCTCCGCCAGGTCCAGGTCGCGCACCATCCGCAGGAGCCCCCCGATGAGCCGCGCGGATTCCATCCGCCAGACGGCGTCGATGGCTCGATGGACGTCGGATGTCATCACACGGGAATCAGACCAGCTTCCTCGGCGGGCCGCAACCTCCCGGGGGGCCTCAACCTTTCCGAGGGGTGGGAATCAACCCCGGATGGCCGCTTCAATGGCAGCGATGTCGATTTTCGTCATGGGCATCATGGCTTCGAAGGCACGCTTCGCAGCCGGACCGCCCTTGGCCATCGCGTCGGTCAGGAGGCGGGGCGTGATCTGCCAGCTGATGCCCCACTTGTCCTTGCACCAACCGCATTGGCTTTCCTGGCCGCCGTTTCTGACGATCGCGTTCCAATACCGGTCCGTCTCCTCCTGGCTTTCCGTGGCGATCTGGAAGGAAAAGGCCTCGCTGTGCTTGAACTGGGGCCCGCCGTTCAACCCGATGCACGGGATGCCGGCGACGACGAATTCCACGACCAGGGTGTCGCCGGCTTTCCCATCCGGATAGTCGGAAGGGGCTTTGTGGATGGCTCCGAGACGGCTCTGCGGAAAGGTCTCTGTGTAGAAGCGGGCCGCTTCTTCCGCGTCGCGGTCGAACCACAGACAGATCGTGTTCTTGCTCATGTGGAAGCCTCCTGTGGATCGTGAGCGTCGGGTTAGGTCTTCAAGGGCCCAGCGGTCTTGTACGTGGCGAAGATGATGCCTGACGGGAAGGCCTTCGTGCTGACGAGCTCGAAGGAACAGGGCGGGGTTCCCGCCGCGAAGACGCGCTTCCCCGTGCCCAGCAGGACCGGATAGACGGCCAGCAGGACTTCATCCGCAAGCCCATGTTCAAGCAGCGCCGATGTCAGCGTGGAGCTGCCCGAGAGGATGAGATCCGGGCCGTCCTGGGCCTTGATGCGGCGAACGCCCTCGACGACGTCCGGCCCAAGGCCCTCGAACGGGCCCCACTCAAGGCTCTCCGGACGGTGGGTCGCGACATATTTGGTGGCCGCATTGAGGCCGTCCGCCATCGGGCTGCCCGGCGCCTTGGGCCAGTAGCCCGACCAGATGTCGTAGGTGCGGCGGCCAAGCAACAGATCGAAGCTCCCGCCATACGCCGCCAGCATGGCATCCCGGCCCGCGGGTGACCGGTACGGCACGGTCCAGTCGCTGTGGCGGAAACCGTCGTCATCGGCGGAATGCTGGATCACGCCGTCCAGCGAGATGTGTTCGATGATCTTGAGCCTTCTCATGGGAGCCCCTTCAACCGGCCTGCTGGTCATGGGGGATCGCCGACGGATCCATCCACACCGGCCCCCAGGCGTGCCCGTCCGGATCGGCGAAATCGCGGCCGTACATGAAGCCGAGGTCCTGAATGGGGTTGATGTCGGCCTTTCCACCATGCGCGGCCGCGGCGGCGTTCATGGCATCCACGGCCTCCCGGCTCTCGCAGGAGAGGGAGAGCATCACTTCGCTGGAGGTGGCTGGAGGAATGGCCCGGGTGGTGAACGTGCGCCACTTGGCATGGGTCAGGAGCATCACGTAGATGGCCTCGCTCCAGACCATGCAGGCCGCCGTCTCGTCCGAGAACGCGGGATTGTTGGTGAAGCCGAGGGCGGTGTAGAACGCCATCGACGTCTTGAGGTCGGCGACGGGCAGGTTCACGAAAATCATTTTTGGCATCGGAGGCTCTCCCTGGTGGCGTGGCGGAGGTGGGGCTGGTGCGACTAGGCCTTTCCGGCGATCTGGGCGCGCAGGCGTTCCTCCTGCTCCCGCAGCTCGGGCGTGAACTCGGGACCGAAGTCCTCGGCTTCGAAGACCTGGCGGAGCTCGATCTCGGCCGTCTCCCCCGTGGGATTCGGGCAGCGCTTGATCCATTCCACGGCCTCCGCCATCGACCGGACCTGCCAGAGCCAGAAGCCGGCGATCAGCTCCTTCGTCTCGGTGAAAGGCCCGTCGATCACGGTCCGCGCCGCGCCGGAGAACCGCACCCGCACGCCCTTCGAGCTGGGGTGGAGCCCCTCCCCCGCGAGCATCACGCCGGCCTTCACCAGCTCGTCGTTGTAGCGGCCCATGTCGGCCAGCAGCTTCTCGTCGGGGAGGGTGCCTGCCTCCGTAGTCTGGTTTGCCTTGATCATGACCATGACGCGCATGATGGCCTCCTGAGGCGCGAGGGTGGATGTAGCCCTGCTCTGCGGGGAATGAAGACGGCGGACCTCAGCCGCGAGTAGTCACGTGGCGCTCGAAACTGTCGAGGATGGCCTGCCAGCCCGCGCGTTGCTGTTCCTCGGGATAAACGGATTCCGGTTCGAAGGTGACGGTGAGCGTGACCGCGCCAGGGCCCTCCTCGAAGCGGACCTGCGCCGTCCGATCTCCGAAGGCGTATTCGATCAGGTGGAGGGGGATGATCTTCGTGTACACGCCGGCGAAGTCGAAGCCCATGCTTCCATCCTTCGCCTCCATGCGTGAGGAGAACTGTCCGCCTTCACGGAGATCGACGGAAGCCGAGGTGGTGTGCCAATCCGGAGAGGCCGCATTCCAGGCCTTGATGTCTTCGGGGGTCGTGTAGGCGCGCCACACCTCTGCGAGGGGAGCGGCAATGGTCGAGGAAACGGTGATGGGCATGCTTCATCCTTTAAGGCGTTGGAGTTGGGTGCGGTTCAACGAGCGACCAGGACGAGGCCACGCTAGGCGAGGGGCCGGGCGAAGGGGAGGAGGGCGCGCAGGCGCGCATCCCGCAGGAAGAGCCCGCCCCAGATGAGTACCGCGACATAGGTCGGGAACAGGGCGTGGGAGAACAGCGGATCACCGACGCGCACGTGGGAGGCGACGGCGCCGCCGAGGTAGCCGGTAAGGAAGATGGCCCCCAGCACGGAGGTCCGGGGGACCGCATAGAGCACGGTGCAGGCGAGCAGCGTGAGCCCGAGGGGAACGACGACGCCGAGGGGATAGCCGAGTTTCGCGGTGCCCTCGAGGACCGGGGGAAGCTGCAGCACCTTGGCGATGCCATCGAAGAGCAGGAACAGGATGGGCAGGGCGCTGAGGATGCGGCCTGCCCAGAGCCGTCCGGTCGGGATGGGAATGGGTTGGGTGTTGGTTGGCATGGTTGCCTCCTCCAGGTGCGCTGCAGACGTGAACCATGGGAGTGGCTTCCGCGCGAGGTGGCGGCAGATCCCGGATTCTACTCATGCGACGAACGGGAGACGGCGGAATCGACAGGCTTTGAAACTTTTTTTGCCATTAATTATTAAGTTGTTTATTTGGCGTAAATAAACACGTGGGTTTCCCGACCGGCTGAAGCCGGAGGCCTCAGCCTCCTTCCGGAAGGGGCTGCGCTCAGCCCAGATCCGGCACGCGCCAGAGGGCCAGCTCGTCGCCGGGGGTGGGCGCGGGCAGGAGACCGTTCTCCACGGCGCCGTCATCGCTCTCGGCTTCGCACAGGTAGGCGGCGATGGCGCCCAGGGGCTGGTCCGTGGGTACCAGGGACCAGCCGGCCGGGGCCTTCCGCGGGCCGCGCCGCCAGGAGACGGACAGCTCGCCCACGGCGGCGGCCTCCAGGATGGCCCGGCCCCCTTCAGTCTCCAGGGCCTCCACCACGGGGACTTCCACATCGAAGGTGCCCAGGGCCTCCTGGAGCGCGAGCCCGTGCAGGCGCAGGTGGGCGGCCACGGGCGGCGGCACCAGGTAGGCCGCCGGACGGTCCACCACCAGGCTGCCCACGAAGCGGCCCAGGTGGGGGATGGTCACGGCGCTGGGCGCGCCCTCCAGGGTGCGGGGCGTGCGCGTGAGGATCTCCACGGGCTGCGGGAAGGTTTTCAGGTCGTAGCGCACGGCGATGCGGTTTCGGGGCGCGCGGCTCTCCGCCACGGTCTGCGCCACCTCGTCCCGGTGGGCCGCCACATACTTGAAGGTCTCCAGCATGAAGGCATAGGCCGTGCGGACCCGCTCGGAGAAGGGGATGTAGCTGTAGCACTCCAGCAGCAGGTCCATGCGGCTGGTGAGGCCCCGGTAGTTGCTGCCGAAGCGCGGATGGTGCGGGTAGGTCATCCAGCCTTCGCGCACGGGGGCGCCGGGCTCGGCGTCGCGGTCCGCGTCCAGGGCCCGCTCGTCCTCCACGAAGTTGCCGTACCAGCCCGCGTCCAGGCCGTGGTTGGCCTTCAGGGCCGCTGTGACGGGCGGCAGCAGGCGGTTGCGCATGTACTCGATGGGCTCGCCCCGTCCGCTCTCCACGGTGTGGGGGATGTCGTAGGTCATGGAGAAGCGGTGGACCGAGCCGTTCGTCGCGTGGTTGTCGATGGTGAGGTCCGCCGCCCAGGGCTGGCAGACGCGGGTCTGGAGCAGGCGCATCTCCGCGCCCTCGTACTTCAGGTAGTCGCGGTTCAGGTTGATCTTGGCGGCGTTCACGCGGGTGCCCACGCCGCTGTCGGGCCCGAGTTGGCCCGTGAGCTTGGGCAGGTGCAGCTTGCGGTTGCCGGGGTCGATGGCGTCGTTGCCGTCGGGGTTGAAGAGCGGCGCCACCACGAGGGTGAGGCTCTCGAGGATCTGGCCCGCGTCCAGGCCCGGCTTGCCGTCGAGCAGGTCGCGCACCAGCATCAGGCAGCCCTCCTTGCCCTCCACCTCGCCCGCGTGGATGCCGCTGATGACCAGCACCACGGGGAGGCCCAGGCTGCGGGCCTGCTCGGGCGTCGTCGCGCCGTGGGCGGAGAGCACCAGCAGGGGCAGCTCGCGGCCCTGGGGACTCACGCCGAAGGAGGTGACATGCAGGCGCTTGTCGCCCTTGGCCTGGAGGCCTGCGATGAAGGCCATCACGTCCGCGTGGCGACTGGTCTCCTCGTAGCGGGTGGCTTCGGCGCGGGTCAGCAGGGCCATGGAACCTCCGGGGGATCGGAAGGGCATTCTCCCCCCATGGATGACCTGGCGTCCATGCGGGAGGTTCCATGTCGTGGACCGGAGTGGTCTCCGGGGGTTATTTCACCGAGATCGCCGTTACCGTGCCATCGGTGCTGGAGATGAGGAGGGTGCCGGACTGACTTATCGCCAGAAGGCCGCCCTTGGGATAGGACCAGACGGCTTTGTGGGTGGAGAGGTCCACTGCGTAGGTCTTGGTGGCGGTGCTGATGAACAGGAGGTTCTGGGTGGCGACGAGGGTGCCCGTGGGGGTCTCGAGGGGCGCGATCCAGATCCAGAGCAGGGATCCATCGGTTTCCGACCGGGCCTCCAGCTGGCTGTTGTTGAAGACGAAGATCACGCCGTTGGCGATGGTGGCATGTCCTTTGTAGGTTCCATTCAGGACCCATTCCAGGCGGCTTCCCGCGAGGTCGAAGGAGACCAGGCGACTGCCCCCCTGCTGAACGGCCACCAGGTTGTTCCTGGAACCGAGGGTCGGAGCCTCGTTCATGGACCAGCCGTTCCATACGAATCCAGGATCGGGGATGTCTCCGACGGAAAGCCCGGTGGAAGCGTCCAGGACACTGACCTTGGGAGAGTACGAACCAGTGTAGGCGTAGACCCGCCCGTTGGCGTAGGCAGGGGTCCACTGGTCGTACTGGTTCAGGATGGCGGACCAGTATTTGGTCCCGTTGGTCGCATCGAAGCAGCACATTCCTCCGTAGGTGCCGCCTCCCATGTAGACCCGGTCGCCGATGATGATGGGGGCGAAGTACCGTTCCCACTGATTCCCATAGGCGGATCGGAACAGCGGAGTTCCCGTGGCCGCGTCAAAGCACCAGAGGAAGGCGTCAACATTCCCCGAGGTGGTGAGGTAGACCCGGTTTCCCGCGAAGGCAGGGGGGTGGACGGCGTGGATGCCGCCGAAATCATAGGACCACAGCACGCCACCCGTGCCCATGTCCAGCGCGAAGAGCAGGTTCTTGCCGAAGTAGGATTGGGTGGAAACGAACACCTTTCCCGCACCTGCCGTGGCGGGATTCAAGGCCACTTGGGCGGCGAGCGGCGGAGTCGTCCATGCGAGCTTGAAGGCGCGGGGGTCGCAGGATACCGGAACGTAGCCAGTGTGCGTCTCGTTGCCCTGGAAAGTGGTCCACTCCGGGGCCGCAGGCCAGGGATCCGTCACACCCAGGGTGGCTGCTGGGCTCGTGAGGCTGCTTCCATAGGAATCACTCACCAGGACGCTGAATTGGGCATTCCGGTCGGGCACGAACAGGGGCGGTGTGGTGTAGGTGGAGGAGGTCGCGCCGGAAATGGAGACACCATCCTTCTTCCACTGGTAGGTCAGTGGTCCCGTTCCGGTGGCCGTGACGGTGAAGGTGGCCGTCTGGCCGCCATCGACGGTCTGGTCCAGGGGCGGGGCGGTGATGACCGGCGGCGGTGGGATCACCCGCAGCTCGACGGAGGCGGCGCTTGATCCGCCGGAATTGGTCGCCTGGAGGCTGTAGCTCTGGGGTGGTGCCAGGGTGGTCGGAGTCCCGCTGATGGTTCCGTTCGTCCCATCCAGGCTCAATCCCGGCGGCAGCCCTGGGGTGATGGACCAGGTCGCCACGGGGCCTCCGTCGTTGACGGGGACAAGGGGGGCGATGGGCTGATTGAGAATGAACCCGTAGGCTCCGCTTCCAAGGTGGATGGAGGGAGGGGCCTCATTCACCGTGATCGTGACCTTGGCGGTGGCGTTGCCGCCCGTGTTGGAAGCCTGGAGGGAATACTCGAGGGTCGTGGAGGCGGAGGTGGGGGTTCCGCTGATGGTTCCGTTCACAGGATTGAGGCTGAGTCCTGCGGGCAGGGTCGGCGTGACCGACCAGGAAAGAACCGTCCCGCCCGTATTGGTGGGGACGAGGGGGGTGATGGCCCTGCCGATGGTGAATGCGAATGGCCCGCCATTCAGGGCGATGGCGGGTGGCGTATCGACCACAGCGATGGATACGGTGGCAGTGGTGGTTCCCCCGGTGTTGGAGGCGGTGAGCGTGTAGTTCCGGGCAGCAGTTGGACTGGTGGGAATCCCTGAGATGGATCCATCCGAAAGATTCAGGTTGAGCCCTGCGGGAAGGGCTGGCGCGAGGCTCCAGGCGACCGCGGATCCGCCGTGGTTGACAGGGACCAGGGGCGATACGGCCAGGCCCACCGTGAACACGAAGGGTCCGCCCGGCAGCTCGATGGCTGGGGCCTGGTCGTTCACGGTGATGTTCAGGGTCGTGCTAGTTGTCCCACCAGCATTGGAAACTGAGACCACATAGAGCGCTCCAGGGGTGATCGCGTTGGGAGTACCGGTGATGGCCCCCGTACCGCTATTGAGCGCCAGACCCGCGGGGAGTGCGGGCGACACGGTGAAGGCGGTCGCCGCCCCTCCACCCACCATAGGAAGGTTGGGCGCAATGGCTACTCCGCGGGTGTAAACCGCAGGGCTGGTGCTGTAGGAAAGGGAGGTGGGTGGCTGCACGGGTGTGGCCCCGCCGCTGCTGGAGCCTCCGCCTCCGCAGCCGATCAGGAGCAGGAGACAGCTCACACCACCGAGTAAGACCCTGGACATCAGACGCATACGCTCACCTGGAATTTTATGGTGACCAGATAATCCACTATGATGTAGGCAAGATCAACCCTATTTTGCGAATCGTCATCGGGTGGCCACCGGGGCCCAGACCATTCACCGCGCCTGGGGAGCCGGGGCTGGTCAGGCATTCAGGGACGGCAGGTCCTGCAAGTCCTCAGTGCGCTCCATGGCCTGTAGCAGGGCGGAGGGCGCCACCAGGTCGCGGGGGCCGTGGTCCAGCCAGCCGCCCAGGCTCGTGATGCGAGTGGCCACGCGGCCGTCGGCCTTGAAGAACTCGTTGCGGAGCTGGGGGCGGCTGCCGTCCCCGGACTGGGCCGCCACGGCGAGCGTGACCCTGAAGGGCTCCAGCAACCCGATCTCGCGGATGTATTCGACCTCGTCCTTCCGCACCACGGGGCCGATCCGCAGGCGTGGGAACTCGGGCGCAGGGAAGCCGTGGGTCTCGAAGAAGTGCGCGCGGGTGTCGGCGGCCTTGTTCAGGTCGGTCGTGTTGCGCATGTGGTCGTTGAAGTCCCTGCCGCCTCAGCCCGCGTAGTCGGGTGGTCGCGAACATGGGGAACATCGGGCCGCGAGGGTGCGGGCTCCATCTTCGGCCCTTCCGCTTCCCAGCGGAACATGACTGTCTCGGTACCGGTACCTACATCCGCTTCAGCACCTGCTGCCCCAGGTGGGACACGCGGTAGTGCCCAGGCTCCCGCTCGCGGATGAGGTCCTGGCGCTCCAGGTAGGCCAGGTCGGCCTCCGCCGCTCCGGCCTTCAGCAGGTGGTCCCGGGCCACGTCGGGGTGCTGGGCCACCAGCTGCAGCAGCATCTTCTGGCGGGGTGTGATGGGTTCGGCCACGGGGGCTCCTAGGGTTCGCTGGTCTGGCGACGGTAGCTGGCGCGGTTCAGCTCGCTGACCTGCACGGTGAGGTTCAGGCGCATGGCCGCCGAGGTGCGGGGGAAGGCCTTGGCCAGCAGGGCCATGAGAGCTTCGCTGAGCTGCGCCTTCACCGCGTCCTCGCGGCCCTCCATGATCTGCAGGTCCAGGGTGACGAAGGCGCGGTCCGGCGCGCCGTCCGCCACGCGGAAGGTCCGGTGCAGGATGACGCGGCTCTTGAGGTCCTCCTCGCGGAAGAGGCCCGTGGCTGTCAAGGTTCCGTGGAGCCGTTCCAGCAGGCCCGCCCAGTCCGGCGCGTCCAGCAGGTTGTCCGAGGCTTCGAGGATGCAGTGGGGCATGGCCGGCTCCTACCTTCCCCCGAGGGGCTTGCGCGCCACCTTCTTCTTCGCGCCCTTGTCCCAGTAGTCGGACTCGTCGGCGAAGCAGATGTCCGAGAGCTCGCTCACGCGCTCCTGCACGCAGGCCTGGGCATCGGCCACCGCCTGGTTGTAGATGGCCGGGCCGAGCTCCACCAGGCAGAAGCGCAGGAAGGTGTCCGCCCCCAGGTCGCCGAGGCTCACGCCGTATTCCTCGTTCACGAAGCGCTGGATGGGGCCGCGCAGGCGCTTCTCGGTGTCGGGGGTGAGCTTGATGTCCATGGGCGACCTTCTGCCGGCGGGCGGCCGGGCAAGTGTACAGTGGGGACTCGCCGGGAGGTCCCATGCCCTCGAATGCCCGCCTGGACGCCGACGGCCGCCTCCTCTTCCTCACCCGCGCCGCGCGGATGTTCTCGTACGGCTTCCTGTCCGTGGTGCTGGTGCTCTACCTGGCCGGCCTGGGCTTCAGCGAGGGGCGCATCGGGCTGCTGCTCACGCTGACCCTGGTGGGCGACACGCTCATCTCGCTCTGGATCACCCTCCACGCCGACCGCCTGGGCCGGAAGAAGATGCTGATGGTGGGCGCCGCCCTCATGGTGGCGGCGGGCATCCCCTTCGCCCTCAGCGGCGATTTCACGGTGCTGGTGCTGGCGGCCACCTTCGGCGTCATCAGCCCCTCCGGCAACGAGGTGGGGCCCTTCCTGGCCATCGAGCAGGCGGCCCTCTCCCAGGTGCTGCCCGGAGAACGGCGCACCGGCGTCTTCGCCTGGTACAACCTCACGGGCTCCTTCGCCACCGCCCTGGGCGCCCTGGCCGGGGGCTGGTCCGCACAGGCCCTCCAGGCCGCCGGCCGCACCCCCGTGGCCAGCTACCGCGTGCTGGTCTTCGCCTACGCCGCCGTGGGGCTGCTTCTCGCAGCGCTCTTCGCGCGGATGTCGCCAGCCGTGGAGGCGCCGCCCGCCGCGGCCCACGCCAGCCGCTGGGGCCTGCACGCCTCCAAGGGCGTGGTGCTGCGGCTGTCGGCGCTGTTCTCGCTGGACGCCTTCGCCGGCGGCTTCGTCATCCAGAGCATCATGGCCTACTGGTTCCACGTGAAATTCGGCGTGGCGCCCGGGACCCTGGGGTCGATCTTCTTCGCGGCGAACCTCCTCGCGGGCCTCTCCAGCCTGTACGCCGTGAAGCTGGCGGGGAAGATCGGCCTCGTGCGCACCATGGTCTTCACCCACATCCCCTCGAACGTGCTGCTGATCCTCGTGCCGCTGATGCCCACCCTGCCGCTCGCGGTGGTCATGCTGCTGCTGCGCTTCAGCATCTCCCAGATGGACGTGCCCACGCGCCAGGCCTACACCATGGCCGTGGTGGCGCCGGACGAGCGCTCCGCCGCCGCCGGCGTCACCGGCATCGCCCGCACCACCGGCGCGGCGATTTCGCCCTCCCTGGCCGGGCCCCTGCTGGCCGTTCCCGCCCTGGCGGGAGCGCCGTTCCTCATCGCCGGAGGCCTGAAGATCCTCTACGACCTGCTGCTCTACCGGAGCTTCAAGGCCTCGGACGTGGGGAAATCCGAAGGGGCGTGAACTGGACAGCTGGTGTCCATGGCGCGGCGGAAGACTGGAGTCTGCCCCGCCTCAGGCGGGCCCGTCCGCGGGCGGCTCCTCCTTCTTCGCTTCCGTGGGCTTCGCGAAGCGCTGGGCGCGGAGGTGGAAGTCGTCCGTGAAGACGCGGCGCACGGGCGGGGGCGGGGCGGCGTCGGCCACCCGCTTCGCCTTCCGCACGCGCCACAGGCCCCAGGCGGCGGGCAGCAGCAGCAGCACCGGGTATTCCAGCAGCACGCGCAGGGGTGTCAGGCGGAACTGGGTGGGGCGCAGGCCGTCGGCGTACCAGGCGTCGAGGATCCACACCTCGTCGTCCGGGCGCAGCTCCGCGGCCTCGGCCTTGGCCATCTTGAGCACCTGCTCCGAGTCCCCGTGCTTCACCGTCACGAAGTCCGTGATCTGGCTGTCGGGATCCCGGTCCACGCTGCGCACCTCCACGTGGGCCACGCCGGGCCGCTGCGCGTGGCAGAAGGGATTCAGCGCCAGCAGGAAGACCTGCACCAGCAGGATCCACAGCACCGCGCCCACCACCGCCCAGAGGGCGATGAGGACGGACCAGCGGATCGCGGGGCGGGCGAGGAAGGGCATGGGGCGAGTATCCCATCACCTGGGTTTCGGCAGGCGGTCCAGGAAGGCCGCGATGGCCTGGACGCAGGCGTCGGGGCGGGTCTGGAGGAGCCAGTGCGGGCCCTGCAGGCGCGTGATGTCCAGGTTGGGCAGGCGGGCGCGGAGCCAGGCGGTGGCGGAAGGGGGCACCAGGCGGTCCCGGGCGGCGACGAGAGCCAGGACGGGCACGCGGAGGCGGCCCAGCAGCGGCGTCTGGTCCACGGCCACCACGGCGCGCAGGCGGGCCTTCACCGTGGCGGGCGGCACCTGGGGCACCAGGGCGCGCAGCAGGTCCATGAGCGGCGCCGTGGCCCAGCGGCCCAGGAGCAGGAAGCGGATCACGGCCGGCGGCAGGCGTTTGGGCAGGATGGGCAGCAGCGGCGCCAGCCGGCCCAGGCCGGGCCGGGGGTTCTTCGCGAAGGTGCCGCAGAGCACCACGCCCACCAGGTACTCCGGTGCCTCCGCCGCCAGGGCCAGCGCCACGGGGCCCGAGAAGGACTCCCCCAGCAGCAGGAAGGGCCGGTCCCGGGGCAGCAGCGTGTGGGCGAAGTGGGCGCAGGCAGGGTAGGACACCAGGGTGGGCGGATAGCGCACCACCCGCGCCTCGAAGCCCGCGGCCCCCAGGGCCGCCACGAAGGGCCCGAACATGATCCCCGTGCCGTCCAGGCCGGGCAGCAGCACCAGGAGCGGGCGCTCGGCGCGGGCCGGTGAAGGATCGGGACCTGGGAGGGACATGGGGGCAGTATCCCAGCTTCGCGCGGGAGCGCCTCAGAGGCAGAATTCCGCGGCGTGGAGGAAGGCCCTCGGGGCCACGCCCACCGCGGCCACGACCTGGCGGATGAAGTGGGCCTGGTCGTAGTACCCCGCGTCCAGGGCGAGCCGGGTCAGGGACGTCCCCGGGCGATGGGCGCCGAGGGCCCGCCGCAGGCGGAGGATGGAGGCCACCTGCTTGGGGGAGGCCCCGACGCTGCGGCGGAACCGCTTCTCCAGCCCATCGACGCTCAGGCCCAGCTCGCCCGCGAGGGGCGCGACGCGCAAGGCGCCGGGGTCCGCCCGGATGGCCCGGAGCGCGGCGCCCACCACCGGGTCCGCGCGCCAGTCCCGGGGCGCCCTCTGCGCCAGCAGGAACCGCTCGAGGACGTCCACGCGCGCCCGGTGGCCTCGGGCCGCCCGGATGCCGGCGGAGGCGGCCTCCACGGCCCGGCGGTCCACCAGCTCCTCCAGGGGCAGGGTGGCCCCGAAGAGCTGGTGCAGGGGCGGATCGAAGAAGGCTCCGGCCGCGCCGTCCCGGAACTTCGCCAGGACGATCCCGCTGCCGGCGGCGGTGACCATGCGGCGGGCCGTGGCCCGCAGGCCCGTCACGACGTGGTCCGGGACCTCGAGCCGCGTGGCGCCTTCCACCAGGCTCGACGAGCCCGCGTAGCGGAAGCCGAGGATCAGCCCCGTCTCCGGAATGAGCAGCTTCTCCATGGCGCCGTCCGCCTCGATGATCTCGAAGGCGCGGACGAAGGGGACGAGCGCCTCGGTCGGGGCGAAGGCGTGGACCTGCATGGGGTGATGCTACTCCTGCCCGAAGCTCCTGCATGGAGTTCCTGAATTCATACAAGTTCCAGATGGCCGTCGCGACAAGCATTCAAGGGGCGGCACGATCCGTTCCGCCATCCATCAGGAGCCTCCATGTCCACCTTCTCCCTCGACCTCGACCGCGAGCCCGGACTCTACTTCCTGCACGACGCATTCACGGTGCCCGAGGCCGACCGGGCGGCGTTCACGGACCGGATGCAGCAGAACCTGGCCTTCATCCGAACCCTGCCCGGCTTCCGGGGCCACCTGGTCCTCGAACAGCGGGACGGGGCCTCCGCCTTCAACCTCGTGACCCTCGCCGCCTGGGCCAGCCGCGAAGCCTACGAAGCGGCGGGCCGCGAGGTCCGCGCCCACTACCAGCGGCTCGGGTTCGACATGCCCGCGGCCCTGAAGGCCTGGGGCGTCGAGATGGTGCGGGCGACCTACCAGGCCGCCGAGGTCAGGACTTCCCGGCCGTGAAGCCGCCATCCACCATCAGGAGGGCCCCGGTGGTGAAGCTGGCCTCGTCGCTCAGCAGGAAGGCCACGGCGTGGGCGACCTCCTCCGGGCGGCCCATGCGGCCCAGAGGGTGCAGGTCGATGAGCGCCTGGCGCACGTCGGGATCCAGGCCCGAGAGCAGGGGCGTGTCGATGTAGCCCGGCCCCACGGCGTTCACGCGCACGCCCTTGGTGGCGGCCTCCAGCGCCAGCGTGCGCGTGAGGTTCACCACCCCGCCCTTGGCCGCCGAGTAGGCCGCCACCATGGTCTGGCCGAACACGCCCAGGATGGACGCGCAGTTCACGATGCTGCCGCTGCCCTGCGGGTACATCTGGCGCAGGGCGGCCCGGGCCACGCGGAACACGCCGATGAGGTTGATGTCGATCACCCGCAGGAAGTCCTCATCGCTGTAGGCGTGGGCCAGGCTCATGCCGCCGATGCCCGCGTTGTTGAACACGCCGTCCAGGCGGCCGAACTCCTTGACGGTGTCGGCGATGAGCCGGTCCACCTGGTCCGTGGCGGTGACATCGCAGGGCAGGAACAGGCAGCGGCCCGCGTGGCGGCCGTTCAGGTCCTTGGCGTGGGCCACGCCCTGGGAGGTGGGGAGGTCCGCGAGGACGATGCCGGCGCCCTCGTCCAGGCAGCGCTCCGCCGTGGCCAGCCCGATGCCGCTGGCGCCGCCGGTGATGAGGATGGACTTGCCCTTCAGACGCATGGGAACCTCCTCACAGGGCCCGGCGCGCCGGGCGCCCGCCCGGGAAAGGCCGATCTCAGCGGATCTACATGTCCACGAGCTTCGGGTGGGTGAGGCGTTCGAAGTCCTTGTAGGCCATGCGGATCAGCTCGGTGTGGGAGCCGGCGTTGAAGGCGATCTCCGGGTCCGCCGCCAGGTGCGGCTCCACGTAGACGTCCATGCCGTACAGGTTCCCGAAGGGCGGCATGGCGCCGGGCTCGCACTCGGGGAAGTCGCCGATGAACTCGCGCTCGTCGGCCAGCTCGACGTTGACGGCCCCGGTGGCCTGCCGCAGTCGCTCCAGGTCCACCTTGCGGTCGGCGGGCAGCACCGCCATGGCCAGGTGGCCATCCATGTTCACCATGACGGTCTTGGCCATCTCCTTGCCTTTGATGTGGGCGGCCCCTGCCACCGAAGTGGCTGTGAAGGCCAGCGGATGATGGATGATCTGGTGGACCACCCCGTTCTGGTTGAGGAATTCCTCCAGCTTCGTCGTGGCCATGGCAGCCTCCTCGGAACGAACGCGACCCAAGGATGGGGCCGGAATGGTCCCCATGCCATCGGCCGCGGTCCCCCGGGAGGACGTCAGGACGCCAAGCGCGCCCGGAGGCCGGGCGCGCATCGGGGTCCGGCCGCTCCAGGGGAGGTCAGTTCACATACCAGGAGGTGCCATCGGAGACGCAGATGAGCGTCCAGTAGGGGAAGGCGATGGTCACGACCGGCGTAACGGTCCAGGTCGGGTTGATGGAACCGGTGCCGTCGACGATGGGCACTCCGGAGGCGGACAGCGAGAAACTGAAGCCTCCAGCCATCACCTGGATCACCCGGTTCGGATTGGCGGATGCCGCGGGCAGGACGATGGTCGGGTTGGCCGTGCTCGTCACGACCACGGTGAGATCGTTGGGTCCGACGAGGTAGTTGGGGGTGGTGCCCGAGACCACGTGCACGCCGTTCGGTCCCGCGGAGCCCTGGGGGATGGTGAAGTTCAGCACCGCGGCGCTGGAGGTGCCCGAGTTGGTCACCGAGGCGGCGGTGCCGGGGGCGCCGGTGGTGGTGGTGCCCACGGCGACGCTGGCCGCCGCGCCCGCGGGGCCGGTGAGGCCCATGGGGCCCGTGGCGCCCTGCGGCCCGGTGGCGCCCGTCGCACCGGTCGCGCCGGTGGCTCCCTGCGGCCCCGAGGCGCCCTGCGGACCCGCTGCGCCGGTGAGCCCGATGGGCCCCTGCGGGCCCGTCGCACCCATGGCGCCCATGGGACCGGCGGGGCCCTGCGGACCTTCGGGGCCCATGGGACCCACCGCCGTGGCGGGCGCCCAGGTGGAGCCGTTGAACACCAGGGCCTGGCCCGCGGTGGGGGCCGTGGTGTCGAGGGGGACGCCGTTGAGGCGCAGCACCACCGTGGCGTTCTGCGTGCCGGTGACATCCCCGGCCAGGGGGCCGGAGAACTCGAAGGCGCTGCGGGCCTGGAGGGCGGGCACCAGGTCCGTGTCCGGCGTGAGCGCCACGCCGTTGATGGCCACGCGCAGCTTGAGGTTCGGCGTGCCCAACAGGGACGCGGGAATGGCGGGTTGGCCCGTGCCGCCCAGCACCGCGGCGTAGAGGCCGTTGTTCACGGAGACATCCTGCGGGCCTGAGGTCCAGAACTCCGTCCCCTGGCTGTCCAGGATGGCGAAGGTGAAGCTGCGGGCGCCGGTGACGGCCAGGCCAGCTTCCGTCAGGCGGCCCTGGTAGGCCACCTGGGGGGCCGGAGCCGCGGGAATTGGGGCGGGAACCGGCGCCGGCAGGGCGTGGAGGGCGGAGGCCAGGCCGACGGCCAGCGCCAGGGTGAGGAGGGAGGGGCGGAAGGGCATGGGACCTCTCGGGGCGGGTGTCCGTCGATGCGGGCAGGGCATGGCCGGAGGCGGCCCCGGAGGGCCTTCCGGAGAAGAGGGAGCAGGCTGGCGGGTGGAGGCTACTTGGGGCCCATGGGCACGGCGGCCCTCAGGTCGGGCAGGGCGAAGGTGGTGCTCCCGTTGCCGCCGTAGGTGGTGCCCAGGATGGAGAACAGGGCCACGTTCGAGGAGATGCTCAGGAGCTGGCCGTTGCAGAAGGCCCAGCCGTCCGGCGCGAAGTTGCCGGCGAAGAGCCGGACTTCCCCGATGATCTGCTCCGAGTAGCTGGTGCTGCCGCTGCCGGAGTTGGGCGGGAAGATCCCCACCAGCGCGATGATGTAGTTGAGTCCCACCGCCTTGACCGTGCCGATCTGCTGGGCGCCCAGGGGGATGGTCGAGATGAGCGGGGCCTGGGGGATCGTGAAGTTCAGGATCGCCGCGGTGGAGGTGCCCGAGTTGGTCACCGAGGCGGCGGCCCCGGGCGCGCCGGTGGTGGTGGTGCCGACCGCGACCGTCCCCGCGGGGCCGGTGGGACCCTGGGCGCCCGTCGGTCCCATCGGTCCCATGGGACCCTGGAGGCCCATGGGCCCGGTGGCGCCGGTCGGACCCGTGGCGCCGGTCGCGCCCTGCGGGCCCGCGGGGCCCACCGCGCCCTTGGCCGCCAGCAGCGCCCAGGTGGTGCCCGAGCCGGCCACGTCCAGGGCGGGATCGACATTGAGGTTGGCCGTGAGGGCGATGTAGCTCGATCCGTTTTCCGCCACGGTGTCGCCGATGGCGTAGACGGTGCTGCCGCTCCAGGCGCTCCGGAACGCGACGGGGGGCCCCATGGGACCCTGGGGGCCGGTGGCGCCCTGCGGTCCGACGGGGCCGATCGGTCCCATGGGGCCCGTCGGGCCCGTTGGACCCGCGATGCCCTGGATGCCCTGGTAGCCCTGCGGTCCCATGGGGCCGGTCGCACCCGTGGCCCCGGTGGCGCCTGTGGCACCGGTCGCGCCCATGGGGCCGACGGGCCCCGGATCACCCTTGGCGGCCAGCACGGCCCAGTGTCCGCCGGAGCCGGCCACATCCGCGGCGGGATCCAGGTTCGTGCTGGCGGTGAGGGCGATGTAGGTCGTCCCGTTCTTGGCCACGGCGTCGCCGGTGGCGTAGGCGGTGGCGGCGCTCCAGGCGTTGCGGAAAGCGAGCGGCGGACCGGCGGGGCCCATGGGACCGGTGGCGCCCTGGGGACCCGTCGCGCCCGGGAGGCCCTGCGGACCGATGAGGCCCATGGGACCGGCGGGGCCCGCCGGACCTTCGGGGCCCATGGGGCCCGCCGCCGTGGCGGGCGCCCAGCTGGAGCCGTTGAACACCAGGGCCTGGCCCGCGGCGGGGGTTGCGGCGTCGAGGGGGATGCCGTTGAGGCGCAGTACCACCGTGGCGCTCTGCGTGCCGGTGACATCCCCGGCCAGGGGGCCGGAGAACTCGAAGGCACTGCGGGCCTGGAGGGCGGGCACCAGGTCCGTGTCCGGGGTGAGGGTCACGCCGTTGATGGCCACGCGCAGCTTGAGGTTCGGCGTGCCCAGCAGGGAGGCGGGAATGGCGGGCTGGCCCGTGCCGCCCAGTACCGCGGCGTAGAGGCCGTTGTTCACGGAGACGTCCTGCGGGCCCGAGGTCCAGAGCTCCGTCCCCTGGGCATCGAGGATGGCGAAGGTGAAGCTGCGGGTGCCGGTGACGGCCAGGCCGGCTTCCGTCAGACGGCCCTGGTAGGCCACCTGGGGGGCCGGGGCCGCGACGGTGGGGGCGGGCGTCCCCTGGCCGTGGAGGCCGGGGGTCAGGCCGATCAGCGCCAGGGTCAGGAGGGTGGGACGGAAGGGCATGGAACCTCGCAGGGCGGGAATGTGGAAGAGGGGTCGCAGGGGGATCAGTTGGCGGGCGCGGCGGGGTGGAACCCGGGGCGGAGGGTCTGGACCTGGGCGGCGTCCGAGGTGAGGCGGGCGGCCACGGGCTCCTGGACCACCGGCGTGTTCGCGTAGGCGCCGCCCTGCTGGGCCTGGCCGCTGGCCTGCACCAGGTCGGCGCGGAGCTGCCCCGGGGGCAGGGGCGCGGTCACGGTCAGGTCGAAGGTGGCCACGGTGGCCAGGCCCGGGGCGGTGACCTTCACCCGGAGGCCCTGGAGCGCCTGGGGCGCCACGGCGGCGTCCACCCAGAGCGAGAGGGTCCCCGTGGACCGGTCCGCCGGGATGGTCCCGCTGCCGGTCACGCCGGCGGGGGCCTGGTCCAGGCTGAGGGTCAGGGGGCCCTGGAGGTTGGGGGCGTGGGGCAGGGCGCGGGCCGTGGTCACCGAGACGTAGCCGCCGCCGCCGGCGGGGATGCTCAGGCTCCCCGGGCTCACCTGCGCCAGGAAGGCCCCGCCGGCCGTGGCGGCCGGCCGGCCGTTGCCGAAGCAGGCCAGGAGGGGGATGAGCAGACCGGCAACCAGACCGGCGCCCGCGAGTCGATGGCGTATGCGCATAGAAATCTTTCAGCAGTGGAAGGCCTTATTCTTCCTAGATCCATTGGAGTATGTCAAGACGTTAAATGATCGTTTTTTAATAGTTGTATTCAGCAATGACTGGCTTCTGTAAACAAGATGTAACCTGCAAGCCTGACTGCTGACTTGGAGTGAATTGAGGATGAAGTCATCGCCATCCGCCTCAGATCGGAACCCCGTTGTGACTGCATCTACAAGGGCCTTTTTCGCCACCGATTTCGCCGATGACGCTGATTTCGCGCCGCGAATTTTCCGCATGGGCCCGCCGGAGGCGGCTTCCGGCGTGGCCGGAAGGGAGTCGGGGGGGGGGGGGGGGGGGCGGGGGGGGGCGGGGGGGGGGGGGGGGGCCGCCCCCCCCCCCCCCCCCGGGCCCCCCCCCCCCCCCCCCCGGCTCCGCCCACGCTGTCTGGTCGCGGGGAATCACTGAAATCAGCGAAATCGGTGGCTAAAAGGTC